>NZ_DATKKA010000001.1:0-50111 GCF_035543475.1 Methanoregula sp.
CGTCGAGGAGGAAGAGGCGCACGCTGTTTGGAAGCTTCCGCTCCTCCACGTGCGGCATCGAGGCCTCGACCTGCTCGGCGATGGCGAGGTTCGCCTGCTCGACGAGGTGGGCGACCAGGGCACGGTGCCGGTCGGTGTTGCCGTTCAGGTCGAGGAGGTCCTTCACGAGCTCCCGCCCGTCGTTGAACCGGAGCCAGAACTGGAGGTAGTCGAGGGCAAGGGCGATGTCCTTGCAGTGCGTCTCGGGGTACGCCTCGCCGGCGATGGCGAGGTACCGCTGCCGCTCGGGTGCCTCGGACCGGTCGCCGACGGCCGAGACCGCGGCGATGTGCCGGACGAGCGGCTCGACCGGCGCATGGACGAGCCGGGCGAGTTCCACGCCGAGCATCCCGCTCGTCACCCCGAAGTCCCCGCCGACGTGGTACGGGTTCACGTGTCCCTCGAGGAACGGGTCCACCACCTCGTCGGGGTGGTGGTGGTCCACGACGAGCATGGAGAGGTCGTACACGGCCGCCATGCGGAGGGAGGGGATGTCCTCCTCGGTTGAGCCGTTGTCCATCAGGATGATGAGGGGGAGCTTCTGGCCGAACCGCTGGAGGTCCTTTAAGGCGAAGTCCAGGTCCCGGGTGATATCCTCGATCTCGTAGAAGGGCGCCTTTGAGGGGGCACGCTTGAAGAGGTAGTAGTCGGCGTCGAAGTCCCCGCCAGACTCCTTGATGAGCGACACAACCGCCTGCTCGATCGCAACCGCGGAGCAGATGCCATCGGCATCGGCATGGTGCCGGAGGATGATCGGCTGGGCGGTAAAGACCGCCCGCCGGATGATCTTTGCCACCTTGCGCATCTCGGGCATGAGGCTGTCGAGGACATCGCTTTTCACCAGCGGTCTGATGTTCTCGGGCTCTGCACGCTCGTCAAGCGCCTTTTCGATCCGGGCCCGGACCGTTTTTTCCTCTTCATCGCTGAGCGCAGCAACCGCATCGGCCTCAATCTGGAGCTGGTTGTTGCGCATCATGACTTCCCCGATGACCTTTACGATCATGTTGAGTTCCACTTCGGGGTAGGCACGGACACCGGCTTCCACGAACGCGGCCACGTTCTGGGTCCCGGATTCATCAACGATAGTAAAGATGGTGGGGCCGCTCGTCTGCTTGATCTGGGCGACCTCTCCCTCGATGGCGACAGTTTTTCCCTGCTTGGTGCCGAGATCCGCGATCCTCACGGTGGTTGACGTGCGCTCAACTTGCTTTACCTGGTACACCTGGATCAGCTGTTCCTCAAGATCGATATTCCCGTTGGGCCGGATCTGGCGGACCCGTACAAGGACGGAATCCTTTTCCTTGTGCTCGGCCTTCATGCTGGTCTTGTGCACCAAGCCCTTGATCCGGTCATTGAGCTGGACAAACATCCCGAACGTGGCAAAACCCTGGACCTTGCCGAGGTAGATCTTGCCCTCCTCGACATCGGACAGGTCACAGCCGGCGGCCAGGCGAAAAACTTCAGTATCATTCTGCATTTTCTCTCTCCACACGCGATACGGCGAAACGAAACGATATGGTATGCGGCTTATTTTTTGTATTTGTATCGTTTTCTCGTTAACCGGCACACAGCAGTGCCAGCGTGTACCATGATTGGTCACCGGAGGGTTATGTTAGTTGTGATGGGTGTAGGTGGAGGATACTGGCGGGTTTGATTCTTTTCATTTTCACACGCGGAGTCGTTCTTTTTTGATTCTTCAGCTCGTGACCCGGACTTTTCCGGAAATGCCTGAACCAGAAAGTATGCTCATGATTGTGTTGTGGGGATATCGTGGGGGCTGTCATCCCCATACCCCCGCAAGCGAGGAGTGCAGCCGCCCCCGACAGGAAGCCCCCGTGGCGGATCGGGGGGATAAAACCGCACTCACCCCGCCGTGCCCCGGAGGGGCCCTGAGGCGGGGAGCCCTCGTATTTTATTCGCATGTGTTTACCGTTTTGGCGAATCCTAGTGCAAATGCATTTAGCTCATGCCCGGGTTCCCCAAGCAAAAAAATCGGACTCCGCTCAGTTCCGGTACGTAACATCCAGCATAACCAGATCGTCAGGGACAACAATCGTCCCGGCAAACGCAGCCTTTGCCTCAGCAGCGTGGCACGAGGTATCCGTGTACCGCGAACTGATATGGGTGAGGGCGAGGACACGGGCATTTACCGCTGCGGCTGCCTGCCCGGCCTGCGCTGCGGTGGCATGGTAGAACTCCGCTGCCCGTACCTTCTCGCTCTCATCGTACGTCGCATCATGGATAAGAAGGTCTGCGTCTTTTGCGTACGCGACAAGGGCCGGGACGATCGGGCGGGTATCCCCGGTATACACGACCTTCCGGCCCGAGCGGGGCTCTCCCATCACGTCCGAGGGAAGTACTTCGCACTCCTGCCCGTCTTTGGTGACTTTCACCATCTCGCCCCGCTGGAGCCGGCCAAAGAGTGGGCCGGGCTGGACGCCGAGTTCGATGGCACGTTCGCGATCGAACCGTCCCGGCCGCGGGTCTTCCTCGAGCACGTATCCGAGCGCCGGCAGGCCGTGGCTTGCAGCAAAAGCGGTCACCGTGTAGCCGTCAAAACGTACCCACGAGCCCTCCTCGAGCTCGACCGAATCGAGGGAAAACTTGAGGTTGAACCGGCTCACCTTCTTTACGGTCTCGACAAACTCGTGCACCCAGAGGGGGCCGTAGATGGTCAGGGGTTCGGTCCGGCCGTTAAAGGACATGGTCTGGACAAGGCCGAAGATCCCCAGGAAATGATCGGCATGCCAGTGGGAGACAAAGATGGCATCGACAGTAAACCCGCACCGGGCCCGCATCATCTGCTGCTGGGCCCCCTCCCCGCAGTCAAAGAGGAGAGTGTCGGTGCCGCGCCGGATCATGATGCAGGACGGGTTGCGCACCGGGGTTGGGAGCGCTCCCGCCGTCCCAAGGAAGTACACCTGGAGGGTCTCGCCGCTCATACGAAACACTCCTGAAAGACCGCAAGGCTCTTTTTGGCCTCCTCAACCGAACGGCCCTCAATCACGGCTACGCCGCTGTACCGGGCAGCGATTGCTTTTCCCACGCTCTTCCAGTCGATCGTCCCGGCACCCAGCATTAGGTGCTCGTCCAGGACGCCGCGGTTGTCGTGGATATGGATGTGGTTGGCCGAGCCGACCTGTGCGAGGAACTCGGGGACTTTGCCCACCGTGTTCGCGTGCCCGAAATCGAAGGTGAGGCCGATGCCCTCGATCCCCCCGGCCATCCCCATGAGCTCTCCCACGTCCCGGCAGAGGAACTCCTTTGCGCTGATCATGTTCTCTAGGCAGGCAAGCACCCCGTGTTCGACCGCGCACTTCCCGATCCGGCGCAGGGCCTCCCTCTGGAGGTCCCAGACCTTCCCGGGCAGGAGCTTGCCGGCAGGGGAGAGGTAGCCGGGGTGGATCGTGACCCGGTCGGTGAGGTCCCCGGCCCCGGCAATGCAGACCTCGATCTGCCGGATGGACTCGCGCCAGATCGGATCATTGAGCGTGGCAAGATTAAGGTCGCCGTACGGCGCATGGACGGTGGCCTTAAGGCCGGTACTGGCAAGCACTTCCTTAATCTTCTCCAGGTTTTCGGGCTGCTCGAACCGGTAGTTGCCATCCGCTACGATCTCCCAGCCGGCATAGCCGGCCTCCTCGATCCCGTACACCCACGTGATATCATCCCAGACCTTGGCCGAGGAGGAGAAGTACGGGCGGATGGTCACGGGTCACGCTCCATCGTGTGGATCAGATCGGTGACCCGTGCCGTGAACTCTTCAAGAGTCCCGTCGTTGTTAAGCCGGATGTCGGCGAGTTTGAGCGCGTTACCCAGGCCCCAGCCCAGCTCGCGCTTGTCCCGGGTAAGAAGCCCTTCTGCCGATCCCACATCGTCGCTCCGCCTGCGTTCGCACAGCCGGGAGAGCCGTTTTTCAAATGTGGTCTCGATGGCGATAAGCCGGAAGCCGGGGAAGTGATCCCGGAAGACCCTGACCTCCGCATCGCCCCGGATGCCATCGATCAGGACAAGCGGGGCCTTCTGTTCTTTTACCGCATCCACGCAGAGGATGGCAATCGCGTCCATGCCCCTCTCGGCCCGGAGGCGGTTGGCCATGGCCCCGAGGTTCTCATCGGTCGGGGTCAGGCCGGCCTTCTTTACCGCGTTCCGGATTACGTCCCCCATGACCACGACCGGGATCCCGAGGCCCTCGGCTATTTTCGAAAATTCGCCTTTCCCGCTCGCGGGAAGCCCGACCACACCGATCACGTTCACAGGAGGTACCTCCGGTTATATGCTATCTCACCGATCTCTCGGGTCCGGATCCGTACATCTCTCTTGAGCCCGTCTGCAATTGTTTTGATCTCTGCAAAGGAAAGAGGGGTATACTGCCCGAGGCCGGCCTGTTTCTCTGCCAGGTAGGCGGACGCGTTGGTTACCCCGCCCGGGACCATCGGGATCTTATGCTCTCCCTGCTGGAGGACGAGCGGGATGTCGCCAAACATGCGTGAAATCTCCTGTAAGTATTTCGCATTCTCATAAAATACGGTTACTACGATCTCGAACTCGGGAAGGCATTTTTCCCGGAACGCACCGGCTGCGATCTCTACCGACCGCCGCACGTTCTTCTGGTAATTTGCGGACGAGAGCCCGGTGCCGTTCCCGGTGCAGGAGAAGCCCTCCCACTGTGTCTTGTAATCGATGGCGACCCGGTCCGCGAGCCGCTCCCGGATGAGCGCATCCAGTGTACCGGGGAAGAGCCCGTTGGTCTGGATACCCACGACAAGGCCGAGGTCCTTTGCTGCCCGGGCGAGCACCAGGAGTACATCTTTCTGCATCGTGGGCTCCCCCCCGGAGAAGACCACGCCGCTTGCGGCAATCTTCGAACCTTTGATAAGATCAATGATCTCTTCTGTGTCACGCAGGTCCTCACCGGTCAGGATCGCGGCATTCTGGCAGTACGAGCACCGGAGCGGACAGCCCCGGAAAAAGACGGTACAGACCGACCGGCCCCGCCAGTCCACGGTCGAGAGCGGGAGAAAACCGCCAAAATTCAGCCTGATAGCATCACCGTTAGGGATCATTGTGAGACGGGATTATTTAGTATGCGTGGTTGAGGAGAGAGATGAGTTCAATCTGCAGGAAAAGACCGGGAAAAAAAGGATTGTCTTAAAATTTGAAATGGCGGTTGACAATCTTAATGGCACAGAAGTCGCCGCACATGGTGCAGCCGTCGGTATCGGCGGGCATCCGTTCTGCCCGGATCTTCCGTGCCCGGGCCGGGTTCATGGCTACTGCAAACTGGCGCTCCCAGTCGAGGTCGCGCCGGGCATGGCCCATCTCGAGGTCTGCGGCCCGGACTTTCTTGAGCTTGACCATGTCCCCGACGTGGGCTGCAATCCGCGAGCTGATGACGCCTTCGTACACCTCTTCGGGGGTCGGGAGAGCCAGGTGTTCTGCAGGGGTGACGTAGCAGATGAAGTCGGCTCCAAGTGAGGAGGAGATCGCTGCACCGATGGCCGATACCCGGTCATCGTAGCCCGGTGCGATATCGGTCACGATGGGCCCGAGCATGTAGAACGGCTTGTTGTTGGTAACCCGCTTCATGAGCTGGACGTTTGTGGCGATCTCGTCGATCGGGACATGGCCCGGACCCTCGACGATCACCTGGATGCCCTGTGCATGTGCCTTGTCCGCAAGTTCGGCGTTGATGAGGAGTTCCTGGATGCCGGCCCGGTCAGTGGCATCGTGGATGGCCCCCGCACGCATGCCGTTTCCCATCGAGAGCGTGACCTCGTGCTCCTTCATGATCTCCATGAGGTAATCAAACTCGGAGTAGAGCGGGTTCTCTTTCTCGTTGTGGAGCATCCATGCGGTCATGAACGCACCGCCCCGGGAGACAAGCCCGCAGTGCCGGCCCTGGTTCCTGAGGCGTTTTACTGTCTCCCAGTTGATGCCGGTATGGATCGCCATGAAGTTCGTGCCGAGTTTTGCCTGCTCGGCCGTGATCCGGAAGAGGTCGTCCTCTTTCATGTGGACGACAGCCCCGTCCTTTTTCACGGCCTCGATAAATGCCTGGTAAAGCGGGACACTCCCCACGGAAAGGGTGGTATTGGCGATCACCTGTTTTCTGATATCGGCAAAGTCCCCGCCGGTGGAGAGTTCCATGAGGGTGTCGGCCCCCGCACGCTCTGCCTGCCGTGCCTTCTCGATCTCCTCAGGGATATTGACAATATCGGTGGAGGTCCCGATCGAGGCGTTCACCTTGGTACGCAGGCCCTCGCCGATACCGCAGATCTTCACCTTGCGGTAGGGCGAGACCGGGATCACGATGTGGCCTTCGGCAACGCTACGCCGGACAAAGTCCTCGGTCACGCCTTCCTGTTTTGCGACCTGTTTCATCTCTTCGGTTATGATGCCGTGCCTGGCATCCTCAATGATACTCATGCCTTAACAGTACCACGAAATGACAAGATAAAGGCTCGGTTTTGCATTTCTGGACTAAATCTGGCTTGTTATGTAAACAAGTAAAATTGCGTTTAGAAAAATGAACCATCAATGGAACAGGTTCCGGATGCGCCTGGC
Source organism: Methanoregula sp. (assembly GCF_035543475.1). GTDB lineage: Archaea > Halobacteriota > Methanomicrobia > Methanomicrobiales > Methanospirillaceae > Methanoregula. Next base: position 6,607 of record NZ_DATKKA010000001.1, read on the forward strand.
TTCCCTGCCCTGAAGGGTGTTTTTATACCCCTCCGCACCCAAACAGAGGGTAGGAAGCAGTACGAGGCCCCGATGGCGGATTCAGACTTTTTCGAGGTAACGGTCAAGGAGGCGGCACATAACGATGCCAGCCGGGGGATCGCACGCTTAAGCGTGGATGTGATGAAGAAACTGGGGCTTGTCTCCGGTGACGTCATTGAGATCGTGGGGAAGCGGAACGCCGCAGCGATTGTCTGGCCGGGCTTTGCAGAGGACATCGGGTTTGCAATCCTCAGGATTGACGGGAGCATCCGGGCAAACGCAAACGCGGGCATTGACGAGAAGGTGAAGATCCGCAAGTCCGAGGCAGTGTACGCGACAAAAGTGGTGATCCAGCCGGCCCAGACCACCCGGCTTGTGGGCGGGGAGCAGTACCTCTCCCGGGTGCTCCGGGGCCGGTCAGTGGTGGAGGGCCAGACACTCCGCGTGGACATCATCGGGAACTCCGTCACGTTCGTGATCGTCCGGGTCTCGCCCCGGGCCATAGCGATCGTTTCGGACGATACCGAGATCGAGCTCAAGGACGAGCCCTTTAACCCCGACGAGGGAAAACGGGAGATCTCCACCACCCAGTACGAGGATATCGGCGGTCTCGAACGCGAGCTCCAGCTCGTGCGCGAGATGATCGAGCTCCCCCTGCGCCACCCGGAGATCTTCGAGAAACTGGGGATCAAGCCCCCCAAGGGCGTCCTCTTCTACGGCCCGCCGGGCACGGGAAAAACGCTCATTGCAAAGGCCGTGGCAAACGAGGTGGACGCCCACTTCAGCACGCTCTCGGGCCCCGAGATCATGAGCAAGTTCTACGGGGACAGCGAGAAGGCCCTGCGGGATAAGTTCCACGATGCGGAGGAGAACGCCCCGTCCATCATCTTTATCGATGAGATCGATGCGATCGCGCCGAAGCGCGAGGATGTGCAGGGCGAGGTAGAGCGCCGGATCGTGGCACAGCTCCTGGCCCTCATGGACGGCCTTGCCGGCCGGGGGCAGGTCGTGGTGATTGCGGCGACAAACCTCCCCAACTCCATTGACCCGGCGCTCCGGCGGGGAGGGCGGTTTGACCGCGAGATCGAGATCGGGATTCCCGACAAGAAGGGGAGGCTCGAGATCTTCCAAGTGCACACCCGGGGCGTGCCGCTTGCAAAAGACGTGGATATCGCCGCCCTTGCCGAGACCACGTTTGGGTTTGTCGGCGCTGATATCGCGCTTCTTGTCAAGGAAGCGGCAATGAACGCGATCCGTAAGATCATCCCCCTCATCGACATCAACAAGGAGATCCCCACCGAGGTGATTGGGAAGCTCCAGATAACGAAAAACGATTTTGATGCGGCACGAAAGCTTGTCCAGCCAAGCGCCCTCCGCGAGGTGCTCATCGAGGTCCCGGATGTGGCATGGGAGGACATCGCGGGGCTGGATGAAACCAAGGACACCCTGATCAAGATCATCGAGGGGCGCCTGCGGTACCCGAAGATCTTCGAGAAACTGAACTACAAGCCCCACCGGGGGATCCTCCTGTTCGGCCCGCCGGGGACGGGAAAGACCCTGCTTGCAAAGGGTATCGCAAGCAAGCGCCAGCTCAACTTTATCTCGGTCAAGGGTCCCGAGCTCCTCTCAAAAGGGGTGGGGGATTCCGAAAAGCACGTGCGCGAGGCGTTCCGCAAGGCCCGGCAGTCAGCGCCGTGCATCATCTTCTTTGATGAGATCGATGCGCTCTTCCCCAAACGGGGCACGGTGGCCGACAACACGCATGTGACCGAGAGCGTACTCTCCCAGTTCCTGACCGAACTCGACGGCATCGAGGAGTTAAAGGAGGTCTTTGTGATCGGGGCCACGAACCGCCCCGACCTGCTCGACCCTGCCCTGCTCCGTCCCGGCCGGCTCGAAAAGCACCTGTACATCGCCCCGCCCGATGAGGCAGCGCGAAAGGAGATCCTTGCTACTTATCTCAAGGGGCTGGAAGAGATCCTGGACCCTGACGTGAATGTCGATGAGCTTGCTGCCCGGACCCGGTTCTTTGTGGGCGCTGATCTAGAAGCGCTGGTGAGGGAGGCAAAGGCGATCGTGATCGACGAGCTGACCGGGGAGGGCGGAGCCGGGGAGGAGACAGAACCCGGGACGATCCGGATTACCCCCCGGCATTTCGCAGCTGCGCTCGAACGGGTGAAAGGGACTCTGGACGGGACGGACTTCGAGCGGTACGAGCAGAAGTCCTGGGAGCTCCTGTACGCGAAAGGAAAGCGCGAGATCCTGTACCAGGCTGTCAGCCTTGTCAACCAGGTCGAGTACCTCAAAGGGAAGCACGCACTCGATAAGGGGATCGTGCAGCAGGCAGATGAGCTGCGGGATCTCGTGTACTGGCAACGGAGGTCGTTCGATACGATCCGGGAGCGGACGGGAACGCTCCGGAAGACTCTGGAAGCATTTGTCCGGAAGCACTCTTCAGCCTGACCTTCAATATCCCCCCGGGGGAGACCTGTCACCTGCCGGAACAGCGTGGAGGTTTTCGAGCTCAGGCCGTGAGGGGGGTGATCAACAGGCAACAACCGGAACGCGTCTCAGGGACGTTTTATATGTTCGCCTGCCAGTTATTAATCCATGAAAATTCTTTACATCCTGCCTGTCCTCATGGCATTCATCGTAGTAGCAGGGTGTACGTCACTTCCCGGCTTACAACAACCGCTTACTCTCGGCCAGCAGGCGAAATTTTCGAATAACGGGCATACCTTTGAGGCAGGGATTGATCGTATCGGGATACAGGATAACCAGACAATCGTAGTAACCCTCAGAGTGGTCAACACCGGGACGAGCGGCGTAACTGTTTTTGCATATCCCTCGCTCCAAAATCCCGTTGGTGAGTCATACCCCGGCCCCGCTCTCTATTTCGGGGAGATTGCCCCCAACCACGAGGTAGCGCAAAAGGGAGCGATCTATCTCCCCGCCGGTGTTCTCGACCAGCTCAGTCAGGGATCAACCCTCAAAATCAGGTTTGAAATCGGTACTCCGGTTCCCGATGATGCGGTATGGAGTGTTGATTTTACCAATCCACCATAACAGATCACCACACCCCCGGATAACTCCCTCCTTTTGACAGCACTTTCAGAGGTGCCTTACCCCCCACCAAGTTAACAGAACCATTGTGGGATATCTTTATATACTATTTTATACTAACTTATGGTTAATCCTCGAAAGGGAGGCTTACGATTATGACAGATTCCAAAGGCGTAAAACTGACTGTGGAAGGACTGAGCAACGAATATCCCGGACGGAACATTGCGATCCTGCCCTGGCGGGTGATCGACCGGCTGAACGTGTCAGGCGGGGACGTGATCGAGATCGAGGGCCTGAACAAGACCTATGCGATCGCGAACCCCGGCCAGAGGACAAGCTTCATCCACATCGATGGGGAAACACGACGTGCTGCCGGGGTCGGTATCGGGGAAGCCCCGACGATCCCGTAAGCAACCGTGAAGACTGCAAGGGGCATCGTGTCTTAGGTCACCCCTGCCAAACACCTGTCGATGCGGATACCCTTAGCGCAATTCACCAGATGCAAAGGGGATCGCTCCCTATGGTTACAGGACTGAAACTTCCGCATTGCCAAACTATTTGACAGGAAGAAACGCTATTACGAATTACCGGTAGCGGACTACGAACAACGAATCAAACAACGATAACCATGAACTTCAATAATTTTACCCTCAAATCGCAGGAAGCCGTTTCGAAGGCAATCGAATTAGCCACGGCAAAAAAGAACCCGTCTATCGAGACGTCGCACCTCCTCAAGGGAATGCTTCTCGTTGACGAGAATGTCATCCCGTACCTCCTGAAGAAGCTGAATGTAGACCTCAACGGGTTTACTCCTGCGCTCGACAGGATTATCGATGCGTATCCCGAGGTGACTGGCGGGGATCAGCACCTCTCCAGTGATGCCACAAAAGCCCTGCAGAAAGCCACCGCACTTTCCCAGGAGTCCGGGGATGAATTTGTCTCCCTGGAACAGATCCTCCTTGGAATTCTTTCGGTAAACAACAGCACCTCGCGGCTGCTCAAAGAAAACGGGGTAACGGAAAAAGACCTCAAAACTGCCATCAGCCAGTTACGAAAAGGTGAGACCGTGAACAGCCAGAACGCCGAAGAGACCTACAATGCCCTGGAAAAATATGCCCGGAACCTCAACGATCTTGCCCGCAAGGGAAAACTCGATCCGGTGATCGGCCGTGACGAAGAGATCCGCAGGGTACTGCAGATCCTTTCACGGAGAACAAAGAACAACCCGATCCTCATCGGGGAACCCGGGGTGGGAAAGACGGCGATCGCCGAAGGTATCGCCCACCGGATCATCGACGAGGATGTCCCGGATAACCTGAAGACCAAGCAGCTCTTTTCCCTTGATATGGGGGCCCTGATCGCCGGGGCCAAGTTCAAGGGAGAATTTGAAGAGCGGCTAAAAAGTGTCGTCAAGGAAGTGACTTCCTCTGACGGTGAGATCATTCTCTTCATCGACGAGATCCACACCCTTGTCGGGGCTGGGGGAGGGGAAGGAGCGATGGACGCTGCAAATATCCTCAAGCCCGCGCTCTCGCGGGGAGAACTGCATGTCATCGGCGCAACAACCTTGAAGGAATACCAGAAGTATTTTGAGAAGGACAAAGCGCTCGAACGGCGTTTCCAGCCGGTGATGGTCAATGAGCCGGATATGCAGGATGCCATCTCCATCCTCCGGGGAATCAAGGAGAAGTACGAAACCCACCACCATGTGCGGATCAAGGATGAGGCGATCATCGCCGCCGTGGAACTTTCGCAGCGTTATATCTCCGACCGGTTCCTTCCTGACAAGGCGATCGACTTAATCGATGAGGCTGCCGCAAAGCTCCGTCTTGAGATCAACTCGAAGCCGGAGGAACTGGAAGGCATCGACCGTCGGATCCGCCAGCTGGAGATCGAGCGGGAAGCCATCAAACGGGAAAAGGACGATCAGAAACTCACATCGTTAAATGAAGATATTGCAAACTTAACCGAGAGACAAAAAGACCTGAAGGCAAAGTGGCAGTCGGAAAAAGAGCTCGTTGAGCAGATCCAGTCACGGAAAACCGAGATCGAGGACTTAAAATTCGAGGCCGAACATGCCGAACGCAACGGCGACCTCGGGAAAGTAGCCGAGATCCGCTATGGCCGTATCCCGGATAATGAAAAAAGCATGGTGGCGTTAAAGGAAAAACTCACCGAACTACAGAAGGATTCCGCGCTCGTGAACGAAGAGGTGGATGCCGAAGAGATTGCCGAAGTTGTTTCGCGCTGGACCGGAATTCCCGTGAGCAGGATGCTGCAGAGCGAGAGGGAAAAACTGCTCAGCCTCGAAGCCGAACTCCACAGGCGTGTTGTCGGCCAGGACGAGGCTATCGCAGCAGTGTCAAACGCAATCCGCCGGAGCCGTGCCGGGCTCCAGGACACAAAACGCCCGATTGGCTCGTTCATCTTTCTTGGGACAACCGGTGTCGGAAAGACGGAACTGGCAAAAGCCCTTGCAGAATTCCTGTTCAATAACGAGAACAGCATGGTGCGGATCGATATGTCGGAGTACCAGGAGCGGCACACCGTTTCAAGGCTGATCGGCGCACCTCCGGGCTACGTGGGGTACGAAGAGAGCGGGCAGCTGACAGAAGCGGTCCGGAGAAAGCCCTATTCCGTGGTACTGCTCGATGAGATAGAAAAAGCCCACCCGGATGTGTTCAACATCCTGCTGCAGGTTCTTGACGATGGCCGCCTGACTGACAACAAGGGCCGCACCGTGGATTTCAAGAACACCATCATCATCATGACCTCGAATATCGGGTCGCATCTCATCCAGGAAAACATGGAAAAGGCCACCGACAAAAACCGGGACGAGCTCTTCGAGCGCACCCGTGAACAGGTCTTTGACCTGCTCAAGAAGACCATCCGTCCCGAATTCCTCAACCGGATCGACGAGATCATCATGTTCAAACCGCTCACCGAGGATGAAATCCGGACGGTTGTCGAGATCCAGTTGGGCGGCGTGCAGAAGATGCTTGAAAAGAGCGATATCCGGCTTACGGCCACAAAGAAAGCCATCCGGTTTATCGCTGCCCTGGGCTTTGACCCTCAGTTCGGTGCACGGCCGATCAAACGCGTGATCCAGAAAAACCTGCTCAATGAATTGTCAAAAATGATCCTTGAGGGAAAAGTCCAGAAGGACAAGGAGATCGTGGTTGATGAGAAAGGAGGAAAACTGGTGTTCGGGAATGCCTGAAACCTGAACGATTGTGGTAATGCAGTTGTGTGATGGGGAGTATCATGGAAAATATCGAAGAGCTCAAAAAGGAACTCGCAGAACAGACCCGGCTCGCTGAGGAACGTCTCAATCAGCTGCAATACCTCCAGGCAGATTTCGACAATTTCCGCAGGTGGAGTGCAAAGGAAAAGGACACGATCACCGCCCTTGCAAACGAGAAACTGATCCACGATCTCCTCGTTATCCTGGATGATTTTGAACGTGCCCTGCCTTCCTTAGAGCAGGAGAAAAACCGGGAAGGAATGACCATGATCTATAAAAAATTTGCAAAAATCCTGTCAGACTACGGGTTGCAACCGATAGAATGCGTGGGAAAAAAATTCGACCCCCGTTATCACGAAGTATTATGTACAGAAAAATGTCCAAAAGAGCAGAATACGATTCTGGAAGACTTCGGGAAAGGCTACCAGTTGAAATCCAAAGTCATCAGGCCCTCGAAAGTAAAGATTGCAGAACATGTAGCAGAGAAAGTTGGTGAGAACAATGGCTAAAGAAAAAATCATCGGAATTGACCTTGGTACCTCAAACAGCGAAGCTGCCGTGATGGTCGGCGGTAAACCGACTATTGTGCCGTCCGCGGAAGGAGCAACGGTTGCCGGGAAAATGTTCCCCTCCTATGTGGCATTTACCCCGGATGGCCAGCTTCTCGTTGGGGAGCCGGCGCGACGGCAGGCAGTGAGCAACCCGGAGGGTACCATTACCGCGGCAAAGAGAAAGATGGGGACAAACCACGTCTACAAAATATACGGGAAGGAATACACCCCCCAGCAGATCTCAGCATTCATCCTCCAGAAGATCAAGCGCGATGCCGAAGCATTCCTGGGTGAAAAGATAACCAAGGCCGTCATCACCGTCCCTGCCTATTTCAACGACAACCAGCGGACTGCGACGAAGGATGCAGGAAAGATCGCCGGTCTCGATGTGGTCAGGCTGGTAAATGAACCCACCGCAGCGTCCATGGCATATGGTCTCGATAAAGGCGGCGAGTTCAAGATCCTGGTCTTTGATCTCGGTGGCGGAACGCTTGATGTCACTATCATGGAATTCGGTGGCGGGACGTTTACCGTTCTTGCGACCTCCGGGGACACCCAGCTGGGCGGCACGGACATGGACAATGCCATCTTTGAATGGATCGCAGACGAGTTCAAAAAACAGGAAGGTATCGATCTCCGGAATGACAAGATGGCCATCAACCGGGTAAAAGAAGCCGCAGAAAAAGCCAAGATCGAGCTTTCAACGGTTATGGAGACAGAGATCAACCTCCCCTATGTATCCGCGACCCAGGCAGGTCCCAAGCACCTCAACATTAAACTGTCACGGTCAAAACTCGAGCAGCTGATCGACCCGATCATAAGGAGGTGTATCAAACCGTTCGAGCAGGCGCTTAAGGATGCAAAACTGACCAAGAACGATATCCAGAAAGTGATCCTTGTCGGTGGACCCACCCGTATGCCTGTCGTCCAGAAATTTATCGAGGACAACGTGGGAAAGAAGATGGAGCGTGGTATAGACCCGATGGAATGCGTGGCCATGGGTGCCGCAATCCAGGGCGGGATCCTTGGCGGCGAGATAAGCGACATGGTGCTGCTCGATGTCACTCCCCTGACACTTGGCCTTGAGACCCTCGGCGGGGTCAGGACCGCCCTTATCGACCGGAACACCACGATCCCGACAAAGAAGAGCCAGATATTCTCAACGGCGGCGGATATGCAGACCGAGGTCACGATCCATGTCCTCCAGGGTGAGCGCCCCATGGCAGCCGATAACGTGAGCCTTGGTCAGTTCAACCTGGTCGGCCTGCCCCCGGCGCCCCGGGGAATCCCCCAGGTCGAGGTTACCTTCGATATCGACGCATCAGGTATCCTCAATGTCTCTGCAAAGGATCTAGGAACCGGAAAAGTGCAGAAGATGACCATCACGGCATCAACAAAACTGCCGGATGCCGATGTAAGGAAGATGGTCGACGAGGCAAAACAGTTTGAAGAGCAGGACCGGCAGAGGAAGGAGGAAGTTGAAAACCGCAACATCGCGGATTCCCTTGTCTACACAGCGGAAAAAACCAAGACCGATCTTGCGGATAAACTGAACCCGGACCTGGTTGAACGGCTGAATGCCGCTATCACCGGAGTCAAGTCAGCACTGGAGGGCAAGGATACTTCCAGCATTAAGGCAGAAACGGAAAAACTCCAGAAAGTCCTCGGCGAAGCAGGTACCGCGGCGTACCAGGCAGCAGCCCGGCAGCAGGCAGAACAGCAGGCCGCTTCCCAGGGCACGGAGCAGCCTTCGCAAAATGCCGGCGGTCCCGGCGGCGAGAATGTTGTTGATGCCGACTTCAAAGTAAAGGATGAAAAATAATTTTTTTCTAAAAAAAGACCCATGGCAGCGCGCGACTATTACGAGATCCTTGGCGTAAAACGGGATGCTTCAGCAGATGATCTCAAAAAAGCATTCAGGCACCTCGCACGAAAATACCACCCTGACCTGAATAAAGGGAGCAAGGACGCGGAAGAAAAATTCAAGGAGATCAACGAGGCGTACCAGGTATTAAGCGACCCCCAGAAGAAAGCCCAGTACGACCAGGGGGGCCATGTAGAGTTCACTCCCGGGGATACGGCCGGGTACCGGCCGCCCAGTTACGAAGACCTGTTCCGCGACTACGGCCTGGGGGATATTTTCAATGCGTTCTCCGGGGGATCCCGGGGGATGAGGCAGCGGGCCGGGGCAGATCTCCGCTATGATATCGAAATATCGATCGCCGATGCTTTCAACGGGACGAAGAATACCGTGGCCGTACCGCATGATTACGAATGCAGCACCTGCCATGGAACGGGTGCAGAACCCGGTCACGTGAAGGACTGTCCGACCTGCCACGGGACAGGTGAGATCCGGAATCCGCGGAAAGTCGGTAACCGTACGATGATGAGTATCGCCCAGTGCCCGGACTGCGGCGGAAGCGGCAAAATCATTGACAAGCCGTGCAGTAACTGCAAAGGTTCAGGAATTGTGCAGAAAATGCGGCGGATCGAAGTGACGATCCCGCGGGGCGTTGAGGACGGGCAGTTTTTACGTATTGCCGGGGAAGGTGAACCCGGGGAAAACCAGGGTCCTCCCGGCGACCTCTATGTTGTGGTTCATGTAAAGAAAGATGATATCTTCGAACGCCACGGTGCCGACCTGCAGACCACGGCAGTGGTCGGCCTTGCCACCGCGCTCCTGGGTGGGGAGATCACCGTACCGACCATAACCGGAAGTGCGTCCTTAAAAATTCCCCGCGGAACGCAGAGCCATACCCTCTTCCGGCTCCGGGGCCAGGGCATGCCGTCCATCAATTCCGGGAACCGCGGAGATCTCCTTGTCAGGGTAATCGTGAAGATCCCGGCAAACCTGACAAGCAGGCAGGAGCAGCTGATGAAGGAAGCGTTCGTGGGCGCACCTTCGGGATGAACCATGATACGGACTGCTGACACGGGGGTTCATTACCGGTGTTTGTCCCGGCATGCCTGTCTCCCGGGAGCGCGGACCAAAAGGGGAAACAGGGAGGAAGAACCGGCAGCAGGTCTGGACCGGCAAAAAGGATCGGGACAGGGTCCAGGTGCTGTTGATTCCCAACCCGGTGCGGGGAAAAACCTATGGTAACATGGTATTACCGGTCTGTCTTTGACGAACTTGAAGACATGAGAAAATACCTGGAGGTGCTGAACCAGCAGATATACGGGACCACCCCGGTGGCGTTATTACCCGCTGCCGGAGGGTCGGTAGTAAAAATGCTGCCCGTGCAACCGACAATTCGCCCGGTGGATGTTTCCGAGAACGATGACGAAGTGGTGATTACCGCCGGGATGATCGCCGGTATCGCGAAAAAAAACATCGTGCTTGAACTGATCAATTCCCGGGCGCTGGAAATTACCTGTGTACAAACGGATGAGACAACACAGGAAAACGGGGGGTATTATCACCGTGAGCATACGATACAATCGATGACCCGGATCGTCCCCCTCCCTGAACCGGTGACTGAAGATGGAGCGTCTGCAACGTTTAAGGACGGCGTGCTGGAAGTCCATCTCAAAAAGATCGCGAAGGGATCACGGGGAAAAATACCCGTTGACTGACGATTGTAAAAGAACCGTGAGAGGATGGTACGGCTGAAACGTATCGGTAACCTGTACATACGGTTCCGGCGAAGCGATGGCGTCAAGTATTAAACCAGACGACCACTACAGAATAACTATCAGGGAATTCTGGTGGGTATCCCGTGAAACAGGTACTTTGGTGGCTGATAGCCGGGTCCAGGGGCGGCATGAACCGGGCCCGGATTATCCTTGCCCTCCATACACGGCCGTACAACGCCAACCAGCTGACCCGAATGTTTTCTCTTGATTATAAAACGGTCCGCCATCATCTCGATGTCCTGCGCAGGCATCACGTGATCACGGCGATGGGCGAGGACTACGGGACCATGTATTTCCTGTCGGACCAGCTACGGACAAACTTTGATGATTTCCTGGAAATCTGGAAGCAGGTTGATGTACCTGAGCACAAAACGGAGGACTAAATGGAGAAGAAGAATCTTATCTGGATCATACTGATCACGGTCATTCTGCTGGTGATCATCAGTTTTGCCGTCCCGGCGCTGATGCCGGCGGGACAGGCCGGAACCGGGCAGGCCCTTCGGCAGCAACCTGCCGGCGGAAATCCTGCCGGCCAGGGTCAGCAGGCGCAACCCGCAGGACAGGAGGAGGCAAAACAGCTCAAGACCGTGATCTCCTTTATCAATCTCGGTCTTCTCATCCCGCTCTTTATCATCTACGCGGGGATCTACCGGGACCTGAAAAGCTCCTTCACGCTCGGGCTGCTGGCCGTGATATTTGCACTCGGCATGTACGCGGTTACCTCCAATCCCTTACTCATCGGTCTCCTGGGAGGGAGAGCCGGTGACATCGGGATCTTCCAGATCATACCCGACCTTTGTACAACAGTTGCCCTGATCATCCTGGTCCGGATCAGCCTTGAGTAAAGCCCTCTTTCCGGAATAACTCCGGGGAGATTTGGGTGGGATCAGGGTCTGATTCCGGGATTTCCTTATCTCTTTTTCCGTAAAAGCAACCGGGTAACCCCGGAAAAGGAGGGGTTTGTAATACAGGAGAATACAACCATGAAGCGTTTATCCACGATTGGCCACGCGCTTGCCGCCATCTGTATCCTTTTTCTGCTGGGTACCGCGGCCAGTGCAGCGGGCACGTCCGGTCTGACAGGACCGGGACAGGGCTCAGGGCAGGGAGAAAACAGCATCCAGAACTACACGATCAGCCAGACAATATCGGACCAGGCACAGGAGGATACGATTGCCTTTGACGGGCTCGCGTTCATGACCGGCAGTGCCTGCAGTGACACCTTCATTCCGCCCGGAAAAGTGGCAGACTATGCAGGGTTCCAGTACCTGCGGGACAATGATCCCACCGGCATGGGACACAACACGGACTTTGTCACCCGGACTGCGGATAATGTGCTGGTTATGCTGAATACCGACCAGCTGGCACAGTTTGTCACCCTTGCGCAGGAAGAGAATTCGCTGCAGGAACAGTATGCGCTCATGCGGTTCCCGCTCGCGACTGCGTTCCGCGATAACCTTGAGGGCAACATCCCCGCCGGGAGCAGCGGGCTCAATCAGTCTGCGGTGATGGCGTACTCGGCAAAACTCTATGACGTTGATGCGAGTATCAGCATCGCCCGTGCAAAGACCTATGCCAGTGTCATTAATTCGCTCAACCAGACCCAGCGGGCGTACCTTGACAAACTGAAATCTGAAGGTGAGGCCGACTATCCGGTCGTGGATGCGTCATCCGTGCTCGCGAACAGCGGCCAGGGCAATTCGGTAGCCATGAGAACCTATGCAAGCGAGATGTTTGCCTGGTATGCAGGCTCGGTCACGGCTGACACCTACTTCTGCCCCGAGAGGCAGGCAACCTACTTCGGGTCGTTCTATATGAAAGACCTCCCGGCGATGGGCAATGCGGATTATTCCATCAGCACAACGCTGACCGGAGATTCCGGAGCAAATTTCCTCAATCTCCTGACCGATACCCAGAGAAGCGAGGTCACGGGTCTTGTGGACCTCCAGAAATCTGACCTCAACGAGATTGTTGCAACACGGCAGGCAATTGCAACCGACCTGAGGGCTGCCCTTTCCGGCAATACCATCGATGAAACGGATGTGCGCAGCCTGTCGGCAAAATACGGGAAACTGGACGGCGAGATCTCGTATTACTATGCAACGCACTTTGCTGCTGTGGATGCTACCCTGACCGACAGCCAGAAACAGCAGATGGTAGCCCTCCGTAACCTGACCGGTTACACCTGCACCGGTGCATTCCTGTATTCCCAACCCATCAGTATGCCACAGAATATCCCCTCGGATTTCCTCTTTGGCGTGGGAACATACAATGCCACGGAGATGTCGGCATGGGTACAGGGCCAGGAGCAGGCGCTCTCCTCCCAGGATCAGGGTAATGGCCAGAATTCCCGGCAGGGTTCCGGACAGGGACAGACCACGCAGGGGAGCGTAACGTCCCCTGCGGGAAATTCCACTGCACCGGGCCAGAGCACCGGCCAGGGCCAGCAGCGCCGTATGCCGCTTGATATGATTATTACCCAGCTGGGGCAGAAGGGGTACGACATCTCCGGAGCAACAGCGGCGATCCAGAGCGGGGACCGCCAGGCGCAAAAGGCATGGCTGGACACATTCGAACAGAGCAACCCGGGTGTGGTTGAGGCCATCGAGGCCAACTGGACCGGAAACAGCCAGAACGGGAACGGCGGGTCGGGATCATCCCCCGCACCATCAGGCGGGCAGCCCCAGCCTGCCGGTACCAGCGGCTCAAACCCGGTCAATTCATGGTTCGCTGACTTCTGGCAGTCGCTCTGGAGCGCAAAGTCATCCGGCACACCACAGAACGGCCCGGTTCCGGCAGGTACCGGTGCAGGCACCTTCACGCTTATGAGTGATGCCGGTGCCGATGGCGGCACAATGTCAGCTGCATACACGTGTGACGGTGCAGGAAATACTCCCGAACTCTCATGGTCCGGGGCTCCGACCGGAACAAAAGAGTATGCCCTGATGATGACCACCCTTCCCGGTGACGGAACCACCCGGTGGAACTGGGTGCTCTACGGCATACCGGGGACTACGACGAGTCTTGCACAAAACAGTACAGGTACCGGAACGTTGGGGACGGGAAGCCACGGCACGGTTATGCAGTATGATCCGCCCTGTTCGCAGGGGCCCGGCCTGAAGACCTATACCTTCACGCTCTATGCCCTGTCCGGATCGCCTTCACTACCGGCTGATCCAGCACAGGTAACCGGCCCGGTGCTCACCAGCGCTATCGCCCCGGTCACCCTGGGCACGGCCTCACTGAACCTGAGTTACACACGACCATCAGGCACGGTGTAATATCGGGCATCTCTCTCATCTGTACCTGACACATTTCCTTTTTTTAAAACCCGGGGGATCCTGCCCGGACCCATGATCGGTTGACCGTACCGTAATTGTCCTGCCAGTTCCTGCCGGATCCATAACTCCACCCGATCAACAATCCTGATAAAGGCCGAAATCCAACGACTAACCACGAACCCGGTGCCTGCGATCACCCCGTGCTTCTCGTATGAGAAAAGATCGCGTGCAGCCGTGTCAGGAAATATACCATGTTGCTCAAGGAGTTTCTGGACAAAGAGGGAACGGAGAAGAACCTCGCAGAGCTCATCCTCTTCTTAAGTACACAGGCACGCGAGGTCAGAAAGGGCTTTCTTTCCACCTGCATGAACACCGGGGCCTGCGGTACCCGGAACATGTTCGGGGAGGACCAGAAGCCCCTGGACAAGTACGCGGATGACGTTTTCATCCATGCGCTCACGGAATCCCGCCTGGTCCGGTACATCGCAACCGAGGAGCAGGACCAGGTAATCGAGGTGAGCGGGGCAAAGAACCAGTTCGGCGTGGTCATCGACCCGCTGGACGGCTCCTCCCTCCTTGACGTCAACCTCTGCGTGGGTTCCATTATCGGCATCTATCCGGGCCATGTCCTCGCGAAGGGCACGACCATGATCGCCGCCCTCTACATGCTGTACGGGCCCCTGACCCTGCTCACGTTCACCACGAAACGCGGCGTCCATGAATTCGTCCAGTGCGAGGACGGCGAATTTGTCCTGCGCCACGAGAACCTGAAGATCCCCGAAGGGAAGATCCAGTCCCCCGGGGCCCTGCGCAAGGACTACCTCGCCCCCCATGCACGCTGGATCGCCTGCCTCGAAAACGACGGTTACAAGCTCCGGTTCTCCGGCTGCTTTGTGGCCGATGTCCACCAGATCCTCCATAAGGGGGGAGTGTTTACCTATCCCGGCTACAAGGGCAAAGAATCCGGGAAACTCCGTCTCCTCTACGAGGCAAACCCCATGGGTATGATCGTCTGCGAAGCAGGCGGGGCAGTGAGCGACGGGCGCGGGGATTACCGGGAGATCCTCCCCTCCGCCATTGGCCAGATCACCCCGATCTATATCGGTGGCAAAAAGGAGATCGCAAAGATTGAATCCTGCATGAGAGAAGGATAAGGGTAAGGAGCAAAACGATGAGAGCACACAGGTACGATCCAATCCCGGGGTCAACGATCCTTTCGGGGATTGCAGGAAAGAAAGCCATTGTCATGGCAGCAAACGTCCGCATCGCCACCGTTGCCGAGGGAATTTTCAGGGCAGCAAAAGACACCGACTCCGCGGTCTTCATGGAACTGGCCCGGTCCGAATCCGATCTCAAGGGTGGCTACACCGGGATGACCCCGCAGGTCTTTGGCGAGAAGATGCGGGCTGCAGCAGCGGCGGCAGGCTGCGACATCTGGGCGCTGCACGCCGATCACATCACCATCAAGAAGGGTGATGCCGCAGAGATCGCCGGGACAAAGGAGCTGATCGATGCACAGGTGAAGGCCGGCTACACCTCCTTTGCCATCGATGCCTCGCACCTCTTCAACTTCGAGGGAAAGACCGTTCGCGAGGAACTGGCCGAGAACATCGCGGTCACCACCGATCTCGCCCGCTACATCCGGCAGCAGATGAAGGGAAAGGAGTTCGGCCTTGAGGTGGAGGTAGGCGAGATCGGGAGAAAGGATACCGAAGGCCTGATCCTGACCCGGCCCGAAGAGGCGGTCGGGTTCATCAGGGCCCTCAATGAGAACGACGTATACCCTCACGTGATCGCGATCGCAAACGGCAGCTCGCACGGCCATGCGTACGATGCGAACGGCAACGTGGTGGAACAGCTCTCGATCGATATCAACCGCACAAAGGAGATTGCCCGGGCGCTCCGCGACAACCACCTGAACGTCGGGATCGCCCAGCATGGTATCACCGGCACCCCGCGTGACCTCATCAACCTGCACTTCCCCAAGGGGGACATCATCAAGGGAAATGTCGGGACCTTCTGGCAGGACGTAGCATTCGGGGTCCTGAAGATCTACGAGCCCGATCTCTACAAGAGCATCGTGGACTGGACGCTGGAGAAGTACCGGCCCGCAAACCCGGGCAAGAAGGACCGGCAGATCGTTGACGGCAACTGCAAGATGGCGATAAAAGAGTTTTACAAGGAGATCTACGCGGTTGACGATGCCACGAACAAGGCAATGCAGGCGATGGCCTATGCAGAAAGCCTGGTATTCTTTAAGGCGTTCAGCGCCTATGGCACCGCATCGGCTATCCGTAAGTCCCTGCACTGATTCTTTTTTTGCAGATTGTTTTAGTCTCCTTCTCCCCCAACCATTTTTAGGATCCCCGTGTGATCAGATAGATGTGAACACGTATGCCACGGACCACGATCTCCATTATTAAGGCGGATGTGGGAAGTTTCCCCGGCCACTCCCGCACCCATCCCAAGCTGCTCGAAACGGCAGCACAGATGCTGAAAGCCGAGCGGGGGAAGCTCCTCGTCGATTCCTTTGTCACCCACTGCGGGGATGATCTCGAACTGGTCATGACCCACCGCGAGGGGGTCGACAGCGAAGCAATCCACAAACTCGCATGGAACGTCTTCCTCGCATGCACGAAGGTGGCAAAGGAGCTCAGGCTGTACGGGGCAGGACAGGACATGCTCGCCGATGCTTTCTGCGGGAACGTCCGGGGCATGGGCCCGGGCGTCGCCGAGATGGAATTCGAGGAGCGGGGATCCGATCCCGTCCTTATCTTTGCGGCAGACAAGACCGAGCCCGGCGCGTGGAACTTCTACCTGTACAAGATCTTTGCCGATCCCTTCAATACCGCAGGCCTTGTGATCGATCCCTCCCTTACCGCTGGGTTTGTCTTCGAGGTCCATGACCTTGTCGGGAAACGGAAGATCTCTTTCTCCTGCCCGGAGGAGAGTTACAGCCTGCTTGCCTACATCGGGGCGCCGTCACGCTACGTGATCAAGCATGTATTCAAAAAGGACGGGACTATCGCAGCCTCGACAAGCACCCAGCGCCTCAACATGATGGCCGGGCGGTACGTGGGCAAGGACGACCCCGTCATGATCGTCCGGGCCCAGAGCGGTCTTCCGGCAGTAGGCGAGGTGCTGGAGCCTTTCACCATCCCGGTGCTCGTGGCCGGCTGGATGCGCGGGTCACACCACGGGCCGTTCATGCCGGTCGGCCTCTGCGATGCCAACTGCACCCGCTTCGACGGCCCTCCCCGGGTGGTCTGCTTCGGGTTCCAGGTCACTGACGGCAAGCTGATCGGCCCCGCGGACATGTTCGACGACCCCGGGTTTGACCGGGTACGGGCACGGTGCAACGAACTGGCCGACACCATCCGGGCACAGGGGCCCTTCGAGCCCCACCGGCTCTCTCTCTCGGAGATGGAGTACACAACCCTGCCGGCGGTGGAGAAGGCGCTGGAAAAACGGTGGGAGCCCCTGGAGAAATAAGGGCACAGGGCCGGCGATAATAGCCGTGTTCCATGCCGGCATACGCTCCTCCTTTTTACCCCGCGCAAACTTTAATTATCTTACGGCCCAAATCAGCACAGATGGTTAACGGAATTGTTTTGCCGATAAAGAAAGTATTTGCCCTCGTGGATTCCAAGATCCTGGTCGAGATCAAGGATGAGGGGCGCAAGCTGCAGGGCCGGCTTATCGCAGTCGACGAGTACCTCAATATCCACATGGACGAGACGATCGAGTTTGTCAACAACGAGCGCGGGAGAAGCCTGGGCACGGTCGTCATCCGGGGCAACAATATTCTTACCATTGCCCCGGTCCTGTAAAGGAAAAGGAGCGAGTACCAGCAATGCCTGAACCTGAAGACGAAGCACTCACCCTGATCCAGTCGCATCCTGAGGGCGTCCTCCAGAGCGAGCTCTGGAAGGAACTCGGGGTGGACAGCCGGAAGTGCTCCCGGATCGTCAAAAAACTCGAAGACAGCGGCCTTATCGACCGGGTGGAGTTCAAGAAAGAAGGCATCAAGACCTACCTTCTCAAGGCAAAAAGACAGCCGGTCCACCCGGAAAACCTGCTCGCCGGCGATGAGCTCATCCCCTGCATTGCCTGCGACCTTGAATGCGTTGTGGAAGAGTGCCATCCCCTGATGGACTGGATGTACCAGCTTGCCATTGTCGGGAGCAGCAACAAGTGAACAGATTTTTTTTCGGTAATACCTCCTTTTCTCTTTCATGACCCGCCTGACCCTGCCGCTGATCTGCGAGTGCCTGCTCCTGTGCATCCCCCTCAACATCTATGTGATCGGTGACAACCTGGCCCAGGGCGTGCAGTGGGCGCTTTTCCGGTACCAGCAGAGCTCCATGGGCAACAGCCTGATCCTGATCCACAAGGACCTCCACTATGTGACTGGCGGTATTTTGAAGGGAGCGAGTGCGTATTCGACCATTGTCTGGATTCTCGGGGCGCTCCTTCTTGTTGCTGCGGCGATAACCCTTGCCGTCGCTGCGTTCCGGCATCAGTCTAACCTTGTCTTCCCTGCCGGGGTGCTCACGGTGCTCTGCGGGATCCTGTTTTTTGCCGCGGTGATCGTGGAGTACGGCCCTGCCCTTGCCAACAGTCACGGCTCTTCGGTCCCGGTCGGCATCCCGGTGATCGTGGTTACCGGGTTCTGGCTCATGTACGGAACATTCGAGACCGGGGAGACCGAATTGGACAATTCCGATGATGGGCCGGAAGGGGAAACCGGGCAGGACGAAGATACCCGGAAATAATGCCCGGACGGGGAGTCCCCGGGTATTCCGGCCATAAATTGCGCCATATCGGCAATTTCCCCCCGCGAAAGTCAACTATTTATTTCTCCACCATCCATCTCATAAGTATACACCCCCGGTGAAAATCCGGGTCCCGCGGGTACCCGATGATCTCTGTCCTGTTTGTTGACGATAATACCGAATTCCTCGCCCAGTTCCGCCCGGTCCTTGAAAAGACCGGGGAGATGAGGCCGGAGATAGTTGCCTCCACCAAGCAGGCGATCGAGAAGCTCAAGAGCCGGACCTACGATGTCATTGTCTGTTACGAGGACATCTCACCGGTCAACGGGATCGAGTTTGTACCGGACATGGATGGCATCGGCTTTTTGCGCTATTTGCGTTCCATGGGCAACCCTACGCCGGTCATCCTCTTCCACCGGAAGGGCGAGAGCCGGGTTGCTTTTGTAGAGGTCAGCAACGGCTCCGAGATCGCTCTCCCCCGTGCAGCCGATCTGCGGTCACCGGCAGCGGATCTGGTCACCCTCATCAAGCAGGCGGCGCTGCGCAAGAAATCGGAGCGGGACATCAAGCTCCAGAACGACCAGCTGACCGCGATCCTCTCGGCAACACCGCTGGGCATCTTCCAGATGCGCAACGAGACGATCGAATGGGTCAACCACCCGCTTGCGGCACTCCTGGGTGTCCCGGAATCTGCCATCGTGGGAAAACCGGTGCGCTCGCTCTTTGTGAGCGACGAGGAATACGGGCAGGTCTGCCGGGACCTCCAGATCCACCGGGACGTGCTCGGGAACGGTTGTGCCGACTGCGAACTCGTCCGCCCGGGCGGGAGCATCCTTGCCTGCACCCTCCAGGCCCGGTTCCTCGACCCGCTCGATGCAAAGAAAGGCGGCACCGTAGTGGTCACCGATATCTCCGACAAAAAGAAGATGCGCGATGCCCTCAAGGAGAGCGAGGCAAAGTACCGCGAGATGATGCAGAACACCCAGAGCATCATCGTCCGGATGGACATGCAGGGCACCATTACGTATGTCAACACCTATGCGGCGGCGTTCTTTGATTATCCCGAGGCCGGCCTTCTCGGGAAGAACGTGGTCGGGACCATTGCTCCCGAGAAGAACCGGGGCGGCCACGACCTCTCGATGATGGCAAACGACCTCGGGTTCAATGCCGAGGGGTACGCGATCAACGTGAGCGAGAATATCCGGCGGAACGGGGACATTGTCTGGATTGCATGGATCAACAAGGCAATCCGCGATTCGCAGGGCCATATCGTAGAGGTGCTCTGCATCGGCCATGACATCACCGACCGCAAACGGACCGGCGAAGTGCGGATCAGCACCGATACCTGGAAAGACCAGGTCGTAGCCGATACCGATGTGCGGGAAGAGGTCTTTGATTCCGTCTTCCACATCTGCACCGAGATCTCGATCGAGGGCAGGGAAGGAAAACCGGTTGGAACAACCTTCCTCATCGGGGATACGAAAAACGTGCTCGCAAAGTCCCGCCAGATCATGCTCAATGCATTCGAGGGCCATGTCCCCGAGATGCGCATGGTCACCAACTCCGACCTCAAGGAGAACATCAAGGAGTTTGCCCAGCTCGACGGGGCATTTGTGGTCTCGGGCGACGGGTTCATCGAGGCATCAGGACGCTACATCACGGTGGACTCAAGCAAGGTGACCCTCCCCAAGGGGATGGGCACCCGGCACAACTCGGTTGCCGCCATCACGAGCGTGACCCGGGCCGTGGGCATCGTGGTCTCGCAGAGCGGGGGAGGGATCACGATCTTCAAGAACGGGCAGATCTTGAAGAAGATTACGTTGTGAGGGATGAGGTTTGGGGAAAAGAATACACGGCAAATTGTGATAAATATACAATGACAAAGTTAATCATTTGACATTAAGACAATAACCCACATGAGCTTTCCTTCAAAGCGATGGATCGAGACATATTTCATTGCCGTAATCATATTCATGATAGGCGCCATAATTGTCGAAACGCCACCTATCGATGGTATACGGAATATCCTAAACGCATATATAACGATAAATTTAGCAATAATTGCCGTAGCATTTGCGGCTATGGGAATAAATCCAAATTTCAAGGAATCGAAATCAAAATCTATATTGAAAATAAGTCTAGCATCATCATTTAGTCTATTTGCATGTCTTTTCTCCTATTTTGTTAGTTATGGTTCACTTACAACCATGGTTACAAACACCGTCCTTTTTGGAGCAAGTACCGCATTAACAGTATTTTCTATCTCCTTGGTTATTTCCCTCATTTTTGATTATATGCCTGAAAATAGTTTACAGTTACAATGATTTTTTTTAGCTGTGACTTTTTAAATGAACTTATAGATCTAAACTGATGAGCCGAGATATTACTGTGCGAGCATGCGCCCCCTCCGCCCCCTCGCGCTCGACGGGTGGCACAGCCACACCCGTCTCGCTAGGGGGAACAACCGGACAAGTGCCTTGATCAAAATCCGGATCCCGGTAAGTGCGTAGCGCAAAACCCGGCGAGGCGTTTTGCGCGTTGGACATCGCTCTGCCCCAAAGCCCGGAAAAAATCTTGAAGGGATTCCGTACGCTGGCATCTTCGACATTTTTGCCCCATGCATTTGAATATCTCTCACCCGCCACAGGGTATCCTACATCGAAGGTGATGCAGGCATAACCCCCCCAATCCACCCGATCCGACCTACCCTATTCCGGGCCCGAATTGAGCCCGGATGACCCTTTTCGGGAGACCATCGGAGCCCGTATCGGGCTCCGTTTATAAATAAGCCCAAATCAGCCGTATTTTTGCAATCGGACAAAATATAGCGTTCACGTATCGCGATTCTAAGGCCCGATCCTGGGCCCGGACGGGTGTTTGTTCAATCCCGGAAAAAGAGGCTGCCGGAATGGCTTTATGGACCGTTTATGCGCATTATATGGGCCTCAATTTGGGTTTATTTTCACGAATAACGCGCAATAAAGGCTCAAAAAAGTTCCCCTTGGAATCGGACGGTTTTACGGGCTTTTTTTAGGCAGAATACTGAAATTATCTCATTCGCGATTCTACCCCCTCTTCTCTCGTGGGGGTAGGGGGCGACAGCCCCCATGCTCTGGATCCGTTTCCCCATCCGGCAGCTCCGTACGGCCACCCGCACTTTTCCGGAAAAGATCAGTTCAGGAGCTGGCAATTCCAAAAAAAGATCGATCACGCTGCTGAGGATTTCTGAAAATGATCGGATCACGGGCCGGCAATTTCTAAAAATGATCGATCAGACAGCGGAGGATTCCGGAAAATGAACGACTCAATAGTTGAAGATTTTTGAAAATGATCGATACGGTTTTGCGGAAAAACGCCCTGACCCACGAATAATTATCACATTCTCCGGCGGAGCCATGCCAAACCGTACGCCAGTTCGGTAAAAAAGTCCGGCCAGGGTGCGAAGGATTTCAAAAAAAGATCGGGTCACGACCTGAAGATTTGTAAAAAAGATCGCATCACGGGCCGGCAATTTCTAAAAATGATCGATCAGGCAGCGGAAGATTTCCAAAAATGATCGGATCGCGAACGGTTAATTCTGAAAAAACTGGCACCCCTTCGAAAAAATCGTGGGTCCCCTCTACCCCCCATGGGGGTCTCTGCAAAAAAATAACCGGGACCCGCTTTGCTCAGCATAAAGCGGGAGTCCCTTTACCAGTTCCAGTTTAAAAACCTGTATTTCCACTGAACCTTCAGGTGAGAGGGGATCGGGGCTTCCCCTTTCCTCAATGATAAGCGGGACCCCCTTGATTGGACCCTAAGGGGGAGTCCCTTTCAACATTCGCAGATCAAAGGTACCCCCTTTATCCCAATGGGGGTCCTCGCAAAAACAGAAGGGGACCCCCATGATAGCATCCAGACTCACAGTTTTCGGAAACGCCCGGGTCAAGAGCGAAAAGATTCCGGAAAAGGATCGATTACCCGGCAGGAAATTAAAAAAAAGAAAGATGTTCCCCGGCTTTTCACAAGACCCGTTATCCGGTATTATAGGACCGGAACGGCACATACTGGTCAAGGATCTTGACCGCATCTCCCTGCGGTGTGATCGCCCAGGCCTCGGCCCGGTCCTGGTAACCGGTGGTTGCGGCAAAGGTAACACTCTGGCCCATAGAGAACGGTTCGTCCATCTCCCCGGTCTCGACAACACCATCCGACCGCGTTACCTTGAGCTTGATCTGCGGGACGAGGTTCATGCCCTGCCCGCCCCGGAAAGCGATGATGATCTCCGGGTTGATGGCCATGCCGTTGCTATAGGCCTGCACGTTCACGCTCCAGTAGGAGGGAAGGACCCCTGTCGGCTCCGGTGTGGCGGAATCCGGGGGCAGGGTGGCCGCGGCTGCGGTAACGGCGGTAACGGGAATCACGGTGGGCGTAGCAGGCACTGCCGGGGTGGTATCCGGCTGGGTGCAGCCGGCAACACACAGCCCCAGCACCAGGAGAAGGACGGGAACGAGGAACAGTCGGAGGTTCATGCGTGAACATGATCCCCTCCGGTATATATGATAATAGGATGGCTGGAGTTACGGGAGAGAAAGCCCGGCCGTTCAGGGACGAGATTATTTCGGGCACCCGGGATGCCCGTTTGCATTCCGGCAGGTGTACCGGCAGATGTTTCCCACGGCGCGGAAGGCATCCTCGAGGTCGGGGAAGTTGGGGATCTTTGCCTCCCGGAGGATTCTTTGCGGGGTCTTCATGGAATCCCCGCCAATCATGCAGCCCACGATCATCTTGTTCGTGTGGGTCGAGAACCGGATCAGCTCGTTTGCTACCCGGATGGGGTTCGAGATCGCGGTCGGGACCGCGATCACAAACGCGATGTCCCAGAGGTCCTGGTGCCGGATCAGGATATCAAAGGTCTTTGCGTACTGGTCCGGGTGGGAATCGCCGACCATGTCCATGGGATTGGCCCGGTTCCATGCCGGGGGAAGGACCGCGTCCAGTTCACGGACAAGGTCATCCGGGAAGTGCACGAGCTCGATCCCGAACCGTTCGGCATAATCCGATGAGAGCACCGCAAACCCGCCCGCATTGGAGATGACCACGGCCCGGGTACCGGTGGGGTAGCCTTCGGACGCGAGGAGTTCTGCAGCCTGGAACGCCTCCCGGATCGAGCGGACCGGGATCATCCCCGCCTGCCGGAACGCCGCGAGGTACACCTCCGCACTGCCGGCGAGGGAGCCGGTGTGCGACGAGGCGGCTTTCTGCCCGATCGCGGATGAACCGGATTTGATCACGATCACGGGCTTGGTGGGGGTGATCCGGCGGACCACGTCCAGGAAACGCCGCCCGTTGCGGATCTCCTCGACATACAGGATGATGGCGTTCGTTGCCGGATCGGCGCCCGTCCAGGCAACGAAGTCCTCGAACGTAAGATCGAGCTGGTTTCCCACCGAGATGACCGCGGAGAACCCGATCTCTTCGGGCAGGCTCCAGTCAACGATCGTGGTTATGATTGCCCCGCTCTGCGAGACAAACGCAATGGAACCGGTCCGGGGAGAGACAGGATCGAAGGTGGTGTTGATGCCCTGCGCCGGGAGCATGAAGCCCAGGCAGTTGGGGCCCATCACCCGGATACCGTACTTCCGTGCAGCGGCGATCACCTGGTCTTCCAGTGCCTTTCCTGCCGGCCCGGTCTCCCGGAAGCCCGAGGAGACGATGATCGCAAGCGGGATCTTCTTCTTGCCCGCCTCCTCGACGATCGCCGGAACGCCGGCTGCCGGGATCGCAATAACCGCTGCATCTACCGGTCCCGGGATGGCAGAGAGCGACGGGTAGGCAGTCCTCCCCAGGATCGCTGCATTGCCGGGGTTGACCGGGTATAAGGCGCCGGGGAAGGCGAGCATGTTCCGGCAGATGGCATACCCGACCTTGTCCGGGTTCTGGGAAGCACCGACGACGGCCACCGATCCGATCCGGAACAGGCTGTCCCGTGGCACCGCATCGGCCGGGTCTTCCCGGGACGTTACCGGGAGATCGCTTGTGTATATCCGGGCATCCACCGCACAGGCACCCTTCTTATACAGGATCACCGGGTTGATATCGAACTCCTCGATCTCCGGGTGCTCGAGGAACATCCGCCCGAGCGCCCCGGCGACTGCAAGGAGTGCTGCTTCGTCCCGGGGCGGGGTGTTCCGGAAACCAGCGATCAGGGGATATCCCCGCAGGCCGAGGACCAGGGAGCGGATCGCTTCATCGCTCGCGGGGAGGAGATGGATGGCCACGTCGCGGATCAGTTCCACAAGCGTTCCTCCCATGCCGATCGTAATGACCTTCCCAAACGCCGGGTCGGTCTTCCCGCCGATGATCAGTTCCAGGCCGGGGTCCTGCTGCGCTTCGAGAATAATCCCCCGGATCTCCGCGTCAGGGTACGCTGCTTTTACATTCTGCACAATGGTACGGAATGCTGCCGGTGCGGCTGGGGCTGACGTGATCCCGGTGACCACACCTCCCGCATCGCTCTTGTGGACAACCTGCGGTGAGAGGATCTTTGCCACGAGCGGAAAATCCATCCCTGCTGCTGCCTTCTCTGCCTCATCCGCGGTGGTGACGACCGCAAACCGGGGTACCGGGATCCCGTAGTGTTTCAGCAGTTCGTAACCTTCCGCTTCCGAGAGCAGGGTGCGTGTCATAGAGCAGGTCTCCGTTTAAGGAAAGTATTGCCGGGGCAGGGTAAAAGAGGATTGTCCCTGATGTGAGGATACTCCCAAAAAGGGGCGGGATCTTATCTCATCCCGTATGGCTTGTTCTGCCTGAGGCACCGGGCCATCCCGGCTAGGACCGGTCCGGTTGCCTGCTCCTCCCGGAACTGCCCGGCCATCTGCTCGGCGAGGCTGCCATGGTCAATCCGGTGCCGGATGACCGGCAGGTACTGTCGCTCTTCGGCGGTTGCCTCCTGCCATGCGTGCCGGTAGAGTGCCTCCAGTTCCTCCCGGAGACCGGCAGTACCCTTCCCGATCGCAGCCTCAGTAAGGGCAAGCAGGGCATCCTGATCGGTCTCCACCGGGAGCGCCGGGCAGCGGAGGAGGGAGGAAACAAATGCGACAAAGGCCATATCGGAACGAACGCATTCCTGCTCATCCAGCGCCTTGATCTCCAGGCAGCCCCGGGAGAACCGGATAATAAGCCCGCTCGAATTGAGCCATTCCTCGCAGAGGATCCCGGCGTCCCGTGCCCGGAGCTGTGCGTAGATCTCTTCCTGCGCTGTCCGGTACTCTCTGACGGACCGGAGCCGGGGCGGGATGATCCCGTTACAGATCCCCGGGATCTCCTTCTGGTTCTCCCGGTAATAGACCAGGCGGTTGTCCATGGTCCCGGTCAGGCGGCCCTCGACCATGGGCGACGAGGCCGCAAGGGCGATGAAGTACGGGAGGAGGCTGCGGATCCGGTTGTACTGCCGAAGCAGGTCTTTTTCCCCGGCATAGGAGAGATTGATCTGGAGTGCCTGGATGTTCAGCCACCCGTGCTGCCGGATATTGAAGAGACGGTCGTAGGTCCGGTAGTATTCTCCCTCGTCATGGTCCCAGACAACGGCCCGGTCCAGGGTAAGGGCAGGGTGCATCCCCAGCCCGAGGAGGTGGTACTGGTCAGGAAAGACGCGGTAGAATTTGGCGATACCCGAAAGAAGCATGGCCTCCAGCGCCGCCGGGCCGGCCGCCGGGGTCCGCGGGACAAATTCAAGCACGGTCTTCTGGAGTTCCTTTCCCAGGTTCACCTCGCCGAAACGGATCTCGCTTTCAAACCGTCCGCTGATCGATTTCAGGATCTGGTCGGAGACCGGAAGCGCCGTAAAGTGCGGGTCGTTGATCGAATACTCGTGCTCTGTCCCGACCGTCATAAGAACCGCTGCCCCCATGGAAGTTCTGCAACCAGTTCCGTCTCCGGCTCTTCGATCCGGTTGATCGCCTCAATCTCTGTGCCCGACAGGCCGGTAACGAGGTGCACAATATTTTCTGCAGCCCGTTCGTACTGCAGGCGGAATGCAGCAGGTTCTTCTTTGAGGAGCGGGACGAGGGGACAGATGGAGGCATGTTTTAAGAAGATCCGGATCCGTTCACCTTCCACATCGAACGTGAACGGCCCGGCCCGGCAGGTCTCGGGCTTGACCGCATGGCAGGTACACTTCTGTTCCTTCATGAGGATACAGGTGCCATCGGGCCGGGCGCGGAGCCGGAGGTATCCCTCGTGTTCGAAGCAGGTGTCCGGGATACCGGCAGCGATCAGGGACTGGTACCGGTCCCGGGTAATGGGGGGATGTGCCTCATCGCAGCAGTGTCCCCCGCAGGCCATGCAGATAGCCTCAGCACGAAGCAGCCAGTTCTCCGTCATGGCTGATCACGCTGCAAAAAGGTGGCTGATGATCTGTTCGTAGATCCGCGGGTAGCAGGCATCCTCGCCGCTCTCCAGCGACGGGTTGTCGTTTACCTCGATCACGCAGGCATCGCCATTGTTGTTCTTGATATCCACACCATACAGCCCGTTCCCGATGGCATGGGCCGCATCGATCCCGAGCTGCACCACGTGGGGCGGGACGGAGGCTTCCGGCATGCTCTCCACCCCGCAGTACACAATATGGCCGTTCACCGAGGCCTGGATCTTAAACGTCACCGAGGGGATCGTGTACTTGCAGGCGTACAGGAGTTTCCCGCCCAAGACCCCCACCCGCCAGTCGTACGTGCTCTCCACGTACTGCTGGACTACGATCCGGTCCGACAACTTGATGAAACGGCGGGCTACCCGGAAGAATTCCGCAATATCGGCAACCTTCTCCACCCGGAGCGAGAACGAGGTCGACGGCTCCTTAATGATGAGCGGCGTTCCCAGTGTGTCGAAGAGTTCCGTGACCCGTTCGACGGAAAGATCGTTTTTGGAGAGGAACACGGTTCTGGGGAGGGCAACCTTCCTGTTGAGCAGGTGGGAGTACATGTTGACCTTGTCCCCGCAGACCTGGATGGAATTCGCGTCATCGATCACGGGAATACAATGGAACTCCGCCATCCGTGCCGCCACGTAGGTGATGTTCTTGGGATCGGTGCGGGCACGGATGAAGAGCGCGTCCATCCTCGGGATCTTGCTGATGTCCACCGGGAAGAGGAACTCAGCGTTGTGCCCCATTGCTTCCGCCACGTCCCGGCAGTGGATAAGGGCCGTCAGCTGCTCCGCGTTGGAGAGGGTTTTCCGGTCCACGAAGATGCCAAGGCGGCTCATAGGAACTCCTGGTGATCCCGGTATGCGGCAAGGAAGGCCCGCTCGCCCGGGGAGAGGCGCGTGTACCGCGTGGGGGCGAGGGAGGAGAGGGCAAACTTTTCGCCGGTCCGCACAAAGACCATGTTGACGAGGGGGAGAGAAAAGATCTCATAAAGTTTCTCCGCGTAGCCGGCGATCGGTGCGCAGCTCCCCGTGGTCCTGCCAAAGACCGCCGTGCAGGTGCTGATCGCAGCCTCGTCCTCGATCTTCTGGTAGCAGAAGGGGTACTTGCCCTTGTTGGTGATGTGCTTGATCACGTCCTTTGCCTGATCAGCATCCCGGACCACGGCATAATCGGTTGCCGTGGCAAAGTAGTTGATACCATACAGGATGGCCGGCAGGGGAACATAGGCCTGGGAGATCCCCCATTCGACCACCGGGATACCGGCCCGCTCCGCCCGCTCGAGGCAGACCGGCACGACAAAGGCATCGAGCACGTCGCGGCTGGAAGGCCGGATCGGTTCGCCCGCCTGTTCCCGGGCAAGGATGGTGTAATAGGCCTCGGACTTGTACGAATAATCCTCCGCCACCACATGGCTGACATGATCCCTCCGGATCACCGCAAGCGAGTCCCGGACCATCGGGCGATCCTTCCGGGGATGAACCTGCGCCGGGGCATCGGGCATCCCTGCCCGCTTTCTCAGGGCGGACCGGGCAATCGGGCCGGAGAGTGGGGTGTCCCCGGGTTCAGGAAGGGATCCGCTCCCTGCTGAAGCGTCCAGCCTATCGTTCATCGGCAGATCAGCCCGCAGGTAATCCCCGCTGATCTTCCCCGGGGGCCGGGTAGTTCCGGTACAGCAGGAGCAGCCCGGAGAAAAGACAGTTCACAAACCCTGATCGCTGCAGGAATGGCACAGCGTTTTACCATAAAAAGAGGAGAGAACGCAACCCGTTTATCCTCTTCATCATCGTCATCGTTGCTGACACAAACGGTCATGGTCAACACTAATCCGGCTCAAGCGCCGGGTTTTCTTCTCTTTTCTTCTATAAGCAGAGGCCCTGTAATGTATCTTTTGGTGATCCACCCCGCAAATATGAGTATGGTTCATATTGTTGAGAGCGGTATGCGCCCGGGCGCGGCAGCAGACCTATTTTTTTACCGTGTACCCCCGTTCCATCAGCACCCTGATGACGAGGTCATCCCATTTTGCATCGTCGGGTTCCTGTACCGGATCAATGCATTCTTCGAAAATCCGGCTCACCAGCGGATCCTCCGAACAGAGGAACCGGGAGAACATGATCCTGCCCGCCCGGCGGCCGGTCCGGGAGATGATCAGGAGTCGCCAGCAGCCGTAGTCCCGGCAGATTTCGGGGCGGGTGAGGTGCACGGTACAGAATGCCTTTTCCGATCCGGGCTGGTGCCGGAAGAAGGGGCAGGCCTCGGGCAGTTCAAGAAAAATGCTCCGGTCGTCATAGAGGGCATGCTTGTCCGGGTCCACCACAACCACGTCAGACTCGTTGGTGTACCGGTTGAAAACGACAAACTCGTAGTTCCCGTGATCCGCGGTGATACTGTGCACCAGACCAAGGTGGCTGCAGCACTCCCCACACTGCTGGCAGTCGAAGACCATATCCAGACCTGCTGTATACCGGATTGCGCCATGCGGCGCTTTAATAACAGCGGTAACGCCGGGTCATGCCCGATGACCTGCACGGTTGTTTTGGGGGAACCTTCGGGGGTCTGCCAAGATTAATACCGGTGTGGCGCCAAATGGATACTGTTGCATGGAGATCCTCTCGATCCTCTTAACCATCGCCGGGCTCTGTCTCTTTGAGACCATCACAAGCATCGATAATGCCATCATCAACGCCGAGGTGCTCTCGACCATGTCGGAGAGGGCGAAGCGCTGGTTCCTGGTCTGGGGTCTTCTCTTTGCCGTCTTTGTCATCCGGGGCATGCTGCCCTGGCTGATCGTCTGGGCCTCGGCACCTTCACTGGGGCCGGTCGGGGCACTTACGGCAACATTTTCAAGCGATCCCGCGGTCATCGCCGCGGTAGCAGAGGCTGCCCCCGTCCTTCTCGTTGGCGGAGGCACGTTCCTGGTCTTCCTCTTCTTCCACTGGCTCTTTCTGGAAAAAAAAGAGTTCGGGATCCGGGGCGAACGCTATATCGCCACGAAAGGGGTCTGGTTCTTCGCCGTGGTCTCGATCCTTCTGGCAGCGATTGTCTGGCTTGCCCTTGGGAGAAATCCGCTGATGGCGTTTGGGGCAGTGATCGGGTCCTCCGCATTCTTTATTGTCCACGGTTTCCGCCAGAGCGCTGAGGAGCAGGAAAAGAAGATGGTCACAGGAGACCTGTCCGATATCAGCAAGCTCTTCTACCTTGAGATCATCGATGCCACGTTCTCCATTGACGGGGTAACGGGAGCGTTTGCCTTTACCCTGTCGGTCCCGCTCATCATCATCGGAAACGGGATCGGGGCACTGATAGTCCGGGAACTCACGGTCAGGAACGCGGAGAACATCCGGAATTACCGGTATCTCAAGAACGGGGCCATGTACTCGATCTTCTGCCTTGGCGTGATTATGCTCCTCGACAGTTTCGGGGCAGAGATCCCGGCGTACGTATCCCCGGTCATCACGTTTGCCATTGTCGGGTACTTCCTTTTTATGTCCATCCGTGCGGGACCGCCTGAAAGTACGTCATGAACGCCGGATAAAACCGGGCCTGGAAAGGTTTACCGGGAACCGTAGGAACGGACATGGTCCCGGATGCTGCGGTACGGTCCGGACAGGGGACTGTTGTCATCATACATCCGCATATCCTCCCGGTTATACCGATGCCGGTCATCCCCTACCGGGCAGACCCTGATGCAACAGCCGCAGGGGGAGAGATACCGCTCTTTGAGGGTTCCGGCACGGACAGCACAGGCATGCTTATCGGTAAGGTTCTCCGGGTACTCTCCTCCGCCGATCGCCGAGACCGGACAGATCGTGGTGCACCGCCGGCAGTGAGTGCAGAGTGGTTCCTCAATAAGAGGGTCGCCGGGGATCTCGGCAGTGGTGAGGATGGAGACAAACCGGGCCCGCGGGCCGTAGTGCGGGGTGAGGAGCATATTATTCTCCCCGAAGTTCCCAAGACCGGCACAGAAGGCCGCGTGCCGGTGCGAGAAGAAGGCAACAGGCTTCTCTTTGAGGACGTCAATCGATCCGTACCCGTCACGGGGCACCCAGACCGAGGGATAACCCTTCCCGGTTAAAAACAGCGCAAGCCGGTAGCCGCAGGAATCAAGCATCTCATTGACCACGTGGTACAGCTCGTGGTACCAGATGGACGGGGCAGTGTCCAGGATCGGCAGGCTGATCGGAAACCCGAGCACGATCACTGTCTTTGTTCCGGGAAAGATGGCGGCAGGCCGGAACGGTTCCGGGACCCAGGGTTCAAACGGCGGGTGATTCCATCGATCGGCCGGCGCAAATCCGACAAGGGGAACATCCATGCTGGTGCATTTCCTGAGGATCTGACGCCGGAGGATCGAGCTCATGGAATACGTGTTGCATGGGAAAGGTAAAGAGGGTTTTTCCTGCGGCAGCAGCGAGCCCTGGTGATCGGAAACGTTCTTCCCGAAAAGAGGTTCACGCAGGGGTTCCCCGGGTATCAGTCTCCGGTCACCGTGCACACGACCTGCCGCTCCCGGCCGGCATTCACGTCCAGTTCCAGGAGCACGATCTGCTGCCACGTGCCGCAGCCCAGGGCTCCGCCCGTCACCGGCACGGTCAGCGACGGGCCGACCAGTGCCGCCTTCACGTGCGATCGCCCGTTACCGTCACCCCATCTCGTGTTATGGGCATATTCTTCACGATCTGGGGCAAGTACGGACAAGGCCCGTGACAGATCCGCAAGGACGCCCGGTTCATGCTCGATCGTGGTCAGTGCGGCCGTCGAGTGCCGGACGAAAAGATGGACCAGACCTTCCCGTACCCCGCTCTCATGGATTACCGCAGTTACCTGCCCGGTCAGGTCAACAATCTCTCCTTCGCTGTGTGTTGATATGCTGATGATCTTCCGGAACATGAGAATCACCGTCTTTTTGACAAATGGGTCTGATCAGACCGTCACCGCCAGTGAGTTGACGACAACCTGCGTCTGCTGGTCCGTAATGTAAATGATCCAGATCCCTGACGGTATATCGGTGATTCCGCCGGACCCGTTCTTTGCGATCAGGGACGTAAGGTTATCGGCGACCCAGAAGCGGGAACCGTCGTAATAAATCGTCGCCGTCCCTCCTTCGGTCCACAGGTTTGTGCCCATCCCCGGGGAGGGATGTACCGCAACTTTTACGCCATCGGGGGATTCGAGGGTAAAAAAAACTCCTGCAGACGAGCCTGTTGCGGACTGGTTAACCAGGGCAATCGGGTCACCTTCCAGGTGATACAGGGTGATAACACTTTTACCGGGAAGGGGTGAGGATGCTTTTGCCTGAACGGCAAAGACCGGAGGTTTCTGGAGAACCACGGTAACAAACCCGCTGGAAACGGACAGGATAAGAGCAACGCCTATGCAGATCAGCACGATGATCAGGACGATGGTGTAGAATTCCGTAATGCCATGGTCGCGATGCCGGGGAGTCAAGAGATCATTCCGTCAACCATGCTTGGAAAAGAGAGATTAAAAAAGGTTCTGATAAGGTTCGGAACAACCGGCAGGAAAAAATTACGGGGCCGGCGGGGGGGAGGCCAGAGGATCCTTGTCTTCATCGACACTGGATTCCGGATTCACGATCGCAACCCCGATGACCTTGTCGTTTTCGCCAAGGCGCATGACCTTGACACCCTTGGTTCCCCGGCCAATGATACGGATATCGCTGACCGGTGTCCGGATGACGACACCTGAGGCCGTCATCACAAAGATCTCGTCGGTATTGGCAACGGCCCGCGACTCGATCACCACGGCCTCGCGCTCGAGGACCATGATCCTGACACCCATCGTGGCCCGGCCGTGGCCGCGGAAATCATCGAATTCGGTCCGCTTGCCAAACCCTACATCGGAGACTGTGAGGAGGGTGTGGTCCTTGTCCACAACCGTAAGGGCACAGACGGTGTCAGCCTTCTCCCGTAAGCGTATCCCGATGACACCTGACGCACCCCGGCCGACGATCCGTACGGTGTCCTCGTGGAACCGGAGACCGTACCCGAAACGGGTCGAGAGGACAACCTCCTTGGTGTTGTCCGTGGCGATGACGTCCACGAGCTGGTCCTCCTCCCTGAGCCGGATGGCGTTTGTCCCGGTAGACCGCGGGTTGGCAAACTCGGACTGCGGGATCTTGATTACCTGCCCCAGCTTTGTCGCAAAGAGCAGGTACCGGTCGGGCCGGAACTCCCGGATCGGGATGACGGTCGTGACAACCTCGTCTTTCAGGTTCAGGAGGTTGACAATCGGCTTGCCTTTGGCCACCCGCGAGCTCTCGGGGATGGAGTACACCTTCAGCCAGTACACCCGGCCAATGTTCGTGAAGCAGAGAAGGAAGTCCTTCATCCCGGCCGCGAAGACCGAGCTTACCACGTCGTCCTCTTTTGTGGTCATACCGGTGATTCCGTGACCGCCCCGCTTCTGCTTCCGGTAAGTGTCGAGATCCATCCTTTTGATGTAGTTGGTCTTGGTGATCGAGACGAGCACCATCTTGTCCTCGATCAGATCCTCGGTAGAGAGTTCGCTTGAGTCGAGCGCGATCTCCGTTCTTCTCGCATCGCCGAACTTAAGCGCGATCTCGGAGGTCTCGCGCCGGATCTCGTCCTTGATGTTCTCCTCGCTTGCGAGGATTGTTTTGAGCCTCGTGATCTCGGCCTCGAGCCCGGCCTTCTCGTCCGTAATCTTCTGCTGCTCAAGCGCCGCGAGCCTGCGGAGCTGCATCTGGAGGATTGCGTTTGCCTGGAGTTCATCGAGCCCGAACCCGGAGATGAGCGCAAGCCGTGCGTTGTCCACGGTGTCAGAACCGCGGATCGCTGCGATGATCTTATCGATGCTTGCAAGAGCGGCAAGGAGGCCGTTTAAGATGTGGACCCGCTCCTGGCACTTGTTGAGATCGAACTCTGACCTGCGCCGGATGACTTCGATGCGGTGGTGCACAAAGTTCCCAAGGAGGGCAGGCAGGCTGAGGAGCTTCGGAGTGCCGTCCACAATCGCGAGGTTATATGCCGAGAAACTGGACTCAAGCGCGGTAAACCGGTACAGGTTGTTGAGGATGACTGCCGAGATCGTGCCCTTGCGGAGCTCGAAGACGACGCGGATCCCGTCCTTGTCAGACTCGTCACGGATGTCGCTGATCCCATCGAGTTTCTTATCCTTGACCATATCGGCGATGGCCGTGATCCACTGGGCCTTGTTGACCTGGTACGGGAGCTCGGAAACAATGATCCGGTCGCCCCGGTTTCCACCATCAGTCTCCTCGATCTCAGCCACACCCCGGACCACGATCCTGCCCTGCCCGGTCTGGTAGATGTTCTTCACGCCCTCGATACCCATCATGATGCCGCCGGTCGGGAAGTCCGGGCCCGGCATGATCTTCATGAGTTCTTCTACCGGGACGGTTGGTTCATCAAGGAACCGGTTGACCGCTGCACAGACCTCGCGGAGGTTGTGCGGCGGCATCTTCGTCGCCATCCCGACCGCGATCCCATCCGTTCCGTTGACGAGAAGGTTCGGGATCTTCGAGGGAAGTACTGTCGGCTCCTTCAACGACTCATCGTAGTTGGGGACAAATTCCACCGTCTCCTTATCGAGATCCTCAAGGAGCGCCTCGGCATAGGGGAAGAGCCGTACTTCAGTGTACCTGCTCGCTGCTGCTGCATCCCCGTCCACGGAACCGAAGTTTCCCTGCCCCTGCACGAGCGGGTGCCGGTAGGAAAACGGCTGGGCCATCTTGACAATGGTGTCGTAGATGGATGCATCACCGTGCGGGTGGTACTTACCCATCACGTCACCAACCACCCTCGCGCTCTTTTTCGTGGGCTTGTCGCTCGTGTTGCCCATGTCCCACATCGCGTACAGCGATCGGCGGTGGACCGGTTTGAGACCGTCACGGACATCGGGAATGGCACGCTGGATGATGACCGACATCGCGTAGTTGATGAACGATGTCTTCATCTCCTGCTCGATGCTGATCGGTTCTGTCTTGTGGGTCTCGGGGGTGCCTGCTGGCGGGACTTCAGATGTCAAGGTTCGTCACCTCCTTTGCATGGCGCATGATGAAATTTTTCCGTATCTCCACGTCCTTGCCCATCAGGGTCTTGAACATCTCGTCCGCTTCGTACGCGTCCTCGATCGAGACCTTGAGGAAGATCCGGTTTTCGGGGTCCATGGTCGTGTCCCAGAGCTGCTGGGCGTTCATCTCACCAAGACCCTTGTACCGCTGGATGGAGACACCCTTTTCTCCCATGGCGGCGGAGACCTTCTGCATCTCGGCCTCTTTGTACACGTATTTTTCCTCCTTTCCTTTCGAGACGCGGAAGAGAGGAGGCTGGGCGATGTATACGTACCCGAGCTCGATGAGTTTTCTCATGTACCGGTAGAAGAACGTGAGGAGGAGCGTCCGGATATGCGCCCCGTCGACATCGGCATCAGTCATGATGACGATGCGGTGGTACCGGGCCCGCTCGGGATCGAACTTCTCCCCGATCCCGGTGCCAATAGCGTTAATCAGTGTCTGGATCTCGGCGTTTTTCAGGATCTGGTGCTCGCCGGCTTTTTCCACGTTGAGGATCTTGCCCCGGAGCGGGAGGATTGCCTGGAACTTCCGGTCACGGCCCTGCTTGGCGCTGCCGCCGGCAGAGTCCCCTTCTACGATATAGATCTCGCTTTTTGCGGGGTCGCGCTCGGAACAGTCCGAGAGCTTCCCGGGCAGGCCGGCAGATTCGAGCGAGCTCTTGCGCCGTGCGAGTTCGCGGGCGTTCCTCGCGGCTTCACGGGCCTTTGCTGCCGAGAGTGCCTTCTCGATGATGATCTTCAGAACGTTCGGGTTCTCATCGAAGTACTCGGTAAGTGCAGCATAAACGAGCGAGTCGACAATGCCTTTCACGCTGCTGTTCCCGAGGCGCATCTTGGTCTGGCCTTCGAACTGGGGGTTGGCCATCTTGACCGAGACGACCGAGGTCAGGCCTTCGCGGACATCCTCGCCCCTGAGCGTTATCTGGGCATTCTCCTTGATGATGCCGTTCCTCTTCGCGACCACATTGATGCCCCGTGTAATGGCGCTCCGGAACCCTTCGAGATGGGTGCCACCCTCACGGGTGTTGACCGAGTTGACATAGGTATAGAGTTTCTCGTCGTACCCGGTCGTGTACTGCATCGCGACTTCGAGGTCGAGCTTGTTTTCGGCGTCTTTTTTGGTGATGTAGATAGGATTCGGGTGAAGGACTTCATTGCCCTCATTTAAGTATTTCACGAACTCAGAAAGCCCGCCCGCGTAACAATACGTGGCCGAGTCGCCGGTCCGTTCATCGGTGATGATAATGGTGAGGCCGGCATTGAGGAACGCAAGTTCCCGGAGCCGGTGGGAAAGGACGTCATAATCGAACGTCGTGGTCTCGAAGATTGAAGCATCAGGAACGAAGTGGATCCGGGTTCCGGTCAGCTTGTTGCCGAGGGTCGCCAAAAGCGATGCCCGGTCTTCCTGTTCATTGCCGGGAGGATAATTGGTGGCGGTCGTAAGATCGAGCTGACCGGTAATGGTGCCGGGTGTTGTAACAGGAACCTGGCCCGTGACAGCACCGGAAGATGAGGCGGCCAATACCGGTGAGGCCCGGACAAACGGTGCCGGTTCGCCATACCACTGCTGGTACCGTGCGAGAAGTTCGGCAAGGGTCTCTACCCGGGTCGTGAGGGGCGACGTGGTTTTTCCCTGCGAGAACCGCATCTCGTAGATATTGCCGTCCCGGTACACCCGGGCGGAGAGCCAGTTCGAGAGGGCGTTCACGACAGAGACGCCGACGCCGTGGAGACCGCCTGAGACCTGGTAGGTCTCCTTGTCGAATTTTCCGCCTGCATGGAGTACGGTCAGGACGACTTCGAGGGCACTCTTGTGGTTCTTCTCCATCGTGTCGACCGGGATACCGCGGCCGTTATCTTCCACCGAGAGCGACCCGTCTTTGTTGATGACAACGCTGATACGGTTGCAGAACCCGGCCAACGCCTCATCGATGGAATTGTCGACGACTTCATACACAAGGTGGTGGAGCCCCCGGGTATCAGTACTCCCGATATACATGGCGGGGCGCTCGCGTACCGGCTGGAGCCCTTCAAGTACCGTGATGTGGGATGCATCGTAAGTATCAGTCAAGGAAAACCTCCCTCGTAAAAATCAATAAAAAATTCCCTGAGATTATCACAATTATTATTGGTTTTCCGACATTAAAATCCTGTTCATCCCGAAGATCCGGCGTGAAATTCCGGCATAAAAAAACCTGACTTCTTAAAAGGGGGAGATCACGAGATGCGGTACCCGCCCCGGGGAACGCGGATCTCAAAACAGAGGAGGCCCGGGTCCCCGGTCTCTGCAATACTGATACCGGTGATATCGAGGATCTCCCGGATAAAAAAGAGGTTGGGGCCCCCGGTCTTTGCAGGCGCCCAGACAAACAGGGATCCCTTCTGTTCCGGGAGGATACCGGTGCCCGCCTTTTGCAGGGAAATAACAAGCCCGTTACCGGCTTCACGGATTGCAATCCGCACCGGCTCTGCAATCCCGCCGCAGGTATAGATATATTCCATCAGGTGGGTGAGCCCTTTTTCGAGCAGGGGGTCGGCGAGAATTTCCAGCCGGTCCGTACCCGTAGTACGGGTAAGGGGGATTGGCGGGAGATGAGAGAGCGCATAGAGCAGGATCTCATTGAAATTCTGCCAGCGGGGGGTCTGCACCCCGAGTTTCTGGTAGTTTTCGGCCAGTTCTATGTGCGTCTGTATCTCGCCGGTAGTATCCCGGAGCTTGTCCAGGATCGTAATCTCCTCGGGGTGTTTGGCGATATGGCGGAGGACATCGAGATACGCCCGGACAATAAAGACCTGACTTTTGATCTCCGTGCGGGTGAGGGAATTGATCAGGTTGAGTTTTTTCTGGGTGGCCACAAGCTCCCGCTCGTACCGTATCCGCTCGCTGATATCCCGGGCGACAATAACACCGTACCGGTGACGATCGAACGTTACAAACCGGATCAGGAGCTCTGCCGGTATCGTCTCTCCATGCAAGGTACAGAGGTCTGTTTCGATCTTCTCCTGGTCGCCGGTTGCTGCTGCACGGGAGAAGGCCTCACGGAACGGTTCGCGCTTTGCGGGGGCGATCAGGTTGAACGGATCCATGGCAAGCAGCCGGGCGGTTGCATACCCCAGCCGGACACTGCAGGCATGGTTGACATCCACAAACCGGTTTTCAGGGATCTGCACTACGAGGATCATATCGTTTGTTTCATCGATAAGCGCCCGGAACCGTTCGAGATCGGCAAGGCGCTGCTGGAGGAGAGGGTAGTAACTCTTGTGAAGCGAAGTCTCCCCCATCCCGATGATCCGTTCCCGGAGAATGTCGCGGGTTTCGGCCGGTTCAGAGGGCGGATTCATAGAGTGCCTCGATCTCCTGCCGGAGGGGGTTGCGGGGATTGGTGGCCATGCAGGCATCTTTCATGGCATGGTCGGCGAGCACCGGGATCGCATCGCCGGTGACACCGAGGGATCCCAGCGTTTCTGTCACCCCCAGTGACCTGCGGAGCCGCTGGATCTCCTGGCAGATCGCCGTGCACCGTTCCTCCTCGGCCATCGTGTGGACAGGAAGTCCCAGTGCTTCGCCGATGTCGGTATACCGGCGGGATGCCGACCGGTAGTTGTATTCCATGACACAGTCAAGCAGCAGGGCATTGCATTTGCCATGGGGGAGGTCGAGGAACCCGCCCAGGCTGTGTGCCATGGCATGGACTGCACCCAGACTGGCATTGGAAAACGCAAGGCCGGCATACAGGCTGGCAAGCATCGTCTCGACCCGCAGCTGCAGGTCGTGGGGAGATTTCACGGCAGGTTCGAGGTTCCTGCTGATGAGCCGGATCGCTTCGAGCGCATGGAGGTCGGTGAGCGGCGAACTTGCATTGGACACGTAGGCCTCGATGGCATGGGTGAGCACATCAAGACCCGTATACGCGGTGAGATCCTGCGGGAGGGTGAGCAGGGTCTCCGGATCGATAAGGGCAACATCAGGAACAAGCGCCTTGGAGATGATTGCGATCTTGACCTTGCGTACGGGATCGGAGATGATGGCAAACTGGGAAACATCGGCACTTGAGCCGGCAGTCGTGGGAATGCAGATCAGCGGAGGGGGCGGAAGGGTGATCCGGTCGACCCCTTCGAATTCGGTGATCGGGCGGTTTTCGGAAGAGACAATGCCGATCCCCTTGGCACAGTCAATGACCGAACCCCCGCCAACGGCAACGAGGGCAGTACAACCCGCCTGCGAAAAGATCTCAGCGCCCTGCATCACATTTTCAACCCGTGGGTTGGGCTGGACTGATGAATAGATCTCGTACTCTATCCCGGCCATCTGGAGGTCATTGCAGATCCCATCGACGAGCCCGGTCTTCTTCACTCCCGGGTCCGTGACAAGCAGTACGTTTTTTGTCCCGAAATTTTTTGCATACCTGCCGGCCAGATGGCGTGCGCCAACACCGACGAGCAGTTCGGGAGCGACAAATTTCCGTAGTTCAAGGGAGCTCATAGGGTATGCACACCACTGCACGGGAACGGGATTGTTTATCCCCCCGGCCTTATGTTTCTTCATAAGAGGTTTACCAGTATTAAAAATGATGTAAATCTTTTACCGGGACCAGTATAGTGGTCCGCCCCAAAAGTACAGGGTCATCCACTATTATTACAGGGGGTAAACATTCATTCGCGAACAAATCCCTAAAACCCGGAAGTTGTACAAAACAAACAATGATGCCACGATTCCTGATAAAATAATGAAAGAAATAACGACGATGCGTCTCTCAGGAATCCCCCAATAAGTAATACCTTTTTGATATTTTGTAGTAGTCAGTGTTACTAAATCGACAGTTTTTTATAACTCCCTATGAGTATACTATTCAGGTGATGTTATGCATATTCCGGATGGGTATTTAGGACCAACGACTTTTATCGTCATGTACCTGATTATGATCCCGATTTGGCTGTACGCCGGGTACTGGGTACAGAAATCTCTTCGTTCGCGACAGGTGCCGTACCTGGCACTGGCAGCCGCGTTCTCGTTTGTGATCATGATGTTCAATGTCCCGGTGCCCGGGGGAAGCTCAGGACATGCGGTGGGAAGTGCACTCGTTGCAATTATTCTTGGCCCCTGGGCGGCTGTTGTGACAACTTCAGTCGCGCTCCTCATCCAGTGCCTCGTTTTCGGGGATGGCGGGATCACGGCTTTTGGAGCGAACTGCTTCAACATGGGCACGGTTATCCCGTTCGTAGGATACTTCCTCTATAAACTTATCGCCGGGAAGTCATCGATCGCCTCAACCCGGAGGATCATCGCCGCAGCGCTTGGCGGGTACTTTGGATTAGGCATTGCCGCAGGAGTTGCCGGGTTTGAGATGGGCATCCAGCCAATCCTGGAACACACGGCTGACGGGGTTCCTCTCTACATGCCTTACGGGCTCAACGTTACCGTACCCGCAATGCTGATTGATCATTTCGGTTTCTTCTGCTGGGTGGAATTACTCGTTACCGGCCTTGCGTTTGCATACATTGCGAAAAACAGTCCGGAGGTCATCTTCAATTACAAAGAAATTGAAAAAAATTCAAAAATGGAGGCCAGCCCGGGAGGGGCACCGGCGTGAGGTGATGGGAATGGATGTTATGAGTGTATTCAACAATATGGACAAGACCTTTAAAGTTCTCGTCATTGCCCTGATTGGTCTTATAGTACTTGTGCCCATCGGACTTATCGCAAGCGGGACTGCCTTTGGGGAATGGGGCCCCGATGAACTCCAGCAGGCAGTAGGATTTGTACCGGCAGGACTCCAGCAGATGACCGGTCTCTGGAGCGCTCCTTTAGACGGCTATGATTTACCCGGCGATCATGAAACCATTCCAACCCAGACCCCCGGGTATTATGTCTCGGCGATTGTGGGGGTTGTTGCCGCCGGCCTGATTGCATATGGGGTCGGCAAGGTCATCATCAAAAGAGATGATTGAAAATTTTTCACATTTTTTTTTAACGTGGGAATGGATCTCACTGAATTGTTATTCGGATATTTCGAAAAATCTTCTCCGACTTGAAATGTAGGATGTAACCTTTGGAGGAAAACGAATGACCAAGCGATTAACGATTGCACTTATTGCACTCGTCGCGTTTGTACTTGTTGCAGTACTGCCGGTTTCGGCATCGTACTCCGATGTAAACAACACGATTATCAGCAGGGGTGCAGTGGTATATATTGGAGAACAGCAACTGAACCTCACTCCCATTGCAGGTACCCTTGCGGGAGATGACTCGATCGGCTGGTGGGCATCAGCTGCAGATCTAAGCACAACCGCGCCGACAACATCTTATCCATTGAGTTCCCTCAACCTGGGCTCTCTCTATGTCTCACCCACTGCCTTCGGCAACTACCCGGGCAACTGGTATGGCGTAAAGGCCGGAGTATATGATGGAAAGGGTGCAGTTTTCAATGTACAGGACCCGAGTATCCAAGTCGATGTCTGGGATCTCACCACCGGAACCGTTGTAACCGGTGGTACCGCGATCCAAGGGGACAACCTCGCCTTCCGTATCAACACGAACATGCAGTCTGCACTCGATCCGGCCACTCGTAACAATGATATTACCCCCGGTGCGGCACAGACCGGTAACATCGATATTAATCTGGTCAGCCCTTCAGGAACCACATTCACCTCCGTGTACAATGACAGCGCTCTCAACACGGTTTCGCTTACCCAGCAGAATGTTACCCTGCCCTCGTGGTTCTGGGGTACAACCGATGGTAACGTCCCAACCGCAGCCAACATCGCACCCAACTGGTCCACGGGTGCAGTTGACGCAACCGGACAGCCCGCCTACCCGGCCGGCGTGTATACCATTGATGCTTCGTCCGATCTCAACGGCATGCAAGACAACTACCTCAACGGTGGCGCAACCTACACCGGCAAGACGGACAGCCAGCCCGTAACAGTCACCATTGTGTCCAACACGGTCTCGATCTCATCAAACGTTAACTCTGTTGTCCGCAGCAAGCCCTTCTCGGTCACGATCACCGGCAAGCCCAACGCGGTTTACCACCTGTGGGTAAAGGGCACCAGCTCGATGGACGGCACCTACGACAACCAGCCGCCCATCATCACCCCGAACCAGGCAGGTATCGTGCAGGACCCAGCAATTACCACTGGTGCCTTATGGACGCCCGTCCTTGATCCAACCGATGCAACTCCGATCGCAGACAACGGTGGATATTATTACCAGAATGGTGTTGCAATCTGGAACGATGTTGCACACGGTGCCTACACCAACGGTGCAACCACGTCCGCTGCCCTTGGTAACGGTACTTATGAGTACGCCAACGTGTCCCTTGACCAGACCGGTACCAGGACCGTCCAGTTCACCACGACCAACTGGACCAAGGCCCAGCAGTACACCATCCGTGTCGAGCAGTACTTCGGTGGCGCAACCGGCTACAAGTACGATGAGGTAAAGGTTCAGGTCCAGAAGGGCGCAGTCACCATCGTGGCCGCCGGCTCACAGAGCTACTACCTCGGCGAAGAGGTCCAGTTCTCCGGTACCAACACCGAGTCACAGACCACCTTCCTCTTCATCACCGGTCCGAACCTGCCCACCAACGGTGCCCAGATCGGAACCCTTGACCCGAGAAACAATGCTGTCGTTAACGGCGACCCGACCACCTTCCAGAATGTTGCAGTCAATGGCGACAACACCTGGTCCTGGAACTGGGGAACCGCGGACGTTGCGCTTGACGCAGGAACCTACACGGTCTATGCAGTCAGCCAGCCCAACGATGCAAACAACCTGAACAATGCAGCCTACGGCACGGTTTCCATCATCATCAAGAAGCCGTTCGTCAGTGCAACTGCCTCGCAGTCCACTGTTGCCCAGGGAGACCCGGTCTACATCACCGGTACCGCAGAGGGCCAGCCCTCTCTCGGTGTTGCGATCTGGATCCTCGGCAAGAACTTTGAGAACTACGCCACTGAAGCCGTGAACTCTGACTCCTCGTTCTCGTACGAAGTCAAGGGCGCAACTAACTCGGGCATGTATGCAGGCCAGTACTTCATCGTCGTTCAGCACCCGATGCAGAACGGCGTATTCGATGTCTACCCGGCACAGATGACTGTTGGTGCCAACACGTACACCATCGTCAACACCAGCGTCCCGCAGGGAGGCTCAGGTAACCCGACTGAAGACTTTGCACTCACCGGCCCAGGAAGCTTACAGGGATCCGATGCAGCAGAAGCATTGGTACAGGCCATCAACAGCCCGAATGTCGATGATACCTACACCAAGCTCCAGCTCCTCATTGAGACCCCGGTTATCACCGTCAACCCGGTTGGCGACAGGCACGTCGGTGACAAGTTCACCATCACGGCAACCACCAACCTCGCAGTCGGTGACAACATCCTCTTCACGGTCTACTCATCATCATTCCAGCCGACTGACAAGACCCAGAGCGGCCAGTTCAGCGG
>NZ_DATKKA010000002.1:0-9677 GCF_035543475.1 Methanoregula sp.
TGATGCAGGCGCAGCGATGTGCGGTTCCTGTAAGACCGAGAATCTCGGTCTTGAAAAGGTCATCGCCAATTACATCGCCAACCCCAACATCAGGTTCATGATCCTCTGTGGTACCGAAGTCAAGGGCCACCTCTCCGGCCAGTCTATGGTCGCCCTCCACAAGAGTGGCGTCAAGGACGGCAGGATCGTCGGTGCTGAAGGCGCTATCCCCTTCATTGAGAACCTCAATGATGCGGCTATCAAGCGCTTCCAGGAACAGATCACCGTCGTCAATATCATGGAGACCGAGGACCTTGCCGCTATCAAGGCCAAGATCAACGAACTCAAGGCAAAAGACCCCGGCGCATTCGCAGGCGACCCCATCGTCGTTGAGGTCAAGGAAGCAGCCGGCGGCGCTGAAGTCGCAGCAGCAGGAGCCAACCCCCAGTTCCTCGAGATCGAGAAGAGACTCGACAAGATCGAGAAGAAACTCGAATTCGTAGATGCTGAAGTGGCACAGCGTGTTGGGAGAAAAATCGGACGCGATATCGGCATACTGTACGGCCTCGTCGCAGGCTTGATCGTATTTGTCATGCTGCTGTTTATGCTCCAGAAATTGATGGCATTGGTGTAATGGAGGTGTAATAACATGTTCAAGTTTGAGAAAGAACAGAGTGTCTGGGACTTCAACGGCACCAAGATTGGTGGACAGCCCGGCGAATACCCGACCGTATTGGGTGCTTCGATCTTCTACAACAAGCACGAGTGCGTGCTTGACGACAAGACAGGAAAGATCGACAAGGCAAAGGCAGAAGCACTCTGGAACCGCTGTCAGGTACTCTCTGACATGACCGGTATTCCGCATTTTATCCAGATCATCGCGGAATACGGGGAAGCATTCGAGAGCTACTTCAGCTGGTTCGACAGTATCGACAACAAGACTGCATTCCTGATGGACTCGTCGGTTCCGAAAGCGCTTGCCCATGCATGCAATTACGTAACCGAGGTCGGGCTTGCAAACCGTGCGATCTACAACTCCATCAACGGTTCAATCCTGCCCGAAAGCATCGAGGCCTTAAAGAACAGTGATGTCGACGCAGCCATCGTGCTCGCTTTCAACCCGGCAGACCCGTCAGTTGCGGGTCGCGAGAAAGTGCTCGTCGAAGGCGGTGTCGCAGGACAGACCAAGGGTATGCTCGAGATTGCAGAATACTG
Source organism: Methanoregula sp. (assembly GCF_035543475.1). GTDB lineage: Archaea > Halobacteriota > Methanomicrobia > Methanomicrobiales > Methanospirillaceae > Methanoregula. Next base: position 1,195 of record NZ_DATKKA010000002.1, read on the forward strand.
CGGTATCAAGCGCCCGATTCTGGACACTGCAGCAACCCCGCTCGGTCTTGGATCCGGTGGAGCCTACCGTGAGATCCTCGCCTGTAAAGCCATCCACGGGTACCCGACTGGTGGCGCATACCACAACATGACGGTCTCCTGGACCTGGCTCAAGCGCTGGAAAGGCACCAGCAAGACCCCCTCCGTCCTTGCAGAGGGCTACAAGGGTAAAGACGTCCTGCTCGAACAGATGGCCCACCACTACCTCGGCGGTATTGAGGGTATCAAGCAGGCTGCATGGTCCGCACCCGATATCGGCTGCAACATGATTGCAAGCACGCTCGGTGCAGACCTCATCATGTACGGACCTATCGAGAACGTCGAAGCAATGATCACCGCACAGGCCTACACGGACATCACTGTCCTTGAGGCAACCCGCCAGCTCGGCGTCGAGTGCAAATCGGAAAGCCACCCCATCTTTAAACTCATCTAAATTTTTTTTGGTTTCCCGTCGGCTGACGGGGAAAAAAGTACTTTTCCGGGAAAAATGCATTACCTGCCGGTTACGTGCCGGAGGCTCTCTTCGGCATCCGCAGTGCGCCCCAGACGGCGCAGCGCCTCGGCCCGGTGCTGCCAGACAAACGAGTTGATTGCATTGAAGCCGAGGGCCTGGTCAAAGATTGCCAGCGCTTCCCTGTTCCGCCCAAGACCCAGGAGCGCAATCCCTTTCGAGGTCATCACCCGGATATTGCTGGAGCCGGTTTCAAGGACGCGGTCAAAACAGGCAAGGGCATCCTCGTACCTGCCGAGCTCATTCAGGGAATATCCCTTGTTGGCCATGGCAAGCGAATTCTCCGGATCAAGAGCGAGAGCCTGTTCGAAACAGGTGATCGATTCTGCGTACCTGCCGATCTTGCGCAGGGTATACCCCTTCTCGTACCATGTGGTCAGCAGGTGAGGATTAATTTTGAGCGCACGGTCGTAGCAGGCAAGGGCGTCTTCGTGCCTGCCAAGGGAATAAAAAACGCCGCCTTTCTGTTCGAGCGCCGTGGTGTTCCCGGGGTTGGCCTCAAGGATTCTGTCATATTCAGCAAGGGATTCGTTATACCTCCCAACCCGGGCGAGGCGATGTGCTACCTCAAGCATTGCCGCAGTGTCCATACCGTATCATAGAGAACGTTCGCCCCATCGGTAATAAAATGGCCGGCCGGAAAGGATGCGCACTGAAGGAAAAGGACAATTTTACCGGCGAGATAGACGGCGGTGAAGCAGCCCGGTGCAGCCCAGTACTGCGATGATGGCCGTCAGTGGCTGCAGGGTTGCCTGCGTAGGAGTGCTCCTTGCAGCTGCGGTTGTTACGACGACTGATGGGACAGGTACGGTCGGTTGCCGGGCAGGAGTTACCGGGAGTGTCGGGGCCGGGATCTCCACAGATTGCACCGTGGTCTGGGGAGTACCCTGATCGTCAAGATGCAGCGCATAGGACGTAGTACTGCTGCCACCCTTGCGGGTACCGGGATCCTGCAAATACACCGAAAGCGTCTTGTACGTGTCGCTGCTGCCCAGATGCGAATAATCAACGGGTTCTGTGCTCACATAAACCGTATAGGTCCCGGGGTTGATCTCGTTCCAGATCCGCGATGTGTCCCAGTTAAACCACCACTGCTGGCTGCTGTCAAGGTCAACGATGGTGAACTGTCCCTGGTCGGCACGCTGGGTCACATCAGTGAGAGTCACGCCGTCTGCGGGAAGACCCGGGCCCGTCATAAACAGATACACCTGAGTGCCCCGGTAGGAGTACCCGTGCAGGTTGATGACATCCCCGAGATATCCGGTAACGTAAACATCGGCCGCACTGGCACCTGCCAGCAGCAGGCACGACGCCATACAGATGAGAAGAACGGTTCGGGAACCGTATGAGAAATGCGGATGCACCGGGGTCATTGCCGGATATAAATTGCCGGGGAGTATATTTTTTGCGGTGAGGGAAAAACCGGGGCCTGATGTTGTGGAGCGCGACAGAAAACGCCGGACGGATCAGTACAGGCGGTAGATAAAGTACCCGTCCAGATAATGCTCGGTCTGGTCGTAATCCGCCAGCAGGTTCTTACGGTTGCCGTAGGTGAGCATCCGCTTTTTCAGCGGCTCCATCCCGCAGGTATGGTGGATCAGTTTCTTGATCTCCTCGTTTGCCTGCCGGATCTCCTTTGTTTTGATCTTTCCGAGAAGATCGGGAGGGGTGGCATCGATATCAAAAAAAGCAAAAAGCGATTCCAGGCTGATCAGCCAGAGTTTCTCCTGCACGGCGTTTTCTGCTGCCCGCGTTGCCTCTGCATCGGCAAGCACGAGGTACGCTGCATCGTTACCGTGAAAAAACGCCCTGAACCCGTACAGGTGGCCGTTTGATATACGGAGCTCTGATGTATCCACGCCAAGGAAACGGGCGAGCACTTCGCGTTTCTGCTGCATCACCGGATCCTGGCTGTTGTGCATCTGACCCCTCATACCACGAGATCACGCGCGTAGTGTGTGCACATTCAGCATGGATGTATAAGATATTAAGCTACGCCGTTTACACTCCCGTCACACCAGAGGTACCGGGCTTAAAATAAGAGAGAGATTGACGGGGTTCTGCACGATTATCCGATATCGAGCGGTTCGAACCCCTGCTTAAACACCTTCCCAAACTGGACGTTAATCTTCGGGTCCTGTGCACAGACAGGACATTTATAGTCCTCGGGAAGATCATCGAACTTTGTCCCGGGTTTTATACCACGGTGAGGTTCCCCGCGTTTTTCATCGTATACATACCCGCAGATCGAACAGATGTACCGGGTGGGCGCCCACTCGTCAAAGCCCCATTTGCCGATCTTTCCCCGACCCTGGTACCCGCAGACCGGGCAGACGTAGTCTTCGGGAAGGTCCTCGAAGGGAGTTCCCGCAGGGTAGCCGTTGTGCGGTTCTCCGCGAAGCGGGGAGTAGACGTAGCCGCAGAGACGGCAGCGATACCGTTTCAGCTTGTAGGCCGGGACCTTTTTGGCCGGAGCTTTTTTTCCGGTCTTGACCCTGCCTGCCGGGGTCTTTTTTGCCATCGTACTCTTCTTTGCACCTGCAACAGATTTTGCCGGCATTGCCTTTTTTGGCCTGGCCGCTGTTTTGACCGGTTTTTTTGCCTGCGGTGCAGCTCTCTTTCCGGAAGATCCGGAAACGTTCTTTGTGGCTGGCATACGTACTCTCCGGACCGGGCGGTCCGGGCCATTTCCTGTCCGGCCCGGTACACATCCGCTCTTACGGATGATTGAGATTCCCGGCTATTATATATTATGAATGATGCAATCGTACGGGAGCTTTGGGGCCCGGAAATTCCCGTATCCCAATAGCAAAACCCCTGAATTTATCCGTAACTACCTCCCATGATCAGAAGTATTTGATATGACTGACTTTATCTCAGGAATTCTCTATGCATTTGCGGCGCTCTTTGTCATCCTCGATCCGATCCTGTCAGTCCCGATCTTTGCGGGGATGACCAAAGGGCAGTCTTCCAAGGAGATTCACAAGCAGGCGTTCATCGCGGTGGCTGTTGCCGGCGTGCTGATGTATATCTTCCTCATCTTCAACACTGCGATCTTCTCCATCCTCGGCCTGACGCTCTCCACCTTCCAGATCGCGGGGGGCATCCTCCTTTTCCTCCTGGGAATGGAGATGGCACTGGGTATTGACCTCTGCAAATCCAAAGACCATACCCCGACTGCGGCCGGTGTGGTGATCGGTACCCCGATCCTCTGCGGACCCGGTGCAATTACCACGGTGATGCTCCTCTCAAATGATTACGGTATTCTCATCCCCTTCATTGCCATCACCCTCTCGCTTGCGGCAACCTGGATCATCCTGTACTTCTCCTCTGCCATCCAGAACATTCTCGGGACCGTGATCACCGATATCATGGGGCGGGTGCTGGGGATGCTGGTCGCAGGAATCGCCGTCAAGATCATCTTCTCCGGAATTATCGGGACGCTGGGACTGCCCATCCACATCTGAACAGTCTCCTGAAAAGGTCTCTTTTTTAAAAACAGTACGAAGGGGAATGCAGGGTTACTGCTCATCGCACCGGATGAGCGCTGACAGGAAAAGACGCTGCGGGACCGGATATCATCGCCTGAGCGACCAGACTTCGATCATGTGATCCGGGTGGTACCGTAACTTTGCCTCGCGGAGGCCGGCAACCCCGAGATCGCTCTCCCGGTTGATGTACTCCACTTCGCGTGCAAGAACCGCTGCGGTCTCCTGGTTGATGGCCTTGTAGATTCCTTCGCAGTCCGGCAATCCCTTCTCGAAATGGACGAGCGCCGTATCTGCATTGAGGCGCTCGAACAGGGAGATGGCCGCAGCCTGCCCCTCGACCCGGATCATCATACCCCGGAGGGAAAGTTCGGTGAAGTGCTCGATCGCATAAAAGACGGCTTCCTTCTCGTGGGCGAGGACGAGGTCGTTCTCGCACCCCTTCCATTCGCACCACTTCACCAGGAACTCCATGGCCTCCCTCCGGTTGTCAGCGGTAATCGGCTCCACCGTGTGGGAGCAGTTCTTCCGGAACTTATTGAGCTGGCTGCGGATCTTGAGGTAGTTCTTTCCCGGCAGCTCCGCGAGATCGGCTGCCCTGTACACGTACTCGAAATGGTTCCGGTCCGGTACAAGAGTGAGAGTGGGATCGAGTTCCCGCATCCACTCTGCTGTTGCAGGATCAATGAGAACAATAGGGGTGGCCCCGGCAAACTCCCCGGCAAAACGGATCAGGTCTTTCATGAGCGCGGGATCGCGGGGACCGATGGGAGGGCGGAAACTGGTCACCCCGAAGAGCGTGCTCGCCAGGATCACGTTGCCGTTCACGTACGCATACCGGTACTGGGCGATCTGGTTCCAGCAGACCATGTTCGTGAACGTGTTGTCGCTGTGGCTCTGGGGGTACCGCGCGTAATGCTGCTCGAAAAATGCCCGATCTTCGAGAGTCACCGGCCGGAAGTCCTGTTGTGAGATCATCCGGGTGCACCCCGGTAGATCAGGGGGATATGGCCTTCCATCCGGGCAAACCCGAGCGGGTGGTAGAACGCCTCCGATCCGGGTTCGGCGATCAGGGCGATCCACGTGATCCCTGCCTCCCGGCACCGTGCGATCAGGCACGAGACCAGCGCGGTCCCGAGATCCCTTCCCCGGTATTCCGGAAGAACCACGAGGTCCTGGATATATGCATCCGAGACCCCGTCCGAGAGCACCCTGCCCATCCCGATGGCATGGCCGCTCCGGGTATCGATGGCAACCGCAAAGGCAAAACTCCCGCTGATGAGCCGGGGGATCTCGGCCGGATCGTATTCATCCTTCCACCAGCCGCCGGCCCGGTACAGTGCCACAACCTCTTCGGTACTCCATGAACGGACACAGGAGACCCGGATATCTTCGGCGGTCATCGCAGGTACCTTCTCGTATGAAAAGAGATTGCTCGAAAAGTGGTTAAGTATTGTGCCGCCCGCTGCCGTTTGCGGGCTGCCATACGTGGTGTTCATGCACACGGTACTATGGTGCCTTTAACTGGGCCACAGCCGTATCGACAATCGCCCCGAGCTCATTGATCCCCCAGTGTTCCGAGTTGAGGATCAGGTGGTAGATGGAGAGGTCGTTGATGTCGATATCATAGTACTGCCGGTACCGCACCGCCTCACAGTGCTCACGTTCGAGAGTGATTGCCTGTGCAGTCTCCACATCGGCGATCTGGTCGCGGAAGACGATCCGATCCAGCCGGCAGGATATCGGGGCAAAGAGCCAGATCTTGAGATCCGCCTTCTCCACCATCCAGCCAGAGAGCCGGCCTTCGACAATGATGTTGTCTTTTTCCTCGGCGATCTCTTTTTGCCGGGCATCGATCATCTTGTCATACGCCGGATCTTTCTCGGCAAGCCGGCCGAACTCTGCGAGTTCCATGTGGTGCTCTTTTGCACACTGCCGGAAGACCTCGCCGGCCGAGATCATGGTAAAGCCGTGGCGTTCAGAAAGATACCGTGAGAGCGAGGTGGTCCCGCTGCCGGGAAGCCCGCTCACGGTGATCCGCATCAGATTCCCCCGATGTTGAGAGCCTTTCTTATCACCTGGCTGATCGTGATAGAACAGATCATATACCACACCATCCATGCGGGAATGACCCAGATCAGGGGTGAAGTAAGGTTCAGGGTCCCGAAATACGGGAGAGTGATCGAGTTGTTGATCTCACTCAGGCGATAGAGAAGCCAGAAAAAGATGGGAACTGTAAGGACGAGGATATACCCCATCGGTTTGAACTGCTGCTGGGAGAGTTCGAGCTGCTCCTTCATCATGCGGTCTTTTTTGACATCCAGTTTCTTGATCCGCTTCTCGTCCTGGGAGAGCATGGCCTCGCGGTACTCTTTCTGGAAATCCTTCATCCGGTCCTGAACTTCCGTCATCCGCTCATAATCGATCGTGTATTTCTGGATGATAGAAGAGTACAGGCCGGTTAGGGCCGAGAGGATCACGATCAGGATAAAAAACGGGATCCCGAACTCGGTGACCAGCGGGGCAAATACCCCGTCGATGCCCCGTCCGACATCCGTGCGCAGCCACGGGACCGTGTAGGTCCACATCATGACAAACATGAAGAGTAGCGCAACGTACAGCCCGTACTTTTCCCAGAATTTTCCAAAGTCCATGAAAACCTCCGGACAGGAATTACCTCAGGACATCCGCCATATCCGTGGCGGCCAGGTCCAGCAGGTGATCAGCGTTGGTAATAATCCGGATGGTGCAGCCGGTCATCATGGCATAGGCTGCGGCGATAGACCGGTTGAACTGCTGGTGCTCGGCAATCGAGCGCGCACCTTCCCGGTCCCGGTTTCTCGTCTCGTCGGTCAGGCGCCGCATGAGGATCTGGTCATTATCCGTTTCAACAAGGATGATCACGTCGGGCATGATCTCGCGGAGCACCCATTCAGGAAGTCCCGCAAGGTAGCCTTTGGGGGTCTTGACCGAAGCGTGCGTGTCAATCATCACATTACCCTCGATCCGGGCGATTGCCTGTGCAGCATGCTGCTGAAGCCGTTTCTGGTCGGCCCGGTCAAGAGTACGCATCTGGTCGCGGTTCTCCACGAGCCCCTCGGTCTTGGCCACTTCAAACATGAAAGAACCAAAATTGATGGGCTGGTATTCCACCCCTTCACTCTTGAGCTTGGCTAACGCCTCGTTGATGACCGTGGTCTTGCCGACCCCGGGCACACCCGTGATAATGACCTTTTTCCCTGCCATACCTCTTCCCTTCATTCACTCATTCTTTGCCAAAGAATGTCCGCATGAACGGATACATCTCCATGATCTGCTGGCTTGCAATCTCCTCGTACAACCGGTACGTGATACTCACGGTCAGGAGCAGGCCTGTACCGCTCACCGCCCCGATGACACCGAAGAGGTTGGCCACCACACTCAGGATACCGATGAACACCCCGCCGATGATGGTGACACGGGGGATGTACCGGTCGAGATACTTCTCCAGCACCTGCGGATTTCTCCGGTACCCGGGGATTGACATCCCGGACATCTGGATCTGCCGTGCCACGTCCTTTGAATCAAGACCTGCCGTCTTGATCCAGAAGAGTGCAAAGATTGCACCGCCTACCACCATGAACGTGATATCAATGCCCATCCTGAGAAGAACCTCCCAGGGGGCGTGCCCGAGATCGGTTGCCCACCACATCCAGTCTGTGGGGCCGTTGATGGGCGCAAGGAAGTACATCAGGCCGTTCTGGGGTGTCTGGCCGTTGAATTTGCCCAGGACCGTGATACCGATGTTCGAGAGGAACATCCCGACCATCTGGATATTGGCCTGGAGTACACGCACGAGAATCATCGGAAGCACACTGGCATAGATCAGCTTGACCGGGAACCGGGCCCGCGCACCCCGTACCTGGGCATGGGCAAGGGGGATCTCGATACGGGTCGATTCCACGTACACGATGATGAGGAAGATAATGATGGTCGTTGCAAAGGCCAGAAGGTTCGTCCCGAAATACTGGATGAAGTTCGCACCGTCAAGTACGACCGCAAACAGCCGCGGGAAGAACCCGATCGGGTAGGGGTCGCTGACCGCAGTCCAGTTGATGAAACCGTTGACGAGGGCCTGGGAGATACCGGCAATGATGAAGAGTCCGACACCGGAACCGATACCCCACTTGGTGACCACTTCATCCATGAGGAATACCAGCACACCGCCGATACAGATCTGGACGAAGATTAAGAGCGAGACTGCAAAGAGGTTGCCGCCGAAGAACTGCGCTGCTACGGCGGGATCGGGCTGCATGAAGCCCCCGATGAGGTTGGGGGCTGCCTCGATCACGATCATGACGATGATGAGGATCTTCTGGAGCCCCATGTACATGACCTGCCCGCGGGCCTCGCTGGTGTCAATATGCAGGATATCGGCACCTTTCAAGAGCTGGAGGACGATGGAT
>NZ_DATKKA010000003.1:0-20680 GCF_035543475.1 Methanoregula sp.
GCCCAGGTCGGAATTCGAATCCGAGTCGATTGCGTGACAGGCAATCATGATAGGCCGCTACACTACCTGGGCATTGTTACAGTATATCCCGCCTCCCGGATTCGGACCGGGGACATCGCGGTAGCCGCGCAGTTGCCGGAACCGGCAAACCATACTACAGCCGCGCACTCTACCAGGCTGAGTTAAGGCGGGGCACTGCCTAATAATGTAGGGACAGTTTCCTATTAAACATATCGTAAGACCTGCCGTTTTCAGGGCGAAAAAAACGAGGGGTACCTGTGGTGCAGGGTTTCTTTAAATAATCGGGGACCCTATATGCATAACCATGGCTCGCAAGGATTTTGCGGGGGATCGTCTTCTTCACAGATAGCCATGCGAAGAAGAACGTGACCGTTTTTGATACCACGCTCCGGGATGGAGAACAGACCCCGGGGATAGCATTCACGTTTGAACAAAAGATCGAGATTGCCCGTCAGCTCTCAGCCATCGGTGTCCATACCATCGAGGCAGGATTCCCTGCATCATCGACCGCCGAAAAGGAGACGGTAGCTGCCATCAAAAAACTCGGGCTTGCGGCGAACATCTGTGGCCTCGCCCGCTCGGTCAAAGCAGACGTGGATGCCTGTATAGACTGTGATGTGGACATGATCCATGTCTTCATCCCGACCTCGGATATCCAGAGGGAGAACACGATCAACAAGACCCGTGAGCAGGTGCTCTCGATAACCGAAGAGATCATCGGGTATGCTAGGGATCATGTTGACCTGTGCATGTTCTCACCCATGGATGCGACGCGGACAGATCATGACTATCTCGTCGAGGTCTGCCGGACTGCCGCACGGGCCGGGGCGACGATCATCAACATCCCGGACACCGTGGGCGTTATCTCGCCTTCGGGCATGAAGACCCTGATGGGCCGGCTCGCCCGGGAAGTTGACTGCCCGCTTGATGTCCACTGCCACAATGACTTCGGCCTGGCCGTGGCAAACACGATCGCCGCGGTAGAGGCCGGGGCCTCCCAGGTCCAGGTGACAGTGAATGGCCTTGGCGAACGGGCCGGCAACGCCGACCTCGCCCAGACCGTGATGATCATGGAGTCGATCTACGGCATCCGGACCGGGATTGCCAGGGAGCGCTTAGTCGAGACCGCCCGCCTCATCTCCCGGTTCTCCGGGATAGGTATCCCACCCACCCAGCCGGTGGTCGGGGAGAACGTCTTCTCGCATGAAAGCGGTATCCACACTCAGGGCGTGCTCAAATGCACCGAGACGTTCGAGCCCGGCATCATGACCCCCGAGATGGTTGGTCACCGGCGCCGGCTCACGCTGGGCAAGCACGTGGGCCGCCATGCCGTACGCCAGATGCTCGTCGATGCCCACATCGAACCTGACGACGCCCAGCTCGACGCCATTGTCGAACGGGTCAAGGCGATCGCAAGCAAGGGCAAGAGAGTTACCGACGCCGATCTCTACGAGATCGCGGAGAGTGTCATGGGCATCGCGGCCGGGAAAAAGGTACTCCGGCTCAATGATATCGCGATCATGACCGGGAACCATGTCATCCCGACCGCAAGCGTCCGGGCACAGGTGAACGGCACCGAGCATGTCTTCTCCAGTGTGGGCAATGGCCCGGTGGATGCAGCGCTCAAGGCGATTGTCGGGATCATCCCGGCCCGGATCCAGCTGACCGAGTTCAACATCGAGGCGATCAGCGGGGGTTCGGATGCCATCTGCCACGTGACGATCGCGGTCGCTGACGAACACGGGCGGATCTACGATGCGAGCGGCAGCGGTGACGACATCGTTCTCGCCTCGGTCGATGCACTGGTCAACGCGATCAACCTCACGAGCAGGGAATAAACCCTGTCGTATTTTTGGATGCGATCGTCAGGAGTGGAGCGGATCCGATAAAAATCCCGTTATCCCGGAAAAAGATCTCAAAAAAAGTTATGCTGCGTTCGGGGCTCCCTTGCCCTCGATCGCGGCCTTGATCTGCGACTGGAGCTGCTCGAATTTGCCCTGCAGCATCGTCTCCTGCTTCTCCAGGGACTTGATCCGGAGCTCGAGTGTCTCGACCTTTTCGGCAAGTTTTGTCGAGACATAGTCCTTCTTCTTCTGGACCATGACCGTCCCGATGTTCATGTACATGGGCGCGTCGTCCGCGGCATCCTTGACCTCTTCTTCAGCGCGCTTGGCCTCGCGCACGGCCATCTCGTACTGGGTCTTCTGCGAAAGGACGGTCTGGAGCTGCTGCTGGACCTGCTGGAGCATCGCGAGCTGGTTCTGGACTTTGGGAGATATATTCTGCATAATTGACTCTTCCGTATCTAGGTTCATCCCCCAGCAATAAAAATGATTCCGCACCTGTTTACCGGCGGGGGATCGCAGGCCGGTTCAGGCTGGCGCCAGATGAGGGGAGATAAGACCGGTTTATACAATCTCCTGCATCTCGTCAGCGATACTGACCAGCCTGAGGAACATGTTGAGTGCCGCACGCAGCGCGGCGATGTCCTGTGCCTCAACACGCAGGACGAGCGTGTCAGTCCCCTCCACCCAGCAGCTCGTAACGGATCTCGGGTTGACTTCATCTTTTAACTCGGGAAGAAGCGACCGGTAGATCCGGTCCGCGTGATCGGTCGTAAACCGGAACAGGGCTTCGTGGGTTGGCACAGGAGTACCTCATCCTGGTATGGGAAGAACAAGAATAAAAAAGGGAACTGCCGGTATTTCCCGGCCACGATCCTGTTACCTGGCTTTGAGCTCTTTTATCGCTGCGCCGCGCTCTTTGAAGAGGATGCGGTGGCCGCAATAGGGACACCGGACGTTGACGTCGATCTCCACTTTCTGTTTGCACCGGGCGCACTTGTAGGTACTTGCCATTATCGGTACCGCTTACGGGGTCTTCCCTTCGACTGCACTGGTACGGTCGATCGCACGGAGGGCAACGCGGAGGGAGGGGGTCTCGGGCTGGTATGCGCCGCCGGCGAACTTGTACCCGCACTTCCGGCACAGCCAGATACCGGTACCTTTGCGCTCCACAGACATGGTGTCACACTTGGGGCAGCGGTGCGATGCACGCGAGATCTTCTCCATCTCTGCGACACGCTTGCGCACGAATCTTCCGTATCTGCAGCCGAATCGCCCTGCACTCCCGGTCACTTTTCCTTTTGCTGAATGTTCAGAGCCTGCCATGATAAATATCCACCAAACTGTCTTGCTATATTTGTCGTCACAATTAATATATTTGATTGAGGATCTTAACCTGCCCCTCGCCTTTGGAGAGTTTGTTTATCAGATCGTAGAACTCGCTCTGGATACCGGCCGGGATCCGCACGACGCAGACCCATGAACCGTCCTTCTGCCACTCGTCTTTCTCCATGGTGCTTGCAGCAGCGATATCGCCGTACGCGCGGGCGGCAAAATCGGGCGGGATCCTGACGGCGAGCCTGAGCTCCTCGAACCGGATCGGGAGAATCGGCCGCAGGGCCTTGACCGTCTCCTTGACCTGCTCGTCCACGTGCTTGAAGGGATCAATGTTAACCCGGGCCTCTTCCATCGCCATTGCAATCCGCTGCGGCGGGTGAGGGTGGCCGGTCTGGGGGTTGATCGCGTTCCGGGCAATAAACGTGATCACCTGCCTGCGTTTCTCCTCGGTCATCTCCCGGCGCTGGTCCGAGGTCAGGTGGATCTCGCCTTTCTCGATGATCTTCTTTGCCACCGTTGCAAAATCCGTGGTGTGGAACACCTTTTCCAGGGATTCCTCGGAGGCCCGGGTGGCTTTTGATGAATTCCCGAACACGTTTAATGCAGCGACGGCATCTTCGATATTGATCTCCTCGCCCTGCCGTATCCGTGCTGCCAGGTGGGGCTCGACTAAGATCTCGAAGCGTTCCCCGTAACTTTCCAGACGGGCTACCACCGCATTCTCAAGGGGGATCATACCGGATCACTGCTTGAACTGACCGACGTACGATGCGACTTCTTCCTTGGTCATCTTCTTAAATTGTGCGGTGCTGCTCTCGACGATCCCCATCTCCACGGTATCGACGTCGAACTTGCCCTCGGTTGCCGAGTGCAGGGCCTTGAGGCCGAGAAGGATGGCGTTATTGACCGGCATGTCGGCGGTATATTCCTCCTCAAAAACCTTCATGGCCGCCGGCCTGCCGATGCCAATGCCGGTCGCCTTGTACTCGAGGAGCGTGCCGGACGGGTCGGTCTCGAAAAGCCGGCATTCGCCGTCGCTGACCCCGGCGATCAGGAGCGCCGTGCCATAGGGGCGGATCCCGCCGTACTGGGTGAGGGTCTGCATGTGGTCACAGAGCTTCTTTGCCAGTGCCTCGACCTCGATCCGCTCATCGTAGGAGACCCGGTTGATCTGGCACTCGATCCGTGCCCGGTCCACAAGGGCCCGTGCGTCCCCGACAAGACCGGAGGATGCGACCCCGATATGCTCGTCGATCCTGAAGATCTTCTCGATCGACGAGGATTCCAGCAGCTTGGAGCTGACGCGCTTGTCAACGATCAGCACGACGCCACCCTGCGCCTTGATCCCGACCGCCGTGGTACCGCGCTTTACCGCTTCCCGGGCATATTCCACCTGGTACAGCCTTCCATCAGGTGAAAATACGGTGATCGCCCGGTCATATCCCATCTGGTATTGTGGTTGCATGGATAATCTCCAGATCTTCTGTTGTTAAGAACAATCGGCGTGTATTTTTAAATCCCTTTTCTAATGCATCAACCTTGTGACCGTGACTACCGGTTACTTCGACCGGGGTCTCACCGAACCGGTACGAGGGCGGTACGCATGTTCCTTCTGCCGGAGGAGTCTCCACATTCCCGCGGTCAGCAGCATTCTCTGCAGGCCCCAGATCCGCGATTCGTTCCCGCAGGCTCTCGATAGTGCCTGAAACAGCGACGACACGGAGGGCAACAGGTGTCTCCCGGCAGGCTGTAAGCGTGGAGAGGGCAATGGAGAACTCCCGTTCGGCTCCCCTGCGACACCGGAGGATCGCGTACCCGTCTTCTGCTGCGAGCACCGAGGGCTGCATGGCAGCGGCAGCCATATCCCCGAAGAGGGAAACGACCGCTTCGTACACTGCATAATAGAGGTCTTTTGTATCGGGATTCGTGCCGGCCGGATCGATCCGGGCAAGCACGTACCTCCTCTTTTCCCGGAGCGTGGGCGGGCGGATACTCATGGGATCACCTTCACGGTATCCTCTCCGCTGCCGGTGATCCGTTCAACCCCGCCAAGTGCGGCCCGGACATCTGTTTCGTCCATACCAAAGAGGGAACAGAGGCCGGCAACCTCACGAACCGATCGCAGACACAGAACGGACCGGGCAGAAGAGGAGATCGTAAGCGGGAACTCAAACCTGCGGCAGAGAACCAAAAGATCGCGATACCGGTGGATGGCCTTCTGCCGGGGATGCCCGCGCCCGAAAATGACCGGCGAGAGATCGATGTCAATGGCGGTGACATTATCCGCGGCGATCTTTGCCGCCACGTGGTCGAATGCCCGCTTGTCAGCAGTACCGATCCCCCGCAGGATATGGACGCCGGGGGTTCCGGCCACAGCCCGGTTGAAGCCGTTGTCCCCCATCTGCACAGAGAGCACACTCCCCGTGCCCCGGTTTTTCCCGGCCCGGTTCTGGACCTCCTTTGCAGGCATACCGGTAAGGACGATCCCCGGGATCACCTCAATATCCCAGATCGTCGTTGCTGGCACCCGGTCAGCAACGATGCTGTCGTACCCAAGGGAGCGCGCTTCGAGGGCGAGCCGGCTGACCGATGAGTCACCGGCCGGATACGGGAAAACGCTGGCATCGGTGATCTTCATGGAGATACCATTGCCATAAAAAAAGATAAGATTATTTGCCCTGGTTTGCGTGAGAGCGGATGCTCGGGCGGGTCTTTTCGGTGCCCCGGCCCCGGGTCCTCATGCCGCGGCCTTTCCGGCCTGCGGAGGTCTTGCCGCGCTCGGCACGGCCGCGGTGGGTCGAGTTTGCAAGCCATGCAAGGTTCCTGTCGCTCTGGATCGAGGGGTGGTGACCGTCAACGAGAATGACCTCGTAGTACTTCAGCTTGCCATCCTGTCCAACCCAGTAGGAGTTGAGCACTTCCATGTTCGGGTACCGGTTGGATGCGCGTTCCTCCGCGATCCGCTGGAGACTCTTGCCCGGGGTGGAGCGGTTCTTACCCATGCGGGCAGACCGGCGGGCCCGGACATACCGGGATACCCGGCGACCGCCACGGCGAATCTGGACGCGGACAACGGCAATACCCTGCTTTGCCTTGTATCCGAGCGAGCGGGCGCGATCGATACGGGTCGGGCGTTCGATACGGGTGACGCTGCCCTGGCGGCGCCACTCCTGCATCCGGTCCCAGAGCATGGCTTTTACATCTGACTTGTCAGGGCGGGCCCAAGCCTCCCGGACATATGCATACATCGATTTTACCATGTGCAGTTACACCTCAAGGTTCGGCCCATGACGGGCTACATTCCTTTCAACGGGACGAATCCCGCGGTTCTATAGAATTGGACAGGAGGGGTATTAAAGTACGCGGGCACTTTCCAGAAGGCGGTCGTTGTTCAGGGAACCTTTTGATGGAGGTCGGCATCTGTACGTGACCTACCGCTACACCCGTCAGGAAGCATCCGCGGCGGCCCGACTATCCGTTTTGCAGGAGGTTACAGGAACAGCTGGCGCAAAACCCGATGAGGCTTTGCGTGTATCTTCTCGTTACAGGGGATGCCACAGTGACGGGGGCGTTAGCCCCCAAGAACGATCACTGCCCTTTCCTCTTCTCCACCACCCGGATCCCTTCGATACGGGTGACCGGGTACTGGCCTTTCTCGTCCTTCTCTGCAGATTTGACCATGTCCCAGATGGTGAGGAGAGCAACCGAAACACCGGTCAGGGCCTCCATCTCGATCCCGGTCTTACCGGTTGATTTTGTGGCCACAACAGCCTCGATGTACTCGTTTCCCTCGGTAAAATCCACCGTGATGGCCCCAAGGTGGATCGGGTGGCACATCGGGATGATACGGGGTGTTTCCTTGACGGCAAGGGTGGCAGCGACCCGGGCCGTAGCAAGGACATTGCCCTTTACAACCGTACCCTCCCGGATTGCCGCAAGGGTGGCCGGCCGCAGGTAGATCCTCCCCGTTGCCACCGCTTCACGCACCACATCGGGTTTCGCGCTGATATCCACCATCTGTGCCCTGCCCTCCGAAATATGGGTGAAATCGACCATTACGTATGCCTCACAAACAGTATTTCCGGGATGTGATCCACGATATCGGAGGCCAGCATCCCCTCTCCCCGCGCCTCGGCCACGCACTCTCCGGCCCGGCCGGTCACGAACGCGGCAATGCAGGCCGCCTCAAATGCCGGAAGGTGACAGAGAAGCGCACCTGTCACCCCTGCGAGCACATCCCCGGTGCCTCCGACGCTCATAGCGGGATCACCGGTCCGGTTGAACCGGACCCGGGCCCCGTCCGTTACAACATCCACCGGCCCCTTGAGGAGAATCGTGGCACCCAGTTCCTTTGCCGCCGGTTTTGCCGCCCGGGCCCTCCCGCAGGCATCGGCCGCATCGCCGGGGAGCTGATGTTTGCCGGCAATCCGGGCAAACTCTCCGGCATGCGGTGTATATACCGTCTCCTGCGCAGCTTTCGGGAGCGGCAGTCGTAGCGCATCTGCGTCGAAGACCACCTTTTTACAGTACGGGGCAACCGCGAGAACCGCACCGTGGCTCTCCAGACCAAGGCCGTTCCCGCAGACCACCACATCTGCATGCTCCGCGAGCGCGATGAGGCGTTCCGAATGCTCCTCCCCGATCCGGTCGCCAAAAAGGCGTTCGTAGATAAGGTCCGGTACCGGTTCGAAGACCGGCGATGCAATCCGTACAATATCTGCCCCGGCCCGGAGTGCCCCGAGGCCGGCGAGGTAGGGCGCGCCCTGGTACGGCCCGCCGCCAATGATAAGCACCTCGCCACCATCCCCCTTATGCCGGGTCCGCTTCCGGGCAGGGAGAAGCGTGAGGTCCCCGGGCCCGGTACAGAGCTCCGCTTCGATCGGGATACCGATATCAATAATCTCCGATCCCTCCACCTTGGGCCGGTGGAAGGCACAGATCCGGTCGGCCCTCATCCCCGGGGACGGGAGATCGGCTGCGATGATCTTCGCCGGGGACGCGTTGGCCATCGCGATACAGGTCGCGACAGGTTCCCGTGGGGCCCCGGACATCCCGGTCCCAAGCAGGGCATCAACGATCACATCGGCTCTGGTGAAGAGAGAGGCAAAGGTGCGCAGGTCGTCAGTGGATACAAACGGGTAAAGCGCGACCCGGGAACCCCGGAGTGCGGCAAGCTGGTGGACGCAGGAAGGGCTGCGGTCACCATAATCGAGGTAACAGACCGCAGTGTCCATCCCCCGCTGGAGGTACCGGGCCGCAGCCATCCCGTCCCCGCCATTGTTTCCCCTGCCGCAGAGAATAAGCACGGCCCGGGGGCGGAATGCCAGTACCGCTTCTGCAAGAGCCTTTCCCGCGCTCTCCATCAGCTGGAGACCGGTGACACCCAGTACCCGGGCGTTCATGTCGATCGCCCGCATCCGCTCGTGGGAGATCAGGCCGGTCTCGGCAAACTCCTCAGCACAGGGAGAAAGGTCAGGCCGCATGATGCTACACTTCATTTGTTAAGACCTCCATAATTATTAGACAATGGGTTTTTCTGATGATGTGAAGGCAGCAGCCGAGCTGATCGCGGCTGCGCACGAGATAACCATCATCTCCCACATCGATGCCGACGGGATCACGAGCGAGGCGATCCTCTCGCAGGCGATCTCCCGGCACGGCATTCCCGTCCGCTCTGTCTTTGTCCGGCAGCTCGAGCCGCTCACCATGCCGCAGGTCCCTGACGATGCATCGTTCAAGGTCTTTACCGACCTTGGTGCCGGCCAGCAGAACCTCCTCGCCGCAAAGGGCCTGAGGGAAAAGGACGTCCTGATTGTCGATCACCACGTCGGCCAGACCGGCGAGGTGACATACCCTCAGGTCAACTGCCTGCCGTACGGGTACACGAAGATGAGCGCTGCCGGGGTTTCGTACCTCATCGCCAAGGCACTGGACGACGCAAATATCGACCTTGCAAAACTCGCGGTGATCGGGAATGTCGGGGATATGATGGCGCGGGAGACCTGCGGGCTTGTGGGGCCCGCCCGCGAGCTGATTGTGGAAGATGGTGTCCGGCACCGGTCCGTGAAGGTCTGCAAAAAGGACCTCAACTGCTATGGGACGGCCACCCGCCCGGTTTATCTCTCGCTTGCTTACAACGATGACCCGTTCATCCGGGGGATCAGCAACAACCCCGAGGGGGCAAAACAGTTCCTCAAAAAGATCGGGATTGTCCAGCAGACCCCGGACGGGCGCTGGTACGTCTGGGAAGAACTCTCTGATGATGACCGGCGTTTGATCATCTCCGCACTTGCCCAGCAGTTGATTGCAAATGGCGAGAGCGTGGACCGGCTCCTTGCCGAGACCTACCGGTTCCCGGACGAGATCCCAAGAACCCCGCTCCGGAACGCACAGGAGTATGCAACGCTCTTAAATGCCTGCGGGCGTTGGACAAAACCGATGGTCGGGAGCGCGATCCTCCGGGGGGACCGGGGCACCGCGTACCGCGAAGCCGAACACATGCTGGGCAACCACCGGGCCATCATCCGCAACCTGCTCCAGTATATTATTGAGACCGGGGTAAAGGAACTCGAGTACGTCCAGTATATCCACGTAGGGGGGAAGTTCCCGGACACCATCGTCGGGATTGGGGCGGGCATGGCGCTCTCCAAGCTCAATGCCGCAAAACCCATCCTGATCATGTGCGAGGTGCCGGAGGATACCAGCCTCACCAAGGTCTCGATGCGCACCACCGAACGGGTCGTGGGAAAAGGCATCGATCTCCAGCAGGCCATCAGCGATGCCTCGACCGAGTATGGCGGCGGGGGTGGGGGGCATAAGATTGCCGCCGGAGCGTTTATCCCCAAATCTGCAGAACAGGAGTTTGTCAACCGTGTCAACAGGATACTCGGAGAACAGTTCACTGGCAAGAGTGCAGGCGATCGCTGACTTCCAGTTCGGGAGCCTCTGCGGGACTGCACTCTTTCCCGAGGGCTGTACTTTTATACTCTCGACCACGGGACGTGTCAGGCAGATCCTCTATAACGGCGTGCGGCTGGCCACCATCCGGGCATCTGACGGCAGGCTGACCCTCGGGATCGAAGGGGCCCGCCGGCTTCTGGCAGCCGTACCTGCTCCCGGTTACCGGGTGGTGATCCGGGACGATGTGGCGGAATTTGTTGCGCAGGGTAAGAACACCTTTGCCAAGCACGTGGTGGCAGCCGACCCGCAGATCCGCGCGGGGGACGACGTGCTCGTGGTCGCGGGCGGCGATCGGCTCGTAGCCTGCGGTGTGGCGCTCCTTTCGGGCGTAGAGATGCTTGCATTTAATTACGGTGCAGCGGTAAGAGTACGGCAGGGGAGTGAGAAGAATGCTTCCGGGAAACATCAATCCGCGCCAGATGAAGGCGATGATGAAGAAGCTCGGCATGCAGGTCGAGCCGATTGAAGACGTCCAGAGTATTGTCATCAAGACCCCGAAGGGGAACTGGGTGTTTGACGGGGCAGAAGTGACCACAATGACCATGCAGGGGGTTACCACCTACCAGGTCACGGGTACGCCACGTTTTGAGGAAGCGGCGGTAGAGATCCCGGCCGGGGATGTCGCCATGGTCGCCGAGCAGGCCCAAGTGCCCCTCGAGAAGGCAAAAGAGGCGCTTGTGGCCACCAAAGGCGATATTGCAGAAGCGATCGTGAAACTTTCCTCACCATGATCGAGCCAGGCGACCGCGTCCTCCTGGTCGGTGCCGGGCGGGAATTCTTTGTCCGTGCCGGCCCGGGAAAGCTCTCGACCGATAAGGGCCAGCTTGATCTCGAACCCCTTGTCGGGGCAACACCGGGCGATGTCTTTTCCACCCACACCGGGCAGGAGTTCGTGCTCCGGATCCCGCGCCCGACCGACTTTTTCGTGCACGGCAAGCGCTCGGGCGCCCCGATGCTCCCCAAGGACATCGGTCTGGTGATTGCCTATACCGGCATGAACCGGAACGACGAGGTGCTCGACGCAGGGACCGGGAGCGGGATTGCTGCGATCTATTTTGGCGGGATTGCGGCCCACGTGAAGACCTACGAGGTCCGGCCGGAGTTCTCGGCGCTTGCGGTAAAGAACATCAGTGAGGCAAAACTCGGCAACGTGGAGGCTGTCGCGGCCGACGTGTTTACCGCAGAAGGCACGTTCGATGTGGTGCACCTCGATATGCAGATCGCGTCTGAGCACGTGGATTTCGCGTATAATCACCTCCGGGCTGGCGGATATCTTGCCTGCTATACGCCGTTCCTCGAACAGATGGCGATCGTGGTCGATGCAGCCCAGGCACAGTTCCCCGAGGTCCACACCCACGAGCTGATCGAGCGGGAGATGACCCGGTCAAAACGGGGAACCCGGCCCTCCACGAGCGTGAGTCATTCGGGGTATATCACTATAGCACGAAAGTAAGCGGGGATACTGATCTCTGTATCACCCCGCCTTTTTTAGGAAAAAATCCGCACCGGATTTTCCAACTTCCCGCGCTTTATATCGCTCCCACCCTGATGTGGGATCATATAGTGGAGAACTCTGCCATGACGATCCCTGAATCCCGGTTACACCCTGTCGGGACCGCACCGGTACACCGGAAGATACCACCCGCGGTTCACCTTGCCTGCATCCTGCTCCTTGTTGCAATCACCGTATGCAACGGCCCCCTCGCGGCATACTTTGCCTGAGGCCCGAAACACCCGTTCAGAGGAAGGTAAGCGGGTGGATCTCGCACGCGGGGAGGTTGTGCCCGCGGATACGCCGGACAAGGGCAAGTTCTGATGCCAGGCCCAGTTCCCGGGCCAGTTCCCCGGCCAGCACCAGTTTGTCCGCCGTGTCTGCGTACCGGTCCGGGTATTCGTCTGCCAGGGGGTGGTAGAGCAGGGCCTCTGTAACAAAACACTGCACGAGCCCCCACTTCGAGTTGATCTGCGAGAAAATATCGAAGGCATTGCTGTACCATGCATCCAGGTCTTTGGGCAGGGATCGGCCAAACCGGCCAAAGGCCAGCCGTGCAAGCTCGCATTCCCCGACAAGCACCTGGGCAAACCGGCTGATGCTCCGTATGCGCCGGGCTGCATCCTTTGCCTCATCATACAGCCGTGTGGCCTGCACGAGGTACTGGTCTGCGGCAGGACCCTCCGGCGCGGTCCAGGCACACGCCCGTGCCAGTTCTGCCTGTTCCGCGAGCAGCGCAGCGCGGCCGCGGAGGATCGTATCCCCGTAGATCGTCTCTGCAGCCGCATAGGACACCCGGGCTGCAGCATACTCGCCATCCAGGCGGCGGACTGCACCGGTCCTGCGCAGGATATCGCCCCGGAGTTCCTCCAGGTCCGGGTCGGTGTGTCCGGGATCCGCCATCTCTGCCAGCTCAAGCGCACGGGCGAACCGGGCCGGGGCGCGGGCCGGACCATACTCCCCGCTCATCAGCTCTGCTTCACCAAGACCGAAAAGGTCCCGTGTCTGGGCATAGCTGCCGGCAGTGCCGGTGCGGGAACCGGCAAGGAACGCCTCTTTTGCCCCGGCAATATTGCCCAGATGGAGGAGAATATTCCCCCTGGTGATCCTTGTTCCGGCGAGGACTGCGGCAGGATCGATACCTCCCTCGCGGGCAATGCCGACCCCCCGGTCGAAGATCGCGAGCGCTGCCTCGTACAGGTCAAGACTTGAGAAGACCTCTGCGTACCAGAAGAAGAAACGTACCTCGTGCTCACCGGGAGGTGCCGTGGCAACGAAACGGAGGAAGTCCCGCGCAAGCGAACCGTCAATGTCGCTTGCAGGAATGTTGCCAAAGAAGATATCATCGTAGATCTCCTCGAGGTAGGTGCCGATCCCCGCCGGGTCGCCCAGACGCTGGCGAAATGCCCCGTATGCCTCTTCGGCCTCGTGGCTGCGCTCGGTCCGTTCACCAATGGCGGAGATTACCCGCGGCTGGACCGGGTCGGGCATTGCCGGCCCGGTCTGGCGCGAGATCTCACCGAGCAGGACCTTAAGGTCGAGAAGCCCGGGGGAGGGGTTCTCCGCGCACCGGATGCGGATATAACGGTTGAAGAGCCACGGTCGGCGGATAAAATAGTAGGGATTTGTCCGTTCGTTTCCGGCCCTGGCCAGGATCCCCCGGCTGACCAGCAGGTCAAGCCTTTTCCTGAGCGCGGATTCGGTGATACCCCGGTCCTGTTTTCCACCTGCATCCCGGGGGGCGTTCACCCGGGAGAGGATCTGCCGGATCTTGAGGGGGCCGTCATAGAGTGCGTAAAGGGTCTCCCTGGCAGCCCCGGAAAGATCCGGTTCCTCCTGTACTATCTGGGTAAAAAGAGCCCGGTCCGGATACATTGTTTTCGTTACAACCGTTCATTACCACCCGACATATAAGTTCCGGAACAGTTCCGGCGGGATGGCACGATCCGGCCACACACCCTGCAGCTGCATGGGGCCGGGGACAGGGGTTGGAAAAAAGTACCCCCTTTTTTTCCCGGTTCCACCCCCTTAAATGGTACCGTATCCAACGCATGGATCAGGCCTGAACAGCAGGCGTACAAGGAGACCACGGGGAACCGCCGGAAACCCTCTCCCGGCACAAGCCTCCTCCAAAAGCCCCATACCAGGGAAACGGCTCCCCGTCTCTTCCCTTCTTCTGATAATTCCCCCTGACACCGCAGGTAACAAGCCATAAAAACCTATATCCCGGCCCCTGGCCGGATGTACCGTGCGACAGTTACTCCTGGATCAGGTGGCTGTTTTTGTCCCCGCGCCCGATCCCTTTGTACACGAAACCGGTGGCGATCCAAGGATCCGGGTCCACAAGATTCCGGCCGTCCACGATGACCGGGTGCTTTTTGCCGGAGAGTTTCTTTACCTGCCGGGGGTCGAGAGAGCGGTACTCGCGGTGGCTGGCAAAGATGACCACGGCATCCGCACCCCGGATCGTTTCCTCCAGGGTGGGAGAGAGGGTCACGCCCGGGGCATGCGTTACATAGGGGTCATGTACCGTGAGATCTGCCCCGGCAGCCACCAGGTTGTCCCGGTACGGTTCCGAGGGCGTGTTCCGGGTATCATCGGAATTGGCAAGGAATGCCCAGCCAAGGAGCGCAATCTTTGACCCCCTGAGGGTCGTCCCTGCACGGGCAAGGCCATCCCCGGTGAGCCGGAACATGTGCCGGGGCATGAAGTCATTGATCGTCCGGGCAAGCACAAAGAGCGAAGGCTCGCCGGCGGGGTAATCAAGCCGGTCCTTTCCCAGCTGCTGCACCCCGCGCTCGAGGTGATAGGTGTCCTTGGTGAGGCAGTGGCCCCCGACACCGGCCCCCGGCCAGAGCATGGCCCGGGTGATCCCCTCGCCCTTGAGGCTGTCGATCCCAGCCCGCACGTCGTAGAAGTTGACTCCCATTGCCTCGCAGTAAAGCGCGAGCTCGTTTGCCGCCGCAATCTGGAGGTCGCGGAACGTGTTCTCGGCGGTCTTGGTGACCTCAGCCGCAGTCGCGGTCATCGGGATCACCTTTCCTATGGTCAGCACTGGTGTATACAGCTCGGCTGCCCGGGCCGTGCTCACCGGGTCGATCCCGCCCACCACCCGGTCGTGCTCCCGGATGTTCCGGATCAGCCGGCCCACCATCACCCGCTCGGGTGCGTGGGCCAGCGCAAAGTCGGTGCCGGCAACCATGCCCGACTCCTTTTCGAGCATCTCCCGGGCCGGGCCCGCGGTTGTCCCCGGCGTGACCGTGGATTCAAGCACCACGAGCATCCCGGGCCTGAGGTTGCGGCCCACGTTCCGGATCCCTTCGTACAGGGCAGAGAAATCGGGAATCAGGTCGTCCTTGTTTGCAAACGGTGTCTGGATGGAGAGGGTCACCGCATCGAGTTCTGCGATCCGGGAAAAATCGGAGGTGCATTCGAACTTATGAGCCCCGGTCACTTTTTTCAGCAGCTCTTCAAGGCCCGGTTCCTCGCCTTTGAGGGGGCTCTCGCCCCGGGTGAGCATCGCGATCTTGTATCCCGACGAAGGAGAGTCACGCTGGAAACCGTACACGCGGGAGAACTCCGGGGCATCGGCAAAGAGGGCGGCGGCCGGGATACCAACGTACCCCATGCCGATGACCCCGATCTTCCGGATCGGGCCCCGGTCTCTGATCAATGCCTCAAGTGTCATGCCTGAATTCCCGCTGAGAACCCGGCCCGGATCTGTTCGCTCACTTCGAGGTTCCGGATTGCCTGTTCCGGGGTGACCGGGAAGGGCGCATGCCGCCGGGCACAGTCAAGGAAGGTCGAAAGTTCCACCTTGAGGGGCTCGACCTTATTCACCATCACCTTCTCGATGATGTTCTCCTGCACGTACCGCTCGTTCTCGAATTGGTACTGCCCGGGCTTCCGGTAGATGGTGACCTCCTGGGCCATGAAGTCGCCTTCCACCGTGAAGTCTTCCTCCTCGATATAGATCATCCTGATCTTCTTTGAAGCCTTGCGGCTGGCCGAGAGTGCCACGGGAACCCCCCCGCACTCCATGAGCACGCTGCAGAGATCGGCATTTCCCACGGAATAGATGTGACAGGGTTTCGGGAAGAACACATTGAGGACAATATCGATGTCATGGATCATCAGGTCCTCGATGATGGAGCTCCCCGTTACCCGGGCCGAAGCCGGGTTATGCCGCTTCATCTCCACATACAGGGGTTTTGTCACGATCTTTGCGATCTCCGCGATGATCGGGTTGAACCGCTCGATGTGCCCGACCCCGATCGTGATCCCCTTGGGGGCTCCGGCCATGAGTGTCTTTGCCTCCGCGGCCGTTGCGCAGATCGGTTTCTCGATGAACACGTGTTTTTTTGCAGCAAAGACCTGGGCTGCCACCTGTGCATGGAAGGGTGTCGGTACGCAGATACTCACCGCGTCTACGTGGGCGAGGAGCGCTTCTACCGTGGGATAGGCGGTTGCGCCATGCTGCTGTGCAATCGCTTGTACTGCCCCGGTATTCACGTCGCAGATCCCGAGGTGGCCCACGCTCTTTAACTCCGAATAGACCCGGACATGGTTTTTTCCCATTGTCCCGACACCGATAACACCAACATCCATCTCATTTCACCTTGTTGACGGTTTCGCAGATATAGGCAAGGTCCTTTGCATCAAGCGACGGGTGGACCGGCAGGGAGAGCACCGACCCGGCGAGCTTTGTCGCCACCGGGCAGGGATCGGGTTCGGCCACCGGGGCATAGAGGGGCTGGCGGTGGATCGGGATGGGGTAATGTACCGCCGACCCAATCCCTTTACTCCTGAGATAGTCCACGAACGCCTGCCGGGAGAGCGGGAACTCCCCGGTGAGCCGGACCACGTACTGGTGGTACACGTGCTGCACGTTCTCGGCAACCCTGGGCTTAACCAGACCCTTTGCCGAGAGGTTTGCTGCATAGTACTCCGCGTTCTTTCTCCGGCGCAGGTTAAACTTGTCCAGTTTTTTGAGCTGGACGATCCCGATCGCCGCCGCAATATCAGTCATCCGGTAATTGTACCCGAGCACGGTGTGGAGGTACTTCTCGCTCTGGCCGTGGTTGATGATCAAGCGGAGCCGGTCGGCCGTGGCCTTGTCGCTCGTTGTTACCATCCCCCCCTCTCCGGTGATCATGTTCTTGGTGGCATAAAACGAGAAGCACCCGCACCGTCCGAAATTGCCCACCTTCGCGCCATGGTACACGGCACCGTGCGCCTGGGCTGCGTCCTCGATGAGCAGAAGGTTGTGCGCTTCACAGATCTCCTGTACAGATTCAACATCGAAGGGCTGGCCGAAGAGGTGGACGCCAATCACTGCCTTCGTCTTCGGGGTGATGCGCTCTTTTACCTGGTCCGGGCGGATATTGAAGGTCTCCTCGTCAACATCGGCAAAGACCGGCCGTGCACCGCACATCGATACAGCAGTCGCCGTGGCAATGAACGAGAATGCCGGGACGATCACCTCATCGCCAGGCCCGACACCACATGCAAGCAGGGCGGCATGGAGGGCAGTAGTGCCGTTGCTGACCGCGATGGCCTCCGCGGTACCGCAGTACGCGGCGAACTTACTCTCCAGCTCGGCGACCCTCTCTCCCTGTGCGAGCATCCCGGACATCAGCACGTCCGATACAGCCGCCACCTCCTCCGGGCCGATGACCGGCCGCGCTACTGGAATCTGCATGGCTCACGTTCCTTGTACGATATCGTATATTCCTCTAGGTACATGGACGACGATGGGATAATATCATTTTGCCGCCTGCCGTCGTTTTCCTGTCGTGACTTTTTGGCGGCCCTCATGAAGATAGGTACATTAGGCCGGAACGTGCATATAATTTTAAGAAACACCGCGCGGGAGGAGTTGCCACGCATCACATCATTTCCATCGGGGATTTTGATCGCAGCGCAATTGACCGGCTGCTCGATCATGCACAACAGATTGGAAAGAAAAAATACGATAAAAATGCTCTCAACGGCAGGATCCTTGCCGTTCTCTTTTTTGAACCCAGCACCCGGACCAGGATGTCCTTTGAATCTGCCATGGCACGCCTCGGCGGGAGTTCGATCTCGGTGAGCAGTGTCGAGGCCTGTTCCATGGCAAAAGGGGAGACGCTTGCCGACACGATCCGGGTGGTGAGCGGGTACGCAGATGCGATCGTGATCCGCCATCCCAAGGAGGGCGCGGCCCGGCTCGCCGCGGAATTTGCAACCGTCCCGGTCATCAATGCCGGCGACGGTGCCGGCCAGCACCCCTCCCAGACGCTCCTAGATCTCTACACCATCCGTCAGTCAATGAAGATCGACGGGATCGATGTAGCACTCGTGGGCGACCTGCGGTACGGACGGACAGCGCATTCGCTTGCCTCGGCGCTCTCTCTGTACGGGGTCCGGCTCCACACCATCTCCCCGCCCGGTCTCGAACTCCCCCCCACCCTTGCCGAAAGCCTGACCGAAAAGGGAATGGAGATCATCAGCCATTCCGATATCAGCGAAGTGATCGGTGAACTGGACGTCCTCTATGTCACGAGGATCCAGCGGGAACGCTTCCCCGACTCCACCTCGTACTTCAATGTCGCTTCCAGCTACCGGATCACCCCCGAACTCCTGGCCGGGGCGAAGAAAAACCTGATTGTCCTCCACCCGCTCCCGAGGGTGGACGAGATCGACCCGCGGCTGGACTCCTCCCCCCATGCAAAGTACTTCGAGCAGTCCAGAAACGGGGTGCCCGTGCGGATGGCAATGCTCCTGGACGTGATGGGATGAGACACATCGCTCCTGCAGATACCGGTGATGATGAGGGGGAGGGCCTCATGGTCAGGCGGATCAGGAACGGCACCGTGATCGACCACATCGTCGGGGGAGAGGCGCTCAACGTGATCAAGATCCTGGGGATCGCAGGGACTACCACCGAGACGCTCTCGATCGCCACCAATGTCCCAAGCAAGCATATGGGCACCAAGGATATCGTCAAGATCTCCAACCGCGAGCTCTCCAAGGAGGAGGTCGACCGGATCGCGCTCATCTCGCCCCGGGCCACCATCAACATTGTCCGGGACTTCAAGGTCTGCGAGAAGAAGGGGGTCGAGATCCCCACCGAGATCGTAGGGAGCGTACGGTGCCCGAACCCCGGCTGCATCACCCGCACCAGCGAGCCGATCCGGAGCCGGTTTGCGGTTTTGCCTGACGGGAAAGGCCTGCGCTGCACCTACTGCGATTCGGTGATCACCAAAGACCTGACCAGTTACATTATCTGATTTTTTTGTTTTTGCCAAAATTCCCGGCTTTTTTGCATTACAGAGAATTTTTCTTTGCAACCCCCCTTACGCCAGCCCTGCCTCTGGGAAGACAGGGGCTTATACGATGCACCCGGTATTACCTGCATAAAAAAAACCATTTCCCCGTTCCCTTTTTGGGTACAGGTAATACGACGCTATCGCAATTGGGGGGGGGCCTTAAGCGGAGGGAGCAAAAGCCCCGGGAGCGCTATAATGATGCATGGACCGGTCGCGAAAAAGTGTTTTTACAACCGCTGAAATACCGGCGTTAGTTTTGTCCTTCCTGATGAATCAGGTGCCCGTGCACATCGATCTCGCCACGCCAGATCCGGGTGGAGGAGATCCAGCGGCCGTCCTCGGCAAGCACGCAGGTGATCTGGTGGATGTCCACCTTGCGCAGTTTCTTTTCCCGGCGCATTTTGTTGATTTCGACAGCCACCGGCAGCGTCTCCTCGGAGACCACGATCGCGTCAAAGTCCGTATCGAGCGCCGAACCGAACCGGTCGCTGAGCGGTTCGACCTCCCAGTGCGTTGCATATTTCCGTTCCGGGGTCTTTGCGATGATATGGCCGGTAATGAACTGCTCGAGGTCCGCCCTGCGCTCTGCAAAAGGGTGGATCGGGTGGGTCTTCCGGCTCGCAAACGGGTCCGTCGTGAGCCCGATCACGACCTGCCCCTCGGGCCCGGCGAGCTCGAACGAGCGGGTCAACAGGCGCTTGTGACCGTCGTGCAGCGGATCGAAGGTTCCCCCTACCATAACCTTCATGTTGCCTGTACGTTAAGTTCCTATGGTATTATGGGTATGGATGGGAAGATTGCAGGCACGCCGCTCTGGTGCGCCCCCAATGCAACGGTGATCGGCAGGGTGACCCTGGGAAGGGATGTCGGCATCTGGTTCGGGGCCGTCATACGGGCCGACAAGGATCAGATCACCATCGGTGACCGGTCGAATGTCCAGGACAACTGCGTGGTCCACACGAGCGCCGGCTTCCCGACCACGATCGGATGCGATGTCTCCGTGGGCCACGGTGCAATCCTCCACGGATGCACCATTAAGGACCGGGTGCTGGTCGGCATGGGCGCCATCGTGCTCAACGGGGCGATTGTTGGTGAAGATTCCCTGATCGGTGCCGGTGCCGTGGTGACCGAAGGCATGCAGGTCCCGCCCGGCTCGGTTGTGCTGGGCGTGCCCGGCAAGGTGCTCAAAGCGACCACCCCGGACCAGCGTACCCATATCCTTGAGAATGCACAGTCCTACGTCAGGCTGGCCGGGGAATATGCCCATGGGTGATGCGGTCGTCATCGGCGGCGGTGTGGCGGGCATCCAGGCAGCGCTCGATCTGGCCAACCATGGTATCGTGGTCCACCTGATAGAGCGGGAGCCCACGATCGGCGGCCACATGGCCCAGCTCGACAAGACGTTTCCGACAAACGACTGCTCCATGTGTATCCTCTCGCCCAAGATGGTGGATGTGCAGCGGCACAAAAACATCAGGATCCATACCCTGGCGGAAGTGGAAAAGATCGAAGGGAAGGCCGGCAGATTCAAGGTGACTGTCCGCGAGCACCCGCGCTACATTGACATGGTGGCCTGCACCGGCTGTGGCGACTGCATTGAGGTCTGCCCGGTCGAGGTCTACAACCGGTTCGATGCCGGGGTAGGGGTGAGGAAGGCGATTTACAAGCCCCACCCGCAGGTGGTACCCGACCGGGTGGTAAAGGACAACGAGCAC
>NZ_DATKKA010000004.1:0-182819 GCF_035543475.1 Methanoregula sp.
GACTATATCGCCCTCAAACCAAAAGCCCTGCTCTGCGACATGTCCGGTGCAGAATATATATCGAGCTCAGGACTCAGGGTCATCCTTGCAGTAGCAAAAGCGGCAAAACTCTCCGGCGTCCACTTCGGGGTCTTTGCGCTCACAAAATTTGCAAACCATATCTTTTCCATGACCGGCTTTATGCAGCTTGTCGCGATCTACCCGGACGAAGAGACTGCGCTCAAGACTGTGGCCCGGCTCTGACCGTATTTGGGGGGCCCCGCAAAAAAGGGCAAGGTTTCCGATATCACACGTTTGCCGTGACCGTGACCTTGCCGTAGCCCGCACTTGTGCTGTCGGTGGCAAGCGATTTCCCGTTTTCGTAGATGGTCACGGTGATTGCATGGGTGCCGGTATTGTCCATCTTCTGGAAGGTGGCCGTCAGGCTCCCGCTTGCCCCCGCCACCGGGTAGATCTGGGAGCCTGATCCGGTGACCGGCGTGGTCACGCCGCCCGTGGTATACGTACCGTTGAAACCGCCGATGTAGCTGACGCTGATGGAGACGCCGCTTGCCGGGACCGCCGCTGCCGTGGTCGGGACAACGACAAATGTGGACGTGGGGGTGGCCCCCGCAGATGAGCCGGAGGTAGCCGGGGTGGTGCCGGTCGTTACATGCGCCGGGATCATGTCAGACGAGGAGTGCGTGGCGGGTGCCTGGCTGCCGGTCCCGGAGAAATAGAGGACCGCGGCCCCGAGAACCACCACGATACCGATGATCGTGGCAACAAAGAGCCACGGGATCCCGGCGGGGTGCCGGGGCCGGCCCCCGTGTATTCGTGCCTGCATAATAAATTGTATAATCATAGGATTATATGGGTTTTCCGGGGAAAACCTGCGAAAACGAGATGATATATTTCGGAAAAGAAGGGCATGCAGCCGCACGTTTATGTTTTTTTCACTGCAGCGATGAGGGCTTCACAGAGGTCCTCGTAGGGAACGGCATACCTTTTTGCGAGGAGCACGAGCGCTGCCGGGGGGAGCAGGTTCCCGCCAAACTGTTCCCGGATCACTTTGTTCATCTCGGCGACCACGTCCGTTTCCGGGATATTCCGGGCCTTCATGATCCTGCCGATCAGCTCCTGTGCCGGATCGCTTGCCTCGAACACCGCTGAGCCCGGGCGAAAACCGATGGGGATGGTCTCGGTGGCCGCATCAAAAAGGATTGTATAGACACCGTTCTCCTGCCGAACCAGTCCTGCCTCCTCGGCCCGCCTTAACAACACGGCAGCCTGGTCGGTACTCATCCACTTGCGGTCGAGCGCGTAATAGTACACGAGCTCGTTCCTGCGCAGGGCGTTCTTTCGCGTGTGCCTGAACGGTGCGGCGACCGTGACCCGGAGCGTCAATTCGGTTTACCCAGAAGGATATTTTTCATATCGAGGGCATCGAGTCCTTCAACGGCGTTCTCCCGGGCGATGTCGATATCCGTGCAGGAGCCCCGGTCGGTGAGCCGGACATAGAAAACATCGTTGGCCACCGGGACCTTACCGCTCCCGCGGAGGGCAAGGGCAAGGACCGAGATCTTAAGATCGGCTGCCTCGGTAATCACACCGGGACGCAGGACATCGGGAGTGAGATCGCCAAACTCCGCACGGTTGGTCGCGATCTCCACCTTCACCCTGACCCGGACGAGCTCCTTTCCCGTGGTCTTGGTGGACTCCTGCCCGTTCAGTTCTGATACGTACCGCAGGGTTTCCGGAAAGGTCATCCCCAGGGCAAACGAGAGATCCACCCGCTGGGGATAACGATAATAGATCCTTCGCATGGTTACACTATGGGACAGCAGAACCTAAAAAAACAATTGCTGCACGCTGGTGAAATACTAGGCCGCACGGGACTGACCGGGTGCGAAAAAAAGCGGGGACGATCCCCCGGTTTATTCGAGTAACACCGCGTTGATGATGCCGTCCTGGCCGGGGCGGCTCATAATCCGGGCACGTCCGATCTCGGTCCGGATGATTGCGCCCTTGGTGAGCAGGTTCCGCCGGACGTAGTTCGGGTTTGCCCCGTTCTCTTCAACGTTCTCGATCTTCACTTTCTTGGTCTCACCGTTGGAGATCTTGGTCACGTTCGCGAACTGCGCACGCATGGACCGGACCTTGGTGTTCCCGCCCATAACCCGGACCTGCTTTGCCCGGTTCTCACCGATATGGGTGTCTGCGGGTGCAAGCCCGATCTCGAATCTCCGCTTTCCCTGTGCCGGCCGGCGTCTGCCGCC
Organism: Methanoregula sp.; assembly: GCF_035543475.1. Taxonomy (GTDB): domain Archaea; phylum Halobacteriota; class Methanomicrobia; order Methanomicrobiales; family Methanospirillaceae; genus Methanoregula. The sequence continues at coordinate 2,259 of NZ_DATKKA010000004.1, forward strand.
GGTGACTTTCCGTATGGATTCTCCCTGCCAGAGCATAGTGTTACTCCTGTATGATCTTTTTTCCGGAATTTTTGGATCGTCCCGGAATGGTGCTCTATATATTCCCTCCGGAGTTATTTATACTATTTCCCAACTGCCGGACCGGATCACCCGAGGATTGCGTCGAGAAGCTGCGCCACATTCTCCCCGGTCTTCATGTTGGTCTTAAAGACCGGCATCTTCGGGTTGTACCGGTGGATGTCGGACTCCATCCGGGCGAGGTTTGCACCTACGAGCGGGGCAAGATCCACCTTGTTGATCACGCCGATCGTGCAGTCCCGGAACATCATCGGGTGCTTGTTGACCACATCGTCCCCTTCGGTCGAGCTCACGATCACGATCCGCTTCTCTGCCCCAAGCCGGAAGTCGGTCGGGCAGACCATGTTCCCTACGTTCTCGATAAAGAGGATATCGATCTGGTCCAGCGGGAGGTGGTCGATCGCGTGCTCGACCAGGTGGGCGTCGAGATGACATTCCTTGCCCGTGTTTGCGTTGTAGGCCGGGATACCCTGCGCTACGATCCGCTGAAAATCGTCGTCACCGTACACATCGCCGGCGATGGCGCCGGCCCGGAGTCCCCGCTGCTTTAAGAGCGGGACAAGCCGCTCGATGAGGGCCGTCTTTCCCGAACCAATCGCCCCGAGCAGGTCGAAGGCCCGGATCCCGTGGGCTTTGAGGTGTCGTGCGTTCTCATCGGCTATCGAGTTGTTGACGTCGTATACATCTTTCTCCATCCTGACGTCGATATGGTGCATACCTTAAGGTTTTGAGCGGACAGTGTTTATATCTTGACCCCCCTACTTTATATGCAATGGACAAAGGCGAGCGCATCCTGTATCCCTGCTACTTCAACGCGGCCCTCTCCCGGGAAGAGGGCCGGCGGGTCCCCCGTTCACTCGGCGCAAAGGGGCCCAGTGCCAGCGATATCGAGCGGGCCTTGAAGCGCCTTGGCATACCCTTCGAGGCTCAGGAGCAACACCACCCGGCCCACTGGGCCCGGCACGAGGGCAGGGTTATTGCCACGTGGACCGGCAGGAAAGAAGCACTCATCAAGAAAGTTGCCCGGGCCATGGAGGTGCGGAAGTGAAGGGCATGTATGATCTCCACACCCACACGATCCTCTCCGATGGCGAAATGCTCCCGTCAGAGCTCGTACGCCGCATGGCCGTTATCGGATATACCACGGTTGCCATCACCGACCACGTGGATACCTCAAACGTGGTCCCTGTCGTGGAGACTCTCCTTGGCGTCAGGGAATCGGCCAGGCTTTTTGGTGTCCGGCTCCTGTGCGGGGTCGAGATCACGCACGTGCCTCCGGCCCAGATCGCTGTGGTGGCCCGGCAGGCCCGGGATGCAGGGGCAGATATCGTGGTGGTGCACGGTGAGACCACGGTTGAGCCGGTGGCGCCCGGCACCAATCACGCTGCCTGCGCCTGCGCTGAGGTGAACGTGCTCGCCCACCCGGGTCTTGTCACCCGCGAGGACGCGAAGCTGGCACAGGAGAACGGGATTGCGCTCGAGATCACCTCCCGGGGCGGGCACAACCGCACAAACGGCCACGTGGTACGGATGGCCCGCGAGGTTTCGTGCCAGCTCGTGGTGGACTCGGACGCGCACGCCCCGCACGACCTGCTGGACCGGACCGCAAAAGAGAACGTAGCGGTAGGAGCAGGGCTGACCGGGGACGAAGTCGCCAGCATTATCTCTTTAAATATCGAGCGGTTCCTCCGTTCCTGATTTTTCTATTTATACTTTCACAGAACGCTTAAATACTAAAAGGTCTCACATATATAGATTACTAAATTACTTTAGTACTTTGTATACCCCCCGAGGTCGTTTCCGTGAAAGTTGTTGGACGAGCGATGAGCACCTACGGAAGCAGAATGCTCATCATCCAGTGCGATGCCGCCCAACTCCCGGGGTTGTACAGCGAAGTGACGGACCGCAGGACACAGCCGGTGGGAAAGATCATGGACCTCTTCGGGAACGTGAAATCACCCTATGCCCTTGTCCTGTGCCACGGTCCATGCAGTGTAACGCCGGGCGAGAAACTCTTCGCACGGGAACCCCGCACCCAAGCGGAGGCCCGGAGAGGACCGTTCAGGTCAAAAGCACGATAAGATTGGTGATGCCGGATGCAGGAAGTTGAGAAACTCAAGCTTCTCCAGACTGAGAGAGAAGCACTTAAATCGCGTATAAAAGTCAAAGAGCAGGAGAAAAAAGCAGAAAACCATACCGAAACGGTCTGCCCGGAGTGTGGCAGCAGGCAGCTGGTTCACGATTACGAGCGTGCCGAGCTGGTCTGCCAGAGTTGCGGCCTTGTGATCGATGACGACTTCATCGACCGTGGCCCCGAGTGGCGTGCGTTCGACCACGACCAGCGGATGAAACGCTCACGTGTCGGCGCCCCGATGACCTTTACGATCCACGACAAGGGTCTCTCCACGATGATCGACTGGCGCAACCGGGACAGCTATGGCCGGGCCATCTCCTCCAAGAACCGGGCCCAGCTCTACCGTCTCCGCAAGTGGCAGCGCCGGATCCGTGTCAGCAATGCAACGGAAAGAAACCTTGCGTTCGCACTCTCCGAGCTCGACCGCATGGCCTCGGCCCTTGGCCTCCCCAGAAACGTCCGTGAGACCGCAGCCGTGGTGTACCGTGACGCTGTGGACAAGAACCTGATCCGCGGCCGGAGCATTGAAGGCGTTGCTGCTGCAGCACTGTATGCAGCATGCCGGCAGTGCAGTGTCCCGCGGACACTCGATGAGATTGCAGAAGTGTCCCGTGTCTCGAGAAAAGAGATCGGCAGGACCTACCGGTTCATCTCCCGGGAACTGGGCCTCAAGCTCCTCCCGACCTCCCCTATCGACTACGTGCCCCGGTTCTGCTCCGGTCTCACCTTAAAAGGCGAGGTCCAGAGCCGGGCAGTCGAGATCCTGCGCCAGGCCGGCGAACGCGAGCTCACGAGCGGCAGGGGCCCGACCGGTGTCGCGGCAGCAGCCATCTACATCTCTTCCATCCTTGGCGGCGAGAGGCGCACCCAGCGTGAAGTGGCCGAAGTGGCAGGAGTCACCGAAGTCACCATCCGGAACCGGTACAAGGAACTCGCAGAGAAGCTCGACATCGAGATTATTCTCTAAAAACAATTTTTTACTGCCCTAAAAAAATCCAATGGGACGCCAAAAACTATATTCCGGCGGCTCAAAACATACAAGGCACAAATCCATGTGCGGGCTCGTAGATCAGGGGTAGATCGCTACGTTCGCAACGTAGAGGCCGCGGGTTCAAATCCCGCCGGGTCCATCCTGTTTTAAAAGACGCTTCCCCAAGGAGGCTGCCGATACGAAGGGGACGGCCGGCATAACAAAGCTAAAGAGATGCAGCAACTCCCGGTACTATGAGCATCTGCATTCCTGACCAGCCATGACCGACCAGAAAAAAACAGCTCCGGAACAGAAAAACGAGATGAAGATCACCGTTACAAAGAACGGTCCCTATATAGTTACCGGGGGCATCCCGCTCATCCGGATGGAGATCTGCAATGATGACGAGGGCTACTGCCGTACATGGCGGGAGGTGGAGCGTTTTCCCGTGCAGGAGACCTACGCCCTCTGCCGGTGCGGCCATTCGCAGCACAAGCCGTTCTGCGACGGGACGCATGCGAAGATAGGCTTTGTCGGCACCGAAACCGCAGGAAGCGAGCCATATCTCCGGCACCCGCGGATCATAACAGGGCCCGAACTTGAGCTGCTTGACTACGAAAACCTCTGCGTCCATGCCCGGTTCTGCATGCGGGCCGGGGGGGTCTGGAACCTCACCGAAAACTCGGATATCCCGGAGGCAAAAGAGACCGCGATCGAGGAAGCCTGCAACTGTCCCTCGGGACGGCTCGTGATACGAGATGCGGAAACGGGAAAAGCCCTTGAGCCGGACCTGGAGCGATCGATCGTGATCATCGAATACCCGCCCCGGGGTGAGCATGGCCCGCTCTGGGTACGGGGCGGCATTCCCGTGGTATCGGCCGACGGGAAACCCTACCGTATCCGGAACCGGCTCACCCTCTGCCGGTGCGGGAGATCCGAAAACAAGCCGTTCTGTGACGGGAGCCACATACAGCATTGATGAAAATATTCTCAACGGGGTGAAAAGAGGCCATGAGTTTTGTCACAGTTGCAAAAGCAGGGGAAATTGCTCCCGGGACCCTGAAACATGTGGAGGTGGGAGAAACAGAGATCTGCATCGCGAATGTCGAGGGAGCGTTCTATGCTGTCGGGGACCGGTGCGGCCACGAGAATGCCCGGATGTCCCGCGGCTCCCTGATGGGCACGATCGTTACCTGCCCCATGCATGCCTCCCAGTTTGACATAACCACCGGGAAACTGATGTCCGGGCCGGTCCTTGAACTCGAAGGGATTACGGAGAAGTTTGCCGGGTGCCCCGAGAGCATAAGGAAAGCGGTGGGAGAGATGTTTGCCGGCATCGCAGAAGAGCAGCGCCTGATCAGGACGCACGATCTGCCAGTCTACGAAGTGAAACGAGAGGGCAGCGATATCCTGGTCGACCTTAATGGCGCCCATTAAGGCCCGGGAAACAAAAATTATTTTTGATCTTATTTCGCGGTGAGAACCTTGACCTCGTTTTCCAGCGTCTCCCTGAGCCGCTGCACGGCCTCGTCAAGGTTATTGGTGGTCGTGACGGTAAACTGGTTGTCGGTCTTCACATCGTGGTACGTCACAACGTAATCGATCTGGCCGTCCTTTGCCTTCTTGGGTTCGATGATCAGCTTTACCATGGTATCTCCACTGTCTCCGGGGAGAATCTGAACGATCGCCCCGGACCTGATCAGATCTTAGGCCCGGGCCATCATAAAACGATACGAACCGGCAAAATACCGGCCCGGTGCGAAAGCATCAACACGGAAACCGATAAATCATGATCCCGGAAGGAGATCTATAATCATGCCAGCATGTTCCTCCACCGCGGCCGCGTGTGCAGCGGTGTTGTGTGCCACCCTGCTCCTCGTGATGCCGGGATCTGCGATCACGGTAGCTGTATATGGAAGTACCGCGGGACTGAACACCAGCCTCCACCAGGATACCTTTTCTGTGGCCTGTTCGCTCCCCGGCGTGGCCGGCCCGGAGCTGGACGGAAACCTCCCCTGCTTTACCAATGCCACCACGGACGTGATTATCCTGGGCGGGGATGCAGGGTTCTCCGGGAATACCGAGGCTGCCCTTTCGAATGCAACCGCGGCCGGAAAGATCCTCGTACTGAGCGGTGACGATCTTGCCCGGTTTGCTGACATCCTGCCGGTGCAGTCCGCAGGCATGGCCCCGGGAAGCGCGGCTCTTGTCATCAGCAACCCGAACGCCACACTCTCGGGTGACATTTTTGCAGGACTCCCGGCACAATACCCCAATACCACCATTGTCTCATCCCGGGAATCCTATGTGACGCGTCCGGGTGCCACGACCCTGCTCTCCTTTGAAAACGGCGATCCGGCACTCGCCTTTTTACCGTACGGCAACGGGTACGTGGTCACGTGGCTGGCTCCCGCAGAGCAGGCTTACCTCTCCGGCACCGATGCTGACCTGATCAACGAACGCCTGATTACCCGGCTCCTGGCGCTGCGGAGCGGTGCACCGGCCGCTGCCACAACGACCTCCATTGTACCTGCAACTACCCTTCCGGTAACAAATGTCACCACCCTGCCTGCCACAACCGTGACACTCCCGGCCTTTGGAAACCTCTTTGTCTCCTCTTCGCCCGGCGCGGCTGGAGTCTATATCGATAACGCCTATGAAGGGATCACCCCGGTGAACCTGAGCGGGATATCCCCCGGCACCCACGCGATCCGGCTGGCGATGAACGGGTACGCCGACTATGAGTCCACGGTCGATGTAACCGGAGGAAGTACGGTTGCGGTCTCCGGATCTCTGGCAGAACACAACAGGACTGAGATGACACCCGTGGCCACGGTAACGCCGGTCCCGACCGAAACCGCATCATTCTGGACGAGCACCTCCGTCATTGCGGCGCTGCTGGGGAGTGTCGCCGCAATCATCGGTGCGATCGCCACCCTGCACTCCCTGTATCACAAGCGTTCCTAGGAGAACACCGGGAACGCTTTGTTTTTCATGCCGATCAGTAACAACTATATGGAATCGGCGGAAAAAGTATATGCCGCACACGCGGGCTCGTAGATCAGGGGTAGATCGTCACGTTTGCAACGTGAAGGCCACGGGTTCGAATCCCGTCGAGTCCATCGGATTTTGTCGTTTTTTCACCAAGCATTTTGCTTGGAATGCAATAGGTATAACGGGGAATTTTTCGTTTTTTGCTCTGGAGAAATCCCTTCTTTAATAATAATGCTGCCCCCCTTACGCCAGCCCTGATCCCGTGGGGGCGGGGGCGTATGCGATGGAGCGGTATTACCAGTACCAGGAGCTGCCCGGAATGCAGGGAATACGGGATTATCGCAACCGGGGGATGCCCACGCGGCAGGGGGAAAACCCCCAAGAGCATTCAACACCAATTGATAATTTCTACAAAGCCGTTAGGTATGAATTAAAAAAAAATCAGTCGATCCAGTCGAGGAGCTGGTTCTTTGATGCCTGTTCGCTTTTCTGGATCAGCTTTCTCTTGACCTTCTGCACTGCTGCATCCGCAGGGGACGGAGGGAACGGGGATGCCGGGGCCGGGGCCTTCTCGAACTTCCCGTAGTCGAGAAGCCCGTCGTCAGTCTCGATCTCGTGGATTGCAACCGGGGCTTCGGCCTCATGCACCGGCTCCGGTGCAGCCGCTATAACTTCCTCGCGGGGCAGAGGAACAGCCGGATCCTCTGCCGGTGCGGGATCCGGGGTGATGAGCGGAGGGGCAATAGACTTTGCAGGAGGCTGATCGTGGGAAGGCAGCTGCACGGTCACCCGGATCCCCTCCACCCGCTGGATCAAAAAGTCGACAAAGTCCTCCACTTCCCGGCGTTGCTCGGCCGATAGGCGGTCCAGCTTGTTCTCCAGCGTTTCCATAACGGGCGACGGCTCCTTTATCCACTATTTTTTATTGTTTGTATTTAAGCAAACTGCGGCGGGGACGTCACCACCGGTGCTGGTACCCGCGTTTCTCCATGGGCTTGCCATCCACGAGCACGGACCTTTCCTCAGTGACCTTCCCGATAACCGTGCAGGGGACTCCTGGGACCGGGTACCGGTCCGGGGAGATCGTGAAGATCAGCTCGTAGTCCCCACCGCCATACAGCGCGAGCTCACGTGCCTGCGGTTCCGGGACACCAGCCGGCCGGGGCACGAGTGCTGACTCGATGGCAAAACCGCACGTATTCACGCTCATGAGATCGTAGAGCGAGAGGGCGATCCCGTCGCTGTCGTCCATCATCGCAGAAACCCCGCCACGGGCGAGTGCCTGTCCCTCAGTAACCCGGGGCTGCGGCTCGAAGAGTGCCTTCTCGAACTGCTTATAACCGTCGAGCCATGCCTGCGCCTGCCCGGGAATGCCGGTAATGCAAACGAGGTCCCCGGGCCAGGCACCTTCACGCCGGGCAAGGTCCCTGCGGTCGACAATCCCGAGGCCGGTGGTCACGACAGTGAGCTCATTGTGCCTGTCGATGTCCCCCCCGACAATCGCGGCACCGAATCTTGTGCAGCAGTCCTTTGCCCCCTGCATCACGCCGGCGAGCTGCTCCCAACGGTCAAGGCCAACCGCAATGAGGAGGTATTTCGGCGCCGCTCCCATGCTCGCAATGTCGCTGATGGTGACCGCGGCGCTCATCCAGCCGATCTGCCAGTCGGTCATGCCCTCCACGAAATCGGTTGTCTTATGGAGCATGTCGGTGGTGGCCACCATCACCTGCCCGCCGCAGGGGAGCACAGCACAGTCGTCCCGGCAGTTTTCCTCACCCACGATCCTCATCACGGTCTTTAAGAGTTCACGGTCATCCATCGTTCCGGCCCCCACCTTTCTTTACTTCCTTACCCCGTTCGCTCTTGTACTCCTTGAACATGTGCTCGATCCGGGAGGACTCCTTCTCGCGGACAAACTGCGCCTGCTCTTCCTGCCAGCGGGAGATAGCCGGCTCGATCCGGTCCCTGGGAGCAAGGCCCTGCCTGCCCCTCACCTGCACTCCGGTCTCTGAGGGGGTGAGGAGCGGGATGCCGACTTCACGAAACGCGGCGCCGATCTGCACGTTCCCCTCCCCGGCCCCGGGGGTGATCAGGGCCCGGATCTTCGCATCGGCAAGGTCCCGTAACACGCTGTTTCCCCATCCTCCCGTGCGCTGCACGTATACGATATCGCCTTCGTGTACCCCGGTATCGTCCGCTAACCGGCGCAGTCCATCCCGGGTGAGGGCATCAAGCACCTTTACGGGCACCGCCTCGCCATCCACCGAGAGCTCGGCAAAGGTCCGGATCCGTTCTACCCGCTTTGCAAGCGTCCGGCCGTGACGCTCCTCCTTACGGAGCCTCTTTTTGAGACTCTGGATGATCGCGTCCCGTTTTGCCACCTCGGCATCTTTGGCAAGCTGCGTGGTCCGGGTATCGTGCACGGCACGGAGCCGGCCCTGGAGGCGGTGGATCTCGTACTCCTTTGCCTTGACCTCTTCCTGGAGCTCGGCAACATACGTGCGCAGGCGCTTGACCATCCCGTCCAGCACCCGGACCCGCTCGTCATGCCGGCCCTCCCCTGCTGAGACTACGGGGGCCTCCTCCGCAAGAGCCGCCGGCGGGGCTACCGCGTGCATATCCACCAGCACCTGGTCGAGCGCCTGGCCCCGGATCACCCGGGCCCGGACCTCGTCGAGATCGTGGCCGGGAGGCACTCTCTTGATGAGGTTCCGGAACTTGTGCTGGTACTGTACGCTTGCATCAAGGGCAGCGGAAAGGGCGTCGCGCTCGTGGACGTTTTCGTACGGGTAGCCCGAGGTAAGGGCCAGCTTTGTCTCGACGGGCGTATCCTGCTTTGGCGTGTACGCCACGGCCGAAAAGGCCCGCCGGATCTTCTCCACCGAGTGCGGCATCTCCTGCACATCGGATGCGATCACGAGCGGCTTTCCCACGCGGTACAGGGCCTCGATCACGCCGGACATGTTCATCTGCCGGGAACTCTCCAGGTGCAGGAGGTTGCCGTCCAGGTCCAGTGCCGCAATCGCCGTTGTGGTACCCGGGTCGATACCCACGATCATGTACCGGGGTTTTCCCGAGAGCGGACGGAACCGGATCCGCTCGAGTCTTTTGCCGCTGATCCTTACCTGGACATCTGCCCCGCGGTACGTGGAGATCGGTACCTGTCCCCGTGCGGCAAAGACAGTAAATGCCACACGGCTGCATCCGCCAAAGGCTTTGGTCTCCTTTTTTTCATACCGAAGGCCGGTTGCGGCGAGCTGCATCTCGATCTCGCGCCCCTTGAGCTGGACGGCGCCGTGGATCTTCCGCACGTACCGGTTCTGGCTCCACCCGCCCCGGCCGGGCGAGCGGTGCCGGCTTACCACCACTTCGCTCTCGTTCTCAAAGGCGATCACCTCGGCCCCGGCCCCGAGGGCAGCCACCCGGGCCGAGGTGCGGGCCTCGGCAAAGGGGTCGAACCGGTCAAAGCTGATATTGTACCGGGCAGCGACCTTGCCCAGCGTCTCCTTCTTCTCCCCACCCGTCACCTGGACGAGTTTTGTCTGCGGCGGGAGAGAGGCGAGGAAGAAGAAGAGCTCGTGCTGGTCGGTTGCGATCTCCTGGATGCTGTCAACGGCAAGAATATCGGGGCGTTCCTCGGAGAGGAGGCGGAAGAGCCGGAACATCGAGACCGTGCTCTCGCTGGTAATCTCGTTCCCCTCCAGCCGGACAAGGGCGTACATCGGCCGGCGGGACCGCGAGCGCACCGATCCCTTCACAATATCGATACCGAATACACTCAGCCGGTCACGCATCGCAGGGCTTCCCCGGGGTCATACGTGAGTTTGTACTTCCGCACAAAGAAGGCAAGGATATTGGTAATATCCCGTTCCAGGGTAGCGCCGGCATTGGGGTGGGAGATCTCCGTCCACTGTGGCCAGTCGATGATAACGGGACGGCCGTCCTCCATGAGGATGTTGAACTCCGAGAGGTCTGCGTGGATCACGCCAAGCTGGTACGCAGTCCGCACGTTTTCAAGGATTGTATCCAGCGTTTCCGCCGGGTCAGGGAGCCTGCACCGGGCAAGGCTCGGGCCCGTGATCTTCGCCATCACGACAGCGTTCCGGTTCTGGGCCACGGGAAGAGGGACGGAGACTTTCGGGTGGAGGGTGGTGAGCGCCGCATATTCGCGTTCTGCCGAAAGCCGGGAGGCCAGAAGCCACGGGCAGCTGCCGGTTTCGGGAAGGTACTCCCGGTTGAGCCGGGGCGTGTTAAACGATCGCTGGCCCACCCGATGGAACTTGATCGCCACCGGCCCTAGACCCAGCGCCTCGTGCACCACCGACTCCTTTCCCTCACCGATCTTTGCCCCTAATGCCGAGATGGCGCCCTTCTTTACCAGGCTCAGGAGGGCGAGTGTGTCGTACCCTCCAAAGACGAGCGCGTAGCCGTCATACGGCACCGCGTTGAACCGGACCATTCCCCACCGGATGAGCCGGGAAAGCCGGTAGTTGACTTCCGATTCGGAGAGACCGGTTGCCTGCTGGAGGCTCTCGAGCGGCACCCACTCGTACCGCTTCATGGACCGTTCGAGGGCAGTAAGGATCGCCTTCTCGTATTTATGCAGGCTGCGGATCTGCTCCGGGGCAACGACCATAGGTACCAGTGTGGTTATGTGGCAGACTATAAAATCATGGGCTCCGTGCGTAACCACCGGCGGGAGCACAACCTTAAACATCTTTTATCCTCCAGATAAGAACAGGATCAGTCATCCATGCAGTGCGATGCGTGCCGGCGCGAGGCCACGGTCTTCCAGCCCTATTCGGGAAAGCATCTCTGCCCGCTCCATTTTACCCGGGACCTGGAGGCAAAGGCCAAGCGTATTATCCGATCGCATGGCTGGCTGCGCCCGGGCGACCATATCGCGGTCGTGCTCTTTGGGGACGCCGCGAGCGCCGGCCTCCTCTTTTTTCTCGCCAGCCTGACCAGAGATCGCCGTGATATTCGGATATCAGCAATCACCATCGACCCCGGGATCAGCGGGTACCCGGTGAGGGAAAGGGCACAGGAGATTGCAGACTCCCTTGGTGTGCCCTGTTTCTCCGGTTCGCTTGCCGAACGGTACGGCATCACCATGGACCGCCTCGTGGCAGAAGAGGGGCAGGATCCGGCCGGTGCTGCCTGCAGCGTGCTTGCAGGAGATTTCTTCGGAGAGATCGCGGCGGAGCAGGGGGTCACCCGCTGTGCCTTTGCCACCACCGTGGATGAGACTGCCGCGGGGTTCTTTTCTGACCTCCTTGCCGGGATACCGGAGCACACCCTGTTTTCCCGGCAGGTCCTGGGGAGGCCCGGCATTCCGGTCATCCGCCCGTTTACAGAGATCCCGGCCTCAGAAGTTCTCCGGTACGCGGAACTGCATGTCCCGTTGCCCGGGCCCGGGGGGTTCCTGCCGCAGTGTCCCGGCACCGGGAACAGTGGTCCTGGAAACGATGAGGGAGAAGCACTTGACAGCTACAGCATCCGTCACCCCGCCACAAAGTTTGCACTCGCAAATCTTGCCGGGACCCTCGCCGGGATAGCGGCAGCATTTCCGCCAGCCCCATGCCCGGTATGCGGCGAACCGCTTGAGGCCGGGAAATGCCCTGCCTGTGCCATCCGTAAAAAATACGGGAGAAACCTGAGATGAGATCGAGAAAATATGTCATCTGGAGGATCATCCACACCTCCGCAAAGATGCGGATCCTGATCTATTTCGTGCTCTTTGCCCTGCTCATCGCGATCCTGACCGTGACCTTTCACGGGCTGTATCCCGAATTCGAGGGGAGGTCCGTTGACTGGGCCCAGTCCCTGCTCTTTGTGATAGAGACCCTCACGACCACGGGAAGCCTGCTCTCCTACCACTCGGACGCGATGATCCTCTTTGCAACGGTCACCATGCTTTCCGGCGTGATCATGCTTTTCATGGTCATCCCCCTTCTCATCACCCCGTACCTTGTCTCGGTCCTCCGCTCGGGACCGTCCCGCCGGACCCCCCACCCGCTCCACCACCATACCGTGATTGTCGGGAACGGAGAACTGTCCCGGGCCCTCGTCGAGAGCCTCTCGCTCTCGGATAAAGAGATCCTGATCGTGGAGGAGGACGAAAAAGCAGCACGCGACCTTGCCCAGAGAAACCTGCGCCGGGCATTTGTCCTCTGGGGAGAGTATGATGACCCGCAGACCTGGGAGCAGGCGTGGATCCGGAACGCGGACTTTGTGATCCTCTGCGAGAACGAACGGACAACGGCGAGCATTATCCTTGGGATACGGGGAATCACCCGGGCGCGGATCATCTCCATTGTTGACAAGATCTCCTTTGACCGCTACCTGAGGTACGCCGGCGCAGAGTTTGTGCTCTCCCCAAAGCAGGTCACCGGCAGGATCCTGGCCCGGCACGCGGTCCTCAACCCGATCGGCGATACGGCCGCCGCCATCCCCGGGCTCGACCGCCTCACCATCAATGGCGGTGAATTCCCGGAGAAGAATCTCCGGCTGATCCACATCCCGGTCATGCCCGAGAGCAAGGCTACCGGAAAAACGCTCGGGGGACTTGACCTTCCCGGCCAGTACGGGATCATCGTGCCGTTCCTGTGGAAGGCAGGCCGGTTTGTCCCGCGGCCGGACCCCTCTGAAGTGATCGATGCCACGACCTCGCTCTTTTTGTTCGGGAAAGCAGACGCGGTGCGCCGGGTGGTCCACGAGGAACTGGAAGTGAGCCGGGAGCAGATCGGCCATGCTGTCATCGCCGGGTTCGGGGACGTGGGGTCGGCCGTATATGCCGAGATGATCGCCTCGGGCATTGCCTGCGTGGTCGTTGATGCCCGGAAGTATGACGTGAACGAGGTGGTCGGAAACGCGGAGAGCGAGGATATTCTCAACGAGGCCCGTATCGGGGAGGCCCGGTTCTGCATTGTCGCGCTCAACGATGACGATGTGAATATTTTCACCACCCTTATGGCCCGCAACCTGAACCCCGGAATCCGCATCCTCGCCCGGGCAAACGACCCCGATGCCGTGGAGAAACTGTACCGTGCCGGGGCGGACTACGTTGCGCTGCTCCCGCGGATTGGCGGCCAGACGGTGGGGAGGATCGTGCTCGCCGGGACGATCACCATCCTGATCGATCTTCCCAACGGCGAGATCGTTGCCCTGAAACACGTGATGCATCCGACCGGGCTGAACGTCGGAACCGCTGCATCAAAGAGCGGTGTGCGGGTGCTCGGAATCGAGGGCAAAGGGAGAATCCTGGTATCACCGTCCGGCCCGGAGGAGATCATGGAGGGAGACGCCCTGATCGTGACGGGGAATACCGAACAGTTAAAGAAATTTATCCGCTTATTTTAACAAGAGGGGCGCAGAATGGCTCAGGAACTGGGGTGCAGGATGGGACAGGTCGAGCAGATGATCCGGTACGCTTACTGGAACAGCAAAAGCTCAGGGATCGTGGTCGGGGTTTCCGGCGGTGTGGACTCGGCACTGGCAGCGGCCTTCTGCTGCCGGGCGATCGGGCCGGACAAGGTGCTCGGCCTCTCGCTTCCCACATCGGTCAGTAATCCGCAGGACCTGCGGGATGCACAGGAGCTCTGCGCCATGCTCACCATGGAGCACCGGACGGTAAACATCGACCCCATGCTTGCCGCGTTCAGGGCCATCCCCGGCTTTGTGGAGACACCGTATCTCCTTGGGAACCTCATGGCCCGGATCCGGATGACCGTGCTGTACTACCATGCCAACCGGGACCACCGGCTCGTCTGCGGCACCTCGAACCGGAGCGAGGCGATGCTGGGCTACTGCACCAAGTACGGCGACAATGCCGCTGACCTCCAGCCGATCCTCCACCTGTACAAGACGGACGTGTACGAGATGGCAAAAGAAATGAAGATCCCCCGGGCCATCCTCGAAAAGACACCTTCGGCCGGCCTCTGGGCCGGCCAGAGCGACGAGGGTGAGATCGGGCTTTCCTATGCCGAGATCGATGCGGCGCTCAGGAACCTCGAGGCAAACGGCTGGAAGGCGGGGTCGCCTGCCGAGGAAAAAGTGCGGGAGCGGGCAGAAAAAAACGCCCACAAGCGCCTTCCTGCACCTAACCTCCTGTCAGTCCCGTAAAAGTATCCGGGTACTGCTCCGGTTCATTAAGAAATGCAAGGGCTGCACGGCGGCCGATGAGCGAATAGAGCGAACCGGTACAGGCCCGGCCGGCAGCATCCCTGCCTTTTCCTGCAAAGATATGCCGGACCGGAGGGACTGCCGGGTAATGCCGGTTTTTCACGATACTGCCATCGTTCATAACGTAGTAGGCCGCCCCGTGCAGGGTCTCGTATTCCCCGTACTCACTCTCAAAAGCGGTGGAGACAATATTTGCAAGTATGAGTGTGGCATCGGGTGAGGGATTGATGGTGATATGGCCGTAGCCCGGGGGAATCACCACCCGGGCCCCGTTCTCCGCAGAGATGAGGATTACGTCATCGAGTGTCCGGGACTGGAGAAGGAACTGCGCCTTTCCCTCCGTCACTTCGTACAATTCGGGATAGCCGGTGCCTGCAGGGTCCACCGGGTGGTAATGCCCCTTGGTCTTGACGTACTCGCCGCAGAGGTCATGAGGAGGGATGACCGTGATATCGTACCGGAGCCGGTGGCCGGCAAGCCAGTGCCGGTCACCTGCCGAACGGGCGAGGTCCCGGTACATGTAATAGAGAGGACCGCTCTCCGGGCATTCCGGCCGGGCGAGGACCGCACGCATATCCCGGACCGTCCGTATGCCGGGCGCCGGAAGCGCCTCGTTCCACCAGCTGCTCAACGCTTTTTCCTCACGATGAAAACGTAATACCCTGCGCCAATCAGGATCAGGACAATGAGGGTCACGGCCACGGCAGTCTGCCCGCCGGGTATCCCGGAACCCCGGGATGCCATTATCGTGACATTGGCGGTAAAGGTATCGGATACCTGGCTGTTATCGAGGAGGTCGCGGTACCTGACCTCGGTATCGAGAGGGTAGGTCCCGGGAGCCGCGTTTCCATCAGCGGAGAGAGCGTACCGTGCGGTCGCGGTACCGCCGGGGGGAATATCACCGAGATACGCGAGGGAATCGGCACTGGACAGCGGGCTGTAGGTCGAGAGCCGGGCCTCGGCGGCCCTGGCGGTGACTGCCCCGGTATTCTGGTAGGTGATGTTGATTACGGTATCGGACCCCTGGGTGATCACGGCCGGGGGCGAAACCACGGCAAAGGTGATTTTGCCCGCCACCGGGATACCGACGGTATCCGCAGCCGAGGTCATGATATCGCCGTCAGAGTCCGTGTAGGTCACCACGACATCGACCGGGTAGGTCTGCTGCCGGGCGGCGCTGGAGACCGCGACCTTGTACAGGCAGGTGACCGTGCCGTTGCGGGGGAAGTCGCCGATATACACGCTGTCGTCGGTCGGGATGATCGCACTGTCGCCGTTCTGCAGGATCTGGACCGATGCCTTGGTCCCGTCCTCGTACCCGGCATTTCTGATCGTCAGGTTGATGTACCCTTCCGTTCCCACGGCCAGCCCCGTGGCCTCGGCATCGAGCACATCGATCTTGACCACCGGTTTTATTTTGATGGTGAGCGGGACCGTGACCGTGACCGGGCTGTACACGGGCTGGACCTGGTCACTGGCAGGTTGGTTGGCCAGGCTGTTGGAAAGATACGTGTAGTGCAGCGTGAGCGGGAGCGTGTAGGACCCCAGCGTGGCGTCCGCGGTGATCTTGGCCGGGAAACTCACGCTCGCGGTCCCGGGGCTCGCAATGTCACCGAGCGTCTGCGTGCCGGACGTGATGTTGATCGGCGCTCCGCCCGACGAGAGGTCGGCCGTGACCAGTTTTGCCGTGGTCGGCAGGTCCGGCTGCGGCAGCGTGCCCTGGTCAATATACATCGTCTCAGCGGTCCCGCTGTTGATCAGCGTCACCGTAATCGTGGTATCCTCTCCGGGAGAAAACTCGTTTGTCCCGTTGATGTATCCCGTTATCTGGGGTGAGCCCCCGAGATACTTATCCTGGCCCAGGACGGGCATGCAGCAGACCGCTGCGGCAAGAACAAGGAGTGCTATAACAAGAGAAGATCTCATCGGGCATCACG
Source organism: Methanoregula sp. (assembly GCF_035543475.1). Classification (GTDB taxonomy): domain Archaea; phylum Halobacteriota; class Methanomicrobia; order Methanomicrobiales; family Methanospirillaceae; genus Methanoregula. The sequence goes on from NZ_DATKKA010000004.1 coordinate 18,556, forward strand.
TGCAGCTGTTACCGGTACTTTTTTGGCGGGAATCATATAAAGCGATGCAGGGCGGGACAGGAAGGAGGACATGCCCGTCAAAAATCCCGGATCTCCACGAAATCCCGGACATTCATGAGCCCTTTCATCGCCTGTGTCTGGACCCAGCGGCCGCCTTCACGGATTGCCGCGATGGGGTTGGTGCCGCCTACCGCAACGATGGCGACATACTGCGGGCTTCCCGGCACGCCCAGCAGCGGGATGTTGGGCACGCCGACTTCAAGGATCCCGGTGAAGCTGCTGTCCGCAAGCTCATCGAGCACCCGGCCCACGAGAGGTTCTGCCTCCATGTGGAACTCCCGGATATTGGCAAGGATATTACCGCTTCCCTTGCGCATAACATCGTTTACCGAGGTAATCTGCTGGGAGATGAGCACCTGGAGAGGGTCAATGGTGGTATGCTCGTAAAGGATGATATGGGTGAACCGGACCGGGGAGCGGTCCTCGACTTCCACGACCCCGCCACCAATCGGGTTGATGGGTACACCCCGGCGGATCAGGAGACCGTCGAAGGTGAGGCTGCAGATCGTGCAGATGGCCGTGCACCCTTCAGGCACGACATACCCGGCAATATTTTCCTGCGAGGACCCGAACCGCACCAGCCCGCTGACCGAAACACCGGTCTTGTAGGCGTCCTTGAGAATGGAGACCGCGTATTCGAAGTCTTCGTTTTTCACCAGCGAGAGGTTGTAGACCACATTGCCGGTTCCTTTCGCAGGATCGTAGGTCACCTGCATCGCGTAGTCCCCAATGCTCTGATCGACAAATTTGAGGGGCCGGGTCATGCTAGTGATCTCGGCGATTTCAATAGAAAAATTGTTCTATAAGCCCATGGCAATCTCTATATGATGGAACACGACATGCGGGAAAAAGCCAGGAATGCAATGAGGCTCATTCTTGAAGCTGCGAAATTTGAGGTCGAAGAGGTGGACGAACCATTGGACCTTTCCGCCGTCAGGGACGGAGAGTGTGTCCTCGTGCTCTGCTCGAACGATGCCGAGATGATCGGGCAGTTCGACAAGACCAACTACAGCCTCATGGTGGACGACCACGAGATGACCTGCAAGAAGCTCCTTTTTACCCTCGAAAAGGACGTAGTAACGGAGAATTGCACGCAGTGGGGGATCGAGGAGTTTGTCCAGTACGCGGGGGAGGCCGTGCTTGCCGATATCGTGGAGCAGGAACTCAAGCTCGATCTTACCCCGGGCAAGGCAAAGGCAAAGAAGGCCGCTGCCGCAGCTGCGGCTGCTGCACCTGCTGAAGAGGAGCCCTCCGGCATCTCGATCCTTCACTTCCCGATCAAGCTCTCGGAACAGGCAGCCATCCGGACGGCGGGAATCCAGGGTGCGGCAAAACTCCGTTTTATGCCTTATTACCTGATCCACTACACGAGCACCGGTGAACAGGTGTACAAGGACCGGCGCATCCCCTTCGATGCTGACGGCTGGGGTGCAATCAACGCCATCAACGGCATCAAGCTCGACCTGGACGGGACCAAGGTCGAGGAGTCCGAGATCCCGGGCAACGCCGAGATCTCCGATGCTCACATCACCAAGGAAGAGGCATCGGAGAGGATGGTGACCGAGCTCATCGAGAGACTCACCCAGAAGGTCAGGATCAAGCAGGAGAAGGGCGACGCAATCTTTTACGAGGAAAAGACCCTCAAGCCCGACCGCAAGAACATCAAGGTCGAGACCAAGCAGGTCTACATCCCGGTCTGGCAGATCCGGGGGAAGAAGATCGTCGAGGTCAACGCGTTTACCGGCGAGCTCCTCTCCGAACCGATGGACGAAGGGGTCGAAGTCTTCTAATTATTTTCACCGTATGATCGTTGTTCTGGGAGGGGGCCCGGCCGGGCGGATAGCCTCGATCCGGCTGGCCTCCGCTGGAAAGAAGGTCACGCTCGTCGAACCCAGGGGAAAGGAGCGGGGGATCGGCGGGCAGTGCCTCCATTTTGGCTGCATGCCGGTCTGTGCTCTTAATGACGTTGCCCGCATAGCAGGCACCACCCGCAGGTTTTACGAACGCGGGATGATCGATACCCTGCCCGCATTCCGTTTTCGTACCGTGATGGACGAGATGCTCGCCGTCCAGCAGAAGATCGCCGGGATCCTTGACGAGGAGACCCGGCAGGCCGGGGTTAACGTAGTGTACGGCAAAGCAGGCCGGGTTGACGAAAGACAGGTATTTATCGGGGATGAGCCGGTCGATTGTGAAGCGGCGATCATTGCCACCGGTTCCCGGCCGAATATCCCGTCCATTCCCGGTGTATCCCTCAAGGGGGTGTTCACGCCCCACACCCTCTGGGATCTCCGCGAGCTCCCGGGAAAGATCGCGATTATCGGTGGGAGCGTGATGGCAGCGGAGTTTGCGTATATCTTCCAGGAATTCGGGAGCAGCGTCGTGGTGCTTGCCCGGAGCGGTTTTTTGAAAAACCTGGACCCGCACCTCCGGGCGGTTGCGATAAAGGAGCTGTCGGGCGTGGATATTCAGGAGGGTACAGAAGTCAAAGGTATCGCCGGGACGGACCGGGTTACGGGCGTCCGGTACCGGCGCACGGGAGAAGAGAGGGAGATACCGGCCGATGCCGTGCTTCTCGCGGCAGGTCTTATTCCTAACTCGGGCATGGTGACAGGGATCGGGAAAGGTACTGATGGCGCAATTCTCACGAACGACCGGATGCAGACCAGCATCCCCGGCATCTATGCCTGCGGGGACGTGGCAGGAGCCCCGTTTTTAACACCGGTCGCCCGGCACGAAGGTGTCGTGGCTGCGGATAACATCCTGGGAAAAGAGCGGCACATGGACTATTCCCGGATCCCGCAGGCAATCTACCTCGCCCACGAACTGGCTTTCTGCGGCGGCGGGGGCGAGGGGATCGCGTCGCTTGCCCTGCCTGGCCCGGCGGGGCCGGGAACCTACTGGTCGGTGCCCTATGGCGATACCGGCCTTGCCAAGATCTTTGCCGAACCGGCAACGGGGAAGATTGCCGGCATCTGCGCTGCCGGGCCGGCCGGCGGGACGATCGCCGGGTATCTCGCGTTTCTCATGCAGCGACAGGTCACGGTGCATGATTTCGAGGAATTTCTCGAGGTCCACCCGTCCACGGACGGGATCTACGGCATTGCCAAGTACACTTCCGAGATTTTCCGGAAGCGTAATGCCCCGTAAAGCAAAAAGACACTTTTCTTTTGTCCCGGTTCCCGTTCTTCCGGCGTGGAAACATTTTCCTGAAGGTATTATTACGCTGGAGGGTGAACGTATGAGGTACACGTTTATCCACCCGCCCCGGAGCATTCCCGTGACCGATCCTGCACAGACCCTAGCATTCGACCAGACCCGGCTCGACAAAGTCCGGGCACTGCGCGAGAAAGGCATCGACCTCTACCCGCACACGTTCGACCGGAAGAACACGATCGCGGAGATCCGGGCAACGTACTCTGAAGCCACCCACGAGAAGAGTACCGAAAGCGTTGCCACTGCAGGACGGCTCTATATCATCCGGAACCACGGCAAGACCATCTTTGCCGATCTCGGGGACGAGAACGGCAAGATCCAGCTCTACATAAGGAAGGCAGACCTCGGGGACGAAGCGTTCGAATTTTTCAACCAGTTTATCGAACGGGGCGATTTTGTCGGGGTGACCGGGCATGTCTTCCGGACAAAACTCGGCGAGATCACGATATGGGTGGATACAATCCAGCTCCTCGCAAAAGCGGTCTGTTCGCTGCCCGAGAAGTTCCACGGCCTTACCGATGTGGAGAAGCGCTACCGGCAGCGGTACGTGGACCTGATTGCAAACGAGGAGGTCCGGCAGGGCTTCCGAAACCGGAGCCGGATCCTCTCCTCCATCCGGCGCTACCTGACCGAACGGGATTTCCTCGAGTTCGAGACACCGATCCTCCAGCCGGTGTATGGAGGCGCCAATGCCCGGCCGTTTACCACCTTCCACAACTGCCTGGGCCAGAAGCTCTTCCTCCGGATCGCGCCCGAGCTGTACCTGAAACGGCTCGTGGTCGGTGGGTTTGAGCGGGTCTTTGAGATCGCCCGGAACTTCCGGAACGAGGACATCGATACGCATCACAACCCCGAGTTCACCATGGTGGAGATCTACTGGGCGTACCACGACGTGTACGACATGATGGACCTTACCGAGGACTTCCTTGCCACACTCGTCCAGGAGGTGCACGGGAAGACAGAGATCACCTTTGAGGATACCACCCTCTCCTTTGCAAAACCGCTTCGCCGGCTCTCGATGGCCGATGCAGTAAAGGAATACGCAGGGATAGACATCTTTGCACGTTCGGTAGACGAGCTTCGGGCGTTTGCAATCGAAAACCGGCTCAAGGAGACCGAAAAATCCCAGACCCAACGCGAGTTCCTCGTGTACTTCTTCGAGAACATGGTAGAGGAGAAACTGGTCCAGCCCACCTTCATCTACGATTTTCCCGTCGAGAACTCCCCGCTCGCCAAGCGCCACCGCGAAAAAGAGGGATTTACCGAACGCTTTGAGCTCTTTATCTACGGCATGGAGATCGCAAACGGCTTCTCCGAGCTCAACGATCCGCTCGACCAGAAGGAGCGTTTCGAAGCACAGGACAAGAAGAGGCTGCTGGGCGATCTCGAGGCCCAGATGATCGATTACGATTACATCAATGCACTCGGCTACGGCATGCCACCGACCGGCGGTGTGGGCATCGGGATCGACCGGCTCGTGATGCTCCTGACCGGCAATAACTCGATTAAAGAAGTGATCCTCTTCCCGTCCATGAAGAGCATCCAGGCAGAAGGGGACGGTGGAGCCGGCAAGGGATCCACTGATGCCGACCCGGCACCGAAAAACTGACCGGCCGACCGATCCCTTTTTTTTCCGGCAGGATACCGCCGGTTATTTTGCGAGTGTTGAGACGTACGTGATCGCGGCTGAAAAGATCTCCCGGTCATCCCGGTACTCTTCGGACTTTTCCCGGTCGATCCGGATCCATTCCTTCATTTTCCTGCGTCCAAGGGGTACAAACCACGTGATATCAGTCTGTCCTGCAAGATTTTCAGCCATTGTGGCAGGCACCTTGATACCCACGCCGTTTTCGTACACGCAGGCAAAGAGCTTTCCTTTCACGTAATAGGCAGGGTACCCGAACATCTTCCCTGGCTCGACCCCGGGGATAGCAAGGAGGAGATCATCCAGGACTGCCTTGTGTGCCGGGTTGTATACGGCAGGGGACATGCAGTTATCCCTCCTTTTGTTCCTCTGTGCTTCCTGCAGGGGAGAGATCCGGCCCGTCCCAGGGCCGGCGGATCTTCCCTTTTTCCTTTTTGAAAAACGCTAATGTCACCTGATCGTCGACCTTTTTCATATCGCGTGAGATCCCGCTTTCATCCCGCGGGCCGGCACGGCCACCCATCTTTTCTGCCGGGGGATTGGGGTCCTCTCCCGGGTGCAGCGGGGCCATCTCGACCGGTATGGCCGGCTCATCGAGCTCTGCCATCTCGTAGGGGGAAAGAGGGGATTCATCGTCCGCGACAAAATCCTGCTCTTCGGGATAGAGCCGGTCAACCTTATAGACATGAGGAAACGGATCGTCATCCGCATCCGGAATCATAGACGATCATGGGCGCCGGGCTGGTAAGAGTTTTGTGATGGAGACTATTCCAGCGTTCCAAAAAAATCCGGTATGGATATTGGACTTTTACAAAAAAGTTCGTTGCCAGCTGCAAACGTTTCCGGAAAACATCGGTTTCGTGAAAATCTTTTTTTAATCTGCGCCGGCCCCCTTTTCGCCAGCCCTGCCCTCAAGGGGGCGGGGGCGTATCCGATGGGACGGAATTTCCGGGAAGGGAACCGGTGAGCGATGCTAAGCACAGTTAATACAGCGTCATCGCACCCGGGGGATGCCCACGCGGCAGGGGCGAAAGCCCCCGAGAACGTCTGCTCGGCAGAAACCACCGTAATCCGATAAGCTCCGATTCTCCGACGTGAGAAAATACGAGATTTCCACAGTTTTTCGGCGAAAATATCCCTGTAAAACCGCCTGATTTCGACCCCGCGATGAAAGGCCCGCCATGGCCCTTTGCAGGGCGATCGGCACCCTGATGGGCAAAAGTATGCAGGAAATGAAAACTCACCCAGATCATGGGGGTCTTTTTGGAACGCTATAAAAGGGTATTTTCGCAATCCGGGCATTTATCTGGCGATTTCCGGACGCCCCCGAATCCGGGCATATTACGGGGTTTTCGGGGAGGGGTTTGGGGGATTCCGGGGCCTATACGGGCCCGGATTTTCTGAGATGTAGGGAGAGATCCCACCCGTAACCCATATCTCTCCTCCCTTCCTACCTCCGATTATGCCTCCGCACTCCCACGCCCGTGATGTCTTCTCCGTTGAGAAGGCCGCCCATCTCGATACAAACTTCCGCCGCTTTCTCTATCGTCCCGACCGGCTTGCCGAACGGTACGTGAAACCCGGCGACCGGGTGCTTGACTTCGGTTGCGGCCCCGGCTTTTTTACCCGCGAGTTTGCAAAAAGGGTGGGGGAGAAGGGAGTTGTTATCTCTGCCGACCTTCAGGAAGGGATGCTTGAGATCGTCCGCACAAAGATGGAGGCCGAAGGTTTTGCTTCACGGGTGCAGACACACCGCTGCCAGCCGGATTCACTCGCACTCTCCCCGGAAAAGGATGGGCAGGTCGATGCCGCGTTTGCGATCTTTGTGGTCCACGAGGTCCCCGACCGGGAGAAACTCTTCCGGGAGATTACTGCAATGCTTGCGCCCGGCGGGATCTTCTTCTACTCCGAACCGCCGTTCCTTGTTTCGGGAAAAGAATTCAGGGAGAACCTGGCTCTTCTCGAAAAAGGCGGCCTCTGCGTAGTGGAGACCCGGTGGTACTTTGTCAACCGGGCGGCGGTACTGAGAAAAGTGTGAGGAAGACGGCAGGGGATCACCCCCTCTCCATCTTTCCCTTAAAAGGGGGGGGCACCCCCCCTCCTCCGGTGCTTGCCGGCCGGTTGCAGGAAATGCCGAAAAACGAGCCGCCGTATTTTCCGGAACGTATCGGTGAGGTCGTAAAAATAAAAAAGGGAGACGGGAGGGAAATCAGTGCTTGTGCCCGGCCTTGTCCTCATCGTGGTGGATCAGCCGGCATTTGTTGACACATTCCCAGTTCTCGGGCAGGAACTTCCCGTCCGGGCCGGCCTTCATCGTGGTATGGTACTTCTCGCCGCAGACGAGGCATTCCATCAGGCCGCTCTTCTCATCGACCACTTTGGTGGTGTGCTCCTTGGTGCTCATGGAAATTATGTCTTTTTTTTCGGCTGATATAGATGCGGATTGGGAACCAGGGGCTCCCGTTCACTTGTGGTAGGGCTCCCCGCTGTTGATCCGGCAGGCCCGGTACAGCTGCTCCATGAGGATCAGCCGGGCCATCTGGTGGGTAAAGGTCATGGGCGAGAGCGAAAGCCGGAGGGCGGCCCGGCCGAGTACCGCATCGGAAAGCCCGAGGTCTCCACCTATAATCACCGTAACGGACGGTGTCCCGGCCAGCTGCAGGGACCGGAGCCGGGCGGCGAGAGCTTCACTTGCGAGCTCGGTTCCCCTGATGTCAAGGACCACCACGTAAGTCCCTTCCGGGATAGCTGCAAGGATCCTTTCGCCCTCCTTCTCTTTTGCATGCTGCTCCTGGCTTGCAGAGGCATGGACGCCCCGCCGCTCTTCCGCGATTTCGGTAATAGAGAGCTTCAGGTATGGCACCAGGCGTTTTTCGTACTCGGCAATCCCGTCGGAAAGGAATCGTTCTTTGATCTTTCCCACGGCGATAATACGGACCTGCATACCGGATCTCTTGTAAAACAGGGGGTTTGGCGTTCAGACGCCGGGCTCACCGTTGTGCGGGGATAAGGATGATAGTATGTTACTTAAGGATTACTTTTGCGTTCCTTTGGATCGATCTTCTGGCTGGAGAGCACATCAAGCAGTACTTCTTTCATCATATTTTTCATGAGTTCACGGCCCTCATCTGATACCATGTAATCCTTAAGCAGTTCCTTGAACTGCCCCATATCGTGGTGATTATCGACAAAGGATAATAAAGCTTGCGTGATGCAATCCGAGATCGTGGAGAACTTTTTTTCCTCGTAAACGAGTTTATTGACCTTCTCGTAGATATTGGGGGGCATTTTATAGGAAATGGCTACCCGTTCCCCCCGGCTTGCCGGTATTTTCTCCACCATTCTCTATAAAATAAGCCAGAATACTATAAATAGCCTGTTAATCGCCTTTTTGTAATACCAAAACCTCAAAATAATTTCCTATGTAATACTTATGGAATACTTTTTATAGCGCGGCTGGCAATAGGACAGTATAACGAGGTGCATAGGCGTGAACGAACTGCTGGTGTTGATGCTCGGAATCGCCGGGGTATTCTCTGTTCCGTGCAGCGGAGCGCTCCTGGCCCTGGGAAAGATGATCGATCGTTATCCCACCGATTATGAGGAAAAAAGGGTCCGCAGTCTTGCAAGCCCGATAGAGTCTACCCGCCTTGCAGTAATCTCTTTCTGGGCTCTCTTCCTCCTCGGCACCTGGGCGACTGTCCAGGAAGACCGGATCATCTGGATCTCCGGTCTCACCATGGTCTTTGCCACGGTGCTGTTCCTCTTCACCGCAGTGGCATTCTCTTTTGCCGTACTCTGTGCCTTACGAAGGAGAAACGAGGCCATGATCAGGCTCGAGCGGGAAGTGGCGATCGAGACTGCACGGGTCAGCCTGGAAAAGACGACCGGGGTACCGGTACCCTCCCTCATCGTGCCTGCAAAGGCAAAGCCGGTCCGGCGGATCCCCACCTCTGCCATTGAAATACTGCTCAGGCAGACCTGAACTTTTTTTAAAAGATTTTTGCTCCGGAGATATCATTTTTTAAGAGATACGAGAGTCCCCATTACGCCAGTCCTGCCCCCGGGGGGACGGGGGCGTATGCGATGCCCTTGGTATCACCTGTTCGAGAACATACCTGAATACAGGTAATACGAACCGGGGGATGCCCGAGCGGCGGGGGCGAAATCCCCCTAGAGTGGTACAATCCACTTCGGGATTTTTTCTCTGGCGCAAAAAAAGAAATGATGCTGATTGTATTCTGCTTACCCGAAGATCCGGTAGGACTCTTCGAGTGCCTCGACCGCCGGGAGTTTTTTCCCGGTCAAAAACTCGATACAGGCCCCGCCGCCCGTGGATATGTGGGTGAAGTCTTTTTCAATCCCGAGCTTCTCGATCACGGCTGCAGTATGCCCGCCGCCCACGACCGAGAACTCGACCCTGGACGCAGCCCGGAGGAGCTCGAACGTACCGGTGGCAAAGTCCGGCTCCTCGAAGACACCGGCCGGGCCATTGAAGACCACGGTCCCGGATTTTTTCAGTGTTGACACGAGTGCCGGCAGGGCGTCCATGCCCAGGTCCATGACCGGCGCATCAGAGGGAATCTTCCCGACCGGGTACTCGGCACGCCGGCCGTTCTGGCGCACCGCAACCGCTGAGGGCATGATCACCCGGTCACCGAACTTCGTCAGGATTGCCTTTGCCTTCGCAATCTCGCCCTGGTACTTCAGTTGCTCGATGAGCTGGGTGGAGGGTCTGCCGATATCGTACCCGGCGGCGATATAGAAGGCGTTGGCAACAACACCGATCACGATCACGTTATCTGCAATGCCGTTTTCCAGCACATGGCCGGCGACCTCGATCGAGTCATCGATCTTGGTCCCGCCAAGAACCATCGTGACCGGACGGGGGGCACCCGAGAAGACCTTCGAGAGCGTGGCGACTTCCTTTTCCATGAGTAGCCCCGCCGCAGACCGCATGGCCAGCGGCAGGCCCACGACGGTTGGCTGGGACCGGTGGGCTGTCCCGAACGCGTCATTGACAAAGAAGTCCGCCATGGCAGAAAGCCTTTTGACGAGGTGGGTCTTTTTTGCCTCCTCGGGTTTCATGGTGAGGTTTTCTTCCGCCGAAAACCGCACGTTTTCGAGCATCAGGACCTCCCCGGGCTTGAGCGCGTGCACGGCATCTTTCGCGTGCTTCCCGAAAATACTGTCGATGTAGATGACCGGGGTGCCGAGGAGCTCCTCGAGCTTGCCTGCATGGGCCTCAAGCGTGGTGAAGTCCTTTTTCCCGGGCCGGCTCTGGTGGGTAACGATCACGACCCGGGAATCGGCAAGGGCACGTACCGTAGGCAGGTGTTCGCGGAACCTTTTGTCATCGAGAATAAGGTGGGAGGTGGGATCGATGGGGGAGTTGAGGTCAAGACGGAGCAGTACCGTCTTCCCGCTGCACCCCAGATCCCGGATCGTACCGATTGGCATACCGCCACACTCCCGGGGTTACGCCGAACTCCGGGCCTTGATCTTCTTCATACGGAACAGTTCCTCGCGTTCCATCTCGTCAAGGCGCATCTTGATGAAATCCCGGGCCGCGGTGAGTTCAGGAATGACCTTGAACTCGAGCGCGTTGACCCGGCGCTTGGTCTTTTCAATCTCGTCGAGGAGACGCTTCATCGTGGTCTCGATCTCGGCGCTCTCGATGATGGATTCAACGAGGTCCTCGAAGGCGGACGCGGTCTCGTCAATGACCGGCGAGGTACCGAGCACACCGTAGCCCCGGTCAACGAGGGTCTTTTTCACTTTCGAGGATTCAATCTCCGGTACGACCACGCCCATGATGTTCTTGCTCCTGAGCGTGATCTCCGGCACTTCTTTTACCGAAAAGGCAGCGGCCTTTACACCGATCGCCCCTTCAACCGTGTTTGCCACCGCCATCATGTCGACGGCGTGCTGGTACTTTCTCAAAAGCTCCCCGCGGCTGTCCTTTGCCTCGGATAGGATCTTGAAAAATTCTAAGATCAGTCCATCGCGCTTCATCTTGAGGATCTTATAGCCGCGTTCGGAGAGCTGGATCTTCCGCTTCAGGTTGATCAGTTCGGAACGGGTTGGCTTGATATCGCGCAGCGCCATGGAAACTCCTTACTCCTTCTTTGCACCGGCCTTGATCTTCGGGTGGTACTTGTTGATCAGGTCGCGGTCGATACGGGTGAGCTGTTCTACCGGCAGAGTGGAGAGGAGCTCCCAGCCGAGGTTGAGGGTATCCTCGATGGTGCGGTCCTCATCATAGCCCTGCCGGACAAACCGGTTCTCGAAGAGGTCGGCAAACTCCAGCAGGAGACGGTCGCGCTCGGAGAGTGCATCCTTCCCGACGATGGCCACGAGGCCGCGGAGATCGTTGCCCTCCGCATAGCCGGCGTACATCTGGTCGGAGACCTTCTTGTGGTCCTCACGGGTGTGTCCCTTACCGATACCCAGGTTCATGAGCCGTGAGAGCGAGGGCAGCACGTTGATGGGCGGGTAGATACCCTTGCGATGGAGCTCACGGTTGACCACGATCTGGCCTTCGGTGATGTAACCGGTCAGGTCTGGGATCGGGTGGGTGATATCGTCACCGGGCATCGTTAAGATCGGGATCTGGGTGACCGAGCCCTTCTGGCCCTTGATCATGCCGGCCCGCTCGTAGATGCAGGCAAGGTCCGTGTACATGTACCCGGGATAGCCACGGCGTCCCGGAACTTCTTCACGGGCGGCACCGATCTGGCGGAGCGCTTCGCAGTAGTTGGTCATATCGGTTAAGATGACCAGCACGTGCATACCCAGTTCGAAGGCGAGGTACTCTGCAGTGGTGAGAGCAAGACGCGGGGTGATGATACGCTCGACAGCCGGGTCATCCGCAAGGTTGAGGAAGACGACGGCTCGTTCGAGAGCGCCCGTGCGCTCGAAGTCCTGCATGAAGTAGTTGGCTTCTTCTTTGGTGATACCCATTGCAGCAAAGACCACGGCGAAACTTTCGGTCGAGCCGGGCACCTTTGCCTGCCGTGCGATCTGGAGCGCAACATTGTTGTGCGGCAGGCCTGCACCCGAGAAGATCGGGAGCTTCTGGCCACGGACGAGGGTGTTCGTGCCGTCTATGGTGGAGATACCGGTCTGGATGAAATCCGCCGGCATCCCGCGGGCGTACGGGTTGATCGCAGCACCGGTAATGTCGAGCCGCTTTTCCGGAACAATCTCCGGGCCGCCATCGATTGGCTTACCGCCACCGGAGAGGATACGGCCCAGCATCTCGTGGCCGACCGGCATCTTGATGGTCTCGCCGGTGAACCGGACGCCGCTGTCCTTCCCTATACCCGTCGTGGTCTCGAAGATCTGGACAACGACCAGTTCGTCGCTGGTGTCCAGCACCTGGCCACGCTTGGTGGTGCCATCGAAGAGGACAATGTTGACGAGTTCACCGTAGGCAATCGGCTCGGTCTTCTCGACAAAGACGAGAGGACCGGCAATCTTTGTGATCGTCCTGTATTCCTTCATGCTGCCGACCTCAGTGTGTTGAACTCAGCGTCCATATCCTTCTCGATCTTGGCCAAGGGCTGCTTGTAGTCCTTGATGAACTTGATCTGGGGCAGCTCGTTCTTGGACTTCACGCTGTTAATCTGCGCCGGGCTGACACCAGCCAGCTGGGCAGAATAGGCAAGGTCGGCAAAGAGCTTGATCGCCTTCATCATGTCGTACTGTTTCTTCATGTCGCAGAAGGTGTCGACCGCGTCGTACGCGTTCTGCTGGAGGAAGATCTCACGGATCATACGGGCAACCTCGATGGTTACCTGTTCCGACTCGGGCAGGGCATCGGAACCGACGAGCTGCACGATCTCCTGCAATTCTGCCTCTTTCTGGAGGACTTCCATAGCCCATGACCGGATTTTGTTCCATTCGGGAGAAACCTCCTTGTCGTACCAGTCGTGGAGGGCTTCCAGGTACAGGGAGTACGAGTTGAGCCAGTTGATTGCCGGGAAGTGCCGGCGCTGGGAGAGCTTTGCGTCCAGTGCCCAGAAGACTTTCACGATACGCAGCGTGTTCTGGGTAACCGGTTCGGAGAAGTCCCCGCCAGGTGGTGAGACTGCGCCGATAACTGAGACGGAGCCGGATGCATGGTTGAGGGTCTCGACAAGACCGGCGCGCTCATAGAATTCGGAGAGCCGGGCGGCAAGGTACGCGGGGTACCCTTCTTCGCCAGGCATCTCTTCGAGACGGGACGAGATTTCTCTCATCGCTTCTGCCCACCGGGAGGTGGAGTCGGCCATGAGGGAAACATCGTATCCCATGTCACGGAAGTACTCGGCGATCGTGATACCGGTATAAACCGATGCTTCCCGGGCCGCCACCGGCATGTTGGAGGTGTTTGCGATGAGCACCGTCCGCTCCATGAGGGGTTTCCCCGACTTCGGGTCCTCAAGGTGCGGGAACTCGGTGAGCACTTCGGTCATTTCATTGCCACGTTCACCGCAGCCGATGTAGACCACGATCTCGGCATCGGACCACTTGGCCAGCTGCTGCTGGGTAACCGTCTTGCCGCTCCCGAACGGGCCGGGAATGGCGGCAGTGCCGCCCTTGGCAATCGGGAAGAGACCGTCGAGGATACGCTGACCGGTGATCAGCGGGATCGTCGGGTTCTTCTTCTCTTTTACCGGGCGCGGTACACGGACCGGCCAGCGCTGGATCATCGGGAACTCGCGGCCGTCTTCGAGGATACAGATGATCTCGTCAACGGTGAAGTCCCCGCTTCTGATGGTCTTTACTACGCCGGCCTTTGCATTGGGCGGGAGCATGACCTTATGGACAATGTTGGTCTCCTGCACCTCACCGAGGATGGCGCCGGGCTCGACCTTGTCGCCGGCTTTTACCAGCGGCTTGAATGTCCACTTCTTCTCATGGGAAAGACCGGGCGCGGAGACACCACGCTCGATGAAGTTTCCCATCTTGTCCACGAGGACGGAAAGCGGGCGCTGGATACCATCATAGATACTGGTGAGAAGCCCGGGACCGAGCTCGACTGCAAGCGAGAGACCGGTGTTTATGACCGGCTCGCCAGGTCTGATACCCGACGTATCCTCGTACACCTGGATAATGATGTTCTCGCCCTGGATCTTGATGACCTCACCCATCAGTGCTTCTTTTCCGACCTTGACCACATCGTACATGTGGGCGTCAAGATTGACTGCCGTAACTACGGGGCCGGCGATTCTTTTGAGAACGCCCTGTTTTGCCTCTTTCGTTTTTTCACTTTTCATTTCCACAGATCAACACCCACCGATCTCTTGATTTTCTCCCTCATGGACATGCCCCCTTCCTCGCCGCCGAGAGCAATGACCGTCGGCCTGACGGAATTTTCGAGCGTGGCGCGGAGCCGGCGCGGGAGCCGTTCCATGTCGCTGCTGTTTAAGACCAGGATTCCCACCTGCCCGTCTGCAAGGGCGCTGGTGATGCACTCGGTCAGTTTCTCATCGTTCTCCGCGGCATAGGTCTTCCGTATGCCCGCAAGGCGGAACCCGAGGATGAACTCGCTGTTGCCGATAACTGCAATCTCCATTTACATCACCAGATATTTCCCGATCATTTCCGGGGAGAGCTTGGATTCCTTCCCCCGTGCCAGTGCCCGGAGGTTGAATACTTCGTACTTCTTCTTCTCGAGGTAGACGAGGATCGGGTAGATAGAGAAGGGGTTGCGCCGGGAGAGTTTCTCCATCTGCTCTATCTGTAACCGCACGAGAAGCGATGCAATTTCATGAACCGGCCGCTCGGTTTCGAGGCCCCTGAGGAGCTCGACCACCGGTTCGGTGCGGACCTTTGTCCTGAGCTGGTCGGTAAATTCCCGGTAGTCCGCTGCCGCATTCAGTGCGGCGAAATCGAGAGCGGTGATGGTGCCGCCGGAAATATACATCTCCTTTGCATCTTCCTGGACCTTGTCGGCCCGCAGGCGGAAGAGTGTCAGGATGTTCTTGATGTCGATATCCAGCCGGATGTATGCGAGGAACAGGCGTCCCCCGGCATCCCCGCCGCCGGATTCGGCAATGATCTCCGCGTAGAACTGCTTGTACAGCTCGTTCTCCATCCGGGCAAACGACCCCGACTCTTTTGCCATCGGGTATTCGCGGGCGAGCACCGGGTAGAGCCGCCGGCCCTTGAGGGCCTCGATGACGCGGTCCGGGGCATCCTCGGCAAGGAGCCGGTCGAGCACAACCTTGTCAAGGCTTCCTGCCGGGACAAGGACTTCCTTGATCCTGCCCGCCTTCTCCCCCTGCGACTTGCCGCGGAGGATGGTGAGCACGTTCTGGATATCCCAGTAGCGGAGGTATGCCCGGGTGAACTGCTTGAGTTTTCCCGGGGCGATCTCCTGGATCCGCTGGTACTCCTTTGCGAGGTTCCAGCTCAGGGCCACTTCCAAAAGGTCGATCCCCTTGAAGGTGGTGCTCAGTTCGTCGATCTCCTGTTTGTAAGATGTCTCTTCGATGATACGGGTGATCTCGGGAAGGCTCATGTTGAGCATCCGCTGGTACTCTTCGCGGGGGAGGAGTTTTGCCTTCCTGACCCGCATCCTGGTACAGACGTAGATTGTCGGCGCTGAAATGCCTTTCATCCCTGCCATACCTGTACCGCCCTATCCGAAGAGGAGATCAGATGCATCCTTGAGCCCGGATTCCCACACTTTGTTCATGAAGGTACGGTAGCTGTAGTCGATCTGCAGCTCGTTGCCTTCGCCTTCGATCAGGATCCCGCCATCGATCTCAACCGGTTCGCCCAGGGTAAAGCCGGAGAATTCCTTCTCGGCAAGGACAGCTTTTGCCGCTGCCCCGTCCCGTGCATTACAGTGGATCCTGCCCGAGGGGATCTCCTTTTTTGCTTCTGTAAGGAGTTTCTTGATGGCTTCGCGATGGAAGCTCTCAGGGAGTTTGGCAATCTCTTTTCTCGTGCCTTCGTACACTTCGTCAAGAAGCCCTTTCTGCGTGTTGAGGAGCTCCCGCTTAACGAGGAGGTTCGCCGCCGAGATATCCTGGGAGATCATGCGGGCTGCCTGTTTTGCTGATGCATCCTCGGCTTCCGTTTTGATCCCCGCAACCTTCCGGTTTGCTTCCGCGAGGATCCGGTCAGAGTCGCCTGCGGCCTCGGCGCGGATTGCGTCCGCTTCTTTTTTGCCTTTTTCCCTGATTTCTTCCAGTACTGCTTCCAGTCCCATTGTTCTGCCTCACTTAGAACAGGAGCAGCAGTGCAATGACAAGACCGAAGATAACGATGGTTTCCGGAATAACCGTAAAGAGCAGGCCCAGACCGAAGAAGTCCTTGTTCTCCGCGATAGCGCCGACTGCTGCGGCCCCGATACCCATCTCGGCGACACCGGTGCCTACACCGGTAAGACCGACGGCAAGACCTGCGCCGATTGCCTTCATTCCTGCCTGCGATGCCTGAACCATATCAAGAGTCATGTTAACGTCTGCCATAATCTAATCCTCCGTAAATCTTCGTTTCATACCAAATGGAATATACTTCCGGCCTCCACCCTTGTAGAATTTGGTGAAGAATTCAACGTAATGCAACCTGATTGAGTGGAGTCCGCCACCCAGAAGACCAAGTGCAAGATTGAGTGCGTGCCCCAGCAAAAAGACCAGGACACCGACAATAATCAGGACAATACTCAGAATTGAGAAATTTTTCAGTGCGGGTGAGATAAACATCCCGATGGACATGTAATTGACGACCATCGCGATGGCGACCGAGGACAGTCCGACTGCCACCAGACGGGCATAGGAGAGCACGTGTGAGATGATAGTCGGGAGTTCCACGATCTCAAGGATAGCATCCCGTGCGATGAAGATGATACCCATCACGACAAAGACAATCGCGACGATGAGACCAACCGAAAGCCCGGCAAAGACCACCGGGAGCCCGGTCAGGTCCGGCATGAGCGGGATCGGAAACATCGACCAGATGCCGATGATGATCCCCCACATCACGGTGATCCAGCCGAAATTGGCAAGGACCGCCTTAATCCGGTGTGATCCGTGATCCTGGCGTGCATGGTTGACCATGCCCAGTGCACGGCCAAGCGTGATGTGCAGGATCCCGATCCAGATGGCGACCACCATCAGTTCGGCGATGGCAGGCCCGTGGCCGGCCACCTCGGCTCCCCCGATGTTGAGGTGCCGGGAAAAGATGATCGGCTGCCAGGGAAGTTCGAATCCCAGACATTCGCTGAACAGGATACCAAAGATGATGCTCATGATGCTCGCGTTCCTGAGCACCACGAGGAATTCGCGGCCGTCATCGCCCTTGAACACCTTGCGGAGCGCAAAGCACATGATCAGGAGTAAGATGCCGTACCCGACATCCCCGAGGATCAGCCCGAAGAAGATGGGGAACACGATGGCAAGCATCAGTGTCGGATCCACCTCTGTGTACATCGGGCGGGAATAGATATCCATGAGCATCTGGGCCGGTTTTGCAAACGACGGGTTGTTGTACTCCACCGGAACCGCGTCATGGTGCGGGTCAACGGGGAGCTCGGTGACAAAGACTTTGCCGCCGGTTACCTTGTCCAGGGCTTCACTGATACCCTTTGCACGGTCCGCCGGTACCCATCCTTCAGCCACAAATACCTTCGAGGTTGTGGCAAACCGCAGGGGTGCCTCGGCCTGTTCGATATCTGCCCGGAACGCTTCCTCGCAGGCAACCAGGAACCCGGTGTGGGATTCCTTGAGGTGTGCGAGTTTTTCATTGATCGCGCCGATCTCGTTTTTCAGCGCCGCGATCTGCTCCGTGTAATACGCGGTGCGGGCCGTGGCTGTACCGTTCTCTTCGGGAATGGTAACGGCCTGGAATCCCGCATCCTGGAACGTCCGCTCTGCCTCGGCCTTGTTCTTCTCGGGAACAATGGCGATGGCAAACGATCGGTCCTTGCCCCTGATAACCTGCATCTCGTGCGGGATATTCAGGGACACATCACCGGCAACATAACCGGCAAGAACGGAGAAGTGCCGGAAACCCCGTAAAAGTGCGAGATCCGCGGGGAAATCCAGGAATGGCACAAGCTCGGCTATCTTCTGCTCAAACTCTTTTACCCTCGTATCGAGTTTCGAGCGTGTGCCCGCCAGCTCCTCGACCTCTTTTTCAATGCCGGGGAGATCCTGTTCGATCTGCGAACGAATCCGGGGCTGGCTCAGCCTCTCTTTTGCATCGATGTCCTCACCACGGATGGCAAAGACGTTCTCAATCGCCCTGACCTTGATAAGCTCAGTGGATGCTTCGGTCGCCCCCGTAAGAGGCGTGCCGATCTTAAAACCCTCGTATCCCTCGCGGCCCTGCTCCACGTACTCTTCGATGTGGAACACGTTGCCGCGGTACAGTTCCTGTATGATAGGCACTGCCTGGTCACGTGAGGCGACGATGAGCATCCGGCTCATCGGTTTAGGCGCTAACATGCAGCTGCTCCCTAAACCGCGATACCAGCAGCTGCACTGCCTTTGAGAGGTTCTTTGTGCCCTTCTCTTTCAATGCCGCTGAACGCTGGTTGCCTTCTTTGAGGATCTCAGCGTGTTTTTGTGCTGCCTGGTGCCGTGCTTCTTCCAGTTTCAGCTTCTTGTATTGTTCAGCGTTGCTCTGCGCCTTGGTAATCAGGTTATCAGCTTCCAGTTCAGCCTGGGCATGCCGCTTTTTCTTCTCTTCCTGTGCCGTACTGATCATCGACTGATACTCAGCTTCGGTTTTCTTGATGTCGTCTAAGACCTCAGTTTTCATCCAACCCTCCACTCACGGCAGTACAATAGTTGGTAAAAGTCACAATATATGTATTGTTATTTACTATTTTCAGGCCTTGTTTTAAGGGAAGTGGCACGTCGGCCGGGTTAAAAAGATGCCCGGCATGGCTAAAACCGGGAAAATTCAAGGGATTTGAGATCCGGAAAGAGGCCCGATGATGATCGTATCACGATGGGGCGATACCTCAATACTTCCGTCAGCCATCCGGATAGTCAGACCGGCCAGTTCATCCGAGGAGCAGACGAGATGCTGTTCCGGATGTGTTCCCCGTACTATCGAGCAGCTGGTATGAATTTCGGGGGCGATCGAGACCACGTAGGGGATCCGTTTCGATCCCGGGTGATTCCTGGAGAGAGCCACGAGCGGCAGATGGTATGTCCTGACCAGCTCAAGAAGCATCAGGGCCGGCTCGACCGGGCCGGCACCGGGAGCGGAGACTACCACCACGTCCCCGGCATGGACGCCCTGGATAAGCTCCTCGCTGCCTGTCTCAATACACAGGGGAAAATCCCCATGAACGGGCGCAGCGAGCAGAAAAGAATGGGCGCCTTTCACGAGCAGGACGTCGTTTCGGGCGGGATCGTTCATATTTCAACGACATCTTCGGACTGGCACGAGGGGCACATGGGGCGTTTCCCTATCCCCTTGAACCGTTCGCCGCACTCCTTGCACCGGTAATCCTTACCGCTCACCCGTTCCGGGGGGAGATCGATGTCTACCGGTCCACCAACAGTACACATGCACCAATCACCTCACTACCCTATCCCCCATGCTATTATTTATGCCTGTTTACGTCCCGCCGGCCCCCTCGGGACAGCGGGAAGCGAAGACCGGCGGGGGGATGATCAGATGACGATGATAAAACTGAACGTAATCAGGGCAATGGCAAGAAGGATACAGGAATGCTTGACACCGGCGGCAAGCGAGGCCTCCCCCATCTGCCCTGCGATCAGGCCGGAAAAGAGGGCCTGGATCAGGCAGGCATGATAGAGCAGCCGGTTAAATGCCTTGACCGGTACCGATCCAAGGCCGGAGAGCGGGCCGGCCCCGGAGATCCCTGACGTCCCGATATGGGCGAGGACCGGCAGGAACTGCGTTGCAAGTACGGCAACGACAAAGAGGAAGACAAAGAAGGAGAGATAGACAATTGCCGTATAGATGAACATCTCGGCAAGGCGCTCTCTTTTCAATGTCTCGCTCATCTTTGCGTCGCTTGCGGCGATCTCGAGCACCTCACCGATCTGCCCGCTCATCTCGCTTGCCTTGGTGATCAGCGTCACCGTCCTTGCTATGGAGGCGGTGCTGATCCGCTGCTCAAAGCGCATCAGTGCCTCGGAGAAGTTCACTCCCCAGTCCATATCCCTTTTTATCCGCCGGATCTCGTAGCTGAGGAGGCCGAGATTGGTATTGACCATGATCGCGATAGCCTGGGCAATCGTAAGGCCGACCCGGTTGATGCCGGCCATCCGTTCCAGGAAATCCGGGATCATGGCCTGGATCCCCCTGACCTTCCGGGACCAGATCTCGTAGAAGATCGCATAGGGGACAAGGACGATGAGAAGGGCGATTACGATATGGGCATTGATTACATCGATAAAGAGCTCCGGGTCCGCATAATAAGGGATATTCCAGATCACAAGGGCCAGGTAGAGGATCGCAACCGGGATGGTGACATAGAGGGTGTGGTTGACATCGTTGACAAAACTCTCGAAGGGATGGCGGATGTAGTGCGTCAGTGTCCGTACCTTGTCATACATCCGGAGCTGGTGAAAGAGGGATTCTTCACCGGTTTTTTGGATCAGCTGGACGTCGGCA
Organism: Methanoregula sp.; assembly: GCF_035543475.1. GTDB lineage: Archaea > Halobacteriota > Methanomicrobia > Methanomicrobiales > Methanospirillaceae > Methanoregula. The sequence goes on from NZ_DATKKA010000004.1 coordinate 39,074, forward strand.
TAGGTATTGAGCTCCTTTGCCCGGACATACCGCTCCGCCTTCTCCGCCTTTCCGGAGACGAGATCGATGAGCAGGATGAAGATCAGTGACCCGATGGGCATAATGGCGTAGATGACAAGCGAGAGCTGGAGCACTGCCGGTCCGCCCATCATGCCCATCACCACCATGATGATGATCAGAAAGAGCGGCCCGGCGACAAAGAGAGTGACATACGATTCTGCCACCATGGAGAGCATGGTTAAAAACTGCTTCTGCTCGAACCGTGCCTCCTCCTGGTACAGTCTCACCCGTCCTGCAAAGAATTCCGAGAGATTTCCCCCGCTTCCGATCACGGAGAGGAGATCTTCCAGGAAATCCTTGAGTTTTGCCGAAGGTGTTGTCTGGGAGAGGTGCCTCACTGCCGTGATCACATCGGATCCAAAATAATCCACGTCACGGGTGACCTGCCGGAATTCGAGTGCGACTTCACCGTAGATGGGGGCATTCTCGGAAAGGGCATAAAAGATTGCCATGAGCTCCGCCCCGCCCCGGCGCATTGCATACATATAGGCGACCGCATTGTGCAGTGTCAGGTTGATCTTGATGCTCCGGTTGTTTTTCTCGATACCGGGGAGCCGGAGCAGGAGAAGATAAACAAGGTACGACCCGACGGCAAACGAGAGTAGTACGCTTGCGGAGACAACGAATAAGGTGCCGGTGAGAAATCCGAGAGGCGCGGGCAGCTGGAGGTTAAAGACATTATAGATGCCCCGCCCGGACGCCACCTCCCGGATAAAAAATTCGCTCACCACATACCCGATAAGAGCGAAGAGGAGACCGGAGAGGACCGCGATCCGGACCGACTTCCAGAGGTACTGCTCGAGCGTCAGGCCGGACCGTGACGAGACGAGATCCGCATGGACGCCCTGGTACCTGAGGGGGTCACGCAGCAGCCATGTCTGGAGAGAGTGCCGGAAGGTCATCAGAGTACCTGTCGGAGATCATCACGGTGGGCAAGGACGTTCACACGGTTGATATTATAGTTATGGAAGAGGGAGGCGGTTGAGATATAATCCAGGATCCCCTGGGTATGCATGGCTTCGAGAAGGTCCTTTCTTACCGCGATCTCGGCATCGAGCTGTTCGCGAGTCCACCCGCGTTTTGCGGCGATGGTGTTGTATACCGTGGAACGCCGGGTATATCGGGTGGTGTCGTGGACCGGATCGTACTCGAAAACGTTGTTGACCTTGAGGTTCCCGGTGGCTGCGTCGATTCCGACAATTTCGACTACTTCCTGGGCCCGCCGTACCCTTTCGGTTCCCCGGAAGATGAGGGCCTGGACACTCATGATGTTGAGGGCCTGGATCATGTTCCGCGGAACATTGAGCGGTTCGCTCTCCAGCCGGTGGATGGCCGCATCGATGCTGCCTGCATGCATGGTGGAGAACGTGGTATGGCCGGTGTTCATCGCCTGGAAGAGCGTTTGTGCCTCGGGGCCCCGGACTTCGCCTACAATGATGTACTCCGGCCGCTGCCTCATGGCGGCACGGAGGAGATCGAACATGGAAATGGCGTTGCCGCCCTCGGTGAGCGATTCGCGGGTAACACTCGCGATCCAGTTCTCGTGGTAGAGCGTAATCTCCCGGGTGTCCTCGATGCTGACCACTTTTGCGATAGGGGGGATAAACAGCGAGACCGCATTGAGGGACGTGGTTTTCCCGGATGCGGTTCCTCCGATAAAGAGCATGCTCATGCCGTTTTCTATCGCAAGCCAGAAGTAGGTGAGTTCATCGCTCGAGAACGTCCCGTACTCCATAAGCTCGATGGGCGAGAACGGCTCTTCCCGGAACTTCCGGATGGTAAACGAGGTCCCCCTCGTGGTTACCTCAGTCCCGAGCGTCAGCTGGAGCCGGGAGCCATCCGGAAGAGTTGCGTCCAGCATCGGTGTCCCTGCCGAGATGTGTTTTCCCGAACGCTGGGCAAGCGTAATCGCGAGCGAGTTTAAGATCGAGGCATCGAATGCAATGTTGGTCTTGATATTCCGATATTTCCGGTGGTACAGGAAAAGCGGGATCCCGCTGCCATCGCACGATATATCTTCGAGATGGGGGTCTTTCATCAGTGCGTCTATCCGCGACCACCCGATGAAGTTCCGGATCAGGAAATATTCGATCTTAAAAAGGGCCGACCGGTCAAGAACAAGCCCGTAATCGTCCAAAAGGCTGTGCACTTTTGAGAGGAGGATCTTTTTGCGATCTTTTTTAACCTCATCCGAGGTCAGGACCAGGACATCGAGAAGATCCTCGTGAAGGCGTTCGAGCAGTTCGTACTCGAACTCTGATAGCGGCGGTTCGAAGAGGAGATACTCGGTCTGGTTCGTCCTGCGGTTCTGGGCAATGTAAACGAGCGTCCTGCCCTCCTCGATCCAGTACTGGTCGAGCAGGTCATACCCCTCGGGCAGCACGGCGCTGACCAGGGTACCGTGCCGTGCAGGATCGTATTCCTCTTCGGGAATCTGCTCACGGGCTTTGAAAAGCCGAAAATAATACCGGTAGCTTGGTTCGCGGTTGGCGGATAATGGCCCACCGGCCTTTTCTTCCGCTGCCGGTAAGGTGTCCGCGACTCCTTTTTTTTTCCCGGGCCGCGACCGGAATTCCCTGAATCTGGCAAAAAGGTCAAAGAACTGCATACGCCCGCCTCACGAGATGCCTCGTGTTCTCGTTTATAGTTCAGGAGACACTTATATAAATAGTGTTTTGCGTGAAAGGTTGCGGGATATTTTCAGGGCAGGATCGAGGCAGGATGACAGATATCTTTAAGTGTGCGCCCAAGAGAGTTTCTAAAAAACAGCAAACGGAACCAACGGAGTGACAGATGCAGGAAAACCAGAAAACCAGAATGCCTACCGGGATTGCATCACTCGACCCTATTCTCGATGGCGGGGTCCCCCCGGGAACCCTGACCCTCCTCCTTGGGGAGATCGGGGCTGGACACTATGAATTTGTTTACAGCTCAACGGTAAATTCCCTGGAAGCAATGGGAGAGAAGTCCCTGCCTGGCATCCTGCTCCCGAAAAAAATCCTGTATATTACCTTCACCCGGCTCGAAGATGATATCCGCAATGAGATCAGGAAGTCGTTCCAGGGGGATACTCCCGACGAGAAAATGGGGGGACTCGCCTTCGAGGATCTTTCTGATCTCTATTTTGACCGGAGCATTGTTCCTGATTCCTGGTACAGCCGCAGCGATACGCTGACCCGGCTCCAGAAACGCTCCGAGCATGCCAATATTTTCATGCGGCTTACCGAGATCTTTGCTGCAGCGGAAAAGGACAGCGTGATCGTCCTTGACTCAATCACCGATATTGCCACCCAGACAAACCTTCCCAATCTCTGGGCAGACCTGACCGGCTTTCTCCGGGGCCTCCAGAGGCTCTCCAAGACAAAAAACCTGACCATCTATCTCCTGCTCAGCCGGGGCATTATTGAAGAGGCAAAGGAGATCGAACTAGCCGATATTGCCGATGCAGTCTTTTTGTTCCGGTGGGAGGAGAGCACCGGGGCCCGCCGCCAGCGGGTGATGTACTTCGAGAAGTTCCGGGGTGTTATGCCCCATCTTGAAGAGCAGGACCTGGTGAAATTTGCGGTCAGGATATCCACGACCGGCGGGTTCGAAGTGAGCAATATCAGGATGGTCATATGAACGGGAATCGCGTCAGGGTGGGGATCTCCGGGCTCGATGAAATGCTCGGGGGCGGGTTGCTTACCGGGAGCATCTGCGCCATCATAGGAACTTACGGTACCGGGAAAACCACGTTTTCCCTCGAATTTATCTGGGACGGGCTCAAGCGCGGGGAGCGGGCCATCTACATCAGCCTCGAAGAACGCGAAGAGAGGCTGATCCTGTACATGAAACAGAAAGGCTGGGATGTAGAGCCGTTCATCAACAAATCCTTCTTTATCATCAAACTCGATCCCACAGATTTCAACCTCGCAAACAACCGGATAAAAAACGAGCTCCCAAACCTGATCAGCGAGGTCCAGGCAACCCGGGTCGTCATCGACCCGATCTCGCTTTTTGAGGATCTCTTCTCGAATGATGCAGAGCGGCGGCGTGAGATGTTCCAGTTTGTCGATGGGTTGCGGGACAAGAAGTGCACTATGATGATGACCTCCGAAACGGACAGCAACAATGTCTTTTCGAGCCGGCACGGGTTGATCGAGTATCTCGCCGACACAGTTGTCCTGCTCCGCTATATCCGGTCAAGCGACCTGACCGATGTCCACCTGGCCCTCGAAGTGGTGAAGATGCGGATGTCCGCCCACTCCCGCGAGATCAAGCCCTACGAGATCGAGCAGACCCAGGTGACGGTGTACTCGGAAGCGAACGTGTTCTGATCCCAGGCACCGTTTTTTTAAGGCAATTTTTTTTAGGGCAATGCCCTGAAATATCAAGATATGAAATCCCCCCTCCGGCGAAGGATCACGGATATCGCTACTGGAAAGACCCCATGTCAGATCCTCCATCATGAATGTGGATAATCCGGCCCCGATTTGAACCCGGATGACCCTTTCCGGGATCCCATCAGAGCCCAAATTGGGCTTCTTTTCAAAAAAGCCTAAATTGGCCTTATTTTTGCAATCGGACGAATTATACGGTTCGCGTATTTGCGTTTTTTTTGGGCGGATCTCAGTGCCGTTTGGCTTTTGCAGGATCCCGGAAAAAGAGGCCGTCAGAAGGCCGTTATGGGCCGTTTATGTGCATTATATGGGGCTCAAATTTCGCGTATTTCGGCAAACCGGTGGCTTATTGTGCGTTATTTTCTTTATCTGGAGAAGATGTGGTGTCAGGTATATGTAAGGAGAACCACATATCCTGGTTTTTCGGTACGGGCCGACGTTTGAAAAACCATGCAGCATGTGAGCTGGATTTAAGAAGAAAAAAAATTCCGGGATCGGAGATCCACTCAGATCGTTACGCCGAATATATTGAGCAGGACGAGCACGAGCACGCCCGGCAATCCCCCGACACCGCACACGATGAGCGTGGCAAGGCTGTACCCGAGATCGGGCCGGCCCACCCACTGCATGACGTGGAAGAAGTTGAGGACAAACAAAAGGAGGAGGCCGAGAACGGCGTTGACCACGAGGATTGCCATCTTTTTTATCAGGAAATACGCGATGGCGAGGATGGCAACGATCAGGACAACCGCGAGAAGAAGATCACTCATAGTTACTTACCAATGACCCGTGTCTTTTTAATTTTTACCGGGGGCAGGATGTAGGATCCGACCGCCCGGTCCTTCGTTCCCAGGGCCTCAATGTTACCGAGAAGCTCGAAAAAGTTGCCGGTGAGCATGGCCCCGCGGACCGGTTCGGCAAGTTCGCCATCCCGGACGCGGAACGGGTTGGACATCTCGACAGAGAAGTCCCCGCTTAAGGGATTGGCCGTATGGGCCCCTACCACGCCATGGACATAGATCGCGGGTTCATCGAAGAGTGCCTCCCGCTTCCCGTCCACGACAAAATTGTGGTGACCGATAGCGGGGAGCCCGGCAAAACCGCCACGGATGGCGCTCGCGGTGGACTGCAGCCCGGCACGGTACGCGGTTTTCAGGTCGTAGGCAAAACCGGACAGGATGCCGTCTTTTACGAAATCAAGCCGCCGGGTGGGTGTTCCCTCGGCATCAAACCACGTGCTCCCGGCAGCGCCCGGGCGGTGCGGGTCGTCATAGAAAGAGATGCCCGGGGCCGCAACCGCTTCACCGATCTTTCCGGCAAGCTTTGAGCGTCCCTGCAGGACATTGCGCCCGGAGAGCGCCGGGACAAAGATCCCGGAGAGCAGGTCGGCAAAGGCCATGGGGGAGAGGATGATATCGTACTCCCCGGAGGGGATATCTTTGCCACCCTGTGAGCGGGAGGCAAGGCAGGCCGCCCGTTTCCCGACGCGGCGGGGGTCCACCAGCCCTTTTTCCCATGCATGGTCAAATTCATACCCGGTGGACTGGCCGCTGATGGTCTCAAGCGAGATCGAGAGATCCGACTGCCGGGAGGTATACCGGACGCCATGGCTGTTTGCGATCGTAACCTCGCCGGCAGCAACCCCAGCCCCACCGGACGTGACCGCAGCGTCCGGGTACCCGGAGGCCCCGTCAAGCATCCCGTCAAGCATTTCCTGAGCTGTTGCCGGTTCGATGGCAAGTGTGGGATCCCAGGCAAAGTCTGTTTCCGGGAGCGCTGCCGGCTCCGGCAGTCCCTTCCATTCCTGCGGTGTAGCGAGCCGGCCGCCGGCAACAGCGGCATCGAGACAGGCCTGCCATTGCCGCGGGTCGTTGGTGCTCGACGACCCGATCCTCCCCTTGTCAATGGTGCGTATGCACATGCCGGTCTCCACCGATGAGGAGCAGAGGGCCACGCGGCGCTGTTTTAAGTCTGCAGACACCGAGGTGCCGGAGAACCAGTACACCTCCAGCTCGCCGACCCTCTTTTCCCCTTCCCGGAACAGCTCCTCAATCCACGCCACTGCCACCCACCACCGCATCGCACAGGAGCACCAGCGGTGCCCCGTCGCTCACCGGCACGCTCTGGCCACCCTTCCCGCAGTATCCCGGGTGCATGACCCGGTGTCTGCCGCACAGGGTAATCCCGTGCAGCGTGGAGAGGATCTCGCCTGAGAGCGAGACATCCCGGACCATCGTTGTCCGCTCGCCGTTCTCGACCAGGTAGCCGTACTCCGCGTTGAACTGGAAAACCCCCCGGCCCGGGTCCACCTGCCCTCCCCGCGAACCAACCAGGTAAATCCCGTTTTTGCATTCCGAGAGGATCTCGTCATCCGTTGCATCACCGGTTTCGATAAACGTGTTGCTCATCCGCACGAGCGGCGGCTCCCCGGGCATGGCACGGGCATGGCCGGCAACGCCGTTTCCTACGGCTGCAAGCGTCTGCCGGTTATGGAGGAAGGCATTCACCTTTCCGGCGCGGATAATCTCGGTCCGTCCCGCAGCAATCCCCTCGGCATCGACCGGCTCAAAGCCGAACTCCTGCAGGGAGGGATCGTCCACGATGGTGAGCCGGTCATTGCCGATCTTCTCGCCGGTACGCCCTTTGAGTACGGAATTCCCCTCTTCGATGAGGTCGCCTTCACTTGCATGGCCCACCGCCTCGTGGGCAAAGACCCCGGCCAGCTCCGGGTCGAGAACCGCGTGCATTTTTCCGCCCTTTGCGGCCCCGGCATCCAGAAGGGCAACCGCGGTCGCTGCCGCTTTCCGGCCCATATCCTCCCGGTGCCGGAGGTTGAAACCGCGGAGGGTGTGATCCGGTTCATAGCCCATCTGGACCGTCCCGTTCCGGGAGGCGACCGCCATCACGGAAAACCCCGAACGGCAGGTCTCGTACCGGTATTCGTTTTTTGAGCTGTCCATAAACCAGACGTTCTCGATCCGTTCCAGGTAATTTGCCCGCCGGCTGGTCACGAGCGGATGGTCTGCTGCTTTCTCTATGGCAAGGAGGAGGGAGGCCTTCTCTTCGATCCCCACATCCCGGCAGTCTTCTTTTACCGGGGGGACCGGGCGCAGGGCCCGCGGGCCGTCACCCAGGCTGACTTCGTCGTCAGTGAGGTGCGCAAGTTTCTGGGCCGATGCCAGGAGCTCGTAAAATTTTTTCCCGGGCTCATGGACGTAATTGTCGAATGTGAGGACACCCCACCCCCGGGGCCCGAGGACCCGGAGCACGGCCTTGTTGAAAAAAACGGTGCCGGCCGACTCGATCACACCCTTGTCCACATCGATGTGGGTCGACTGGCCGCTGACCTGGCGCAGGTCATAGTACCGGATGCCGGATGGTTCGGTCATGCCGTGGTCGTATTGGTCGCCGGTGCTTCGGCAAAGACCGAGGTGGACCGGATCGCCATCTTCCTGAGCTTGGAGAGGAAGCCGTCCATGTTCTCGGGAACGAGCGCATGCTTGAGCACTTCATCGATGGTATCGACAGGGATGATCGTGACCTTCGATTTGTACTGCTCCTCGATCAGGACATCGTTGATGTTCATCCTGGGGATGAGCACGGTCGTGATCCCGGCCTTTGCTGCTGCCTCGATCTTGTAGGTCACACCGCCAACCGGGAGCACATCGCCCCGGACCGAGAGCGAGCCCGTCATGGCAAGATCCTGCCGTACAGGGATCCCTTCGATCGCGCTGATCACGGCGGTCGCCACGCTGATGGATGCGGAATCGCCCTCGATCCCCATGTACGTCCCGATGAACTGGATGTGGATATCGATGTTTTTCACATCCTTGCCGGTGAACTTTTTGAGAATTGCGCTGACGTTCTTGATGGACTCCTGCGCAATCTCCTTTAACAGGCCGGTGGCGATCACTTCACCGCCTTCCTTCCCGATTGCCGGTGTCACCTCGGCCATGATCGGGAGCACCGAGCCGGCGTCGCTGCCGGTGACGGCAAGACCGTTCACCCGCCCGACCCGGGTCCCTTCGACCACCGTCATCTCGTATTCGCGGAGGTGCCGGGTGACCTCATCGGAGACCTGGTCTTCAATCGATCGTGCGGTCTTCTTTGCCGTGACAACGTGGGCTGCCGTGGTCAGCGTTGCCCCTTCCTGCCGGGCGATATCGCCGGCAACCCGGATGAGACCGCCCATGTCCCGGAGCTTTAAGGTCAGGTGCCCCTTGCGGTTGGAGCGCCGGCGGGCCTCGCGGATGATCTCGTCGATGGCGCTCTTGTCGAAGTGCGGGATCTTCCCGTCGTTCTTGACTTCCTGGGCAATGAACCGGATATATTTCTGCTGGTTCTCAGGCGTATCTTCCATGCTCTCGGCCATGTAGACCTCGTAGCCGTAGCCGCGGATACGGGACCGGAGCGCCGGGTGCATACCCTGGATTGCGTCGAGGTTGCCGGCCGCGACCATCACGAACCGGCAGGGGACCGGCTCGGTCCGGACCATGGCGCCGCTCGAGCGCTCGCTCTGGCCGGTGATGGGAAACTCGCCTTCCTGGAGAGCGGTGAGCAGGTTCTGCTGGGAGTGGGGATCGAGGGTGTTGATCTCGTCGATGAAGAGTACCCCGCCGTTGGAGCGGTGGATGGCCCCTGCCTCCACCCGGTCGTGCGCCGGGGTCTCAAGACCGCCGCTCTGGAACGGGTCGTGCCGTACATCCCCCAACAGGGCCCCGGCGTGCGAGCCGGTCCCGTCGATGAACGGAGCATTGCTTTTTACATCGTTTGCCACGAGCAGCTTGGGCACCATCCCTTCCTCGCGGGGCATCGTGTAGCGGAGTGCCATGAAAACAAAGGCGGCCGCGATGATTCCCATGAGCCACTGGTAGGTGATGAACGCGTACCCGATGATACCGATGATCAGGATCAGGAGAAGGGTATTCCTGAACTGGACCTTCTTCTTGGCCTCTATTTTGTGGGCGGCAACGATCTGCTTGCCTCTCCCGGCAGCGACCGTCCGTATAATGGGGTTATTGGGGTCGTCGGAGTTCGGGTACACCAGGATGTCCTGGAGCTCCTCTTTTGGCAGGAGCTCGGCCATCGCTTTTGCGAGCATGGACTTACCGGTCCCGGGGCTCCCGATCATCATGACATGCCGGCGCTGGATGGCGGCTTTCCTGATAACTTCGACGGCACGCTCCTGGCCGATCACCTGGTCGATCAGCTTGGGCGGGACCTCGATCCGGGAGGATGCTCCCTCCGGGTTGGGTGCCGCTTCAACCGGAGCTTTTGGCCCGGGCTCTGCCTGCCCGATGACCGTGGCGGGTTCCGGCTGCAGGGGCCCTGAAGCGGCATTATCCTGCACCGGTTCTTCTGGTTTTACATTTTCCATTGGAATTTGTACCTCTTTTTCCACCCTTCAGTGTGCATATATCTTGACGCATGATAGTTTAAGTACTTTCAGCAGTATGCAACCCCCTTGTCAGGCTGAAAAAAAGGGGGAAAAATAATACGCACGGCAGGATGTAATAGTAAAGCAGGGAAAAGTACTCCCGCACCCTTCAAAGGGACAGGTACGTTACCATGAAAGTGATCAGCACGGAGAGCTCCCAGATTCTTGCCGCCCGCCTCGCTACGGCGCTCAACACGGGTATGGTCGATGTGAAATTTTCCCGGTTTCCCGATGGCGAACTGTACCTCGCTGCCGGCGAACTGGACGATGAGACCGTTATTGTCGGCAGCGTTACCGGCAGCGATGCCCTGGTCCAGCTGCTCCTGTTGATCGATGCCTGCGAGGGCTCAGAAAACCACCTGGTCATTCCCTACATGGGGTACGCCCGGCAGGACAAGAAGTTCAAAAACGGCGAGCCGATCAGCGCCCGTGCGATCGCCCGGCTGTTCAAGGACAACGTGGCGGACTGCATCACCGTCAACATCCACGAGCCGGACGTGCTGAAATACTTCGGGGTTCCCACCAAAAACATCTCGGTGGGAAAGGACGTGGGTGCGTACATACAGACCCTGCACCTCAAAAATCCCCTTATCCTCGCACCCGATGACGGGGCGATGGCCTTTGCAGAGGGCGTGGCGGCCGTGGGAGGATGGGACTGCGACCACCTTGAAAAGACCCGGCTCTCCGGGGTCGAGGTGAAGATGGCGCCAAAGAAGCTGAGCGCTGCTTCACGGCCCGTGGTGATCGTGGACGATATTATCTCGACCGGCGGTACGATCGCAACGGCGGCATATATGCTGTACCAGCAGGGGGCGACCGATGTGTACGCGGCCTGCGTCCACGGTGTGCTGATCGGCGGGGCGTTCGTCCACTTGAAAGCGGGCGGGATCCGGGACGTCTTCTGCTGCGACACCGTTGAGCGGGGTTGCAGCCGTATCTCCGCGGCAAAGAGTATTGCCGCAGCCCTGAAGGGATGACCGCAGGGGTACTGACACGACCATGAAGTGCGTGCTGGATGCCACGGTTTTTTTTACGGATTACCCGGTGAGCGGGGAGTGCTACACCACCCCGTCCGTGGTAGATGAGCTCAGGGACCTCAAAAGCAAATGCCGGTTTGACCTGCTCGCTGGTGCCGGGCTCCGGGTCTGCCCGCCGGAGGCAGGAGAACTCGAACGGGTCCGGGCAGCAGCAGAGCGCTCCGGGGATAAGGCCGTGATCTCCGCAACCGACTGCGATGTCCTTGCCCTGGCCGGGCAGCTCTCGGCGACCCTTGTTACGGATGATTTTGCCGTCCAGAACGTGGCAGCGGCCCTGGGGATTGCCGTGCAGCCGATCCAGCAGCGGGCCGCAAAAGCCATCCGCTGGAAATACCGGTGCAGCGGCTGTGGGCGGTACTTTAAAACCGACGGTGAATGCCCGGTCTGCGGCGCAATAATCAAACGAAAACTTAAATAGATTACCACAAATCTTTTTTCATGTCTTCCCTTGACGATCTGATTGCCCGGGCAAAGCTCCTTTTATCCGAGGGCCACAGCCCCGGCCAGATTGCAGACGAGCTGTCCCTCTCCATGGAAACGGTGACCTGGCTTTTGACCCAGGCAAATTGTGGGGCGGCAGCACCAAAAGACGTCCACATCGACTGGACCGCGGTGAGCAGCCAGGCGCCCCTGCTCGACGGGATTGCCCTGATGCTCCTGAACCGGTACTATAGTGCACAGAAAGACGAGGAGGCTGCATCAGCGGACGTAATCGTGGGCATCGCCCTCTCCGGTATCCCCCTCGCAACGGTCATCTCCGTCCAGGAAGCCGCAAAGCTTGCCATCTACCATCCCTCCAAGCAGAACACGAGCGACCGCCCGGTGGGATCGATCAGCGGGAATTTTGCGCCCGTGGCAAAGGAGCGCTGCATCATTGTCGACGATGTGATCACCTCCGGCAATACGATGCGGGAAGTGGTCAAGTACCTCAAGAAGCACGGGGCGGTGCCGGTCGCCATCTGGGTCATCTTCGATAAAAGGGGCATCCGGGATATTGACGGCGTGCCGGTCTATTCGCTCTTCACGATCTCCCGGATCGATTAATCTCTTTTTTCTGGATCCCGGGACCGGTTTTATGTCGCGCGATCGCCAGCAGATCCGCACCACCCGCCTCAGCCCTGCCCGACCGCTCCCCGCCTCTCAGGATCACGAAGAGATTGCTATATATAGAAGTTCAATTCCACCTTTTACAGCATTAGAGGATCATCTATGTTATCTGGTCAACCAATTATCATCCTAAAAGACAATGTAGACCGCAATACCGGCAAGGAGGCGCAGCGTTCCAATATTATGGCCGCAAAAGCGATTGCCGGAGCGGTCCGGACCACGCTTGGTCCCCGCGGCATGGACAAGATGCTCGTCGACTCAACCGGCGATATCGTCATTACCAATGACGGTGCCACCATCCTCCAGGAGATCTCGGTCCAGCACCCCGGTGCAAAGATGGTCATCGAAGTGGCAAAGACCCAGGATGACGAGGTCGGCGACGGGACCACGACTGCCGTGGTCATCGCAGGCTCGCTCATGGAGCAGGCCGAGTACCTGCTCGAGCAGGGTATCCACCCGACCGTGATCGCCCAGGGCTACCGGCTGGGTATGGAAAAGGCGCTCGAGATCACCCAATCGCTCTCGTACAAGGTCGATCCCAAGGACAGAAAGACCCTCATGAAGATCGCCGATACCGCGATCACCGGCAAATCGATCGAGTCGGTCAAGGGAAAACTCGACGGGATCATCGTTGACGCCGTGATGGCCATCGCGGAGAAGGTTAACGGCAAGTACCTCGCCGATGAAGATGACGTGATGATCAAGAAGCAGAAGGGCCGGTCCATGGATGACGCCGAGCTCGTCCGCGGCGTGGTCATCGACAAGAAACGCATCAGCGAGGACATGCCCACAAAGATCACCGGGGCAAAGGTCGCACTCATCGCCCTCCCCATGGAGATCGCGAAGACCCAGGTGAAGGCAAAGATCAAGATCTCCACTGCCGACCAGATTGCAGCCTTCTCCGAACAGGAGCGGGCAACCTTAAAGAAACTCGCCGACGCAATCATTGACACCGGTGCAAACGTTGTCCTCTGCCAGAAGGGCATTGCCGATTCGGTCCAGTTCTTCCTTGCGAAAAACGGCATTTACGCCGTCGAGGACGTCCCGGAAAAGGACCTCAAGTACGCTGCCCGGGCGCTCAATGCAAATATCGTCAACAAGCCCGAGGACCTGACCGCAAAGGACCTTGGCCATGCCGAGGCTGTCGAAGAGGACCACGATATTGACGTGACCCGCATCTCCGGCTGCAAGAACCCCAAGACCATCACCATCCTGCTCCGGGGCACCAGCGACTACCTGCTCGACGAGCTCGAGCGTGCCGTGGTCGACGGGACCCGCGTGGTCATGGACGCAATCGAGGACGGCACCTTTGTTGTCGGCGGCGGTGCGGTCGAGACCGAGCTCTTAATGAAAGTCCGGGACTACGCAGAGACCGTCGGGGGCCGGGTCCAGCTGGCCATCGAGGGATATGCAAAGGCGTTCGAGACCATCCCCCGCACCCTTGCGGAGAACTCCGGGTACAACCCGATCGACAAGCTCGTTGCGCTCAAGAACGCCCATGCAAAGGGCAAGAAGACGGCCGGCCTCAATGTCTACACCGGCGAGGTCGTGGACATGGCAGCCGAGGGCGTCATCGAGCCGCTCCGGTCCAAGCGCCAGTCCATCGAGAGCGCTTCCGAGACTGCCATCATGCTCGTCCGCGTGGACGACATGATGATCACCCAGAACAAGGGCATGCCGCCGGGCATGCCGCCCATGGCATAATCCTCTCCCCCACGATACCTTTTTTCCCGGTTCCTTTCCCTGGAAGATCTCCTTTATCCCCTGCAGGCCGGCAGGAGAGGAAAGTCGGGGATACCTATTTGTGGAATCGCAAAGAAAATGATCAGAAACCGGGTGCCGAGGTAGTCTAGCCCGGGAAGGCGGTAGCCTCGAAAGCTACTGGCGCTTCGCGCCTCGGGAGTTCAAATCTCCCCCTCGGCGTATATCCAGCATTTTTTTCCGGAACAATACGTTCCGGCCGGCCATTTCCGGGACCTGCGTTGAGCTCCCCGGAGAAATCCAAAAGGGCGGAAGTTTAATCCCGGAATTGGATTATATTCAAAATTTTTTCGTTTTTTCCCTTTGCCGGAATAAAAAAATATTAAATACGCCATGTTCCCAGTATATTGTACTAAGGAGCGCGAAGCCCGGCGCAATGCCAGGGCCCGTTCCAGGGAGAAGGCGACCATGTTCCGAATCAGGAAGAACAAGCCGGCGATATCGGCGGAGGCAAAGAACTTCCGTACGGTACGGCGCCTTAACATCAACCGGACCTACACGCCTCTCAAGATCGGAGTAATCGCCGGCTATATCCTGCTCGGGATGATGTCGGCGTCCTCCTCCATGTTTGGCATTATCGTGGGGGCGCTGGCTCGGTTTGCCGGCCTCTGATCGCTTCTGTTTTTTGTCACCTTTACCGCGGTTATGCGGTTACCCGGCCTTACGGCGTCACGATGACGGCTCCCTGCATGGAGGAGTAGATGCTGCAGGTATAGTTGTATACGCCGGCCTTGTCGAACTTCACGGAATAGGACTGGCTGGGGGAGAGGGCAAACGTATTGATCTTTGCATCCGGGGAGAAAAGGACCGAGTGCGTGACCTTGTCCTCGTTGACCCAGCGCACGATGGAACCGGCGCTCACGGTGATCTCTGCCGGGGTATAGGCCATCTTCTGGATGATCACGGTATTGGCCGAGACCGAGACCGTGGTGGGGACGGTTATCGGCAGGGCGGTTGCCTGCGGTGCAGCGGCAGGTGTTGCGGTCGGGGTCACGAGGCCCGGCGGCGGGGGAAAGATCTGGCTGCACCCTGCCACCAGCAGGAGCGCTATTGCGGCCGTGCAGAGAACAATGGCGTATTTCATCACTGGTGCTCCGAAAAGGTACCTGATATCATCTCCACGTCTGTCTCCTTAAAGATACTCTGCGTCGCCTGGCACCGGTGCTTTCTCTGTGGCTGCCGTGTCCGGCTCCTCCGCCGCAAGGATGGTGATTTCCTGTCCGGCAAGGGACCGGATCACCTCCCCGGCGCGGTAATAATCGAAGAGGATCATCTCCCGGAAGGATGCATCCGGCAACACCCGGGCAAACTTCCAGGGATCCGGGGCGGGCAGCGGAAGAGAGGCTGCCACCTTCTCCGGCGGGAGCGAAGGAATGGCCCGGAGGGCCCCTGCCACGCGTTCTGCTGCGCCGGTCTTTCCGGCCCCGCTGATGCGGACCCGGAAATCGTCGTACCTGACCCGGACCCGGCCGAGCACCCCCCGGAGCAGGGAGGCGAGTACCTGGTTGTTCCGGCTCCCGGCAAAGGAATACACCACGACCTCCCGGCCACGGGCGGGCCGCTCTTCCCGGACAAAGATCCCCTCTTCGCTGATGTCGTCCGGAAAAACGCCCAGCGCTTCGCGGAGGACAGACGCCTCAGCATCACCGAGGGGGAGGGTGCTCCTGCCCCGGGCAAGGATCTGCCGGATACCCCCGCAGATGACCGGGGAGAGGCCGGCGTCGCTGCCGGCTGACCGGAAGATCCGGGAGGACATCTTCGCCTGTGCGCCCGGGACCACGACCACGAGGCGGTGGCTCTCGTCGCACTTTACCACCGACCAAGCCGACCCCCCGAGGACAAAGCCGCCCGGGTCTTCCTGGTGCGCAAACCGGGCATCCAGGCTGCCCACCACATCGCCATCCGGGGTTACCGCCCGGTACTCACCGCCCCCGGCGATCACCGAGTACAGCTCCCGGAACCGGGACCGCCCGAACACGCGTTCGGCCTCGGGCCCCGGCATCAGCATCCCGCCATCTGCCGAAAGGTACCCGGCAGCAACGAGGTGGGAGAGAAGCCCTTCGATCTCTGCTGCGGAGAAGCCCGCAAACGCATAGTATGAACGCAGGTCCCGCACGACCGCCCCCCGGCCCGCCCGGGACGCCGACAGGATGTACAGGAAAATTTGCTGGACAAGCACGTTCCAGGGTTTTTCCGGGGGATGGAGGGGCTCGGTCCGCTTCTCCCGGGCACACTCGATGGTGGCGCAGCTGGCCAGGAGCTCGCCCGGCCCGCTCAGGAGCCAGGCTACCGAGGCGACCTTCTCCCGCCGGCCGGTCCGGCCCATCCGCTGCAAAAACGAGGAGACCGAGTCCGGCGGGCCGACCTGCACCACGATGTCCAGGTCCCCGATATCGAGGCCCAGCTCAAGCGTGCTCGTGCAGATGATACACGCCCCTTCCGGCCCGTGGAACGCTTCCTCTGCCTCCTTTCGCTTTTGCGGGGCAACCGAGGAGTGGTGGATGTGGAGGTTTGCGATCCGGCCTGCCGCTGCCTGCACGATGGCTTCCGTTGCCGTGCGGCTGTTGACAAAGACGAGCGCCTTTTTTCCGGCAACCAGCCGGGCGAGCGCATCGATCTGCCGGTCCGGGTCGGGTTCGATCACGAACCGGAACGCCTTTTTGGCCGGTGGCGGCGGGACCGAAACAAGCCGGGCAGTCCCCCGCCCGCCCGAGAGCCATGCGAGCACCTCCTCCGGGTTTCCCACGGTGGCCGAGAGCCCGATGCGCTGGACCGGGGCGGCTGCGATCCGGTCGAGGCGGTCGAGCAGGACGCGGAGGTGCACGCCCCGCTCCGATTCGACAAACGCATGCAGCTCGTCAACAATGACGTACCGCAGGGACCTGAGCGCCGCAAGCCGGTCCGGGGTATGCAGGAGGACCTCGAGCGACTCAGGAGTGATCAGCAGGAACTGCGGGGGATCGGCCGGGTCCCATCCCCGCCCGGCCCGGGGCACGTCTCCGTGCCACACGGCAAGCGAGAGACCGAGGGGCCGCGAGAACGCAGCGAGACGCTCCTCCTGGTCGTTGATGAGCGCCTTTAACGGAGAGATACAGAGGCACGCCACACCCGGGGCGCCGCTCTTTACCAGGTCGTCGATGACCGGGATCAGGGCGGCCTCTGACTTGCCCCCGGCGGTCGGGGCGATGACAAGCGTATCGCTCCCGCTCCGGATCGCTTCATACGCCTGCTCCTGCACCTCGCGGAGCCCGCTCCAGCCCAGCCGTTCGGAAAGGACTGCCCGGAGGGACTCGTGCAGGCGGGGATACGCCGACAGCCTGTTCGTACTACTCCATTGTGCCCGGCGTGTTATGGCCTTTGCGGCGGTGCAGCCGGGCAAAAGCCCCTCCCGCACTTTTTTGGGCTATAAAAAACCTTTTTTGGTCACAGGCCGGACGTGTATCCATGGAACTCGCACAGAAGAAGTGCTCGACCTACAAGCCCGGTTCGCCGCCCATCACGCGCAAGGACACGGTCGAGCTCCTCAGGGAAGTACCCGGCTGGTCGCTCGAGAACGGCCACCTGACCCGGACGTTTGAGTTCGATGACAGCAGCCTGTCCATCGAATTCCTCAATGATGTGCTCACCATGGCAACCGATGAGGGGCACCTTCCGGACCTTGCCATGCGGGAGGGAAAGTTTGTGGACGTAGGGTTCTACACGTACCCGGCCGGCGGGCTCACCCTCAACGATTTCATCATGGCCGCAAAGATCAACGAGCGGCGCTATAACGAATAAGGATCCCTCAGATCTTTTTTTGGAGATCCGGACCGGCCAAAACAAGGCCGCGATCTTTTTTACCGCATCCGCGGTCCCGTGATTGCATTCAGGGCCTTCACACGATCGAGCGCTTCCCGCACGAAAACGAACGTGTCCGACCGGGCACCCGATGTATTTCTCCGACGGGAAAAGAGGGCGAAAAAAGACCCATCCTGCCAGGCTCACCCCCCAAAGTGTCGATCCGGACCTCATCTATTCCGGGCCCGATTTGAGCCCGGATGACCCTTTCCGGGGTCCTGTCGGAGCCCGATACGGGCTTCTTTTTAAAATAAGCCTAAATCGGCATTATTTTTGCAATCGGACGAAAAATAAGGCTCAAATATTGGCACTTTTTTGGGCGGATCTCAGCGCCGTTTGGTGTTTGCATGATCCCGGGAAAAGAGGCTGAAAAAAGGCCTTTACGGGCCGTTTACGTGCATTATATGGGGCTCAATTTGGGCTTATTTTAGCGAATGGGGCGATTAAATAGAGTGTTTTCCACACGAACCGGAAAGGAGCATTTTACGAGGAGATTTTGGTGGGAGAGAACCCTCAAACGGGGCTTCGCCCCGTGCCGCATGGGCTTACATCCGAGAGGTGATATCAGGTCAGACCTTGTGAGTGGCTCGCAGAGAAATCAATGATAATATAAAATCGAAATATCCTTTGTTTCAGAAAACAAAAAGGAGATCTTAATCAAACAGGATATCCTACCTCCAGAGGTATTTCCTTGACTCAGATGAACAACGATATCGAAAACCGGCTCTGGGCTGCTGCCGATCAGCTCTGGGCCAATTCCCCGCTCAAACCGTCAGAATTCTCCGGGCCGGTTCTCGGCCTGATCTTTCTCAAATATGCGGATTTCAAGTTCAGTCATGTTGCAGCAGATGTCCAGGCAAAATATACGACATCAAGCCGTCGTACCCCGTCAAAGATCGATTACCAGTCAAGGATCGGGTTATTCATACCGGACAAAGCGCGGTTCTCGTACCTGAAGACATTGCCCGAAGGGGCGGATATCGGTAAAGCGATCAACGACGCGATGAAGCTGATCGAACAGGACAATGAAGATCTCCGCGATGTCCTCCCGAAAAATTACCAGCGGATCGAGAACAGTACGCTTTTTGAACTGATCCGGGTCCTCTCATCAATCCCGGACGATATCGAAGGAGATGCCTTCGGTAAGATCTACGAATATTTCATCGGAAAGTTCGCAATGAAAGAGGGACAAAAGGGTGGGGAGTTCTTCACGCCGACAAGTCTCGTCCGGCTGATTGTTGAAGTGATCGAACCCTACCATGGCCTGATCCTCGACCCTGCATCCGGGTCGGGCGGTATGTTTGTCCAGAGCGCAAAATTTGTAGAGCGGCACAAGAAACAGCCTTCATCAGAAATCTCAATGAATGGTGTCGAGCGGGTGACCGATACTATCCGTCTTGCCAAAATGAACCTCGCCGTGCACGGACTTTCGGGGGATATCCGCGAAGCCAACACCTATTATGAAGATCCGCATGAGTGTTTTGGCAAATTCGATTTCGTGATGGCCAATCCTCCGTTCAATGTCTCGGGTGTGGATAAGGAACGGATCCGGGGAGACCGGCGTTTCGGGCTTGGTATCCCATCAACGGATAACGCGAACTACCTCTGGATCCAGATCTTCTATCATTCCCTGAACGCGAAAGGTCGGGCCGGCTTTGTGATGGCAAACTCGGCGGCAGATGCCCGGGGGACCGAACTGGAGATCCGCAAACAACTGATTAATTCCGGTGCCGTTGATGTGCTGATCAGCATCGGCCCGAACTTTTTCTATACCGTCACGCTGCCCTGCACGCTTTGGTTCTTCGATAAGGCAAAACCAAAGACTGCCAATAAAAATACCGTCCTCTTCATCGATGCCCGGAATATTTTCCGGCAGCTCGACCGGGCACACCGGGACTTCACACCGGACCAAGTTGAGTTCATCGCGAACATTGTCCGACTCCACAGGGGCGAGCCTGTTGAGACATGGTGCGGGAGCGAACCGCAGCTCAAAGAAAAGTTCCCGAAGGGGAAATACCGGGATGTTGCCGGGCTCTGCAAGGTCGCATCGCTTGCCGATATCGAAGCACAGGGCTGGAGCCTGAACCCGGGCCGGTATGTCGGGGTTGCAGAGCGGGCCGGCGATGACGGCGATTTCCATGAGAAACTGGAGGCGCTTAACGAGGAATTGGAGCGGCTCAATGCGGAGGCACGGGTGCTGGAGGAGCGGATTGGGGAGAATGTGGGGAAGATTTTATCGAGCACTCCATGAATAAACTCACAAACCTTAAACCATTAATTTTAGAATCCAAAGATGGCGAATGGGGAAAAGAAGAGCCATTTGGGGATTCTGTAGAGATGATGGTAATTAGAGGAACCGATTTTGAAGAGGTCAAGATCGGTTCATTGAATGATGTCCCCCATCGATTTATTCCTAATATAATCGCACAAAGAAAAAAAATTCGGCCATACGATATTATAATAGAAACGGCCGGTGGTGCAAAAAACCGATCAACTGGTAGAACCCTCTTAATTAAACCCTCAATATTATCTAGATCAAATTGTCCTGTTACTTGCGCAAGTTTCAGTAGATTTATTCGAATAAACCCTCACATGGCATGTTCATCATACATTTATTGGGTAATGCAATATCTTCATAAATTTGAATTCATGTCTCAATATAACACCCAACATACAGGTCTTTCAAGGTTTCAATTTACCATTTTTTCAGAATCAGAAAAATTTCCGCTACCCTCTTTCTCAACCCAACGAAAAATTGCCGTCGTCCTCTCCACGTACGACGACCTCATCGAGAACAACAGCCGGCGCATCAAATGTCTCGAAGAAATAATGCAGGCAATCTACCGCGAGTGGTTCGTCAACTTCCGTTTCCCGGGGCATAAGGGCGTGCGGATGGTGGAGTCGGAACTGGGGCCGGTGCCGGAGGGGTGGGAGGTGAAAACTCTTGACAACATTATGGACTTTCAGGGAGGAGCTCAACCACCAAAGAATGAGTGGAAATACGAACCTCAAAATGGATTTGTTAGAATAATTCAAATCCGGGATTATGACTCGGATCAATATGTTAGCTTTGTTAAAGATTCGGAAGATTTGAGAAAATGTTCGGTTCATGATTTAATGATTGCGAGATATGGAGCTTCTGTTGGACGAATCTGTTTCGGACTTGCAGGTGCATATAATGTTGCCTTGGTAAAAGTGCTACCAAGCAAGGAGTATTATCGAGAATATTTAAGGGCATTTTTAAAGGACGATTTTTTCCAAAAAATGCTAATTGGAATGAGTGGGAGAACTGCTCAAGCTGGTTTTAACAAAACCAATCTTAAGAGTATAAGTTTGGTAGTTCCTAATGACGATAACCTACTAAAAAAGTATGACTATTTATCAAAATTGATGTTGGAAAACATCCTCTTATTAAAAGAGAAAAACCAGAATCTCAACTATACCCGCGATCTCCTACTCACGAAACTCATCAGCGGCGAGTTTGACGTGAGCAGTCTCAATATCAAAATTGCCGAGGCTGAAGCATGAGTATGGCAAATCTTGATCATACTCGAAAAGAATCATTAATACAATTAAACAAATTAGGATCTCTCGCATCATTTAAGACTGGAAAATTGGATTCTAATGCTGCAAAACCCGACGGAAAATATCCTTTTTTCACCTGCGCTAAAACACCTGCTTTAACAAATACTTATTCTTTTGATACCGAATGTGTTCTTCTCGGAGGGAATAACGCAAATGGAATTTATCCACTATTTTATTTTACTGGAAAATTTGAAGCATACCAAAGAACATATGTCATCCAATCTCTTGATGAAACGAAATTATTGAATCGTTATTTGTTCTATTCCCTTCAGTTACAATTAGAGATATTACGAAGTATTTCAACTGGCGCTGCTACAAAATTTTTAACGTTGACAATTTTAAATGAAATTGAAATTCTATTACCCTCAATTTTGACTCAACAAAAAATCGCCTCCATCCTTTCTACCTACGATGACCTCATCGAGAAAAACACATGGCGCATCAAAATTCTTGAAGAGATGGCGCAGGCACTTTATCGCGAGTGGTTCGTCGACTTCCGCTTCCCCGGGCATGAAGGCGTGGGGATGGTGGAATCGGAACTGGGGCTGGTGCCAGAGGGGTGGGAGATACGAAAAATCTCAGAGGTTTGTGAGAAAATTTACAGCGGAGGCACTCCAAATACAAAAATATCGAACTACTGGAACGGGAGTATTCCTTGGCTATCCTCAGGAGAAACTCGTAATCATTACATCATTTCAACGGATAAAACAATTACAATAGACGGCATTTCCAATTCAAGCACCCGATTAGTTAAAGCTGGTACGACAATAATCGCAAGCGCAGGTCAAGGGCAAACGAGAGGGCAAACATCATTCCTCATGCTTGAAAGTTATATTAATCAATCAATAATCGCATTGATCGCTGACGCACGCAAAATATCCGATTTGTATCTCTATTTTAATCTTTCTCGGAGATATCCCGAACTTCGTCAAATATCTGATTCGAACAGTTCGCGGGGAAGTCTGACAACTAAATCGTTTACTGAATTAAAAATTATTGTTCCCCCAAAAGAATTAGTAGAAAAATTTAATGCTCAAATTTCTATTGCTGTTAATCTAATAACTACAATTATCTCTCAAAACGCTAATCTCCGCCGCACCCGCGATCTCCTGCTCCCGAAACTCATCAGCGGCGAGATTGATGTAAGCGATCTTGACATAAAAATTCCCGAGGCTGAAGCATGAATGCAAAAGAGATCCAATTAACCAGATTCCTTGACGGGACAAAACAATTTCTCATCCCGATCTACCAGAGGACTTATCGCTGGGAGCGGGATCAATGTGAGCAGTTATGGAAAGATATTATCAAAGTAGGTTCTGACGAGAAGATTGCAGGTCATTTCATCGGCTCGATCGTCTACATCGAAAAAGGCCAATTCCAGGTCGCATCCCCGCCTCAGCTTTTGGTTATTGATGGTCACCAGCGTCTCACAACGATCTCACTCCTGTTTATTGCCTTGAGCCATCGGATGAGAGATCAAAATATCGAGGGTGAGATCTCCAGCAAGAAGATTCTGAATTATTATCTGTTGAACAGTAATGAAGAGGGGGAGTTGAGGTACAAACTCATCCTTACACGCACCGACAAATCAACTCTTATCGATCTCATTGATGATGCACCACTTAAAGTGCCTGCATCTCATCGGATTATCGAGAATTACAAATTTTTTGAGGACCAGATAAAAAAATCCCCGGTTGACATTTTAACCATCTATAAGGGTATCAAGAAACTGCTGATGGTCGATATCTCGCTTGACCGGACTCAGGATAATCCTCAGAGAATTTTCGAAAGTATGAACTCGACCGGTATGGATCTCACACAGACTGATCTTGTTCGGAATTATATCCTCATGGACCGCGAGATAAACGAGCAGGCGAAATTCTATAATAATTACTGGTATCCTATGGAGCAAAGCTTCGGCCAGGAAGAATATGCTGAACTATTCAACCGGTTCATGCGTGATTACCTGACCATCAAATCACGGGACATCCCGACATTCAGAGGTGTGTATGAAGCGTTCAAATCTTACACAATGGGGATGTCTCCCGAATCCTTTGAACCGTTGCTTGCGGATATAACCAAATATGCAAACTATTATGTCCAGATTTCCCGTGAAAAAGAACCGGATCCTGATCTCCGGGATAGATTTCACGATATTAACGAGTTACGGGTTGAAGTCGCATTCCCGTTCCTGCTCGAAGTCTATGAGGATTACAAACAGGGATTACTCACCCTTGATGACTTCAAAACGATTCTGAACACAGTCGAAAGCTTCGTTTTCCGTCGGGCTATCTGTGGAATCCCAACCAATGCCCTGAACCTCATCTTTGCCAATATCGGAAAAGAAATCGACAAGAAAAATTATGTTGAGAGCTTCCAGGCGAACCTGCTCCTCAAAGATAAGTACAAGCGGTTCCCGAATAATGAAGAATTCAAATCACAGTTCATGATCAAGGATCTCTACCACTATCCCCGGCGAAATTACTGGCTTCGCAAACTGGAAAATTTCCAGCACAAGGAACGAATCAATGTGGAAGAGTACACGATTGAACATATTATGCCTCAGGACGAGAAACTTTCGCCGGAATGGAAATTAGAACTGGGCGAGAACTGGAAAGAGATCCATAAGACACTTCTCCACACTCTCGGCAACCTCACATTAACCGGTTATAACTCCGAATATGGGAAACGCCCCTTCAGAGAGAAGAGGGATATGGATAAAGGTTTCAAGGATAGTCACTTGAGGCTGAATGATGATCTTGCCAAGCTGGACCACTGGAATGAAAGTGAAATTAATAACCGGGCACAACGGCTTGCAGAACTTGCAACTCAGGTCTGGCCATATCCTCAACTTGCTCCGGAGATAGTTCAAAAATACCAGAAAGCCGAAAAATCTCCTGATCTTAAGATATACACTCTGGCAATTCATCCCCATGTTTACGAAGGCGGAAAGAATGAGGAACTGTTCCAACTATTACGAAAACGCATCCTTAATCTCGATGCTTCGGTAACGGAAGAGATCCTTAAAATCTACATCGCGTATAAAACGGATACAAATTTTGTGGATGTTGTTCCGCTTAAATCGCGGTTAAATCTTACACTCAATGTAAAATTTGGTGAGATCCAGGATCCCAAAGGATTGTGCACAGACGTGACTGGTAATAACAAATGGGGCAACGGAGATGTCGAGATCAGGCTCACTTCTGCGAATCAGCTCGACGATGTGATGGCTCTTGTCAAACAGTCTTTTGAAAAGCACAGCGGCATGAACCGCGATTATTCCTGAAAATCATATACAAATACTCTTATTTCCCCCTGCAACATAGTGGGATTATATCTCTACCCGGCAGGTTGTCTAAGTGACACTCGAAGAGTACTCTGAGGACACTCTTGTTGAACAACCTGCCATCGCACTCTTCTCTGAAGATTTGAAATGGGAAACCGCAAACTGTTTCGATGAGACTTTCCTTCCCGGCGGAGGATCGCAGGGCCGGGAAACAACTGCCGAAGTCGTGCTCAAAAAACGTCTCCGCCCGGCGCTTGAACGGCTGAATCAAGATCTGCCCCGCGAAGCAATTGAAGAGGCGGCGAATGAGATCACCCGTGACCGGAGCACGCTGAGCCCGGTCAATGCAAACCGGGAAATTTACCAGCTCATAAAAGAGGGCGTCAAGGTTACGTACAAGAACCCTGAAGGCGAGACCATCAATGAAACCGTTCGGGTGATTGACTGGAACACACCGGAGAACAACGACTTCTTCCTCGCCTCACAATTCTGGATCACGGGAGACCTCTACAAACGCCGGGCCGACATGATCGGTTTTGTCAACGGTATTCCGCTCATCTTTATCGAACTCAAGGCCTCTCACCGGAACCTCAAGCGGGCCTTTGATGATAATCTTCGGGATTACAAGAATTCCATTCCCCAGCTCTTCCGGTATAACGCCCTCATAATCCTTTCAAATGGCAGCGAAAGCAGGATCGGCACTATAACCGCAGAGTGGGAGCATTTCAGTGAATGGAAGCGTATCAGCGAGGAGGACGAAGAAGGTGTTATCTCGCTTGAAACCATGCTGCGGGGCACCTGCGAAAAAGTGCGCCTGCTCGATATCGTTGAAAACTTCACGATTTTTATCGAGATTAAGAAAGGTACTGCCAAGGTAATCGCCAAGAACCACCAGTATCTCGGGGTCAATAACGCTGTAGATGCACTTCGGGGCATCCGGAAAAATCAGGGGAAGCTGGGTGTCTTCTGGCACACACAGGGGAGTGGTAAGAGTTACTCGATGATCTTCTTCTCCAAAAAGGTACTGCGGAAAATTTCCGGCAATTGGACATTTGTTGTCGTTACGGATCGTTTGGAACTCGATGAGCAGATCTACAAAAACTTCGCCGATTCAGGGACGATCCACGAGACAGAAGCCCGGGCAGAAAGCGGAGATGACCTCAAAAAACTGCTCAGCGAGGATCACCGGTATATTTTCACCCTTATCCAGAAATTCCGTACAGAGCCGGGCGCGACCTACCCCGTCATCACGACACGGGACGATATCATTGTCATCGCAGACGAAGCCCACCGCACCCAGTACGATACACTCGCCCTGAATATGCGGACCGCCCTCCCGAATGCAGCTTTTATCGCATTCACCGGCACACCGCTCATAGCAACCGAGGAGAAAACCCGGGAGGTCTTCGGCGATTACGTCAGCGTCTACACTTACCGGCAGTCAACCGATGATGGTGCCACAGTCCCACTCTACTACGAGAACCGGATTCCTGAACTCCAGATCACCAACTTAAAACTCAACGAGGATATGGAGCGGATCATCGAAGAAGCCGAACTTGATCCGGACCAGGAGAAAAAACTCGAACGGGAGTTTTCGCGGGAGTATCACCTGATCACCCGCGATGACCGGCTGGAGCGGATTGCCAAAGATATTGTCACCCATTTCACCGGCCGTGGCTGGCAGGGAAAAGCCATGGTTGTTTCCATCGATAAGGCAACCGCTGTCCGGATGTACGATAAAGTGAAAAAGCACTTGAACGCCCGGATTGCCCACCTTAAGGATCAGAAAAGCCGGGCTCCCGCAGATGAACAGCAGCGGCTTGCATCCACCATCGACATGATGGAAAAGACCGACATGGCCGTTGTCGTTTCCCAGTCCCAGAACGAGATTGAAGACTTAAAGAAAAAGGGCATCGATATCCTCCCGCACCGCACACGGATGGTAAAAGAGGATCTCGCAGAGAAGTTCAAGGATCCTGACGATCCCTTCCGGCTGGTCTTTGTCTGTGCGATGTGGCTGACCGGCTTTGATGCCCCTTCCTGCTCTACCATCTATCTCGACAAACCGATGAAGAACCATACGCTTATGCAGACAATTGCACGGGCGAACCGGGTTTTTGGCGAGAAGAACAACGGACTTATTGTAGATTATTATGGAGTATTCAAAGATCTCCAGCGGGCACTGGCCATCTATGCACCGGGTCTCGGATCGGATGAGACGATGCCCGTACAGGAAAAAGATGCCCTTATTACTCTGCTTCGGGCAACCATTGATGAGACAACCGTGTTCTGTCTGGCTCACGGAATCGAACCAGATACCATCCGTTCTGCGAAAAGTTTCGACAAAGTCAGGTTGGTTGATGACGCAGTCGCGGCAATAATAGTAAACGATGAATCAAAACGTGCGTTCCTGGCACTTGTCAGCCGTATCAATCGTCTTTTCCGGGCCATCAAACCCGACCCGGTTGCCAATGAACTTCTGCCGCTCTGTGGATTGTATCTAGTACTAGGCCTGAAAATCCGTGAATTAGTTCAGCCGCCGAATATTTCGCAGGTAATGGAGGATATCGAGAAACTGCTGGATCGGTCCATTGCCACTGATGGATACGATATCAAAACTCCCGTCATCCTTGATCTCAACCAGCTGGATCTCGAAAAACTGAGTGCGCGATTGCAAAAATCGCGGGAGCAACAGAAACGTCTTGAGGTAGCTCAGCTGCGATCACTTATAGAAAAGAAACTTCACCAGCTCGTGGAAATTAACCGGACAAGAGTCGATTTTCTCATACAATTCCAGAAAATGATAGATGAGTATAATGCCGGAGGATCAACCATCGATGAATTATACAAGAAACTTGTTCATTACACTCAGGGACTCTTTGAAGAAGAAAAACGGGCAATCCGGCAGAACCTTACTGAAGAGGAACTAACCATCTTTGATCTGCTCACAAAACCCAATATCCCATTGACCGAAAAAGAAGCAGACAAGGTAAAAAAAGTAGCTCGAAAGATGCTAAATCGTTTAAAACAGGAAAAGCTCGTGCTTGACTGGCGGAAAAAACAACAAACCCGTGCAGAAGTCCGGTTATGTATTGAGGAATGTCTTGATTATCTTCCGGGGAAATTCGAAAAGCCGTTATTCGAGGAAAAATGCGAGATAGTTTATCAGTATATTTTCGATAAGTATCCGGGTGCAGGTCAGAATGTTGTTTATGGAATGGCATAATTCCGTTGTCTAATGGACTAAAATACTGAATCTCTAAACAACGTTTTTTTCTTCTCACCTTATCAAATTTTTAAAATTTATTTAGATAAGCCCATATCTCATAAGTGACCTCATCCACCTACCAATGACCTCGCTTCAAACTTACGTAATCCACATCGCTAATATCGCATTGATAAAAACACACCGGGGCCAGTTCCGCAAGGATGGTCACGTTCGAGTCCCGGGCCAAAAATCGGCAACCAAATCGACAACCAAATCGACAACCAAATCGACAACCAGAACAGCCGGATCAGGAGCCGCTCACGCCATAATATAGCGGGTGGCCTGGTCGGGTGCTAACCACAAACCCATTGACCCTTGCAAGAAAACCCGGTTTTTACGTATGAAAAAGAATGGCACCCCGAAAGACAATTACCCGGCGGTTCATTCATGGAACTACCTCACGGTCGAAGGCTACTGCATGCTTAACACCGAGTTTGGCATGTGCAGCAGCCAGTACAATTACGAGTTAAAACCGGATGGCTCCTCTGCACGCCGGAAAAACGAGCGCTACGATCCGGCCGCAATACCGGACCCGTTCCCTGACAGCTGCCCCCGATCTGTCCGGCCTTCCTGCATCGGGTGCCGGCATTTTGCATGGTGCGAACCGGAACATGCGATGAGACCCGTGCAGAGCGTCAGGCCACGGACCATCAGGTAATCACAAATTTCACAAAAAAATCATATCAAAAAAATAGATTTTACTGATACTCCGGCGGCTGCACTTTCTGCGGTAATCCGCCCTTGAAGTGCTGCTGGATCTTGCCGTAGTAGTCACGCAGGTTATCGTTCATCGTGGGATGGACCTTCTTCTGCGCATCGTCAAAGTGCCGCTGGGTCACGACCGTCGCACCTTCGCGGAGGGCAAGCATGCCCGCCTCGCGGCAGAGCGATTCGAGATCGGCGCCCACGAAGCCCTCGGTGATCTGCGCAAGGATTGCCACGTGGGAGTCACGCTCGGGGTCGGCAAACACGAGGTCCTTTTCCCGCATCAGCTCGACCAGGCGCCGGCGCCGTACACCCTTGGAAACCCCGCCGCTCCCGCTCCCTTCCTTCGCCGGCACGATCGCGGCCTTGACGGTGGTGGCAGTCACGGTCGTGTCCTTCCCGATCTTCTCGACCAGTTCGGTGAGCATCTCCTCGTTGTAGCCCGCGGTCAGGTCCACGATCTCCTCGAGCACGGAGCCCTCGAGCGGCATGAAAGCCGTGTGGATGCCGATGATCTTCTTCCGGTCCTCGAGCGTCGGCTCGCCGATATACACGAGCCGGTCGAAGCGGCCGGCCCGGAGAAGCGCCGGGTCCACGATGTCCGGGCGGTTGGTCGCCCCCATCACCACGACGTCCTTGAGCTCCTCGAGGCCGTCCATCTCGGTCAGGATCTGGTTGAGCACGTTGTCGCTCACGTGCGAGTCGCTCGAAGTGCCCCGGGCCGGGGCGAGCGCATCGATCTCATCAAAGAAGATGATCGAGGGCGAGACCTGCCGGGCCTTCCGGAAGATCTCGCGCACGGCACGCTCGCTCTCGCCCACCCACTTGGAGAGGAGCTGCGGGCCGCGGACCGGGATGAAGTTTGCCCCGCTCTCGCTTGCCACGGCCTTTGCAATCAGGGTCTTGCCCGTCCCCGGCGGGCCGTACAGGAGCACGCCCCGGGGCGGTTCGATCCCCAGGTCACTGAACCGCTCGTGCTGGGTGAGCGGGAACTCGACCGCCTCGCGGACCTCGAGCTTTGCGGCATCCAGGCCGCCCACGGTCGCCCACTTCACGTGCGAGACCTCGAGCATCACCTCGCGCATCGCGCTCGGGCCCACGTCCCTCTGGGCGCTGCGGAAGTCGCTTGCGAAAACCTTGAGCTTGTCGAGCGTCTCCTGCTCGATCTCTGCCTTGTCAAGGTCGAGCTCAGGCAGGTACCGGCGCAGGGCACGGATCGCGGCCTCACGGGCGAGTGCCGCAAGGTCGGCCCCCACAAACCCGTGGGTCTGCTGGGAGAGCACGTCCAGGCTCACATCGTCGGCAAGAGGCATGCCCCGGGTGTGGATCTTCAAAATCTCGATCCGGTCGGGTTCGCTTGGGACCCCGATCTCGATCTCCCGGTCAAAGCGCCCGGGCCGGCGCAGGGCTGCATCGATCGCATCGACACGGTTTGTGGCGCCGATCACCACGACCTGCCCGCGTTCCTCGAGGCCGTCCATCATGGTGAGGAGCTGGGCCACGACACGGCGCTCCACTTCCCCGGTCACTTCCTCGCGCCGGGGGGCAATCGAGTCGAGCTCGTCGATGAAGATGATCGAGGGAGAGTTCTCGCGGGCCTCCTCGAAGACCTCGCGGAGCCTCTGCTCGCTTTCGCCGTAATATTTCGAGATCACCTCAGGGCCCGCAATCGAGATGAAGTGCGCCCCGCTCTCGCTTGCAACAGCCTTTGCAATCAGGGTCTTGCCCGTTCCCGGAGGACCATAGAGCAGCACGCCCTTGGGCGGCTCGATCCCCAGTTTCTGGAAGAGCTCGGGGTGCCGGAGCGGGAGCTCAATCGTCTCGCGGAGCCGCTGGAGCTCGTCTTTGAGACCACCGATGTCCTCGTACGAGAAGCGCTTCACGCCCTCGAATCCCGCGGCCGGCTTGTCCGAGAACTCCACGCTCGTGTTCTTGGTGATGATCACGGCCTCTTCGGGCTCGATTTCCACCACCTTGAAGGCCACGATCTGCGGCTGGACAAAAGGCAGGCCGAGCATGATCGGGATGGAATCATTTTTTACAACCGGGAAATCCAGGAGGCCGTTCAACACATGCGGGTTGTTTGCGATCGGGATCTTCTTGGGCAGGTCCTCGGGGGGGGCGAGCACCACGCGCCGTGCCTCGATCTCCTCGGAAAGCGTCGATATCTTGACGGCATCCCCGATGCTCACCCCGGCATTGAGCCGGGTGAAGTTGTCGATCCGGATCTTCTTCTGGTTCCAGTCCTCGACAAGCGACCGCCAGACCTTGGCCACGGTCCGGCGTTTCCCTTCGATCACCACGAGGTCCCCGGGTGAGATTTTCAGAAGGAGCATGGTCTCGGGATCGAGCCGCGCCTTTCCCCCGCCCTGGTCACCGGGATACGCGGAATCGACCTTCAGTTGCACTTCAGGCATTACCTTAAAGGTCATATACGCAGGGATTTATAGGTACTGTCAATGCAAGTCCTTGTTTTGGACCCGTTCCACGGCGCAGCAGGGGATATGATCACAGGAGCCCTGCTCGCCTGCGGGGCGGACCGGGAGGCGGTCGTTGCCGCGATGCGGGCCGTGGTCGCCGAGCCCGCCGTGGAGACCGTAACCCGGGCCGGGATCCGGGCCACGAAGGTCCGCACCCATGCCACCCCGGTGCACCGGACGTTCGCGGACGTGGAGAAAAAACTGGACGGGGCTGCCCCGCACGTGCCGGCCGGGGCCCTTGCCATGGCCCGGCGGGTCTTTGCCCGCATCAATGCGGCGGAAGAGTCCGTCCACGGAGAGCATGTCCACTTCCACGAGGTCGGGGCGGACGACGCGATCGCGGACGTTGTCGGCGCCTGCACCGCGCTCTATACACTCGGTGTGGCCGGCGTCGTGATACATCCCATAGCGCTCGGGTCCGGCACCATCACCGGTTCCCACGGCACGATACCGGTCCCGGCACCCGCAACAGCGGCCATCCTTGAAAAATCCGGCCTTGCCGCCTTCCCCGGCAGCGATACGGGCGAGCTCTGCACGCCCACCGGGGCCGCAATCCTTGCCGAGTTTGCCGCGTCCCTGCCGGCCACCCTTGGGACGTACACGATCCTCGCAACCGGTTACGGCGCCGGGACAAAGGATCCCAAAAACGTCCCCAATGTCCTGCGGGCCATGGTGGTGGAGAGCACCGATCTCCCGTTAACGCAGGACACGGTCGATCTCCTTGAAACAAACGTGGACGATGTAAGCGGGGAGATTATCGGCGAGGCCCTCGCCCGGTTTATGGCCGCCGGCGCACGGGACGCGAGCGCGATCCCGATCCTGATGAAGAAAGGCAGGCCGGGGTACCTCGTCACCGTGATTACCTCACCGGCCTCGTCAGCCGATCTCGCAAGGCTCATGGCATGCGAACTCGGAACGCTCGGGGTCCGATGCATCCCGGCCGTTCACCGGTTCGTGGCCGACCGCACCACCGGGACCGTGGAGGTCACCATCGCCGGCCACACGAAAAGCATCCCGGTCAAATACGGGTGGATGGACGGGCGCTGCTACACCGCAAAGCCCGAGTTCGATGCGGCAAAAGACTGGGCGGCTGAACTCGGTCTCCCGGTCCGTGAGGTACTCATGGCCATCAGCGATACCCTCGAAACCCGGGGAAACGCCGGGGGGCAAAGCGACCAATGAAGGCTGACCGGCTGACTACCGGGAACCCTGCCCTCGACCGGCTCCTGGGCGGGGGACTCGAGCTGCGCACCATCACCCAGCTCTACGGCGGGCCGGCGAGCGGGAAGAGCACGATCTGCATGGTCGCTGCCGTCTCCTGCCTGCGGGCCGGGGGATCGGTTGTCTTCCTGGATTCCGAGGGCTTCTCGATCGAGCGGTTCCGGCAGGTGGCAGGTGGCGATGCCACGGCGATCGCGGACCGGCTCTTCCTCTTCGAACCGCTGGACTTCGAGCAGCAGGGGAGCATGATCACCGAAGCGGACAAGGTCCTCCGGCAGCACAAGCCGGGCCTGGTGATCCTCGATTCGGCAACTGCGCTCTACCGCACCGACCTGGAGAAGGGCCGGGACGCCATGCAGATGCTCACCCGGCAGATGCTCCAGGTCCTCGGGTACGCCCGGAGGTACGACCTTGCGGCCATCGTCACCAACCAGGTGTACATGGACACCGCGAAGAATACGTTTGCCGGCCTTGGCGGCACTTCGCTCGAACATATCTCCAAGGCCATTATCCGGCTCGACCGGCTCGATGCGCCCGGGTGGCGGCGGGCAACGCTCGTCAAGCACCGGTCCCGGCCCGAGGGCACCTCGTTCGACTTCGAGATCGTCCAGGACGGGATCCGGGCAAAAGAGTGACCGAAAAGTCCCCGGCCTGAAAACGCCGGTTTATTAATATCTTTTGCCATAGATATTAGTCCGCCAATGGTACTCCGACCGCAGACCGCCGAACTAATCAAAGAGGTCCTCAAGAAAAACCCGCAGGGACTTTCCATCACCGATATTGTCAGGGAGGTCAGCATCAACCGGAACACTGCCGGCCGGTATCTCGAAAAGCTGCTCCTCTCCGGTCAGGTCGAGATGCGCCACTTCGGCATGGCCAAGATCTACGCCCTTGCCAACCGCGTCCCGGTCTCCGCGGTCCTCTCCATCTCCTCCGAGCTCATCCTGCAGCTGGACAGCAGCACCCGGATCGTTTTCATCAACGACGCGTTCGCACGCTTCCTCGGGACCTCAGCAGGCGACCTGACCGGAAAGAACATCGAGTACTCGCCCCTGGTGACCGCCTTTGAGGACATGTATCCGGATTTTCTTGCCCGGGTAAAAAAAGGGCTCGGGGGCACAGAATGGCGGGGGGAGATCGGACCGGCCCGGGACGGCCTCTCCTTCTCCTGCCGGATCGCCCCGACGGCCCTCGATCACGGCCAGAAAGGCGTCTCGGTAATCCTTGAGGATATCACGGAAAAGAAACGCGCCGAGGAGCAGCTCCGCGAGAGCGAGGAGCGGTACCGGCTGCTTGCCGAGTCCTCAAGCGACCTTATCTTTGTGGTCGGGAGAGACGACCGTGTGGAATACGTCAACAGCTATGCTGCCGCGTTTCTTGGCACTACACCAGCGGATATAACCGGGAAGGTCAGGTCGCTCTTCTTCCCTCCTGACGCGGCCCACCGGCAGGAAAAGGCACTGCAGGAGGTTTTTTCCACCGGTAACCCCGTGCACAGCGAAGGGCCGCTCTTTTTGGGGGACAGGATGTGGTGGTTCGACCACAGGCTGGTGGCGCTCAAAAACCCGGACGGATCGGTCCGCTCCGTGCTCGGCATCTCCCGTGACATCACCGAACGGAGGCGATCGGAAGAGGCCCTGCGGGGCAGCGAGGAGCGGTACCGGCGGCTCCTCCAGCGCTCGTTCGACGCAGTGGTAATCCACAGGAACGGGATCGTCACCCTGGCAAACCAGGCCGCGGCCTCGCTCGCGGGGGTTTCGTCACCGGAGGATCTCATCGGGAAACCGATCGAGAGTTTTGTCCACCCGGAGTACCGGGACATGGTCCGCGAACGCATTGCCCTGATGACGGGGAGGGGCGAGCCGGTGGCGGTGGGCATGGCCGAAGAGAAATTTATCCGGTCTGACGGGACAATCGTCGACGCCGAGGTCATTGCCACCAGTTTTATCGACAATGGCGAGCCCGCAGTCCAGGTGGTCTTCCGGGATATCACCCGGCGCCGGGAGCTCTTCGATGCACTGCGCCAGTCCGAGGAAAAATACCGGATTCTCGTGGAGCACAGCCAGAGCGGGGTCTTCATCATCCAGGACCGGGAGATCCTGTACGTCAACTCCGCATTTGCCCGGATCCTGGGCGGGGAACCGGTGGATTTCATCGGGCACGATTTCCGACAGTTCCTTGCCCCGGAGGACCGGGACTGGGTCATCAACCGGGGCCAGAGCCGGCAGCGGGGCGAGCTGGTGCCGGAGACCTACGAGTGCCATCTGCTCAAACGGGACAAAACGACCCGGGTCACCGTCATCCTCGATGCCGGGCTGATCCTGTACCAGGGGGTACCTGCCAGCATGGGCACCATACGCGATATCACGGAGCAGAAACGCTCCGAGCAGGCACTCCGGGAAAGCGAACAGAAGTTCCGGGAATTCGCCGATTTCCTGCCGCAGTCCGTCTGGGAGTGTGATCGCGAGGGTACCCTGACATTTGCAAACCAGGGCAGTTTCGCCATGTACCGGTATCCACGGGAAAACTTCGCAAAAAACCTGAGCATATGGGAGATGATCGACCCAAAGGACCGGGACCGGCTCTCTGCCATGTTTGAAAACACCATAACGCAACCCATTGACCCGTTCATCTCCACCTTCGAGCATACCGCCCTGCGTAAGGACGGGAGCACCTTCCCGGTAAAAACCTATGTCTCCCCGATTATCAGCAACGGCGGGATCACCGGGCTGAGGGGGATCGGGATCGACATGACCGAGCAGAAGCAGGCCGAGAAGGCGTTCCACGAGAGCAGGGATATGCTCCAGGCCATCTTCGATTCCACCTTCCAGTTTACCGGGTTGATGACTCCCAACGGGATTCTTATCGATGCCAACCGCACGGCCCTGGACTTTACCGGCGCAACGCGGGAGGACGTTCTTTCCCGCCCCTTCTGGGAGACGCGGTGGTGGCAGGGGAACAAGGACCGGGTGCAGCGGCTCAAAGAGGCAGTTGCCCGGGCAGCAAAGGGCACCTTTGTCCGGTACGAGACTACGGTCCAGGGGGCAGGCACGGCCACGATGGAGATCGATTTTTCCTTAAAACCGGTCTTCGATCCGGAGGGCAAGGTCCGGCTGCTGATTGCCGAGGGCCGGGACATTACGGAGCGGTCAAAAGCTGACGAGGCGCTGCGGGCAAGCGAGGACCGGTTCCGGCGGATCTTCGAGGACGGGCCGCTGGGGATGTCCATTGTGGACACGAACCGCCGGTTTGTCTCGGTGAACCGGATGAGCTGCGAAATGTTCGGCTATACGGAACAGGAGCTGCTGGGAAGAACGATCGAGGAGTTTACCCATCCGGACCACCACAAAGATGACGCCCGTGAGATGCGGAGGCTCTACGAGGGCGCCATCCCCCTTTACCGTACCCGGAAGCGGTACATCCGCAAAGACGGCTCAACGTTCTGGGGTTCGCTGACCGTGAGCCCGCTGCGGGACCGGACAGGAAAGATCGTTTTCACGATGGGGCTGATCGAGGAGATCCCGGAGGCAGAACCGGACGAGGGGCAGTAGCGCCGGCGGCGATTTTACATCCCGTATTCTCACTGGAGACAGCATGAAGGGTAATTTTGGCGGGGTTTTAGTCGAAAACAAAACAGCGACAGAGAACTTTTTTCTCGCGGATCTCCTCACGCCAGCTCTGCCCCCGGGGGGGCGCATGGCGTTTGCGATGACGTGGTATTACCGCGATCGGGAGATATGCCGGTACAGGTGATACGGCACTATCGCAAAGGGGGAGGCCCATGCGGCGGGGGCGAGGGCTTGCCGGAGCCCTAAAGAGCGTCCGTAACCCCAAAGGAAAAATTCTGCAAAGCGAGAAAAAAAGAGTCCGGATCAGTACACAATCACGCCGGCAAAGACCGTGACCGCCGGGCCTTCCATCTTTGTGCCGCCCTCAAAGGAGATCGTGAGCGGGCCGCCTCTGGTCTCTACCTGGACCGGCCCTTTCATGTACCCGAGGTGGTGCACGACCGCTGCACTTGCAGTTGCCCCGGTCCCGCAGGAGAGGGTCTCGTCCTCTACGCCGCGCTCGTAGGTGCGGACACGTATCGAATCGTCGCCGGTCTTCTGGACAAAATTCACGTTTGCGCCCTCGGGGAGCGTGGCGTGGCGCCGGATGGGAGGGGCCGCCGCGGCAATGTCCACGCTGTCCACTGCATCGACGAGGATTACTGCATGGGGAACACCGGTGTTGACCGCGTAGACTTCGAATCCCCCGATCTGCTCGTGGTACTCGCCGTCCCCGGTGGCCGGGATATCTTTCCGTTCAAACTTCGGCTCGGGCATGCTGATGATCGCGGTAAAGTCCTCGTCTGTGTACCGGGCCTCGACTCCCACCGGGCCGGCCAGGGTTTCGACCGTGAAGCGCTCCTTGACATACCCGGCATCGAACGCGTACTTGGCCAGGCACCGGACACCGTTCCCGCACATCTCAGCCTCGCTTAAGTCCGGCTGGAGGATCCGCATCCGGATATCGCTTGTGGTGGACTTTGAGAGGAAGAGGACCCCGTCCGCCCCGATCCCGAGCCTCCGGTCACAGTACAGTGCGGCGAACTCCGCTTTCATCTCGTCGGGAATGACCGTCCTCTCGTGCTCGTCGATGAGGACGAAGTCATTGCCATTCCCGTGTAACTTGGTAAAGGGTATCTCCATGGGTCTGCCCCCGACAGCCGTGCACATCCCCCGTATCCGGGGGCGCCGGCCGTTCTGCTGAGTACACCTGAGATTTTTTCGTGAATAAACGCATCGCCCCCTTACGGGGGAGAGCGTACCTGCTCACTCCCCGTTCGGGCTTTCCGGCCCGAAGGTTTCGTGGAACGTATTGATCCCCCAGCCCAGGTAATCCCGGATGATCACGTAGGCCATCTGCGGGGGAATCGCGCCCTGCTCGGTCACGATCAGGTCGACATATTCTGCGGGGGTTACGTCGAACGCCGGGTTCCGGACCGTCACATGGGGGAGTGTCCGGGCGATCTCGTCGGCAAGCACTTCACTTCCCGCCCGTTCTTCGATCCGGATGAGCTCGCCCAGGATCGTGCGGGGCGCAAACTTGTAGGTCTCGGCAGCCACGATCACGTTCACCCGTGCCTCCTTTGCCGAATGGGCAACCTGGGCCGTCCCGATCTTGTTGACCACCGCCCCGTTCACGGTCACCGCATCGGCCCCGACCACCACGAGATCAATGTCATGGATGAAGGACCGGACCGCGGAGTCCACGATGAAGTTTGTCTTTATCCCCGCATCGTTCAGGGTCCGGATCGTAATGAGCCCCTGGTTCCGGGGCCGGACCTCGGTGGCGAAGACCTCGATCTCCTTGCCCTGCCTATGGGCCTCAGTGATGCAGGCAAGCGCTACCTCCGAGTTGCAGTGGGTGAGGATCGTATCCCCGTCACGGATGTGGCTTGCCCCGAACACGGCGATCTGCTCCACGGCATGCTGGGACGAGCGGATAAAATCGTCAGCACGCCGGACCACACCGGCCTGTGCCTCCTCTGCAGTGGTGGCGCCCTCGAGACCGGCCATCACGATGTGGACGGCGTTCGGAAGCGAGACCGCGGTCGGGCGGGTGGCAAGAAGGAGCGCTGCGGCACGCTCCATTTCCTGCCGGAACGCACCTGCATCCCGCGCCGGGACGGCAAGCGCATGGTCCCGGAGGGCCTCTGCAACTGCCCGCCCGATCCGTCCTGCCCCCCGGATCTCCATGCTCTTTATCTTCTCGGCAGTTTCAGGTACGATCATCATTACGTTCTTCAATGGAAAGGGAAGATAAATAGAGTTTGCTCTCGGGGTGAAATGATGACGGTGGCAGTGGTTTTTGACAGTGCCGGGACGCTCCTTTCCACCTACCGGGTGGCAAAGGACGTGGCAGGGCAGGTGCTGATGCCCGGGGTCGAGACCACCACCCTCACCTTTGCATCGATGGAACGGGTCCTGATCGTACTGCCGGTCCATTCCAAGCATATCATCACGGCCCCGCCGGCAATGCTCCTTTCTGCCTACCTTGCCGAGAACAAGGTCGGTTTTGGCATCAGCTGCACGAGAAAGATCCTGACTGCTGATGATATCGGTGACCTGCTCTATGCCGACAAAAAGGCCACCGTCGGGGACCTCCAGGAATGCATCAGGAACGTCTGGGGTGTCTGCCGGGGGGAGATCATGCTCACCCTCAACAGCGGTGCGATCCTCAACATGGCACAGCGGTCCGTTGAATTCACCATCACGGCCGGCGGCTGGCCGTTCGAAGGAGCAAAGGAGGCGATCACCGCCCTGCACCGGATGGGCATCCCTGCGTTTATCGCTTCCGGGGACCGGTCGACCAAGCTCGAGATCATGGCCGATCACCTCGGTATCCCCCGCGACCGGGTGTACGGCGTGGCAACACCGAGTGTCAAGGCGCAGATCGTCTCGGACTTAAAAAAAGAGTACGACCACGTGGTCATGGTCGGTGACGGGATCAACGATCTCGCTGCATTTCACGCGGCCGACACCGCTATCCTCACCGTGCAGCAGGCCGCAGACCGCCCCAGGGAGCTCTTCGAAACCGCCGATCACGTGATCCACCATGTCCGGGACGTGCTGCCCATCATCGATGGACTGGCCGGATCGGTTACTTCCCGATCGTGACGGGGACGAGTATCATATAAAAGGTAATATGACACCTCTGTCACATTAGGTACAAGGGAATTATGAAGCCTCCACTGATCACGGTCGATAACATCAGCATGGACTTTGACGGCACCCATGCCCTCAAAAATATCTCCTTTGAGATCGCCGAGGGAGAGATCCTCGGGATCATCGGGAGGAGTGGCGCCGGCAAGACCGTGCTGATGCACCTCATGAGAGGGGTGGAACAACCGCCCACGGGCGGCAGGATCATCTACCACGTCTCCGCCTGTCCCGCCTGCGATTACATGGATGTAGCTAGCTCTGCCGGCAAACCCTGCCCGCATTGCGGTGCAACGCTTGCAGCGCTGGATGTGGATCTCTGGAACGAGACAAACGAGAAGCTGAAGCGGCGGGTGATGCGGCGCACCGCGATCATGTTCCAGCGGACCTTTGCCCTCTATGGCGATGACCGCGTGATCGAGAATGTCCTTCATGCACTCGACGATATCGATTACCCGCAGGAGAAGGCCATCAACCGGGCAGCTGACCTCATCGACCAGGTCCGGCTCTCCCACCGGATGATGCATATCGCCCGTGACCTTTCGGGCGGCGAAAAGCAGCGGGTGGTGCTCGCCCGGCAGCTCGCAAAGGAGCCCTTCATGCTCTTTGCCGATGAACCGACCGGCACGCTGGACCCCGGTACGGCAAAGATCGTCCACTCGATGCTCACCGAGGCAGCAAAGACGAACAACATGGGCATGGTCGTGACCTCCCACTTCTCGCAGGTGATCGAGGACGTGGCGAGCCGTGCCATCCTGCTCGTTGACGGCGCAATCGCAAAGATCGGGACGCCAAAGGAGGTAATCGCCCAGTTCATGACCGGTGCCGAGGATACGGAGACGTTCGAACATGCCGAAGCGGGGGAGAAAATTGTCGAAGCCCGCGACCTGATCAAACGCTATATCTCTGTCGACCGGGGCGTGGTCAGGGCGGTCAACGGTGTCAGTTTCGAGGTCTACACAAAAGAGATTTTCGGCATCATCGGGAAGAGCGGTGCCGGGAAGACGACCCTGTCCGGGATAGTCGCCGGCCTGATTGAACCTACCAGCGGCGAGATCAATATCAAGATCGGTGACGACTGGGTGGACATGACCAAGCCCGGTGTCAACCAGCGGGGACGGGCCAAGGAATACATCGGCCTATTACATCAGGAATACGACCTCTACCCGCACCGGACGGTACTCGACAACCTGACCGATGCCATCGGCCTCGAGTTCCCCAAGGAACTGGCCATGAGAAAGGCGATGGTCACGCTGAAAATGGCCGGGTTCTCCGATGATAAGAGCAGGGATATCCTTGACCGGATGCCGGCCCAGCTCTCGGAGGGGGAGCGCCACCGCGTTGCGCTCGCCCAGGTGCTGATCCGGGAGCCCAAGATCGTAATTCTCGACGAGCCCACGGGCACCATGGACCCGATCACGAAAATTGATGTCAAGCATTCCATCATGCACTCGCGGGACGAGATTGACGAGACGTTCATCGTGGTCTCCCACGACATGGAATTCGTGCGGGACACCTGTGACCGGATCGCCCTGATGAGGGGCGGGAAGATTGTCGAGATCGGGAAGACTGCCGAGGTGCTCGCCCACCTGACCGAGGACGAACGCAGGATCATGAGCCAGCCGACTGCCTGAGCACGGGGGCTTGTATGATCCGTGTCCACCTTGACGGGGAACTCCGTGAAGTAGGCGAAGGCAGCACGCTCGGGGATCTTATCCCGGCACACCCCCCAGCCTGTGCCGTTGCCATCATCCGGCCGGCCACCAAAGAGCAGGAGAAGACCGAGAATATCACGGTCACCACCACGGCCGGCGAGATCACAATCGAGCTTGCCGGTGCTAATGTCGAGGTACTGGAGCATCCGGAAAAGGCGGCCGGCCTTGGCCTGCACTGGACGGACCGGTACGCGGCAGCGTTCGGGCCTTTTGCCTCTGCCATCCGCCCGGAACGCAAGCCCCGGCTCTACGAGCGGGGGGACGTCATCCTCGGGTGCGGGGGATATGACCCCAAGACCTCGTACCTCCTTTTCTCGAAAAGCCGCCATGTCGCCGACCACGGTGCCGATGAGACCGGCGGCGTTGTCGGCAGGGTTGTCAGCGGGAAGGCCGTGCTGGACCGGTGGACGACCGGGGACAAAATACTAAAAGCCGAGGCTGTCATCAGCTGGGCGGACACCAGCAGGTCGTTTACTACCACCGACCACAGCCTTGTGCTCGAAGACGGGATGCTGGTAGTGACCCGGATTAAGGTTACGGCACAGGGATACAGCGGGGAGAAGATCACGACCGAAGCGGCAGGCAGTGTCGAGCACATGCTTGTGGCCCTCGAGTCCGGGACCTTCACCGTTGGACGTGCCACCAGCACCCATATTCTTGACAGCCGCCTTGTCGGCACCGCGGTGCCGGCGCAGTTCAAGCGGCCCCGGCGCGAAGGCACCGTCACCGTACGAACCGGCGGGCCGTCGGTCGGCGGCGTGTACATTTACCGGGCGGATGTCCCCAGCAGCCCGGCCCACAGTGTTGTCGGGCAGGTGGTGCACGGGATCGAACTTGCAAAACTCGCCAAAGAGGGCGATGTCATCTCCCTTACGGTCGTGCCTGCCCGGATCGATCTCCTGGGCCTGCCGGTGGACGAGGCAAAGAAGAGAGCTGCGGAGTGCGGGATCGCGTTTTCCATCGATACCGACAACAGGGACCGGATCGTGGTCTCGCAGGAACCGGGGACAACTCTCGACGTGCTTGCAGAGAAGGCGGTAAAGGTGACGACCGCCCCGATCGACCAGGTGATTGACATTGTCCTTGACGATACACATGCACCGGCAAGCTGCGATATCTTCCGGCACCTCACGGGGCTCGCCGAACACGACGCCGGCATGATGCCGGCCTTTTTTGTCTTTGACGATGTCTTCCTCTTCAAGCCCAAGGTCCCGACCACGATCCGGATCAATCCCGAGAACTGCCCGACCGGCGAGGTCCCGGCCGCTACCCTGGCGATCACCAACGATGCACGCAAAGGAGCGGGCCTTGTCGGGGTACGCCTGTCAGCGAACCGGGAGTTTGGGCCGACCTCGGAGCCATTTGAGGGCACCAATATCATCGGACGGGTGATCGATACGGAGAAACTCAAAAAAGTCAGGGAGCGGCAGATGGTGTATATCCGCGAGGTACAATCATGACCGATTATAATCCGTCGTATGCCGGGACCGTGACCCGGTACGTGGTAGTGGAATCGTTCACGGTGACCCCTTCGGACGTGGCGATCCGGGCGTACGAGGTGGCAAAGGGCGTGATGATCAAGGAGAACTGTTTTGGCCTGGTCATCATGGGAAAGGAAGACGATGTCAATCGCGTGATCGCCGAGGTGAGAAAAATGGACCCGGCCCATATCTTTGTCAAAGACCGCGGCTTCCCGCCCGGGGACGCCCGGAGGTGCCGGGCAACGCTCGGCGGCGCCCGGCCAGGTTTCCACGGCATTGAGTTCGAAATGACCATCCTTCCTTACGTCTCCCGTGGTCTCGAAACGCTGGACACCCGCGAAGCCGCCACTGTGCCGGCCCCGCAGTCCCTGCAGAACGCCCCCCGGCTTGACGTATACCGCTTAAAGAAAATGATCGACGCACAGGAGCCCTGACCATGGCAAAAGTCTTCATCTACCCTGCAACGAGCCTGATCCTCTCCGATATGGTGACCCGGTTCGGCCACACGCCTCTGGGTTCGGCAATCGGTATCCGGGAGCACATCCAGACCGCCGGCCTCGAATCCATCCCGCTCCAGATCACCCCGGAAGACCCCAAGAAAGGGCTCCGTTGGGCAGCAGTAGAGGTCCCGTCCGGGGTCCGGGGGCGCATGTCCCTGTACGGCCCGATGGTGGAAGAATGCGATGCCGCGATCATCATCAATAACGCAGACCTCGCCTTCGGCTGCATGGGCTGCGCCCGTACCAACGAGCTCTTAAAATTCCTGATCCGGCAAAAGCAGATGCCGAAGCTCGAGCTTGAATACCCGAGAAACGAGGAGGAAGGAGTGCAGTTCGTGGCCGCCATCAAACGGTTCCTGACTGAACTGGGGGCAAAGCCATGACAGCGCCGGTACGGATCGCCCAGCTCTCCTGCGGGCCGGACTACTCAGGTGTCCAGGAAGAGATCAACACGGCAGCCCGGGAGGTAAACGGTGAGATCTTCTTCCCGGATGTGGCACTCAAGGACATCGTGAGGGACTTTAATGAGTTCGGCCTTGAAGTCAGGAGCCCTGACCTGAAGCTCGCCATTGCACGGGCAAAGGCGCTCGTGGACGGCCGGGTCGAGGCCGATGCGATCTTTATTGCAACCTGCTTCCGGTGCGCCGAAGCCGCGATCGTGAGAAACGAACTCAGGCGCTACATCCTCGAACACTCGAAACTCCCGGTGGTCAGCTACTCGTTTACCGAGCGCACGACTGCAGGGACGCTCCTCACCCGCATGGAAGCGCTCACCACCATTGCCCGGAGGAGAGCTCTTCTGGCCCGCGAGGTGCAGGAGGGCATCACCCTCGGGATCGATTCCGGTTCCTCCACGACAAAAGCCGTTCTGATGAAAGATAACAAGATCATCGGCACCGGGTGGCAGCCAACGACCGAGGTGCTTAAGTGTGCACGGGAGGTCGTCGACCACGCTCTTGCCGAGGCTGGAATGAAACTTGACGAGGTCGAGGCCATAGGGACCACCGGCTATGGCCGGTTCCTCGTGG
The DNA here is from genome assembly GCF_035543475.1 of Methanoregula sp. GTDB lineage: Archaea > Halobacteriota > Methanomicrobia > Methanomicrobiales > Methanospirillaceae > Methanoregula. The sequence goes on from NZ_DATKKA010000004.1 coordinate 82,665, forward strand.
GAAAAGATTTCAACGCTGACCTGATCCAGGAGGAGCTGACAGTCAACTCGAAAGGCGCGGTCTACCTCGCCAACCGGCAGCACGGGCCGGCCACCGTGATCGATATCGGGGGCATGGACAACAAGGCAATCACGGTCATGGACGGCATCCCCGGCACCTTCACGATGGGCGGCATCTGCGCCGGGGCGAGCGGCCGGTTCCTGGAGATGACCGCAAAACGTCTCGGTGTCGATATCACGGAACTTGGGCCGCTTGCGATGAAAGGGATGGGTGGCCGGGTGCCCATGAACAGTTACTGTATCGTGTTCGGCACCCAGAGCCTCGTGAACGCCCTCGCTGCCGGCAGCACCCGGCAAGACGTGGCGGCAGCGGCCTGCCACAGCGTTGCCGAGCAGGTCTTCGAGCAGCAGCTCCAGGAAGTGGATATCAAGGAGCCTGTGATCATGGTCGGCGGCACCTCGCTCATCGAGGGGCTGGTGCACGCGATGGGAGAGCTCCTCAAGATCAAAATCGTCGTCCCGCCGCATTCACAGTATATCGGTGCGGTCGGTTCGGCGCTCCTGGCATCAGGGTTCATCCGGGACGGAAAAGATGCAGGCCATTGAGTACTTCGAGGTGGAGTGCACCGAGGCGCGGGGCGGCGAGAACTACCGGCAGATCGCAAACGATGTCCTCCTGGACCACAACCTCCTCCGGGTGATCCACAAGATCCATATCTACATCGACCCGAAGGTCCCGATCTTCGTCGCGGTGGGTACCTTAAAGAAAGTCGCCACTATTGTCCGGGTCGGCGACATCGCAAACGTCAACCCGCAGGAAGGGAAGATGACGCTTGCGATCTCGGACGAGACCTACCTTGCACCGATGCTCAAGGCGTTCTGGGACCGGTTCGGGAAAGACCACGTGGACCAGCCCGACCGGTTCACCGTCATCCTGACCGGTGTTTCCGCCAGTGCCCGCGAAGTTGAAGAGATGGCGATTGCCGATCCGAGCGCGGCACTGTATAAGGATCTCGTGTACGCCCTCAAGTGTGTCTGCCCGGAGGGGTTCCGGGTCCGCAGCGAGAACTACGGGTCCGAGAAGTTCTCGTTTGTGGCAAGCGAGGATATGCTGACCGATGCCGGTCTTGCTCTCGTAAAAGAGAAGTTTGCGCTCATGGGGGAGACGCCATGATTCTTGTCCCCATCACGTACAAGGGCGGGGTGTACCGCCACAGTGAGATCATCGATCTCATCGAGGATCTTGGGGGGTACATTGTCCAGAAGCACATGATCGCCCAGGAGGTCGTGCTCCAGTGCTTCGTGCCCAAGGATGACGTCGAACTGATCCGGGCGATCGGAAAACCACTTGCAGGCGAGGTGATCGATTCCCCGCTCGTGGGGACCGAGATCGCGGTCGTGAGCATGAGCCTTGAGATCCACCACCTGCCGCACCCTTCCTGCGATATCGCGGAGTACGTGCGCCGGCTCGGGGCGAAAAGCAACATGGTGGGCATGGCCCGGGGAGTAGGAAAACGGATTGCCGGGATCAACGACGAGGAACGCGATGTGATCAACGAGCACGACGTCGCCGTATACCTCATGGGGAACTTCGAGCACTGCATAGAAAAGAAGATGCCGGTGATCCTCCGGGGTATCGAGATCCCGGTCGTGCTCTGCGGCGGCCCGGACAAGGAAGTGCTGGAGCGGATCGTGGAGCCGAAAGTGGACGGGTACGTTGGGAATGTAGGCCGGTTCATGCACCGCACCAAGGAGTCCGAGGAACTTACCAAGCTTGACGAGATCATCAGCGAGATCACCCGCGTGCTTGAGAAACGCCGGGAGGAGATCGCAAAGGATCCCCTCTCGGTGGCCCCGGCCCGGCTCATGGACGTGATCCGGGAGAAGGTGCCGGCCATCCTTTCGGTCACCTCACCGACCCCGCTCACGGTCCAGATGGCGGGACTCCGGGTAAAGCTCCCGTATGACACCTTTGCCGAGGTACTCAGGAAGACCGAGATCGAAGACGGCATCACCATCGGGGAGATTGCGGAGGTCGAACCTTCGCGCATGAGAGATTACATCATCCTGCGGGTAAAGCCGTTCTCGGAGACCAACGTCGTGATTTAGGAGGAGAGCATGGGACGCAGGCAGGAAGACGAGTTCGAGGACAGGCTCAGGAAAATTGTTGAGCAGGGTGCGGATGCCACTGCCGAGGAATGGCTGAAGATCATCGAGCGCGAGTACGGGAAGATTCCGCTCATCTTCCAGCGCATGGCAGAACGGCCCGAGGTGCTCATCTCCCACTTACTGTACAAGGGCAGCGTGGCCGAGACAAGCAGCCTTGACCCCAAGTACGTGGAGCTGATCAGCATGGCGGTGGGAGCGGCCCTCAAATGCCAGTACTGCACGAGTTACCATATGCAGGCGGCGATCCGGATGGGGGCGACACGAGAGGAGATCCTCGAGGTTATCCTGCTCTCGGGGATGATCTCGAATTCGTCCGTGCTCGCCAATGCCTACCGGGTAATCGACGAACGGCTGGCACGGTGCTTCCCCTGCGATGTGATGGCAGTAAAGGATCAGAAGGCCCAACCAAAACGGGCGAAGGCCGGCAGGAAGAAGAAATAATCTCTTCCCTTTTTTACGGCGGGTTATCGGACGGGGGTGCATGAAACTCCCGGATTGTCGCCACCGACAGGGTATCCATCCTGCCGGATTGCTTGCGATCCCGGGCATTATACCCGCCCTTATTATAATAAGCTCCCAGACACAAAACACAAGAGAGCTGCCGTGTTCGAGTACGTCGTCGCGTGGATTGTGGCATTGGGCTGTGGTATCGTCTCTGCAGTCATGGGGGTTGGCGGCGGTTTCTTCTTCGTACCCACGCTTACCATTCTCTTCCATCTCGACCTCAAAACCGCCATGGGGACCAGCCTTGCAGTGATGATCTTCACCTCCCTCTCCGCTTCCTTCTGGTTTTCCCGGCAGAAAAAAATCCTCTACCGGGTTGCGCTCGTCATGATCCCCCCCTCAGTCCTCTTCTCAATCCTGGGTTCGTATGTCGCCCATCTGACCGATACCCGCATTTTGATCCTCATTTTTTCGTGCGCAATGATCATGATCTCCCTCGAGATGCTGGTACCGGCATTCCGGTTCCTCGTCGGGATCACCAGGGGGCCCTCGTTTGTGCTCTCGATCGCGGTCCCGGTACAGGGCACCCAGCCGATAACACGAATTCCCTACCTGCACCTGATCGTATGGGGGGCCGCGGGAGGGTTCATTGGCGGGATTACCGGTACGAGCGGCGGCGTCATCTTTGTACCCGCTCTGGCAACGCTGGGAATCCCCTTTACCTACGCAGTGGCTACTTCGATGTTTACAGTCATCGGCATCGCGGTGGCCGGGACCGCCACCCATGCAGCACTGGACTCGCTCTCGCTCCCGTTTGTTGCGGTATACGGCACCGGTGCCGCAGTCGGGGCGTGCCTGGGGACGGTCGTTGCAACCCGGGTCAGGGACGGGCATATCCGGCAGATCTTCGGATGCCTTCTCCTGATGATGGCGGTGGTGCTTCTCGCCAGCCTTTTCATCTGAACGGCGTCTGTTCCGGCTGAGCATCGTTTTAATCCCCCCGGCAACTAACATTCTGGTGAATGTGCGGGATCGCAGGGCAGTACTGCTATACCGGGGGAAGGCCCGACCGCCGGCTCCTTGCGGCCATGTCAGAGAGGCTTGCCCATCGTGGCCCGGATGGCGAAGGCACCCATGTGAGCGGGAGTGCCGGCCTTGTCCACCGCAGGCTTGCCATCATCGACCTCTCTCCCGACGGCCTCCAGCCGATGACCAACGAAGATCGCACACTCTGGCTGGTCTTCAACGGCGAGATCTATAATTTCGTAGAGCTCAGGGAGGAGCTGGCGCACAAGGGGCATACGTTCTACTCGAAATCCGATACCGAGGTGATCCTCCATGCGTACGAAGAGTGGGGGCACGAGTGCCTTGCCCGGTTCAACGGCATGTGGGCGTTTGCCCTCTGGGATGAGAAAAAACAGGAGCTCTTCTGCGCCCGGGACCGGTTCGGTATCAAGCCGTTCTATTACACCGGGGCCGGCGGATCGTTCCTTTTTGCATCGGAGATCAAGGCGCTGCTCGCCCACCCGGAAGCCGGAAAACGACCGGACAACGAGATACTCTGTACGTACCTTACCTGGGGTGTGCAGGACCACTGCAGCCGGACAATGTTTGGGGGTATCTTCCAGATCGAGCCGGCCCATGCCCTGGTGGTGACAAAAGACGGGATCCAGACGCCCTTCCGGTACTGGGACGTGACCGTGAATCCGGAGATCCGGGGAGGGGATGATGACCCCACCGTTGCTGCCCGGCTCAAGGACCTGCTCCTCGCAGCCACCCGGATCCACACGCGGAGCGATGTGGCGGTCGGCACCTGCCTCTCGGGAGGAATAGACTCCTCTGCCCTTACGGCCACCATCAACACCCTTATCAGGAGCGATGCGCCGGAGAGCGTAGGTGAACGGCAGAAGACATTCTCGGTGGTCTTCCCGGGCACGCGCTTTGACGAGAGCCGGTATATCGACGAAGTCGTAGCCGCCACCGGGGTGGACGCGGACCGGACCGAGCCGGCCCCGGGCCAGCTCCGGGAAGATATCGGGCACCTGGTGTACCTGCAGGATGAGCCCTTTGGTTCGCTCTCCATCTATGCCCAGTACTGCGTGATGCGCCTGGCACAAAAAAAGGTCAAGGTGGTGCTGGACGGGCAGGGAGCTGATGAGCTTCTTGCCGGGTACCTGGGGTACCAGGGCAGTTACATCCGGGGGCTCATCCGGCACCTTCACTGGGGGACGGCAGCCCGCGAGATTGCCGGCAGCCTCCGGCGCCACCGGGCTTTCTTTGCTGCCGCCCGGGGGCAGCTTGCGGTGCGCAGGACCCGTCGGGGTCTGGTGAAATGCACGGCAAAGCCCATAGACCGGTATGGCGGCACGCTTGATGCTGTCCTGCACCGCGAACTCCTCTCCACCAACCTGCCGGCCCTGCTCCACTACGAGGACCGGAACGCTATGGGGTTCTCCTTAGAGTCCCGCGTGCCGTACCTCGACGTGCGGCTGGTGGAATATGTTGCATCGCTCCCCCTCTCGCAGAAGATCCGGGGAGGTTGTACCAAGGTCGCCCTGCGGACTGCAATCAGGGGGCTTGTCCCCGAATCCGTGCGGCGTCGTGGGGACAAGATGGGGTTTGTCACCCCGGAGGAGTGCTGGATGAGAGACGAGCTCCGGCCGTTTATGCTCGATCTTTTCTCCTCGGACCGGTTCAAAGGGCGGCCCTACTGGGATGCAGATGCGGTACTCCGGGACTACCAGGAGTTCCTTGCCGGGACCACGGCATACTCCCCTGAGATCTGGCGGATCGCCTGCACCGAACTCTGGCTGAAAACCTTTTTCGATACTGCGGCTGCACCGGTTTTGTGACCGGCCCGGGATCGGCTTTTATAATGATTGGCCCGGACACTAGTACTAGAAGGCCGACCGGGAACGCTGTCCCGCGTCAGGTTCAGGGCATTCCATGAAGACCATTATCCTTGCCGGGGGTGTGGGAACGCGGCTGTGGCCTCTCTCCCGTGAGTATTTCCCCAAGCAGTTCATCCCGATGGACGGGAGATCACTCTTCCAGAAGACCTGCGAGCGGGCAAAAAAGCTCTCCGGGGATGACGGGATCTGGGTGGTGACAAACGCGATCCACCGTTATCTTGTCCGTAACCAGATCGATGAGCTGGGATATGCTGTTCCCGAAGGGCACATCCTTGCAGAGCCGGTCCAGAAGAATACTCTCCCTGCCATTGCCTGGGCCATGCAGCAGATCCGTGCAGAGGAGAAGGATGCCACGGCCGTGGTCTTCCCCAGCGATCACCTGCTCGGTGACGACGCGGCCGAGAGAATCAGTGAGGCAGAGTCCCTTGGAAATGACTGCCTGGTTACATTCGGGATTAAGCCGACGTCCCCCCATACCGGCTACGGGTACATCAGGCCTGGAAAGGAGCTTCCTCCCGGCTTTGCGGTCGAGGAGTTCAAAGAGAAACCGGATGCAAAGACCGCCGCTGCCTACGTGAAGAAAGGATATCTCTGGAACAGCGGGATCTTCCTCCTCTCTGTTCCCGTGTTCTTTGCGGAGCTCAAAAAATACCAGCCCCGGCTCGCCGCCGCGTTTGCCGGGAACGCCACGCCGGAGTTCGGGGGACTCGACGCCATTTCGATCGATTACGGCCTGCTGGAGCCCTCAAAGAAGGTAGCGGTCGTACCGCTCGATATGGAATGGAGCGATCTGGGGACCTTTGCCACACTCTATGCAGTCAAGACCCACGATGGTGAGGGGAACGCCGGGGAGGCCGAGTACCTTGCGGCCCGGCACAATTATGTGGATGCGCCGGGCGGAAAGCGCGTGGGTCTTATCGGCGTAGACAACCTTGTTGTTGTGGACACGGCCGACGCGCTCCTGGTCTGCGATAACCGGTACACCGAACAGGTCAAGGACCTTGTCGGCCGGTTAAAAAAACAGGGGGATCCGGTCACCCAGTTCCACCGCCAGGTTCATCGCCCGTGGGGGTCGTATACGGTACTTGAGAATACGCCGGGTTTCAAGATCAAACGTGTCACGGTCAAGCCCGGCCAGAAACTCTCCCTCCAGCTCCACCACCACCGGAGCGAGCACTGGGTGGTGGTGAGCGGAACCGCAGAGGTAGAGCTCAACGGCGAGATAAAACTCCTCCGGCAGGGAGAGAGCACGTTTGTCACGAGCGGGATCCAGCACCGGCTCAAAAATCCCGGTGTGATCCCGCTCGAAGTGATCGAAGTGCAGCTGGGCCAGTATCTCGAAGAGGACGATATTGTCCGGTTCGAGGACGATTACGGCAGGACGTAAGGGGTGGATTATTCCTGTTTTTGGTGGAGATTCTGATTCTGCTGCACTCGAATTTGATGCGGGAATAAGTATTGAATAAATTTCGAAATTTTTTTAATATATAGTGTATGAGATAACAACCAGATCCTGACAATCCTGTTTTTCGGTGCCTGAAAACGGATGGTTGAGATTCTTGTGTAGATCTTTGGAGGACTAATATGAAGTCAGCATATATCGGTATTATTGCGGTCATGCTTATCGTGATTGCAATCGCATGTGCGGGTTGTGCATCCCAGACAACAACAACCTCGTCCGGGGGATCCGGCCCGTCGTCATCAGGAAGCTCATCATCGGCTCCTGCATCATCGACGCAACAGGTGGGTTCGACGGTAAGTTCCTCATCCGTCTTCGGCTCAAGCTACAACTGGATGGAATACCACACCACAACGACAAGCCAGGGAAATGAGATGGCGATAGACATGAAGATGGAGCGATCCACCAGTACGTACAACGGGCAGCCGGCTGTCGAAATGAAAGTCACTATGACCTCATCGGCCATGAACGGGGTGTATGACTATTACTATGATTCTGCAATGAACAGCATCCTTGGCGGTACGATGACCATGACGGTCAACGGCAAGACCATGACCCTGGCGATCCCCGCAGCCCAGCTCAATCAGATGTCTGCAACCAATTTCAACAAGGAGTCCACGCTCACGTTCGCAGGCATTGAGTCGGTCACGGTCCCTGCAGGAACGTACCCCACAGCAAGTAAGTATACCAAATCAGAGAACGGGGCCACGGTCACTTTCTGGTCAGCACCCGGCGTTCCCGTCCCGGTGCAGATCAGCTCGAGTACAGCAACTGGCTCGACCACGTCTGAGCTTGTGGGATGGGGATAAATCCCTTTTTTTATTCTTGTAGAAATAAAAACCGGCGTGAAAACCGTGAAAGTCCATCAACGCATCCTAATTTCGCAAAAATGAAATCGCGTTGCACTGCCCCATTTAAACCTGACACAGGATTCCCGGACTTTCGGGAATAAGTTCACTCGCCTTCCGGGACTTTTTTTGATGTTGATCCCGGATCGTGGCCGGGATCCTGTCGCCGGGTTCGCTTTCCTCGTGCTGCAGGCCCCGGCCGGTACCGGTCACCGCACTTCTCCCCGGCAACAAGGCATTTCTTCCCGGTCCCGATCAAATCTTCCCGTCCTGCCGTACGGAGACCTTCAAGCACGAGGCCCCGGTTCTGCGGCTCCCGGTACTGCAGGAGTGCCCGCTGGATCTTCTTCTCCCGCCCTTTGGGCACATGTACAGGTTCGAGGGTGAACGGGTTTAAGCCGGTGTAGTACATGCACGTGGAGACGCTCATGGGAGTGGGCGTGAAATCCTGTACCTGCTCGGTATAGAGCCCGCGATCCCGGATATATTCGGCAAGAGCAACCATGTCATTCACCGTGCAGCCCGGGTGACCGGACATGAAATAGGGGACAAGATACTGGCGCTTTCCTTTCCCCTTCTGGAGCGATTCGAACCGGTCCACGAACCGGTCGAAAACGGCCCCGTCCGGCTTGTTCATGGCCATGGTGACCCGGGGCGAGACATGCTCCGGGGCCACTTTGAGGTGCCCTGATACATGGTGTTCGCAGAGCTCCTCCAGGTACCGGGAGCCGGGATCGTCAGCAAGCACAAGATCGTACCGGATACCGGAACCGACAAAGACCTTTTTCACCCCGGGCACACTGCTGATTTTCCGGAGAAGGTCCACAAGCTGCCGATGGCTGGTCCGGAGCGTGGGACAGGCCGGCGAACAGGACTTGTCCGGGCAGGATCCTGCCACGTCCCAGCGGTCGCATCCCATCCCGTACATGTTGGCAGTCGGTCCGCCCACGTCCTGGACGACCCCCTTGAATTCGGGCATCGTGGCCATCCTTGTCACTTCTCGGACAAGGGACTCTGCACTCCGGCTCTGGACGATCCTTCCCTGGTGGTGGGTGAGAGCGCAGAACGAGCAGCTCCCGAAACAGCCCCGGTGGCTCACGACCGAGAACTGCACCGGTTCGAGCGCCGGGACAGATTTTTTGTACGAGGGGTGGGCCCGGCGCGAGAAGGGCAGCTCGTAAATACGGTCGAGTTCGGCGGCCGGAAGGGGCCGGGCCGGGGGGTTCTGGACGACCACGGTTTTGGGGTGAGTCTGGGCCACCGGCCGGCCCCGGACCGGGTCCTGCTCCCGGTAGTGCAGGGCAAAAGCCCGGGCATACGCGGTTTTATCCGAAGAAACTTCAGAAAATGAGGGGACTTCAACGATGTCATCCGGTCGCCTGGCACGCCATTCGGCCACTTCCATAGTATAGCAGGTGCCCGGGATATCCCGGATGGACCGGGCCGGTTCCCCGGCATCCAAACGCTGGGCGATCGCTACCATCTGCTGCTCTGCCATACCATAGGCAAGAAGGGTGGCCGGGGCATCGGCAAGGATTGACTGGCGGACCCGGTCCTGCCAGTAATCGTAGTGCGCAAACCGGCGCAGACTGGCCTCAATGCCCCCCAGAACGATGGGCACACCGGGAAATGCCGCGTGTATCTGCTGTGTATACACGATGGTCGCCCGGTCCGGGCGCCGGAGAGCCCCCCCCGGGGAGTACACATCGGCGCTCCGGCGCTTCAGGTTGGGGGTGAAGTTGTTGACCATCGAGTCAACGTTCCCGGAAGAGATACCAAAGAAGAGCCGGGGAGTGCCGAGGGCGGTAAAGTCCTTCTGGGTTTTTATATCCGGCTGGGCGATAATGCCCACGGAAAAACCTGCATCCCAGAGGACCCGGCCGATAAGGGCCGTGCCAAAAGAGGGGTGATCTACGTACGCATCACCGGTGACAAGGACAATATCAAACCGGTCGATGCCACACTCCCTGCCCTCGGCGGGGGTGAGCGGGAGGAACTGTGGCTGGGATCTCATAAGGGGCGAAAAGTGAGGGATCAGGTACGCGGGCGCCGGGTCAGGTCCCGGATGATCTCGGCAAGGCCGCCCGGTGTATCCTCGTCTTCCTTCTCTTCAGGAACAGGTTCCCCGGGAGTGGCCCCGGGCACGGCAGATAAAGAGGGATGCTGTCCGGTCCCCCCGGCGGTTCCGTGCACCGGCAGTGCGAGCCCGGTCTTCTCGTCAGGCTGGCGCCGGATGTCAAGGCCGGTGAATTCGAGGACAATGACCTCGGCGACAATGTACGTTACCGCCTTCTCCCGCAGGCATCCGGTCAGGGCATGGCCGGCACGGCCGACCGATGCATGGAAATGGATCGCCGGGCCATCCTCGCCCGGGCAGATAGTTCCCATCCCCACCATCTCCCAGCCACCTTCGAACATCACGTAATGGGGCTCGGGAGGAATGGCCAGCGACTCGGGGCCGGTTACCATCCGCCCCTGCCGGAGGGCACCCAGAAAAAGGAGGGATCCGGCCTGCACTGCCTTGTTTTTTACAAACTCCCGGGTGACGGCCAGAAAATCTTCGCCATCATCGATCCGCAGGACAAATACCCGGCCAAGCCGGCCTTCCGAATATTGCATAGATCTGCTCTTCTCTTGTATTCTTGGTATTCAATGGATTGGCGCGGAATTATATCTCTTTTCCCCCCTTTTTGGAAGAAAAACGGTTCATGCCCGGAGGAGAGCCGGGTGAAAACCCGCTGATCGCGCAGGCCTACCTCCCTCCGGCACCACCGCCACCGAACCCTCCGCCCCCGCCAAATCCGCCGCCAAAGCCTCCTCCTCCGAACCCGCCCCGGGCTCCCCCCTGACTCATGGGGACAAAACTCGTGATGGGCATAAAGACCATGTTCATACCCATAACTCCCATCGGCACCCCGGTCTCAGCCACCGGGATATTGAGCTCCTTCATCGCCTGTTCCACCTTATCGCCGACCCCAAGTGCCGTACCGTACACCAGCCAGTCACCCCACATCGGGAGATCCTCGGGGGCATATTTCCGGATCATGGCCATATCCGAGAGGAAGTGGGCAAAGGCATCCCATTCCAGCTTGTCCTTGTAATGGTCATCTTTCCAGTGCCCAAAAAGGGTCGAGGGTGCGGCCCATGCGATCACCAGCTGGATCACGGCAATGACAAGGAGCACCACGGCCGGGACCAGGGTTGCTGACTGCGCCGGCAGGACGAGCGCGAGCATGAACGTGACGGCGCACGCGACAGCCGCAATCGCGATGAACGGTGAGATATGGTCCCTCCCGTCCACCATGTACTCATAGGCAATCGTCGTATCCGCCCGTGTCGTCACATCGGAGAAATTCTTCTGGTACAGCAGCGCTTTCTCCTCGGCAAGACTGCTGGTCTGTGCACTTTTCACGAGCGTTTCCAGGGTTGCCGTGGAAAGCACGTTATTCTCGGAGAGCCGCTGGACAAACGCAAGAACCCTCTGTTCGTAGGGATCGACAGTCTGCGTGGAAAGGACGCGGATCTCGGGGCCTTTCCCGTTTGCAGCCGGCGTGATCGCGATGAGCTTGCGCCGATGCAGGTCAAGGAGGGTTGCGTAATACCCGTCCTGGTCGAAGTCCAGCGCATCGCCCTTGAAGAGGAGATTTACCTGCCAGGGCTTGAGAGCGGGGTTGGGAACGGTGCTCAGGTAGGTGGTGACGGTAAATTTCTTCTCACGTCCGTAATGGTAGTAGATAAGGAGCAGGAACAGGGGTACGAGGAGCACCGCCGCATCCGCAAGATACGAGAGGATGGCGGCAGCCGTATAGGGCAGGTCATACCAGAAGGCAGCGGACGCGGTCTGAGCCTGGAGGTTGGTGCCGGTTGTCCTGAACCCCGGGATCTGGGCAAACCCTCCTTCGCCGGCAAGCATCTCAACAGCAATGTTCTCGTTTCCTGCGGCACTGCCGGTGATCGTGTAGGTACTACCGGTCTTTTCCGCGTGCAGGGTGGGCGGGTACACGTAGATCTGGTTCACACCGTCTGCCGGCACCGTGATCCGGATATCCTGGTACGGGATATGGTTCGAGCCGGCAAACTGGAAATTGAGGTGAGTGGTCGTCCCATCGTCTTCAATGGGGGGGTGGATCACGTACGTGCTCTGGACCGTGTACGTGCCTGCATCGTAATACGCGGAGTTGAAAACGCCCACCTCGCTTGTCTCGGCCAGGCGACCGACGAGATTTTGTACCGATGGATCCGAAGAGCCGGTGAGCGAGACATCGGATGTGGCATCCTTGGCATAACCGATCGAGCCGGCCGGCGGGGCAATGGAGACAAACTGGACGTACGGCTGCTGGCTTCCGGTAACAAATGCCAGGGGGGCTTCCCATGAACGGAACAGCATCCGGTACTCACCGGAGTTCTGTACCTGGTAGATGTACTGCTCCTGTAGCGTACCGTTCCCATACAGGGTGGCATCGTACGAGCTTACAGTAAGGTCCCCCTGGAAAAGGGGGGTAACCACGCTGACGATGGCAAGGCCGGCGATGCCAAGGACGAGCGTGATAATGACAAGGCCGGCAATCTGCCTGGTTTCGCCCACCGCAAAATCCCCCTTATCAGAACTCGATCTTCGGCGGAGTCTTGATCTCTTCTTCGAACTGGAGGTATTCGAGCTTGGGCATACCCGTCATGTGGCCGATAAATTTCGAGGGTATCGTGTCCATCATCGTGTTGAATTCCTGCGAGATATTGTTGTAGGTGTATCTCTGGCGGGCAATCTCGTCCTCAAGGCTCTTGACCGAATCCATGAGCGAGGTGACCGTCTGGGAGGTCTTGAGATCCGGGTAATTCTCGGCAACGGCAAGGAGCCGTCCGAAGATGGAGCGGGACTCTGCCTCGACCTTGTTGAGGTCTCCGGGGCCAGCGGTTGCAACACTCGCCCGCATCGCAGTGACCTTGGTGAGTGTCTCCTGCTCGAATTTGGCATAGCTCTTCACTGCCCCGAGCAGCTGGTCGATCATATCCAGCCGCTTCTTCATCGCGACACGGATCTGCCCCAGGGTTGCCTCGGACGAGTTTTTCAGGGACTGGAACCGGTTATAGATGCCCACGGCCCAGAGGATAAGGCCGACGACAATCAGGATAATAACGATCAGGATGATCCAGGAGAGGATATCGCCAAGCATGTGTTATCAGTACACAGATGCATGCGGTACCAGATAATAGGTGGGGTAGAGAGAGATTTTGGTTGCCCCTTGCGTTTACCGAATGATAAAAAGAGGGGAACGATCGGGATCCTTTGCGGAAAAAATTACTGCAGTGTCAGGGTGCCTACGACCCGGAGCTTCCCGCCCTCGAGGTAATGCAGGACTGCCCGGGCCCCGGGGGGATAGACCAGTTCTTTTTCTAAGGTGAAAGTGAGTTCAGGCATCCTCCAATCCCCGTCAGCGGTAACTTTCGTGAGGCGCGAGGGGAGGAACTGCATCCAGTGACCAAGGTAGATCACCATCTCTTCCTTTAAGGGTGCCGGCCAGTACCTGACGAGCTGCGCCTTTCCGGTGACCACGGGCGAGCATTTTATTGCCGGGTCGTTCGTGAGGACATAGCCCCGGTCGAGGTCATCAGCTTCGATACCCTTGAGAGCAAGGCCCACCCGATCGCCGGTGACCGCGGTCTCGGCATCATCGTCGTGCTTCTGGATGGAGCGGACCTGGGCGCTCTTTGTGGTCGGGAGCACCTTTAACGAGTCGTGTTTTTTAACAACTCCGTGGGTCACGCACCCGAGGACAACGGTGCCGACACCCTTGACGTTGAAATGGTGATCGATAGGGAGGGTGCCGTTCCCGCCCTCTTTTGCCTTTTGGTGGGCGGTCATCTTGGCTGCAGCATCGAGCAGGTTTTCCCGGATACCGATCGGATCGTTCTCAGCGGTGTCGTAATGCTCGAGGACGGTGCCCCTGATGAGCGGAGCAATCTGGTCCGGGGAGAGGTAATTGCGGAAGATGAGGGTGCCATGTGCCTTTCCGGCACACTGGAGCATCAGGACCATCTCACCGAACGTTGCCGTGATCTCGTCTACCACGAGAATGATACGGTCGGCAAGGGAGATTGCATAAAAAAGGGAGGAGAGTTTTTCCGGATACCGGGTTGGTTCAATAAAGGTGACCGTGGCCTCGCCTTTTTTCAGATTATAAAAGGTGATATCGCTGGTCGTCCCCTTCTTTCCCAGTGCGTCGGAAAAGCCGTTCGGGGCAAGGACTGTGACGGTGATATTGGACATGGTAAATACTGGTATGTGTTTACAGGATATGAGTGTTGTTTCTCTGGGGGAGATCTCTCCTGACCGATTTAGATATATCCGTCAGTGTCTATTAATTATAAGAGAGGCAGACCAGTCATCCCGGTGTGATTTATGGAATTTACAAAAAATCATCAAAAATTGTTGCAGATTCTTCTTTTCTGTATAGGGTTCCTGATTCTTGGTTATGTTATATCAGTATCTGGAATTATTCAAAACTATCAGGTTCTTTTCAAAGTCAATATCCCCTTACTTTTTCTCGCGTTATGCCTGTCCCTTTGCACTATCGCATTCAGGATTGTCCGCTGGAAATTCCTGAGTCAAAAATATGATACAGAAATTACATGGCATGACGCCGCGCTTGTCAGTGTTGCGAGCTTATTTTATGCCAACATTACGCCGGGCAAAGTCGGGGATCTTTATAAGGCATATTATATGCAGAGGAGATATTCCCTGAATATTTTTAATGGAATCTCCATGATTTTTTATGAGCGGTTTTTCGAACTTATGATTCTTTTTCTGGCGGCCTTTGCCATTGTGTTTATCCAGCTGAAAGGGATTACCGTGATCATCCTTGAGGTGACCGCGATCATCCTCGTTCTTCTTTTCCTTTTTTATTATAAAGCGGACTATTTTCTCAAAGTACTGGAAAAACACAAATCAAAACTTCCGGTGCTCAATAAAATCCCGGATGGCTTTGAGATCAAAAAACTGCCGTTCCCAGACATTCTTCGTGTCTTCGTCATAACGGGATGTTCATTGAGCTGCGATTTTTTAACACTGTTTGTCGTGGCCCTGGCATTTGGCTATACTCTAAATCCGCTCATTCTGACGATCTTCTTCTGTCTTTCAATTATTGCCGGCCTCGTCTCCCAGATTCCCCTCGGAGTGGGTGTGATGGAAGGTTCTTTGGGGTACCTGCTTCTCTTCCTTGGCGTAGCAGCTTCAGATTCCATGGCAATTGTTCTTATCGACAGGATGTTGTCAATGTATCTTGTGCTGATTTTAGGATTTATCTGTTCAAAATACACAACAGACCAATGTTTGGGTGTCACAACATGATCTCCATTCTTATTCCCTTATATAACGAAGCTGAGAACGCCCGTCGCTATCCTGAACGGCTGTTCCCGATTGCCGACGAGATTATAAAACGGCATGGGGAGGCCTGCGAATACATATTGGTGAACGATGGCAGCAGTGATGCAACGGAAACTGAACTTGACAAACTCGCGGCAACACAGAAAAATGTTGTGGTCATCTCGTACCAGGTGAACAAAGGAATGGGGGGTGCAATCAGGACAGGGCTCTCCCATTGTTCTGGACAGATCGTCATTATGCTGGATTCCGATCTCACTTATCGACCTGAGGATATCGAAAAACTGCTCGCAGCGTACGAGAGATTGGGGTCTGATTGTATTTCAGCATCTCCGTACAGGGAAAAAGACCTGGCAAAAGAGATCGCCTCACCGTTTCGGCTCTATATCAGTAAATCCGTTAATTTCCTTTACCGGATATTATTACAGGAGGACCTGACCTGTATGAGCGCCATCTTCAGGCTTTATCGGAAAAGTGCATTGGATGAGCTGACTCTGGAGAGCAACAATTTTGAGATCTGTGCTGAGATTCTCGCAAAGATAATCCTGAATAAAAAATCGGTTTATGAGATTGGAGTAAGGGTATATACCAGAGAGTATGGCGAATCCAAATTAAATGTGAAAAAAGAGATTCGGAACAATCTTCGGATTCTTTTTAAGATATTTAAAGCAAAATATCTCAGAAAAAGGTGGCAGTAATCACAAAAGCGAAAAATTTATACAAATCCCGGCATTATGATGTGTCATTATTCAAACAATTTTTAATAAGATTTCTTAACAAATAACTTTGTACCGACTTCATAATGTTTATATTTTTACCGGCCCCTATCTACAAATAAATTGCCAATTGAACAATAGAATTGAAGGGAAACGATTAGAGCATGCATAAGGAAACGGTATTAATCACAGGTGGAGCGGGATTTATCGGTAGTAATTTAACTGAATTCCTTCTCAAAACCGGGCACAGGGTCATTGTTCTCGACGATTTGTCCAGAAGTACCACGGATAATATTCGGGCCTGTTATAATTATTCCCCGAATTTTTACTTTGTCAAAGGTTCGGTTATGGATTTTGACCTTGTGGATAGACTTGTGAATAACGTAGATATGGTCTTCCATCTAGCCGCACAAGTTCATTGGGAAGAATCGATTGACAACCCGGTACCCAGTTTTGAGGTCCATACCCGCGGAACACAGAATGTACTTGAAGCAGTACGGCGAGGAATGGCAAGAAAAGATCCCCTCAAGCTGATGTTGTATGCATCTTCCTCTGAAGTTTATGGGACGGGGCAATATATGCCCATGGACGAAAACCATCCGTTCAACCCCCAGTCCCCCTATGCCGCTGGAAAAGCAGCTGCGGACCGCCTGTGTTCAGCATATCATCACGTATACAACCTGCCTATTATCATCCTGCGACAGTTCAACACATATGGGCAAAACCAGCGTATGAAAGGGTATTCGGCGGTGATTCCAAAATTTGTCTCACAGGTAATGAGCAACTGTCCGCCAACGGTATACGGTGATGGCACCCAGACAAAAGATTTCCACTATATCGGAGATCTTATTGCAGCATATTCATTAATTATTGAAAACTGGCGGGAGTTGGATATGTTTGGCACCGCGATTAATTTCGGGACCGGTAAAGAGACCAGCGTCAACGATCTGGCAAAGATCATTATAGATACGGTTGCAAAAGAAACAGGGAGAGACCTTAACGATATGCATCCAATCCATCTCCCGAAACGGCCCGGGGAGGTTATGCGTTTCGCAGCCGACATCACCCGGGCAAAAAAGATGCTTGGATTTACCCCGAAGACCGATATCAGGGAGGGTATTGAGAACTACGTGCGCTGGTATATCAAAGAGGGATCGTCCTCAAGGTAATAAATTTTTTTAATTCTGTTACAGCAGGGTTTGTATTTTTTCTATTATCCGTTCAGCACTTCTCCCGTTTCCAAATAAGGAAAGATTCGGAGGAGTTTTGGGATTAAAGGTATTTACAGCCTCGACAATTCTGTCATGAGTATCATCAACCAGAATATTCCACCCATCATCTACAGTTTCCACCCATTCAGTATTCGGCCTGAGGGTAATACAGGGTTTTGAGAGGAAAAACGCCTGTTTTTGGGCACCCCCCGAATCTGTCAGGAGCTTCGCAGAATGAAAAATTAGACGCAGGAATTCAAAATATCCCTGAGGAGGTACGGTGTAAATATTCTCCGGTAATGACAGGGAAAAATCGCTTATACGTTGCTTTGTACGGGGATGAATCGGAAAAACAACAGGATCGGAAAGATCCCCAACCGCCCCGAGTATACTACGCAACCGCTCGTGATTGTCTGTATTCGCCTCGCGGTGCAATGTTAAAAGAAGATATGACTCTTTTCCCAGAGAAATGTCGGATAAAATGCGGGGACGCGATTTAATCAGAGTCTGATAATGGACGATAGAATCGAGCATGACATCCCCGACAAGAAAAATATTATCTTGGATCCCGCTGTTATGCAGATTATCGACACCCCGTTGGGTCGGGGAAAAAAGAACATCCGAGAGATTATCGATCAGGATACGGTTGATCTCTTCGGGCATTGTCCTGTCGAAACTACGCATACCAGCTTCAAAATGGCCGATCCGTATCTTCGCTTTATTTGCCGCAAGGGCGACTCCGAGAGCGGTATTTGTGTCCCCTGTAACGAGAAGCATATCGGGTTTTTCTGAACGCAGGATATTTTCTGATTTGACAATCATCTCACCAATTTGTTCTCCGGGAAGCTTGGAGCCGACCCCGAGGTAGTGCGTTGGGTCGGGCATGTGCATTTCATCGAAAAAGATCCTATCCATTTCATAGTCATAGTGCTGGCCTGAATGGATAAACACGGTCTCGATATTTCGACGCTTCAGCTCCCGGATAACCGGTTCCATTTGAATAAATTCCGGTCGGGTTCCCGCAGCCACTGCAATTTTCATGTTTCACCTGTTTTCCGCTGATTTCTCGTTCGACTCCGGTCTCTGGGAGAATAACGCATAATATGACTTGATTTTCCTGACAATACCGCACTCTGGTCTGACAGTGAAGTACATAAGAGTCACAAAGACGATGTTCTCAGCGGTAAAGAAGAGCAGGGTCAGATACCATCCGGAAGATCCGATAGGATTCACGTACTGCGTATTAGTATAAAATGTCCCAAAAAGCAACGGAAATTCAATATATGCAAAGACCTGGCTAAGATAGAACAATCCGATCTTAATGATATCGTCAGCAACCAAGAGGGCGAGGAGTGGTGTGAACCAGACAAGGTACTGTGGACTATGAAATTTGGTAAAAAAGACCAAACTAAAAAGGGCGCACAGTGTCAGAACCAATAGCGTCTTTTCCTTCTTTTCCCGATCAATAAATGCAATGGCGAAAAGCAGCAGGAGAACAGCCGCCATGATGAGATACATTATTGTTGACAGAAAACTCAAGGATATCCCGGAAGGGAATACCTCAGAGAGACCTGCAAAGATGGTATATGTGGCAGTGTTAACATAGACACCGACACTTCCCCCCGTTGCAAAAAGATAGCTGCTCAGTGTGGTAGGACGAAGAATTGCCAGGGGAAGCAGCAATACAATACAGAATATAAGGAAGATCTTGATAGCGGATATCAATTCCTCTTTAACAGACGTTTTTTTGGCATTGTATGCTATCATAAACGGGAGAGAGACGGCAGGAAATAATTTGGCAAAAAAACCTGCAGATGCACTCGCATAACCTCGACTGCCCATTCCGTATACTGCAAAGAGGAGCCCTGCCATGAGTAATGCGGTTGGAAATGCATCAGATTTTGTAATAACAAAATACGCGGTGGAAAAGGCAGTCGCATAGATAAGGCCCCCGTAAAAAGCGGTTGTCTCATGATATA
The DNA here is from genome assembly GCF_035543475.1 of Methanoregula sp. Lineage (GTDB taxonomy): Archaea > Halobacteriota > Methanomicrobia > Methanomicrobiales > Methanospirillaceae > Methanoregula. Next base: position 101,780 of record NZ_DATKKA010000004.1, read on the forward strand.
TTCTGATCCCGATAAGATAGATGGAAATCACGATGAAAAGATCACATAATATCATGAGGAGCTGGAATGAGAGGACAAATACCAAGCCGCTTTGTGTCAGTACGGCGGGGAGGAACGCGAGAAGAATGGGGACAAGTGTAAGTATCGGATATTCAAAGGCATAATCGATATACGGCAACTGACCCTGAGTGAGAGGAGTTACACTGTTAAGATAAACACCGATATCGAAATAATCGATGAATGAATGGAAAACGGCGGTTGTAAAAAAAACAACCACAAATTTCATGATTATGGTGGTAATAATCAGCAGCAGAATGTGATTCGTCGCAGTCGTTTTATCAATAGCAGCAAATCGTGTACCAAGGAATAAGAAGGGTTCATTCCCGCTTTTCCCCTTCTTTTCTTTGGATCCCCTTTCATTTTTATCTTTTTTTGCCATAATCTAACTTCCGGTCCCTGTAATTCGGTTTTTTCTTTCTATCTATTAAGATACATCATAAATATAAATTTCAAAATCCTTTTTCATCAGACATGCTTCCACGTCACCCGCCGGTTTACCCAGAAATTCCATGCAAATGCCACAAGGATGCCCAAGATATTGGCAATCCGGTAATCAACGCCGAAATATACGGCAAGAGCATTGAGGATAACGAAATTGATCCCCGCCCCCCCAAGGGATACGATCTGGAAGGAGAGAAGACGCTGCCACCAGTGCGGCAGGGCGTGCTGCTGTTCTGTCTTGAAGGTCCAGGTATCGTTCAGGACAAAATTGCTCAGGATCGATAGTTCAATGGCGATAAGGCTTGCAACCGGCAGGATAACATGAGCATATCCCTTGAGATAGATAAGAACGCCTTCATTGACAACGATCCCCGAGAGCCCCACAATCCCGAACCTGAACAGTTTTACCCATTCCTGCCAGACCGCGCTCTCATGGTGGTTCCAGGAAAACCGGGCATTGTCGATCACCTGTTCTGCATACTCTACAATCGTCTGTCCCTTGAGCTTGCTCGAACCGGTTGCCCGATCGACAAATTCGAAGGGGATCTCCTTTGCTTCCCGCCACATACCTTTACCCAGCACCTCAAGGAGGATCTTGTACCCTTTCGGCTTGAGTGGAGCAGAGACCACAACATCCTTTTTTACCGCGAAAAAACCGCTGACCGGATCGTGGATCTCCGGAAAGAGGAGCCGCCCCAGGAACGTTGCTCCCATGGAAATAATACGCCGTTTGAGCGGCCATTTTTTTATCCCGCCGCCCTTCATGTACCGGCTTCCGATGACGATATCGCTGCCATCACGAATCTCCGTGAGCATCACCGGGATCAGCGCCGGGGGATGGGAGAGGTCCGCATCCATGACCAGGAAAATATCCGATTGTGCCCGATGGAACCCTTCGACCACAGACTGGGAGAGCCCGGGATCTTCAGTCCTCACCACGAGACTGAGATGGGGTTTGCTCTTCTGTAAATCCCGGACCCGTTCAATAGTCCGGTCCGGTGAGTTATCATCAACAATAAGGATCTCGCCATTGATCCCGTTCTGTAAAAAAACCGCATCCACGCTTTCGACAATAGTGCCGATGTTGGACTCTTCCTTGAACGTGGGAATGATAACGGTCAGGTCATACATCGGGAGCACCGGTAAAAATCAGGATCGTGTAAAAAGGTAGATCCCCTGCGTGACATCTGAACCAACATAGGTAGCATTATTTTTGAGCCACTGTATCGCATCGCCATTCGGATCGGCCGCACTGATGTCACCGGTAACCACAAAATAGATCGTATGGTTTCCGCTCTCCGCCAAAACGTGGTCGAGATCTCCGGCTGTTGTTGCCCCGTACTCCGTAGTCTGCGCCTTGGATGATGAGTAATAATAGTCGAGTGGCTGGGCGATATAGCCGGGAACCGAAACAACGATATCGCCCGGCTGGGCCTTCTGCTCAAGTGCAGCGGAGACACCCCTCCAGTCTTCCTTTGAATATCCTGAATAATAACCTGCCAGGACCGGCGCACTGATGATAAAGAGAACTGCGATAAATCCATACACTACAGTCCTGGTATTCCAGAGGGAGTACACCAGGTGATAGGATACTGCAATACCAAGGAAAAAAACAATGCTCAAAAAGATGAGATACCGGGGGAGCATGGGCATCTTGAACGACAGAACATAGCTGATCACAAACGTGAGGACGGTGATCAGTACCAGGAATATCCCCTTGCTCCTTTCGATGCGGAACGCCTGGATAATACCGATGATGAATAGTGCTACCAGGAGGAACACAACAAAAATGTTCATCCCGGCTATCTGGACGAAGGTCTCAGGGATGAGCTCCAATCCCTGAATTCCGTACGTGGGTGCCAATGATGTCCGGAGCACAAAGAGCTGGAGGGTGACAATGATGAGGGGCAGCGACAGGACCACAAAAACCACAATGGATGCTACCAGCATTTTGAGGTTACCGATTTCAGTACGGATCCGGGGAACCCATTCGATGAGCGCAAATAACACCAGCGCCCCAATCAGCACCAGCGCATAGAAGTGTGCCCAGAAGGCCAGCGCGGCAAAGGCACCGAAAAGCACCCAGTGGGCGAGGCTGCCGGATTTCATGGCCCTGAGGAAAAAGAGCGTCGCCAGCCCGACAAAAAAGAGCATCATCATGTAGGCCCGCGCTTCCTGCGAGTAATAGATCAGGAACGGGGAGAATGCACAGGCGGCAGCAGCAATAAGGCCTGCATTGCGGTCGAGGAACTCCTTACCAATCAGGTAAAAGAGCGGGATGGTAAGGACACCCAGGAGCGCCGGGATAAAGCGCAGGATGACCTCATTATTTCCCAGCATGAGCATGACATGTTCGATCCAGTAAAAGAGCGGGGGGTTAAACTCGCCTGACGCGGTCACCTGCCAGATATCGGCAAAGGATTTTACTGATATCGTATAGGTGCTGGCCTCATCAAGCCAGAGAGAGTTGAAACCGAGGTCATAGAACCGCAGGAAAATACCGATAACCGTGAGAAGAAGAAGGGACTGGACGTACCGGCTTTTCGAAACAATTGATTGTATGTTATTAAAGGTAAGATCCCGGATGGTCCGGACGGGGGATTCATACCCTCCGTCAAGATCGCATTCCCTGAAAGGATCCTGCCGCTTTTCCGGTTCCCGGCCCGCTTTTTTCTTCGCCATCGCACTCACTACCTATTTGTCAGGATTCAGATATAACTTGCCTGCATTATTCTCCTGAAAATGCTGCCATTTGTGACGAGGAGGTTTTCAGGTAACTTATGCAGATGATGGTTCCGGCTGCCGGATGGTAGGGAGTGCACCTGCTGCGGAAAGAAGTTCGTCCCGGGATGTCACTACCCGTGACGCCTGCTCGAGCATAAGGTTCACCCGTTCATGGCTGCCGGCCATCCGGAAATCCGTCCGGAGAGCGATCACGGTTTTCTTCATCCCCGCTGCGTATCCCATTTCCCAGGAAGTTCCCGAATCCGCATCGGCCCCGTCGATAATGGCAACGACCATGTCGGCATCCCGGATCGCCCGCCGGTTGCGACGGTAGATCTGCGCATGCTCACTCTTATCCCGCACGGCCTGGTTGTCACCTGAGTCCTGCGGGAGGAACACTTCAAAACAATGTTCCCTGAGCAGCTCTGCAATGGAGGTATTGTAGGATCTCTCGGCTTCCGAGAAGAGGGGAGCGGCAAGGTAGATCCGGTACTGAGAGAAAACCGCAACGTCCTGTGCCGGGATATCCGGGAAGCGGGCGTAAAAGACCCCCCGGCCCTGCTGTTTTGCCGGCGTATCCCCTTCGGCTCCGTAGTACGTGCTCGTGACCCCGCAGGTCGGTGACGAGTTGACGCCAAGGATACAGAGCGGGGGCCCCCGTTCTTGGATGATGTCGTTTACCTTCCCGCACAACTCGTCCAGAAGTGTTGCAAATTCCGGGGTATTGAGGCGTTCGAGATAGGTGCCGGGCTTCCGGCCCGGGCCGAGATACCGTGTCTCGGGACAGGGCAGGGGGACGACCTCGATCCCGAACTTTCTGCATCGCCCGATGGACTTTGCAAAAAGGGCAATGTCCGAGGGGTGCGTTATCCCCTTCGCCCGGAGTGCTGGTGAAAGAATACAGGGAGAACAGAGCACGTACATTATACAGTGTGTGCACGCACAGAATAATCAATGATTCCGCTTCTGGCTTACCGGGACAACAGTTGTGACCCCAGGAAGTGCACGGTAAAGAAACTGGAGCGGGCAGGACATTTGCGAATTGTCAAAACGATCTCGCAGATCCCAAGAAATACCCTACTTTTAGACCCGACAGCCGAAAAAGCCCTCTCTCCGGAGGACAGAGACGTGAAATCGATCACCGCGCTCGACTGTTCGTGGGAGGTGCTCGATACCGGTGCAGTCAGCTCGTGGAGGATCCGGCGGGCATTGCCTTTCCTCATGGCCGCAAACCCGGTCAACTTCGGGAAGCCCTGCAAACTGACATCTGTTGAGGCGATTGCGGCGGCCCTGTATATCGTAGGCGAAAAGGAGCGGGCGGCGCAGATTCTTGGCTGTGTCAACTGGGGGATCCGGTTCCTGGAAGTCAACAAAGAACCGCTGGAACTCTACGCCACGGCAAAGAACAGTACCGAGGTTGTAAAGTTTCAGGCCCTGTTTCTGTAACAATTTGTAGGATTTGCCACCGGAATCTTCCTTTTTCACGCGAAAATGTTCGGCTTTTTCTTCCTAAATGCTGCAGAGCTTCATCTCGTACCTCATCCCGGGCAACATCAGGCAACCTTTATCTCATCTGGTTCCTACAGATTCGGTATATGATCAAGGTTGCCATCAACGGGTACGGTACCATCGGGAAGCGTGTCGCCGATGCGGTTGCAGCCCAGAAGGACATGAAAGTGATCGGCGTCTCCAAGACCCGCCCGAATGCTGAGGCATTTATTGCAAAGCAGCGCGGGTATCCCCTCTACATCGCGGATATTTCAAAGAAGGCGGCGTTCGAGAAAGCGGGCCTCACCGTTGCCGGTTCGGTCGAGGACATGTGCAGAGCGGCCGATGTGATCGTGGACGCGACACCCGGGGATGTCGGTGCGACCAACAAGCCGCTCTATGAAAAACTCGGGAAAAAGGCGCTCTGGCAGGGGGGCGAGGAGCACGAGGTCGCCGGCTTCTCCTTCAACTCGTCCTGCAACTTTTCCGATGCAATCGGCAGGCAGTTTGTCCGGGTTGTCTCCTGCAACACCACCGGCCTGTGCCGGATCATCCACGAGGTTGACAAGGCGTTCGGCGTTGAGCATGTCCACGCAATCATGGTCCGGCGCGGATCCGACCCCGGCGAGATCAAGAAGGGACCGATCGATGCGGTCGTCCTCGACCCGGTCAGTGTCCCCAGCCACCACGGGCCTGATGTCCAGACCGTGCTCCCCCATATCTCGATCACGACAATGGCGATGATCGTCCCGACCACAATGATGCACATGCATGCGATCCGGATCACCACCAAAAAAGAGGTGAACCGGGAGAGAGTTATCGATCTCATAAAGAGCCATCCGCGGATGGGCCTCGTGAAGAAGACCGCCGCGATAAAAAGCACCGCTGAGCTCAAGGAATTTGCCATGGACCTCGGCCGGCAGCGGGCTGACCTCTATGAAAACTGCATCTTCGAGGAATCGATCTATGCAAACAAGAACGAGCTCTGCTTCTTCCAGGCCATCCACCAGGAGGCCGATGTGGTTGTTGAGAACGTGGATGCGATACGCGCAATGACCGGCCTGAGTAAAGATGGAACAGCCTCGATCAAACTTACCAACGATGCCCTCCACTTCATCCCCATCCAGAACAACCATTAACTCTTTTCATCACCCATACTTTTTGATGGACACCTTCGAACGGGTTACCCGGAACACCGTTGAGATCGTCACCGAAGATGACCTTCGCGCTCTTCTCGCGAAGCCGGTAAAAAAAGTGTATGCAGGGTACGAGCCAAGCGGCGAGATCCATCTCGGCCACCTGGTCACGGTAAACAAACTGGTCGATCTCCAGGCAGCAGGCTTCGAGGTCACGGTCCTCTTGGCCGACCTGCATGCGTTCCTTAACCGGAAAGGAACCATGGAAAAGGTCGGGGAACTCGCCGAGTATAACCGCCGCTGCTTCGAGGGGCTCGGCCTGAAAAACGTCCGCTATGTCCTCGGCTCCGATCTCCAGCTCAACCGCGAGTACGAGCTGCTTGTCCACCAGCTCTCCCAGCAGATCACCCTTGCCCGGGCAACCCGGAGCATGGACGAGGTGGGCCGGCATATGGACCACCCGACCGTCTCGCAGATGGTCTACCCGATCATGCAGATGGCCGATATTGCAATGCTTGGCGTCGATGCAGCAGTCGGCGGGATTGACCAGCGGAAGATCCACATGCTGGCACGCGAGCATCTCCCGAACTTCAATTATCCTGCCCCGGTCTGCATCCACACACCCATCCTGAATGGCCTTGACGGGAAGAAGATGTCCTCTTCACAAGGGAATTATATCTCAGTCGCTGACAGCGAGGACGAGATCCGGAAAAAATGCCAGAAGGCCTTCTGCCCGCCGGAGATTGCAGAGAACCCGGTCCTCCAGATCTTCCAGCACCACATCTTCCCCCGCCTGCCTGCGATCACCATAAAACGGCCAGAGAAGTTCGGTGGCGACCGGACCTTTGCCTCGTATGCTGAGCTCGAAGCCGCATATGCCAAGAAGGAGATCCACCCGCTCGATCTCAAGAAGGCCTGCGGCGAGGGGCTGGTTACCATCCTTGCCCCGGTGCGCGAGTATATCCGCTGAAGGACAGATGGGTTATACGTACCAGTAGTATTCGGGGAATTGCCCGTGAGAATCGAAAAGAAGGAGGAAACATTCGATCAGCGCATTGCCGAGATGGGGATCCGGATCAAGGATGCGGACACCTTCAAGGTCAGCGAGAATGTCTTTGATGAGGTAACCCTCCTTGCCCTTTACAAGCTTGTTCACAAAAAATGGCTCTCCGCGATCGGTGGTTCTATCAGTACCGGCAAAGAGGCAAACGTCTTTCTGGGTGACCTGGGCGACACGGCCGTTGCGATCAAAATATACCGGATCCAGTCTGCGAATTTCACCACGATGAGCTCCTATATTCTGGGAGACCGCCGGTTTGCCAATGTCAAAAAATCCAGAAAAGAGCTCGTCTTTGCCTGGACAAAAAAAGAGTATTCAAACCTCGCACGGGCTAAAGAGGCAGGACTTCCTGTCCCGGAGCCTCTGGTCTTTGACCGGAACATCCTGGTGATGTCCTTTTTGGGCGAGGATGAGCGGCCGTATCCTCAGCTGAGGTACGTGGATCTCGACGATCCCGCGCTCGTTTACGAATCAGTAGTTTCCATGATCGATACCCTGTACAAGGGGGCAGAGCTCGTGCATGGGGACCTGAGCGAGTTCAATATATTGTACCATGACCAACCATATCTCATCGATATGGGGCAATCGGTCACCCGCGATCACCCGCGTGCCCTCCAGTTCCTGATGCGGGACATCCGTAACGTGAACCGGTTCTTTGCAAAAAAAGGGTGCGAGATCAAGACAGAGTATGAGATCTTCAACGCGGTGACCGGCCTCAGTGTATCGCAGCCATGAATCCCGGGCAGCACTTCTGGAAAATATCTCCAGTCATTCTGATAAAAAGACAGGAACATCCACATAAGAGGGTTACAGGACAATGATTCAGGAATTAAAAATTGCACAGAGCAGGGTGGGAGTTCTCATCGGGAAAGGCGGTTCGACAAAAAAAGAGCTCGAATCAAAGACCAATACTGCCATCTCCATCGACAGCAAAGAGGGACAGGTGAAAGTGGAGGCCGCCGAGGAGAATGCCATTCCCCTGCTGAGGGCGGTCGAGATCATCAATGCCATCAATGCCGGGTTCTCCCCCGAACGCGCTTTCGAGATGATCGAGGATGAGGATCTCCTCCTCGACATTATCGATCTCTCCCGCACGGCAGATAATCCCCGGCAGCTTGACCGGGTCCGCGGGAGGATCATCGGAAAGGACGGCCGTGCCCGCGAGCAGATCGAGAATATGACCGATGTGGATATCTCCGTCTTTGGCCATACCGTGGCCCTTATCGGGTACCCCGAACAGATGAAGGTCGCACGGGCAGCCATCGATATGCTCATCGAGGGGGTCCCCCACGAGAACGTCTTTGCATTCCTCGACAAGAAAAAGAAAGAGGCCAAGCAGGACATGATCAGTTACTACTACTGATCGAACCTCCCCTCTGCTCCCGCTTTTTTATGCAGTCCCCTCAGCACCCCCCGATGCAGATAACGGATCTTGCCATACCCGATACTCTCAGGCGACAGTACCAAGAACACGGGATTGTCGAGCTCTATCCCCCACAGGCTGCCTGCGTTGAAATGGGACTTCTGGACGGTAAGAATCTCCTTGTTGCGATCCCGACCGCAAGCGGAAAGACGCTGATCGCGGAGATGGCGATGCACCGGCACATCGCCGCCGGGGGAAAATGCCTGTATATTGTCCCCTTAAAGGCCCTTGCCTCGGAAAAATACGAGGAGTTTAACGGGAAGGGTGTGCGGGTCGGTATCTCGACCGGTGATCTTGACCGGCGGGACGATGGCTTGGGCAGGAATGATATCATCGTGGCCACGAGCGAGAAAGTGGACTCGCTCCTGCGGAACAGCGCACGCTGGATACCCGAGATCACCCTTCTTGTTGTGGATGAGGTCCACCTGATCGATTCGCCGGACCGGGGACCGACCCTCGAGATGGTCATCGCCAAGATGCGGTACCGAAACCCGGCCATGCAGGTGATCGGCCTTTCAGCAACCATCGGCAATCCGAAGATGCTTGCCGGGTGGCTCGACGGCGAGATGGTCACGAGCTCCTGGCGGCCGGTAGACCTGCGCCAGGGGGTCTTCTACGATAACCGGATCCAGTTCAGGGAGGGGGCTCGCCCCGTCAAGCAGGTCTCCAAGAACTACGATGATCTCAATCTCTGCCTCGACACCATTGCCGAGGGGGGGCAGTGCCTTGTCTTTGTCTCCTCGCGCCGGAACGCCGAAGCATTTGCAAAACGGGCCGCAGCCGCGATAAAGAGCGAAGCTGCACCTCTCGCTGCCTGTGCAGAGCGCCTGCTTGCCGGGACCCCGACCGAGATGATAAAGACGCTCTCTGCCTGCGTGGCAAAAGGCGCCGCCTTCCACCACGCTGGCCTTGCCCGGAACGAGCGTAGCATCGTGGAAGAGGCGTTTCGCAAGGGCTGGCTCAAGTGCATCTCGTCCACGCCAACCCTTGCTGCCGGCCTTAACCTACCCGCCCGCCGGGTTATCATCCGCGACTACCTCCGGTTCTCCGCGGGGGAGGGAATGCAGCCGATCCCGGTCAGCGAGTACCGGCAGATGGCAGGACGGGCCGGGAGGCCCCGGCTCGATCCTTACGGCGAAGCTGTCCTGATCGCAAAGGACCCCGAGCAGGTTCCGGAGCTCTTCGACGTGTATATTGACGCCGAAGCGGAGGATGTCCATTCGCGTCTGGCTGAGCCGACCGCACTTTATACCCATGTCCTCTCGCTTGTTGCCTCGGGGTTTGTACAGACAAGGAGCGAGCTCTCAGCATTCATGAACCGCTCGTATTATGTCCATGAGCACCGGCAGGGCAGGCTCATGCACCGCGCGGTGGATACCGCCCTCGAATTCCTGATTGCAGCGGAGATGGTCCTGGATATCGGTGAGCACCTTGGCGCTACCGAGCTTGGCGCCCTTGTATCACGGATGTATATCGACCCGAGGAGTGCTTCCCTCATTGTCGCGACCCTCCGGGAGAACACCGCATACTCGGATACCGGCCTGCTCCAGCTCATCTGCAGCACGCCGGATATGCCCACGCTCTATGCAAGAAATGCGGACCTCCCCGCACTCTCGCGGATGCTGGAGGCAAAAGCCGGAGAACTCTGGCTTCCGCTGCCGGCAGATGAGGAGGGGGCGGAGCACTTTTACCGGGGCGTCAAGACCGCGATGCTCCTTTCAGACTGGATGGATGAACTTGCCGAAGAAAAGATCTGCGAACGGTACGCAGTCGGACCCGGCGATGTCTATGGCATGGTTGAGAACATCAACTGGCTTCTCCATGCCACGACCCAGCTGGCCCGGATATTTGCCCCGGTGTTTTACCCCCAGATTGCCGAATGCGAGATCTGCATGAAGAACGGCATCCGGCGCGAGCTCCTGCCGCTGATCCGGCTCCGGGGCATCGGGAGGGTGCGTGCCCGCCGGCTCTTCAACAACGGTATTACGTCACCTGAAGAGATCCTCATGCACGACAAAGAGGAGCTGGTAAAGATCCTGGGTGCGGGTATCGCGGAACAGATTCTTGAACAGCTCCGGCCAAAAAGAAGATCTGCAGGAGAGGTGGCTGAGGATAGCGAAAACACCGCCGCACGGGGTCAGTCCACCCTGTTTCATTTCGGGTGAGCGATGAGCGGAGAAGAATTGAGCTGTACAATCCGGTATGCGGAAGCCTGTGTCCGGGACCCGGCGGTTTTTCTTGAAAAGGTGCGGGAAATTGCCGACAGGATGGATTCGCGTATTGTCTGTTTTGATGCAGACAAACTGGCCGGGGAGAAACATGCAGAGGTTGCACTCCGTCAAGCATACCGGTCCTTCTGTTCGGGAGAGGCCATCTCCAATTCATTTGAGATGGAGGCCCTGCTCTATGCTGCAGGCAGCCGGCAGTGCAGCGTTGCGGTCTCTTTTGGCCTTCATGGGGGAGAGAACCGGTTGTACGTCTGTTGCTGCCCGGCGCCGGCCGGGATCTGGGACCGGCTGGCAGGCATCCTCCATTTTTGCGGAGAACCGGATGAGGGGATTACCCCCGCAAAAGCTGCCCGGCTTATGGATCTCTTCGGGATCTCTCCGGCAGAGATTGCTGCAGCGGGTACAGGGCGACTCCAGGATCTTGTGCTGGAACGGGTCGCTCTCCTTGAAGTGAACAAATAAAACTGGCTTCCGGCTCGTTCCTCTGCTGCAGAAATCCCCGGGAAAACGGATCTATCTGTTCGCGTGTGAAAGGATGTGTACGATCTCCGGAACAATGAGTGATTTGGTGGCCAGGGTCACAGCACCGGTCGATCCGGGGATGCAGAATACCACGGCTCCTTTTATCGTTCCGGCAACAGCCCGGGAGAGCATCATTGAGGTTCCAATCTCTTCGTAGCTCTTCATCCGGAAGAGCTCCCCGAATCCATCTATTCTTTTCTCAAGAAGGGGCGATACTGCCTCAATGGTACAATCGTCATGGGTCAGCCCGGTACCGCCATCAACGATGATACAGTTGCAGGTTCTGAGGGCAAGATCAAGCTCGGCCCGGATGGCATCGATACGGTCGGGTATGACCGCATAGTGCCGTACAGGGATGTTGGCTTCGGAAAGGATTGTCTGGATTGTATTTCCGCTGGTGTCTGTTTCTCTGGTCCGGGTCGTTGAGACGGTAATAACCCCTGCTGAGACCGGAATCGGCTGGAGATGTTCCTGCTTCATGGTATGTTCTCTTAGACCTCTCTGCTGATAACTTGAAGGTTGGATTCTCCCTGGATTGCCTGTTTTTATTTTCTTTTTTATAAAAAAAGGGGCCACCCCATCACTTCCAGTGGAGATCTTCTTCAATTATCCACGAGCTTCTTCCTGAAATTTCCCAATCTGCCGGAGTGGGATTGGTCTTATGGAGCACTCAAACCGAAATTAATTTCGATTGATTTAAATAGATTTAGAAGCATACAATAGTTGACTATTTTTCTTTATTTAATTTTAATATCAACAGGTCATTTCTTTCAGGTTCCACACGAAACAAAGGGGTCTCTCCCTGACAACACAACGAGATTTGAGAAAAAGAAGAACCGGGAGCAGATTGTAACCCGTTTAACTCAAAATGAAGAAAAATATTAAAAGCAAAATCCCTTCGGTTGGAAAGATATCAACAAATAATCAGATTTAAACAGCATTTCCACAGGAAGCAGGGGGGTATATAAAGGGGAATAAATCGAGTATTTTTTAATCTCTCCCCGCTAAGACTCAGCTCCACGAGTCATCATGCCAGAACCTGTAGATCCCTCAACCGGTTTATTTATCAAATACTTATCAAACAACCGGATCTTCCGTGACCGGGAAGTCCTCCGGCATTCTTACCGGCCTCAGATCCTGCCTCACCGTCAACCCCAGATCGATACCATCGCCTCTATTCTTGCCCCGTCACTCAGAAATGAAACTCCCTCAAATATCCTGATCTACGGAAAAACGGGAACAGGAAAGACTGCCAGTGTCAGGTACGTTGGCACCGAGCTGGAAAAAGCCAGCAGCACCATGGGGACCACCTGTCGTATTGTCCACCTCAACTGTGAAGTGATCGACACGCAGTACCGGGTCCTCGCCCAGATCGCAAAGTGTATCGACGGGGTTGAGGAAGCATCAAGCGATAAGACCCGGACACACATCCCGATGACCGGGTGGCCGACCGACCAGGTGTACGCGGAGTTAAAGAACCAGCTCGAGGCCGGTGGCGGCGTGCTCGTGATCGTCCTTGACGAGATCGATAAGCTGGTAAAAAAGAGCGGAGATGACACGCTCTATAACCTGACCCGGATCAACTCCGACCTGAAGAACTCCAAGGTGAGCATCATCGGGATCTCCAATGATCTCAGCTTCAAGGACTTCCTCGATCCCCGTGTTCTCTCCTCTCTCTCGGAAGAAGAGATCGTGTTCCCCCCCTACAATGCACCCCAGCTGGTCGATATCCTGACCCAGCGGGCTGCCGGGGCATTCCTTGACGGGGCCATCGCCGAAGGGGTGATCCCACTCTGTGCCGCCCTTGCCGCTCAGGAGCATGGCGATGCACGACGGGCTCTCGATCTGCTCCGGATCTCAGGAGAACTTGCGGACCGGGACGAATCAAAGCAGCTGACTGAGGTCCACGTCAAGCAGGCCCAGGCAAAGATCGAGACGGACAGCATGATTGAATGCATAGCCACCCTCCCCACCCAGAGTAAGCTGATCCTCTTCTCCATGCTGACGCTGGAGCAGCTGGGACAGAACATCTTCACGAGCGGGGAGGTTTCGCGTGTGTACCAGGATATTGCACCCTCGATACAGCTCGATATCCTCACCCACCGCCGGATCACGGACCTGATATCGGAGCTTAACATGCTGGGGGTCATCAACACCCGGGTCGTGAGCAGGGGAAGGTACGGGCGCACAAAAGAGATGTGGTTTGATGCCAATACCAGCAAGATCCGCGAGGTTGTCCTCAAGGATCCGAGGCTGAACGGTCTCAAAGATCTTGATATAAATCAGATGGAAGCCAAATGGTTAAAAACGTGGTTCAGGTGACGTGTGATGGATGACAAGGATCTTGAACTCCTCCGGATTCTTGAGGAGAACAGCCGGCTGTCTGCGCAGGAAATCGGATCGATGATTAATCTTATCCCGGTCGAGGTGGAATCCCGGATCCATGCCCTTGAGGAGAGCCGGATCATCCGCAAGTACACCACGGTGATCAACTGGGAGAAGGCCGGGAACGGGGAAGTCTCGGCCATCATTGAGCTCAAGGTGAGCCCCGAGCGCGATTTCGGGTACGACCGGATTGCGGAAAGGCTCTCCCGGTTCCGGCAGGTACGTACCCTGCGGCTGATCACCGGGACGTACGATCTCCAGGTAATGGTGAGCGGGAAGAACATGCAGGAGGTCTCCCGTTTTGTCTCCGAGCATGTTGCACCGATGGACCGTATCCGCGAGACGGCCACCCATATAGTCATGAAATCCTATAAGGAGAACGGTAATACGCTCTTTGAGCAGCAGGAAGCAGAACGCCTTCCCTATTCCTTCTGAGGTGGTCGGATGCGAACGTTTGTCTCTGACCGCGCCCGGGAGATTCCCCCGTCGGGAATCCGGAAATTTTTTGATCTTGCGCTCACCATGAGCGATGTCATCTCCTTAGGAGTTGGCGAACCCGATTTCCGGACACCATGGAACATCTGCGAAGCCGGCATCTATTCGATTGAGCAAGGTACGACCTCGTATACCCCGAACCGGGGCCTCCAGTCCCTTCGTGATGCTCTTTCAGCCCACCTCGCCAGCCGGTACCAGCTCCGGTATTCGGCCAGTGAAGAGATGATCATTACCTCCGGCGTATCGGAAGGGCTTGACATCGCGATTCGCGCCATCGTCAATCCCGGGGATGAGGTACTGATCGCCGAGCCCAGTTACGTATCCTACGCCCCCTGCGTCGCTCTCGCCGGAGGCATACCAGTTCCGGTCGAGTGTACAGAAAAGGATCATTTCCGGCTCAACCCGGACAAGCTCCAGGAAAAAATCACCCCGAAGACCAAGGCACTGATCATCAACTTCCCGAACAACCCGACCGGGGCCATCATGAAAAAGGAGGACCTCGGACCCATCGCTGACATTGTCACCGACCGGGACCTGATGCTGATGAGCGACGAGGTCTACTCGGAGCTCACGTACGAAGCCCCCCATGTGGCTGCAGCAACCATAAAAGACCTCTGGGAACGGACGATCACGCTCAACGGGTTCTCCAAATCCTATGCGATGACCGGCTGGCGGGTGGGATTCCTCTGTGCACCCAAAGAGATCTGCGATGCGGCGCTCAAGATCCACCAGTACGTCATGCTCTGTGCTCCCGTTATGGGGCAGATCGGGGCGCTCGAGGCGCTGCGTTCGGCGGAAGATGAGAAGGTCGGGATGGTCAACGAGTACCGTCTCCGGCGTAACATGTTTGTCGCGGGCCTCAACCGGATCGGTCTCTCCTGCCATGTGCCCGAGGGGGCGTTTTATGCGTTCCCCTCTGTAAAAGGGACCGGGCTTTCCGACGTTGAATTTGCCGAGCGCCTGCTCCGGGAGCAACGGGTTGCCGTAGTGCCCGGCAGCGTTTTTGGTGCCGGAGGGGACTATCACCTCCGCTGTGCCTATGCAGTTTCCCGAAAGGAGCTGACCGAGGCACTGGGCCGGATGGAGACGTTCGTAAACGGCCTGTAACCGGTCACCACCATCGGGCGGATCACACCCTTTCATAACGGCAGACATCCTTGAAAATTCCCTTTATTACTTCAGGGCAGACTTTATTGCCCACACCGGCGTACACTACATGATATTCCAATGAGCTGTACAATTATCGTAGGTGGCTTTTTTGGGGATGAGGGGAAGGGCAAGGTTGTTGCCCACATCGCTCATGCAGATGAACCCGTTATCATCTCCCGGGGCGGTGTCGGCCCGAACGCCGGGCATACAGTGCAGGTTGGCGACCATGAATATGGCGTGCGGATGGTGCCGTCAGGTTTTGTCTATAAAAAGGCCAAACTCTGCATAGGAAGCGGCGTACTGGTCGATCCCCGGGTCCTCAAGCACGAGGTCGAGATGCTGGGTGTCAAGGGCCGCGTTTTTGTGGACAAGCGCTGCGGTATTATCACCGAGGATCATATCGCCCGGGACAAGGGCAGTGCCCACCTTGCAAAGAAGATCGGGAGCACCGGCTCCGGCTGCGGACCGGCCAATGCCGACCGGGTCATGCGGCTCTCCCCCCAGGCAAAAGATGTGCCGGAGCTCGCTGAGTACCTGCTCGATGTCCCCAAGGCCATTGACGATGCCTTAAAAGGCGGAAACAGGGTCCTCCTCGAGGGTACGCAGGGCTTTGGGATCTCCCTCTATTACGGGACCTACCCGTTTGTGACAAGCAAGGATACGTCAGCCTCCCAGATCGCTGCAGATAACGGTGTCGGGCCGACAAAGATCGACGATGTGATCGTGGTCTTCAAGGCGTACCCGACCCGGGTGGGCGAAGGCCCGTTCTCCACCGAGATGTCCTCAGAGAAGTCGGATGCGATGGGTATCCAGGAGTTCGGCACAGTCACTCACCGCAAGCGCCGCATCGGTGGCTGGGACGGCGATATGGCCCGGTATTCGGCCATGATCAACGGCTGCACCCAGGCAGCGATCACCGGCATCGACCGCGTGGACAAGGACTGTTTCGGGATTACCGAGTACAGCAAGCTCTCCAAAAAGGCACGGGAATTCCTCAAGATGGCTGAGGACGATATCGGCTGTCCTGTCACCCTCATCTCCACCGGACCCGAGATGTCCCAGATCATCGATATCAGGAAAGAGTACGCATGAAACGTTCGCTCATGGAGATCCTGTGCTGCCCGGTCTGCAAAGGGGATCTCACGCTCCGTGTCGATGCAGAGGATGAAAAGGAGATCCTTGAGGGAAGCCTGCACTGCGGCGCCTGTAACGTGGATTATCCCATCACCGGGGGAATCCCCAACCTCCTTCCACCTGCCACACGATAAGTACGGTGAAACGATGCTCCCCACTCTGCCTTTCGGGATTCTTGCGGCCGCGGAGGAGCCGGAAGCAGAGGGGATAACGACCGAGATCCTCCTTAACCGCACAGGTATCAACACCATCGATCTGCCCCGCGGGAATGCACTGGTCGAGTGCGGGGGGATCCTGAAGATCCGGTTCCGGAACCGGGGCGCTCCGATCCATATTACGGCCACGACGTCCAATGCCGGCATGTTTACCGACTTTTTCCACGAGAACATGTACGTGATCGACGAGGTGGTGCTGGGCGTGCCGCTCCGTAAGGAGTGCTCCCCCGGATTTTTCGATATCGATATCATTGCCGGCTACGGCGCAATGAAGGCAACCCTGCGGGTAGAGGTTATCGTCCGGCCCTCCCGCGAGGAACTCATGGAAAAAGAGGCCCCGGTCCAACCCGAGGCCCACGGGCGACCCCACCTCCTGATGGTGGCGATGGCAATCGGCCTTGCTCTCTATTGCACGTGGTATTATACCCGGATTGAGATCTTTAATCTCGCCGCATTCATCACACTTATTGTCGGCGCATTGTACGTATGGTACCGTCAGACCTGATCCTCGCCAGCGCAGTCCTCGTCCTTGCGCTTGTGGTCGACCGGGCGATCAGCGATCCGCAATCACCTTACCACCCGGTTGCCCTGCTGGGCCGGTTTATCGGGTGGTGGGGACGACCCACATTGTACCCCTCCTGGCTCCAGCGTGCAGCTGGAACGATCTTCTGGCTGGCCACCGTTGTCATCTTCACCCTTCCCTTCCTCCTCTTCGGGAACTATGCCCCGTGGCTGGTCTTTTTGATCGGGGCACCGTTCCTGCTGAAATGCTGTTTTGCCTGGCGGTCGCTTGAAGAGCATGCGCTGGGTGTGATCGCTGCTCTTGAACGAGGGGCGGATGCGGGTCGTGAACAGGTGAAACTGATGGTCTCCCGGGAAACTGCACGCCTCAGTCCCGAGCATATCCGGTCGGCCGCGTACGAATCTGTGACCGAGAACCTGACCGACAGCATCGTATCGCCTCTTTTTTATTTCGCGCTTCTTGCCCCGGCCGGACTCGGGCTTGCCGGGGCTGCTGCCTTCCGTGCAGCAAACACCATGGACGCAATGCTCGGGTACCGGGACGAACGGGCCCGGCTCGGCTGGTGTTCGGCCCGGATGGACGATATCCTCAACTACATCCCGGCCCGGATTACGGCCCTTTTTCTGCTTGCCTACTTTGTCACCACCGGTACCGCGGGCCGTGCCTGGAACGTGATGCGCCGGGACGGGAGGAAACGCCCGGGCTTCAATGGGGGGATCGTGATGGCCGCCATGGCCGGGGGGTGCGGGATCCGGTTTGAGAAGCCGGGCGTCTATACGATGGGGGATGGCGAACGGTCCCTTGAGGAGGGCGGGCCGGCGATCATCCGTGCGGTCAGGGCAGTGACCGTGGCGTTTGCGGCAACTGCTGCCGGCACACTTATTTTATTGGCATGGCTGATCCATAGTACTGGCATATGAAACTGGAAGAACTGAGATTTGGCACCGAGCTCCTCAAGCGCGGCTTTGCATCCATGCAGAAGGGGGGCGTGATCATGGATGTCGTCAATGCCGAGCAGGCAAGGATTGCCGAGGCAGCCGGGGCCGTCGCAGTCATGTCGCTGGAACGGGTGCCGTCGGATATCCGGAAACAGGGTGGCGTAGCCCGTATGGCCGATCCCGAGAAGGTCACGGAGATCATCGAAGCGGTCTCGATCCCGGTGATGGGTAAGGTCCGGATCGGCCACTTTGTCGAAGCACAGGTGCTCGAAGTGCTTGGCGTTGATATGATCGATGAGAGCGAAGTCCTGACACCTGCCGATGAGGAATACCATATCGACAAGAAACGGTTCAAGGTCCCGTTTGTCTGCGGGGCGCGGAACCTGGGCGAGGCGCTGCGCCGGGTGAACGAGGGTGCCGCGATGATCCGGACTAAGGGCGAGGCCGGGACAGGAAATGTTGTTGAAGCGGTCAGGCACATGCGGGCGATCATGGGAGAGATCCGCAAGGTGCAGGGAATGGACGAGCAGGAGCGGATCAGCTATGCCCGGTCCATCGAGGCTCCCGCCGAACTGGTCATGGAGTGCGCACAGCGCGGCCGTCTCCCGGTTGTGAACTTCTCTGCCGGCGGTATTGCCACCCCCTCGGATGCCGCGATGATGATGCAGCTCGGAGCTGATGGAGTCTTTGTCGGGTCCGGGATCTTCAAGTCCTCGAACCCCGAGATGATGGCAAAGGCCATTGTAGAAGCGGTCAACCACTACAACGATGCCCAAGTGATCGCACGGGTGAGCAGGGGCCTTGGCGATGCGATGCCGGGCCTGGATGTCCATACCCTCAGGTCCGACGAGGTGTTGCAGACCCGTGGGCGGTAAGTCCGTCACCGTTGGTGTGCTTGCGCTTCAGGGAAACGTGAGCGAACATATCGATGCGTTTGCTGCGGTATTCCGCCAGCGGGGCTGCGGCGAGGCATCTTCGGTGATCGAAGTCAGGAGCCCGGCTGATCTTTCCGGTTGCGCAGCGCTTGCGATTCCGGGCGGGGAGTCCACGACCATATCCCGGCTGATCGACAAGAACGGCCTCTATGAACCGATCCGGACATTCCCCGGTGGGATTTTTGCCACCTGTGCCGGCATGGTGCTGATGGCGACCCATGTAGCCGATCCCCGGGTCCATACCCTCGGGCTTATGGACATGACCGTGGACCGGAACGCGTTTGGCCGTCAGAGGGAGTCGTTCGAGGCCGACATCCCGGTTGCCGGGCTTAATGGAGGCCCCTTCCACGCGATTTTTATCCGGGCCCCGGTAGTAACATCTGCCGGATCCGGCGTACGGGTGCTTGCGGCTCTCGATCAGGGTATCGTTGCGGTGGAGAAGGGCCGGCACATGGCCCTCGCCTTCCACCCGGAGCTCGGTGGAGATCTCCGGCTCCATGAACGGTTTTTGCGGAACCTGGGGATCTGATCTCATACATTCATTATTTTCTCGGGCAACATGTTCCGGTATGATCCCGGAGAGCTCGCATCTCAAAGAGATGGCCAGCAAACTTGGTGCCGATTTTGTCGGGGTTGCCAATCCCGAAGGATTCAACACTCCCGAATATACGGGGAACCGGCCGCAGGATTTTGCGCCCTGGATACGATCCGTCATTGTGCTCGGGGTGATCATCCCCAAAGGCTGTGTCGAACCCCTCCCGAGAGGCCGGGCCGAGTACACCAATACCCTGATGGCGGGTACGGCAACCCTGCGGGTGATGGGGTTTGCTCTGGTGCGCGAGCTGGAGAAACAGGGTTACCGTGCCATGCTTGTCCCTTCGGAGGGAAGCGAATTTGGGACCTGGTATACCAACAAAGAGACGCTCAGGGCTGATCTCTCGCTCAAGTATGCTGCATGGCTTGCCGGGCTTGGTGAGTACGGTCTCAACCAGCTGCTCATCACCCGGGAGACCGGCCCCCGGATCCGAATGACCGCGATCCTCACCGATGCGACGATCGAGCCAGACCGCCCCTCGGGTAAATCCTTTGTCCGGCCTGAGTGTGCCTCCTGCCAGAAATGTGTGAAGGTCTGCCCGGTCCAGGCACTGTCGGCAGACGGGACGATTCAGCCGCACCTCTGCCGGGATTATATGTTCTCGACGCTGGGTGGCCTGCGGTGCGGCATGTGCCTCCGGGTCTGCCCGCTGTAACTTTTTTTGTGCTATCCTTATCTGCCCCGGGTGCGGTATGTTCGTGTATATGGCAAAAAAAGGCCAGGGGCGGATCATGCCACCGTCATTACCGGTGCAAGAAATGGTGGCCCTGCTCTCTGCCGCAATCGAGAACCGCGACGATTTTGTCCTTGCCTGGGAACCGCGGCCCGGGGATACACCGGATCCGGGGACAGAGCCGGTGATCCATATCATGACCGGCAACCTGATCACGCCGTGCAGGCTGAACGGGCTCAAAGGGAGGGTCATAGTGTATGAAGATGAAGGGGCGCGGGTCGTCACCTTCAGGGAGCGGGATATGCACACCGGAAGGGAAAAATAGGGGAGCCGTGCCCCTCCCGATTGCCGGTCTTTGGGCTATTATGTGCTGGACGGGTTGGTAATCCGGCCGGTAAAAAGGACGGTACCGGTATTATTGTCCTGGATCAGGAAGAGGAACGGGTGGTCGGCGCGGAAGACGGGGACCGGCTGTTCATACCCGGGAGCCACCGCCATCACGTTTACCACAACACCTGTTGCCGCAGCAGCCTCGGTTCCTTCCTCATTTGTCTCGATGTAGGCCTTGTGGACGATATCGCTGATGTACAGATCCTTTGCCCCGTCCATTCCGGAGAAGTCCGCATTATTGGTAAAAGCCGTAGGCATCCCCATCGCGGAAAGCGTTGCGGGCAGGGAGTACTGCGTCTCGACTTTGAACTTCGGGATGTACACCTTGACCTGCTGCGGGACTGCCGACTGCTCCAGTGCCGAGAGGTTGGCCGGGTCAAGGTACGGGACCGCCACAGTGGTGTTATTGTCTTTGGGGAGGAGGATCACCATGGAGAGCCCCTGCCCGTTTTGTGCCGTGTAGGGCAGGGAGAGCATCTGCAGATCCGCGGTCTCCGCGTACGGGTAGACGGCGTCCTTACCGGTCTGCTGCATCATTTTTACCGTGACCTGTGAACCACCAGGGATGGAAAACGGGGCATCGGTGGTCTGGTTCGCATCGAACTGCTTTTCCCACGTGCCCTTGAAATAGACGGCGTTGGTGATCACCAGCCGGGTCATGGAACTGACACTCCCTGCAGGCAGGAGATCCTGGATCTTGTTATTGGTCTTTTCAGCCACCCAGGTATTGATGGTCTGGCGGGATGCGTCAGGCTGGTTGACAAAGTCCAGATTAGATGTATTTGCCCCATAGTACTGCTCTGCTGTGGCGGTGTACTCGGGGAGGAAGGCAAAGGTCTTTTCCGCCCAGAGGGCATTTGCCGTGCTCAAGGTGTATCCTTCATTCCCGGCATTGATCGCTGCATTCTCTGCGGCATATCCCTCCCGCATGGCGGTCTGGTTTGCCGGGAAGGAGAACACGGATCGGATCTCATCGGCGGTTGTCCCGCGCGCTCCCTCATACGTTATGGCGAGTGCTGATGAGATGGAAAACGGTGAGAAAAAGATGTTGCCGGTCGTATCTCCGGCTGCAAGCTGCCGGTACAGACTTGCCGAAAACCGGTTGTTCGCGTCGGTAACGCTGTTGTCTGCTGTCCCGGCAGAACCCGCCCCGGACGGGGCAGCAGTTACGGTCGGTGATGGGGTTCTCTCTCCAGCCTGCGCCGGAGAAGTGCCGGTGCATCCTGCCGCAAGCACGATGAGAACTACAAAGGCAGAGGCAAGGGCAATAAGGCAGAGGGTGCGGTGTTTCATGCTGGAGCGTGGGAAGGCCGCTCCATTAAATCTGGCGTTAACTGCGGTTTTTTTCGCAGCAATCCCGCGCCGGGGTAATATTCCAGGCAACCGATATATCTATACCGTCCCGGCGACACTCTTTTTGTCGGTACCCCGGGTACCGGGAGATATCGGGTATGTGCGATTCCAAAAAGTATCTTGCCGAACTGCTTGGCACCTTCGTGCTGGTTTTTGTGGGCACCGGAAGTGCCGTTGTTGCCGGGAAATCTGTCGGTTTTCTCGGAATAGCGCTCGCATTCGGGATCTCGGTCCTGGTGATGGTTTATACGATCGGATCGATCTCGGGCTGCCATATCAACCCCGCCATCACCGTAGCTATGCTCGCCGACAAAAAAATCGGCTCAAAGGATGCGGCCCTCTACATTGTTGCACAGTGTATCGGGGCGATTATCGCATCGCTTTTACTCCTTGGCATCATGACCGGGCTTCCGGGCTACGATCTTGCGGTCAACGGTCTCGGCCAGAACGGCTACGGGGTAGCCTCTCCGGGCGGTTTCTCCCTTCTTTCGGGCTTTATCGCAGAAGTGGTCTTCACGTTTATCTTCATTATGGTGGTCTTTGGCTCGACGAGCAGGGCCGCCCCGGCCGGGTTTGCCGGTCTCGCGATCGGCCTTGCCCTTGCCATGATCCATATCGTTTGTATTCCCATCACCGGTACCTCGGTCAATCCAGCCCGGAGCCTGGGCCCGGCTCTGGTGGCCGGCGGGACGGCGCTTTCCCAGCTCTGGATGTTTATCCTCGCCCCGGTAATTGGGGCACTGGTGGCTGCAGCGGTCTGGCGGTACCTGTTCGAAGCAAAGACCGGTGCTGCCTGATAATAGTCTTTATTACCCCTCTTTTTTCATGGCCTCAACTTTGAGATCCTTTGGCATCAGCTCGATCGCATAGCGGAGTGCCGTCCGGGGCATGACCTTTCTGTTCTGCACGACAAAATCGAAGACTTCCCGGGTGTGTTTCCGGCTTGCCTCCTTTAAGAGCCAGCCATAGCCTTTCTGCACCATGTCATCACTGTCGTTGAGGAGGAGTTTTGCAATCCCGATGGCTTCGGGAAGGAACTTCCCGTGCTTTGCCGGGACGATCAGGCAGACCGCCGCTGCCCGGCGCATCCAGCGGTTCTCAGACCGTGCCCAGGTATGGAGTTCCTCCATGCACTCGGGGTAGCGCTCGAAGAACTCTCCCATTGCATGGTTGCAGAACCCGTCACAGGAGGCCCAGTTGGTGATGTAGGTATCGATCCAGCGCTGGAAAATGGCGAGATCCTTTTTATCAAAACGGTCGGCGAGGGCGTACGCCCAGGTGGAGACAACGAAGCTCTCCTCGATCTTTCCCGAGCGGTACAGCTCTTCGCAGAGGGCAAAGATCTCCCTTTTCTCCCAGTGTTTGATCTCCTTCCAGTACTTCTTTGCGAGCGCTGTGACGACCGGGGTCTTGATCCCGTAGCAGGAGATCTCCTCCTTGAAGAACCGCTGCGACGTAATGCGGGTCTTTTCATCCGCGAGACTATCGAGCTCCTGCCGGATACGTACGATCACCGGGTCCATGAAAGAGATAGGAAAGACCGGGGGATAAGGGATATGGCAGGCAGCATGAAGGTATAGATACCGGGAAAAGACGATATCCTGTAGGATATCAGTACACAGAACGGACGGAAATGGAATGGCCACTCTCCTTGTCAACCAGGATCTCTGCACCCGGTGCGGGATCTGTTCAGTCGTCTGCCCGGTCTCGATCATCGACCCGGCGGATGAGAATTCCCTGCCAAAGGTGAAGGATGCACGGGCCGGCATGTGTATCCGGTGTGGGCATTGCGAGGTCTCCTGTCCGTCGCAGGCGCTGCTGCTGAATTACCTGCCGGACGAGAAAGCCCCCCTTTCGTCCGGTGCAGGGACGATCTCTCCCGAAGATCTCGGGGTGTACCTGAAGAAGCGCCGGTCCGTCCGGCATTTCACCCGGGAACCCGTTGCCCGGGAGACCATTCTTGGTATTCTTGACATCGCCCGGTATGCCGCTTCCGGTGGGAACGGCCAGCCGGTCCAGTGGCTGATCGTGCACAATCCCGCGGAGGTCCGCAGGCTGGCCGGTCTTACCATTGACTGGATGAAGACGCTTCAGGGCAGCAGCCACCCCATGAGCGGGTATATCCCTACGCTGGTCGCTGCCTGGGAGGCCGGTGCTGACCCGGTCTGCCGCGGGGCGCCCCACCTTGTGATCGCCCATATCCCGGAGGGCAACCCGGTCGCCACGGTTGATGCCCTGATCGCTCTCACCTATTTCGATATCGCTGCGCCTGCATTAGGCGTCGGGACCTGCTGGGCAGGTTTCCTCTCGATGGCGGCGGCCACGTACAAACCCCTGCAGGAGGCGCTTGCCCTCCCGGAGGGACGGAACTATGCGTACGCCCTGATGTTCGGCCACCCGCAGTACAAGACCCATGGTATCCCGCGCCGGAACCCGGTGCAGGTGGAATGGCGGTAGGATGCCCTTGCGGTCCGGGGGCTCCCGCACGATCGACACCATGCTCCACTTCCTTCTCGCCGGGGGCATGGTGGTCCCGGGATTCCCTGTCCTTGGCGTGGGAAGAGAGGTCGGGGATGTCAATAAGGATGAGGAAGGCATCAGCCGCGCCCGGGATGCCGCAAAAAACATGGCCTGGCTGATCAAGACAATGAAGAAGGCACAGGAATCCTGAAGGATCCGAAACGGCCGGATAGAACGGATACCGGGAATCCTTCAACCCCTGACAAAAACGGTGAACCATGACACAGGTTATTGCTATCAACGGAAGCCCACGCAAGACGTGGAATACCGCAACGCTGCTCGGACACGCCCTCGAAGGGGCGGCATCGGCCGGGGCACAGACAGAGATCGTGCACCTCTACGATCTGGACTACAAGGGATGTACCAGCTGCTTCTCCTGCAAGCTTGTGGGCGGGAAGAGCTACGGGAAATGCGCTGTACAGGACGACCTGACCCCGGTCCTTGAACGGATCCGGAACGCCGATGCCCTCATCCTCGGTTCGCCGATCTATGTCGGAACAGCGACCGGCGAGATGCGGTCGTTCCTGGAACGGCTGGTCTTCCCGTACCTCGTCTACGATGCGGCGCGATCCTCCCTCTTTCCGAAAAAGATGCCTTCCGGGGTAATCTACACGATGGGTGCAGATGAAGCCCGGGTAAAAGACATGGCCTACGAAGCGCAGTTCCGGCTGACCGCAATGCTGCTGGAACGGATCTTCGGCCCCTCTGCATGGTTCATGGTAACCGATACCCTGCAGTTCGAGGATTATTCGAAATATGTTTCCTCAGGGTTTGACCCGGAGGCAAAGGCCCGCAGGCGCCGTGAGGTCTTCCCGGAGGAGTGCAAAAAAGCGTTCGAGATGGGCAGGAGGCTCGCAAAAGGGCTGCCGGGATAAGGCAACGATCTCCCGTCCCGGTGTAAATACCACACCTTTATCTGGCCGATAATCAAGATCGTGAGATACCAAAAGGGAGGAACATTCATGGCCACCGATCCGGTCTGTTACATGGTAGTGGATGAAGATGATGCCAAATTCAAAAGCACGTACAGGAATGCGGACTATTACTTCTGCTGCGAGTACTGCAAGAAGCAGTTCGATGCGAACCCGAAGAGATACAGCCGCATTGTTCCCGACATGAACATTGATTCGGTGTCCTGCTGATGCCGGGTCCCGCCCCTGCAATTATTTCAGAGATCCTTGCGGCCGACAGCAGGTTCTCGATCATGACGCAGGCTCTCCGGGCCACCGGCCTGGACGCGGTACTTGCCGGGAAGGGGCCGTATACGGTCTGCGCCCCGACCGATGAAGCCTTCCGGCAGCTGCCCCCGGCAACCCTTGCCGCGCTCATGGTCGATCCCCGGGGGGAGCTGTTCCGTGTACTCCAGTACCATATTCTCTTTGGAAACCTTCCCTGCAACACGATCAAGAAGCTGAATTTCCCCAAGACGCGCCTCGGCATCACGGTTGAGATCACCGAAAAAGACGGGAAGGTCCTTTTCGGCGGCGCTGCCGTGACTATCCCGGATATTGCCTGCACCAACGGCGTTATCCTCGGTATCAGCCGCGTGGTGATCCCGGTCAGCCCGGGACATCCCGGCCGAACGGACAACAATCTATAACTCATTCCATGAGCAATATTTCATCCGTTGAATAGTCCTTTTTAAATCTCCATAACAACCAGCACAGGTCCTGCCATGAACCCACCATCCGTCGTCGACAGCATCCTCTCGGCCCGCTACCTGCGGAAAGGGGAGAAGGATTTTACCGATATCTGCCGCCGCGTTGCCTCGGCCCTGGCAGACGATGAGACCGAACGCGCCCGTTTTTACGAGGCGATGATCTCGCTGCGTTTCCTGCCCAACTCCCCCACGCTTATGAACGCGGGGACCGAGATCGGGCAGCTCTCCGCCTGCTTCACGCTGCCGGTCCCGGACACGATCGACGGGATCTTTGACGCGATGAAGGAAGGGGCGATCATCCACAAGACCGGCGGGGGGACCGGCTACAACTTCTCGCACATCCGGCCGGAAGGCTCTCCCGTCCAGTCCACGGACGGCGTGGCCTCGGGTCCCATCTCGTTCATGCGGGTCTTCAACGCGGCCACCGATGTGATCAAGCAGGGCGGGCGCCGGCGCGGGGCCAACATGGGGATCCTCAACGTCTGGCATCCGGACATCCTTGCGTTTATCGCGGCAAAGAAAAAAGAGGGGGACTTCTCGAACTTCAACATCTCCGTGATGATGAACGACAGGTTCATGGAGCTGGTTGCAACAAAGCATTTCGACACGCTCTGGCTCACCCGCGAGGGCTCGGGGGAGAAAGTCACGGTCGGGGCGATCTGGAACGGGATCGTGGAGGGGATCTGGAAGAACGGTGAGCCCGGCATCCTCTTCTACGACGAGATCAACCGCCACAACCCGACGCCCCAGCTCGGCGAGATCGATACCACGAACCCCTGCGGGGAGCAGCCGCTTCTCCCCTACGAGAGCTGCGTGCTGGGAAGCATCAACCTTGCCGCCTGCGTGAAGGATGGGGCCCTCGACGATGCCCTCCTGCGGGAGACCGCCCGGATGGCGACCCGTTTCCTCGATCACGTGATCGATAAGAATGTCTTCCCCATCCTCCAGATCGGCGATGCGACCACACGGACGCGGAAGATCGGCCTCGGGGTTATGGGCGTCCACGACGCGATGCTCATGCTGGGCCTTGCCTACGATTCGCCCGAGGGACGGTCATGGTGTGAGAAGGTCATGAAGATCGTGACCGAAACCGCCGTGGACGAATCCCACCGCCTGGCCGAGGCAAAGGGGACCTTCCCGGCATGGAAAGGCAGCATCTGGAAGGATTTTACCGTCCGGAATGCCGCCATGACCACGGTGGCCCCTACAGGAACGATCTCGCTCCTTGCCGGGTGTTCGAGCGGGATCGAGCCGATCTTCTCGTTTGCCTATACCCGGAAGAATACGGTGGGCAAGACCTTCGTGATTGTCAACCCGGTCTTTAAAGAGGCACTCGTCCGCACCCTTTCGGGCATGGGCTATGCCGGCGATGAGCGGGCGAAGAAGGCGGACGAGGTGATCGCGCATGTCCACGAGACCGGCACGGTCCAGGATCTTACCTGGCTGCCGCAGTCGTTCCGCTCGCTCTTCAAGACTGCCCTTGACATCCCGTGGCGCGACCATATCCTGATGCAGGCCAGCTTCCAGAAGCACGTCCACGCATCCATCAGCAAGACCATCAACATGCCGGGATCGGCGACAAAGGCGGACTGTGAAGAGGCGCTTCTGATGGCCTGGAAGCTCGGCCTCAAGGGCATCACCATCTACCGGACCGGGAGCCGGGAGGATGTGGTGCTCGCCCTCAAGGACAAGAGCCCTGCCGCCCCGGCCGCGGAACCGGCCACGGCCGTGTCGGCCATGCGGGTGGTGCCGGAGAAGATCCCCAGCCTTTCCATCGACCGCCCCAAGGAGCTTGCCGGGCGGACCTACCTCTGCCAGTCCGGGTGCTGCCGGCTGTATGTCACCGTCAACCTGCATGACGGGAACCCTATGGAGGTCTTTATCCGGACCGTAGGGAGCGGCGGGTGCGACGCGAACAGCAGCGCCCTTGGCCGGGCCATCAGCACCGGGCTCCAGAACGGGGTTCCCTATGCCAAGTTTGTCAAGCAGTTCGCAAAAGTGAACTGTATCTCCGCGATCAAGAACCCCACCTCCGAAGGGCACTCCTGTGCCGATGTTGTCGGGCGGTGCATCGAGCTCTCGGCAAAGAACCAGAGCATTGCCACGTTGAGCAACTGGAACATCAAAAAGACCGGCGAGCAGCGCCTCTGCCCCGAGTGCCATAACCCGCTTGATTTCGGCGAGGGCTGCAACCAGGGGATCTGCAAACACTGCGGCTGGTCCGGGTGCAGCTGATCCCGGTCATTCTTTTTTTGAGCATTTCTTTCCCGCAAACGAACGCCGGCTCTTCTGCCACCCGGTACTGCCATGCAGACCGTGCCTGCAAATATTAAAAACGCGCCTCCGGCCACACAGAATCATCAGAACCAGGAGAGGATTGTATCATGGAGGAGAAGGAAGCACGGTCCGGGGGAATGGCATGGGGCACGTACCAGGATAAGGATGAGGCTGCATTGCAGCTCTTCCGCGGGCCCCTGTTTGCGTACCTGGTGAGCGGCCTCGATGCCGAGAACAAATGGGTGCGGATCAAGGCGGCCGCCATGCTCGGGTCTCTGGGCGATCCCGGTGCGGCCCGCTACCTCAAGCCCCTGGCGGTGGATGCTGACACCGACCTGCGGACCATCTCCCGGCGATCGCTCTCGATGCTGTACCCGGGCAGGGATTTTTCGGTGTTTGGCGGGTCCGATGCCTGCGGGGGGTGCATGATCCGGTTCATCGCCGAGGAGGCACTTGCGCACCAGAAGAAGGCACAGCAGGAACTACAGGGCGTTCCGGAGAGAAATCCCGGTGCCGCGGAGGGTCCCCTGCCGGGTCCGGGAAACTTTTAAAAAAATATGCGGGGTTATTTTCAGATAAAGAGCGGGGCAAGCACGAGCGTCAGCGTCGCCAGGAGCTTGATGAGCACGTGGAGCGACGGGCCTGCCGTGTCCTTGAACGGATCGCCGAGTGTATCCCCGATGACGGCTGCCTTGTGGGCTTCGCTGCCCTTGCCGCCGTGGGCACCGGTCTCAATAAATTTCTTGGCATTGTCCCATGCCCCACCACTGTTGTTGAGGATCAGGGCAAGGAGAATGCCGGTGATGGTCGCGACCATGAGGAAGCCGGCGAGGGCCTGGTATTTCATGGTGATCCCGATGAAGATCGGGAACCCGATCACGAGGACGCCGGGGATAACCATGTTTCTGAGCGCACCCTGGGTCGTGATATCGATAACGGCTGCGTAGTCAGGTTTCTGGGTACCTGCCATGATGGCCGGGTTCTTGAACTGGATGCGGACTGCTTCGATGACCGACTGTGCGGTCTTGGAAACGGCGCGGATGGCGAAACTCGCAAAGAGGAAGACGAGCATTGCACCGAGGAGTGCCCCGACAAAGACATGGACGTCTGCAAGGTTGACGACATCGAATGCCTTGCTGGTCAGCTTGGCAATGTCGGCCATGTACGCGTTGAAGAGCAGGAAGACAGCGAGGGATGCACTGCCGATGGCGTACCCCTTGGTGAGTGCCTTGGTGGTGTTACCGGCGGCATCGAGCTTGTCCATGCGCTTTCTGACTTCCTCGGGTGCCTGGCTCATCTCGACGATACCACCGGCATTGTCGGCGATAGGTCCGAAGGTGTCCATGGCGAGAACGTACGCACAGACCATCAGCATACCCACGGTTGCAACGGCAGTGCCGTAGAGGCCGCCGTTCGGGATACCACTCATGGTACCGCACCAGTAGGAGATGATGAGGGAGAGGCCGATGAGGATTGCGGGAACTGCGGTGGTTTCGAGACCGACCGAGAACCCGGTGATGATGTTTGTTGCCGCTCCTGTTTCAGAGGCGTCAGCGATCTCCTTTACCGGGCGGTAGTGGTGGTCGGTGTAGAACAGGGTGACCCGGAGGAAACACACGGAGAGTGCAATACCGACGAGACCTGCATAGAAGAAGTATATCCACCCGGCTGCTGCCCCGAGGAGCCACTGGACCCCGAAGAAGAGGAAGACCGCGGAGATGATCGCCGTGATATAATATCCCCGGTTCATGGCGTCCATCGGGTCGGCCCCGTCCTTGCCCTTGACCGAGAGGATCCCGATCATGCTTGCGAGGAGACCCAGGGCACACATGACGATGGGGAAGAGGATGCCGTTGACACCGAAGATCGGGAAGAGCGCAACACCGAGGATCATGGCACCGATGTTCTCGGCGGCAGTGGACTCGAAGAGGTCAGCGCCACGGCCGGCACAGTCCCCGACATTGTCACCGACGAGGTCGGCGATCGTGGCCGGGTTTCTTACATCGTCTTCAGGGATACCGGCTTCGACCTTGCCGACAAGGTCTGCGCCGACATCAGCGGCTTTCGTGTAGATACCGCCGCCGAGCTGGGCGAAGAGTGCCACAAACGAGGCACCGAAACCAAACCCGATGATGACGAAGGGGGTAGTCTGCGGGTCTGCACCGAGCGCGATGTACGTGAGGGAGACCCCGAGGAGTGACATTGCCGTGATGATCAGGCCGGAGACGGCCCCGCCGCGGAACGAGAAGTCGAGTGCCTTTCCGTCGCTGTGCTGGGCTGCCGCAGCCGTGCGGATGTTCGTTCTGACGGCAATCGACATTGCGACGATACCGGCCACTGCACTGCACGTGGCACCGACGATATACGCAAATGCCGTGTACACTGCAAGCGACTGCTGCCCGGTGAAGGAATAGACGGCAAAGATCACTATGGCAAGCACGATGGCGATGATAGCGATAGTCGAGTACTGGCGCTTGATGAATGCTTCCGCACCCACCTTGATCGCATCGGAGACCTCGCGCATCTTGGGTGTCCCCTCATCCTGTGAGAGGAGGTTACGCGCCAGGAGCGCAGCGAGGGCCAGTGCGATGACACATATCACAATGACAACAAGTAATGCTGTTTCGATCATTCCCTGACCTCCCTGTCATGTTACGGAACCCGGATCTCCGGACCGCGATACGGATATACCGCTCACCGCTTCTCCAGAACAGCCGGTCTGATCGTCGGGCCATAACACATCAGGTTTGACGATTCCCAGGGGCAGGACGCAAACGGTCGTGCCCGTGAGTCTGATTCCCCTTCAGGATGGTGCCATGTCTTGTGGGACAGCTGGTTTGTCCCTGCCACGCCGGCCACCCGCCATCAGGACAGTATTACTGCATTTTTGTTACATTAAACATTTATCATCATTGTTCCGGCGCTGGAGGGATGGCGGACGGCTCTGCCGCCATCATTGCACTGACGGGTCCGGATGCGTACTGCCTCACGGACGATCCGGGAAGGCACTTTTTACGCTTTTGCCCCGGCCGGCACTTCGTGACGAATTCAATACGATTAATAATGAAAAATTCCCATATTCCTGCGGGTGGATATAGCGTGCAGTTCCTTCTCTTTCTTATCCTGTTCCCCCTGATCTCGGCACTCTTCATGCTCGCGGTGCGCCGGGATGTGGAGCGGGGCTGGATTGTAAAACTCTCCGCACTAGCGCTTGGGGCGGTGACGGTCCTTCTTCTCGTCACCCAGTTTGACAAGGGGACCCTGTACTTCGGGTTCGATGCGGAGCCGGTCAACCTGCTGATGTTTGTGCTCGAGATGGTGATCTCGGTCATCATCCTCTGGTTTGCGGTACGGTTCCGCAATTACCTGGTCATCGCCCTGACGCTTGTCGAGACGGCGCTGATCCTCTGGTTTGAAACCGCCGCCACTCCCGCGATCGCGGTAAAGACTCCTCTCTTCCTCGACCAGTTCTCGATCATCATGGCGCTCATCATCGGGATCATCGGGAGCCTGATCTGCGTTTATTCCCTCGGGTACATGCGGCATTTTTACCAGCACCATACCGGGATCCCCGACCGGACCAATACGTTTTTTATCATCATCTTTGTCTTCCTCTCCGCGATGTTCGGGCTGGTCTTCTCCAACAGCCTGATCTGGGTCTTCTTCTTCTGGGAAGTGACCACGCTCTGTTCCTTCCTCCTCATCGGTTTCACAAAGACCGAGGAGGCGACGAAAAACGCGTTCACTGCCCTGTGGATGAACCTGCTGGGCGGGATTGCATTTGCCGGGGCTATTGTCTACCTCACCTACCAGCCGGCGGGGATGCTCGGCCTTGACCAGGTACTGGTCTCAGGCAAAGCGCTTGTGCTCATCCCGGCGGCACTCGTCGGGTTTGCCGGCCTCACGAAGGCGGCCCAGATGCCGTTCTCCTCGTGGCTTGTCGGGGCGATGGTGGCTCCCACGCCGGTCTCGGCCCTGCTCCATTCGAGCACGATGGTCAAGGCCGGTGTCTACATCCTGGTCCGGTTCGCTCCCGCATTCCAGGGAACCACCATCGGCTACACCCTCGCGTTTGTCGGCGCTTTTACCTTCCTGATCGCCTCGGGAATGGCGATCTCCCAATCCAATGCAAAACGGGTGCTCGCCTATTCCACGATCGCAAACCTTGGCCTGGTAACGGCCTGCGCCGGCATCGGGACGTACGAGGCGATCTGGGCGGCGATCCTGCTGATCATCTTCCACGCCATCTCCAAGTCTCTCATGTTCCTCTCGGTCGGGACCGTCGAGCACCGGATCCGGAGCCGGGAGATCGAGGACATGAACGGGCTCATTGTCCGGATGCCCCGGATCGCCGCAATCATGGTGATCGGGATTGCCGGGATGTTCCTTGCACCGTTTGGGATGCTGATCTCCAAGTGGGCGGCAATCCAGGCCTTCATTGACGCACCGTTCGGCCTTGTATTTGTCGTGATCCTGGTCTTCGGGAGCGCACTGACGCTCTTTTTCTGGGCGAAATGGATGGGAAAACTGCTTGTGATCACGCCGGATGCGGAGAATGTCGAAGGCCTGGTGGACAGGAATGAATGGATTGCGCTCGTCTCGCTTGCCGGGCTCACGGTGGTCACCTGTTTCATCTTCCCGCTCATCTCCGCAACGCTGATCGAGCCGTTCCTGCTTGCAAACTACGGCAGCACGGCCCAGCTTGCGCAGGACAACATCATCATCATGATCATGATGCTGTTTTTGATCGTCCTCTTACCCCTGAGTATCCTGCTTCCCCACCGAAAGCAACGGATCCTCCCGCCCTACATGGGCGGGGTAGAGACGGCACGTGACATGCATTTCCAGAATGCGCTCGGGGCACGCACTGAGATGAAACTTGCCAATTACTATGTCAGCCCGTGGTTTGGTGAGGCAAAGCTTGCCACGACCGGGGTCTGCCTCTGCTCGATCCTCATCGTGATCATGTTTGCTGCCGCGGTGACCGGAGGAGGTGCGTTCCTGTGATCTCCCTTACCTGGGCCGTTGCCTTCATCCTGCTCGCGCCTGCTGTCGGCGGCCTGATCGCCGGTATTGACCGGAAGATCACCGCCCACATGCAGGGCCGGGTAGGTCCTTCCCTCTTCCAGCCGTTCTACGATGTGGGCAAGCTTTTCGAGAAGGAGGGCGCGATGGTGAACGAGACCCAGCGCTTCTACGTGCTGAGCTACTTTGTCTTTGCCATCTTTGCCGGAGCGCTCTTCTTTGCAGGTGGGAACCTGCTCCTCGTGGTCTTTGCGCTCACCCTCGCCGAGGTATTCCTGGTCCTTGGAGCCTACGCGGCAAACTCCCCGTACAGCCATGTTGGCGCGGAACGGGAGCTGATCCAGATCATGGCCTACGAGCCCATGCTCCTCCTTGCAGCGGTCGGGATGTATGTGGCCACAAAATCCTTCAACGTGGCTGATGTCGCGGGATTCCCGACGCTCCTCATCCTCCTCCTGCCGGGGGTTTTCCTGGGCTTTATCTACATCCTGACCTTCAAGCTGCGCAAGTCGCCCTTCGATATCTCGACCTCCCATCACGCCCACCAGGAGATTGTCAAAGGCGTGACCACCGAGTTCTCGGGCCCCAACCTCGGCTTTATCGAGCTGGCGCACTGGTACGAGGTGGTGCTGATGCTCGCCTTTGTCTTCCTCTTCTTTGCAGCGAGCTGGATCATTGCCCTTATCGCAATCATCATCGTGTACCTGCTCGAACTGGTCATCGACAACACCAACGCGAGGGTGAAGTGGCAGCTTGCGGTGAAGAGCTCGTGGGCGATCGCCCTTGTCCTTGGGGCGCTTAACATAGCAGCGCTCTACCTCATCGGGAGGGCCTAAACCATGGCATACTTACAAAAATCCCCGTGGATCATCCACTACGACGCATCGAGCTGCAATGGCTGCGATATCGAGATCCTGGCCTGCCTCACCCCCATGTACGATGTGGAGCGCTTCGGGATCCTCAACACGGGCAACCCCAAGCACGCGGATATCTTTGTGGTGACAGGCTCGGTGAACGAGCAGAACAGGTACGTGATTAAAAATATCTACGACCAGATGCCGGACCCGAAAGTAGTCGTGGCAATCGGGATCTGCGCCACCTCGGGAGGGATCTTCCGGGAGTGCTACAACGTGGCCGGCGGGATCGATATGGTCATCCCGGTGGACGTGTACGTGCCCGGCTGTGCGGCACGGCCCGAGTCCATCATCGACGGGATCGTGAAAGCGCTCGGGATCCTTGAAGCAAAGAAGGCCGCGATGGCTACCGGTACACCGGCTCCCGCTGTGGCCGCGGAGAAACCCGCAGGAGGTGCATAAATGGTACTTGACCAGCAGACCACCATCCCGATCAGTATCGATGAGCTCGTGGCCCGGACCGACCAGTTGAAGAAGGACGGCTGCCGGCTCGTGCAGATCGGCTGCACCCAGGTGGGCGACGACTTCGAGATCAACTACGTGTTCGACAAGGACTTCGTGCTTACCAACCTGCGCATCACGGTCCGGCAGGACACGGTCATTCCCAGCGTGAGCGGCGTGTTCTTCGGGGCGTTTGTGTACGAGAACGAGATCCATGACCTGTACGGCATCACGGTAAAGGGGATGAATGTCGACTTTGGCGGGCATTTCTACCGGACGACGATCAAAACTCCATTTACGGTTACCGTCACCAAGGAAGGCGACCCATGTCAAAACAAATAACCGTGCCGTTCGGGCCCCAGCACCCGGTGCTGCCGGAGCCGATCCACCTCGACCTTGTCCTGGAGGACGAGCGGGTGGTGGACGCGATCCCGTCCATCGGGTACGTGCATCGTGGCCTGGAGAAACTCGTGGAGAAGCGCGAGTATCCCGAGTATATCTACGTGGCCGAACGGATCTGCGGGATCTGCAGCTACATCCATAGCAATACGTACGCGGACTGCGTCGAGCACATCATGAAGATCGAGGTGCCCGAACGTGCGCAGTACCTCCGGACCATCTGGTCGGAATACTCGAGGCTGCACTCCCACCTCCTCTGGCTGGGGCTTTTTGCGGACGGGATGGGTTTTGAGAACCTGTTCATGAACGCGTGGAAACTCCGCGAGCACATCCTCGATGACATGGAGGCGACCACCGGCGGCCGGGTGATCCAGGGCGTCTGCAAGGTCGGCGGCGTCCGGCGGGATATTTCGCCGGAGAAACTCGACGAGATGGTAAAGGGACTCAAGGCGATGGAGCCTGCGTTCCGTGACCTTACGGACGTGTTCCTGAAGGATGCTTCCGTCAGCCACCGGCTCAGGGGGGTCGGCATCCTCCAGAAGGGCGATGCCTACACGATGGGCGCGGTCGGCCCCACGGCCCGGGGGAGCGGGATTTCGATCGACCTGCGCCAGACCGGCTACGCGGCCTACGGGAAGATCAACTTCAGGCCGGTCGTGGAACACGACGGCGACTGCTACGCGAGGTGTGCAGTACGGGCAAAGGAGCTCTTCACCTCGGTGGATATCATCGAGCAGTGCGTCAGGAAGATGCCCGAGGGACCGGTCGAGGTCAAGGTGACCGGCGCTCCCGATGGCGAGTACTTCGCCCGTGCGGAGCAGCCGAGGGGCGAGGTGGTGCACTACATCAAGGGGAACGGCAAGCGCAACCTTGTCCGGCACCGGGTGCGGACACCGACGTTTACGAACATCCCGCCGCTCGTCACCCTCCTCAAGGGCTGCGAACTCGCGGATGTGCCCATGATCGTGCTCTCGATCGATCCCTGCGTGGGCTGCTCGGAGAGGTGAAGTGGCCATGACGTACTTCGAGATGACAAAAACCGTCATAAAGAGTCTCTTCTCCCGCCCGGCAACCCTGATGTACCCGGCAAAGCCGGCGAAGAAGACCGCCCTCACCCGGGGGCACGTGACCATCAACCCGGACGGCTGCATCACCTGCCGTTCCTGCCAGCGCAAGTGCCCGACGCAGGCCATCTGCGTGGAAGTCAAGGAGAAGACCTGGCAGATCGACCGGCTCCGCTGCATTGTCTGCAACTGCTGCGTGGAGGTCTGCCCCACCAAGTGCCTTGCGATGGACACCCAGTACACGGCGGCAATGACAGTTCATGGCGGGATCTACAAGGTGCCGGTGGCCGGGCCAAAGAAGAAGGAACCGGCACCGGACGCAGCGGCAAAGCCGGCAGAGAAGAAGGAATAAGAATACTTTTTTTCATAACGCCCGGTCGATTCCGGGGTATAAAAAATCTGGAAATTACCGGCCCGGACCCTCAGATCCGGACCGCTGTACCTCTTGCATTCGTTTCAGAGGATCTTCTTCCCGGCATCGGCGCCGGGCTTTACGTGGTAGGCCTCGGCGATCTTCATGACGACCGCAGACTTCGGGGTGAGATGAGGCCTGACCTCTTTCATCCACCTAACGTCCTGCACGAAGATCTCGTCATTGGTGTGGAGGGTTACCGGTCCTTTGATCTGGTACCCGCCCTTCTCTCCCCACCAGGAGAGAGCCACCACGGGGTTCTCCTTTAGGTTCTGCAGCGTCTTGTGGAAGTACTGGTCCGATACAAGCAGGGTTTCATCGTCGAGGAGCTTGAAGGCTCCGATCGGGACGACGTTTGGCACGCGGTTCTGCGATGAGGTCGCGAGAAATAGGGTTCTTGTTCCTGCGAGCGACTCACGTATCTCCGTTGTCAGTGCAACCATGGGTGTCTTCCTCGAATTAGCTATTATTCGACATGGGTATTAAGGATGGCAGTGGTCCCATTGGAACTTACTGATAACGGAGGATACCTGAGGTGATGTCTTCAAGAACATCTTCCCCAATGAATTACTGCTGCCCCGACCTCCGCATTCATTTACTTTAAACTTTAAGTAAATAACAAAGTAAATATCCCGGGCCGCTGATCTCTATGCACCAGACACGGGAGGCATCTCCATGGAAAACGACATCCTCTCGATCTTTAACGAGTCCGAAGGGCTCAACGCGAAAGTCTTCTCGCTGGTTCGCTTCAAACTGCTCGCGAGCCTGTCAGCCCTCGGACCGGACGGGGCAACCTACCGCGAGCTCAAGGCGGCGCTCGACATCAACGACGGCGTGCTGTTTGCGAACCTCAATGTGCTAAAAAATATGGGCTATCTCACGTCCGGGAAGATCACGTCCGAGGGAAAAGAACTCGAACTCTATACGATCACGCCCGAAGGACAGGACGAATGGAAGCGGACAAAGGCCTGGCTGTGCCGGTTCCTCCGCTGCGGAGCATGACGATGGAAAAATACCAGAAAGTAATAGCCTTCTTTAAGGAACTGGGCTTTGCGTTCGACATTTCCCGGTTCGACGACCGGCTCATTGCACAGAAACTGGTCTGCCTGCTGGAGCTCAAGGGGATCGATCTCGGGTATTCGTGCAGCCTGTATGTCCGGGGCCCGTACTCCCCGGACCTGACCGACGATCTGTACGCATTCCCCGCTGAGTTCGCGGCGCTTGAGACCCGCTCGCGGCTGACCCCGCAGGAGAAGGAGACGGCAGGTGAACTCGGCCGGATCTTCGGCCTCAAACCCGTTTCTCTTGAAGTCGGGGCAACGTACGGGTACTATACCCTGCAGCAGGGAAGCGATCCGCTCGAAGCGGTCCGGCAGGTGAAAAGGCTCAAGCCGTTCTATTCCGAGGCGCAGGTAGCACTCGGGGTATCGAAGGCAAAGGAGTTCCTCTTTACGCCGACAACCCAGGATCTCGAAGTCTTAAAAGAGGAGACCGGGATCTGGCAGCGGGCATCGCTAAAAAAACCTGAGGCCTGAGCCGCGATGAAGAACGGGGATATCTGGCTCGTGGATCTCTCCGATGCGAAAGGGCACGAGCAGCGGGGCGAGCGGCCGGCCATTATTGTCGGGGGAGCAAACGGCCTTGTCCTCGTCGTCCCGCTCACGAGCAACACAAGCACAGCCCGGTTCTCCCACACCCTCCCGATCTCCCCGGATACGCATAACGGTCTCGATGTAGAGAGTGTCGCCCTTGTTTTCCAGATTGTCTCGCTCGACCGGGAGCGGTTCGTGCACCGGATCGGGACGGTCGGCGAGCAGCACCGGCTTGCGATTGTGGCACTGATCCGGGATTTGATGGGGTTGGAGTGATTTTCCCGGCTCCGCTGCATTGTCTGCAACCGCTGCGTGGAGGTCTGCCCCACCAAGTGCCTTGCGATGGACACCCAGTACACGGCCGCGATGACCGTTCATGGCGGAATCTACAAGACACCGGTGGCCGGGCCAAAGAAGAAGGAACCGGTGGCTCCGGTGGATGGGACTAAGTCGGCTGAGAAAAAGGAATAATCTTTAAAGAAATATAAAACAATATCTTTTAAACTTTGTATTTTTTATATTGATGTCGAAAAGACCACATATTGATTTC
Organism: Methanoregula sp.; assembly: GCF_035543475.1. Lineage (GTDB taxonomy): Archaea > Halobacteriota > Methanomicrobia > Methanomicrobiales > Methanospirillaceae > Methanoregula. The sequence goes on from NZ_DATKKA010000004.1 coordinate 140,501, forward strand.
ACTTTTTTTACCATTAATGCTTCAAATGATTAATAAATGTGGTAAAATAATGATCCCTTATGAGTATTATCAATGTAAATCAGATTAAAGCTAGGATTACCGAAACATATCGGGATATTCTTGATATGTCCGATATACGGGAACAAGGTGAAAACTACGATAACTTTTTTCTTACAAGAGGATTGTCCGCATTTGCAATTCAAAATTTAGCACAAACGGCACCCCAGAATGCCGTTGATTCAGTTACAGATGATGGCCGCGATCATGGGATTGATGCGATTTTTTTTGATGAACGAGAGAGAAGTTTATACATCGTTCAATCAAAATGGATCAAAAGTGGTAGTGGCGAACCAGAATTGGGTGATATTTTAAAATTTGTTGAAGGCGTTAAAGATTTATTTGATCTTTCCTTTGAAAGATTTAATGATAAAATCAACTCTAAAAAAGAGATACTTCAAAACGCAATTAATGATCCTCAATCAAAATTTGTTTTGGTTATAGCCTATACAGGAATCCAAGAATTATCAAGTCCTTCAAAAAGATCCTTAGATGATTTATTAAGCGAAATGAATGATAATGACGAATTACTTAGACTTGAAATACTTAACCAAAACAAGTTGTACAAATTTTTAATAAGTGGATTATCTGGAGATCCAATAAATGAAACTATTTTTTTAAGATCGTGGGGGAAAGTGGAAACGCCCTATAAGGCGGTATATGGCCATGTTGCCGCTGCCGAAATTGTATCTTTATGGCAAAAATATCATAATCGTTTATTTATCCATAACCTTCGTGATATTCTCGGAGACACTGAGGTAAATGCAGAGATTCGAAATACAATGGAAAGAAATCCGACCTGCTTTTGGTATTACAATAATGGAATTACTGCATTAGTAACAAAATACCAAAAAACGATGCATGGCGGAGCTACTACAGATTTTGGATCATTCCAATGTGATAACTTTACTATAGTAAATGGTGCGCAAACTGTTGGAACAATCGGAAAGTATGGGGAAGGCAATCCGGCAGCTGCATTAGATTCTGTCTTTATTCCTATTCGGATTATCTCTCAAGAAGGAGCACCGGAATTTTTTGGTGAGACTGTAACAAAAACAAACAATCGTCAAAATAAAATAGATAATAGGGATTTCGTTACTTTGGATCCAGTTCAAGATAGAATAAAAATCGAGTTAGCCGTTGAAGGAATTTTATATCAGGTAATGAGATCTGAATCAATTGCTCGGGGAGAACGGGTACTAGATCTAATTGATGCAACAACTGCCCTAGCTTGTGCTTCAAAAAGGGTAAATTTGGTTGTGCAGTTAAAAAGAGAGATCGGTAAATTATGGGAAGATATTACAAAAGCACCATATAAAGAATTATTCAATCCGTCAACACCTAGCATTTATGTATGGAATTGCGTTAAAACGCAGAGGAAAATAGATGCTTCTTTTGATAACTTAAAACGTACACTTGGAGGTAGAGATTACCAAATTGCCGTTCATGGAAATCGGTTGATATCTGCATTAATTTTCAATGCAATAGACTCAGATCGTTTAAAAGATCCGACTTTTTCATTCGACTCTGTAATTACTGATGAAATTATTTCAACGCATGTTCAAAATTATTTTAGACGGATGAAAAATGAAGTAGAAGGATCATTCCCCAACGCAATTATTCAACCACTTTTCAAAAATTTAACTAAATGTAAAGAAATTTACAGAAAACTATCATTAACCGAAAATGTGGAATCTACAATTTCAACATTCTAAAATCCCCAACTGAAAAGTTGGGGTTATCCCCATAATAGATCCTAGGGAATCCGGGCCTTTCCGGTCCGTGCAGTTGATGTGCCCCCACCCTGGGATTTTTTGGCTAAGTGTTTATTCTGGAGAACAGTGGGGCCCTGCCCCCCGCCCGCTCAGCCACATGAGGGGGAGGGTACCCCCCACTTGAAAAAAAGAAGGGGAGGGGGGTGGGGGTCACCCCCCTCCACCGGATCCGGGATGCCAGCCGATTCTGCACGGGAAATAAAGGGTTGTTCGCGTGGAATCTCCGACGGAGAGTGATGCGGTTGCTCCGGTTTTGGGAATGTGGTTGTGGGCCGGACCGGGCCAGGGGGGTAGGGGGTACCCCCTCACCTGCCCTGAGGGAGAGGTGGGTGGACACCCGGTTAAAAAAAGAAGAGAGGGGGTCCCTCCCCCCACTGCGTTTTTTGGCAGGAAAGAAGGAGCAGGAGTTAGTCGGGAATATCGATTACGAATATTCATTATATGAGAATGAAAATATTCCCGGATATAAAAGAGAGCACTGTCCGGTGGGATAACACCGGGCAGAATGTGAGACCATGTGGACCCCCGATATCAGAACTCTTTTCCTGCTCCTTTTTCTCGTGAACGTATTTCTCACGCTCCTGCTCTTTTCCTTCTGGAAGTCCCAGAAGACCTACGACGGCTTTCGGACATGGATGCTTTCCCTGCTGGTTGCATCCTGCGGGTATTTCCTCTTCATTCTTGGTGTATCTCTGCCCGTTTTCCTCTCCACAACGGTGGCAAATCTCCTGTTCGTGCTCTCTGTCATGATGCGGCTTGACAGTACCGGGAGATATTTCCGGTCGAAGGCTCTCCCCGGGATCCTGTACTGTATCCTGGTACCGGCTGCCCTCATTCTGTGCTGGTTTACGTTCCGTATCGATTCGGTGGTCGTGCGTGGCGTGATCATCGGGGTGCTCATCGTCCCGTGCTTTATGGCGACCTCCCTACTTGCACTGCGGTTCCGGGAACCGGAGACCCGGTCGCTCCGGTACGGCTTTGCCGCGGCCCTTCTGGTCATGGCGCTCCTCTGGACCGTCGTCATCGTTGTCGCGATTCTCACTCCCGGGGATCACTCGCTCTCCGGTCCGGACCCCTTAAACCCGGTCTTCTTTATCGTCACTATCCTCATGGATATCGTTGCCACGGTCTTCTTCCTGTTACTCAATATGGCCCGGACCCAGACCGAGCTCCGGGAAAGCGAGGCTGCACTCTTTCGGGCAAACAGGAAACTCACCATTCTCTCCTCAATCACCCGGCACGATATCAAGAACCAGCTCATCGCCCTTTCCGAGTATCTTGAACTCTCAAAAGAAAATCGGGGTAAAATCCCGGAATACCTTGAAAAAGAGATGGGTATTGCTGAAACCATCGGGCTCCAGATCGATTTTTCAAAAGCCTACGAGGATATGGGAACAACGGCGCCTGTCTGGCAGAATGTCAATGAATGTATCCGGCGGGCTGCTGCGGCCCTGCCTATGCGGGAGGTACGGTTGGACGTTGACCGGTCGGATCCCGCCATTTATGCAGATCCCTTGTTCGAGAAGGTCTTCTATAACCTGATCGAAAATGCCCTCAGGCATGGCGGAGATGCCATGACGAGGATTTCCATCTCCTCCCATGAGACCGGCAAAGGGCTTGTCCTTATCTGCGAGGATGATGGTGTCGGAATTATCAGGGAGGATAAAACGCATTTGTTCGAGCAGGGGTTCGGGAAGCATACCGGACTGGGCCTCTTCCTCTCTCGCGAAATCCTTTCGATCACCGGCATCACCATTACGGAGAACGGGGAACCGGGGAAAGGGGCACGTTTCGAAATGAACGTGCCCAAAGGAGAGTACCGGTTTGGACCCGCATGATATTGATAGAAAGGTATTCCGGGTCCTTTCCGGGTTTTCCGTGGGATTCCGATCCCGGTGCGATCTCATGGGGAAATGCAGGATCCTGGCAATGTGGATCCGGCCCGGTCGTTTGAGCTGAATGAATGGGATATGGTTGACAGAATGCATCGGCCAGCAAACTTACACAACTTTTATATTGTAAATGTCAATACATTTACGTATGTTCCTTCCCATGAACGATAAACAGTTCAGGTTCTGGAAGATGCGGCGCAGCGGGATGTCCAACGTCTCCATCGCAAACCATATCGGGATAACACGGCAGGGCGTCTCCCAGGCCCTCCTTGCGATGGACGGGAAGATCGAAGACTCGCTCCGGGAGATGGCCCACGCAAACCGGATCCAGATAGAGAAGATCGATGTGGAACGGGGCGTCCTGTCCGGGCGGTCCATCCCGTTCCAGACCAACGCCTATATCTTCGTCTCGGAGAAGCACGGCATGCAGGTCTGGTACGAGCACGACGGCGATTGTAATGCCTGCGATGAATTTGCCCGGTGTATCGAATTCATCTGGGATTTCGCCTCAGAACTCGGGATCAAAATTGAGAAAACTGCCGACCCGACAAAGATGGCAGAGGAACTGCTCGCAAAGATCCGGGGTGATCAGGGATGACATGGGTATCGGAAATTGCTGAACACTGGTTCGGCCTGTGCCGGAAACCCCCGGTGGTTCATGCCTCGCAGACAGCAAGTGTTCACCTGCCTGAACCCGCCCATGCGGGCAGCCCGGAGGGCGGGGGTGGAGGATCGGGGACGATCCGGTGGGGAATCGGGGCCGCCCTGTCAGGCACGAAGACGCTGGTGCAGAACCGGCAGCTCCTCTGGTTTACGCTCCTTGTGGGGCTCGTGCTGGCGGGAAACACCATCGGCCAGGCGGCACTCTTCTACATCGGCTGGGCCATGCACCCTGGTATCATCGTGAGTTATGTCCTAGATTTTTCACTCGAGCTCGCAACACTGTTCTGCCTGGTATTCCTTCTGGCGGGCCTTGTCCTGAGCATCCCGTCAAAGAAAGAAGGTTCGGCCTTGTTTTTCAGGGGGATAGCAGGGGCAAAAAAATACGTAAAAGCACTCTTTGTGTGGTCGGTGGTTCTGGCACTCGCCGGAATGCTGCTCTTCCGTATCTGGGTATATTTTTCCTCAGGGTTGCCGCCTGAGATCCGGTTCCTCACTATCTTCGGGCTTGGAGATCTCACCAGCATTCTGGCCCAGTTCCCCTTCAACCTGACTCTTGACCCGAATCTCTTTACCGGGGTTCCGGGCTATGGAGGGCGATCGCTGCTGTTATGGATATATCCCCTGGGGTTCATGTGGGCCCTGATCTTTTCAGCGATCAACCTGCTCCTGTTCATCCTGACCCCTTTTGTCGTGCCCTCTCTCGTTCTCGAGCAAAAGACCCTCCGGGCGGCAGTCACGGGATCGTTTACCCTGCTGAAAAAGACCTGGGTTGAGGTCGCTGCCTGTGCCGCCTTCCTTGGGGCTGTCGTATCCGGCGTGTTCCTTACGTACCTGCTTGTCCAGGCAGCACATGGCTATAATGATCCGTGGATGGCCTGGCCACCCGGGATGGTCACCTCGCATCCTACCGGCACGTGGATAGCTCTTGGCCTCCTCTATTATCTCGCGGTGTTTATCGTTGCGTTTGTTGTGGCAACGGTCGGCGGGATTGCAGCACTGGATCTGTACACCTCTGCAACGACCGGGCAGAAGCCAGGATCCGCCAAAACGGAACTTCCCTGATAAATTTTTGAAAATCCCCCGGGTAAAAAAAAGAAAGGGTGGTCGACTTCCACCGTGATTTCCCGGGCGGTGCCGGGCCGGATCGTTTCAGCGGTGCAGGCCCTTGTCGCCGCGCCGGACTTCCATTTTCATGGTGCCGTCGGACTGCATGATCCGGACCATCTCCGGCTCTGGCGGTGCTGCGACCTCAGGCTTTGCTGAACCGTGCTGGACAATCACCGTGTGGGGCTCTCCCGCGTCGGCAGCGGCCGGGGTCTCCGGTGCTGCATGAACGGTGCCCTGCACGATGGGTCCGCGCGAGGGCGCCTGCCGGGATTGCTCCCCGTTCTGCTGGGCGAGTTTCATGGCAATCGCCTTGAAGTCGAGCATCTCTGCCATCAGACCCTTCAGGAGCGCTTCCATCTCGTCGGTCTTCTTTTCCAGTGCAGCAACCCGGTCATCCTGTTTACCGGTCTCTGTAATCTCCATAAACCTAATCAGGGACTCCTGCCGTTCTGGCCTGTCGTTTGAAAATCCTGTTTTTCCATGGGGCATCGCATACAGAACACTACTGATATTCCGGACATGTTAAAGGGAGGTGTAGGTTTCCGTTTGGCCGGGATCCTTCCCAAAAGACGGGTGCGGGGCGGTTGCCGTCCCGGTCCGGCGGCCGGAGAAATACCCCCGGATTAGCCTCCGTTCCCTCTGGACAGCCTGCCGGAAAAAATGCCGGAACACCCGTTTCAGGGTGGTGGAGCCACAAATCCCGCCCCGTGGTACAGGGTAGAGAAAAGGCATGGCCCGATGCAGATGTATATATACTGACGGGCAGATGAATGTGCGCAGATATCATCCTGCATGAGTAATTTAATGGAAAGAAGAGGATTTGGCGGCCCGAGAAACTTCGGACCCAGAGAAATGACAAAGGTAACATGTTCAGACTGTGGAAAAGAGTGCGAGGTTCCGTTCAAGCCCACCGAGGGTAGGCCGGTTTATTGCAGGGACTGCCTGCCCAAGCACCAGAAGCCCCGCTTCTGATTATCCACACCGATTTTTTTCTTTTTTTGTACCCTTATCTCTGACACTTCGTCACCCCCTGCCGCATGGGCACCTGGACGGTCGCACACGCACCTTCAGAAAAACCTGTCACGAAATCATTAACGAAAGGTTAAGACAAGAAACAAAGAGATCAATGCACTGCCTCATCTGGTCGATCTCACCACCATCCTGCCTGAACGGTGAAACTTTGGGTGCATGATGCATGTGAGCACGCGTCCGTATGTGTCAGGTAATTCAGGATAGAGGGAATCATGGTGAATGAAGAAACCAACAGGAACAACATCTTCCTCATGGACCAGACCGCAAACCCGGCACCGCTCGGGTTATGCGCATTCGGGACAACGACCATTCTTTTGAGCCTCTGGAACGCCGGGGTCATCGGCATCACCAGTCCGATCTTTGCCATGGCAATTTTCTATGGCGGCCTTGCCCAGATCATTGCCGGGCTCATGGAATGGAAAAAGAACAACAACTTCGGGTTTCTGACCTTTGTGAGCTTCGGGTTCTTCTGGATGACCTTTGCCGGCGTCCTCATGCTGCCGGCCCTTGGCCTTGCAAAAGCACCGCAGCCCGTCGATCTCGCGGCATTCCTCGCGGTCTGGGGGATCGTTGCATTCGGCCTTTTGGTCTGCACCCTGAACATGCACCGGAGCCTCCAGGTGACCGTCCTTGCGGTGTTCCTGACGATCGTCCTTCTCGTTGCCGCAGAGCTCACGGAAAGCGGCCTGGTCAAACTGGCCGGTGGCCTGATGGGTCTTCTCGCCGGGGTCCTTGCGATCTATATCGGGTTAGCCCAGGTAATTAACGAAGTCCACAACCGGAAGATCATTCCGGTCTGATCTTTTTTTTAACAGTTACAAAAACGAGAACGTCTGCGGCTCCAGCGTCTGGAGGTCCACCATCACGGCCTGCGCCGGGGTCGGGTTCACGTTCATCTGCTTCTGGAACGCGGTCTGGGACTGCCAGGTACCCGCGTTAATTCCCAGCACTCCGCGGTAGTTTGTCAGCCCGGTGATGTGCACGTGTCCCGTGTGCAGGATCTCCGGGAGCGGGTCGATGATTAACCGGTCGGATTTTCCCGCAGCAATCGGGGTGCGCCTGCCGTAGGCCGGGGCCAGGTGCCGGCGCTGGAGCATCTCTTCCATCATCTTCCCGCTCTGCTCGTAGGATGCACCAGGGATGAGGCCGATCATGTCATCGATCGACCGGCCGTGGTACATCAGCACCCGCACGCCCTGCAGGTTCACGAGTGCCGGGTTCTCGACGAGCATGCAGTTCTCGGGAAACTTTTTCGTGAACTGCGCCGGGATCACCGGCTGGGGCTCGGCCCCCCGGACCACATCGTGGTTGCCGGGCGCAACAATGATCTTGATCCGGCGGGGGATGGCCGAGAGCAGCTCCCCGAAGGCATCATACTGCTCGTAGATGTTTTTTATCGTCAGTTCCTGCTCCTGCCCCGGGAAGACCCCGATCCCGTCCACCAGATCGCCGGCGATGAGAAGGTAAGAAGCCCCGGACCCGGCAACCCAGTCCACGAACCGGTGCCAGCTGTCCTCAAGGAACGTGTTGCTCCCCACGTGGACATCGGAGATAAAGACCGCCTTGCCCGGCTTCTCGCTCAGGTACGGCTTGTTGTCGATCCGGATATCGGGGCGGAAGAGCTGATCGGCAAAGAAGAGCCGGCCGTCATTTGAGAGTTTGCCCTTGACCCCGATCACTTCATCCATGATCAGGCGCTCGGCATCGGAAAAGACCGGGCGGTCCTTCCTGAAGAGCACCGAGATGTTGGCCGTGGAATCCTCGATCTCGGCGATCCGGTGGCCGTTCGTGGTGGTCTTGACCTCGGCCACCATCCCGATCACCGTGCACTCCTCCTGCCGGTACCGGGGAGAACGGGTGAGCCCCTCGATCGGCATCGCCCCGCACCGGCTCCGGATCATCCCGCCGAGTTTGCTGTACCTGTCCCGGAAATAATGGAGGTAGTCGGCGGTGCCGTTGATGCTTCCCGAGGTCCCGGGGCCGCCCGAGACGATCTCGACCGTCGGGTCGGTTAAAAAGCGCATCCCGTCCCGGGTCGCGTTCATGCCCGGGATATGTTTTGCCGAGACGACCACGGTGTCTTCCGGGACGCCCGCGATGATGCGGTCGATCAGCTCCGGGTTATCCTGCTCCTGGATGTACCGCACCACGTCGGGGTGCACCTGGAGCCGGGTATCGAGGAACCGGAGCGTGATCTCCTGCGCATCGAGCATACGATCATAGTGAGCTGTACCGGGAAAAAAGATGATGCTATCCTGCACGGCCCGGAAGTATTCTTGATATCGTCCCCGGCCAAACCCTCTTTGCTTCATCCCCTCCCGGGACTCCCGATACCATGCTCGATACGCTCCAGATGTTCCTGTTCGCCTTTGTCGTGGGCCTGACCGGTGCCCTTGCCCCGGGGCCGACGCTTGTCGCCACCATCAATGCCTCGGTGGCCGGCGGCTGGACCGTGGGGCCCCGGGTCACGTTCGGCCACATGTTCTCCGAGCTCATCATCGTCATCCTGATCATTGCCGGCCTTTCCACGGTTGCCCTCCGGTACACGACCGCGGTGGCCATAATCGGCGGTGCTGCCCTGATCCTCTTCGGGATCCTCACGCTTGCCGGGAGCCGGAAGGTCTCGCTTGCCGGCAGCAGGAGCCCGGAACCGGCAGTCACCACAAGCCCGTTTTTTGCCGGGTTTTTTACCAGTGTTGCCAATCCTTATTTCTGGATCTGGTGGCTGACCGTAGGGGGTGCAATGGTGATCGCGGGCCTTGCCGGCGGGATCTTTCTGGCCTGCGTCTTCATGGCCGGCCACTGGTGTGCAGACCTCGGGTGGTACACGGTGGTCTCCACCGGCATCGCAAAGGGAAAGACTATCCTCACGGACACCGCGTACCGCTGGATCATGACGGCCTGCGGGATCTTCCTGGTCATCTTTGGTGCCTACTATCTCGTGCGGGTTGCCCTCCCGTAAGTATCGGTACGGTATATTAACAAAAAACGCCAATAAAGAGCGTTAAGCAATGGCAGAGAACGAAGAGCCGCGGGGCATCCGCGCGAAGATCCAGGCATTCAGGACAAGCGAGCACTGGGCCGCTTCCCTTGCCCGGGACATCCTCTGGGTCGTGGCGGTTGTCGGGTGCATTGCGCTTGCCCTGTACCTGATCTGCGGGACGTGGCCGGCGGTCGTTACCGTGGAATCGGGGAGCATGGAGCCCCATATGAATATCGGGGACCTGGTCGTGGTCGTGACCCCCGACCGGTTCGGCCCCCTCCAGACCTGGGACGAGGCCCATGCCACCGGCTACCAGAAGTTCGGCGACTATGGGGACGTGATCATCTACCGTCCTGACGGCCAGACCGATTTCTGGGCCCAGATCGGCCTGCTCCCTCTCTCCAGCCAGCACCCGATCATCCACCGGGCCATGACCTGGGTGGATGCCGGATCGCCCGAACCGGCGTATCTCAACCCCTATGGCGGGAAGGTGACTCCGCAGGAGTACATCCCGCTTGCCACCAGCAACGCGACCACGTTCGGGTACTATATCCTGTACCCGGCGAATGCCACGCCGCCGGAAAACATAACGGAGGACGCGAAGGGCATGGGCTTTTCCACGGCGAGCGCGAAATACTTCCTCCCCGAACAGTTTATCATCCAGAACCAGGGATACATCCGCTATTCCGCCCCGACCACCCACGGCGGGTACATCACCAAGGGAGACAATAACCCGGTCAGCGACGAGGGCTATCTCACGGTGAACAACAACCAGACGATCGAACCGGTGGAAAAACAGTGGGTCGTGGGAAAAGCCCTCTTTACGGTCCCCTACGTCGGCCTGCTCCCGCTCCACATCTGGTGGGTGATCATCATCGTGATCATCGCGATGGTTGCCTGGGACTGGTACGCAAAGAAAAAGGAAGCGGAGACCGGAAAAAAAGGCGGGAAGGGCAAAGCCGGGGGAAAAGGCTCCCGGAAAAATAAATAAGACGGCCCGCCTCCGGTGGTAGTGAGCATGGCACCCGCACTCATCCCCCTGTTAAGCGATTGTCTGGCCGGTCACCGCCTCACCCCCGAAGAGGGTGAATGTCTCATGAAGGCGACGGGCCGGGACGTCTTCCGGATCACGGCAGCCGCCGACGAGCTGCGCGAGAAAAAAGTCGGCGATATCGTCACCTATGTGAGGAACCAGAACCTGCACGTGACCAATATCTGCAAGAACCTCTGCGGCTTCTGCGGGTTTGGCAAGAAGGCGACCGACCCCGGGGCATACTGCCTTGACCGCGATGCGATCCAGGCCGGCGTCAGGCTGGCAGAGAAGCGCAATGTCACCGAGATCTGTTTTCTCTCCGGGGTGAACCCCGCGTTTGACCTGAAGAGCTACACGGATCTGATCGCCGCGGTGCACGAGATCGCCCCGGAGATCCATGTTCACGCTTTCAGCCCGGATGAGGTGGCCCACGCCGCAAAGAAGGGCAGGCTCACGACCGCCGAGGTGCTTGCTGCTCTCCGGGATGCGGGCCTGGGCTCCCTCCAGGGGACGGCAGCAGAGATTCTGGCAGAACCGGTCCGGAAAGTGATCTGCCCGCGGAAGGTCTCCGGCGCCGAATGGGCGAGGATCATCAAAGAGGCCCACCTCCTGGGCGTCCGCAGTTCTGCCACCATCATGTACGGCTCGTACGAATCTGCCCGCGACCAGGTGGACCACCTGGCGATCCTCCGGGAGATCCAGGACGAGACCCACGGGTTTACGGAGTTCATCCCGATGTCCTACATCCACACGAACACCCCGCTCTTTAATGAGGGGATCGCACGGCCCGGGGCAACGGGCAGGGAGGACCTGCTCATGATCGCCGTCTCCCGCCTCTTCCTGGATAACTTCGACAATGTCCAGGTCTCGTGGGGCAAGCTGGGGCTCAAGATGACACAGCTCGCGCTCCTCTGCGGGGGCAACGATCTTGCCGGTACAATGTTCACGGACGAGGTCTCGGTGGATGCCGGGGCGGGCGATGCCAGTTACCTTGCCCCTGAAACCATGGAGCGGATGACTTCTGACCTCGGCCGGACCCTCCGGCAGCGGACAACGCTCTACGATCTCGTGTGAACTACCCTCTCGGGCGGCACACGACCTTCCAACCGTTTTTAAAAAAGGATTTTGTACATGTTACAGCAGTTCCAGCGCCTGCCGGCCGGTCATGCCGTTTTTGATCCCGCGTCCCATTGCTCCCCGGTTGATCTCGCGGACGATCCCGGTGAGGATGTCGTTGGTGTTCACGATGGACGGGCCGATGGCAGGGCGGACTTTTGCCGCGGGGTAGCTGAACGAGTCCAGGGCTGCCACGTCAAAGGCTCCGCACCCGACCAGCCCCACGTCGGTGACAATGGCTACAAGGTTGGCCGGCCCCAGCGGGATGACATACCCGTTGGCAACCTTGTGTGACAGCTGAACGGTAACCTTTTCCATAACTCTCCAGCATGGACATTGGCGTCAGGGTGTTATAAGTACTGCGGGGAGCGGGCATTTCGATAGGTTTACGTTATGGGTGACACAGTGTGACACACAACAACGAAAGGTGATGGCATGGACCGGGATCTTCTCACGCTCCTCTCCGGTGCAGCAGGCGGGGACAGGATCAGCGAAAAAGATGCGCTGCGCCTCTTTACGACACGGAACCGCGATGTCTGGAAGATCGCAGCTACCGCTGATGAGAAACGGCAGGAGATGGTTGGCGAGCCGGTGACCTATGTCCGGAACCAGAACATCAACGTAACCAACATCTGCGTCAATGCCTGCGGGTTCTGCGGCTTTTCCAAAAAACCGGGCGACGAAGGGTGCTATTTCCATGACGAGACCGTCATCCGGGAGAAGGCGGGACTTGCAAAATCGAGAAAGGTGACCGAGATCTGCACGGTGAGCGGTCTCCACCCGTCCTTTACCGCACAGTCCTATATCGATGTCTACCGCTGGATCTGCGAGGAGGCCCCGGGAGTGCACCTCCACGCCAGCAACCCGATGGAGGTGGCCTACGCGGCAAAGAGGAGCGGGATGGCGACAGAAGAGGTGCTCTCTGCCATGAAAGGGGCCGGCCTTGCCTCGATGTGCGGGACGGCAGCGGAAATCCTCACCGACCCGGTCCGCAGGAAGATCTGCCCCCAGAAGATCCCGGCCGAAGAGTGGGTCCGCATCATAAAAGAGGCGCACCGGCTCGGCATCCCCACAACGGCCACGATCATGTACGGCCACTGCGAGAGCGATAAGGATCGTGTGCAGCACCTCGCCATCCTCCGTGAAATCCAGGACGAGACAAAGGGTTTTACCGAGTTTGTCCCGCTTTCGTTCATCCATATGAACACCCCGATCTTCCGGGACGGGATCGCCCGGGCGGGAGCCACCGGTCGTGAGGATCTCCTGATGGTTGCCGTTGCCCGGCTCTTCCTCGACAATTTTGAAAACATCCAGGTCTCGTGGGTCAAAGAAGGGATCAAGATGGCCCAGCTGGGCCTTATTGCCGGCGCTAACGACCTTGGCGGCACGATGTTTGAGGAGAGCATCTCCAAGGGGGCCGGGGCATCCAACACCGACTACCTTGACCCGGCCGAGATGCAGCGGGTGGCAGAAGACCTCGGGCGAACGCTCTGCCGGCGCACGACGCTGTACAAGCGGGCATAACCGCCCCCCTTTTCATATGCCCCCCCTCAAAGTCTTTTATCCTCCGCTGTTCAACGGTGAGATCGATACCATGCGCAGGAAAGATCGCGAGATCACGGACCGGGATACGATGGAATCGATCCTCAATGATGCGGAAGTCTGCCGGATTGCACTTGCAGACAGCGGAGAACCGTACGTGGTGCCGGTCTGCTTTGCGTACGGGGAGAACGCGATCTACTTCCACTCGGCCCCTGAGGGAAAGAAGATGGAGATGCTGGGAAAGAACCCCCGCTGCTGTGTGGAGGTGGACCAGTCCTCCGGGCCGATCCGGAACGACAATCCCTGTGCTTGGGAGATGCGGTACCAGAGCGTCATCTGCACCGGCATTGCCCGCATTCTCACGGATTATGAGGAAAAATGTGCAGCAATGAACCGTCTCCTTCAGCATTACGGCAGCCCCGGACACGCGTTTACAGAAAAAGAGATGGAACGGGTCTGTCTCGTGAAGATCTCGCTTGACGGGATGACCGCAAAACAGCACGGGTATTAGCGGGCGCCCGCGCTAGTCATGGTGGGGCATGAGCAGCCGGACGACCTTGTCCCCTACCTTTTTTGCGTGTGCCAGGGCCTTTTCGTCGCGCATCACGTCCCCTTCCTCAAAGCCAGTGCCGGTGATCTCGCCGAGGAAGGAAAGCTCGTGGCTGTTGAGGAACCCTTCAATCGTTTTCACCGTCCTTTCCGCTCCTTTGGAGGCGTTTACCGCTACCGCGATCCCTTTCCGCCCGGAAAGCTTGCGGTCATGGTAGAGCGAGTAGGTGCGGTCGATGAAGTTCTTGAGCTGGCCGCAGACATCGTAATAATACGTGGGCGACCCGATCACGAGCACTTCGCAGTCAAGCATCTTCTCTGCGATACCTCCCCAGTCATCCGCCTCAATCACGCACCATTTCTTCTCCTTGCATTTCCCGCACCCGAGGCAGGGCAGGATCTTTTTCCCGGCAAGGGAGACAAACTCCGTCTTGATCCCCGCATCCTTACACTGCGCGAGAACCACCTTGATGAGCTGTGCGGTGTTCCCATTCTTTCGCATGCTGCCCGAGATCCCGAGAACTTTCATACGTTACCCTTCCCCTTTGGGGTAATGATAGTTTTGATCCCGGGGACAAGCCCGAGGCCGGCAAACGCCGTAACGATCCTCTCCTTTGGATCCCGGCGCCAGTGCAGGAGGTGCGAGGGGCAGTCGCAGTCACTGCATCCGAACCGGTCTACCCCTGTCCCATCCCGGGCGAGGGTGGCAGCGAGCAGGCATTCGAGTTGTTCCACGGTAGGGGCGCTCACCGCGTATGCAACCGAAAAGCGGGGGTCTGAGAGCAGGTAATCGATATGCCATTTCGGCTGCCGGTCCCGCAGTTCCGCGAGCCGGAGATGACGTTCGAGCCTCACGAGGCCCCCCAGCCCGAGGGCTGAGCCGACATACCCGTGCCAGCCGGCGGCAAACGAAAGAGGGCCCAGTGCCCCGACCTCTACGGTGCAGGCCGGGTTTTTTACCACAAGGCAGTAGATCCCCTTATCCATACCCGGCCTTCATGAGCTGCCGTGCCGCAGCAATGTGGCGTTTCCCGCCGCAGTCCACCGGTTCCCCATGACCCGGGAACAGTCCTTCCACATCGAGGGCGGAAAGCCGGTCAAGGGATTGTGCCAGTGCCTGCCGGCTCCCGCCGGGGAAATCGTAGCGGCCGAATGCCCCATCGCAAAAGACGGTATCGCCGCTGATGAGTACCTTGTCCGCCTCGGACCAGAGGCAGATGCTCCCCGGCGTGTGGCCCGGCGTGTGGATGACGGTCAGGCCGCCGATGGTGTCACCGTCTTTGAGTTTGATGTCCGGTGCAATACCGGGTGAACGGGCGCCAAAATGCATCGAGAGGCTCTGTGCGTCCTCGAAAAGACCCGTGGCATCCGCCTGGTGGATCGCAACCTTTGCCTTACACATGAGGGCGATCTCTTTTACATGGGCGGTGTGGTCGAAATGGCAATGGGTAAGGACGATGGTGTCGATCCCGTCCCGGTACTCTTTGATGGCCATGGGAAGGAGACCGGCATCTACAAGGACCGTGCCGAAGATATACGAGTTTGCGAGCGCTCCCTGTTCGGGGATCCACCTGACCTGCATGCACAATAATAAAGCATCCCAACAGATGTTTGTTATGGATATGCTCATCCGCAGCTGTTCTTCCGGTATTCCTGCTGTTGTCGCAGAAGCGGCACGGGCGGAGGGGATGGATGCGGAACGGATGGCCCGGCGGATCGCTGCCGGGCGGATCGTGATCCCGGCAAACCCACAGCGCCGGCACCATTCCTGTGCCATCGGGCAGGGGTGCACGGTCAAGGTGAACGTGAACGTCGGGACTTCCGGCTCCCGGTGCGATTATGCCCTTGAGGAAAAGAAGGCAAAGGCGGCGCTCGGGAACGGCGCCGATGCCATCATGGACCTTTCCACCGGGGGGGACCTTGTTGCGATCCGCAAAAAGATGCTCGCCCTCGATACTACGGTTGGGACGGTGCCGGTGTACGAGGCTGTGCGCCGGGCGGGAAACGCTGCCGACGTGGATGCCGACCTGCTCTTTAAGGTTATCCGGGAGCACTGCAGGCAGGGCGTGGATTTCCTCACCCTCCACTGCGGGGTGAACCGGCAGGCGCTCGATGCCCTGAAGCTTGATCCGCGCCTGATGGGGGTCGTGAGCCGGGGCGGGACATTCCATTGTGCAATGATGATGCTCCGGGACGAGGAGAACCCGCTTTTTTCAGAGTTCGACTACCTGCTGGAGATCCTCGCAGAACACGATGTCACCATCAGCCTCGGGGACGGGATGCGGCCCGGCTGCCTGCAGGACGCGGGAAAACTTGCCAAATCCGTGGAGTACGTGACGCTCGGGACACTCGCACAGAGGTCCCTTGCCGCAGGTGTCCAGCGGATGATCGAGGGACCGGGGCACATGCCCTATGACCAGGTGGGCTACAACGTGCGGATGATAAAAGAGATCACCGCCCATGCGCCGCTTTACCTGCTTGGGCCTATCGTCACCGATATCGCGCCCGGCTACGACCATGTTGTCGCGGCCATCGGCGGGGCGGAGGCCTGCCGGAACGGGGCTGACTTCCTCTGCATGGTCTCTCCGAGCGAACACCTCGCTCTTCCGGACGTTGAGGATATCATCGAAGGGACCCGGATCGCAAAGATCGCGGCGCATGTAGGCGATACCGTCCGGCGGCACGAGGGATACCGGATGGAACGCGAGGTGCAGATGGCAGAGGCCCGGCACGATCTTGACTGGGACAAGCAGTTCAGGCTGGCGCTCTACGGTGACCATGCACAGGCAATCCATTGCCGGGACGGGAAGACCGACACCTGCTCGATGTGCGGGGACCTCTGTGCGATCAAGATGGTCCGGGAGCTCTTTGAGGGAAAGGAGGGGAAGAAAAAAAAGCAATGAGACCGGTGTCTCTGTCTCCCTGACCGATCATAAGGGATGAAAACCCCGTTGCCGGATAAAAAAATACCCCGTTTTCTTTCCCCGCGCCCCTCTTTTTTATATATTCGCCGGTGAAATGGTTCCTTGTTCAATTACCCAGGTGAAGAAGATGGAGATCTGCCACACCCAGTCACAGGGAGTTGTCATTGTAACCCCCACCGGATGGCTCGACGCCGCCGCTTCCGAGGATTTTTCGAAGTACTGCACAGCCCTGCCATCAGCCCCGGTCATTCTTGATCTTTCGGGCCTGACCTACATTAGCAGCACCGGCCTCAGGGCAGTGCTCCAGTTTGGGAAGAAACGCAGGGAACAGGGAACAGATGTTGTTATTTCAGGCAGCAGTGGGTTTGTCCGTTCAGTACTCAGGATGAGCGGATTTGACCAGCTCTTCCTGATGTATCCCTCGGTGGCCGATGCAATCCAGGTAATTGGAAGGCCCGCGGCCACCATGCCTGATGATTCCCGTGGTGTCTGACTGCAGCACGGAACCCCTCACCGGTTGTGGGTACCTGGGGGATAGGGGGGTATCCTGATCACTCCTTCTTTTTCTGCCCGGTCACCATCCCGGCGATCTGTCCTGCGGTGATCGGCACCTTCCGGCTGAACGGGACCACTTTTGGGATCATGAAAAATTTTATTCTGGCGGTCCCTTCGATGACAAGCTCGATGCTTCCACCTGCGACGAATGCCGCGAGGGCCCCGGGAAGGGCTGTATTGTGCGAACTGACCCGGACCGGAAGAACGGTCGTGGCACCGGCTGCGATCTTCGCACTCCCGGTATCACCGGTTGCGATTACTGCTGAGGTCCCGGCGCTCCTGTAGGAGACGGTAAACGGGCAGGATTCGAGAGTCGCCCCCACCGGGTTTTTGTTCTCCACCCGGATTGTAACCGCAAGAGCGATTGTAGAAAGGGAGATGCTTTCAAGCGACACTCCTTCGAGGGTCACGACCGGATCGGACAGGACGGACATTTTTGATCACGTAAAAAACGGATGTGGATAAAAAAAGAGAGTCTCTCTACTTCTTTTCCAGTTTCAGGATCCGGATCGCGAGGTGGGCAGCATTGTCCCCGTTATCAACGCCCACGCACGCGACCGGAACCCCTTTTGGCATCTGGACGATCGAGAGCAGGGCATCGAAGCCGTTTAAGGTCCCGCTGACCGGCACACCGATCACCGGCTTGTCGGTCTTTGATGCGATTACGCCCGGCAGCGCTGCGGAGAGCCCGGCAATCGCGATGTATACCTTGCAGGAACTGCTTTTGACATACGCATCCAGCTTCTCCGGGTCCCGGTGGGCAGAGATGACCTGGTAGTCCCAGCTGACCTTATGCTCGTCAAGGACCTTCTTTGCCTTGTCGGCAATCGGGGCATCGGATGCCGACCCGCAGATGATACTTACGTCTGCCATAAGAGCCATCCAAACTTATATCCTGTCTATATAAATATACTATTGGCAGATCCACATGGAAAAAGAATCACTCCTTATGCTTCCGGGCCCGGTACCGATGCCTGAACGGGTCAGGTTTGCAATGTCACGTCAGGCAATCAACCACCGGAGCGCCGAGTTCGGTGCGGTATACGCGGACTGCGTGCGGGTTTTAAAGAGCGCGTTCGGGACCGCAAACGATGTCTTTGTGATCAGCGGGTCCGGTACGGCCGGCATGGAAGCCGCGATCGCAAATTTCGGCCGGGACAAGGATATCGCCTGTTTTGTGAACGGAAAGTTCGGCGAGCGGCTCTATAAGATCAGCCAGCGCTACGGCAAGGCCCACGAGATAAAATCCGAGTGGGGAACACCGATTGACCTTGCAGCACTCGAGGTACAGCTCGAGGCGGGCGCCCAGATGGTCACCCTGGTCCACAACGAGACCTCGGCCGGGATCAAGAACCCGGCAGCAGAGGTCGGGAAACTCGCCCGCAAGCACGATGCGCTCTTTGTCATGGACGGCATCACCTCGGTCGGGGGCGACCTGGTCGAGGCTGACAAGTGGGGCGTTGATATCGCAATCGTCGGCTCGCAGAAGTGCCTTGCCGCACCGGCCGGGCTTGCCGCGGTTGCGGTGAGCAGCCGGGCATGGGAGCGGCTCACCAAGAACCCGCCGTACTACCTCGACCTCGCCGCGTACAAAAAGAGCGCTGCCGGGAAGCCGATGGAGACCCCGTACACCCCGGCGGTGCCGCTCTTTTTGGCCCTTCGCGAGGCCTGCCTGATCATTGAGGAAGAAGGGCTTGACAACCGGATCGCCCGCCACCAGAAGATGGCAAAGGCCGTCCGCGCCGCCGCCCAGACCTGGGGACTTTCCCTCTTCCCGAAACTCGATGCAAAGCACGAGTACGCAACGACCGTCACCGCCGTTGCGTACCCTGAGGGTGTCAAGGATGACGACGTCAGGGGCGCAATCAAGAAGCTGGGCATCACCATTGCCGGCGGCCAGGACCACCTCAAGGGGAAGATCTTCCGTATCGGGACCATGGGCGCCGTGAGCGCACCCGAGATCCTTGCCACTCTCGCCGCAACCCAGCACGGCCTGAAAAAAGCAGGCTACAGGATCAAGGGCGACGGCGTCGAGGCCGCAGCCGAGGTGCTGGGATGAAGGTGGGTGTTGCAGACACCACCTTCTCACGCGTCAATATGGGAGCGATCGCCATCGACGAGCTCAAAAAGCACGCGAGTGTGGCGATCGAAAGGGTGACCGTACCGGGTGTCAAAGACCTGCCGGTCGCCTGCAAGAAACTGATCGAAGAGCGCCGGTGCGATATCGTGATGGCCCTGGGGATGCCGGGGGGCAAGGACAAGGACAAGCTCTGCGCCCACGAGGCATCGCAGGGGCTCATCATGTGCCAGCTCATGACCAACCACCACATCGTCGAGGTCTTCGTGCACGAGGACGAGGCAAAGGACGATGCCGAGCTTGCGTGGCTCGCGGAGCAGCGCACCCGGGAACACGCGGAGAACGCCGTAAAACTCGTCCTCCACCCGGAAGCCCTCACCAAAGACGCCGGCACCGGCCAGCGCCAGGGGTTTCCGGACGCCGGGCCTGCCCGGCGGTAGGGACCATTGACAGGTTTATGAGCATTCAGATGAGATGATCAACTATGTGTGACACAAAACCGATAAAACTGGGATTCGTGGTCGCGGAGTTCAACCGTGATATCACCTACATGATGGAGATCGAAGCACGTGAGCATGCTGCGTTCCTTGGCGCAGAAGTGACCGACTGCCTGTACGTGCCAGGTGCCTTTGACATGCCGCTTGCCATCAAGAAGATGCTTGCGGCCGGCAAGGTCGACGCGGTCGTCACAGTCGGCTGCGTGATCGAGGGCGCAACCCAGCATGACGAGATCGTAGTGCAGCATGCAGCCCGTAAGATCATTGACCTCTCATTAGAGTTCGGGAAGCCGGTAACCCTGGGTATCTCCGGGCCCGGCATGAGCCGCCTCGAGGCGAACGAGAGGATCGATTATGCAAAGCGTGCCGTTGAATCCGCAGTAAAACTCGTTAAAAGATTACAATGAAGCCGCTCTCGGAAAAAGTTGCGGCGATTGCCCCCTCCGCAACGATCGAGATCTCCAACAAGGCAAAGAAGATGCAGCGGGAGGGTATCGACGTCATCAGCCTCTCGATCGGGGAGCCCGACTTCGATACCCCGAAGCATATCACGGATGCCTGCATCGACGCCCTGAGACGCGGTGAGACACATTACGCACCGAGTGACGGTATCCCCGAGCTGCTCTCCGCGATCAGCGAAAAGATCACAAAAGAGAACGGGTTTGCCTGTGCGCCTGACCAGGTGATCGTCACCTGTGGCGCAAAGGACGCCATCTACGAGGGAATGGAGGCGGCGTTAAATCCCGGTGACGAGGCCATGCTCCTCACGCCGGCCTGGGTCTCGTACGAGCCCTGCGTCCAGATGGCCGGCGGGAAGATCGTCAAGCACGCGGTCAACCAGAAGACCTTCCAGCTCGATGATTCTCTCCTCGAAAAGGTCTCGAAAAAGACCAAGATGATCGTGGTAAACTCGCCCTCGAACCCGTCCGGTGCGGTGTTTGACAAGAAATCGATGAAGCTCGTGGCGGACCTCTGTCAGGACCATGATCTCTACGCGATGTCGGACGAGATCTACGAGAAGCTCATTTACGGAAAAGAGCACATCTCGCTTGCGTCCCTTGGCGACATGGCGCAGCGGACAATAACGATCAACGGTTTCTCCAAGGCCTATGCGATGACCGGCTGGCGGCTCGGGTACGCGGTTGCCCAGAAGCCGATCATCAAAGCGATGTCCAAGGTGCAGCAGCACTCGGTCTCACAGGCCACGACCTTTTCGATGTGGGGTGCAGTTGCGGCGCTCAAAGGTGACCAGTGCTGTGTCGAAGAGATGCGCACCGAGTTTGACAAGCGGCGCCGGTTCATCATCAGGGAACTGGGACACATGGGCTATACCTGCGCCCCGGCGGACGGCGCTTTCTACGCGTTTGTGAAAGTTGCCGGCGACGATAACAAGATCGCGACCGAGTGGCTCGAGAAGGCGCATGTGGCAGCGACCCCGGGCAGCTCGTTTGATGCGCCCGGTTGGATCCGGCTCTCGTATGCTGCCTCCATGGACCGGCTCAAAGAGGCAATGGGCCGGATCAAGAAAGTTGGCGGAAAATAGGATCCCGACCGGCTGAAAACATTTTTTGGTTTAATTTTCGATTTCTGTAAAATCGTGCTATCTGCTATTTTTCCCGTTATAAAAACAATTTTCAGATTTATTCTCTGCAACAATTTCACACTGTATTACCAAACGCAGCCCCCCTCACGCCAGCCCTGCCCCCGAGGGGACGGGGGCGGAACCCCCAAAAGTATTCTCTCACCTCCCACGTCACCGTCGATAAGTCTTTTTTTTAGTTCGATTTCTCCGACGTAAAACCGGAAAACGCACAGAACGGCCCCCGGTTGGCCGATCTCCCCTCCGGATGACCATCGGATCGATCCAAAAAACCCTGCCAACAGAAGCCCGCTAAAGTGCACGGTTTTATTTTGGTTAAAACGGTTATTTTTTGAAAATACGTGTTTAAACCAGGAATAATTCAGTGGTGTTGGCAGCATTTCCTGTGGAAAGATCCGGGCAGGATTTTGCGGGAGCAGTTCTCCGTCGGAGAAATCTCCTTTGAGACGTGCAGTCCCGGATCCGGGAATCTCTTGGGAAATGGGCGTGTATATACCAGCCCTGCCCGGGCTCCCTTCGATAGGTACATTAACAGGTCATGAAAATCTTACATCAGGGTACCATGGACACGAAGCAGAAGATCATTATCGCTGTCCTTATGCTCGGTACGCTCATGGGGTCACTGGACTCCACCATCGTCATCCTCGCTTTTCCCACCATCTCCGATTCCCTCCATGCCGAGTTTATCACCACCCTCTGGATCATCCTGATCTACCTGCTGGTTGTCGCGGTCTGTACCACCCAGCTCGGCCGCATTGGCGATATCTATGGCAGGAGCCGGATGTTCAATGCCGGTTTTGGGATCTTTACTCTCGGCTCGCTTTTCTGCGGGCTTTCCCCTGCCATCTCCTGGCTGATCGCGTCGCGGGGTGTCCAGGCAGTAGGGGGAGCGCTGATGCAGGCCAACAGCGGTGCGATCATCGCAGACACCTTCCCGCCCAACGTCCGGGGGACTGCCTTTGGCTATATCTCCCTTGGCTGGACAAGCGGAGCAATGCTCGGCATCGTGCTTGGCGGTATCATCACCACCTATGTCGGCTGGGAGTACATCTTCTTCATCAACATCCCCATCGGTATTATCGCCACCATCCTCGGCTTCCGCTACCTGACCGATAACCCGCGGGTGCAGGCCACGCTGGATCTCACGGGCATGTTCCTGCTCGGGGCGGCGCTCACCTTTATCTCGTTTGCCGGTGTGGATTATGCGACCGAGGGCACGGCATTTACCAACATCGCCGCACTATGCATCGGTCTGGTTCTCCTCTTTCTCTTTATCGTCTTCGAACGGCAGACTACGCGTCCCATCATCGATTTTTCCGCACTTCGCAGCCGGGTCCTCCGGTATTCCATGATGGCGGCCTTCTTTTTGAGCCTCGGGTACCTCTCGGTTGTCTTCCTGATCACGATGTACCTGCAGGGTATCCGGGCTCTTTCACCGCTTGATGCGGCACTTCTTCTTACCCCGGGATACGTGGTGGGGAGCCTGCTCTCGCCCTACATGGGCCGGCTCTCGGACCGGTACGGGGCCCGGGTGCTTGCAACTACGGGTACCGCGGTACTGATCCTGGCAACCCTCATCTACCTGACATTCCGGGTTGACACCCCGCTCTGGGAGGTGCTCGTTGCCTCGGGGGTCTCCGGCCTTGGGACGGCGATGTTCTTTCCCTCCAACAACAGCGCTGTCATGGCAAACGCCCCGCCGGGGTCCTATGGCGGGATCTCCGGTATCCTGCGGACCATGCAGAACATCGGGATCCTGGGGAGTTTCGTGATCGCCATCACGGTCTCCGCGGCCTCGATCCCCCGGGATGTGGCATTTGAAGTCTTCATCGGCACTACGAATCTGGTGGGGGGCGTCTCCGATGCGTTCATCAGGGGGATTGATGCCGCCCTCTGGGCCTCGGTCATCATCATTGGTGTTGCAGGGATACTCTCCTGGATGAGAGGCCGCGAGTCCCGGGGCCCGGTACCCGGGCAGGCCTGAAAAGAAAGATCTCCGGTGAAACAGGATTCACCGGAAGGATCTTCAGTTCCCTTTTTTCCACCAGATCTTTGCAAACGTGGAGGTACCGGAGATGACAACGGTGTTTTCCTCGGTGCGGATAAGCCCCGAAAGGTAATTTTCCAGAACCAGTTCCTGCCCTGCAGTGGTGACCCCGAACCTCTTTTTGAAAAACGCGGTCATCTCATCCCTTGAGGAAAACCTGTACTCTTTATCAAGCGGGAGCATCCGGACATCCGCATAGATCCCTGCCTGGAACAGGACATTCCAGAGGCAGTCCGCTTTTGGGCCGGAAAAATAGGGTCTCCCATGGAGCGGCACCATAAGGTCCGCATACATCTGCTCCCAGAAGGGCAGGTCCACGAACCAGTACAGGCAGACCTCGCCGCACGAGGCTGCATCCATTTTCAGTACTGCCTCCCGGATATCGTGCATCGTCAGGGAGAGTGAGGCGATCACCAGATCATAGGGTCCGTCAAGGTCCCGGACAGGGTCCACTTCCTCCCAGATCTTCCGGACCATGGTAATGTTTCTGATCCCCTCTTTTCCGGCCCGATCTTCGAGTGCCGCGATCATCCCGGCCCCGGGCTCCACGGCAGTGATCTCCTTAACCCGTGGCGCCAGCGGGATCGCGAGTGTCCCCGGTCCCGCACCGATGTCCAGGACCCGTGTCGATGGACCGTCAGCAAGGTCGTCGAGAGTCATCTGGATACGCTTTTCGAACTCCCCGCGGGACTGTGCAGCGTACCGTTCCGCGTTCTCCTTCCGGTCCCAGTCATGCGAGGTGTCCCCGGCAATACGGGCAGCATCAGACCGGTCCTGCCGGGCCTTCCAGACCTCGTTCCAGTCAATATCGCCAAAGTTCCCGCAAGGGACAGATCCTGCCATACGGGAAAAAGGTACACCCGGCCGGTATTAGAAGTATGCACCGGCAAAAAGAGGGTTATTCATGCCGGAGGGCGTCGATCGGGTTGAGGTTTGCTGCCTGCCATGCCGGGTACAGGCCGCAGAGGATACAGATGATGATCCCAAAGCCAATCCCCTCCACCACGGAGAGCATGCTGGGAAGCGTGAAGAGGTACTGGGTGGTCTTAAGCAACAGGGCACTGATCGCATACCCCCCGACAAGGCTGAGCACCCCCCCGATCACGCTTCCGGTTACGCCGATAATCGCGGCTTCGTAGATGAACATGCTCATCACCTCTTTTTTCTGGGTACCGATGCTGCGCATGATCCCGATCTCCTTGATCCGCTCGTTCACCGACATCATCATGATATTGAAGATGGAGACCCCGGCAACGAGCATAGAGATGCCGCCGATGGCAGTAACGAAGGTGGTGATCATGCCAAACGTATCCATGATGGTGGCAAGGGTAGCCTTGCTGTCGATCACGGTCACGGTCTTGTCCTTGGTATTCCGGTTGAGCTGGTTTTCGATCGTGGTCTTGACATCAGCCGTATCGCCACTGGTGACCTTTACGACAACTTCGTTATACTGGTCCTGGTCGTTGTACGTGCTCTCGAACCAGTCCTTGCTCACAACGATGGCGCTGTCGGTGCTGATATCGAAGCTCATGCCCCGCTCCTTGATGATACCGGTGACCCGGAGCGTGCCGTACTGGCCGTCTGTCCCGATTGCTATCCGGGAACCGACCTTGACATTATGATCCGAAGCAAAGGTTGCTCCCACAAGGCAGCCTGAGTTCCCGTTGCTGTAATCGCCTGAGGTGAGATCGGGAAGAATGTATTTTGTCTGGTCGGGCGGGATTCCATAAATGGTAGCAACGACATCGTCGCTCCCTACGCCCATCTTCATATGTTCTGACGTTGAATGGACGGGGATCGCCACGTTCGGGGCAACCACCCGTTTGATCTGCTGGTAATTCTGGTCGGTGAGGTACAGGTTTGCCGATCCCCCGTGTCCGCCAAAACCGCTGCTGCCGCCCACGTACGGCATTACGATCACGCTGTCCCCCACGGAAGAGAGACTGGCAGAAACCGCCTGGACCATGCTGTTCCCGAGAATTCCCATGGAGGCAATCGCCACGACCCCGATGATGATCCCGAGCATGGCAAGGCTCGACCGGAGCATGTGGATCCGGATATTCCTCTTGGAGATCTCCCAGAAGATGGTGCTCATGCCTCGATCCTCCCATCCACAATCCGGATCGTCCGGTTCGTGTAACTGGCCACCTGGGAGTCATGAGTCACGACGATAATGGTGGTGCCGTTCCGGTTGAGGTCTGCCATCAGTTCCATGATGCTTGCCCCGGTCTTCGAATCAAGGTTGCCGGTCGGCTCGTCACAGAGAAGGATATCGGGGTCATTGATGAGTGCCCGTGCAATGGCTACCCTCTGCTGCTGACCTCCTGAGAGTTCGAGCGGTGTGTGGACGTAGAGATGCTCATCGAGGTGGACGGCCCGGAGCACGGCCACAGCTTTTTTTTCATCCACCTTTGCCTGGGACTTGAGCATCTGGGGAAAACTTACGTTCTCGATAACGTTCAGGAGAGGGAAGAGGTTGAAATACTGGAAGATGAAGCCGATGTGGTCCCGCCGGAGGTTGGTGAGTTCCACATCCGACATATCCCCGATCCGGGTCCCCCCGATGAAGATGTCGCCCGAAGTCGGGGTATCGAGGCAACCCATCAGGTTCAGGAGTGTCGACTTTCCCGATCCCGACGGTCCCATGATCGAGATAAACTCGCCCCGGTTAACCGTAAACGAGACCTGATCGAGAGCAGTGACATCCCCCGCGGGGAGGGGGTAGACCTTGACCACATCGCGGAAAACGAGGACCGGTTGATCCCCTCCGCCCAGCGCCTCCGGCGTCACTCTTTGTACCTTCTCAGATAGAAGTACCATCCGCCGGCAAAGAGTCCGACTACCAGGATAATCACGATCACGGGCAGGAACGGGAATCCCGCATCCTGTGTCCCTGCAGAGAACAGGGGTACGGTCACGTTCTGGGTGGTGCTAATTACGTTGCCGTCGGTATCCTTGTACGAGAGCTGGATCGGGACCGTAGTACCGGGATTGGCCGTGAAGGTCACTTCGAAACTGCCGAAATCATCCGGCTTGAGGGCACCGATCACATACGATTTGTACGGGTCCTGGGGCACCCCCGGCGCAAGGGATGTCACGGTGACCCCGTTTGCGTTCGACATGCCCGCGTTGGTGACGTCACCGGTCACGTGCGTGATCCC
Source organism: Methanoregula sp. (assembly GCF_035543475.1). Taxonomy (GTDB): domain Archaea; phylum Halobacteriota; class Methanomicrobia; order Methanomicrobiales; family Methanospirillaceae; genus Methanoregula. The sequence continues at coordinate 167,111 of NZ_DATKKA010000004.1, forward strand.
GGCGGTTGTAGTGACTACAAGGTTGGTCATTACCGGGTCAGCCCGCGTTTTGTCGGTCGTAAACGTCACCGGGATCTGCAGGGCCACCGAATGATGATTATCCCCGTTGTCATAGTTCACGGTCACGTTAAGCGTTGTTTCCGTGTTGGGCGTCACGGTGAAATTCACCAGCATGCTGGTTCCCGAGGAGAGGACGCCAAGGTATTGCGTAGCGGGCAGGATATCCGCGTTATTCCCACCGTCAACAGTGACAATAACATTTTTCACGTCATTGTTCCGGGGATTTGCCAGCTGGAGACCGATCGTATTCTTGGTTGACTGGGTGAACGCATCCGGCTTGTCGGCAAGGGTGGCGACAATCGGGGTATTGTCAACCTTTACCAACCCTTTGTAATAGAGACTTTTTACATCGGCAAGGTTCACGGAAAAAGTCGGGTAATAACTGCCGTCCAGCGACTGGGTGATAATCGAAAAGGTGTACGTCCGCGTTTGTAAGGGACCGATATTGGAAGACGCGTCATAGTCTCCGCTTAAGAGCTGGAAATTATTGTCAAAGCCGAAGGTGGCATGGTTGGCTACTTCGCTTATATTGGCGTTCCCGTTGGTGACTGCCACCGTCACCGTTCCTGAGTCCCCGGTGAAAAAGGAACCGGGATCGTAGGTCACATTGGAGATGTAGACATTATCGGCCGCAGCAATCTCCGTGGGGGTAGCGAGAGCGGCAACCGCACCGGTTAAGGCGAACAGTGCAATGATGGATACGATAAGGGGGGTGATTACCTTCATCTTCAGACTCCAGCCAGGTTGTAAGCCTGGAAAATGACGTACAGAATGACCGGGATACTCACGCAGATCGCTGCGTTTTTCAGTGACAGGCCCCGTGCCTGTTTTATCCCGAAGATCCAGATTGTCGCGCTCCAGAGCAGGAAGACGATCGAGACAAGTACTGCGATCTCCGTGAACGTGACCATAGCAGGGTCATGCATGAGCGCAACGGTGGCGTCCCTGACCATCTGGGGATCTCCCGCTGCTGCGGAGGTAAGGGCAGGAATGGTAACCTTCGGGAGATAGACGAGCGCTGCAGCCACGGTGATAACCATGCCGATGACCTGCGGGACAAAACCGTAACCGACCGCCTCCAGGCACCGGGAGAAGCTGCCCGTCCCGCCAAAGATTTTGGAGATGAGGAAAAACACTCCTGCCCATACCACCCATGCGACAAAAGTCCCAAAGAATGTGGCAACCACCGTGATGGCGACAATCACCGGTCCCATCCCCTGCAGGACCGGGTCCATCATGCGGGCCGAAAGACTTCCCGCGCAGTAACCTGATACCGCTGCGGCGAGCGCTCCTGCGAGTATGATGAGGCCCGGGACCTTCAGCTCTTCTTTTTCACCAAGTGACTGCTGGAAAAACCGCCCCGGATTTATCATGAGATCTGCTAATTTTATTCCCATACCACACGTCCATTCCTGAAGTACAATCAGCGGAAATTTCCCGTACGTTCTGATATCATCACACATTCATCAGCCAAAGATAATAGCCTTCCCGGAAGTCCTGCCGTTTGTGCGAATATTTTCTGCTGTGGATTGCGATCATTCGCGCAGGCCCCGGTATATAAAAATGCACCAAATAGCAAAAACGTTCCACAATGTATATATTTGTACAAAACAGAATAACCGGGCATGCAGACCAAGATCCTCCTTGACGAGGAGCAGATCCCCAAACAGTGGTATAACATCCAGGCGGACCTGCCCTCCCCGCTCGATCCTCCCCTCCACCCGCAGACCCACAAGCCCATCGGCCCCGCGGATCTCTCCGCGATCTTCCCGATGGAACTCATCCGGCAGGAAGTGACGACCGACCGGTACGTGGATATTCCTGAAGAGGTACGGGACGTGTTCCGGCTCTACCGGCCAGCCCCCCTGTACCGTGCGCACCGGCTCGAGAAATTCCTGAAAACCCCGGCAAAGATCTACTACAAGTGGGAGGGTGTGAGCCCTGCCGGGAGCCACAAGACCAATACCTCCATTCCGCAGGCATACTACAACATGAAGGCCGGTATAGAGAGGATTGCGACCGAGACCGGTGCCGGCCAGTGGGGCTCGGCCATGTCCTTTGCCACGATGCTCTATGACCTCGAGTGCACCGTGTACATGGTCCGGTCGAGCTATACGCAGAAGCCGTACCGGAAATCGATGATGCAGGTCTGGGGGGCGGAGTGTATCCCGAGCCCGAGCACAAAAACGAACGCCGGGCGCGAGATGCTCAAAAAGGATCCCGAGACCCCGGGAAGCCTGGGCATGGCGATCTCAGAAGCGGTCGAGGATGCGGCAAGCCACAACAATACAAACTATGCGCTGGGGTCTGTCCTCAACCATGTCTGTCTTCACCAGACAGTGATCGGTCTCGAGTGCCGCGAGCAGCTGGCATCGGTCGATGCCTACCCGGATGTGGTGATCGGGTGCGTGGGCGGCGGTTCGAACTTTGCCGGCATCTCGTTCCCGTTTGCCGGTGACAAGTTGACCGGGAAACATAAAGACGTCGATATCATCGGTGCCGAGCCGGCCTCATGCCCCAGCCTGACCAAGGGCCTGTATACGTACGACCTGGCCGACGAGGCAGGCTACACCCCGCTCCTGAAGATGTTCACCCTCGGCCACGACTTTGTACCGCCGGCGATGCATGCGGGCGGCCTGCGCTACCACGGGGACTCGCCCATTGTCTCACGGCTCGTCCACGATGGCGTGATGCGGGCGGTCGCCTACCACCAGAGCGAAGTGTTCGAGGCGGCCCAGACCTTTGCCCGGACTGAAGGGATCATCGTTGCTCCCGAGACGTCCCACGCGGTGAAGTCCGCAATTGACGAGGCGCTTGCGTGCAGAAAGACCGGCGAGGCAAAGACCATTCTCTTCAACTGCTCCGGCCACGGCAACTTCGATATGACCGCCTATGACGCTTTCTACGGCGGCAAGCTCGTGGATTACGAGTATCCTGATGAACTGATCAAGCAGGCCCTTGGGCGGATCCCGAAGATTTCCTGAGACCTTCCTTTTTTATGCGCCGTATCGGCTTTCTTATCAACCCTGTTGCCGGCATGGGAGGATCCGTCGGCCTCAAGGGGACGGATGGGAACGTGGAGGAGGCCCGCCGCCGTGGGGCTCTCCCCCGGGCGCAGGAGCGGGCGGGGATCACGCTCCGTCTCCTTGCAAAAGATGCAGATATCCGGTTTACCACCTGTGCCGGCGCGATGGGGGCATCCGCACTCCGGGATGCCGGCATCCGGGATTTCCGGGTAGTTTACCAGCCTGCCGCAATCACCACCACTGAAGATACCAAAGAGGCGGTCGCTGCCTTCCTCCGGGAAGGAATTGACCTGATCCTGTTCTGCGGCGGCGACGGGACTGCCCGGGATGTTTTTTCCATTGCCGGGCGGACGGTTCCCCTTCTTGGCATCCCTGCGGGGGTGAAGATGTACTCTGCGGTCTTTGCCCTTGATCCGGCAACTGCGGCCGGGCTTGTCTCCGGATCGTACGGTCTCCAGGACGGGGAGATTATGGACGTTGATGAGAACGCGTACCGGGAGGGCGTGCTTGAGACACACCTCTCCGGCATCGCCCGCGTACCCTCCCGTGCCCAGATGACCCAGACGGCAAAGCAGGTGTTTGAGGAGGCTGATGAAGACCGGGCCAAGGAGGAGATCGCCCGGTTCCTGCTGGAGGTGATGCTCCCCGGTGTGCTCTATGTCCTCGGGGCAGGGACAACAACCGAAGCGATCGCACGGCGGCTGGGAATCAAAAAAACACTGCTTGGCGTAGATACCGTCCGTGACGGAAACCTCATTGCTGCGGATGCAAATGAAAAAGCCCTCCTCGATCTGGTCAGCCGGTACCCGGAGACAAGGATCATTCTCAGCCCCATCGGTGCCCAGGGGTTTATCCTCGGCCGGGGAAACCAGCAGATCAGCGCGTCGGTAGTCCGGCGTGTGGGACTGCAGAACCTGATCATCGTTGCAACACCGCACAAACTGCAGGAAACCCCCCTTCTGTACGTGGACTCCGGGGATCCTGGACTGGACCAGGAGTTCGGTGAATCCATTCAGGTCATATCGGGCTACCGGATCGCCCGACGCAGGAAGATCGCCCGGTTCGTATGACGTTTCCGGGTCTCTCCGGAATACCCCGGGCACGGGAAAAAAGGAAGGCGGGGTTTAACCGAGGGGCGCAACGGTCTTTTTGTACATCTCGTTGAGCACCTGGGCGAGGCCTGCATAGACGGCAAGGAACCCGCAGAGGATCCCCACATAACCGGCGATAACCGTGATGGTCCCGTTCCCGGTAGCCTCTCCTGCGGCGAGCAGGAAGAACAGGATCGCCAGCGTCGCAAAGACCAGCTGGAGGGCACGGTTCGCCTTCAGGGTGCCGACGAACATGACCAGCGTGAAGATCCCCCACATCGCCAGGTACGCCGCCATCGAGGTTGCATCCGGTGCCGCGGCGAGGCCCAGCTTCGGCAGCACCAGCAGGGCGACGAGTGTCAGCCAGAACGCCCCGTAGGAAGTGAATGCCGTAGCCCCGAACGTATTGTTCTTTTTCCACTCCTCGATACCCGCGATGATCTGGGCCAGGCCCCCGTAGAAGATCCCCATGGCGAGGATCATGGACCCGAGCGCAAAGAACCCTGCATTGTGCAGGTTCAGGAGCACGGTGGTCATACCAAACCCGAGCAGCCCAAGGGGTGCCGGGTTTGCGGTCATATCCAGGTTTTTCACGGCCGATGCCTGTGGTGTCGTCTCATTCTGCATGATTATCTTCCTCTTTTTTGGTTCCATTCTCTCTGGTAGTCAGCCTGCGGTACCGGCTTTTTTCCTTCATTCTTCCAGGGTCGAGATATCGCCGGGGTCCATCCCGAGCTCCTTTGCTTTCAGGACCCGGCGCATGATCTTGCCGCTGCGGGTCTTGGGCAGTTTGTCGACATATTCGATCTCATGGGGGACCGCGATGGGCCCGAGGGTCATCCGCACATGGTAGATCAGGTCCTGGGTGAGCTTCTCGCTCGGTTTGTTCCCCACGCGGAGGATGACAAAGGCCTTGATTGCATTTCCTTTGATAACATCGGGTTTTCCGATCACCGCGGCCTCAGCTACAGCGTGGTGGGAGACAAGCGCGCTTTCGACTTCTGCCGTCCCGATGTTGTGCCCCGAGACGATGATGATGTCATCGGCCCTGCCGATCACCATGATGTAACCATCCGTTCCCTTGACCGCAAGGTCTCCTGCTGCATAGACGCCGTTGATCGTTTCCCAGTACTGCCGGTACCGTGCATCATTTTTGTACACCGTGCGCAGCATGGATGGCCACGGCTTTTTGATCACGAGGAATCCTCCCGTGCCCGGCGGTACCGGCTTTCCCGTTTTATCGGTGACATCCACTTCCACTCCGGGGATGGCCTTCCCCGCGAACCCGGGCCGCATCGGCTCGCCTACCATGGTTGTGATCATCTGCATGCCGGTCTCTGTCTGCCACCAGGTATCAACGATCGGGCACCGGTTCTTCCCGATCACCCGGTAATACCATTCGAATGCCTCGGGATTGAGCGGCTCTCCGACGGACCCGATGATGCGCAGGGAGCTGAGGTTGTACCGGTCTGGCCATTTCTCCCCCACTTTCATGAACGTCCGGATCGCTGTCGGGGCCGTGTAGAAGACCGAGACCTGCTGCTCCTGGATGAGCTTCCACCAGCTTCCGGGGTCCGGGTAATCCGGGGTGATCTCCGAGATAAACACGGTGGCTCCTGCAGCAAGCGGACCGTACACGATGTAGGTGTGGCCGGTGATCCAGCCGGGGTCCGCGGTGCACCAGTAGATGTCCCGCTCCTTGAGGTCAAAGACCGTTTTTGCGGTATAATACGCCCCGACCATGTAGCCTCCGCAGGTATGGACAACACCCTTGGGTGTGCCGGTTGATCCGCTCGTATAGAGGATGAAGAGCGGATCTTCTGCGTCCATGATCTCGCAGGGGCATTCAGCCGGTACATCTTCCATGATCCCGTAGAAATCATGCTCCCGTCCCGGGTGGAGCTCGACCGGGGGCTCCTTGCGCCTCCGGTAGATAATCACATGTTCCACGGACGGAGCATGTACGATGGACTCCTGGACAATCGTGATCAGGGGGATTGCCTTGCCGCGCCGGATCGAGATATCCGCGGTGATCACTACTTTGGCCTCTGCATCATTGATCCGCATGTTCAGGGCGCCTGTCCCGAAACCGGCAAAGACAACGCTGTGCACTGCCCCGATACGGGCGCAGGCAAGCATCGCTATCAGTTGTTCCGGTACCATGGGCATGTAGATACAGACCCGGTCGCCTTTCTTCACTCCCAGTTTCCTGAGGCCGTTTGCGAATCGTGAGACTTCTCCAAGCAACCGCTGGTAGGAGTATACTCTCTCCTTACCCTCTTCGCCCCGCCAGATGAGGGCCACCTTGTTGCGGCGGTCACCGGCTACATGGCGATCGAGGCAGTTTGCGGTGATGTTGAGCTGCGCATTCACAAACCACCGGGCATAGGGATAGTTCCACTCACAGACCCGGTCCCAGGGACGGATCCATTCGAGTTCCTTTGCGATGGTCTCCCAGAACGCATCGGGATCTGCAAGGAACCGCTGGTACGCTTCCTGGTAGTCGCCTGTCCACGATGAACGTCTGTACTCTGCATCAGGTGTGTAGTACTTTGCGTTCTCCACGAGTTTGACATCGAAGTTCTCGCTCATGTCTCCCCCCATATTCTACATAATTAATCATGTTAAATTCGTATTTAAATTTTGGCGATCAGGTGGCCGCCTCAGAGACAAAATACGTGTATCAGGAAATAAAATCACCTGCTGCGTCCGGTGCGGGACTCCCATCGTTACCAGCAGACAGCGTCGCGGCTTTCGGAAAAAAGAATAATATAAGAATTCTTTATCTAGCGGAGTCTTTCAATACTGTATCAATGCTGGACAGAATCAAGGGCTGTATGCTGGGGGCGGCGGTGGGTGATGCCCTGGGCATGCCAAACGAGAGCACGATGCCCGGCCTTTCCAAGATGCGGTACGGGTTCCGGAAGGCGTACAAGGGTCATCCCAACGATGGCCTGGCCCCCGGCCAGTATACGGACGATACCCAGATCATGATCCTTGTGGCCACCCTCCTTGCAGATGGGAAATATACTGACGAGCGGTATGGCCTGGCGTTAAAGGAATGTTATTCCCGTGAGGTGCTTCGGTTCCCTGACGGATCGGTATCAGCGGCCTGCGACCACATGGTTGCAGGTCAGGCCAAATCCAGCGGCGTGAAATCGACAACTGCCGGCTGCCTTCCTGCAGCCCTTCCGTTCGCCCTTGCCTACTCGGATATTCATGAGGCGATTGAGCGGGCCGTACGGGCCTGCACGATCACCCATACCCACCCGGCAGCCCATGCAGCGGTTTCCACGTTTGTCACCCTGGTATACTGCGCCCTCCACGAGAACGGTGATCCGATTGGCAGGGCACTTATCCAGGCCAGGAACGAAGACGAGGTGCTGGGGGGGAAGATCCATAATGCAATCGAGCTCGAAAAAGAGGGCATTGAGACGGAAACTGCCATTCTCAAGATCGGTAACGATGTCTCCCTGTACCAGACGTTACCCATCGCATTTTTCCTGATCAGCAGGTACGAGCGTCCTGCGGATCTCCTGACGGTTGCCGCCCACGTGGGGGGAAACACCGATACCATCGGCTTCCTCTGCGGGGCGTACCTTGGAGCAAGCAGGGGTGTCGGCGCGATACCTGCCGATCTCCTGGAAGGCCTTGAGGACCGGCAGCGGATCGAGATTCTGGGTCAGCGGATCTTCGATATCTATACCCGGAAACTCGAACGGTAATCCTTCCGGGAATTCCCGTTTTCCTTTTCATATCGCCGTCATTCCCGCAAAAGGTTAAGATTTCAGGAATGAAAAGATCCTAGTATGAAAGTTGCGATTGTCGGCGCATCCGGGTACGCCGGCGGCGAACTGGTCCGCCTGTTGTATCATCATTCTTCTGCAAAGGTAACCTGCGTCACGTCACGCAGCCTTGCAGGAACACCACTCTCCGAGGTACACCCTCACCTTACGGGATTTTCTGATCTCAAATTCGAGAACCCGGCGCCCGATGCCATTGATGCAGACGTTGCCTTCCTTGCGGTTCCGCACACTGCAGCCATGACGATCGCAGGGAAACTGCTCTCGCGGGGGATCAAAGTCGTCGATCTCAGTGCCGACTACCGGCTTCCCAAAGAGGTTTTCGAGAAAGTATACGGCGTTACTCATTCAGATTATTTCGCCGCTCCGTATGGCATCCCCGAGATCCACCGGAAAGATTGTATCAACGCGAAATTTGTGGCAAATCCCGGATGTTTCCCTACCGGAGCAACGTTAGCCGCCGCCCCTCTCGCCAAATATGCCCACACCGTGATCTTTGATTCAAAGACCGGGGTGAGCGGAGCAGGTGACAACCCTTCCGCCACCACGCACTATCCCAATGTCGGTGATAATGTCAATCCCTACAAATGGACCAGCCACCGCCACCTTGCGGAGATGAAACAGGAGCTCGCCTTCCTTGGTTCAAAGGCCTCCTGCTACTTCACGCCTCATCTCGTCCCGGTCAACCGCGGCATCCTCACAACGGCCCATATTCTCCTGAACGAACCCATGGAGACAAAAGAGGTCGAGAAACTTTACCGCGAATACTACCGGAACGAATTTTTTGTCCGGTACCAGAAGCCGATGCTCTCGGCAGTCCGGGGCAGCAATTTCTGCGATATCATGGTGGAGAGCGAGGGCAAACGGGTAGTCGTGGTATCAGCGATCGATAACCTCGTCAAGGGCGCAAGCGGCCAGGCAATCCAGAACATGAACCTCATGTGCGGTTTTAAGGAAACCGACGGGCTCGATGCAGCCGGTATGCTGCCCTGAACGGTGATAACCCATGCTTGTTTCAGAAGCCATGACCAAAAACCCGATAACCTGCACCGTGGACACCCCACTCCGTGACGCTGTTGCAATCCTGCGCCAGCACCATATTGGCGGACTGCCGGTGCTAGACGGGGAGGTGCTTGCCGGTATCATCACGGAATCCGACGTCATTGCCCAGCTGGAGACCAGGAAGCTCTCCGACGACCTCTGGCTCCCGTCACCTCTTGAGATCATTGAGGTGCCGATACGGGAATATATCAACTGGGAGAAAACGAAAGACGCTCTCAAAAATATCGGGGAAATGCCGGTAAAAAAAGTGATGACCGCCCGGGTGATCACGGTAACCGGCGATATGGATATCGAGGATGCAGCCGCTCTCATGCTCCGGGAAAGCATTGCACGGCTGCCGGTACTTGACGGGAAAACCCTCGTTGGCATTCTCACCCGGGCGGATATTGTCCAGGCAGTCGGTGCATCCCGCTCATAACGCTCTCCCTGTTTACATTTCACAGTCCACTGGAGGAAAACGAAATATGGCCTACAAAAGTCTCTGCGCGGTCAAAGGAGTTACCGCAAACGGCGTTAAGGAAGGAAAATTCGGTCTTGCCCTGATCCGGGCAAGCGGGACTGCAGCCGGGGTATTTACGGCAAATCTCGCAAGGGCCGCACCGATAGAACTGATGCGAAAACAGATCCGAAAAGGAAAACTGGATGCGGTAATCGCCAACAGCGGTTGTGCAAATGCCTATACCGGCCAGCGTGGCTACGATGACGCAGTCACCATGACGGAATATGCCGGATCCGCCCTTGGCGTGGACAGTTCCGCGGTCGGTGTCGCCAGTACCGGGGTCATCGGCCGGTATCTAGACCTGCCCCTGATCCGGCGCCAGTGTGCCGAGGTGGCGCTCAACCTTACCTCCACGCCGTCAGCCGAGGACCGTACGGTCCGGGCGATCATGACAACTGATCTCCAGCCCAAGCACGCGCTCGTAAAAAAGGAAGGTTTTACGATCGGAGGGATTGCCAAGGGAAGCGGTATGATCGCGCCCAACATGGGCACGATGCTCGCGTTCATCTATACCGATGCCGAGATGGGGGCAAAGCCCCTCCGGGAGACACTCAAAACTGCCACGAAAAGGACATTTAACCGGGTCGTTGTCGATGGGGACACGAGTACCAATGACATTGCTCTCTGTATTGCAACCGGGGAATCCGGCAAGGTCAGGGCCGCGGAATTCTCCGCCGCCCTCGAAGAATGCTGCCGCTCGCTGGCAAAGCAGATCGCAGCTGACGGGGAAGGGGCAAGCAAGCTCCTTGAGGTGACGGTACGGGGTGCCCCCAAAGAGGAGGCTGCAGCAAAAGTCGCTCGGGTGATCATCGAATCCCCCCTGGTAAAGACCGCAGTCTATGGAGAGGATCCCAACTGGGGCCGGGTTATCGCTGCTGCCGGGCGGGCCGGGGTCAGGTTTGATCCCAATGCAGCGTCGCTCTGGATCAGCGACGGGAATCATAAGTACCCCCTGGTGAAATCCGGCGAGATTATCGCCGATCTCTCGAAAGCCAAGGCGGCCATGCACGGGAACAAGGTCATTTTTGTGCTCGATCTGGGTGCCGGGAAGGAAGAGGCCACCGCGTGGGGCTGTGATCTCACCGAAAAGTATGTTGAGATCAATGGGAGATATACGACATGATGAAACGCGAAGACGTCCTGATGGAAGCACTGCCCTATATCCAGCAGTTCCACGGTAAAACGATCGTCATCAAGCTGGGAGGGCATGCGATGGTGGACCCGGTGGTCCTTGAAAATGCCATCAGGGATGCCGTCCTTCTCCACTACGTTGGGATCCGCGTTGTGCTGGTCCATGGCGGGGGACCGGAGATCACCGAGAAGATGAAGGCTCTGGGAAAGGAGTCCGTCTTTGTTGGCGGCCTGCGGGTCACCGACCAGGAAACGCTGGAGATCGCCCAGATGGTGCTCGTGGGCAAGATCAACAAGGGGATCATATCGCTCATCGCAAAGTGCGGCGCACGGGGCGTCGGGCTCTCGGGAAGTGACGGGAACATCATCATCGCAAAGAAGATGGAGCTCCAGAAAGTGAAAGTGGAGGGCGTGGAGCAGGAAGTAGACCTCGGGCATGTCGGCGAAGTCGAATGGATCGACCCTGCCCTCCTCACCACCCTTCTTGAACGGGACTATATCCCGGTTATCTCCCCGATCGCGATCGATCGTTATGGGGGAAGCCTCAACATCAATGCGGATACGGCCGCCGGCGATATTGCCATTGCGCTCAAGGCGTACAAGCTGATCAATATGACCGATGTCGACGGGGTGATGGATGCGAAAAGGACCCATGTCTTCCGCAAGCTCTCCGTTACGGAAGCGAACGCGCTCCTCACCTCAGGTGCTATCGGGGAAGGGATGATCCCGAAGGTCTCCTCGGTCATAAAGGCGGTCGAAAACGGCGTCCGGTACTCCCATATCATCAACGGCAACGTGGAGCACAATCTGATCCTCGAACTCTTCACCCATGAGGGTGTCGGAACGATGATCTCCCTCCAGTAGATTTTTACACGCTGCAACCAACACTCTCGTAGGAACTACTCCATTACTTCAGAAAGCGGACAGGAGTCACCGGATGGACAGGATCATAAAATTTGTTGTTGCATTGTTCGTGATCATCGCTGCAGCGAGCGTTGCGTCTCTTGTTTTCGCTGCCCAGGGGACGACCCCTGCAGCCACGCCATCGGTCGCAAACGACAGCATCGTCTACTATTTCTATGGCCAGGGATGCCCGCACTGCGCGGCCATAGAGCCATTTATGGAAAATATGACCAAAAAGTATCCCGATGTCGATATCCGGATGCTTGAAGTCTGGTACAACCAGACCAACCAGCAGACCTATACGCAGGTAAATGCAGCGGCTGGCATCTCTTCCCCTCAGGGAGTCCCTGAAGTCGTGATCGGGAAAACCGTACTTATCGGACAACTGGAGATTCCGGATAAACTTGAGGGATACCTCCGGGCCATTGAAAAAAAAAAGTAACTCCTGAACTTACCGTGGGCAACCAGTCCTCCACGGCCTCCCTTTTATCCCCTGCTGCAAATCGTACCATTACCGGGTATTATTTCTATGGCGAGGGATGCAGTCACTGTGATGAGATAAAACCCTTTATTGCAGAGGTGCAATCCCGGTACCCGGATCTCAGTCTTGAACAGCTTGAGGTCTACCACAACGCCACCAACCAGGCCCTGTTCCTTTCGATGGACAAAAAATTCGGGATAACGTCCCCCGGGGTCCCCACGATCATTATCGGGAACCATGCGCTTGTCGGAGTAGACCAGATCCGGGACCAGCTGGAACAGGCAGTCCTCGACGAGCAGTCCTCATCCAACAGTGAACCAATAGATAATATTACCCCTGCCGGAAACTGCCCGGGGAGCTTTACCGCGCTCACCATTCCCCTGGTGATCGTTTGCGCCGGGATCGACAGCATCAACCCCTGTGCCTTTACGGTCCTGATCATCCTCCTGCTCTCCATCATCGCGCTCCAGTCCCGCCGGCAGGTACTGATGGTCGGTATTACCTACATTGCCGCGGTCTTTTTGTTCTACTTCATCTCCGGCATCGGCATCCTCTCGTTCGTGCATATCTCCGGGATCTCGAGCCTGATCGCATTTGTCGCTGCGGCGATCGCTATTGTCCTTGGATCCGTAAACATCATCGAGGCAGTAATTAAAAAAGAGGGGTTCTTCCTCGCCATTCCCGAATCGAAGAAACCGGTGATCGAGCAGTATATTACGACCGCCACGCTGCCCGCGGCCTTTGTGCTGGGTGTCCTTGTGGGCATCTTCGAACTACCCTGTACCGGCGGGATCTACCTCTCCATCCTCAGCCTGATCAGCAACACGCTCACGTTCTCCGAGGGACTCCCCTACCTCCTTCTCTATAATTTCATCTTTGTCCTGCCTCTTATCGTCATCCTCTTTGCCGTTGTCCTGGGTATTCCCCCGGAGCGGGTAAACACGTGGAGGCTGGAGAACCGCCGGAAGCTCCGGTTTATGATTGGCGTTGCCATGATCCTTGTCGGGGTCTTTATCCTCCTGGGTCCGCTGTCCCTGTGACGGAGACAAAAAACCCGTTTTTCCGGTAATGAGCCCGGGAGGACTTCGGATCCCGGCAAAAAGTATTCAAAAAAAAAAATTATTTCCGGGCAGTTCTTTTCGGGACGGGTTTTTCCATTGCTGCCCGCTGCGCCTTCTCGTTCATCCCGATCAGGGTTTCAAAGATCCCCTTAATCGGCACCGGGTCGATATGGTGCGCCTTTGCCAGTTTCATCACATAGTCCAGCACATCGATCTTGCGCTGGTTGTCGTGAACCGGTATCCCCCGCTCCTGCTTGATTGCGGCAATTTTTCCCGCAAGGCTCTGTCGTCGCGCGATAAGAAGGATGATCTCCTCATCGATCTGGGTGATCTCTGCCCGGACTTCCTCAATGGTCATAGGAAAGTACATCGCAGGAAAAACGGATAAACGTGATGACAGGATATTCTGCTGTCTGCACACGAAGACACATATCACTGGAGCGCCCTATCTGTTCCAGTGGTTTCATGCTCGGAAAGATTACCCGGCGCGAAGAATACGATCTCTTTGCCGCATGGCTGGCCGTATCGCTCTCGTTTGCCATCATCAAGCTCGCACCCTATGGGGTTCTTGGTCCTATCCAGCCCGCTGACCCGAAAACTGCCCTGATCTATCTGGTCATCGCTCTCCTCACCGCAGGCATCGGGCTTGTCGCTCATGAACTGGCCCACAAGTTTGCCGCGATAAAATACGGCTTCTGGGCTGAATTCCGGAAGAACAATTTCATGCTGCTCATCGCGGTTGCACTTGCCGCACTGGTGGGTTTTGTCTTTGCCGCTCCCGGTGCAACTGTGATCTACAGCACAAGACCGGACGGCCGGACGCTCACCCGCGAGGAGAACGGAAAGATCTCGGCTGCAGGCCCGGTCACCAACCTCCTGCTCTGTATCCCGTTTGCTGCGCTTTACCTGGTCAGCGGTCCCCTTGCCATGGCACCCAGCACACTCCTGTATCAGATTGGGATCTTCGGAATTCAGATCAACGCGATGATCGCTGCGTTCAACATGCTCCCGATCAGCATCCTCGATGGCAACAAGGTCCTGTCCTGGAACATTCCAGCCTTTATCCTCCTGCTGGCCACATCCTTTGCAGTGCTGGTCAGCTCTTTCTATATCCTCTGATCTTTTTTTTAAAACGGCCCGGGGATTTCAGCTGTTCCCGGTGAGTATCTCTAAATCCCGCACGATCTGCTGCCCTTTCTCGTACGCCTCTTTGAGTGCGGTCGGGTGATTTTTGATCCCGTTCCAGGTGTCCATGTTGTTGGCCACGATGTTCTCCACATAATCAAACCCCGTACCATGGAAAAGCGCGGTGATGGCGGGAAAGGCGCTGTCGAACACGTGATCGAGGTTCTGGCCGGCGGTCGAGATAAAGACACCCTTGTGCCGCCGGATATGATCTTCGGGGAAATCCAGCGTTTTGAGTATGAACTTGCGTGCCCAGAGGTACTGGGCGCGGTCAATGAATCCCTTGAGCTGGGCGGTGATCCCCATGCTGTAGATGGGCGATGCAACGGCAAGGATATCGGCGCCGAGGATCCTGTCGTATACCCCCGGGGCATCGTCCTTTACGATACATTCGCCAGTCTTGTGGCAGGCATTGCACCCCCGGCAGGGCGTGTAATCGATCTCCCTGAGCACCACCTTCTCTACTGACGCTCCCGCAGCCTTTGCCCCGTCAAGGAAACTATCGAGCAACGTCTCGGTATTCCCGTGCCGGCGCGGGCTCCCCGAGATGCCCAGGACTTTTACGGTCATGACGGTGTCCCTTCCGCCAGTCGCTTTTTCAGTTCGGCAATAACGGATTTTCCCAGTTTTCCTGCATCGGTACGGGCAGTGGGGTGAGTTTCAATTGCCCCTTTCTCGTCAACCCCGTTGACCATCAGGTAGCTGATGTCTGCATCCCGGATCTCGATCACGTGGTAAAAACATTTGACCGACGGCACCGCTGCATCAAAAACATGCGGCCAGGTCTGCCCCGCGGTCGCCAGGAAGACACCCAGGCGTTTACCTTTGCGTTCGGGAGGTACAATTGGCAGTTTGAGGACATATTTTCGCGACCGGAAGACCTGGGCACGGTCAACGAGGGCTTTTACCTGTGAACAGAGTCCCATGCAGAAGATGGGTGAGGAGAGGACAATACAGTCCGCTTCAATGATCTTATCATGCCAGGCGTCCATCCCGTCGCGCTGGACACATTTGTTCAGCTTTTCACACGCATTGCACCCCCGGCAGGGGTTAATGTCTGCT
This sequence comes from Methanoregula sp., assembly GCF_035543475.1. Lineage (GTDB taxonomy): Archaea > Halobacteriota > Methanomicrobia > Methanomicrobiales > Methanospirillaceae > Methanoregula. Next base: position 182,475 of record NZ_DATKKA010000004.1, read on the forward strand.
TCGGTGAGGGGGACTTTCTCTATAGAGACGTCCGGCTCTTCTGCCATGGATGCAAGCGTCCAGTCAAGCAGCGTCTCCGAATTGCCAAACCTCCGCGGGCTGCCGGCGAACGCGAGGACTTTTACGGGCATAGATGATGCTTGGATACGGAGGGTGAAAAATCATTGGATGGTGATGAGCGCGGCGCGGCCTCTTCCCTGTCCGCGGTACCATGCCGGAATCCATTCCCGCAAACGATCAAAACTTAGAAAAAAAGGGGAGCACTTCACTCTTTCCCGGTGAGATCCGGCCTCACTTCTTCATGACCTCGTCGAGCTGCGCCTTGCCGTACACGTAGGCTGGCAT
>NZ_DATKKA010000005.1:0-10518 GCF_035543475.1 Methanoregula sp.
TGGCCGGAGAGGTGGCCCTTGACTTCGGTACCACAGAGGATCATGAACCTGATGTTGGGGTTGGCGATGTAATTGGCGATGACCTTTTCAAGACCGAGATTCTCGGTCTTACAGGAACCGCACATCGCTGCGCCTGCATCACAGATACCCTGCTCGTCGAGGTGGGAACCCATGGTGATAACAGCGACGCAGCTGTTTGCATCTCCGGAGTGGAAGTCGCCCTTGACGAGCGGCCATCCACTTGCGGGGGATTTCTTGTCTGCCATATCAGCCCACCTTCACCAGCTGGAATGCAATAACTCCTGCAAGGAGTAGTCCGATGGCAAGCCCGTACCAGAAGGCATTGATGCTGCCACCGACAACAAGGGTCTTCTCGCGGCCCGGGAAGGATGCAACATAGTTTCCTTCGCCGGAGAGCATGTTGACGAGATCGTCTGCCGATGCCTCGAGGACTGCTACCTTGTCAACGACCGGGGAGAGTGATTCGCCGGCGGTCGTGATGATACCGACAACGGGGTCGGCAACGAGGCCGAATTCCGGGAGAACAATAACGTATGCCATGGTTAGTGTCCCTCCACTTCAGGAATCGGCTTTGAGTCAAGCCACGCGAAGGCATCGCGCTTCGAGAGCCTGATGTACTCGCAGTAGGTGTAGAGCCAGCCAACGAGTGCAATGATAAGCGAGATGATCGCTGATCCGGCGCTGACGAGAGCAAACGACATGATGGCTGCCACGATCATGGAGAGGAAACCGCACTCTGCGGTCAGCATGAGCATCCTGTCCTGTTTCCAGCCGGGTCCCAGGCACGCGTTGAACGGGTGCTGGATCGCGATTGCGCCGAGCAGGAATGCCACTCCGGTAAGACCGCCACCAATGAACGAGACCTGGTAGCTGGGCAGGGAGAGTGCGCCAAACAGGGTCATACTTCCCGTGGTGAGGCCGGCAAACGTGAAGCTGCCGGTGATAAGGACGGCAAAGCCCATCAGCGTGAGTGCACCGACGACCGCAAGCTCGGTGAGAGCCTGGATCATGGCCGGGATCTTCATGTTGAGGACTTCGTTTGCGAGATACCCGAGGATGAGCCCGATGATGGCTGCAAGGACGAGTGCTACGATGGGTGCTGCAATGCCGAACTTGGTTGCAAGGAGCATCGCAATGACACCGGAACCGAATGCAATCATACCTGCCGAGGGGACACCGGTACCGATACCGTAGCTGCACAGTACCTTGATCGTGTGGCTCCCCCAGATGAGGGCTGCAACAGCGGCGAGGCCGCCGAAGAACGAAAACATCTCGGTGTTGGTGAGCACATTGAGATAGGAGAGGTACAGGCACACGAGCGTGCAGAGCACTCCTGCGATGAGGATCTTGTTGTGCGGGACGCCTCCTTCGATTACTTCAACTTTTACGGTCATTTCAACACCTCAGAGCACCACGATAAGGATCGCAACAAGACCGCAGAGCGCCGATGCAACCGCAGATGCAACAACCGACCGTGGCCAGCGCTTGAACTTGGGGTCGTGCGGGCCCTCGATGGTTCCGGTGATGTTGTAGGCGGTCAGCACCGCATTCACGAGGAACATACCGATGGCGAAGGTTCCTGCTACGGAGACTGCGATCGGCAGTGCCTGGCTTGCGGAGATGTTCATGACATTCGGGAGCGTTGCCTGGTAGAGGTTGAGAAGCTCGATATAAATGAGCGTTCCACCAGCTCCACCGAGAATACCTCCGATAACGCCGCCGACAAACGAGACGAACGGAAGACCGTGGCCTTCGGTACCCTGCGATTTGTATTCAGGCTGGGAGTCCCCGGTGATCGGGTCCTTTAATACCTTACCTGATGCCGCGGGGATACCCATGCCAAAGACGTACACGAAGTTGACCATCATACAGGTGATGGCCATCATCATGCCGCCGCCGACTCCGCCCGTGATAATGGCGAGGAAAAATCCTGCACCGGTGGAGCTTGATGCGGCTGCCCAGGCGCCGCCGAAGAGACCGGCGAGACCGGCACCGGCTGCGAGCATGGCAACACCGGTTGCGATACCGGGTGCCTGGCCCATTGCGGCGGGTGCACCGCCGACCGGCACGAAGTGGACGCCGAATCCGATCAGGACACCGCCGATGACCACACCGATCAGGGCCATGAGGCCGAGACTGGGGGAGACCACGTAGGCGATCCCGAGCAGGATGATGAGCATGACGATACCGACCACCATAGCGGTGGGGTTCATTGCCGAGCCTGCTGCCGGCTTTGCTGCTACTGCGGTCATGGTGCTGCCTCCTTTGCCGGGGCCGTGTAGGGACCGTAGTTCTTGCGTGCCCAGACCTCGATGTACCGGTCAATGACCGTGAAGACGAGAATGATCAGGACACCGACGATAATGGCTCCCCATCCTGCTCCGATCTGGTCGAAGAGAATGGTACGCCAGAGTTCGAGGAATACGATCAGGCCAAAGCAGAGACCCGATGCGGGACCGCCGAACTTTGCGGTGAAGAACCCGTTGTCGATCGAGTTGCGCTCGCCGGCTTCGGCGTACCGGACGATGTTACCAGATGCCGAGATCGGGACACCGGCACCGAACTTCTGGTTCTGGTACTGGCGTTCCTTGCCATAGAACGGGTTACCCGTTGCAGATCCTGCTGCTCCGAGTGTAATTCCCCAGATGAACCCAAGCAGCGGCAGCGGGAACGGGTGTCCCAGTGCAACGTTGATCAGGTAACAGATGGTGACGGTACAGAAAATTGCTACAAAGGCATGAGCCATGGCAACCGTCGTCATGGACTTAAGGATGTCCACGTAGACCGGCTGACCGAACTTGGAAAGGCTTGCCGTCCTGCCCAGGTATGCGGTGGTCGCATAGACGCCCTGAACGAAGACTGCAAGAAGAGAGGCGAGGACAATCGCGAGAACCGCGTTGATCTGCATAGCCAAAAAGGCCCATGCAAGTCCTGCGCCCAGAGCACACCATAGACCATACGCCGGGGGTTCGCCAGCAACCGCCTTATTGAAGATGCGGTGCACGAATCCCATCTGCGGAGCGAGCTGAACCTGTGAGTTCGGGTCACCCTGGGACCCGATGTTGGATTCAGTATCTTCCGCGGAACCGGCTACGGTGGCAAGAGCTCCTGCCAATGCAGTAATTCCAATGCCAAATACTATTTGTTCCATTTAGCCTCCTCCCTGCGTGCGAATGCACGAGAGTATTCAAAATGCAATGCCACGCACATCGAGTTAAACTCTTAAACTCTTTGTGGTCAGTGTAAAATTAGTGAGATCTTGATTAAAAGGTTTCGAAATCGCGTTCGGGAAAACGGGTTTTTATAGCCCGAATTATAAAACTGGGGCCGATAACGGTTTTTCTTGTCATGTGGACTTTCGTTAATGAAAGACAGGTTGCGTTGGGGGCAAGCAATCTTGTGCTCGCCACCGGACAGACCGACGGTGAGGAGCTGGAGTGGATTCGGTCATCGTGTCCGGGTTGCCAGGACCGTGAGGATTGATCATCCTTAGATAGTGTTGTTTTGCCCGGTCCTGGTTGAGCCGGTACCTTTTCGCCTTCCCTTTGTGGGCGGGTATGTGACCGCATTATCCCAATGCCGGGACGCTGTCAGCCCAGGTCTCGATTCTGCTCCTGATACGTTCGTCCTCGTAGGAGGAGAGAGTGACCTGCCTGCGGGAGAAGTTCACGTAGTAGATTTCGCCGTTTGGGTCATGACACCGGAGCGTTGCGGAGTAGCTGTCTGCATCCGGGCTGCGGGCCGGGGTACCCCGGTGGGCTGCAGTGTTGGCCGTGTTGGCGAGCACTGCGGTAATGCCGGCGTTGAACCCGGTTACCGTGCTGTAGGTTTCTGCCGTCATACCAACATTCTTTGCATTGCTGTCCCGGTAGGCGATCCGTGCCGTATAGGTCTCACGGATCTTCTCTACGGGAGGATGGTTTGCATTGGCGGTCATATATGAGATGCACCCGAACGGGTTGCCCATGATGACGGACTGGACAAGCGAAGAAAATGCCCCGATGTCCGCAATAGGCTCTGCAAGGGTGCGGACGGCACACTTGACACTGGTGTTCCGTGTGAATTCAGCCATCTTTTTCACCTCCTTCTTCTTTTTCTCGTCTGTCTCGGGGCGCCCGTTGACACAGGATCATGGGATTTTCGAATATAAAGCCTTGCAAAAGGAAATGAATTCGGGGCAGAAACAGGGTGGGTTTCAGGATCCGGGCTGAAAGCGTTGCAATTACAGTGAAATAAGGGGAATTTGTGGAGATATATTCAACAAAATTCGTATTCGAGAGTCTTTGGTACAATAATATGATTATTCGCGAACCGCTCTCTCCAATTATCAATTTCTGTACGCTCCCACCCCCCTCTCTCTGATCCTACAAAGGGGGGTGGGTACCCCGGTTTTTTCCGGATCATGGGAGGGGGGTGGCCCCCACCCCCTCCCCCACCATGTGCTCCTTGGCACCTGTGCGGTCTCCCGCTTTCCCCATAGCCCGTGGACTGCGCTTCGGATATTGCCCCTTTTTGTGTACACCTCTATATGGTTTATAGCAACTTTGGAAACACTTCCTCATCCTTTTCCCGCCGCCGTTTTCCCTTGTCCCGACCGTCGCACTCATTATCTCCCGCTCCCCACCCCATTCTATGGCAAATCTCACGCACTTCATGATCCCGGCTGATGACGTAGACCGGGCACGGCGGTTCTATGCCGCCCTCCTTGGCTGGAAGATCGACCCGGTCCCCGCCTCCCCCGACACCATGGGGATCGCCGCGATGCAGTACCATGCAATACTGACCGGCCCGGTGGAGCCCGGGGCCCTCAGCACCGGGGGATTATACAAAAGGCACCAGAAGGAGCCGATCCTCTCGTTTGTCCAGGTCGAGGATATCGAAGGCGTGGTCTCGAAGGTGGAGAACCTCGGCGGAAAGATCTCCCTGCCGGTTACCGAGATCCCTGGGGTGGGAATGACCGCGATGATCCTTGACACCGAAGGGAACCTGATCGGTATCTGGACACCGCTGGACTAGGAAAAAAGACATTTTCCGGTTTTTTCTTTTTTCCGGCTAACGCATTGCGTTCTTCCGCATCAGGGTCATCACGCCGGGCTTTGCGACAGCCACGGGTTTACCCAGGGACGGCATTGAAAACCCGCCTGTTTCCATTGGCGGTGCGGAAAACATCTCCCTGTTGAGCCGGTCCCCGATCTCATCGAAGATCCGGGTATAGGCCACGCAGTGCGGGTCAACGCCCTCGATCCTTCCCGGTGTCGGGGCCATCGCATTGTACGGGCACCCGCCCCGGCAGTACTTGATGTGTTTGCATGTCGCGCACGCCGTATCCACGTAATCTTTGAAGGCGAGCATCAGTTTCCCCGACGGTGATTTCATCAGGGTCTCAATCGAGGGGTGATCAGCCACGTTCCCCATCACATACTCCGGCATCCCTACGAACCGGTAACAGGGATAGATGCTCCCGTCGGGCCCGATGGCAAATGTGCTTCCCATGCAGTCCACGTACGTGCAGACGCTCCCCCGGCGGGTGAAAACGCACCGGCAGAGATCGTTAATGTTCATCACCTCGATCCCGTCCATGTGGTCGAGCGCCCGGTCGAGCAGGTACACGAGAAGCTCGCCGTATTCCGTCGGTTCCAGTGCCCATTCTTTCGGGTTCTCCGACCGGAGTGACGGGAGTGCCGGGTGCAGCTTCAGGGTGAAGCCCTTGTCGAGGAAGAATTGGAAGATCTCCTCCTTTTTCTTCACCGACTTGTTGGTGAACGTGCAGATAAAACGCACATCGAGGCCGTGGGCCTTTGCGATCTCGTACCCTTTCATCGTCTTCTGGTAGTACCCGTCCCCGCGCTGCGAATCGGTGATCGCCTCGGGTCCGTCGATACTTGATCCGATCGGCACACGGTACTCCGCAAGGACATCCGCGATCTCCGGCGTCATGCGCCAGAGATTGGTCTGCATTGCAAACTCCGGGTGCATCCGGGCAAGGCCGTCGGCAAGTACTGGCAGTGCCTCACGGTAGAACTCTGCCCCGGCAAGGAGCGGCTCCCCTCCGTGGAAGGTAAAGGTCACCCGGTCCCGGGGCAGGTCTTTAAGCCATGCCACGATCTCTCTGACCGTATCCACGCTCATGACCGGCGACCCCTCCTCGGAACTCCAGCAGTATTTGCATTTCGAGGGGCAGCCCAGCGTCGGGATGATCATCACGTGGAACGGGTTTTTCATTACGGTTTTTTCCCTTCGTCAGGGTATATTTGTTTTCATCGGATGAAAAGAGAATGCGTCATCCCCGGGGGAACAGGCCGCCAATGTCTGGCCCTCATGTCCGGTATTGCCGGCAGGTCTGTCGTTTCTCCTGACCAGGTACCGGTACTGGAGCGGATCGGAAGGGTGCAGCCGTTCCCGGTATTCAATTTTTACCACAATGTACGGGAACCGGCCAAAGGAGGTAAACTCCAGCCGTCGCAGGAAGGCCGAGACAGTGTTGCCCTGGTACCGGGTGAGGCAGAACCGGTCGCGGAGCTCCCTTACCGTGACCCATCGCTCATCGCCGTCCTGCTCGTTCATGAATTGTTCCAGCAGTTCAGGTACGCCGGTATATTTTCTCATATTCTTGGAATGTATCAGGATGGCCGGAGGGTTTATGCCCCGCCGGTCAGGGAGTCATGCTCTCAAGCTGTGCCATGAGAAGCTGCATCACGCTGTCAGTTGCCTTGTAGGTCGGGGAATCGGCATGGCGCAGGATAAAGGGCCGGCCTTCGTCACCTGCCCGGACTAGGTCCGGGTCAAGCGGGATTGCTCCAAGGAACGGGACGCCAAGATCGTGCGCGGCCTTCTTTCCCCCGCCTTCGCCGAACACGTCGACCGTTCCTCCGCAATGGGAGCAGACCATCCCGCTCATGTTCTCGATGATCCCCAGGACCGGCAGCTCCAGCTTCTCGATAAACTTCACTGCCTTTGTGGCATCCATCACTGCCACGTCCTGCGGGGTCGTGACAATCACCGCACCCCGCACGTTGGGCGCCAGCTGGGCGATCGTGAGTGCCTCGTCGCCGGTACCGGGTGGCAGGTCGACGACCAGGAAATCGAGCGCTCCCCAGTTCACCTCGGCAAGGAACTGGCGGATGGCGCTCATCTTCACCGGTCCCCGCCAGACCACGGGCGAGCTCGTGTCGGGGAGTAAAAATGCCATGGACATGACCGCGAGGTTGCCGGTAATACGGACAGGCTCGAGGCGTTTCCCGAGGATTGCCGGCCGCTGGTTTTCGACTCCCAGCATCTTGGGGATGTTGGGGCCGTGGAAATCGAGGTCGAGCAGCCCGACCTTTCTGCCATGGTCGGCAAGGGCGGATGCCAGGTTCACCGCAACGGTGGATTTCCCGACCCCGCCTTTACCGCTCAGCACGAGAATTACGTGCTGAACATCGATCTCTGCCTTGGGTGGCAGCCCTGTCGCAGGGGTGCTGTGCGGTTGTGCCGATGCACAGGTGCTGCAGTTCTGGTCGCATGCCGGTTCGTTGTCGTGTGGAGGTACTGTCATGTCAGGATCATCTCGAAAAAATGGGGGTATGGGTGTCAGTCATGCTTCTCGTCGTCGGAGACCAGTGCGAGGATCTCCGCCGCCGGGCCAACAGAAAGGATCTTCCCGCCCCTCATCAGGGCGAGCCGGTCGCAGATGTCCCGCACGAAGTCCATATCGTGCGAGACCACCACGAACGTCTCCCCCATCTCGTCGCGGGCGTTCAGGATGGAGTGTTTTACGTCCTGCTTGGTGACCGGGTCCATCGTGCCGGTCGGTTCGTCGAGGATCACGAGAAGCGGTTCCCGGATCAGTACCTGCGCCAGCGCCACCCGGTGCCGTTCCCCATTGGAGAGCTCGCCCGGGAACCGGGGGAGGATCTCTTGTGCCTTCTCCGGGGAAAAACCCGCCATCACGAGGGTTGACACCGCCTTGCGCTGCGCGAGTTCCTTGGGGAACTCAAGACCGATGGAATCGGTGAGGTTATCAAGGACCGTCCGGTGGGGGAAGAGGTCGTATTCCTGGTGCAGGAGGCCGATGTACTCCTTTGCCCTCCCCCGCTCGGTGATGCCCGGCCTGGTCATGTCCACCCAGTCGTCCCCGATCAGGATGTTCATTTCCCCGCTCGTAGGCTCGATGACCCCGGCGATGATCTGGGAGAGCGTGGTCTTTCCCGCCCCGCTCTTGCCGATGATCCCGAAGATCTCCTTCTGTGCAACATCAAAAGTTACGGAGTTCACGGCCCGGACCACCCCGCGGTCCACGGAGACGTACCGTTTCGTCACGTCCCGGGCAGCGAGGATCTTCTCCCCGAACGCCGGGGGTGCGGACTCTTCGATCTCCTGATAGTCCTTTGCAAACGACCTGATGACGTTTTTTGGCGAACCTATCGCTGCGATCTCGCCGTTCACGAGCAGCATCGCGTGGTCTGCCATGTCCTCGATCACCTGCGAGAAGTGCGAGGTCACCATCATGCCCATCCGGTTGCGTTCCGCCGCTTCGGTGAGCATGGCATGGACCAGCCGGGCGGTCTCGGGGTCGAGAGTGCCGGTCGGCTCGTCGGCAAAGAGCATCGCCGGTTCTTTAGCAAGCTGCCGGGCAAGCACCACCCGCTGTTTCTCTCCCCCCGAGAGGTCGCGGGCGATATGCATCATCCGGTGGGAGAGTTTCACCTGGTCGATCAGGTCGGCCGCCCGGTTCACTGCCTGTTCCTGGGGGTACCGGATATCGTCGAGCGCGTGGAGCACATTTTCAATCACCCGGTCGTCGCCGTACAGGGCAAAGGTCCGCTGGAACATGATCGCGGTCCGGTTCATCACGCGGGACTTCATCCCGTCGCTCTTCTCGTCCCAGAGGTCCACGTCGACGGCAACCAGCTCCCCGCCGCACTTCGGGCACCGGTTCCCGGCCCGGCTCTGCACGTCCATGTACGAACAGCGGTCACAGGCCGCCATGTGGTACACGATCGAACCCCTGACGGGGGACTCCTCGACTCCCCGGAGCAGGTGCATCAACACGCTCTTTCCCGCCCCGCTTCTCCCGATAACCCCGAGGATCTCCCCTTCCGGGATCTCGAACGAGACGTTGTTGAGAACCCTCGTATCACCGAAGTCCATGCAGAGGTCGTTCACGCTGATAAATGGCTGTGGCATGGTGTATCCGCGCTCCGGTTCACCCCTGTTTTGGTAGTACCGCTGGTCTTTTTTCGGGCGCGGGTGATCCTTCCGGCTCCCTGCAGGTATCGGTGTTCTTTCCGCAGGGGCCTCTCCCCCTTCCGATCACTCGTCCCCGTTTCATCGGCCCGTTTCCGTCAAAACCCGGCATAGTGCATCCTTCGCGATCTTCGCAGGGAATTATTACGCATATGAGCATAAAGATTTAAGGATCGGGTATAAAAAAAGATACAAGGGACCCTGCCCTCGTGTGCATCTCCCGGCTGCTGCAAAAGCGCCGGCGCACCGGGCGTCCCCCCTTATTCAGGCGAACTTATTTTGAACCTGCCGCCCCGAGCACGATGGGCAGTGCGGTGACCAGTTCCGGCAGCATCTCGGCCGGGAACCCCATCACCATCTCGTCATCGCCGATGCCGGAGAACCTCCGGGACCCGTCGCAGCCCAGCGAGAAGTTGGGCTGGCCGGAGTGATAGGTCTGGGCGGTTGCATCTGCACAGACCGACTGGATGCCGGAGAACTCTGCATGGATCCTCCCGCCGAGCCTAAAGAGGCTGCTCTGGGCCAGCTTGAGCATGTTGCGGGGGGTGGTGACGATCAGGATGATCTGCGGGGAAAACGGCGTTGTTTCGAGAGGTGCATACATCGTGGCGTAGGTCTCTCCCGTATCTAAATGCGGGATTTTCTCGATCGTCCGTTTGCAGGCCGCATCGCTGTCGAACTTCCCGAGCTTGAAGTAGAACTCGCCGTTCTTCAGGGTGGGGGAAATCGGCTTTAAGCCCAGCGACCACGCACCGCCGTTACATTCGTGCTTTTCGGCAGGGGCATAGAAGATCTTCCCCTCCATCCGTGCCAGGTTCACCATCGAACAGTGCCGGATGGTCTTGTCCAGCTCCGGGATCCCGGCCGGAATATCGGCCTTCGTGGGCGCAAACCTGATGGCGACCGGCGATCCCTTCAGGTTCAGGAGCTTTTTGAGCTGTTCCGAAGCCTCGTGGTAGTTCACCGCTATCTTCTCGTAAGCCATAAGCATCTTCTCGTCTGTCAGAGACAGGGTAATTACCCATATGAGCGGAACCATAAAAAGATGACGGAACGACGCAAAAAAACAATCGTACCTGGCGTTACTTGGGGCACTTCGGGCACCGGCCTTCCGCCGCTTTTTGGCAGCCTGCCATCTCGATCCCCTTCCCGTTGACCAGGGCATCGGCGATCTTACGCCGGGCCTCGTGGAGGTCCCGCCAAGCGGTCTTCCGCGAAACCCCCAGCCGCTCGGCTGCCTCCTCCTGCTCCAGGCCTTCGAGATCGATG
>NZ_DATKKA010000006.1:0-145369 GCF_035543475.1 Methanoregula sp.
CCTGACCCCGGATGCCCTGCGGCTTGCCGAAGAGGGGGACTTTACCATCCGGCTCATCGCTGAAGCAATCCCGAAAAAGAAGATCTTCCGGGTTTCGCCCAGACTTATCGAGAAAAGCCACCCGCTCGTGGTCGAGGGCACCTTAAATGCGCTCACCCTTGAAACCGACATGGCAAAGGAGATCACCCTGATCGGGAAGGGCGCGGGGTCGATCGAGACGGCGAGTGCTATCATCGGCGACATCCTGTACATCCGCGACCACTATGGCAAGCGTGCTTGAACACCGGCGGGAATACCTGCGCCTGATGCGCCAGTTCACGCAGGACGCCGGTTTTTTTACCGTTACCGATATCCAGAAAGCCGCAGGTATCCCGCGGAGCACGGCACAGGACTGGGTAACCAGGCTCGTCCGGGAGGGCTGCGTGCTCGTAAAGAAGGAGAAGTCCGGGAGGATGGCCGCCCGCTATGCAGCCCTCTCCGCCATACCCGAGAGCACCTGCCGGCGGATTTTCACCACCACGGACGGCAGACGGGTCGAGATCTTCCACGACTGCATGAGTGGGGCGTGTGCAGCCTTCTGCGGGTACCATCACCTCCGCGCCGGTGGCGTGATAAACGCCGTGACACGCGACGGGACGCTCCTGCGGGAGTGTGCCCGGATAGGGGACGCGCCGGTCTCCATCGGTCTTTCGCCCGATGCTGCAGTCGGGATCTCCGGTATTGCCTGTACAGGCGACCATATTATCCAGCGGATCCGCTGTATCGGCGGGCCGGCGTATTCGCTCACCGACATGATGGCACGCGCTGAAGGGGTGGCACGCGTTGAACTGGATCACGTGGGGGGAATTGTCGAGGGAAAGGTCTGGACCCAGGCGCTCACCCACCTCACCATCGGTGTCGACGATACAGACTCGAATGCCGGGGGGGCAACATTTGCCCTCGCCCTTGCGCTGCTGACCCGGCTTTCAGCGGGGAAGAGCGTGCTCCCTATCAGCCATCATGTAGTGATGCTCAACGATAAGATCGACAATAAAACAGCCGGCAACTCATCAAGCTACATCGAGGTGGCTGTGCACCCATCCCGGATCGACCGGGTGATGGCCAAGAGCCGGGAATTTGTCGAGAACGAGTCCCTTTCACCCGAATGGGGGCTCGCGTTTCTCAAGGGGATGACGATTCCCCCGGTGCTCAGGGAATATGGGAGAGCAGTACGGTGCGCTGTTGTTGACCGTGCCCGGGCAGAAGAGACCGCACAGCAGGCCAGGGCCGTCCTTACCGGGGGCAACGGCGTTATTGGGGCCCTGGGTGCCATAGCGCTGGCCCGGCTGCCGCATGAAATCCAGCTGGACCCGGCACAGCCGTTTGCCTGAATAAGGGGAAGGTTCGTTGCCGGGGCCATTTCCGGTTTACGTGATAAACTCCCCGGCAACCAGCCGGCAGAGCCGGTTGCTTTCCCTTATAAAGGCAGGGGTATCCTTTTCAATCGCCTCCTGCTGTGCGGGGTCCAGGTCACGTATCCAGTCCCGGATAATCCTCTCGGTAAGTTCGAGGTGAAACTGCAGGGCGGTGGCGGTTTTGTACACGAATGCCTGATGCTTCACGGCGGTACCGGTGGCGGCAAGGCAGGCACCAAGGGGGAGATCAAAGGTTTCGCCATGAAGCTGGAAGGCTGGGAACCGGCCCGGAAACCGGGAGAAGATCCCGGGTGCCTCCGGGGTCCGTGAAAGATGGTACCAGCCGGTCTCCTGCTGGTACGGATAGACCCGGGCACCAAAAGCCGAGGCAATCAGCTGGGCTCCAAGGCAGATCCCGAGCACCGGGCGACCCCTGCCGATGGCATCCCGGATTAGCGCCTTCTCCTCTTTGAGGTAGGTCAGCTCTTTCTCGTCATTGACGCTCATCGGGCCGCCCATGAGCAGGAAATGGGTAGCACCGGCCGCAGCGGACGGTATTTCTCCGGTCTCATAGAGCCGGAGATACTCGTACGGGACACCCTGTTCGATAAAGATCGTTTCAAATAAACCGGCCGGTTCTGACGCGATATGCTGGAGAATAGCGACTTTCATGCTCAGCTGCTGATAGGAAAAGAAAACCTTTAATTGCTTTGCCTTAAGGCGTGTCCTGAGATCTGCTGGTTTTTCATTTGCGTCACGAACCGTCCTTTTCACAAAAGCAAGGTTCATCAGCCAATAGGGATCCAAAAGCCAACATCCTGAACGAACGCTTATCAACTTTTCACAGCAATATACAACGCATATCCTTTTCCGCCCGCAAAGTGGCGCATATCTCTGGTGCGTGATACATTTGGTGCAATACAGAAAGAATAATGAGGCCATTTCTGAGGTAGTTAGTACTATCCTGCTGGTTGCGATCACGGTCATCCTCGCCGCAGTCATCGTAGCGTTTGTAATGGGCATGACCGGGAATATACAGAAAGGCAAGATTGCGACATCGACGATCAACCGGGTAAACGGGTCGTTCGTGACAGTTACCTTTGCCGGGGGTCAGAACGCAGGATCGGTAGTCGGGATTAACTGGACCGTTAACGGCGGGGCGCCGGCAACCTGGATCGGCGGATCAAGCGTAACGGCCGGCATACAGAATCGCCCGGCAAGCGGGGGTATCCTTTCCATCGGTGCAAACGCACTGCTTGCGGCCCCGGATCCCGGGAAGGATCGCGTACTGGGTATCGCCGTCTTTACAGACGGTTCGCAGCAGGTTATCCTCGACAAGACCCTCTGATTTTTTCCAAAAACCAACTGATTTTTTGATATTTTTTTCCCACGGCTGCCGTCCATTCCCATAAAGGGAGCCTTATCCAAATCAGGGAATGCCCCGTATTGAGGCAGACCCTTCACGTCCTATCCCGCTAGCCTCAAAAACCGGGTTGTGGATACTCCCCGGGACAGTTCCCAGGATCCTATATACCGCTCCGGCTGTTTGTCGGTTCGTGCAAATATTCTCGATAAGAGATTCTGATTTTTCTGCCCTGCGTCTGGGATCTAGACTAACGATCCCGTTAACCGCTCTGCTCCACGCAAAGCTCAGGTAGATGAAAGGGACCATGAGGTACCCCACCTCACTTTGTGTCTTATGGGGGTCCCCCTTTATTTTTGGCAGAGACCCTAAAGTATCGGCGGGGGGTCCTTTTGATCTGCGAATATTAAAAGCGACTCCCGCTTATGATCATGATAAGTGGGTCCCCCTTAGGATAGAGGAAATGGGGAGCCCCTGTTTCTTCTCGTCAGAAGTTTCAGTGGAAATGGGGGTTCAGAAACTGGAATAAGTAAGGGGACTCCCGCTTTATGTTGAGTAAAGCGGGTCCCGGTTATTTTTTTGCAGACGCCCACATGGAGGGTATGGGGGTGATCAATATTTTTAAAAGGGGATTCGTGATCATGATGAAATGTAAGGACAATCTCTTTTGGCAATTGCCGAGTCGTGAGCCGGCTTATAGAACAGTGATACCAGAAAAGAGGGGTGGTATTTTATGAGATACCTACCACCCAGATTCAATATGCGAGGAGCCGGATTCGAACCGGCGAACCCCTGCGGGAATGGACCCTAAATCCATCGCCTTTGACCTGGCTCGGCGATCCTCGCTTGCTGACACTATTGATCGGGTTAAATAAAGAGCATATCGGGCCGGGCGGCCACCCTACATCTCCACCCGGGTCACAACACCGTGGATCTTGTCCGAGGGCAGGCGGTAGAACTGCACGACCGACGGGGTGAGGTGCTTGATGGCCCCGAAGATCTTCCAGACCACGTGGTTGGTGACGATATCTTCCATGCCGTAGAAGATGGTCTTCTCATCGATATCGGCATCTTTTAAAATGGTCGAGATATCCACGATCTCCATGTATCCCAGATAGATCTCGAAGATCGAGAGTCCCTTGGTAAGCTCCCGGGTCACGCCCCAGGTCACTCCGAACGGCTGCTCTGTGCGGATGATCGAGATGATAATGTTCTCCTCGTATACGATGTTGTTTACAAACATCGTGCGGGGAATATACTGTGGGATCTGACGGAAGTCACGGGCAAAGTACAACGCAGAACCGGAGATCTTGTTCACCGTTTTGTAGAGAGTATTGAACTTCGGGAGGAACTCATCGAGCGGTACAGGCTTGAGGGAGGTGGCAAGCCGGCGCTGGCCGTTGGTGTAGATGAGGATGATGCCGAGCGGGATCGAGGCGATCAGGAGGGACCAGAAGCCTCCCTGCGGGATCTTGTGGAAGTTGGAGAGCAGGAACGTACCCGTAACGATGAGCACCCCGCCCGCAATCAGGCTTTTAATGATCTCTCCCCGCAAAACAAAGATCCAGAGAATCAGGATGCTTGTGATCATCATCGTCCCGCAGACGGCGAGGCCATACGCATGTGTCAGGTTATTGGATGACTGGAAGATCAGGATAATAAAGAGGACGGCAAAGAGGAGCATCCAGTTCACGACATCGATGTAGATCTGGGAACGGAGATGAGGCGAGGTATACTCGATGTGCAGGAGCGGCAGGATGCGGGTCGTGATTCCCTGGTACACAATGGAGAAGATACCGGAGATCATTGCCTGCGAAGCGATCACGGTCGCTGCAATGCTTAAGAGCAGGAACGGGATGTAAAGGAATTTTGCCTCGGCAAAGATCATGTCGAAGAGGACGTTCTGGGAACCCGGGTGGGCGAGGAGAAACGCACCCTGCCCGAAGTAGTTGATCACCAGGGCAAAAAATACCAGGTACCATGCCTTTACGATCGGGTCCCTGCCCAGATGCCCCATATCCGCGTAGAGCGCCTCGCCACCGGTAGCGCAGAGGATGACGGCCGAAAGGATAAGAAATCCCGCAAGGCCGTTGTGCAGGAGGTAATCGAGGGCATAGGCCGGGTTTATTGCAAAAAGCACCTGGGGGGCCAGGAACAGGGCAATGAAACCAGAGACTGCAAGCACCGCAAACCAGACCACCATCACCGGGCCAAATGCCCATGCCACCTTCTCGGTTCCCCGTGCCTGGAATGCAAAGAGGCAGATGGTGATGACAGCGGCTGCAAGCATTAAAAAGATCCGGGCGGTCTGCTCATAGCCGGGGATGAGGAGTACGCCCTCGACCGCTGAAAGGATACTGATCGCCGGGGTTATTACGCCATCCCCAATAAAGAGAGAGATACCGATAATGGAGAGAAGGGTAACAAACGCGATCTGGTTGCCAGACTTTAACATCGGTAGCAGGATCTCCTTGAGCACGATTGTCCCGCCCTCACCTTTCTTTCCCAGGTGCATTGCGAGGAAGGTGTACTGGATCGTGACAAGGATCGTAAGTGTCCAGAAAATCAGGGAGAGGATGCCCATCACATTCTGGGGCGTAGGGGGGATCAAAAGGAAGATAGCGGTGAGCGTATAGATGGGACTCGTCCCGATATCGCCAAACACGAGACCCATCGATTTGACGATCCCGGGCATCACAAAATAATCCCTGAGCATTCCTGCTTTACCCGTGGGGATAATGAGGGTATATTGTTTTCTCTTTTCAGCGCCGGTAACGTCCGGTTGCCCCCGGTTTTCGGTCCTAGAAAACCAGAAAACCGCGGGGATCAGGGAATGGTATCGACAGGCAGTGCCGGCTCCACCTGATCACTGGCCGCTTTCCGCTCATCGGTCCAGATCCGGTAGCTCTTCATCACCAGGACGATGATGAGCGGCCCCAGAACGAACCCGGCCAGACCAAGGGTAAGAAGACCCCCGATTAATCCGACAAACATGATCACCGGGTTGATCTTCACCCGGCGGCCCACAAGCACCGGGCGGATATAGATCTCGGGAAGTGCCGAAACCACGACATACCCCAGGATGATCATGATAAGCAGGCCACGGAGGTCCCCGAGTGCGAGTGCATAAGCACCGACGATGAGAAACGCGACCGAGGAACCGAGAATGGGGATGAGCTCGCAGAAAGCGGCCAGAAACGAGTAAAAAAAGATGTTCCCGTACCCCAGCAGGTAGAAGACCGGGAGAGCAATAAAGAAAGTGAGGGCCGCGATCGCGAACTGGACGATGTAGATCACATAAAGTGTATCGACAGTCACGGGTACAAGCTGGTCGCAGTACCCCTTTATGGGTTCAGGCAGGTGCCGGAAGATCCGCTCCTTTATGGCAGTCCCTTTCAGGAGAAGGAGGAAAAAGGAGAGGAAGAGGACAATTCCCTTGAATGCGATCAACAGGAGATTATCAGCAAGGGTTGTCCAGTAATTGACAAAGAGGGCGTCTCCTTTTGCCAGCCATACTTCGAGCGTGTCCTTGTTGAGGGTAAATCCGAATGCCCCCGGCCGGGTGGACGGGCTGGCAAGCCACGAGCCGATAGTAACAAAGATCTGGTTGATAAGACCGGTGTTTGCCCGCAAAATCAACAGGGTAATGTATGCCACAAGTGCAAAAACCACAAAAAGGCCAATCGTGATGGCAGCCGCCGATATTGACGGGCGGATCGATCGGGAGAGGCGGTTATGGACCGGCATCAGGACCACTGCAAGCGATCCCCCTATCACCGCCATATCAAAGACCGGCCAGAATATGACCAGGGCAACCACGGTGAGAAAAACAACCACAAAAAACGGGTAGTACTCCCGGTCAGGACACTCCATAACAGATCAGATGGTTGCCGGCATGAACGTAAATATATGCGTGTGAGGGCGGAGGTAATGCAACAGAACCCATAACAAGGGAGAGATGCCAACTATCTTCTCATTCCCATGAAGCGACTCGATCACCTTGCCATGATTATCCACGATGTGGGACGCATCTGCAGGTTTCTGGGATTTCTCTCGCTCCTGCCCTTTGTGGTCCTTGTCATTTTCCAGGAATGGGACATGATCATACCTATGGCAAGTGCCCCCGTTGCCTTCCTCTGCCTTGGGTACCTTCTGACCCGGGTGAAGGTCAGGGACTACGAGCCGCCCGTCTCGATCATGCTGGTTGCGGTTGCCATTGCATGGTTTTTGATCGCGCTCATCGGCGCCCTGCCCTTTGTCCTGGGCATGGGCATGTCTTATACTGACAGCATCTTCGAGGCAATGTCAGGCTGGACAAGCACCGGCTTTACCATGATCCCGTCGCTTGAGCAGGTTCCCATGACGCTCCTCTTTTGGCGGACCTATATGCAGTGGATCGGTGGCATTGGGATCATTGCATTCGGGATATCGATGCGGAGGAGGAGCCGGTTTTCGCTCTTCCAGATCTTCCGGTCCGAGGGAAAACCCGATGACCTCATGCCCAACCTGATGTCTACGGGCTGGAGAATGTGGAAGATCTATATCTTCCTTACCCTGCTCTTTACAGGCCTGATAATGCTGGCCGGTATCCCGCTTTGGGATGCGCTCAACCTAGTTATGGTCGCAATCGCTACCGGAGGATTTACCCTCCATTCGGCAGGCCTTGCCTATTATAACAACTCCTTACTCGAGGCACTCCTTATCCCGGTGATGCTTGCGGGGGCCATACCATTTAAAATCTATTTCCTTTTATACCGCGGCAAGGTGACGGCACTCTTCCGGGACCATGCTGTCCGTCTCCTGCTCCTTCTTGCATTGGCCGGGTCGGGGATTGTTTCACTGGAGTTATACCTCTTCAATGGTTTTGCTCCCGCAATGGCACTCCGCGAAGGAGCTTTCACCGCAGTTGCCGCTATCTGTACCTGCGGTCTCCAGAACGCAGATGTCCATGTCTGGACCGCAATTCCTCTAGCCGTTATCGCACTCCTGATCTTTATTGGCGGTGCAATGGGGAGCATGGCCGGCGGGATCAAGATCAACCGCCTCATGCTTGCCTATGAAGGAGTGAAGTGGTGGTTCCGGCGGTTCTTTGTCAGTAACCGGGTGATCGTACCATTCCGGTACGAGAAGCGGACACTGTCGCGGGAAATGTCGGAGATGGAGATCTCCAAAAATATGCTCGTGATCGCCCTGTACGTCATCACGATATTTGCAGCAACCATTCTCTGCCTCCACCTCTATATCACGTCATTCCGGCTTGATGAGGTGCTTTTCGAATGTATCTCTGCCCTCTCCAATTCAGGCATCACGGTTGGGTTTATCACTGCCACCAGCCCGGTTGCTATCAAATGGATCTTTATTGTCCTGATGTGGCTGGGGAGACTGGAGATCGTGCCCGTGATCATCATGGTCCTGGGCATTACAAAAGGAGTCCGGGATGAATTGTTCACCGAACCGCCGGGGCAGGGCTCCCACCCGTATACATCGGTAACAGAAGAGTCCGGCTGAACCGATCCTGCAACCCTAAGTTCAGGATACAGGCGGGAAAAGATCAGCCCGCCCCGGGATATACAATGCCGCTGCATACTCTTCTGCAAAAGCAGTGTCCACCATCAGGTCGATATATACCATGTGGTGGGCCAGGGATTCAGCAGCGGCCCGGTTCTTAAGCGAGAGGAGACACGCATACGCTCCCGCAAGCGAACCATTTCCGATCGAATGAACCGCGGCAGCCGGAAATCGCGGGAGAATCCCGAACCGGACCGCATTATTGATGTCTGTGTAGGCTCCGAAAGCCCCGGCAAGGTAAAGGTGCCGGATATCACCCACCACATACTTGTACCGTGCAAGAAGGACCGCGATCGCGCCACAGGCTGCGGCCTTGGAATCCATAAGGTAATCGATATCCTGCTGGGTAATAACGATCTCCCGGCCGGTGCCTGTCTCGGACGCCCGGGCAAGGAGATACCCGGCCCCTTCCGGATCAGTCCGTACCCGGGGGTGCGAAAAGTTAAGTTTGCCGGCAAAATCAAGGGCGCCGGTCTGCACCATGGCCACTGCAAGATCCACGATCCCCGAACCACAGATACCCCGGGGCGGGGCAGATCCTATCGTGCTCCACCGTATCTCCCCGGTGACCGGATCGCCCTCCACGTGATCGATCGCCCCTTTCATCGCCCTCATGCCGGCACGGATACCGGCCCCCTCAAAGGCAGGGCCGGAGGCGCAGGAGACCGAGGCAGCCCAGTGCCGGTTGCCAAGGACAATCTCCCCGTTAGTCCCAAGATCGACCAAGAGCGAGAGTTCATCCGAGGCATACATCCCGGCGGCGATCATGTCCCCGATTGCATCCCCTCCGACAAACCGGCTGACATTGGGGAGGCAGTACACCTCCGCTGCCGGATGCACGGCAAGACCAAGGTCCCGTGCGGCCCTGACCAGTGGTGCCCGTAAAACCGGGGTATCCGCGAGTTCGAGATACTGGACGTCGAGGCCGCAGAGAAGGTGATTCATCACCGTGTTTCCCCCAATGCAGAGATCGAGAATAGCGGTCCTTACGATGCCGGCATTGAGAGCCAGGGTACCGATGACATCGTTTATGCTGGTGGCTGCGGCCTTCTGGAGTGCTGCAAGCCCTGCGGGCGATGCTGCGTACCCGATCCGGGTAAGCAGCTCCTCGCCATACGTGATCTGGCGGTTGAGAACGGAGGCAGTAGCGAGGACCTCCCCGGTATCGAGCCGGGCAAGGCAGCCAACAACTGTGGTTGTGCCGAGATCGATGGCAACACCATAAAGAGGCTCGGTGCCGTCAGCAGGAGAGCGCGCAAGCATGGTAGGCGGGGCGTGGAGTGCAGAGATGATAGCCACTTGCGGTTGATCGGATGCCAGCAGTGCGTGGTACTGCTCATCGGTCATCCGGGGCCTGAGGCCGGTGTACCCGGCAAACCGGATCGATTGGGACGCAAACGGCAGACCCTCTGAAGGTGAAAGCTCCACCCGGTACCGCCTGATAACGGGTTCGGGCGTCCCGATAGCCGCTGGTCTTGTTACCAGGATCTGGGGGGAATCGATCCGGCTCTCTACCGGGATCGTGAACTCCGCATCGTCTGCAAGGGTAACCTGACAGGCAAGATGGTACCCTGCTTCCCGTTCCTCTTGCGTAAGACGGCACCCGGTGCCGATCTCCGGCGCATCCCAGCAGCTTCCCTTGTCCAGGATGACCCGGCATTTCCCGCAGGTCCCCTTCCCCCCGCAGATACTCTCAATAGAGAGCCCGGCAAGCGTGATTGCTACAAGAAGGGAGGTCCCGGACGGGACTGTGACCACCCGGTTCATCGGCTGGAGAATTACCCTGATTTCCTGTACGTCCGGCTTCTGCATGGGTTGTCTTCCTCCTTTTCGGATACCTGCAAGACCGGGGCCACCTTTTTTTGGGGGGGTTATCGCCCGGTCACCATTTCTTCGGCGGCCAGTGTGCCTTTAAGAAGGCCGGGATACCCGAAGAGTCTTTCGGGCCGACCAGCACATGCCAGCCGCTTGCTTCCTCGGTTTCACCGCTCAGGCGGGCGGCAAGGCCGGGGATGATCAGGTACCGATAGTTGACCCGGTCGGCAATACCGGTCTCCTTTAAAGCTGCTGCAATCGTCTCCGCGTTCAGGTACCTGCCGGCCACTGCGCTTTCCACGCTGTTCCCACCGGTATCAACCACAATCAGGAAACAATCGATCCCTGCTGCCTTGATATCACTTTCAACCGTGAAATACGTGAGCGCGTAATTGGTGGTGATCAATACCGGAGCATCTTTCTTGGGGGTGCCGAAGATCCTGATGCCGGTATCGACAGAAACCGGCTTCCTGGGGTCCGT
Organism: Methanoregula sp.; assembly: GCF_035543475.1. Classification (GTDB taxonomy): domain Archaea; phylum Halobacteriota; class Methanomicrobia; order Methanomicrobiales; family Methanospirillaceae; genus Methanoregula. The sequence continues at coordinate 10,622 of NZ_DATKKA010000006.1, forward strand.
ATAGATATTGAAGCGCCAGATCAACTGCGGCAGGAGAACCCAGCCCTCAAGGGAATGGAGGATTAACAGATCGGCGTACCGGGAGAGGAGCATGGATGCAGCGCACGCCTCCTTCCACTGGATCAGCTCGTGAGAGATCTCCGGGGAAAGCCACGCGGTGATCGGCGTCCCGATCAAAGGGTATCCCAGGAGATCGTCCCCGTCAGCAAAGACCGCCCTGCGGATCTGGGAGAAGGTATGGATTGTCCCCGAGAGGCCGGGTTCAACCGCGGTCCCCGGGTCAAGCACAAGATCGGTCACCCCATAGGCTACCAGGGTTTTTACCAGCGAACGCAGGAGTGCGATGTCGTGGGGGGCCGAGACCACGAGGGGGCAGGTATACCGCAGGGCGAGTTTGGCCATTTCCTTCCAGTTGTCCTTTGTGGCCGCATAGAGAAGAGGGCGGCGTTCGCGGATATGGGCTAGGCCCGCCGCCATGATGGCTGCATCGTAGGTGCAGAGGATAAGGGGGAGATCGGTCTGGGCAGCCACCGCAGTCACTGCGGCGGCAAATGCAGCCGGGTCGTGCCGGGTGGAGCGGATCGCGATCGCATCCAGACGAAGTTCGCGCCCGATGTAGTTGTAGGAGAACTCCGCGATCGCTTTCACCCGTGCGTCCCGCTCCCCTTCGGCAAGGTCATCAGAGATATCGATGGCAATCGGGGTCGGGTTGTGGTAGGTGAATTCATGGCGGTAAAGGACATATTTCCCGCCCAGTTTCATGGCTCGGTCACCGGTCCCGACCACAACGGTTCTGACCGGGGGGGCCATGAGGTTTTCGAGTTTTGCAAAATTGACCCGGTACTCCTCTTTGGTAACTGGCGGACAGTTGTCAGCCGCAAGCTCTCCGTTCACCACTTTCGTGGCAAACGCCATGCAGTTAGCCTCCCCGCATTCCTTGCAATTGGTCTTGGGGAGGAGTTTGTACACGTCGATCGGGCTGATCTCCTTGATCGTTTTACGGGGTTCGCGTTCCGACATCGTGCACCTCCCTAGATCTTCATGGTCGCCCAGCGGGCAATCCCGTCCGGCACCGGCGCGTCCTTCTCGGCAAACATCCGGATGGTGTCCTTGCAGGTCCGGATCGCGGCCGGGTGCATCATCATAAAGATATCCACCCCGGCAAGGAGGAGCGTGAGTGCGTTTATCGTCTCCCAGAGGGGGCCGCGAAGCCCCCGTGAGCCATACTTCTTGTCCATCTTCATCCACGCCTCACGGGCCGCCCATGCATTGGTGGAGGCGGAGATGGTGGGATGCTGGAGCTCGGTATCGCCCATAAGCGCTGCGTGCCGGGCCCGCTCGTGGATGGTAAACGAGTACTCAAGGCCGTACCCGAGTGCGACCGTGGTGAGATCCATCACGATGTCCTCATGAGGCAGGTACTCATAGAGCCGGCGGTTGAGCTCCTTTGCCTTGTTGAGCTCAAGGCCGGTGAAGCCAAGCACCGCGTGGTTATGCTCCTTTGCCGACCTGGCTACTACGTCCAGCGTCTTGGTCTCGGTCATACCGAGGGTGACGGAGTTCAACAGAAGCCGCTCGCCATCGGCAACCTCGGATACTTTTGTGAAGACCTGTGCATCTTTCTTCGGGTCTCCGCACCCCCCGATGATGAGCGGGACATCTACGGCCTGTAGCACCTCTTCCACGGTCTTTGCCGCCGCTTCCGGTGATGCATCCCGGATAAGCGGGTCTGTGGACATGAGGTGCACGGTGATCATGTCGGCGCCATACTTCTTCACGTTCATTTTCGCCCATTCGGCCGGATCGCTGATGACGTCTTTGACATTCTCCATGAGCACCCGCGGAAGTTGTGTCTCCATATCAAAGACATCAAGAGCAAAGACCGGAGGGCGGGGTGCGGGATGATCTGCGCTGACAAACGGGGGATAAGTCGATCCACCAATGACGAGCGTTTTACCGCGGCTGCCTCCCCCGGCTTTCGTCGCGCCCAGATTCACTTCGTGGATCCTGCCCACGAACTCCTCCTTGTGCGGGAAGAACGTCTCTGCCAGAAGGGCGGTCGGTTTCTGGGAGACTGCAGGCAGGCCCTGAGGGGCTGCAGGAGATCCGGTGGGGATCCAGAACTCGAAATTGCCTACCTCCATGGAAAAGTTTTCCAGCTCAAGGCGCTCTTTGCCGGAGAGCAGGGCAAGGAGCCGGGAGATCGCTTCCTGCCCTTCCTGTGGCTCATATATGTGTATATCTTTACGCGGGTTTTTCTCCGGCATATCTTATGCACCTTCCCCCGGTTTTTTGGGTTGTATTGGTTCGATGATAACCCTGTCAGCGGTGATCTTTGCGTTCTTGAAGATGATCTTGAACCCTCCCGCCATGACCGGGAAATCCCCGCCGGAGAATACCTGGACGGCACCGTTTACCGGTTCCAGGGGATCAATCTCCTCTGCCTTCCACCGTTCTGTTACCGGGTGGGTCCTGCCGGAAAGGAAGTCACGGAGTTCACTTACCGTGCTTACATCCTTTTCCGTAGCGATACACGCGAAGAGATCCGCCGGGATGAAGTCCCTCATCTGCTCTTTGAGATCCGAGGGCATCCAGACCACCCGGGCATATCCCCCGTCCGCAGCAAGGAACCGTGGAGATCGCATATATTCGAGTGAGATCCCGTGGAAACCGTCCACCTGCCGTCCACCGGCAGTTGAGTCCGCCATGGTCGAGAAGGGCAGGCCGTTCACGGTCACATCCTTGTAACCCCTCATCACGATCCCGAATCCCTCGACCTCGGGGATGTAAAAGGCGATCCCCTCAAAACAGCCGCAGGAGGTGTGCGGACAGGAGAAGGCACTGTACAGGAAGATCCGGCTGACTGTGCCCAGCGACCGCTTCTTTGCACTCTCGTTGATCCCGGAGTACTCACCTTTGATCGCGTCAAGGCACTCTCCCTTGCTGATAGGAAAGATCGGGCCCTTGGGATCGATCCGGGCCGCTGCCCGGCCATCAAACCAGCTGATGGCCCCGCAGTTTGCGTACCGCTGGGGTGTGATTACGCAGACGTGGCTGGGCGCAAATGACTGGCAGAGGGCACAACCATAGAAGACATCCACATCGTCATCGGTCAATCCCCGGGCCCGGGCATCGCGTGCCTCGTACGAGGCCATCGCTTCGGCGTACCGGGCAGAAATTTTCTCTTTGTCGGTAAAGAACGTGACCTGGATCTTTTCAATGATCGGAAGCTCGTTTTTTAAGAGATCAATAAGGACCTTCCCCACGTATGTAAGGGTGGTGAGCCCTTTTGTATAGGCCTTCCGGGACACCCGCACCCAGATATCGTAACGCTGGTTGAGGTGCATGAACCCTTCGACATAGTTGGTGTACTCGTGGATCCGGCGCTCGATTACGCCCTCGATATCCTCTTCGAGTTGGGGGCCTGCAATCTCGATCAGGATACCGAGAGGGTACTTACCCCCATCCTGCATTTCGGAAAGGTCCGGGCCGGTCACCGTGATCGCCCCATCACGGATCGCCCCGGGTTTTCGCACTTTTACAAGCTCGAACTTTTTCTCCACCGAGGGACCACCAAGCTCGACGTGCATATCGTTCTTCCGGATCCTCTCTCCTACGTGGACAAGCCCGACATCCACCGGCATATCCTCAAACATCTGCCGCACCTCCCGTTGTTCCTGCGATGATGGCCTCCAGGTTCTCCTGCCAGTCCTTTTCGGAGATATTGGCAAACGACCAGGTAGCGTTGGGCTGGTAGGTATTATCCAGCGTGATCGTCTTGGTATGGGGGGCAAAGTTCTTGAGACCGGAAAGAAGCGTCCATGCCATGGGGTAGGGAAGACCGGCGATAATAGCAAGGTCACAAGGGCCTTTTCCCTCAGGTCCTTCCCAGCAGGGATCCGCGATCCTTTGGCCGGCCTCGACTGCCGGTAAGACCGTAGCGTTCAGGTATCCCCTCTCCCGGAGAGCCCGGTTGATATGCCCGGTGGCAATGACCGGGATCCGGTGCGCCCGGGCGAGATCGAGCATGAAATCAACGAGTTTCCGGTTACCGATTTCTCTCGATGCTGCACCGTTGCCAAGCAGGAGCACCGGGAACCGGGCACGGCCAATCACGGCTTTTGCCATGGCCGGTTTGGTGATAACGGCAGCTTTTTTCGGGCCACCCACTTCTGCGGTCTGCCAGGGATCTGCCGAACTCATGGCTGGCCCTCCCCTTGGACATCACGGGCAAGCAGGGTCGGATCCGGGATGGGCGTTTCCTTCCAGCCGGACTGGGAAAGGATACGGGTGATCTCACCTTTCAGAGTCACGGGGATATCCGCATGGGTGCGGACATAACGCGGGATGTCTTCGGGCATTGCGCCGTTGCTGCGCTGGTACAGGTCGATATAGTGCGTGAGCTTCATTGCGCGGCCCCGGGTCGTATCATTAGGCCGCATACAAAGCTTCGCCACGAGCACCATCGCCTCTTCTTTTGTCTCCGCGGCCACAAAGAGGTGCTCCGGGGCCGGGCCGGCATAGACTTTCTCGCCGGTCCGCTGGTCTTGGACATACCAGTCCTCATCATGGTCGGCCCGGCCAAGGAGCATCCTTCGGTATTTCGTGCCGTGGGGGCCGACTACCACCGGGATCCCAAGGCGCCAGAAGCCGCTTGCGATTGCCGCTGCCTTCTGGGACATTGCTCCCCACGCAACCCCGACCGCACCTACCCGGTTGTGAACATAGTCAGCGATCTCGGCGTAGTTCCCGCGCAGGTTGCGCCGGGCAAAGATGCTTGCGATCTTGATGGTTGCCCCGGCAATGTGGGCGTTTGCGACACAAGACCCGACGTTCACGATGCCCCCTGCGGTAAAACTGCCCGGGAACTGCTCGTACGGGGTCTTCCCCTCCTCGTCCCGGTACATCCCGATCGACATCGCGGCACAACCCGAGGTGCAGACAATATACCGGCGCTTTGCAAACTCCACGCTCATCTCGGCGATCTCTTTCCCGCCATTGGCGAAGTTGGAGCAGCCGACAAATGCAACCACGCCGGGTATCTCACCAAGTACGATGGGACCCCCGACATTGCGGATCTCAACATCCTGGATCGCACCTCGCCCGGTCCGGATCACGAACTTCTCGTTCTTGATCTTCTCTGCGGCTGCGGCTACGATCAGGGAATGGACCGGGATATCCTGCGTGCAGGCATGCTCGCACCGCCCGCATCCCACGCAGGTATCGTACAGGGAAGAAAGGAGCGAAAGATCACCTTCCGCTGCCGCTTTCATACCCCGAGGGATGGCAAGATCATTGGGGCAGGCCCGCTGGCAGAGCCGGCACGCTGTGCAGTCCGATGCTTTTTCCCGGATGAGATCCGGTGAGAGAATCTGAGACAACTTTCTCCTCTCCGGCATCACGGCCCGGGCAACCCGGACGGCAACCTCGCCGGCCTTTTCCGGATCAAGGATTACGACACCCTTCACTCTGCCCGAGGAGAGATCGGCAACGATGGCATCCGCCGGGTCTCGCGTCCTTTCGGGCAGACCCATGCAGTTCTTATCCGATGTGGCAATAAAAGGGGTACCGGCAGCCACAGCCTCGTCAAACGCATCGGTCCGGACGCACTGTTCGTCTACCACAATAACGTCGGGAATACCACTCCGGATGTACCGGAGCTGCCAGGACATGGGGCCGACGATCTTTGCCCGCGGGGAGTAGCGGGTGGCATCGATCGAGGTGCAGCAGATACCGGTCACTTCTACCTGGTCGGTAAGATTTTCCTGTGCAAGGTAATCGACGATGGCAACAGCTGGCGGCACGTTATGGCCGATAACAAGGATCACTGGTTTTGTGGTCTCGACCGTTCCCATACCCAGCGCCGCAAGCGGGGCATCAGGGTCGGCTTTCGGGTACCCAAGGGCCGAGATCTGCGCAAGGTCCGCTACTTCCATACCTACCTGGTCGATCATGCCGGCGTGGAGCACCTTGCTCTCGAAATCGAGGTAATTGCCCTCCTGCCCGGTATGGGTCGCCGCAAGGAGCGCGGTGATCTGGCTCTCACAGTAATCGAGGATAGTTTCGAGATCTGAAAGTGTCTGCGGTTTTTCCCCGCAAACGAGCCGGATAACGGGAGCCTCCACGCCAATTGCGTTCCCGCCCGGGTCAAGTTCGCGGTTGCGGCCTGATCGCCTGATGGCATAGGTCACCAGTTCCCGGGCATGGCTCGTGTGGGTGGCAGCGCCGATACAAGCGGCAAGAAGCACGGTCCGGGCCTGCTGGGCCGGCATCGAGATCCCGCAGGCGCCCTTTTTTGTGCCGGTGAGGTCGCACTTGCCGTACGTGCACAGGCAGCAGAGATCACAGAAGGGCATGTAGAACGGCTGATACCGTGAGAGGAGCGTATGGTCCCAGTCGCGGAGGGTGGCAAGCGAGGGATACGGTGTCGGGCCTTTTTCTTCCGCCCAGTCCCCTGCAGACAGTTTCCCGATAGAGACCGAGAGGTCCCGTATCCGGCCAAAACCGGCATCCAGTTCCTTTATCGACAAAGAGACCTTCTTTTCTGTCACCAGCAGCACAACCGGGGTAAATTGTCACCTAAAATACAGGATACTGGTATATATGTACACCTGCAGGTTTTTAACCAAATCGACCGGGATAGCAGAGGGACGGGTGATCACCCTCAACCGGATTTTCCGTAACCGGCTTTCTCCATCAGTGCACAGACGGAGAGGTACCCCGGGGAATCCACCGGCAGGTCAAGAAGCGACCGGCCGGCAATAACCGATTCCTGGACCAGAGGGTCAAAGGTGATCTTTCCCAGGTACTCCCGTCCAGTCTCTTCTTCTGCCCGTGCACCAAGCTCTTGTGGGAAAAGGCAGCCCCCCACCACAAAGAAGCGGTCAAACGCAATCCCGACTTCCCGTGCGATCCGGTCGGCACGTTTGACATGGAGGAATGACTTGTGGGACGGCCCCAGAACATCGAAGAGATCGCTCACGCTGGCCGTTACCTTGCGGTTGAGATGTTCGAGGCCTGCCGGGGAGTCAACCAGCACGTAGCGGTAGGTCTTTGCGAGAGAAGAGAGAGCCCCTTTTAGTGCTGCATCCGGCATACAGTAGCAACCCTCGATCCACTTGGTCCCCACCGCGATCAGATCAAAGCGTTCGCCCTCGTACAGGCCGTCAACGAGCACCCGGCTCTCGATCCGTTCCGCGGGTGCAATTCCTGTCATCGTCCCGCCTTTTTTGATGAAGGTCTCGGTCACGAGTTCAGCGATAGTCTTTACGCCTTCACGTTCCAGGTCTACCCCCACCATCTCGGCAAGGTTCTGGTCGGGATCGAGATCGATAAGTAACAATGGGGTCTCATTCTGATCAAGGAAATACTTGGTCTGCAGTGCGACAAAACTCGTTTTGCCGGTACCGCCCCGGCCCATCGTCACCAGCGTTTTCATACGTTCTCTCCATGCACATTCTGACCCGGGCAGATCCGGGTAAGGATCCCACTGATGGCTTCGAGCGTGGCCGATCCCAGAAGGGTGGAGATCGAATCCCCGTTAACACCCGCACGGGTGACTGCCGGGTCAAAGGGGATCATGCCTGCAACAGTAAGCGCATTGACCCGGGCAAAATCCCGAATAACGGTTTCCTGTCCCGGCTCCTGGATCCGGTTCCCCACCAGTTCCACCCGTGGGATACCCGAATCCTGCGCCATCTTCGCGATCCTCCCTGCAATGACAAGCGACTGCCGGTGGGCATCGCTTGTCACGAGCATCACATCCACGCTCTCCGCGGTCCCCCGCCCGATATGTTCCACGCCGGCTTCCATATCCAGGATCACCACTTCATCCCGCTCCACCAGCAGATGGCGCAGCAGGGCGCGGACCACGCTGTTTGCCGGGCAGGTACAGCCGGCCCCCATCGAGGTCACGGTACCCATGACCAGCAGGTGGGGCCCGGCCGGGGTGGACACGGCATACTTGGTTACCACATCGTCTACAGAAAAATTCAATGCATAGACACCGGGGTAAGGTGTCCCGGTCTTTGCTGCGATAAGATCCGCGTTCTTTGAAACAGGGACGAGTGTATCCGCCCCACCCGGAGTGAGCCCGAGCAGGAATCCCAGATTGGGGGCCGAGTCCGCATCTATGGCAAGGGTTATGCGCCCGGCGCGGGCAAACAGAAAGGCAAGACTACCGGCAAGAAGCGTCTTTCCTGACCCGCCTTTCCCGGCCACTGCAATCTTCATCCCGCACCATTCTCCGTTTTTGATATATTGGTACAACCGGTTTAAGAACCCGGTTACGGTACCAATACTCCCTGTTGCCGTACTGCAAAGGGAAAAAACAGATTTGGTGAAGAATTGACCGGAAAGATCCTGCCTTTCTCCTTTAAGGTTCCCTTACCTTAATGTGGCTCAAAGACCAATAACAACGGAAGTACGGTGACAGATGGCAGAGCTGAAGATCGTCGGGACTGCACACGTCTCCCAGAAAAGTGTAGATGAGGTAAAGGCTGCGATTGAGGAGTTTCGGCCGGATATCGTAGCGATCGAGCTTGACCCGGCTAGGTTCTCTGCCCTCAAAAAACAGGCCCGCGACCCAACCGTAGAGGATGTTCTCGAAGTCAGGAACTTTAACTCGCTTCTTGTCCAGTGGCTCCTTTCCTATCTCCAGCGGAAGATCGGGGTTGATGTTGGCGTTGAACCCGGCGCCGAAATGAAAGCGGCCATTGTTGAGGCAGAGAGCCACAATATCCCGGTAGCGCTTGTGGACAGGGATATCCGGCTCACCCTCATGCGGTTCTGGAAATCCATGGGAATCGTCGAGAAGATCAAGATGGTCTTTGCGCTGATCTTCTCTATTGCCGAAATAGACAAGGGCGAAGAGATCGATATCGAATCGCTTAAGGACCAGAACATTATCGATGCCGTCATGGAGGAGTTCCGCAGGTTCTCTCCTAACGGGGCTCATGCACTGATCGATGAGCGGGATGCATTCATCGCCCACCAGCTCGTTATTCTCAAAACACAACGACCGGATGCCCGCATCCTTGCCATTGTCGGCGCCGGCCACCTGCAGGGAATTGCGAATTATGTCGAGCGGCCGCAGACCCTCCCTCCGTTCGACACACTCGTCAAAGAACCAAAATCTTTTCCCTGGGCAAAGATTTTTGGATTTGCGGTCACCGGGCTCTTTGCCTTTCTTCTGGCTGCAATCGCTTTCTCCGGAGTCGGCTGGACAGTGCTCCTGTATGCACTCCTTTTCTGGGTGATCATCCATGGAGTGCTTGCGGCCCTGTTTACCCTGATTGCCGGTGGTCATCCCTATTCTGCGCTTACCTGTTTTGCCGTAGCATGGATGACCTCACTTAACCCGCTGCTCCATGCCGGGTGGTTTGCTGCGTACGTTGAAGCAAAGGTCAGGAAACCCCCGGTCTCGGATTTCCGGAAGATCTATGAGACAGAATCGCTCCGGGAAATGGCGCGCATCCCGCTCTTCAAAGTGGTACTTGTGGCAGCGCTGGCAAACCTGGGGAGCCTGCTGGGGACGATCCTGTACTTCTTCCTTGTCTTTCCCCTGCTCCACATCGACCCGGCAACCGTGATCTCAAACGGTGTCCACAACATGTATACGTGGGTCACCGGGCTGATCTAAACCTCCTTTTTGCGAACCTTCTCATCCTATGATACGGTACCGGTAAATGCGACCGGCCATGAGAGCATTATATCAGATGTTTCCCGTCGCTCTCCCTGCATGCCCGGATCTCTTCATCTATCCAGTCCTGCACCACCAGTTTCATCTGCTGCTGGGTAATGCTATTGCTGCACCGGATCCGTATCTCGACTTCCAGCAGGTCAAGAATAGGCTGGACAATCCGGAAATAGGCATCTGGTCCGGCAAATCCCCCGGCCCGCTCAATATGGATCGTCACCAGATCATTGAGGTGAGAGAACTCCCCGGTCAGATCGATGATCTGCTCCAGGGTCATGCCGGTAAGGGAATCTGGCCGTGAAGGCCCCGCTGAGTCCTCCCGGAGAACCCCGTTTCCCGCGGTGCCTTGGGGCCCGGTTTCATTATCCTCGTCTGTCATACCAGCCGGAGCACCTCATCACTCTATGTACTGAAGTGGCTCGATCCTGCGCCAATAAATAGGTTGGCATTCGGGGAAGTTACGGTCATCCCTTTCCGGGCCCCTGCTCTGCGGATTTTCTCTCCTTCAGACGGATTCCCTGTGCGGCATAATACCCCGTAGAGAACGCAGCCTGGAGGTTGAAACCGCCGGTATCGCCATCGATATCAAGCACCTCCCCGGCAAAAAAGAGCCCGGGCACCAGTTTTGATTCCATGGTCCGGGAATTTACCTCATTGAGGGCAACACCACCCCGGGTAACCATTGCAATTGAGAGATCGCCCACCGATGAGACCGTCAAGGGACATCCCATGAGCAGATCGATCAGGTGGTTCCTGGCGGTGGCTGTCAGGTGCGCCCCGGTGCACGTGGCCGGGACCCCTGCCATGTCGGGAAGGATCTTTGCGAGCCGTTCCGGGATCCCAAGGCCTGAAACAAGGGATTTTACCATCATGGTAGGTGCACGGGAAATGGCGGCAACCATCTTCCCGGTCAGCACATCGCGCTGGACCGGCCCGGCAAACGAGAGCCGGATCTCGTCACCTGCCCGGATGTCGCGGGAATTGTCGAGGATACCGGGGCCGGAGAGACCGGCATGGGTAAAAAGAAGATCTCCCTCCGCTGAAATAACCTTCCGGCCGGTGCGCCAGACCGAAAATGGCAGCGCGGGAAACGTCATCCCGGCAAGTGAGACAAAGGGGAATGCAGCTATGGTCACCGGGGCGAGTGCCGGGCCAATCTTGGTGATGGAATGGCCCAGTGATGCGGCAATGCGGTACCCGTCACCGGTCGATCCGGTCTTCGGGTACGAGGCACCACCGGTGGCAAGGACAAGGTGCCGCGAGAAGATGGTCCCACCCGGCATATGAACGAGAAAACCGGGATGCCGGTACTCAACTTGCTGTACCGGCTCCCTGCACCGGAGTGTCACACCCCGCAGGTGGCACTCGCGGACAAGGAGGGCCAGTACCTCGCCGGCATCGCGGCTCGCCGGAAAAACCTTTCCATCGTCCCGGGTCCTACAGGAAAGGCCCCTGTCGTCAAAGAACCTGACGAGATCCTGGTTAGTAAATGCGTGGAGAGCCGGCCGGAGGAACTGCCCGTGTGAACCATAACGGGAAAAGAAGGTCCGGATGTCACCGGCATGCGTAATGTTGCACTGGCCGGTCCCGGAAATCCTTAATTTCGCTCCGGGCTCTGCATTCTTCTCACCAAGGAGCACGCGGTTCCCCGGGCCTGCCGCATGGATCGCGCAGAAGAGGCCGGCCGGGCCTGCACCGATTACGAATGTATCGCACTGCTCCACAGGTCACCTGCAGGGACAGTACTTGCTTTTCCGGCAGATGAACCTACCATGCGCCCTGCCGGATTCTCCCGTAAGGTCTTTCCGGAAAATAAATATCGTTTTAAAAATCTCACAGCATGGCAGGTCTAATGGCATTTCTTCCGGAACCATTCGGCATAATGCATGCGTAATTCCTCGGATTCTTCGGGGGTGAAATCCTTTTTTTTGTGAGCATGCAGGTGTTTTTCCATCTGGCGGATGATATGCTCTGCATCGTGGTAATCCTCAACCTCCAAGTACGCCGGCACCCGCGCCACCTCATAGGCATGCCCACAGACAGGGCAGAGTTTCCATTTCTGGAAACGATCCACATAGGTAAACGCCCTGCACCCCGGACACCGGAGGATATGGTACATTAACATGAGGTCATCGGTCTGTCCAATATAAAAATATATTGGGGAATAGTTAGAGGTACGGGCAACAGTTCCGGAGTTTATCCTTTTCGGAGTTTCAGGACAACATGCCAAACGAAACCCCTATATCGGGAGATCAACCCATAGAACCAGTACTATGGAAAATATTGTTGTCACGGGCATCAAGGGGCTTCCCCTGATCAAGGCCGGCGATAATATTACAGCAATGATCTGTGAACGTGCCACAATAGAGCATGGCGATATCCTCTGCATTGCCTCGACAATCTACTCCAAGTCCAAGGGACATACGAAAGCTCTCGCTGAGATTACGCCATCGGACCGGGCGGTGCGCCTTGGCAGGCTCAACAAGGAAGACCCCCGATTTGTCCAGGCCGTCCTTGACGCCTCGAAAGATATTCTCATGGAATACCCGTTCATCCTCTCCGAGCTCCCGTTCGGCCATATCGGGGTCCGGGCCGGTGTCGATCAGAGCAATATCGACGATGGGATGGTGATCTTCCTCCCTCCCGATCCCATGCATGCGGCAGCTCAGATCAGGGAAGAGATCCGGCAGCGTACCGGGAAAAAGACCGGTGTGATCATTACCGATACCTGCGGGCGCTCGTTCCGGAGGGGCCAGACCGGGCATGCTATCGGCTGGAGCGGGTTTACGGCTATCCGGGACTTCCGGGGAGATGTGGATCTTTTCGGCCATGAGCTCAAGATCACGGAAGAGGCAGTGGTAGACGAGATCGCTGGATTTGCCAACTTTGTCATGGGCGAGAGCAACAATGGTGTTCCTGCGGTGCTCTTTCATAACTGTCCGGCATGGAAAGGGCACGACGAGATTTACTTCTCAAAGGAGGAGGATATCACCCGTAAGCTACTCATAGAGCACAATCCAAAATAGAAAATCAGAAATGATCCGGTCCATGGACCGGGATTATGCATGGGTGGAGTAGAGGAGATTGAACGCCATGATGATGATCCCGACGACTGCGGCGATAGCCATGACAGCAATGGGGCTGATATGGACTGCCCGCCGGTCTTCGCTCTCGTAGTAATTGACGAGACCTGCCGATGAAAGTAACCTTCCGCCTTGCTTCTTTGCCATGCAAATATATTTCATTTTTCGCTATATAAAAGAGAGTCACGGTACCCGATGAAATCCTCCCAGGTTCTTTCAGGACAAGCGCTGATCGGTGAGGAACTCGAACTCCGACCAGTGGATATCGTGATCGAAGAAGGCCGTATTACGGCGATCGAAGAGAGGTTACAGTCCCCCCCGCTCTGGATCTGCCCGGCCTTTTTTAATGCCCATACCCATCTTGGGGACACGATCGCCATGGACTGTGGAGCTGACGGTGATCTCGAAAGCCTCGTCACCCCTCCTGACGGCCTCAAGCACCGGCTGCTGGCTGCGGTTGCAAGAGAGGACCTGGTGGCCGGGATGCGGGCGTCGATAAGCGGGATGATACGGTCCGGGACATGCGGGTGCGCCGATTTCCGGGAAGGTGGCCGGGAGGGTGTTCTCGTACTCCGGGAAGCAGCTGCCGGCCTTTCCTTCCAGCCGGTTATTTTCGGCAGGGATGGGGGCGATGCAATCGCTGATGGTCTTGGGATAAGCAGTACCCGGGACATTCACGGGGTAGAGAGTCAGGTCAGGGCGGCCCGGAACGCAGGGAAAAAGATCGCGTTCCACGCAGGTGAGCAGGACAGCGGGGATGTTGACGCTGCTCTTGCCTACGAACCGGATCTCCTCATCCATATGACTCATGCAACAAGAAAACAACTCAAAACATGCGCCGAACGGGGGATCCCGGTTGCAGTCTGTCCCCGGTCCAACTGGGTGCTGGGCGTGACAACATCGGCGAGGCGTCCACCCCTCCAGACCATGCTTGACCTTGGGTGCACGATTATGCTGGGCACGGACAACGTGATGTTTGTCCCGCCGGATATGTTCTCAGAAATGGCATTTGTTTCAGCAGTATACCATCTCGATTCAAAGATTATTCTCCGGTCCGCCATGGAGGGGTCACATTTCACCGGATCGCCATTCTTTATCCGTAAAGGGGCCCGCGCAGCCCTTTTTACGGTTGATCCAACCCAATCCGGGCTCGTATTCAGCCATGATCCTGTAACCTCGCTGGTAAAGCGTGCTCAATCGGGCATGCGCGGGAATAACGTTTTTAATTTGAAAACTCAATAAAAATGGCATGTTTGTTTTGGGTGATGCCAGTGTTTACTAACATACTTGTTGCCATCGATGGTTCAAAGGCGAGTGATCAGGCAATCGAACGGGCCGTCGACGAAGCAAAGGTATGGAACGCACGGCTCCACGCAATTTACGTGGTAGAGACAGGTCTTTTCTCATCACTCCCTTCAGATAATACCGTAGAGATCATGTACCGCGTTCTCGAAAACGAGGGAAATGCCGCTCTTGAGAAAGCAAAGAAGACCGCAGCGAAAAACGGTGTGGCCCTGATTACGCACCTGAAACAGGGTCATGCCGGGACCGAAATCGTTGCTCTGGCCCAGAAAGAGAAAGTTGATCTTATCATTTCCGGCTCACACGGAAAAAGCAAGACCGACAGCATTCTTCTGGGAAGTGTCAGCACCTACATTGCCACACACAGCACGGTCACGACCATGGTGGTGAGATCATAACAGACATGATTGTTAAAGATTACATGACCTCCGATGTCGTCCACGTCGACATCCCCGGTAACCGCGATGATGTCCTCAAGATTCTCAAACGAACCGGTATCTCCGGTGTTCCTGTTCTCAAGAACAAGAAACTGGTCGGCATTATCACCAGAAAGGACCTGCTGCGCAAGCCCGAGGAGACGCAGCTCGGCCTGCTTATGGCATCAAAGCCGATCACGATCGATCCGGATGCAGACATCCGGGAGGCAGCCCGGTTGCTGGTCAGCCACCGCATCCGGAGACTACCGGTCGTAGAGGACAACAAGTTAATCGGTCTGCTCTCCGTTGCCGATCTCATCCACGCGATCGCCCAGATGAAGATCAAAGAGGAGATCAAGGATGCATACACGAGTACCACCTTTGCGCTCTGGGAAGACACACCGCTCCCGCTGGTCGGTCGTGTTATGGAGATCTCCGGTGTGGATGCGATCCCCATCCTCAATTCCGACAGCGTCCTTCAGGGAATTATTTCGGAACGCGACCTGATCCGGCACTCGAGCATCGAGGATTCCGTCGGAGTCAGTGACTTTTCCAATGGTACCGACGACGACGAGTGGACTTGGGAGAGCATCCGGGACAACCACACCATCAGCTTCGGCATCTCGCGGGTACAGCTGCCCAACCGGCCGGTAAAACTTGCCATGGTGAAAAATGTCGTGGCGGTTCCCAAGAATTCCGAGGTCAGTGAGTGTGCACTCAAAATGCGCCGATCAAGAGTAGACCAGCTCCCGGTGATCAACGGGGACAAACGCCTCGTGGCCATGCTCTATGACCGGGATCTCATCAAAGTCCTCTGCAAAGAGGACGCAGAATAAAAACCTTTAAGTTTCCCGGTATCATCTTATACCATAAAACGCTTTTATTTGATTTTTAGCGTTCATTTATTTTTGAGGTGTGACATGCCTGAACAGTACCAGGAATCGATGACAGGGACGACAACGGTGGGTCTGGTATTTGCCGGAGGGGTGATCCTTGCCACTGAAAAGCGTGCGACTATGGGGCTCATGATCGCAAGCAAGCGTGCAAAAAAGGTGTACCAGATTGCCGACCGGATTGGCATGACTATCGCAGGCGGTGTTGGGGATGCCCAGCAATTGGCCCGGATCATCACCGTGGAATGCAACCTGTACCAGATACGCAGGTCGCGCCCTATTACGGTCGGAGCGGCGTCAACCCTCCTGTCCAATTACCTGAACCAGAACCGTTACTTCCCCTATTATGTCCAGTTGCTCGTTGGCGGTATTGACGAACACGGGCCAAGCGTTTATTCGGTAGACGCAATGGGCGGGGCCACCAAAGAAGAGGATATTGTATCGACCGGCTCCGGTTCCCCCATGGCATACGGCGTGCTGGAAGACCGGTTCCGCCCCGGCATGAAAGAGGATGAGGCGATTGAACTTGCGGTCCGTGCACTGCGATCAGCCATGAAACGTGACGCTGGTTCCGGTGAAGGAATCCACGTCATTGTTATTACCAAGGATAAATACCAGGATGTTGACGAGGATGTCATTAAAAAACACCTTGCCAAAAATTCCGCATAATCTCTTTTTGGGACGTTTACTGTTATGTTGATTGAAGATCGGCTCAAAGAGCTCAGGGACAAAATAAACGAACGGGTGCCTGCAGGGATCCGGGTAACCGAAGTTGAATTCGAAGGGCCCGAACTGGTCATCTATACCGATGACCCCAAACGGTTTGCCGATGAAGCTGACCTGATCCGGGTCCTGGCCCGCGACCTGCGGAAACGCATCGTTGTCCGCCCTACCATTCTTGAAGATCCCGAGAAAGCGGCAAACGAGATCCGTGCCGTGGTCCCCGAATCCTCCGGTATCACGGATATCTTTTTTGATCCGGATACCGGGGAAGTCCTGATCGAGGCAGAGAAACCCGGGGTGGTCATCGGGAAGAACGGCATCACGCTCCGCGAGATCACCAAACACATCGGCTGGACACCCAAGGTCGTCCGCACCCCACCCATCGAGAGCAGTACAGTCAAGCAGATCCGGCAGTACCTGCGCTCGGTCAACGAGGAGCGCAAGACATTCCTGCGCACCATCGGGCGGAGGATCCACCGCGACATCCCGGGCCGTGACGACACAAACAAGGACGCGACCCGGAAGGACCAGTGGGTCCGGGTCACCACCCTTGGCTGCTGCCGCGAGGTTGGCCGGGCTGCATTCCTGCTCACAACACCGGACAGCCGCGTGCTTATCGACTGCGGGGAGAAGCCGGACAATGCCGGTGGTACCCCCTACCTTTACGTCCCCGAGATCCACCCCCTTGCCCAGCTCGATGCCGTGGTCCTCACCCACGCCCATCTCGACCACTGTGCGCTTATTCCCCTCCTGTACAAGTACGGTTACGAGGGCCCGGTGTACTCCACCCCGCCGACGCGGGATCTCTCCGCCATGCTCCAGCTGGATTACCTGGACGTCATCAACAAAGAGGACCGGAAGATCCCCTACAGCTCAAACGAAGTCAAGACGTATATCAGGCATTCGATCACACTCAATTACGGCAGTGTGACCGATATCGCTCCCGACATCAAGCTCACGTTCCACAATGCGGGGCATATCCTCGGCTCTGCAATAGCCCATTTCCACATCGGGGACGGGCTCTACAACATCGCATTCACCGGTGATTTCAACTACAGCAAGAGCCGTCTGTTCAACCCGGCTATCAACCAGTTCCCGCGTCTCGAGGCACTTTTTATGGAGAGCACCTACGGTGGTTCGAACGATTTCCAGCCTGCCCGTTCGGATGCAGAACTAAAACTCTATGAGACCATCAACAAGGTACTTTCCCGGGGTGGTAAGGTCATTATCCCCGCATTTGCGGTCGGGAGATCCCAAGAAGTTATGCTGGCTCTCGAAGAGGGCATGCGCCTCGGGAAGATCCCCCATGTCAAGATCTATCTTGACGGCATGATCCGCGAGGCCACGGCCATCCACACCACCTACCCGGAGTACCTCAATAATGACCTCCGCAACCTGATCTTCAGAGAGGGCATGAACCCCTTCCTGGCCGAGTGTTTCCAGCAGGTGGACTCCTCTGAGCTCCGCGAGAAGGTGATCAATGGCGAACCCTGCGTGATCATCTCCACGAGTGGTATGCTCAATGGCGGGCCGGTCATGGAGTACCTGACAAACCTTGCCGAAGACGAGAAGAACGCACTCGTCTTTGTCGGGTACCAGGCAGAGGGTACGCAGGGCCGGCGCATCCAGAAAGGCTGGCGCGAGGTGCCCATGGGCCGGAAGGGGACGATCACCATTAACCTTGAGATCGATACCATCGACGGGTTCTCGGGGCATTCTGACCGGAGGCAGCTGATGAACTATATCGGCCAGATCCAGCCCCGGCCCGAGAAGATATTCTGCATCCATGGTGACGAGAACAACACCATCGACCTTGCCAGTTCCATCTACAAGCGCTACCACATCCAGACACATTCACCCATGAACCTCGAGACATACCGGATGGTGTAACCCGGACTTTCGATGAAGGCATATCTCGTTGTTGTCTGCCTGGGCGTCTTTGCACTGATGGCGCTCTCAAACGCAATCGTCCCGGTGCTTCCGGCATTTGCAAACGGGGCTGCATGGGAGGGGGCGATCTATGCTGCCTATTTTCTCGGGGCTTTCCTCTCGACACTCCCGGGAGGGATCCTTTCTGACCGGTACGGGAGGACACCGGTAATCCGCACGGGTCTTCTTCTTACCGTAGCAAGTGGTGCGTTGCTCTTCTGCACCACCGGGCCGGTTCCGGTAATTTTCCTGCGGCTGGTCGAGGGTATCGGCGCCGGCCTCTTCATCGCAGCCGGGATGTCGTACGTCAACTCGCAGGAGGATCACACCCGGTTGAGTGGCTATTACCTTGCGATGCTCAACGTCGGCCTGGTAACCGGACTTGCCGTGTCCGGCTGGCTTGCAGTACGATTTTTGTACCCTGCTCTCGGGATAGGTGTCTTTACCGCACTCTCCCTTATGGCTCTGGTCACAAGCCTTTTTTTTCGTGAGATGCCGACACAACCTTTACTGGCTGGAGCCATTCTCCAGCGGGGTTCCGGAGAAGACAAAAACGATCTCGGCGAGATGGCAGACCTTATCTTTACTCACGGACGATTGTGGTACTCTGCGATTATTCTCGTGGGCATCACCGGAGTAGTATCCTCGCTTTACCCGGGATTCTCCGGGATGACTGCGGATCTGCTCGGTTACTGGATCGCAGCCATGAGCGTAGCCACGATCATCACGGTCCTTGCCGTCTCACGGTTCCCTATCCCTCCCCGGGCCGCTATCCGGTGGTCGGCGGCCCTCATGATCGGCGGGGTTATCCTTGCGTACGTATCACCGCTCGGTTTTATTGTGCTCGGTGCTCTTGCCGGGGTCGTGATGGTTGCCCAGATGTCAGTCCTTGCCGGAGAACGTGACCGGCAGGGGCTGGTTATGGGTCTTTTCTCGACATCGAGTTACTTAGGGATGACGATCCTGCCGTTCATCGCCGGGATTATTGCCGCTGCTGCAGGGTACTACCTGGCATTCCTGTTTACAGCAATTCTTGGCGGGACCGTGGCTCTCACGATCTGCAGCCTCTCCCGATGCCCACCGCACCCGGTACGATAAAACCTGCCAGTACTGCCCCTGAAGCATAATCAACAATACCTTCATCTGTTTTCAAGGAGAATTTTCGGTTATGCAGACGAGCGCAAAAGTGGGCATTCTTGCCATCCTTGTTCTCTTCCTCGTCGCTTCAGTGGCGGCAGAAGATGCAACGGAATGGTACACCAAAGCCCAGAATGCTGCAGCAACCGGCGATTATACGGATGCAGTGACCTATTATAACAACGCGATAGCCCTCAATCCCACCTATGATGCCGCTTATGCCGGCGATGCCGCGGCGCTCAATGCACTGGGCCAGTACTCTGCAGCCCTTACTGCAGCAAACCAGGCCCTTGCCATCCGCTCAAGCCCGACAGCATTGGGGGCACGGGCAGATGCACTTTTCTATCTCGGCCGGTATAACGATGCAGTCGGGGCCTACCAGAACTATACAGCAGTGGTATACAATCATGCATCTGCGTACTGCAACCTTGGGTATTCATATGTCCAGGTGAATGATTCTGCCAACGCGCTTACACCATATTCCCAGTGTACGAACCTCAATTCAACCGATCCTCTTGCATGGAACCAGCTCGGCCTTGTGTATATGTCGCTCGGCCAATACTCCAATGCCCTGAATGCATATACCAAGGCAACGGGTATCACGATTAGCAACCCTGATATCTGGAACAATAAGGGGGAGGCACTTGTTGCTCTCGGCAGGTACCAGGACGCTATCGACTGCTTTAACACGGCACTCAGCTTGGACCCGAATTATACCCCTGCTCAGGAAAACAAGGCAGCTGTCAATGGCAAAGGTCAGATATCCATCAATACAAATACCCCCACTCCGACCCAGGCACCCTGGTATCTGGGGGGGGTTACCCCAACAAGTGCAACTCCCACGCCGGTTGCAACCCTTAGCGTAACAGGAACACCGACAGTAGAGACCACCAGCGTTCCCCAGACAACACAAGCAACACCGGTCCCGACCCGGACCACATTTGCTCCCCTGTCACCGGTCCCAGCCTTTGTGGGGCTTGGTGCCGCGGCAATGTTCCTTGCACGGGCTGGCAAAAGAAAGGGCCGGTAATTCACTGGAGTAAATTTTTTCCGACTTTTTTCGGACTGGACAGCTCGTTCGTTTTATTTTTTTTCTGACGGGCGCCCGGACATTCAGGTTCCTGAAAAATGTTTTTATTTGTCCGATCCCGAAGGGGATAAAAAAAGGAGGGAGGATTGGTACATACACCCTGCAGAGCGGGATAGCCAGGGTTCGCCTGTTAGTTCAGATCTTTGCCATATACGTGCATAATCCGCAGGTAGATATCCGTTGCTTTTTCAAGCGCTGCCACCGCGACACGCTCATTTGTACCGTGCAGGGTAGAAAGCTCCCCGGGGCCGTACTCAATCACCCGGAAACCTGCGGCACGAAGGTGGCGGGCATCGCTCGCCGCCCACTGGAGGATCGGCGAGGCAGATCTCCCGTAAACTGCCCCGACCTCACGGCAGACCACCGAAACAAAATCGCATGCGGGATCGGTCAGGGAGGGTTCATGCAGGGTCTCTCCGAGAACAGTCGCGTGGGGGGCATGCGCCAGGATTCCCCGGACCAGCGCATGGATATCGCATCCCCAGGGAATGCGCAGCTCAAGATCGAGGTTGCAGTACTGGGCCACGATGTTAACCTTTTCACCCCCGTTAATAAGGCCGGGATTGTACGAGATCCGTTCAAGGATCTCAGTGCCTTTTTCAATCCCGAATTCCTCGGCAAAAACATCCGATGAACGCTGAATGATTTCACGAAGTTGAGGGTCCACAGGAAATGCCTGCTCATGGAGACCACGGATATATTCGAGCAAATGCATTGCTTCCATCACTGCACTTACACCAACCAGCGGGTAAAGGGACCCATGACCTGGTGTACCGGTAAACCTGAGATCCAGCCGGCAGAGCCCCTTTTGCCCGATGCAGGGATGCAAGGCAGGAGAGGGTTCAGCGATCAGGCAGTCACAGGGTGAAAGGAGATTCTTTTCCAGCAGGAACCTGATCCCGTTTTCGCCTCCGGTCTCTTCATCGCAGACAAAAACAAGGGTAGCCGGGAGGGATTCTCCCTGCTCAAGAAGTGCATCGCAGGCCGAGAGGATCGCAGCAATCCCACCCTTCATATCGCTCGATCCCCGGCCCCAGATATACCCCCCCTCCATGGTTCCGGAGTATGGCGGATGCGTCCATCCTTCTCCCTGAGCCGGCACCACATCCACATGCCCGCAGAGCATGAGCGGGCGGGGCTCCCCCCGCGTCACCAGGTTGCATCGCCCGCCCGGTGAGCAGATAACATCCGACAGAATACCACGGGCATCCAGGAAATCTTTTATGTACCTGATGGGACCGGAGGTATCGCCCGGCGGGTTCTCGCTTTTGAGCGCAACCAGGTCCGAGCAGATCTTCCCAGGTTCGATCATGAAGATTTCTCCCTGTCACCATTCAGGAGTTTTTCTGGGAGAGGAATTCGGCAAAGAGACGGGAGAGAGAGGCTTCTTCATACAGGCTCTTGAGGAACTCCTGCTCGAAAAATTCATCGATGATAATGAGAAAGAAACCGGGCGATAAAGCCTGTCTGCTGTCCGGGTCAGGCACGATCCGGAAACTCCGGTAGCTTGCAGGGTCTTCAGGATCATAGATCATCTGCCAGAGTGACGGTAGTTTTGCAAATTTTTCCGGCTTTTTCTCCTTGAGCCAGGCCATGAATGCCGGGAAATGCACCCGGTCACCCTTCTTCTCTTCATCGATACGCCACCGCATGTACTCGGCGCCCATAATGTTTTTGGGTGACTGGTAATTGAAGGCGTAGACGCTGCAGGTATAATCGATATGGGCAAGGGCATCAAGGAAATAGAAATACAGGGTCTTGTCAAAAAGGGAGGTATCGTGGAGGATGAGAGATTTCTCGTAAAGGTGGGTAAGGACATGGAGGTATTCGGGGTCAGCGCTCATACGATCCTAGTGTATGCCGGAATTGTAAATAAATCCCCGTAACCGGGCACCGGCCCTTGTTTTGTGTAAGATACTAAGCTTATTTGAAAAACGGTTCCCGTTGCTCAACTGCCTGCCGGAAGAGAGCCTCGAGTTCGGCACCTTTTTTTCCCCGGATCGAAATGTGATTGTCGGTCCGCAGCAGGCAGGGTTTGAGCTTACCATCCGAAGTGACCCGGAGCCGGTTGCAATAGGCGCAGAATTCGGTGTTGTGAAGCGGTCGCACCACCTCAACTTCAGCACCATCAAGGCAGTATTTCTTCCGGTGGTGCATCCGGCGCGTGAGAACCTGGTTTGAACGTGAAGCCAGCATCGCCTCGAGACCGCGCAAGTCGCCGTGATAATCGCAGTCCTTAAAATGCATCAGCTCGATGAGCTGGAGGACGAGATGCCGGTTGCCCCGCACATAGTTCAGGAAATCGTCGATCTCGTGGTCATTAATCCCGGCAAGCACGACCATATTTAATTTGACCGGGGTAAGACCGGCCCTGAGCGCTGCATCGATCCCGGCTAGTACATCTCCCAGACGGTCACAACCGGTGATGCGCTTGTACGTTTCCGGATTCAGGCTGTCAAGGCTGACATTGACACGACGGAGACCGGCCTTTTTGAGGTCTTCTGCCATCTCAGAAAGCAGGATACCGTTTGTGGTAATGGACGATTCGACACCGGGTGGAACGGCGCGGAGGATCTCGAGAATATCCGGCCGGATCAGGGGTTCTCCCCCGGTAAATTTTATACTCCGGATGCCGAAATTTGCCGCTACGTTCATGATATCAATGATCTCTTCCGTGCTCATCTCGGAATCCGGGTCCTTCTCCCCTTCAGCGTGGCAGTAGATGCAGGAGAGGTTACACCGGGAGGTGAGGCTGATACGGAGGTTGGTCACGGGCCGACCGTAAGAATCCCTGAGCACCTGTACCATCGAATTACCACTTACCCCCGGAAATTCTTGGCAATGATGTAGATTTCCGTGCTGCCTTTTCGTGTTGCCTTGGTGGAGTAGGTCTTAACCACAAAAAAGTGTTCGCGGATGAGTGCCATAAGTTCGGGAAAATCCACTCCCTGGAAGGATTTGATAACAAAGTTGCCACCGGGTTTGAGCACGTTGCAGGTAAAGATAAGAGCTTCCTCGCCAAGGGCAATCGCCCGTGCCTGATCATAGCTCTTGTGGCCAGACAGTTTCGGCGCCGCATCACAGACAACAATACTGACTGTGCCCAGCATCTCCTGTGCCTGCTTCTGGATGGCGGGGTCGGTGAGGTCTCCTTCAAGAGTCTCGATGCCATCAAGGGCGGCGATCGGGTTAAGGTCAATCCCCAGGACCCGGCCATCAGTGAGCGTGCGCAGCACCTGGAGCCAGCTTCCCGGTGCGGCACCCAGGTCAATAATGTTGTCGTCACGGCGGATGACGTTAAACTTTTCCTGGATCTCGATAAGCTTGAAGGAGGCACGGGACCGGAACCCTTCGTGCTTTGCCCGGAGATAGACCTTGTCCCGTGACCATTGTGAACCCATGAAACACCCCCGTAAATCCGGGAAATCTTACCCAAAACGCTATAATTAAAGTATGACGATATACTGTATAAGACAGTTGTTAAGGGGAACGCGATGTTAAAAGCAACCATTGACGCAGAGATATTCCGGGAGGCCATTGAAGCGATCTCGGCACTCGTTCCCGAGTGCCGCCTGCATACCGCGGAAGACGGGATATCCACCCGGGCCGTGGATACCGCCAATGTCGCTATGATTGCCTTCAAGCTCAAGAAAGAGGCATTTGACACATTCAAAGCCACAAAAAGTGAACTGGGTGTTGACATCACCAAGATGAAGAACATCTTCAATATGGGTGGCAAAGGCGATCTTATCAGCCTCGAACTTGCGGATAATGCCCAGAAGATGGCCGTCAGCGTCCATGGTTACCACTACTCGATCACACTCCTGGATACCAATACGATCCGGAAGGATCCCAATTCCCCGACCATAAATCTCCCGGGGAAAGTGGTGATCTCCGGAGAGGATCTCAATAATGCGATCAAAGCTGCCGCAGTTATCTCTGACAAGATTGCCATGGGCATCAACCCCAAGGACCAGACGTTCTATATGGTTGCCGAAGGCGATACCGATCATATCCAGCGCGAGTTCGGAAAAGACGAACTCAAGTCGCTTGCCCCGGTCGAGGCCCGCTCGCTCTTCTCCCTTGACTACCTCAGGGACATGGGCAAGGTGATGTCCCGGGCACCCGAGATCGAGGTCTGCCTTGGGATCGACCACCCGGTCCGGTTCTCCTTTGACATTGCGGGCGGCAACGGGCACGTGGAGTACCTGCTTGCACCCCGTATTGAGGCTGACTGAATGGAATATGTGCCTTCCGGCAAGGAAATTTCCCATTTTCCGTTTTTAAAAAAAGCCCAGGATCCTATCCGTACCCGTTTTGCTTCGCTGGGTTCGCTTCTTTCTACGCCCAAGGGTCAGGCTATTGTCGCGTTTGCAGTAGCCCGCATCCAGGATGCGCTCTCCCAGAAAAAAACCCGGGCGCCCGAAGTTCACGAGTCCCCGGAGGATGAGATCGCTGCCTATGCACTCGCCCGGATCATTGTCTCCTGCGTCAATGACAAACAGCTGATCGACCGGCTCACCCGGTACGAGGCTGAACGGGCCTATTATTTCCTGGTCAACGAAGAGGAGTGGAACAGCCGCTACAGACAGGGTGAGGGCGAATATTCCCGGCTCTGGGACGCGATTGCAGAGGAGCTGGGGATCAGGATCGAGAATGACCGGATGCCCGTCCCTGATTATGTGGAGCTTGTCGCGCCCCTGCACGATGACCGGTACCGGCTGATCAACCGGCATGTGGTTCAGGGGTATGTAACAATCGACAAGAGCGAGCGCTACGACCTGCTGCGGGAGCGGGTCCGCGTGCTCCTGCGCCGCGATCTCCCCCACCGGGTGCCAAAGGAGATCTGCGAGCAGCTCGCCCCGAAGGCAGCGGAGATTAAGAAGATATATCAGGAGCAGATGCTCCGGCAGTTCGGTAAGGTGGAGGAGGGAGCTTTTCCTCCCTGCGTGCAGGCTCTAATTTCGGCTCTCGCGGCGGGCACCAACCTTACGCATGCCGGCAGGTTCTCGCTCACCGCATTCCTTCACAACATTGGCATGGACATTACCGGGATAGCAGAACTCTATGCCCGGTCACCGGACTTCGATATCGAGAAGACCATGTACCAGGTCGAGCACATCACCGGTCGCGGGGGTACCTCAACTGAGTATACAACGCCGGCCTGTGCCGCCATGCAGACCACCGGCCTGTGTGTGCACCGGGATGCCATCTGCGAAAAAATCAGCCACCCGCTCAGTTACTACAAGCTGAAAAAATCGCGGGTCCCCCGTAGAAATGCAGCGCAGAAGGATGAGCCAAAACCAGCTCCTTCAGCAGATAATCCCTGAAAAATTAGTAAATCTGCCTAAGCGATCTTCTCATTTACCATATAACCGGCTCCTGAGAGGAACAGGATAAAGACAATTATGGCGATCAGGTAGGCAGCTCCGGTCACGGAAATAATCATCGGGAGTACCGCAAGACAGACAACCAGGATCGCAAAGCCCGTTACGCCGATAAGAACATCGAGCAGTCGTGCATCCATCCTGAAGATTTGGGTGTTTATCGGTTATATGCATATCCACAGGAACGCAGCAGTCAGGCTGATGACCCGGCAGGTACATCTCATGCCATGGAACGTTCTGCTGCACTCGCCCTGCTGGATCAATTCGTTCACGACCCGGGCCTTAAAAAGCACTGCCTTGCGACGGGTGCCGTGATGAAGGCTCTTGCCCTGCGTCTTGGCGGGGATACCGGTTCCTGGGAAACGATCGGGATTCTGCACGATATCGACTTCGAATTGATCCAGGGGGATATGCAAATCCACGGAATAAAGGGAGCTGAGATCCTGACAGCGGCCGGTGTCGATCCCGGGCTGGTCCGGATCGTCCGGCAGCATAACCATCATCTCTTTTCCGGGACCTATGAACAACCAGTCGAGATTGCATTGCAGGCCGCGGACAGCGCTTCAGGTCTCGTGATTGCCTGTGCGCTGGTCAAAGGCCGCAGGCTCTCCGAAGTTACGCCACAGACCGTAACAAAAAAGGCAAAAGAGAAGTCCTTTGCGGCGGGCTGTGACCGGACTCGGATCGCCCTCATTGAACACCTTCTGCCAATAACGGAATTCTACGCTGTTGCAATCACCGGTCTGCTGGAGATACGCACGGAACTGGGGCTCACCTGAGGTGCCGAATAAGAGAAGGGAATAAAAACCGCCCGGATCAACAACAGGAGCAGGAACGATGATCAGCCCTGATCAGGAAAGAGAGGCAGTGCTTGCCGAGCTTTCGCGCACTGTGGATCTCCTCGCGGGATCGATGGCACCGGTGCTTGTAACAAAGAGCGGGACCAACATCGGCTTTGCTCTCCGGGGAGCCCGGGACAGCGCGGGTGTCGCCGCAGTCAGCGGAGGGTTCGTGGTGCAGGACACTATGGTCAGGGCCGCGGGCCCCTGCGGGTTTGGCTCTGATAATGCACTTGCAGCGATTATCCTGACTTCAGCAAAATTTGACCCGGCTATGCGCTCGGCTGCAACGATCCGGTATACGGAAGAGGAAGGCCGGATCCTTAACGACATGTTCCTGGAATGCTGCACAATCGACCGGCGCGGAACGGCCCCGGGGATCGGTACCATGGACTGGGGTGTTGCTTCCTGCTGCAGGGACGGGGTGCCGGAAGCAATGATAGACCGCGGCCTGTCCGGAGATCCTCCCAGGATCCATCTCTTCGGGGAGAAACCGGCAGATATCGCGGGCAATATTATTATGTTGTCGAACCGCATACTAGATACAGCACTTTGAGGAATATTTCATGGGAATCAAACCATCCTACATAAAGACCATGGGCACGGCACTCCTTTCCACCCAGAAAGAGAACTTCAGCAATAACTTTGATGTGAACAAGCAGCAACTGGCCACATCAGCATCTATTGATAGTAAAAGGGTCCGGAACCGTATCGCCGGCTATATTACAAGAAAAATTAATACAAAAAGACACTCATAACGCATTGTATGTTTGAAGGTGTCCTTCCCGCTATCATTACCCCTTTTCAACGGAATTCCGCGATGGGCCTCGACATCCCTGGCCTTGAACGAAACATTGCGTACCTCCTGTCCTGTGGCATCCATGGGATCGTACCCTGCGGCTCGACCGGCGAGTCGGCAACACTCTCGTTTGCCGAGCACGAGAAGGTCGTGAGCATCACCATTGACAAGGTCAACGGCAAGATACCGGTCCTTGCGGGCACCGGCTCGAATAATACGGCAGAAGCAGTCATCCTCACGAAGGCGGCAAAGGACACCGGCGCCGATGGCGTGCTTGTCATCAGCCCGTATTACAACAAGCCCAACCGGGCTGGCCTTGTCAAGCACTATACAAAACTTGCCGATCTCGACATTCCCGTGGTCATCTATAATGTCCCCGGCCGAACGGGACAGAACCTTGAGCCCGATCTGATCGCCGAGCTGGCGAAACACCCGAGTATCGTGGGGATCAAGGAGGCGAGCGGCAATATCGGACAGGTCTCACGGATCATCGAGATGACGCAGGACGAGGATTTTGCCGTTATCTCCGGTGACGACAACCTCACTCTTCCGATCATGGCGCTCGGTGGGAAAGGTGTGATTTCGGTTGCAGCGAACGTAGACCCCTCCCGGATGGTTGCCCTCTGTGAAGCAGCAGAAAAGGGAGATTGGAAAAAGGCGCTTGCCCTGCATTATGCCCTCTCACCGCTCTTCCGGGCCATGTTTATCGACACCAACCCGATCCCGGTCAAGAAGGCCGTGGAGCTGGTGGGTATGGCAGGAGGCCCGGTCCGGCTCCCGCTGGACAACCTCGATGAGAAGAAAACCGCAGATTTAAAAAAGGTCCTTGCAACCATCCCTGTGGCAAAAAAGGCCGTGCAGAAGAAGAGACCTGCCACACAGCGCAGCCGGCGGTGAACGGAGCATGGTAAAAGTCGTTATCTGCGGCGCCTCCGGCCGCATGGGCCAGACCCTGGGGAGAATGGTAACGGATTCCCCGGATCTCGAACTCGTTGGCGGAATCGACCTGCACCCGGGCAGTTTCTTCGGTGCCGAGATTGTGGCATCAAAGGATATCGAGATGCTCCTGGTGAGCAAAAAACCGGATGTCCTGATTGATTTTACCGTTGCAGGCGCGGCAGTTGAAAATGTCAAGGTCGCTGCAAAGAACCATGTGGCCCTGATCGTGGGCACTACCGGGTTTACCCCGGAACAGCGCGATGTCATGGCACATGCCATCAACGGCCATGTCCCTGCCGTGATATCGAGTAACTTCTCGGTCGGGGTAAACATCTTCTGGCAGCTGGTGAGGGAAGCCGGGAAGCTGCTCAGGGATTACGATATTGAAGTGATTGAAGCCCATCACCGGAACAAGAAAGATGCCCCGAGCGGGACCGCAAAAACCATCCTGCAGATCCTGGATGAGGAGACCGGTGCCCGCAGGAAACTCTACGGCCGCGAAGGGATGATGGTGCGGGAGAACGAGATCGGCGTCCACGTAATCCGGGGCGGGGATATTGTGGGAGATCACACGGTCATGTTCTCGAAGAACTTCGAAACAATCGAACTCTCCCACCGTGCATACGACCGCTCGGTCTTTGCGAGCGGGGCACTCCGGGCCGCCCGCTGGGTTGCAGGTAAAAAACCCGGCATCTACGGTATGAACGATGTCCTGGGCCTGCAGAAAAACTGACCGTATTCCAATTGGATAAATCGAAACCTATTTTTTATCTTTGACCTCATTATTACGATGGAGTGAACTCTTTGGTTGCTGTAGTTGATTCGACGAAATGTACCGGATGCGAGACCTGCGTGAGTGAGTGTCCTGCATCTGCAATCTCCATGGAAAACGAAAAGGCCAAGGTCGACAAGGACATGTGCGTGGACTGCCAGACCTGCGTAGATGTCTGCCCGTCCGAAGCCATCCATATGGAATAATCCTGAAAAATTCCCGAGAACTTTTTTCTGGCCTTACCG
The DNA here is from genome assembly GCF_035543475.1 of Methanoregula sp. GTDB lineage: Archaea > Halobacteriota > Methanomicrobia > Methanomicrobiales > Methanospirillaceae > Methanoregula. Next base: position 39,873 of record NZ_DATKKA010000006.1, read on the forward strand.
GTCTGTTTATCGGAAAGCACCGGAAGGGTTGTCCCTTCTCCTCCACGTGCACTGTTCCACCCCGTAAGAGGGTGTAAATACCGTCGTTATGGAAGTGTCACGCCCGGGAAACTAAAAAAAACAATGTTTTTATTATCACAGGTGAAATGGGATTTTACAACCCGCCATCATCTCAAACGGGATAGACATACTACATAACAGGACCTGTCAGCTATGATCAATGTTGGAGTGCTCGGTGCTACGGGCGCGGTTGGTCAGCGATTTGTCGAACTCTTATCAGATCATCCCTGGTTCAATCTGACAACGCTCGCGGCCTCTGAACGAAGTGCGGGAAAACCCTATGGAAAAGTGGTAAACTGGCGCCTTGAAACGCCATTCCCGGAGAAGATTGCAAAACTCAAGGTCACCACGATCTCCCCTTCTGCGATGAAGGACGTGGACCTGGTCTTCTCCGCGCTTCCTGCTGAAATTGCACAGGATGTGGAGACTACCTTTGCCGATGCGGGCATCGCGGTCTGCAGCAATGCAAGCTCGCACCGGATGGAGCCGATGATCCCGCTTGTGGTACCGGAGGTCAACCCCGAACACCTGGGGCTGATCGATGTCCAGCGCGATGCAGGCAGGGACGGGTTTATCGTGACCAACCCGAACTGTTCCACGATCATGCTTGTCTCGGCCCTCGCCCCTCTGCGGAAATTTAAGTTTACCGATATCCGGGTCGCCACCATGCAGGCGATCTCGGGTGCTGGTTTTGCCGGTGTGGCTGCGATGTCCATCTACGACAACGTCATTCCCTATATAGGGAAAGAAGAGGAGAAGATGGAGACCGAGACACTCAAGATCATGGGCACGCTCAAAGGAAAGAAAGTGGTAAATGCGCCGTTTTGCGTAAGCGCCAGCTGCCACCGTGTTCCGGTCATTGACGGTCACACCATGGCGGTCTGGATCGATATCAGGGAACCGGTCGAGAAGGTAAAAAAGGCCTACGCGGACTACAAACCCCCCATCAAGGGCCTGCCCACCCAGCCACCGGAATCCGTGCACCTGTTTGCTGAGGACGACCGGCCCCAGCCCCGGCTCGACCGGATGCGTGGCCGCGGCATGACCGTATCGGTTGGCCGGATCCGTGAAGGGCTCCGGTTCATTGCCATGGGGCACAACACGATCCGCGGCGCAGCGGGCGCAAGCGTGCTGAATGCTGAACTAATTGCCAAGAAGAAGTACCTGTGATTCCTATGGAAACGAGCATGCAGCCGATGAAGGAAAACACCGTGTTTGTGGGGAACAAGCCGGTCATGAACTATGTACTGGCTGTTGTTACCCAGTTTAACAACGGCGCCGGGGAGGTCGCTATCAAGGCCCGGGGCAAGGCGATCTCACGGGCGGTCGATACAGCAGAGATTGCTCTGAACCGGTTCCTTGACGGTGTCACCAAGAAGGATATTGTGACCTCGACTGAGGTGATCGATACCGATACCGGCAAGACCAATGTCTCGAGCATCGAGATAATCCTTTCAGCCAAAAAATAATTTTTTATATATTAACCCTGGCATATCGAAAGTGCAATTTACCGACGGTAAAACCAGGCATTATGGATACCGTAAACCATTTAACTGGTGCCTTCACAGTGATAGTGTTATGAATGCACGTGCTGCCGCGTGTATCAGTCTCCTTCTGATCATACTCTGTATAGCGCCGGCTGCAGCGGCCAATGATCAGCGCTATGGGTATATTACCCTCGACTCCGTACAGATTCAGCTCCATAACGATACAGCGCTGGTCGATATGCACTATACCGTTGATGAGGGAACGAGAATCATCTTCTTTTTACTGGGAAAACAGGATCTCCGGAACAAGCTTACGACCATCCTCAATTACAACAATGCCCAGATGGAGTACGTCAATCTCTCCGATGCGGAGTTCGTGGTAGACCAGGCCTCGTACTCGTACGGGAACGGGATATACTGGTTCCCGACCCACCAGTTCAACGTGGTTATCCCGAAACTGACGGTCACCTCTCCGCAGATCGTACGGAATTATACCAATACCAATCTCTTCCCTGACGGCATGGGATATTTTGAAAATGCCCCGCTCTTCCCCCCGGTGCAGGGACAGCCACCGGTTCCGCCGGCCATTTCCCAGACTGCCACTCCGTAAAACGGAGTACCGCCAGCAGAACGGAACCATCCTCCGGCCTTTGAACATCCTGGTGGCGTGAGAGCGTTTCCCGGCAGGTTTTTCTCACATGAGATATTCGGGATGAAACCCGGCCAGACTTATATCACGTTGTCCCTGCTGTGAAGAAGGTTGGATGCGGAAGGGTGGCTCATCCGATCTATACTCCGCGGAGAACAACTGCTGATTCGTACAGGCCGCAGATATGGCGGATAAGCAGATAAAAAAATGAGCAGGCTATTCAGATAGTCTCAATAATGGCTTCTTTCTGCGCTTCTGCCTGTCGTTTTGTCATGATAAACTGGACAAAGACACCGACAATCGCACAGGCAAGCCCGAAGAGGGTCGAGTACATGATATAGATCCCGCCGGCTGCAGAACTGATAGGGAAACCCGTGACACTGCTGACCGCAAGGATGTACGTGCTTGCACCGTACAGGATCAGCCCGATCGCGGTCACAAAGAAGGGAAACACGACAACTTTTGCAAGGTTTTCCCGTTCATTGAGATATACATCAGTAATAACACCTAGGGACGTAACCAGCCCTGCAACAATCAGCCAGAGGATCGCCCCGTAGATAAAACTCATGATGTAGAGAAGAATACCCAGGCTGTTATCTGCGGCGTAATAATTAAGAACCGTGAAAAAGCCAATCGTAAACCCGATCACCACAAGGACAATCGTGGTCGAGTACGTGACAAAAGAAAATTTGCCCCGGGACATCGATGCCCGGAGGGCATTGATCACCCCGTGAATGACCTCGTCTAGGCCAAACCCTTTATACAGCAGGTACATCCCGATAACCCCGACCACGATGATCGTAGCAGTGCCCGGGTATCCCAGGATGTACGCGCTTGCATACAAGAGCATTGCCAGGCCCAGGGGAACAAAGACCACCCGTGACACCTTCGGGTCGTCCAGGAGTTTTTTAAGGATATAGTAGGTTCCTTCGAGGTTTGGCATCTGGTTGACGATAACGCGGCGGATGCTTGCCACCGGAATACGGGACTGGATGATGGGAACAACGAACTCGTCTTCTGCACCATCCGAAACAAGGATGCAGGACGTCGGCTGTGTGGCTTTGATTACATCATCGAGCGTTGCAGCGATCTTCCGGTCACCCTCGATCATATGGAGGTGGTTGCCGGCAATCACCGCAACAACCGCCTCTTCCCCTCTTGCGATCAGCTCATCATAAATTTTTATTGCAGAAAAGATCGCATTGACATCAGAGTCTTCGGGATCGGCAAGCGCAAGACTGTCAGCGGCTTTCAGGCATTCCTGCCTGCCGACGACCGGGCTTTCAATCTTTGCCTTCCACCCGATATCATCGTCCCGGTCCACGCTCAGGACGAGCGTCCGCTCTTTTGTCATTGGTATAATAGAGTCACTGTAAATCTATTAATTATTACCTGCGGTGAGAAAAAAGAAAATGACGGATGAGGGAATTAAATAAGTTTTGAACGCTGGAGCAGGAGGATATCGTCCGTGGTAAGTTTCTCCCCGGCCCGGAAGTTCTTGAACAGGTGCTCGGCTTCCTGGCGGACGGCTTTCTGCTCTTTTGTCACCTTGACCTTCTTGGTCTTCTTGCGCAGGCCGGAGATCACCTTGTCGTAGTCGCGCAATTCCTTCTGGCAGGCAATAAAAAACTTGTGCTCAGAGTCTGCGGCTTCCTGTGCCTCAACAAAACTCTTATGGGACGCATCGGCTGCCTCGCGGGACTTGTCGGCCTTCCGGTAAGACTCGACCATCAGGTCGTGGTGCTTCTGGGCCAGTTCGGCCAGCTCGGTCACCTTTGCATGGAGGTCGGATGCCAGCTTGCGAAAATCGCGGGCAGAGGTAATCTTGGTCCGCATCTCCTTGTTCTGTTCGAGCTCGGCTTCCTGCTCCTTGACCTGCCCCTTCATCTGCTTGATCTTTTCGATGAGCTCGCGTTCCTTATCGGTGGTGAAAACCTCGGTCTGCTGCCGGTACTCCATGTACTCGATCTGTTTCTGGAGTTCCTTGATCCCCCGGTTCTTGAGCGAGCCGTGTTCTTTTTTGAAGGCCTCGATGTCCTCGAAGAGCGTGTTTGCCTTGTCGTTGAGGTCATTGCGCTGGGCCTTGAGGTCAAGGACTTCCTGGTTAAACTTATCCCGCAGATCCTTGTTCTTCTGGGCCTCTTCCACAAATTCCCGGGTCTGGTTATTGAGCGTGTTCCTCTCCCGCGCTGCTTTGCTCGCGGTGGCGTTGAGCTCATTCCTTCTGTTCTTGTGCTGTTCAGACTCGGCAAGGATCTTCTTTCGCTTTTCCATCAAATCATTCAACATGCGGTACCACTCCTCATCCTGACTCCTGGAAGGGATGGACAGGCCCGTGGGCCAGAGGCATGAGCCTTCTGGGGCACCCGTAACACGGGCGCTTCCCGGCAATGACAGCTCTGCATGGCTGGTGCAGGGCAAAAAACATCAGAAAAGGATCGTTGCGTATCTGTTTTGCAAGACTTCAAAGCGAAGCCTTTGTTCGACACTCTATTCATGATGTTCAACTCCCGGTACACGGATGACACCCGCGAAGGGTATCGCCCACCATTCTCCCTTCAGATGATCTGGTCGAATGTACTATATTTTAAAGGCAGGGAGTCCACTTAAGCATTTCGCCGTGGCGGGGGGAGAGCAGACCATGCCGGCCCGGAAATGAACTGGTTAAAACAGCGTACCTTAAAAAATCCGGGGGACTGGATTTTCCCATTTCCCCCGGATATGTATTTTATCTCTTTTTTTTAGCGTGTTAGCCGACCCATTCAAGAACGCCGCCGCCGCTGGCCTGGTCGCGGGGAGCGACTTTGCGCGCCTGCGGCATCTCGACCTGCTTGGGGCTGGCTCTCTTGGCATCGATCTCCTGGACCATGGTCTTGTAAGACTGGCGGGTCCCGAGAATCTGTGCACTCTTGACACCGGTCATGATGGCGAGGACGCGGATCTTGCCTTCCATGTCGGGCCGGACACGGGCGCCCCAGATCACATCTGCGTGCGGGTCGAGTTCGTACGTAAGCGAGGTTGCAACCTCTTCTGCATCCTGCAGGGTAAGGTCGGTACCACCGGTGATGTGGATAAGGCTGCCGGTTGCGCCGCGGTAGTCGATGTCGAGCATCGGGTTGCTTAAGCATTCCCGGACAACGCTCTCTGCCTTGTTCTGCTGCTTGCTCTCACCGACGAGCATGGAGGCCACGCCACCCTTGGACATGATAGCCCGGACATCGGCGTAGTCGATGTTGATGAGCGAGGGTTCGGTGATGGTCTCGGAGATGCCCTTGACGGTCTCACCGATCAGCTGGTCCATAACGGAGAATGCCTGGCCCAGCGGGAGGTTTGGAACGAAGTTCTTGAGCCGGTTATTATCGAGGACGATGACCGAGTCTGCGGATGCGGCAAGTGCTTCAAGTCCTTCCTCTGCCCGGATAAGCCGTGCCTTTTCAACCTGGAACGGATAGCTGACCATCCCAACTACAATTGCGCCCTGCTCCTTTGCCACCTGGGCAACGACCGGAGCGGAGCCGGTACCGGTACCTCCTCCCATACCGGCAGTGATAAACACCAGGTCTGCCGATTCAAGCAGTGCCTCAAGAGTCGGGCGGGCCATCTCGGCTGCGCGTTTACCGACATCGGGGTAACCGCCGGCACCGAGACCACGGGTCAGGGATTTCCCGATAAGGACACGCTTGTCAGCCTGGATCATGTCCAGGTGCTGTTTGTCCGTGTTGATCGCAATTGTTTCTGCGCCGGATACGCCCATGTGGTGGATCCGGTTGACGGTGTTGTTACCGCCACCACCGCAGCCGATGATCACGATTCTCGGTTGCCCGAGGAAATCTTCATCCGGTGCGCTGGATCCGGACTTGCTAACCTCTTTTTCAAGTTCGGAATTTTTGAGTGCATCGTTAATTATGCTCTGCATTTCTACCCTCTCATACCTTGAATGAAACCTGGTCATTATCCTTTAAGACACGGCCCGCTCGTTTTTCAACAAGATCACGAACAGCGGCCCGGACCGCTTCTGAAACATTGGGATACTCGCCTGCGTCCACCATCTGCTGGAGCAGGCCAATCTGTTGTTCGGGCAACCGGAGCGTGATTCGTTGCATCATGGTATCTCCATTTCAGACATATGTCTGCTTTTTGTCATCTATATGTCTGACAAGGGGAACTCTTGTGTCTGACTTAACCAGATAAACCAAAGTGAAACATAATGCTATAAATACCTTCTTATTCGCTTTTCGCCCGCCCTCCAAACGCATTTATGACTTCCCGGCCAAGTATTTTTGAAAAAAGGCGGGCAATCTGATGGCTGTTGATTTTCCCAAACCCGTTGTCCATGGTGGAACCGGAAAGCGGGAGCGGGAAAAAACGGGAAAAAACCTGCTGGATTTCAGCGCGAGCCTCAATCCCCTGCCTCCCCGGGTCGCGTGGTCCTGCGATCCGGGTGACCTTGCCTCCTATCCTGACAACGACTACTGCCAGCTCAAGGAGCGTGTCGCTGATATTTTCCACCGCGATCCTGAGGAGATCTGCGTAGGAAACGGTTCCATTGAGCTGATCCGGGTCTTCTGCGCAGTTGCGCTCTCCGGCAAAAAGACCTGCTATATCCGGCCACCTACGTTTGGGGAATACGATCTCTCGGCAAGGCTTGCCGGGGCATCAGCAGCAAAGAGCCCGCAGACGGCCGATGTGACCTTTGTCTGCAACCCCAACAACCCCACCGGGGAACTCTGTTCCCGCCCGGAAATGCTCTCCCATATCAGGACAGCTGCCTCCCGCGGGGGGATCCTCTTTGCTGATGAGGCATTTATCGAACTTGCCGATCCCGTGCAATCCGTTGTCGGAGAGCCCAAAGACTCCCTTTTTGTCCTGCGGTCGCTCACGAAGTGCTTTGCAGTCCCCGGGATCCGGTTCGGGTACGGTTTCGGGAACCCTGAGCTGGTCGCAAAGATTGAGACCGCACGACCCCCCTGGAGCATAAACGCGTATGCCGAGGCATTTGCCCTTGCAGCATTTTCCCACATGGATGATCTGGATGCATCGCGTGCGTATATCCACCGGGAGCGGGAACACCTCCGGCAAAAAATCCAGGATCTGGGACTGCAGTGCCGGCCATCCTCGGTCAATTACCTGCTGGTGGACTGTGCCCGCGATGCGGGCCCGCTCTCTGCGGCACTTGAATCCCATGGTATCCTTGTCCGCGACTGCACCTCCTTTGGCCTTCCCGCCGCCATCCGTGTAGCTGTGAGGACACGGGAGGAGAACGCCCTGCTTGTGGAGGCGCTCTCGGCATGCGTGCGCTGATCATGGCCGGAGGGGCAGGAAGCCGCCTCAACCTCGGGGAAAAACCCCTTATCCTCATCAATGGCCAGCCGATGATCCGGTACATCACCGATGCTTTTTCCGGCGCCGGATGCCGCGTTGTGGTGGTAACCTCCCCCCGGACCCCCATGACCATGAACTGGTGCCGGGCAAACGGCATCGATGCTTACGCAGCCGGAGGTGCTGATTATATCCCGGACATGGAGGAGGCCGTTCTGGCACTTGAAGAGACAGATCCCCTGTTCGTGAGTGTTTCGGATATCCCCTGCATCGATCCTGACATTATTTCCTCGGTTAACAGGGCCTACCGGGCCTCGGGAAAAAACGCCTGCTCAACCTGGGTCCCTTCTGCAACCGTTACCTCCTGCCGGGGCGGCCCGACATACCGCACGAAGATCCAGGATATCGAATCCTGCCCCACCGGCCTTAACATTCTCCGGGGCGACCGGATCACGGAACCCCAGGACGAATTCCAGCTGGTGCTGGACGACCCCCGCCTGGCCATTAACGTCAATACGCGGGCAGACCGGGATGCCGCGGAGAGGTACCTCATGCACCACCGGGAAAGGCGGAAACAACCCGGCAGATCCTCCTGAAGCCCGGGTCAACTGGCCCCAATCTGCGTCATTCCACCCAAAAAAAGGCAGATCCTGCCGTATTTAATACGAATGCATATTAAGGTGCGAGGACAGATAGATCTGTACTATGGTGGAGGCGCAGGAGATAGAGCTGCAGGGTCATATCATTGACTCAGGCATCATGACCCAGCTCTTTGACCGGGTAATGGACATGGGGGGGAATTTCGAGATCCTGACGTTTGACGTAGGGAAGAAAAAGACCGATCCCAGTTACGCCCGCTTAAAAATTGTCGCCCAGGACCGGGAAAAACTGCGCTCCATCCTCTCGGAACTCCACCGGCTCGGCGCCCGGCTTCCTCCCGTAGAATCTGTCCACTATGTCCCGGCAGCAGGCGACCGGAACGCCCCAAAGGAATTCTACACCACCACCAACCACCCCACCCAGGTGCGCCTCGCGGAAGAATGGATCCCGGTCGACGGTATTGAGATGGACTTCCTGATCGTGGTCGATCCTGCAAAGAAGAAAGCACGGTGCGTACCGCTGGGAAAGATTAAGAAAGGCGATCTCGTAGTCATCGGGGAGGAAGGGGTGCTCGTGAGCTATCCCGACCGTCCCCGCACGAGCAGCACGTTCGAGTTCATGCACGGGACAGTCTCGTCGGAACGGCCCAGCGAGACCCTGATCGCCCAGATTGCAAAAGAGATCCTCGAGGTCCACAAAACCGGTGGCAAGATCATCCTTGTCGGGGGCCCGGCGATTATTCACACCGGGGCGGACAAGGCGGTTGCCGATATGATCCGTAAGGGGTACATCAATGTCCTCTTTGCGGGAAATGCACTTGCAACGCACGATGTCGAGTACAACCTCTTTGGCACATCGCTGGGTATGGACATTAAAACCGGGAGACCGGTCATGGGCGGACACCGCCACCATATCTACGCGATCAGCGAGATCATGCGGGTCGGCTCACTGAAAAACGCGGTGGATCAGGGCGTTCTTACCGGTGGCATCATGTACGAATGCGTGAAACATAATGTCCCGTTCGTGCTCGCCGGCTCTATCCGTGACGACGGTCCCCTGCCCGATGTGATCCAGGACACGATGGTGGCACAGGACGAGATGCGTAAGTATATCCCCGGCTGCAAGATGGTCCTGATGGTGGCTACCCTGCTCCATTCGATCGCCGTGGGCAACTGCCTGCCCTCCGGGGTAAAAACAGTCTGCGTGGACATCAACCCCGCCTCCGTCACCAAGCTGATGGACCGCGGCACCACGCAGGCCATCGGTATTGTTTCGGATGCAGGTACTTTCTTCCCCCTCCTTGCTGAGCAGATCGAGCGCCAGAGCAAGGGAAAGAAGTAAAAAAATGCACGGGGGATGTGAAAAGCCCCCGCCTCTTTTTTGATCCCGAAATTAAACCATACCGTAAAAGGAGGTTACCGGGTCAGCGGCATGCAGTACGGCTGCTCGCGGGCGAGCACGTACTCCCACTCGGCCTTGCAGGCACATTCCGTGTCGAGGAGTGCCCCGATCAGGTCCCGGTCCGCGGTGAGGGAATAGTCGCGGATACCGCGGACGATCTCGTAGTCGCACGTCCCACAGTTATGCGGTCCCCGTTTCTGCCCGCCCCCAAGAGGATCGCAGGTGACCTCCATGGGGGCATCCTTTAACAGGGAGAGGACGCTCCAGAGATACGGGGGACGGTAGGCCCCCTGCCGCCAGTAGAGCTCCAGCTCGGTCCGCTTCTGGACCGTGCAGGGGTTCATGGAGACCATTTCCACGCGCCCGGTAAGATCCGCAAACGAGGAACGCATATCGGCGACCGCTTCGGCCTCGGTCAAAAAGAGTGGTTTGAAGAGGAGGTACGCCTTCACTCCCGCCCCGGCGGCATGGGCCGTGTGGGCAGCTGCAGTGAAATCCGCAAACGAAAAACCCTTGTTGATGCACTTCTCACGGATCGGATCGCTCGAGGTCTCCAGGCCGATTGCACAGTAGAGCGGGGTCGCATGGGTGCCATTGTCGATCTCCGCCACAAAACGTTCCAGGGTTTCACGGTTAATATATTCCGGCCGCGTCTCCGTGATCACGATCTTTCCCCGGAATGCCGCTGCAGCTTCTGCCAGAAATGCCGGGGGAACCTCGGCGGGGTCAAAAAAACTTCCCGAGGTAAAGACCTTGATCATTGCAACCTCATCCAGGGAAAACTGCGAACGCACCCAGGAGAGCTGGGCATGAAGGTGGCGTGCCAACCCCTCACAGGACCGGTCCGGGAACTTCTCGAACCGGTAACTGCACATCCGGCACCGTGCCCACGAGCAACCGCCGGACTCAAAGATGATAGTGAGGCATTCAACGGTCGTGCCGTTGTACCGCTCCTTGCCGCGCCAGCATGCCAGGGGTTTTTTGAGGGTTTCAGAAATCATTAACAGCCTCATTGTTGATCTTGTACATAGATGAAGAAGATCGTCCTCCTTGTACTGGGGATAGGTTTCCTCATTTCTGCGGTTTCGGCCTACCAGGTCACCGTTTATGCCCCGGGAAGCCTGACCATCGGTCTTCCTCTTGTTGTCAACGGGACCACCACCTTTGGCATCGGGACCCCGATCGACGTGGTGCTGTACCAGCAGGTGACCACCAGTACCGAGATCGATCGCCAGATTGCCTACGTGCAGGAGGACCATTCCTTCCGCGTGGTCTTTGACACTACCCGCCTTCCCCCCGGCACCTACAAAGTCGAGGTTCCGGCAAGCGGGACCGGGGATTCCATTACCATGCGGCAGGTCCTCCTTGTTGACCGGTCTGCCGATCTTGTCCTGACCTCCCAGACTACGCAGGCATTGTCGGACTCGCTGTACCTCTCCGGGCAGATCGCCGTGGATGCCGGTTCCGGTGTGCAGGTTGCCGTGATCGGCCCCGACAACGGCGTGGTATTCGGCCCTACGTTTGTCTCAACGGACAGCATGGGACGGTTCAGCCTTGTCGTGCCCATCAGCCAGCCCGGAAATTATGACATGAGTTTTACCGATGCACGGGGATATATCACCACCCAGACCGTCACTATTATCGGGGAGACGGCAACCATCACCCCGGGACAGACGACCGCTGCCAATATCCTTTCCGCCCACGGGAAATCCTCCCGGGACAATCCGATCTATTTCATCGTGCAGCCCTCGGGAAATGGCCCGGTGACCGTATTTACCTCCGCTTCGGTTGACTGGGTTGTGGAATACGTGGATGCAGAGGGAAACCTCCAGACGGTCAACGACCAGGGAGGTTCCGTACCCGACATGATCGTGCTCCAGGAATCGGACAAGCCCCTGTACTTCAAGGTCTACCCCTACAAGTATTCGGTCACGGATGATGTCACCCTCACGGCAGAGAACGCTGCATCGATCGCGGTGAGCCCCGAGGTTCCCGGGGGGTTTACGGCAGCCCAGGCATCCCAGGCGGAAACGACCACATCACCGGTTCCTGCCATCCTCTGTATCATAGCTACGGGAACGGCAGTCCTCGTCATCCACCGGAAAAAGACCTGACAGGCACGAGGGAATGGCGGCAAAACCGCGCGATCCAAAGAAGCCTTTTTTATATTCCACCGCGAAAAGAATAGAAACACATGCCGGGGTAGTCTAGTCCGGTAAGGCGGTGGCCTTGAAAGCCACTGGTGCCCTGCACCTCAAGAGTTCAAATCTCTTCCCCGGCGTAACGGACGCTTATTCTGCCTGTTTTTTCATTCTCCACAACGGGTACTGCTGGGAAGTCCGAACCCCGGGCGGATGATCCGTATCACTGTTTTTATGAGCGAGAACATGCTATAGTAGATAACCGGATACAGGTGTGAGCCATCGATGTGTGTTGCAGTTCCTGCCGAAGTGCTTGAGATAAAAGACGGGAATGTCGGGGTCGTGGACTATGGTGACCTCAAACAGGAGGTCCGGCTCGATCTCGTGGATGTCAAGGTTGGGGAATTCGTCCTCGTGCACGTGGGTTTTGCAATCCAGCGTCTCTCCCGCGAGGACGGTCTCGAGACCCGCGAGATCTTCAAGCAGGTCTATGCCGCACTGGAGGAGTGATGCACGAATACAGCATCGCTTACGACCTGTACGCAACCGCAAAGAAAGCAGCGCTGGATAACAAGGCAACCCAGGTAAAACGGATCCGGGTCGATGTGGGAAAGATGGCCATGGTAAACCCGGAACAGGTGGTTTTTTTGTTCGATACGATAAAAGAGGACGACCCCCTCTTTTCCGGTGCCGTTCTTGACTGCAATGAGGTGGAACCGGAGACCACATGCCCCTGCGGGTACCGGGGAAACGAGATCTATGTCTGCCCCCGCTGCGGATCCCTTCCGCAGGTGATCCGGGGCCGGGAGATTGTCGTGACCAATATCGAGATCGAGGCGGCGGATTCCCCATGAAGGTCAACTTGATGCACGGCGCCGGGGGCGAGGTGATGGGCGAACTCCTGCAGACGCTCACGAAGTTCTCCCACAACAATGCCGGGGGGATCGGGCTTGAATCCCTTGACGACGGGGCCGTGATCCCGATCAACGGCACGAACATCGTATTTACCACGGACTCCCACGTGGTCCGCCCGCTCTTCTTCCCGGGAGGGGATATCGGGAGGATCTCGGTCTGCGGCACGGTAAACGACCTCACCATGATGGGCGGGCGGCCGGTCGCACTCTCGTGCGGGATGATCATCGAAGAAGGCTTCGATGTGGCCGACCTTGCACGGATCGTTGCCTCAATGGACGAGGCGCTGGGCGAGGCAGGAGCCTGCATGGTGACAGGAGACACCAAGGTGGTTGAACGGGGCTCGCTCGACGGGATCGTGATCAACACCGCGGGGATCGGCGTTGCAAAAACCATTGTCCGGGACAACGGGCTTGTGCCCGGCGACGTGATCATCGTCTCGGGGACACTGGGCGATCATGGCATTGCAATCATGGCCCACCGCGAGGGTTTCGACCTGGGCGAGCAGATCCACTCCGATGTTGCCCCTCTCTGGGGAATGATGGAGGGCGTCCTTGCCGCCGGCACCATCCATGCGATGAAGGATCCGACCCGGGGCGGGTTTGCGAGCGCCATCAATGAGATGGCAAAAAAGAGCCGGGTGCAGGTCCGGATCGAGGAGGAACGTATCCCGCTGCGCCGGAGCGTAAAGAGCGCAGCCGGGATGCTCGGCATCGACCCGCTCGAAGTGGCAAACGAGGGCAAGGTCGTGATGGGAGTGCCGGCTGCTGATGCGGACGCGATCCTCGCTGCCCTGCACGCCCACAAATACGGGAAGGATGCTGCAATCGTCGGCCGGGTAGTTGCCGGGTCCCACGTGATCATGGAGACGGCAATCGGTGGCGAACGGTTCATCGAACCGCCCATGGGCGACCCGGTGCCCCGGGTCTGCTGATTTTCTTTTTTTTTTGCACGGTAGAAATCCTGAAAGAAGGAGGACCGCACTTCCTGGGCTGCTGCCCCCGCCACTGTGGTATCCCCCGGTCGTGATGATGCCGTATTGCCTCATTTCAGGTAATTCCAGGTACAGATAATACCCATACTATCGCATACGCCTCCGCCCCCGTTGGAGGCAGGGCTGGCGCAAGGGGGGCTGCATTATGATTGAAAATAAGGGATGTCGATCCAGCCCACTTTTACTTTTTTAAAAGAAGTTTCCTCGGACAGATACGCCGGGTGGCGGCTTTTTGTTACCCGTCCCCGATGTACTGCTGCAGCAGGTCAAGGGCGGCAAGCTCCTTTTTCCCGCCGCATTTCCGCACGATCCCGGTATGGTATTCGAGGAGTTTTTTCAGCTCAGGGTCCCGGTTCTCCCGGTACCGGGTCGCATGCACGGTCGCATCGACAAGATTGTTGAACCCCCGGTTTACCGGGTGGACGGCCACGGTCTCGATGATCTCTTTTTCCTGCGTAAGTACGACCCGGAGCGTCCCGGCAGCATTCTTCTCCACCTGCGCCGTGTAGGCCACCCACGCCTCTGCCTCCGCCAGCCGGCACATCGTCTTTCCTGCCACCGGCTCCTCCACGAAGGCATCGCGGGGGAGGTCCTCAAAGGCGGTCTTCACGTACAGCAGGGGATCGTGGACGAGGTTAGCCACCACCCAGCCGTCACGCAGGATATTCTCCGCGGTATGGGTACCGCTAAAAAGGATCATGCTCACCGTTCCGTCACGGACATGGACACCGATAGGTGCTGCGTTGAACGCGGTGGTCGCGATCACCTCGTTGATGCCGGTCTTCAGGAGTCCCATTCCCATCCCTCCCCAAGGGCGACAAAGATCGCCGCGATCGTGATGTCGGCAATGGACCCCGGGTTGATGCCGGCCCCGATGCACTCGGCATCGAAGGTCTCCAGTACCTTCTTCCCGTCCAGCACCAGCCTTGCATTCTCCATGGTCTGCTCCGCCACGGCCCGGCCGTGCTTCTTGATGATAAACGTGTCCGGCTCGGTGGCAAGGAGGGTCAGAAACATCTCCACGATCGCCCCCCGGCCGGGCCCGATCTGGCGGAGGATGTCAGCCCCGCGCCGGGTGAGCATAAACCCGTTGATCCACTCCCGGGCCACCATGTCGTTTGGCGCAGAGTGCTGCATCACGTCGAGCAGGGTCATGTCGCGCTCGCGGAGCTCGTCCAGGGCCCGCGGGTCGTTCACATCGAGGTCGTCGGTATCGTTCATCCGGACGCGGGTCAGGGCAAAGGCCTTGTAGAACGCCACCGCATCGGAGACATCAGTCTTTGTGACCGCGGTTGCCGCACCCTCAAGGGAACCACCGTACAGGAGGGGTACAAGGAGAATGAACGCCCCGAAATGCGTGTTTCCCCCGGAATGCTGGTTCGTCTGCCGGACGGCATGGCCGATGATCTCGCCGATCCGTCCCTTGCCGGAGGCCGCTTCCTCAAGCGCCGGGCGGGCAAGGATCACCGAGGCAAGGAAGTGTTCGAGCCGGGTGTCGGGATAGTCGTGGCACCGGTCAACGTTTCCGGGCTTGGGAAATGCGCAGACCTCCAGCATCATCGCCAGCTGGGCGCGTTCAACCGGACTCAGGAGATGGGACGTCATGGAACACCCGTGTCATCAGGGTATCTGAGAGCTCGCGTTTCCGGCGCATATACTCTCTCTTCGAGAGCTTGTCGGAAGCAAGCGTCATGTCCCGGAACATGCAGGGTGAGGAGGTCTTGCAGCACCATGCAAGGCTGCCAAAACAGGTATTGGGGCCGGCCTCGAGAGGGGTGCCTTTTACCGCGTCCATTTTCATCCGCACATACTCTTCCTTGGACATGCCAATCCTCTTTAAAGCCGGGAGAAGCGGGCACTCCTTGACCGGCATGCAGCAGAAGGTGAGCGCCCGGATGTCCCCGCCCCGGCAGAGCTGCTTGGGGGAATTGTACCAGCCCTCGTCATCTGCAAACCGGGAGATGGCCGCGTCCAGTCCCGCAAGGGTCCCGACATCGGACTGCCGGGCAAGCGAGACGAGATCGGCCCCGTGGGAGAGCATCTCCCGCATCCGGTCGAATCCCGTGATCCCGTTGTTTGCGATGAGCATGAGCGGGCAGCTGTTCCGGATCTGGCGGAGCTTTGCACTGCCCGCATCCATGAGATCGACATGGAGGATATCCGCCCCGGCCCCCCAGAGCGCCCGGGCAAGCTTCTGGTCGTCACCGGAAACCCCGACACGGATCTTGACCGAGACCGTGACATTCTTTGCTTTGAGGGCCTTTACAACCGCCACCAGGGCACCGGGATTTTTCAGGTAATACTCCCCGGCCCCGGCAGCGATCATGGGGGCCTGCCGGCAGTGGGCGTCGACCTCGTACACGACCTCATCACCGAAGGCATCTGCGATCGCGGTAAAAGCCTCCGGGGAACCACCCCGGAGGTTGATGCCGGCTACGACCCCGGAATCCCTGAGCAGTTCGATCTCGGCCCCCAGCGCCGCGATCGGGTCATCATAGAGGAACTCCTTTCGCTCACCTCGCGCCGCTATTTCCTTTGCGGCATCCATGGTGGGCCGGTCGATCGCGTACCCGCCAATGAACGCGGCTCCGATGTGGTTTTTGCGTTCGAGCACGTACCGGGCATCCACGATCCCTGCCATGGATGCAATGGCCACCGGAGTCTTTACCACGTGGTCATTGATGATGAGGCCGAAACGTTCGAACGCATCCATCATAAGTTCATATCAGTTGCGGCGGGCACCTGAAATATTCTTTGGATCCGATCCGGGAGAGCGTGATGCGCCCGGGCCAGACTGTAGGTCATTTTTTCGTCTGCCGTGATCCAAATGACAAACCATTATTACGATTGCATCCCATTTTTCATACGTAATGTGTTATCGTGAGCAAAAGTACACGAACTTTCCATAAACACATGACGATCTCAACATCGGAGTTACCCCCATGAGTAAAAAGGGAATGTTACTGGTAGGCCATGGCAGCACCATGCCCTACAACAAGGAGCTCATCGAATCCACCGGGAAGATGATCGCAGCGCAGACCCCCGAATTTGTCGTCAAATGCGGTTTTATGAATATCAATAAGCCCTCCATAAAGGAGGCGCTGGCCGAATTTGCCCGGGAAAATATCGATGTGCTCGTGGTTGTCCCGCTCTTTCTTGCAAAAGGCGTCCACATTGAAAAAGACATTCCCGGAGAGATCGGCCTGCCCGAAGGATCCAAGAAGGGCACGTTTGCGCTCAACGGGAAAACCGTCCCGCTCGTGTACGCCGATCCCATCGGGATCGACCCGCTCCTTGCCGAACTGATGGTCAAGAACGCCCACAAGGCCCTTGCACTCGTCTGACCGCATATGCGGGTCCTGGTCCTCGACACGATCCATGGCGGCAGGGAGATCGGTGCAGCCTTTGCCCGTGCCGGGCACTCTGTCGACATCGTGGACGTGTACCGGGGAACCACACCGGATGCAGCGGACCGGGCCGCAGCCACCACCTATGACCTGGTGGCCGCCCCGGTCCATCTCGACCCGGCCCACCCGCTCCTTGCCGGCCGCACGGAGCCGGTGATCACCCACCACGAGGCCGTACGGCGGCTTCTTTCCGAAAACGTGCCCCGGCCGATGATCGAGATCACCGGTGCACAGGGAAAAACCACCACGGCCTGTGCGCTCGCTTCCATCCTTCCCGGCGCCGGTGTCCTGCACACCTCGACCGGCACGTACGCAAAGCCCGGCCACCGGCTACTCTTCAGGAAAAGCATCACGCCGGCCTCGGTGCTGGAAGCAGCAGAAAAGGCTCTGGCCCTGGACGGCTGGCTGGTGGCCGAGGAGTCGCTGGGCGTAACCGGCGCCGGCGAGCTTGCCATTATCACCTCTCCCGGCGATTACCGGTGTGCCGGCAACCGGAAAAGTGCGCTTGCCGCAAAGGTGGCATCATCGCAGGGCAGCAGGCAGCTCCTCTGTGCCCCGGGCGTCCCGTCCGGCGGTCATCCGGATGCCGTGCAGCTGGATGACGTTGTATCTGTCACCGGGGACCGGTGCACCATCGCGGCAGCCGGCCGGTCAGGGGTATTTACCAACCCCCTGCTTGCCCTGCCGGGATACCGCGTGCCGCTTGCCCTCGCCGGGACCGCGGCCGTGCTCCTCGGGTGCGATCCCGCACCGCTCTCCGCGTTTCCCGGGGTCCCCGGAAGGATGGAGATACGAAAAGAGGAGGGGGTCCTTATCATCGACAACGCGAACAGCGGGACGAATGCGGCGACCACCATCGAGGCTGCCCGGTACGCCCGTTCCTGCGCCGGTTCCCCGGCGATCACGCTCGTCATCGGGACAGTCAAAGGTGACGGGGCGGTCTGCGAAGGGTTTGCACCCGACCAGATCCGGGCGGCCATACTGACTATCCGGCCCAGCACGCTCATCTGGGTGGGGGACCCGCCGGAGAGGGATGACCTCCCGGACCTGCCCGCCATCGATGCAGTCTGCCCGACCCTTGATGAGGCGGAACGCTGCGCCCTCGCAAAGACGCATACCGGAGCTGTCGTGCTCGCGGTCAAGACCTGGAGATAGATATGCCCTCACGATTCATGCACCCCCGCCCGAGCTCGATTGTCGCCGCCCTCTATACGGCACGTGACCTTGAAGTGGACGTCGCCATCCTGCACGGCCCCTCAGGCTGTTCCTTCAAGCACGCCCGGCTTCTCGAAGAGGACGGGATGAGGGTGCTCACCACTGCCCTTGCAGACAACGAGTTTATCTTCGGCGGCCAGAAGGCGCTCGAAGGCGTGCTGCGGTACGCCGGGGAACAGTTTGCCCCGAAAAGGATGGCCGTGATCGGGACCTGCGTTTCCATGATCATCGGCGAGGACCTGGAAGCGGCCATCGACAGCGCCGGTATCGCGACCCCGACCATAGCCGTCGATATCCACGCGGGCTTTACCGAGAACATTGCCGGTGTGCTCGCAACGCTCGAGGCTGCCGCGGAAGCAGGCTGGATCAGCGCTGACGAACTGGCCCGGCAGCACCGGCTCATGGAGAAGGCAAACGAGGTGGAGAAGCTCCGGGGCGCTGCATCCCGGGAATACCTTGAACCCTCGCGGGGCGATCTCAAGCACCTTGCCGCAGAGCGCCTCATCGCATGCGCACGGAGCGGGTCAAAAGGTGTCGCGGTCCTGAACGCGAAAAAGGAGACCGCCTACATGTTCGCCGACGAGCTGATCGCGCTCCACGATACCTGCCCGGATGCGGACATCACGTATCTTGTCAACCTCGACAACCGCGGCCTGCCCAAGGTGCGGGCCGACGCAGAACGAATCCGGGAGGAGATGGAGAGGCGGGGGGTCCGGTTTGAGCTCATCGGTGCGCTGGACGAGTACGGCGCAAATGGCGATGCCCTCGGGGCCCGGATCCGAGAGATCGCCCCTTCCTTTGCGTTGATCGCCGGGGTACCGCACGCGATCCCCCCCGAATATACTGACGGGATCGAGTGCTTCTCGGTCACAAACGGCCCGCGGCAGGTAGCGCCGCTCAAGGCCATCGGCCACCAGCACGTGCTCGTGGAGATCGACCTCCACCCGCGGACACTGGGCGTGCGGGATATCGTGGAGAGCGAGTTTGGGGCCGTGATAAGGAGCCTTGCGCGATGAGATCCCTCCTCATCACCGGTGACCGGTCCGGCAGCGGGAAGACGAGCATCACGCTTGCCCTCGCGGCACTTCTCCGGGAACGGGGAGTAGTCCAGACCTTCAAGGTGGGGATGGACTACATCGACCCCTCGTACCTCGCCGCGGTCTCGGGCCGGCCCTGCCGGAACCTGGACAACTTTGTGCTGGGCGACGGGCAGATCCGGGGCATCTTTGCGCACGGGTGCCAGGGTGCCGATATCGCGCTCGTGGAGGGAGTCCGCGGGCTGTACGAGGGAGCGGAGGCATTGGACGACACCGGCAGCACCGCCGCCGTTGCAAAGATCCTCGACCTGCCGGTCGTGCTCGTGGTCTCGGCCCAGAGCATCACCCGGAGCGCTGCTGCAATCGTCAAGGGCTTCCAGGCATTCGACAGCGATATCCGGATCGGGGGCATTATCCTCAACCAGGTCAAGGGCGGGTCGCACCGGGAGAAGGCAACGCGGGCAATCGAGCACTACTGCGGCATCCCCGTGATCGGCGCCATCCCCCGGATGGAGGAGATGCAGCTGGCCATGCGCCACCTCGGCCTTGTCCCGTACCGCGAAGGCTCGGGACGCGGGGATTTTGACACGCGTATCCGGACGATCACCGGGATCATCGGGGACCACGTGGATCTCGACCGCCTCCTTGCGCTGGCAAAGGAGCATATGCCGGCCTCACGGGAACAGATTTTTACTCCTGCACCGGAGCAGGACGTGCGCATCGCGGTCGCGTATGACGAGGCGTTTAACTTCTATTACGCAGACCTTTTCGATCTCCTCCCGGCACTGGGGGCAACGGTCGTGCAGTTCAGCCCGGTCCATGACAGCCTCCCGGAAGCGGACGGCTATATCATCGGCGGCGGCTACCCGGAGCTCTTTGTCCCGGAGCTTGAGAAAAACGACCGGATGCGGGAGGCGATCCGCGAAGTCTCCCGGAACGGTACCCCGGTCTATGCCGAATGCGGCGGGCTCATGTACCTTACCGACCGGATGGTGCTCAAAGCGGGATGGCAGGGCAGGAAGACGGAACTGTCCGGCGCAATGTGCGGGGTTTTCAAAGGGGAGACGGTGATGCCGGCGAAAAGGGTGGTCAGCTACGTGGAGGGAACGAGCAGCAAAACCTGCCCGATGGGGGCCGCCCGGTTCCGGGGCCACGAGTTCCATTACTCGGGTGTGACGCTCGATCCCTCAACGAAGTATGCGTACCGCCTCTCGCGGGGGATCGGGATTGCGGACACGAATGACGGTGCGGTGCGCGACAACACGCTGGGGAGCTACACGCACCTCCACCCGGTCGGGAGCAGGGACATGTTCCGGAACTTTGTTGACCGCTGCCGGGAACGGCGGTAAGACCTTTTTTTGATCCCGACCTGAACCCGTGTCCGGGGCAGGTTATCGTTCTGACGGGAAAACACCGCATTCCCGGGAACAGGGTTAAAGAAAAACTACAAAAGCACCGGCACCCCAATTCAGATTATATGATCATTTATATCGATGGGAAATACCTCCCCGAAGGCCTCGCAAAGGTCTCCGTGTTCGACCACGGCCTGCTTTACGGCGATGGTGTCTTCGAGGGGATCCGTGCATACAACGGACGGGTCTTCCGGCTCAAGGAGCACATCGACCGTATGTACGATTCGGCAAAGACGCTCGATATCACCCCGCCGATCTCAAAAGAGGAGATGATCGTAGCGATCTGCGAAGTGCTGCGCAGGAACAAGCTCACCGATGCCTACATCCGGCCGATCATCACCCGCGGTGTGGGCGACCTCGGGCTTGACCCCCGCAAGTGCCCGAAGGCTTCGGTTATCGTGATCGCCGTTACCTGGGGCGCGATGTACGGCGACCTGTACGAGAAGGGGCTCAAGGCCGTCACGGTCTCGGTGCGGCGCAACCCGGCAGAATGCCTGCCGCCGAATGTGAAAAGCCTCAACTACCTCAACAACATCCTTGCAAAGATCGAAGCGAACTACAAGGGCGGGGACGAGGCGATCTTCTTTGACACGAACGGTTATATCTCCGAGGGCTCGGGCGACAACCTCTACGTGGTCAAGAACGGCGAGATCTTAACCCCCCACACCCTCAACAACCTCCGCGGCGTGACCCGCATGGTGGTCCTCGAACTTGCCGAATCGCTGGGAATCACGGTGAAGGAGCAGAACCTCGGGTACTTCGATCTCTACACCGCGGACGAACTGATCTGCACCGGCACGGCAGCGGAAGTCGCTCCGATCACCTGGGTGGACGGCAGGGTCATCGGTACCGGCAAGCCCGGCCCCGTTACCCGGCAGCTGATGGCGGCGTTTACGGCGATCACCAAGAAAGAGGGATACCCCATCAATAAGAAGACCGGCGCACCGGCAGCAGCAAAACCAAAAGCCACAACCGCGGTAAAGAAGGCGGCACCGGCCAGGGCAAAGAAAACCGCGGCCAGAAAGAAATAACCCTTTTTTACCCACGGCGGCAGGAACCTGCAACGAGCCTTCCGGCTGTCCGTTTCCATAACCTATTTATCAGGCAGAGTAAAACTAGTTAGAGCAACGCGCTGCTATAGTGTAGACCGGCCAATCATGCGGGCCTTTCACGCCCGCGACTGGGGTTCAAATCCCCATAGCAGCACTTTAGCACTGACGGTACAATGCTCTTTTCTTCTGGAACAAATTAGAACAACGTTATTTCACTGATGTTGCTTTTGCAATCATCTCACGCACACCTTCGATTACTACTGGATAAATTGAGTCCTCATAGAATTTAAAAAATTGAATGGAATTTTCATATTTTGTTTCCACTCCTTTTGGAATTGTAAAATTAGATAGGAGGATGGATAAAATCACAGGGCCAGTAACAGTGTTCTTCTTATAATGCTCCAAGAAAAAAAATGGCCAGGATATTGCATACATTTCCTTTTCTCTATCACGAAGAGGGATGCTGTATTTTACACACAATATATCATTATTAATTTTTATCGCTTCTTTCATGGCCTTATTTTCCAATGCAGGCCCTAAATATATTTGACAATGAGGTGTTAGTATTACACCAAACCAATTTGCTTCTTCTGCCCAAGCGTGAGCATCTGCAATTGCAGGGCCAAGGACAGTTCTATCTCCATCATCAATCAGATATTCACCAATGGAAAGAGATCCACGTAATAGAATTTGATGCTTAAGTCCAAATACAATAGCACTTTGAAGCCATTCCGCGATTGAGGGAAATTTTACTAATGCCTCTTTTTCTCGCCCTGTGGGCCAACAGATGATAATTGAATCCCCAAAAGTGGAGATTGTCATTTCAGGAAATTGATATCTCCCTTCGGCGTTTTCGTTGAAAGATTTCCCAATAACCTCCGCCTTTTCTTTTAATTCAGATATTAACGCATTTTTCCCATCTATAAATGTCTGTGCTTCATTAAGTTTGTAATTTGAAACACCTAATGCATCCAATATAGCAATAAACCCAAATTGCTCCACCATATCCTATCCTTTAGGAAATTATCAAGAATCCAGTATTAAAATTGTCCTGAACTCCTCACTTATAATGTAATTCTCTTCGATAGAGATCCCTACTCCAACATAGATCCTTCCAGAACTGCTTTGTCATACTTCCTTCAGGAGCCAGATGATCTGGATCAGGTTCGCCGTTAAGATTCGGGAATGGTGTTCCATCGTTGCGAGACCAGACCACATCTCACTCCAATAACCAGCGATTCCTCCCCCTCCTCGCTTGCGCTCGGAGTCGCTCGGGCGCCTTGCCGGGCCCTCGCTGGGCAAGTGAGTGTTTGTGCGCCCGCTTCACTTATTTCACCACTCCGTTCATCGAATTCATTCACGTGCCAGGATCCCGGTAAGTGCGTAGCGCAAAACCCGACGAGGCGTTTTGAGCGTCCGGCATCGCTCAGCGATCACGAAGCAGACACAAGAGGATTAATGGTCTGATCTCCGTCCCGGGTCTCTGACCGCATAACACATATGGAGGGACTCCCCCTCACACACCGGATAAACCACAAGCCAGACAAACATAACGGTTCCCCTGAATAACCCGATCTGAGATGCCCTATTCCGGGCCCGAATTGAGCCCGGATTACCCTTTTTGGATCTCATCGGAGCCCGTATCGGGCTCCGTTTAAAAATAAGCCCAAATAAGCCTTATTTTTGCAATCGGACAAAATATAGCGTTCACGTATCGCGGTTTTAAGGCCCGATCTCAGACCCAAATGGGTTTTCGGTCGATCCCGGAAAAAGATGCCCTGCAAAGGCCGCTGTGGCCCGATTATGGGCATTATATGGGCCTCAATTTGGCCGTATTTTCCCAAATGGAGCAATATTTGAGCCCTGATTTTTCGCCAGGGTAATCGGACGGTTTTACGGGCGTATTTTGAGGCTGCGGCTGCCCTTTCAGGTCAGGATGACAGCCACCCCATGCCTTCCGGAATCTCTCCCCTCACACAGGTTGCTGGAATTATTTATAGAATAAAGAAAGAGATCTGGCATTGCAATCAAAATTATCGTAAAATCATGAGGATTTGGGCGAATTATATGACATCTGATTCCGAGCAAAAAATGCAATATGCATTGAGTTTTCCTGCACGGATGCTTGTCGTAACTACCGTGGCAATTATTGTCGTGAATCTGATAGAGTTTTATGGCATAATGCATCTTGCTCTGGACTTTGTTCTTGAAGTCAGCATCCTGGAGGTCGTAATAATAGCGATAAGTTTCGCATTCTGGGTCCCACGGTACAACCTGAAATGGGGAAGAAACCCGTAAGCACCCATCAGGAAAATACCATCAGCCGGGCTTTGAACTTTAAAAAAGTCCGGGTCGCGAGCGGATAATTCCGGAAAATGATCGGTCGGGCAGCTGAAGATTTGCAAAAATGATCGGGTCGTGAGCTGAAGATTCTCAGAAAAGTCCGGCCCGGGACCCGGCAATTTTCAAAAATGATCGACCCCCCACCCCCCATCAAAAATTTCAGGGACCCCCCCTCCCACCCATGGGGGTCTCTCTAAAAAAATAACCGGGACCCCCTTTATGCAGTATAAAGCGGGAGTCCCTTTGCTTCTTCCAGTTTCTGAACATGTGTTTCCACTGAAATTTCAGGCGAGAGGGGATCAGGGCTCCCCCATTACTCAAAGACCAGGGGGACCCCCTTATCACGATCATATGGGGTAGTCCCTTGCAACATTCGCGGATCAAAGGTACCCCCTCCCCCCCATGGGGATCTCCGCAAAAAAATACCGGGACCCACTTGCTCCAATGCAAAAGGGGTCCCCCCTGCTGTGTTAGCCTAATGGGGGATGGCCCCCCACGAGAGCATCAGGCCCACTGATCCCGGGAAACGCCGGATCACAAGAGAAGAAATCCGGAAAATGAACGGCTCCGCGGCCAAAGAGTTGAGAAATCAGGGGCAGGAAAATAATCTGCGGTACGAAACCCTACGGGCAGCAGCACAACCGGGCAATGCTGGGCCGGTTCAAAGCCTGATGTCTTCCCGGCCGGG
Source organism: Methanoregula sp. (assembly GCF_035543475.1). Classification (GTDB taxonomy): domain Archaea; phylum Halobacteriota; class Methanomicrobia; order Methanomicrobiales; family Methanospirillaceae; genus Methanoregula. Next base: position 64,590 of record NZ_DATKKA010000006.1, read on the forward strand.
ACCGTGCAGGTCCGGATCCGGGCCCGGGACGTGGTCGCCGGTACATCCGTTCGGACATTTGAATGAGGAGTGGTAGTAGACTTCGCCAACGATCGGCTTTACCGGGGAGTAAAACGTAGTGCCACAGATCTTGCACTTCAGTTCCCCCGTATGGGCATTGATAAGCAGGGTGTTGATAGGTGCCATGGTTTTTCTTTCCTGGGCGTGATTTCCCGATACTGTTTTAGGATCCTTTCCCGCAGGGCCAGGTGCGTTTGTACTGGCAGCGTTTACCGGCTCTTTGCAGGAGAGAACCATTTCCTTCAATTACCCTGATCTAAAACAAAACAATATATTATAATCTCTTCAAAAATTTTGAAGCCATTGTAATCCCGGTTACAGCCTAGCGACAACCGGGAGCGGGTGCAGATCCTTTATTGTCCCCCGCGTCAACCAAAAATCTATGGAAACAGATGAGACCCAGCAGCGCAATGACCGGCCCAGGCACCACCGCCACCGCGGGTTTATGCTGATCCCGGCCGGGGTCCTTCTCGGCCTCGGGTTCGGCCTGATATTCAGCCATGCCGGGGCGGGGGTACTGATCGGCCTCGGCCTCGGGTTTATCGGGGCAGCCCTCTTCCCGTACACGCGGACCGGTCCCGATGCCAATACAGTTGCGGGGGGCCGGAGGGGATCGGGGATCCTCGCCCTGGTCGGCATATTCCTGACGGTCATCGGCTTCGGTGTCCTCTGGCAGCCGTTCACCGACTGGCCGGTCATTGCGGCGCTCTTCATCATCCTTCTCGGACTCTGGTTCCTCTTCCGGGCATTCTTCCCGGAAAAATAACCGGGCACTTTTTTTGGGCGGCGTTTCTTCTGCGGGAAAAAAGCGGCAGACCCTGACAAGGGCTGGACAGGACTCCCGGAAAAGAGTGTGTTATGCACCGGACCGCGGCCGGATAAGGACAAAGAGAAGGCCCGCGGCAATGCAGGCACCAAGGGTCACCGGCACCGGGAGGGGTGTGGGGATCTCCGGGATCAGGGAGGCCGGCCGGGAGAGCACGATCGTGGTCGTTACCGGCTGGTCAGCGATTACGGTCACCTCGGTCTCGAACGGGACATAGCCTGCGAGCGTGGCATTGACCGTGTGGTTCCCGGCAGCGATCCCGTTCAGGGTCACCGGGGAGATGCCGGCAGCGGTCCCGTCAAGGGTAATATTCGCCCCCTCTGGCGATGTGTTGATGGCAAGCGAGCCGGTCTTTGGCCGGAGCGTGGCAGTCATTTCCGTGGTCGCACCTTCCTCGACCGTTGCGGAGGTGGAGAGCGTCTCGTAGTTGAAGCGCGAGACGTTTACGAGATACGTGCCGGGAGCTAGGCCCGGGATGCTGATCGGGGACCTGCCCTGGTAATTCCCATTGACAACTACAGATGCATCCTCCGGCACCGAGCTGACATTGAGGATGCCGGGGACGGCCTCGACCGGCGTCGTGATAGCGCTTCCCGGCGGGGACGAGGAGGCGGTCACATAGCCGATTCCCGGACTGGAAAGCGTCACCGAGATCGTGCTGTACTGGGCCTCGTTTAAGTTGGCAAGGGAGTTTGGCCCGTCCACCGCCCAGACCGTGTAGGTACCGGCATCGAGCCGGCCCCCGGTTGCGCCCGTCCCCCAGTCGTACTCCCAGTGGTTGTTGCTGTCTACGCTCACCTGCGTGAACCCGCCCTGGTCGGCAGGGTAGTTGATGTTGTCCAGCGCCACGCCGTTTGCCGGCAGGTTGGGGCCGGTGAGGAAGAGGTACACCGTCTGGCTGGTGTAGCAGTACCCGGATAATTTCACGGTGTCGCCGATATAGGACTGGATGGAGCCGGCGGACACCGCACCGGCAAGCAGGACGCAAAGGAGGAGCCCGGCCCAGATGACCCGGCAGACCGGAGCGGGCCGGGATTTTTTGCAGGCTGCCAGAGGTTCCATATGAAAGGGGGGATTTCCCGGGCAGCCTTCAGGTGGTGTTGCCCGTCTTGTTCAGGCTCGTGGTCGTATTCGAGATCGGCAGGGTGGGCATGGGCGTCAGCACCGGGGTCGGGGTGGCAGTCGGGGTTGCAAGAGTGATCTGCAGGTCAACACTGCCGTTGGGCGTGGTGGTGGAGACGGTCTTTACCATGCTGCCGTCCTTGTACAGGGTGACCGTGAGCTGGTCGCCGGAACCGTCCGTCTTCTGTACGGAGATGGCCACGGAGCCGTCAACCGTCGGGATCCGGTAGAAGTGGTCGCCGGTATCGCTGACTGCGGCCTGGGAACCCGGTATGCCCACGAGACCGGAGTAGGTCTTGTCGTAGGTGATCTCGGCCCAGACACCGCTCTGCGGGATGAGTGACTGAGGTGTGGTCGTAACGGCAACCGTGGTCACAACGGCTGTGACCGCGGGGGTCGGCGTCGGTGTGGGGGTGGGAACGGCCGTGGTCGGTACCGGTGTCGTGACCGGCTGGACCACCGTTGTCTTTTGCAGGTTCATCACCACAAATCCCCCGGCCACGATCGCAAGGATGATCACGATGATGATCGCTGCCGCGAGGATCTTCCGGCTCTTCTTCTTTGGTGCTTCGGGCACCGGGGGGATGGGGGGGATCGGCGGCATGGGCGGGAGCGTGGCTGCAAAGGTATCCGGTAACGGGGCTGCTGCGGGAGCTGGTGCATCGGCCGGGGCCGGGCTTTCAGCCGCAGGCGGTACCGCGGGGGCAGGCGCCGGTTCGGCGGGCGGGGCTGTGGGGGAAGGCACAACCGGAGCAGACTCTGCACGGGGCACCGAGTCTGCGATCAGGGGCTCGATCGAGTGGATGATCTGCTCGATAGGCCGTCCAACCCTGCGCTCTCCCGGGAGGTGAGGTGCTGCGGGAGCAGTGGCAATCTGGGGGGCGGCAGGCGGGGCTTCCTCGCTTGATCCGGGAACCTTTGTCCCGCACCGGTTACAGAAAGTCGAACCCGGGGGGATCCGGTTCCCGCACCGGCCGCAGAACGAACCTTCGGGAAGGGACGTGGTCTCGACAGGCTTGGGGGGCAGGTGGCCGGTCTCCACCGTGATCTTCTTGATGGGGCCGGCTCCCTCGATCTTCTTTTTTATTCCGCCGGCAGCATGATCCTGGTGACTCCCTGCCGCAGTCGGGGTATCAGAAGACGCTTCCACAGCAAAAGCCGCAGCTTCTGCAATATTCTTCCTGAGGGCCTTTGTCCATTCATCGGCCTCGCGCCTCCGCTCACCGGCAGTCTGCCGGACAAAGGTGAGCGCCATCTCCCGGGTATCAGCCGTATCGGTCAGGATGGTGAGCGTGATCACCGGATCGCGGATAGCGTTCTCGCTTGCCATAACGTTCCGAATCGTGAAGAGCTGGATCTGCTGGGTCGGGACGACATTCTTCTCGCTATCGATAATAATAAGACGACGATTGGTGAGCACCAGTTCGAACGGCACGGACTTGACCTTTACATGCTGTGCCGTCAGCACGATGGACTCATCGCTTTTGAGATCGGGATAGCCCATGATTACCACGTTCTTGTTGTACTAATCTTGCATGAACTCTGACAAATAGGTATGGATAAAAGGTGCAATGCCGATGACCCGGAAAAGTAATAAAAAAGAATTTTTTTCAGATGAACTCGCGGTCGTTCATGTACTGCCGCAGGACTTCGGGGATCGTCACCGACCCGTCGCGGTTCTGGTAGTTCTCCAGGATACACCGCAGCGCTCTTGAGGTTGCGATCGCGGTCGAATTCAGGGTGTGGACCAGGCGCTTTGACTCGAAATTCTCCTTGTCCCGCACCCGGATATTGAGGCTTGCCGCCTGGTATGCGGTGCAGTTGGAGCAAGAGACCACTTCCTTGTACGCATTCTCCCGGGGCATCCAGGCCTCGATGTCGTACTTTTTTGCGGCCACGGTCCCGATATCCCCGGTGCAGATGTTGACCACATGGTAGGGAAGACCGAGCCGGGTAAAGACCTCCTCGGCATTGGCCAGCAGCTCCTCGTGGATCTGCCAGGAGTCCTCGGGCCTGCAGAAGACGAACTGCTCGATCTTGGTGAACTGGTGGACACGGAAGAGCCCCTTGGTATCCAGGCCGTGCGCCCCGATCTCGCGCCGGAAGCAGGGGGAGAGCCCGCACAGGCGCACCGGCAGGTCCTTTTCCTCGAAGATCTCGTCCTGGTACATCGCGGCGATCGGGTGCTCGCTCGTTGCGATCAGGTAGGCATCGTTGCCGTCGATCTTGTACATGACCTTCTCGAAATCGTCGAGATCGGTCACCCCCTCGTACGAGCTGCGGTTGATCATGAAGGGCGGGACTACCGGGGTAAATCCCTTCTTTTCAAGAAGGTCGAGGGCAAAACGCTGGAGCGCAAGGTCGAGCATGACCAGGCCCCCTTTCAAAAAGTAGAACCCTGCCCCGGAGGTTTTGGCCGCACGCTCGAAGTCCGCCCACCCGTTGTCGGCCGCGAGCTGCCCGTGGTTTTTTACCTCGAAATCAAACGAGCGCGGTGTTCCCACGCGCCGGAGCTCCACGTTCTCCGTATCATCTTTTCCCACCGGCACGCTCTCGTGCAGGATGTTGGGCAGGCGCATAAGACGGGTCTGGATGAGGGCTGTGATCTCCTCCTGCTCGGCATCGTTTGCCTTGATCTTTCCGGGGAGCTCGGCGGCCTCTTTCATCAGCGGCGCCGGGTCTTTTGCCGCCTTCCGTGCCTCGTTGATCTCCCGGGCGATCGTGTTCCTCCGGCGCCGCAGCTCATCGGTCTGGACCTTGAGCTCGCGGGAGCGGGCATCCTTTGCCAGGATCTCGTCCACCCATGCAATCTTCTCTTGTGCATTCCGTTTGAGCAGGTCGGCTTTTACGATCTCCGGGTTTGCCCGTACAAACCTGATTTCAAGCATCTCTTCGCACCTCTCCCCAGGACTCCGCCGGCCATACGTGCCGGATATTCTCCGGCCGGGGCATTCCTGTAACAGTGTTCAACCTCTTTCCTTATTAGGATTCAATGCCCGCAGGGCACCGGAGGCACGGGACACCGGGTACCTGAAAAACCCGTTTTAACGGGATTATTGTTTTAAATCGCCCAATCTGGATTTTGTTTGGTTAAAAACGCCAGAATAGCGCTATTGAGAGGAATTGATGCCCATGATATTCCCGAAACGCAAAATAACGCCCGCCTGAAGCGATATTATTATATGAGCCCGGCGTCCATCAATTAGACATCGGGCCGCAGGAGTACTGCTCCGCGCCTTTTTATGCTGCCATTCGGATCGAATGGGGGGATGACATTCACAATGCACTAGAGCAGAAACAAGTTCGCGGGTGACGTATGGATTTTTTGTCAAGGGTCTATTTTAACTACCGGAGAATTATCAAGACCATCCAGATCTACCTCCTGCTGGCCGGTCCCGGTCTTATTGTCATGATTGCGGACAACGATGCCGGCGGTATCACCACGTATGCGGCAACCGGGGCAAAGTTCGGGTATAACCTGATCTGGTTTCTCATCCTGCTCGGGCCGGTTGCTTACTTTGTCCAGGAGATGACCGTGCGGCTGGGGGCCGTAACCAAGCACGGGCATGCTGAGGCGATCTTTTCCGCATTCGGCTCGTTCTGGGGATGGTTCTCGCTCTGCGACCTGACACTCGTGAACTGGCTGACGCTCGTGACCGAATTTATCGGGATGACCGCAGGCCTTGCGATCTTTGGGATGCCACCGGCGCTCACGGTGCTGATCGTGATCTGCATCATGATGGCCATTGTCGTGTCCGGGCGGTACTGGACCTGGGAGAAGATCACCATGGTGCTCTGCCTCGTGAACCTGATCTATATACCCGCGGCGTTCCTCGTGCACCCTTCCGTGTACCAGGTGATCCATAACGGTCTTATTCCCAATTTCCCGGGCGGGTTTAACGGCGAGCTCTTCTTCTTTTTGATGGCGAACATCGGGACCACGATCGCTCCCTGGATGATCTTCTTCCAGCAGAGCGCGGTCGTGGACAAGAACATGAAGGAGAAGGACATCCCGTGGGGCAAATTCGACACGGTGGTCGGGGCGATGTTCACGGTCCTTGTGGCGGTCTTCATCATTATCGTCACCGGCACGCTGCTCAAGGGCATGAACGTGGAGAGCGCTGCCCAGGCCGCAGGGATCATGATGGCCACGCAACCGTGGGTAGGGACCTTCCTTGCCATCGGTCTCTTCGATGCCGGGTTCCTGGGTGCGCTCTGCATTGCACTCACGAGCTCCTGGGCATTCGGCGAGGTATTTGGGTGGGCGCACTCCCTCAACTACAAGGTCAAGGAGGCCATCTGGTTCTATCTCTTCTACTTCTTCGGCCTTGTTACTGCCGGCTGCGTAGTCCTGATCCCCGGGGCGCCGCTGGTGCTCATCACGCTCTTTGTGCAGGTGGTGGCAGTCACGCTCCTGCCGGCAGCGCTGGTGTTCTTGATCATCCTGCTCAACAACGAAGAGATCATGGGGAAATACAAAAATACCCTCTTTGACAATATTGCGAACATAACGATAGTCACGTGCATCATTGTCGTCTCATCCCTCTACGGCATCAGCACGTTATTCCCGAACCTGTTCGGAGGCGGGTGAAGATCATGGCATTTTCCTTGCAGAACGGAATTATCGAACCGGTAAAGGCGGTCTTTAGTAACGGCGTGGCAGCAGTCCGGGCGATCAACAAAAAGTACGAGCACCCCCGGATTACCATGTCCCCGGGGGTAAAGATGGCGCTCCTTCTCCTGCGGCTCTACCTGATCTTCCTTGTACTGCTGCTCGCCTACAAGTTCTATACGATCATCACGGGGGGTTCATTATGACACAGAACGAGGCTGCCGCAGGTGCGGCAAAACCCGCGGACAAGGAGACCTTTCTTTCCGAGATCCTCGGTGTCCCGGTCGTTCTTAAGGAAAAGAAGATCGGTACGCTCGGGGACCTGATCATTGTTGAAACGGCACGGATCCCCGAGGTGAAGTCGCTCTATGTCAAGAGGTCGTTTGGTTACCCCAGCCTGATCATCCCGTGGGAGAACGTAGTGGAACTGGGGCACCGGATCACGGTTAATATCACGGCCCTCGAACCCTTCGAGGCAAACCCCCCGGAGGATGCCCTCCTCCTCAAGGATTACGTGATGGACAAGAAGGTCCTTGACCTCGAGGAGAGCGAGGTGGAGGTCGTGTACGATATCCGCCTGGTCCAGAGGAACAGGAAACTCTACGTAACCGACGTGGACACCGGCAAATCCGCCCGGCTGCGGAGGTTCGGCCTGGGAAAGCTGACCCGGGTCCTTTCCGCAGATACGGCGGAAGACCAGATGATCTCCTGGACCTATATCCAGCCGCTCCCCAACAACATCGGGAGCTTCAAGGGAGACGTGAAGCTCAAGGTCTTAAAGGAGAACCTGGCAGAGATCCACCCGGTGGACCTCGCCGATATCATCGAGGAGCTCGACCATGACCAGCGGATGGCAGTCTTTGCCTCGCTCGACAACGAGCATGCGTCGGACACCCTTGAAGAGATCGAGCCCAATGTCCAGCGGGACCTTATTGGCTCGCTCGATATTGCAAAAGTAGTCCCTCTTATCAGCGCCATGACTCCCGGGCAGGCGGCCGACATCCTCTCGGTAATTCCCCACTCCCAGGCCGAGGACATTCTCGAGGCCCTCAGCCCCGAGATGGCAAAGAAGGTGAAGGCGATCACGGAGAAACAGGAGGAGAAGGTGATCCACTACACCACCCAGAAGATCCTCCGGTTCCAGCCGGAGACCCTGGTCGAGTACGTGCAGAACGATTACCCGAACCATGCCCGGGGAAAGGACGTGATCATGTACATCTACGTGGTGGATACGCTGGATCGCCTGCTGGGTGTGGTTGACCTCAAGGAACTCCTGATCGCAGACGACAAGGCCCCGCTCTCTGCGATCATGACCGAGAACGTGATCTCGTTAAACGCGGAGAGCACGCTCAAGGAGGCCTCGCAGGAGTTCGAGCGGTACGGCTTCCGGGCCCTGCCGGTCACCGACGACGAGGAGCGCCTGATCGGGGCCATCCCGTACCGTGACGTGATGGACCTGACCCACCACCTTCTCGAATAATTTTTTTTGCACGAGCGGAGGCAGAAGAGTGAAGCAGGAGAGCGGAGCAGGGCCCTGGGAAGGGGAATATGCCCGGAAGGGGCGTCTCTGGGGCGGAGCGGTCCATTTCCTGCCGGCGATCCCCCGCAAAGGACGGGTCCTCGAACTCGGTTGCGGAAACGGGAAGACCAGCCGGGCCCTGCTGGAACGCGGGTGCGAGGTTGTCGGGATAGACCCTGCGCTCACCGCCATCGGGCTCTGCCGGCACCATGCCCCCGGGGAGACCGGCGGGGAGTTTGCCCTGGCCGATGCCCGGAGCCTGCCGTTTACCGACGCCTCGTTTACCGCGGTCATCGCCTTTCACGTGATCGGGCACCTGCCCGGGGAAGAGCGTGAACGGTGCGCACGTGAGGCAGCCCGGGTACTCAACGACGGAGGCACCCTGTATTTTTCCGGTTTTTCAAAGGAGGATTTCCGGGCCGGTAACGGGTGCGAGACAGAGCCCGGCACGTTCCTGCGCAAAAACGGGATCGCGACCCATTATTTTACCGAGAGCGAGGTATTGGCCCTGTTTGGCGAACTGGTCCCCTCCGGCTGCACCACCCGGCGCTGGGCGCTGACAGTGCGCGGGAAGGCCTTCCCCCGGGCCGAGATTGCGGCTGCGTTTACCAAAAAACCCTGATTTCGCCGGAAAAAACGCAAACTGCCGACGCATCATGAAGGAATCCTTAAATGGGCACACAACCTTCTTTTCTCTCGCACATGGAAGTGCTTCTATGAGAAAAGTATTCCTTCTTGTCCTGTTTGTGTGTATTGCCCTGATTGGATGCGCCATGGCCGTAACGCCGGCCGGTAACCAGACGGTTGCCGCAAATGTCACGACCGCACCGCAGCTCATCGGCGGCGACATGGGAACCTACCTCGTTACCGCAAATGTCGAAGGGGCAAACGTTACCTTTGACGCCGACTACAAGGGCGCCATTACCGGCGGCCAGCTCGCGGTACCCGTATACACGACCGGCACGCCCTACCGGACGATCACCGTCCAAGCACCCGGCTATGCAGATTACACTGCAAACATAACCCAGTACCCGGGAAAGAACGAGACCGTGGATATCCCGGTCACGCTTGTCCCGCTCGCCGCGGCTAACACGACTGCAGTCCAGTCAAACGCAACCGCAGCCGTAACCCCGGAAACTACCACCGCAGCCCCGGTCTCCCCGGCCCCGACCACCGCCGGCAGCCTGCCGTTTGCTGCGTGCGGTGCCTTTGTCGTGCTCGGGATCCTTGCGATCCGCTCACGGCGGTAAAGTAATTTCAACTTTTCCTTTTTTTTAAGAAAGCCCGCTCACTGAACAGGGGAGCCCGTCGCGGACTGCACCGTTCTATCCGGGACAATCTTGACCGGTCCATACGGTCATCCGGCACCGGAAAAAAGTGAGTTACCTGCGGCGCAGGAACGCAAAACAACCCAGGGCCATAACGAGGACTCCCAGTACTTCACCGGCACCCGGGGCAGGCGACCGTGGCGTCGGGGGGGCAGCGAGTTCCAGGCTCTCCACCACCCGTGCGGTCTGGCCGGCAGTCACCGTGACATTCCCGGAAAAGGGAAGGAAATTGTCGGCCTCAAGCCGGACCTGGTGTACCCCGGGGGAAATGCCGGTAAAGGTGTACGGGCTGTCACCCGCATAGACCGAATCGATGAACACCTGCACATGTTCCGGCGAGGAATTCACCTCAATGGCCCCGGTTGACCCGGCAGCGGAGGCAGATCCGGCCTGTGCCGGGTTGACTACGATATGATCGATACCGGGCAGGAGCGATGAATCGTCAAACTCCCGGGAGTACCCGTCCGGGAAGGTCACCGTAGTGATCCGGGGTGTGAAGTCCGCGGAGATCACGCTGCTCACCGCGGAATTCCGGAGTGCAGCCTGTGCATTGGTAAAGTTCATCGACGCTGTCCGGTATTCCGTCCCGGTTGGCACGGCACTGGTATCGGCAAAGTCCTTCAGGAGCAGGACAGCCTCGGAGGTGGAGAACGAGAGCACCTGAGGGGGTTCGTTACTGGTAGCAAGGCCCCGGGTCACCTGGTCCTGGAGCACCGAGACCGGGATCGCGTTCTCGATAACACCCTGGAGCGTGAAGTGGAAATCCGCGGTGGCATCGCCGTTTGCTTTTACCGTAATGGCAAGGGAGTCCGCCGTAAATGCAGCCGCCGGGACGCAGGAGAGGAACGCAAGGCAGAGGAGCACGCAGGATATCCGGGCAATCGGAAACATAGGATATGATACAGTGGTATGTTCTTTTGTTAAAGCCTTCCCGACCGTGGTACCTCAGGTTGATATAGGCAGGTTACCCCATATCTGTACTATCCATGATGGAGCCGCTCGTCGATCTGATCTTCCATCTCGATCAGCATCTTGCCGGTGTCGTGCACAGCTACGGTCTCTGGACCTACCTGATCCTCTTTGCCATCATCTTCTTTGAGACCGGCCTCGTCATTATGCCCTTTTTGCCCGGCGACTCCCTGCTCTTTGTCTCCGGGGTTCTTGCCGCCGGCGGGATCCTCAACCTCCACCTCCTCCTTGCGGCCTTTATCCTGGGAGCCGTTCTTGGAGATACCGTCAACTACTGGCTGGGCAGTTATATCGGGCTCCACGTCTTCCGGGAGCGATTCCCGAACCTGATCAAAAAAGAGTACCTGGACGATACCTATGCGTTCTACGAAAAGTACGGCGGGACCACGATCTTCGCGGCCCGGTTCGTGCCGGTTGTACGGTCGTTTGCGCCCTTCCTTGCCGGTGTCGGGAACATGGAGTACCACCGGTTCCTGTTCTACAACGTGCTCGGTGCGGTGGCCTGGACCCTGGCCGTCGTGATGGCAGGCTTTTACCTGGGCCGTGTCCCCATCGTGCATCAGAACATGAGTATCCTGATCATTCTCGCGGCTGCGACCATGGCGGTCACGATCCTGTTACTCGTTATCGGCATCATCTCCTCGTGCCGGCAGCAGAAGAAGGAAGACTGACGAAAAAACGTTTCCGGCAGGGTGCAAAAAAAGAGAGGAACTTATTTTTCGCAGGTGATGGTCATACCGTTGTTGTCCACTTTCGTGGCAATCGCAATGGAGAGGCCAAGGGGCGAGAGGATCTTCTGGATCTCTTTTTTGCTCTTGTCCGTGACAACCGCAATCGACGGCCCCACCGAGCTCATGCCCACGAACTCGAGGCCGGCCTCGCGGAGCGTGCTCATGTACTGGTAGATCCGGTAGCTGTGGTGCTCCACTTCGGCCCGCTTTGAGCCGCGGAACTCGATCTCCCAGATGACATCCCCGATCTTTTTTAAGTCATGCCGTTCGAGCGCCGGGACAAGGTCCATCAGGAACAGGTATGCCTTGAGTTCCCGGTCCCGGTAATCCAGCGTCCGTGCCCGGTTCATGAGGAGATCGAACTCTTTTGTGCCGGCAGAGGAGATGTCGGTCGGGGGGACCACGATAAAGACGTTTTTTCCTTCGGCAAACGGGTGGTGGTACACGAGCACGAGTTCGTCGCCCATCACTGCCATGCCGCCATGGGTACTCGCCGCCGGACCAACGCCGGTCTCGAAGCCAAACGCGATGGTCCCGTCGGCTGTCTCCTCCACGTAATTGTGCCCGATGAGCGAGCGCAGCTCCGCGTTCGTGAGCGGGTTACCGACCGCCTCGTTTAAGGCCGTCGCCACCGCGATCATCACCGTGCTCGTTGATCCGAGCCCCACGTGCTTGCGCTCGTGGTCAACCGCCTTGATCGAAAATCCGCCGGTGTAACCGACGGCCTTAGTGAAGACCGCCACGAAATTCTCGATGATAGCCGACCGGTTGTAGTCTATGGTCAGGCCCTGCCGGGTGCACTCGACCTCGGCAGTGCAGTAGCACTGGATCGCAAAGCCGACACCCCCGCCGCCGGCATGGTCCGGGGCAAACCGGTTCATGTCAAGGACCGTGAGGTGGATCCGGGCCGGGGCCCTGACCACAACCTTACCCTTTTTGGGCCGGAGCTTGTAGGTGTTCTTCTCAAGGCCGAGCGTTTTTACAATCTCACCCGGGAGGAAGGTCCGGAATTCGTATTCCACGAGATCGAGATCGCCGCCACGTATCATCATCACTGGCATGGTCTGTCAGTGGTTATGATCCCTCCCGGCACGAAAAGGTTTCGGTACTTCTCCCGGTGCAGGACGGTGATGCCGGACCATCATAACCATGCCGGAAAAGAAATGTTCCCGCCGGCTTTATACCCCGACAGAGGATAAACGGTGGTACAAGCCGGTTGTATAAGGGCGGCGCGCCGGATCAGCCTTCTCCTGCCTATCCCGGTTCTATTTCCATTGACGGGTCCGTATCCCGTATCACTTCAAGGACAGCGTTGAGCCTCTCGTCCCTTGCAGTTTTTGTGCCGGCCTCAAGATTGAGCCGGACAACCGGCTCAGTATTGGACGGGCGCAGGTTGAACCACCATGACGGGTATTCCATGGTCAGGCCATCAAGAACATCGGTGCCTGCATCGCGAAACACAGCCCGGAGAGCAGCGGTGATGGCTTCCCACCGGTCGGTCCGGATATTGATCTCGCCGGTGGAAGAGTATTTTTTGAGCGGTGCGATGAGCTGAGAGAGCGGCTGATCTTTTATCGACAGGAGGTTTACCATCTGGGCCATGACAAAGATGCCGTTGTCGCAGAACCCCGTCTCCCGGAAGTAATAATGGCCCGAAAGCTCGCCGGCAAAAAGGGCGTTCTCCTGCCGCATCTGCTCCTTAATGAATGCATGGCCCACCCGGCAGCGCACCGCCCGCCCGCCAAGGCGGGTGATGGTTTCGGCAACTACCCGGCTCGAACGCAGGTCATAGAGAAAGGTCGCGCCCGGTGAATGTACAAGGAACGCTTCTGCGATTAGGGCAGTGACAAGGTCAGCCGGGATACGTTCCCCCTTTTCGTCCACAAAGATGCACCGGTCTGCATCGCCATCAAATGCAACTCCGAAATCTGCCTTGCCGTCACGGACAAGGGTTGTAAGATCATCCGTTGCGGAAGAGAGGAACGGATTTGGGCCGTGATGGGGGAACCGCTCGTCAGGCTGGAGGTTGATTGCCAGGGGTACAAGGATCGGAAGGAAAGAAAACAGCCGCGGGATCTCCGGACCTGCCATGCCGTCGCCGGCATCGATTGCAATCCTGAGGGGACGCGGATTATTGACGGAGCGGGCTACCATGGCAAGGTACTCGTCCCTCATATCCCCGGTCCGGTACGGGCCGGGAGATTGGACGGGATGTGCGCCCTCGTGCATTTCTCCAACCATGCGCTGGAGCACCGGCAACCCCTCATTACCGGAAAGAGGGATAGCATGTTCCCTTGAGAGTTTGATGCCATTTGTTGCCGGGGGGAGGTGGGAGGCGGTCACCATTGCGCTGCCATGAAATTTCCCTTTGATGGTGGCATAGTAGAGGAGAGGGGAACTTGTCATGCCAAAATCGGTGACGGCCCCCCCTGCCCCGGTATATCCCCGGATAAACGCGGCTGCAAGCGCCGGTGATGAGGGGCGGCAGTCCCGGCCAACCGCAATCTCCCCGCGGTCGAGGAGGCATGCAAAAGCAGCGCCGATCTTTTCGGCAACAGTCTCGTCCAGTTCGACCGGGTATGCACCACGGACATCGTACGCCTTGAAGATACCGGTCATAAAAATCACGTCACCCGCCTATTTCTTTGCGGAGGCCTGGTCCGCCACCGAGGCGGTCGCCAGCCGGATTTCTTCGGCGTCACCGAGATAGTAATGGCGGATCGGGTGCAGGTGGTCGTCGAGCTCGTACACAAGGGGGAAACCGGTCGGGATGTTGAGCCCGGTGATCTCGTCATCGGGCACGTGGTCGAGGTACTTGACCAGCGCACGGATGCTGTTCCCGTGGGCCGCGACAAGGATCCGCTTTTTCTCCCGTACGGCCGGGGCAATGGTCCCCTCCCAGTACGGTACCACCCGGGCAAGCGTATCCGCGAGCGATTCGGTGGCCGGCAGCGCCTCCGGCCCCATGCCGGTATACCGGGGATCGAACCGGGGATGGCGGGGATCGCTGTCGGCAAGTGCCGGGGGCCGTACGGCATACCCCCGCCGCCAGAGCAAAACCTGTTCTTTCCCATACTTCTCGGTGGTCTCGCGCTTGTCCAGCCCCTGGAGGGCACCGTAATGGCGCTCGTTGAGCCGCCACGAGTGGTGGACCGGAAGGTACATCAGGTCCATTTTGTCGAGGACGATCCAGAGGGTCCGGATTGCACGGCGGAGCATGGAGGTATAGCAGAGATCAAACGAGAGACCGGCCTCCGCAATCAGGCGGGCAGACCGCGCTGCCTCCTCCCTTCCTTTCTCTGACAGGTCGACATCGGTCCAGCCGGTGAACCGGTTCTCCCGGTTCCAGGTACTCTCACCGTGACGAAGCAGGACAATGGTGTACATGGGAAATCCTTCTGATAGGATCTGTGCTCCCGGATTAAAAGAAAGGCGATGCAAAGGTGATCGGAGATCTGCCCCCGCGCAAATCCCAAAAAAAAGGTTCCTTATTTCGGTGACGGCCGGTCAAAGTAGATGCTCTTTCCCGATGCCGAGAGCGGGATCGCGTAGGCCGCCGTGCAGTCCTTCCCGAGGAACCCAAGGGCCATTGCGATTGACCCGGCCGAGTACATAACCCGGTTGTCCACGTTGTGGATCTGGGCGGTCTTGGCCGCGGAGCCGACCGCGATCCCGAGGTCCGCCATCCTCACCGCGCAGTTCGGGCCGGCAAACGGCGTGGTCTGCTTCTTTACCGCACCTGCTGCCTTTGCAAAGGCCGCACAGGAGGGGTACCCGCAGGCCCCGCAGTTGATCCCGACAAAGACCCTGCCCCGGGCGCCGATCACGATGCAGGCATCGCTTGCAGCGACATTGCCCGCATCGCGCAGGAAAAAGCCGACACCGTTTTTCGTGCCAAACTCTTCCATCGCCTTAGCGACTTTCTTTTTCTGAGCAGCGGAGAGCACCGTGATGATGATCTCGTCCTGCCCCTTTGCCTTGGGCGCTGTCCGGGCCGCAAGCGCCATGAGCCCGGCGACTGTGGCCACCGCATCCTTTTCAGCAGTCATACGGGAATATGGGATGCCAAAGAGCGATAAAAGGATAGGTTGCCGCAGGGAAAGGAAGGTCCCCTGCAGGAACTACGGGGAGACCCGGAACGCCACACCATCGAAGACGGCAATGATCCGTTCGCCCTCGTACACGGTGACGCGGTGCGTCTCGCAGGTACCATTCGATCCCACGCGCTCGGCCACCGCCACGAGCCTTCCCTTTGCCGGGGCGACATACTGGATGTGGACGGAGACCGCGGTGCGATGGACGTTCCCGCAGTTGGAGGCGATCCCGAACGCATGGTCGGCGAGCGCAAAGATCGCCCCCCCGTGGGCAACGCCATGGGGATTGCACTTGCCCTCGCAGTCCATCTCGACCCGGGCATAGCCGTCCCGGGCCTCGGTGATGTGCAGCCCCAGGAGCCGGCCAAACCCGCTCTCCTCGAACTCGGTAATCCGGTCAGCAACAGAGACCGGTGCAGGTTCGTTACGATCCTTCCCTGGCCTGGTCATACATCTCCCGGGTCAGGATCACTTGTTGTATTTTTTCTGGGAATAGGCATACTTCTGGGACTCCCCGCCATGCCCGACGATATAGAGCCACTCGTACAGGGACTTGAACGTGCCGTACTGCTGGTACCGGCGCATGGAAAAGCCGACCTTAAGTTTCCCGTCGAACCGGATCTTCCCCTGGTCCTTCATGCGCATCGCGATCTCAAGGTCGTCCCCGGCATCGATGCAGCGGTACATGCCGGCCCGGAGGAAGGCATCCTTCCTGAACGCCGTGTTGCAGCCGAGCGTGTAATAGAAGGTGCGGCTGTAATACCCGATCCGGGAGAAGGTGTTTGCAAGGAGGAGCGAGAAGTGGTTCCCGAGCGTGTCCTCGATAGGGTACACCGGCCCGTACAGCTGGACTACTGCAGGATCGGAAAAGTCCGTCTGTACGCGCTCCACCCAGTCGGGGGGGAGGATGCAGTCGGCATCGGTAGAGGCGATGATCTCGCCTTTTGCCGCCATCACGCCGTCGTTCCGGGCGCCACCGACCTTCCTGCTGGTCTGGACAAAGACCATGTCGGCGTACTTCCGGGCGATCTCGCAGGTCTTGTCCGTTGAGCCTCCATCTACCACGATGACCTCGTACTCGCTCCGGGCAAGGGTCTGGTGCGAGAGCGATACAAGGCACTGGGCAATGTTCTCCTCTTCATTAAAGGAGGGGACGATGACCGAGATCATGCGGGGCAAAAAACTCCTGTACTTTTTTTGGGTTCGCGTAATAATAAGGGTGCTGCCGCATCCAGCCTATGCCGGGTGCGCCTGCACGAAATCCAGCACGCTCCGGATGCACCCGTCCATGTTGAGGTACTCGAACTGCGCAAACCGGCCCACGAGCGGGATCCCGATCGATGCGCAGTAATCACGGACAATGGCAATATTCTTCTGGTAGTCCCGGTCGTACACCACGTAGGCAAACGGCTGGCGTTCCACGGAGGAGAAGATGATCCGGTCCGGGGTGACAAGGCCCATGGTTCCCAGGGTCGTGGTTACCTCGGCGAGAAGATCATTGTCACTCATCTGCGCCACGGGATCACCGGGCTGGTACGTGATCTCGGCAAGGATCGCGCTGCAGCCCTCCGGGGCCACGTGCCGGCTGTACTGCGAGGGAAACGAGACCCGGTTGGTCTTCCCGAGCACCGGGTCGGGGATATAGAGCCACGAGTAGTCCGGGACTGTCCCCCGGACCCCGATATTGACACAGACAAGCGAGTTGTACGTGAGCGCACCGCAGGCCTTCCTCACGTCCTCCGGCACCCCCTCGAGGGCAGCGAGGAGGTGCTGGACCGGGATGGTGGAGATGATCCGGTCCGCCTCGATCGTCTCTTTGCCATCGCTGATCAGCCATGCCTTACCCTTCTTCCGGATCGAGCGGACGACAAAACCTGTCCGGATGAAGGGTTCTACCGGTCGGGCGATCGCCTTTACGAGTGCCTCGATCCCGCCGTCCAGCGGGTAACTGAAGACCGACTGGTGGGTATAACCTTCCGTGGGAATACCGATGGCTGACTTGATCACATCGTCGACCGGCGGCCGGGGAATACGCCCGTCTACCCAGTGCAGGGACATGTGATGCGTGGGATACTTCCAGATCTTCTCGTTATACGGCACCATGTAGCATTCGGCAATCCCTTTCCCGAACGTGTAATAGATCCAGTCACGGAAAGTCTCGGGAGGTGCCACTTCGCCTTTCTCCACGGAAAGGAGGGTTTTGACAAACTCGGAGATGCAGAAGAACCGGTCCTCCGCCGGGAGGTCCGCAAGGCCGTTCTCGAAGGGGTACTTCACGTACCGGTCCTTGTAGAAGATCTTCGTGTTCCGGGCATTCTCCTGCATGTTGCCCGCGATCATCTCCCGCATGAACGAGAGAACCTCGGTGTCCCGCGAAAAGATGATGTGCGAGCCACCGGTATCAAAGGTAAAACCATCCTTCGTGCGGGACCGGCAGAGCCCGCCATAGACCGGTTCTGCTTCGAGGACCACGATGTCCGCGCCCTGCTTGTACAGGAGCCGGGCCAGCGTCAGGCCGGACAGGCCGCCCCCAAGGATTGCAGTCTTCACTGCCTCAAATGTTTGCGGGCGGATCATATAGAACTCACGTTAAAATCTTTCCGGCAGGATACGGTCCGGGCAGATACGCAATCTCCGCCCTTTGCCGGGCAGGATCAAAACGATAGTGTTATGCTATAACATGGCAGACACATCTTTCATACCCCGGAGGGTAGATCAAAGTGGACCTTATCATTCAGTTTATTCTGGCCATCCTGCCCATTCTCCTCATCTTTATCGGACTGGTCTTTTTCCGCCAGTCCGGGACACTGATGGGGATCCTTGGATGGATTCTGACAGTAATTATTGCGGTCGTCTTCTTCCAGACCAGCATTCCCGTTGCGCTCGCTGCATCGTGGTACGGTGTGCTCTCGTCATTTGGGATCTCCCTGATGGTGCTATTCACCATCCTGCAGGTCACCATGATGGACGTAACCGGTGCAATCAAGAGCATCACGGCGTATGTCAAGACCGTTGCCGCGGAGCGGTACGAGCAGATCATGATGCTGAACGTGGGCTTTGGGACATTCCTTGTCTCGATCGGCGCCACCCCGGTGACCATGCTCCCGCCGATCATGCTCGCCCTCGGGTTCTCGCCCCTTGCGGCAGTTGCCCTGCCCTGTATGGGCTATGACCCGCTCACCTCGTTCTCGCTTCTCGCGGTTCCGATCACGCTGCCGGCCTCGGCCTTCGGACTGAACGTAAGCACGTTGGGGATCACGGTCGCGTGGTTCCTGCCGGTGATAACAACCGGGATCTCGCTTGCCATGCTCTGGGTTGCCGACGGTTTTGCCGGTGTTAAGAAGGGATTTGCAACCGCCCTTGTGGCCGGGGTCACGCTCGGGTTATGTTCGATTCTCTTTGTCCATATTCTCCCGGCGCCGGCCATCGGCCTTGTGGGAGTCTTCTCGGGCCTGGTGACCGTGATCGTCCTTCTCCTGATGCGGAAGCTCCGGGGCAGGCCTCTTGACGTCTCCGAACCCGCGACCATTGCCGAGGCAAAGGAGGAGCGCAAACACCTGATGCCGCTCTGGAAGGCCTCGATGCCCTGGATCGTGCTTGTGATCTTCTGCGTAATCATCAGTATTCCCATTATCCAGGGAAATCTGCTCTCGATGCTGGGCAATTACCAGAAGATCCCGGTCCTCGCTGACCAGATCGTGAACCTCAAACTCCTCACGCAGGCATACTTCTGGGTGCTGGTGAGCACGGTGATCACTATTCCTCTCCTGGTCAGGTCAAAGGAAGAGTTTACCAAGATCACATCGCTCTGGATGAGGCGTGCGTGGAGCCCGACCCTTGCCGCCATGGTCTTCTTTGCCATTGCCTACGTGATGGACTGGTCGGGGAAGTCGACGATCAACGGTGCGCTCGCGTTTGCACCCGGTGCTTCCGGCTTCAACATGAACATCGTGATCGGTACGGTGCTTGCACTTGCCTTTGGCATTGCCTTCCCGCTGATCAGCCCCTCGCTGGGTCTCTTCGGCGGCTTTGTCTCGGGAAGTGAGACCTCCTCGAACGTGATGTTCTACGGGATCCTCAAGCAGTCGTCGTCCATGCTCAACCTTGACTTTATCAAGGTCTACGCAGCCCACATGGTGGCCGGCGGTATCGCGTCCGGTATCGCGGTGGCAAAGATCATCAATGCCGCGGCGGTCGTGGACAAGATCGGCATAGAAGGCGAGGTGGTCCGCAAGGTTGCGCCGGTGGCGATCGTGCTCACCCTCATTACCGGCGTCATGCTGATACTGATGCTGTATCTCTGACATTTCTCCCTTTTTTTACAGATTTTCCCTGATTGAGAAATAATTTTCAAAAACAATCTCGCTTTTTTGCATTACCTGTCTTTTATAGTCGATCATGCACGAAAAGAGAGAAAGTGCTCTGCCAAAGGATTTTTGCAAAACTATCTGCCCCCCTCACGCCAGCCCTGCCCCCGAGGGGGCGGGGGCGATGGCGTGGGTATTACCTGAATCCGGAGCTGCCCAGAGTACTGGTAATACGGCATCATCGCTACGCAGGGAATGCCCACGCGGCGGGGGCGGCAGCTCACGAAGATCGATCATACCTCTTTTAGGATTTTACAAAGCACAAAAAAGAGAATTATTTACTGCTCGTCACGGTTTTCGTGCCGCGCATGATCCCGATCCGGCCTGTCCGGATCAGTTCCTTGATCCCGAACTGTCGGAGCAGTTTTTCCATAGCATCGATCTTGTCCGTGTCACCGACAATCTGGAGGATCACGGACTTTGCGCCCACGTCCACGATCTGGGCCCGGAAGATGGTCGCGATCTGCATGATCTCTGCCCGGGTGGTTCCCTGATCCGCGGTCACCTTGAACATGGCAAGCTCCCGTTCCACCCGCTCGCTGTCGGTCAGGTCCGAGACCTTGATCACATCGATGAGCTTGTTGAGCTGTTTCATCACCTGCTCGACCTGTGCATCGTCACCGATCACCACGATCGTGATCCGGCTCATGTCCGGCTCCTCGCAGGTCCCGACCGCAAGGCTTTCGATGTTAAAGCCGCGCCGGGAGAAGAGGCCGGTGACCCGGGAGAGGACCCCGGCCTTGTTCTCCACGAGAATGGATAACGTGTGCGCTTTCATGATGGCGGATGCCCCCCGATCATTTCGTTGATGGCAGCCCCGGCCGGCACCATGGGAAAGACATTCTCCTCCCGCTCGATCCGGAAGTCCAGCACGAACGGACCGTCATGGTCCACCGCGGCTTTTAAGGCCGGCATCACCTCATCGCAGGACTCCACCTTGATCCCCTCGATCCCGTAGGCCTGGGCAATCTTCACAAACTCCACCGGCGGAAGTTCCGTGTAGGAATAGCGCCGGTCGTAGAAGAGCTCCTGCCACTGGCGCACCATCCCGAGGTACATGTTGTTGAGGATCGCGATCTTCACCGGGATATTGTACTGCGCTGCCGTGCCCATCTCCTGGATGTTCATCTGGATGCTCCCGTCGCCGGCCACGTCAAAGACCGGCACATCGGGCCGGGCAAAGTGCGCACCGATCGCGGCGGGAAAGCCATAGCCCATCGTGCCCAGGCCTCCCGACGTTATCCAGGTGCGGGGGTGGCGGAAGCAGAAATACTGGGCGGTCCACATCTGGTTCTGGCCCACCTCGGAGACAATCACTGCATCGCCTTTCAAGAGCTCGTTCATCTGCTGGAGGATGAACTGCGGGTGCAGGCAGCCGTTCTCCTTCCCGTACCGGAGGGGGTGGTGCTGTTTCCAGTGCCTGATCCGCTTCTGCCAGGCCTCGCAGACATTCTTTTTCGCAAGCCCCGCGATCATATCCGTGAGCACCGCCTTTGTATCGCCCACGATCGGCACGTCCACGCGCTTGTTCTTCCCGATCTCGGCCGGGTCGATATCGATATGGATCACCTTTGCATGCGGGGCAAAGGTCTCGATCTTCCCCGTGACCCGGTCATCGAACCGGGCCCCGATGGCGATCAACAGATCGCACTCGGTGACCGCAAAGTTCGCGTACTCGGTGCCGTGCATGCCGAGCATACCCAGGTTGAGCGGGTGGTCGCACGGGATACACCCGATCCCCATCAGGGTCGTCGTGACCGGGATGCCATGGGCGGAGACAAATGCCATAAGCTCCGGTGACGCATTGGACGAGATCACACCGCCGCCGGCGTAGATGAGCGGCCGCTCGGCAGCCATGATCAGTTCAATCGCCTTGTCAATCTGGCGCTTGTGCCCCTTGTAGGTCGGGTTGTAACCCCGGAGCACCACTTTTTCCGGCACCACGGGTTCCTTCACCGACCGGGTATTGACATCTTTTGGCAGGTCGATAAGGACCGGGCCCTGCCTCCCGGTACCCGCGATGTAGAAGGCTTCCTTGACCACGCGGGGGATATCCGATGTATCCTTTACCAGGTAGTTGTGCTTGGTAATCGGCATCGTGATGCCCTGGATGTCCGATTCCTGGAAGGCGTCGTTTCCGAGCATCGTGGTCGGGACCTGGCCGGTGATTGCCACCACCGGGACCGAGTCCATGTAGGCCGTGGCAATCCCGGTGACCAGGTTACAGGCACCCGGCCCCGAAGTCGCAAGGCATACCCCTACACGGCCGCTCGCGCGTGCATACCCGTCGGCGGCATGCGCAGCTGCCTGCTCGTGCCGTACCAGGATGTGCCGCAATGGTGAATCGTAGAGTTCATCATAGATCGGCAGCACTGAGCCGCCAGGGTAACCGAAGAGTGTATCGGTACCCTCGCGCTGCAGTGATTCGATGAGGAGTTTTGCCCCGGTTTTCATGTTCGTTCCTCGAGTAGTCTGTTCATCCCGGCGATCATCGCTTCGACGCTCGCCATGATGATATCGGTGCGTGCACCGCGTGATGTAATTATCTTCCCGTCTTTACTTAACCTTACGGTCACTTCGACCAGTGCGTCTGTTCCGCCGCTGATCGCGTCCACGTGGTACTCCTCGAGCCGGATGTCCCCGACATCGGCCACCGACTTTGCAAGCACCTGCATGGCAGCATCCACCGGGCCGTCACCCGTGGCAGCCCCGGTCATCTCCTTTCCCTTGACTTCCAGCGTGACCGACGCGGTGGGGATCATGCTGCTCCCCGAGACCACCGTGAACTGCCGGAGCTTGATGGTGGGCCGGCACTCCATGGCAAGCACGGTGTCGGCCACGGCCATCAGGTCGGAGTCGCTCACCCTCTTCCCGGAATCACCCAGGTCCTTGATCCTTGCCACGATGGCCTTGAGCTGCTGCTCGTTGGGAGAATACTTCATCTCGTTGAGCGCTGCCTCGACGGACGCAGAACCGGAGTGCTTCCCGAGAACGATCCGGCGCTTCCTCCCGATCTGCTCGGGACGGATGGACTCATACGTGGCCGGTTCACGGATCACGCCGTGCGCGTGGATCCCGCTCTCGTGGGTGAACGCCATCTCGCCCACCACTGCCTTGTTGACCGGCAGGGGGACTCCCGTGAGACGCGAGACGAGCGTGGAGAGCGCATAGATCTCCTCCTTTTTGATCCCGGTGGGATACCCGTACAGCACCTCAAGTGCCATCACGAGCTCCTCGAAGGGGGTGTTCCCCGCCCGCTCGCCAAGACCATTGACCGTTGTATGGGCGCAGGTGGCCCCGGCTTTTAAGGCCGACACCGTATTAGCAAGGGCAAAGCCGAGATCGTCATGGCAGTGGATGGAGAGCGGCGCGATCCCGGCCAGTGGCGGAATGTATGCCGCGATCTTCTCCGGGGTGAGAAGCCCCACCGTGTCGCAGAAGCAGAGCCGGTCGGCCCCGCGTTCTACTCCCCCGGTGTAGATCTCTTTGAGGAAACTCTGGTCGGCGCGGGAGGCATCCTCACCCGAGAGTTCCACGATAAGTCCCCGGCTCTTCGCGTACTCCACCGAGCTCCATGCCATCTCCGCAACCTGCCCGCGGGTCTTACGCAGCTTCTTTTCGATGTGCAGGTCGCTGACCGGGATGACAAGGTGCACGGAGTCGGCACCGTTGTCCGCGGCATAATCGATGTCTGATTTTACCGCCCGCACAAAGGTGCAGGTCTCAAGAGGCAGTCCCGCATCCGAGATGAGCCGGATGGCATCCTGCTCCCCGGCGGACGTTGCGGCAGAACCGGCCTCGACCACGTCGACACCAATGGCTGCAAGCCTGGTCGCAATCTCCAATTTCTGGTCCGGGTTTAACGATACACCCGGGGTCTGTTCCCCGTCCCGTAACGTGGTATCAAAAAAGCGCACTTTACTGGCGAATAAAACACTCACTCATGGCAGACACCATGCACCATTATAGGAGTGGTGCATATAAAAAATCTCGCTGCACCACAAGCCCGGTATCAGGGACAGAGCATGAAATTGCGCTGTTTTGGCTCTTGGTGAATTCCTCAAAAAAAAGAATAACGCTCTTTTTAAGTCTCCGGCAAGCCTCCGCTCCTTGCACGCTTGCAGGATCCCCCGTTTGTTCTTAATGCCGTATTTCCTGTGTGTAATGATGGAGCGATTGAAGATCCTTATGCTACAGGTAATACAGACTCCATCGCACACGCCCCCGCCCCCCCGGGGGCAGGGCTGGCGTGAGGGGGGCTCGCATATATTTTAAGGGATTTCTGCAGAACGCTGTTTTTACACAGCACCAACCTGTCGTGGAGAAATCTCTTTAGGGCCAAAAATGTACCCTGTAGTAAAAAACGCGGTCCCCGTTCATGTCATTTTTTTCCAAAGAGACAAAAAACATCTCCGAAACCTTTGCATCAGCGGTCCCGGTAGCGGAGGCATGCCGGGATCTTGGATCTGCCAAAACCCGTGGGGAACTCGGGAAAAAGATCGCTGCCCTGGTCCTGGCGTACTCGCCCCGGGATATCCGGCAGATGATGACAAACTTCGGGAACACGATCCGGGACATCTCCCCGGAGTACCGGGCAGAACTTGAAACGGCAATCACCGGCCACCTGCTCGGGACATACCAGGACATCCGGCTCGCGGAGCAGCAGGGCTCTTTTGCGAGGATGAAGGAGCCGGTCACGGCCCATGAACGTTCCTACTGGGAGATGGTGGCCGCCCAGTGCAAGGCAGGCCCGGGCGATCTCCGGCTCCGGTTTTTGAAATTCCTGCTCGCCGGGTACTGCATGATCGTACGGCAGGAACCGGGCCACCCGGTGGGGATGCGGTTTCCCGGCGGCGATAAGGTTGAACGGATCGATGGGGTGTATTACTGCCCGGTGCGGGAGAAGGCAAACGACGTGGATGCTGCTCTCTGCCCGTTCTGCCCGGCGCACCAGACCCCGGCAGTCGGGTACCTGAAACCCCCGGTGAACGCAAGCGAGCACCGGAAGCAGGAGTTTATCGATAACTGCTACCGGTACCACAATTTCAACGGGTAAGAAAGAAAAACGTTTTTTTTAAGGGGAAAAAACGAAAGGCCGGATGTTCCCTGTTCACGCCTACTTCTTCTTTTCAAGTTTTTCAATGAGGAGGTCCAGTTTTGCATTGAGGGTAACCAGTTTTTCTTCCCGTGCCCGCAGCTCGAAATTCGTGATGGCAAACCAGATCAGCGCGCAGGCTGCGCCGATCATGGCAATGGACAGCATATACGTGGTGAGCGAGTAGGTGGTATCACCCAGAACCATGAAGATACTCAGGATGATGAGGTAGATGCTGATGAACGTGACCCCGAATATAAAGAGTATATCCGTCCATTTCAGCAGAATGTTTCTGTCCCCTAATTTGAGTAACATGTCCCCTCCTCCACGGTAACGCCTCTCTTTTTTACACTATCTTTCTGCCTATATAACACTATAGGGTGCAACTCCGGGCAGGAGGACTGGGTATCCCCAACCGGATCCCGCGACACTATTCTTTCTGAACATCCCCGATCCAGGCCGTGCCCACCCGTTCGAGAAACCGGGACGACCGCTCCTTTGGCTCCGCATGGGACTGGTAATAGGCAAGCAGGGACCGGATGCAGGAAAGCGCCTGATCTGAGGTCAGGCCGGTCGCGACCTGCTCACCCTGGCTGGACTTAAACCCGCTGTGCCCGCCGAAGTACACGGTCCACCCCTTGGCAGACCCCATGATACCAACGTCCCGGACCCGGCTCTCCCCGCAGCACCGCGGGCAGCCGGAGACACCAACCTTGATCTTGGCCGGGAAATCCTTGCCGGCATATTCATCCGAGATCGCCCGTGCAAGGGCGAGCGAGTCCTGCGTGCCGTTCTTACAGTAGGAGATGCCCGGGCAGGACTGGACATAGCGGACGCCGGGGGCAATGGATGCGGCCCCAAGCGGGCCCAGTGCCTTTCTTACGGCCGGGATATCTTTTTCCTGCACTCCGACAAGGAGGAAACGCTGGCCTGATGTGATCTTCACGAGCGGGATAGAGTAGGTCCTTGCAACCCGGGCAATGGTCTCCAGCTCGTCCGGGGTCACGACTCCCGCAG
Source organism: Methanoregula sp. (assembly GCF_035543475.1). Taxonomy (GTDB): domain Archaea; phylum Halobacteriota; class Methanomicrobia; order Methanomicrobiales; family Methanospirillaceae; genus Methanoregula. Next base: position 90,330 of record NZ_DATKKA010000006.1, read on the forward strand.
GGACGCGGGTCTGGATCGCGTACGTCTTCCCGTCGCGCTGGAGCTTTGCGCCAAACGTGGCATCGGTCATGGATATACATGGCTGTTCGTGCACGATGAAAGCTTGGGATGCGGATGTCACTGTGGAGAAAATGAGATCTCATTCGGATAAAACCGACATACTGTCTCCTTTCAGGACCGGATGCAGGCCATTGCCATTCATAGATTTATTCAGATATTTAGTGAAAATGGACGATGCCTCGTGCGCCTCAGGGCCTATCCGGGGCACGGCGGGGCAAGGAAGTTTTTTGTAATACGCTTCAGGTTATTTGTCCCCGATCCGCCGTGGAGGCGGCGGCATCTGTCGATCGTGGGGGGTTGGAGGCGACAGCCCCCATCTGCATGAGGACGGGTTACGATACAAAAAGATCTGATCCGGATCAGCCGAACATTTTCAATGACAGGTTAAACCTGATCCTCACATCTTTACAAAACATCCTGTCGCTGCTCTCCTGTGCCCTCAATAGGTCTCCTGCCGGGTGCAGGATTGATATGCCCGGCCTCCCTACCATCACAGTACACTACCCTGTGCGGAAACATCGCCCTGTACTCGCCTCCGGTGATCGCATGACCGATACTGTACCAACACTCGATTCCCCGTCCCTTTACATCAACCGCGAACTGAGCTGGATCCGGTTCAACCACCATGTACTGGAAGAGGCCCAGGACCCACGGCACCCGCTCCTCGAACGGGTGAAATTCCTTTCGATCTTTGCCAATAACCTCGATGAGTTCTTCATGATCCGGGTCTCGGGTCTCCAGAGGCAGGCCGCAAAAGGCGTGCTCAAGGCCCCACCCGACGGGATGACGGCATCCGAGCAGATCCTTGCGATCGAAAAGGCGCTCATTCCTGAACTGGATCTCTCGTTCGAATGCTGGAACAGCGAGATCCTGCCCCGGCTTGCCGCAGCCGGTATTTTTATTCATGATTACAGAGAACTGGACGAATCGCAGAAGCAGGCCCTGCACACGTTCTTTGTCGAGGAAGTATTTCCGGTGCTAACCCCGCTTGCCTTCGACTCGGCCCACCCGTTCCCCTTCATCTCCAACCTCTCGCTCAACCTTGCGATCACCATCCGCGATCCAAAGGGAAAGGAGCTCTTTGCCCGGATCAAGGTACCCACCGGTCTTTTTCCCCGCCTTATCCGGATCCCGGACACACAGCCCGCCAGCCGGCGTGACGACAAGCAGGTGCACCTTGTCTACCTGGAAGACCTCGTGGCCGCACATCTCGACCTGCTCTTCCCGGGTCTCGAAGTGATCGGCGCCTCGCCCTTCCGGATTACCCGTGATGCCGACCTCGACATTGAGGTGGACGAGGCATCCGATCTCCTGACCACGGTCGAGGAGATCATGGAGCAGCGGGCAAAGGGCACCCCGGTCAGGATCGAGGTAGACTGCTCGATGCAGGAGAGTACCTGCCACATGCTGGAACGCAAACTGGGCACCAGTTCCCATATGCTGTACCGGATCGGCCACCCGGTCGGCATGGCCGATCTCATGGAACTCCTCTCCCTTGACCGCCCCGATTTGAAAGACACCCCCTTCCAGCCCTCGGTACCGCCGGAGCTTGCCGAGGAAAAGGACATCTTCTCTGCCATACAGCGAAAGGATATCCTCCTCTTCCACCCCTATGACAGTTTCTCGCCGGTGATTAACTTCATCCGGCAGGCCGCCCATGACCCGGGCGTGCTTGCCATCAAGATCACCCTGTACCGGGTGGGCTCCAACTCCCCGATCGTAAAAGCGCTCATGGAGGCCCGGGAGAACGGCAAGGCAGTAGCCGCCTTAATCGAGCTCAAGGCACGGTTTGACGAGGAGAACAACATCGGCTGGGCCCGGGCACTGGAACGGTCGGGCGTCCATGTGGTGTACGGGGTCGTGGGCCTCAAGGTACACGCAAAACTCTGCATGGTGGTCCGGCGCGAGAAGGACGGGATCCGGCGGTACATGCACCTTGGGACCGGCAACTACAACGCGACCACGAGCCGGATCTACACGGACTTCGGGATGTTCACTTGCGACCGGGAGATCGGGGATGACGTGGCCAACCTCTTCAACTTCCTGACCGGCTATGCCCGTTTCGACCAGTACAGGAAACTGGCCGTGGCCCCGGTCACGCTCCGGTCGGCGATCCTATCCCGCATTGACCGGGAGATCGGGAACCACAGGAAGAACGGCGGCGGCCACCTTATCTTCAAGATGAACGCGCTCGTGGACAGCGAGTGCGTTGCCGCCCTGTACCGCGCTTCGCAGGCAGGAGTAAAAGTCGACCTCCAGGTCCGGGGTATCTGCTGCCTGCGGCCGGGCATCCCGGGGATAAGCGACCAGATCGCGGTCAGCGCCATTGTCGGGCGTTTCCTCGAACACGCCCGGATCTATTACTTCCGGAATAATGGTGAAGATGAGATACTGCTCGGGAGTGCCGATCTTATGCCCCGCAACCTGGACCGGCGTGTCGAGGTGCTCTTCCCGGTCACTGACCCGGCGATGAAGAAGGCACTGCTCGCGATCATCCTCGATACCGAGCTGCGCGATAACCAGCAGCTCCGGCTGATGGCCGGGGACGGGACCTATACGCGGAAACATCCGGCCCCGGATGAAGCGCCGGTCGATTCCCAGGCCTGGTTCCTCGCTCATAAAGGGATCTGGTACCATGCAGGCCCCTGAACCGGCGCCGGCCATTCCCGGGCCCTGCATCTTCGGCATGGGCCGGCTGCTGCCGCTCATCGATGTGCTCACTGCAGAGGTCGCCGGGGTCCGTGCCGATGATGATATCGAACACGTACACCGGATGCGGGTCGCCTCGCGCCGGCTCCGTGCCGCGCTCCCCCTCTTTGCTGAATGTTTCCCCGAAAAGGAGTACCGTGCCTGGCTGCGGGAGATAAAGAAGATCACCCGTGCGCTGGGCGCTGCCCGGGATACCGATGTCCAGATCGCATTCTTAAAAAAATTCTTAAAAGCCCAGGCCGGACCGCAGGGCGCAGACCGCCTCCCGGGAGGAGAGCCACGTTCCGGCGATCCGCTTGCGCTCCACCTCCATCAGCTCCAGAAACAGCGCGGGACCCTCCAGAAGCAGGTGGTCGCAGTCCTCGATGAACTGGAACGTTCGCAGGCGCTCGTCTCCCTGCGTGCTGCCTGCAGCCTGCCCCCGGAACCGGCAGGAAGAAGAAAACGGAAGCGCTTTGCCGGCATCCTTCCGGTTGCTGCCCAAAGGATGGGCAGGCGCCTTGCGGCCATCCACCAGTACGAACCCTTTGTCCACAACCCGGATGCGATCTTCGAGCACCACGCACTCCGGATCGCAGCAAAGAAACTCCGGTACACTCTCGAGGCCTATGCCCCGCTTTACCGGAGAGATCTCGCAAAACCGCTGGCACGGATCAAGCGCCTGCAGGACATCCTCGGGGATATCCATGACTGCGATGTCTGGATCGAGGAGATGTCGGTTGCCATCGTTAAGCAGCGGGCCCGGCGCCACCCGCAGGCCGCCGGGTCGGGCCCGTCAGTCTCTGCTGTTGCACCCCTCCGCCGCCTGCTCTTTAACCGGGAGAAACGCCGCACGCGCCTGTACCGGCAGTTCGTGCGGTACTGGGATGCACTTGCCCGGAACGGGTTCTGGGATGAACTGGCGGTTACGGCCCTCTCGGGCCAGCGCTCAGGGTTCTGCCACACCCGTATGCTCCCCGCAGAAAAGGAGCGCGGGGCTTTTATCCGGCTCGCTGCTACGGTCCCCGGGCACGAAGCCCACACGAGCGCCGTGACAGCACTTGCCCTCCGGCTCTTCGATGAACTGGTCCCCCTCCACGGTCTCTCCCGCCGCGACCGCACCCTCCTCTCCTTTGCGGCCATTGTGCATGACATCGGCTGGATCCAGGGGCAGACAGGCCACCAGCAGGAGAGCTCTGCCATGATCCTTGCGGCGCCGGCACTGCCGGTGCCGGTCCGGGAGCAGGGGATCGTGGCCCTCGTTGCCGGGCTCCACGGCGGGAAGGTGGCACGACGCCCCGACGGGTTCTTTACCCTCCTTACTCCTCCCGATAAAAAACGTGTCCGGTCCCTTGCGGCCCTTCTCCGGATCGCGGACGGGCTCGATTATCTCCATGCCGGGAACGTGACCGGCCTGTCCTGCACGATCCGGGCAAACAATGTTCTCTGCACACTCACCGGAAGCGGCGACCTCTCGGTCGAGAAGGCCCGGGCCATACGCAAGAGCGACCTGTTTGCCGAAGTATTCGAAAAGCCGCTGGTGATCGCATGAAGGCAAAGAAAAAGATCGGGGAGGCGGGTCGCGTCGTCACCTTCATCGACATCGGGACGAACTCCGTCCGGATGCTCGTGGTCCGGTTCAACCCCAACCACTCCTACAGCATCCTGACCCGGCAAAAGCAGCAGATCCGCCTGGGTGAGGGGGAGTTCGATGACGACGAGATCACGCCCGAGGCCATTGACCGGGCCTGCGTGGTCTGCCGTAAGTTCGTGGATCTCGCCCGGACCTTCAACACCGAGGAGTTTGTTGCCGTCGCCACCTCGGCTGCACGTGAGGCTGCCAACCAGGAGACCCTGCTCACGCGCCTCCGTCACGAGGCGCTGATCGATGTGCGGGTGATCTCAGGCCTCGAAGAGGCACGTCTCATTTATCTCGGGGTGGCAAGCGGGCTGCACCTTGGCGAGCGCCAGGCATTCTTTATCGATATCGGCGGCGGGAGCACCGAGATCTCGCTGGGCGGCCAGCAGCAGTTTACTCTCCTTGAGAGCTTCCGGCTCGGGGCGATCCGGCTCTCCAACCTCTTTTTGGCCGACAACCCGGCCGGGCCGGTCCGGCCGGAGCAGTACAAGGTCGTCCAGCAGTACGTGAGAAACGCGATCATTCACACGGTCCAGAAGATAAAAAAACAGAAGATCGACCTTGCCGTAGGGAGTTCGGGGAGCATCATGAACCTCGCGGACATTGCGGCACGGGCGCTTCATCCTGAGGGGGGTGTCCCGTCCGGGATACTCACGTACCGGGATCTCAAAAAGGCCATCGACCTGATCTGTGCGCTCCCGCTCGAGGAACGCCGGAAGGTGCCCGGGATCAACCCCGAGCGGGCCGACATCATCATCGCCGGAGCCGCGATCCTTGATACGTTCATGAAGGAGCTCGCCCTCGAGTCCATTACCACCACGGGCCGGGGGCTGCAGGACGGCCTCCTTATGGACTACCTCTCGCGCATGGAGGACTTCCCCCTGTTCGGGACGCTCTCCCCCCGCGAGCGCAGCGTCCTCCAGCTGGGCCGGTCCTGCGGGATCAACGAGGCGCATGCCCGGACCGTAACCCGGCTCGCGCTCGAGCTCTTCGATTCGGCAAAGGAGGTAAAGATCCACGGCTTCGGTGACGGGGAACGCGAACTCCTCGAATACGCCGCGTTTCTCCACGACATCGGGTCGTTTATCTCGTTCACCAACCACCACGCACATTCCTACTACATCATCAAAAACTCCGAGCTTCTCGGTTTTGACCAGAAAGAGATCGAGGTCATGGCAAACATCGCCCGGTTCCACCGCAAGAAGAAGCCACGCAAAAAACGCCTCGACCTCCCCGACATGGCCGACCACGAACAGGGAACGGTGCTCATGCTCGCCATGTTCGTCCGGCTTGCCGAGAGCCTGGACCGGAGCCATGCCGGGTTCGTGCAGCATGCGCAGTTTGTCCGGGCTGAAAAAGGAGAGGTTATCCTCGACATCCTTGCCGGGAACGACTGCCAGCTTGAGATCTGGGGAGCGGAAGCGGAACAGCGGGCGTTTGAGAAGGTCTTTGGAAAACGCCTTAAGGTAGAGGTCATTGCCCCCCGCAGCGGCGGGGACGGGCAGAACGGCGGCGGGGATCCCGCCACCCGGTAAACGGATAATTACGCCGGGGTACCCTCGTACTCCATCGTGCCCCGGTCGCCGTCCACGCTGACCGTTGTCCCGGTTTTAAGCCGGTCAAGGGGGACCGCCGGGCGGTCGATCATGGGGATGTTGCCGATGATGGCCCCCGTGGCGATGATCGGTTCGGCCTCGGTATTGACAATGGCTGCCGGGGCATGGCCGTTTCGCGAGAGGGCATAGATCACGTAGGAGCCGACCGTCGACCCTTTGCCATACGGGAAGGCGAGCACGGTCCCGGCAACCGATTTGCCTTCGAGCGGATGTCCCTTCTCTACTACGATCCCCGATTCGGGATCGACACCTGACAGAAACGAGATGGGCTCGGGGCTCACGAGCAGCCTGCCTGCGCCCTTTCCCCCGGAAATGCTGCGACCGGTAATGAGCAATATCACACCACATAAATGGTTGAAGATGGAGATATATGAGTAATATGGAAGAGACCTCGGTCGATAATGCACCGGCCGCGAACGAGCTCAAATACCAGATCCAGATAAACGAGCTCGAGGCGGCGCTCCTTGAACAGAAGGTCAGAGCCGAAGATCTCCAGAAAGAAAACGCGCAGCTCAAACGGGAGAATAACCAGCTCAAGCGCATGCCGCTCTTTGTTGCGGTTATTGTTGATATTCTGGAGAACAACGAGATCTATCTCCGCCAGCAGGGAAACAACCAGGAGTACCTGACCCATGCCTCCGAAGAACTCCGCCCGCTTTTAAAACCCGGCACCAAGGTGGCAGTCAACAACGCACTCTCGATCGTAAAGGTGATCGGGAACGTGTACGATGCCCGGGTAAGGGTGATGGAACTCGAGGAATCACCGTCGATCACGTACGCCCAGATCGGAGGCCTCTCGGACGAGATAAAAGAGGTACGCGAGGCCGTGGAATACCCGCTCACGAAGCCCGAGATTTTCCGGAGGATCGGGGTCGAGCCGCCCAAGGGCATCCTGCTCTACGGGTCCCCGGGCACGGGAAAGACCCTGATCGCAAAAGCAGTTGCCCACGAGGCAAAGGCCACGTTTATAAGGATGTCGGGGAGCGAGCTTGTCCACAAGTTCATCGGCGAGGGTGCCGGGCTCGTCCGCGAGCTCTTCACCCTTGCCCGCGAACGGGCGCCGGCGATCGTCTTCATCGACGAGATCGATGCGGTCGGCTCCATGCGCACCAACGACGGGACGAGCGGGAGTGCCGAGGTGCAGCGCACCCTCATGCAGCTCCTCGCGGAGATGGACGGCTTTGACAACCGCGGCGATATCCGGATCATGGCGGCCACCAACCGCGTGGACATGCTCGATCCCGCCCTGCTCCGGCCCGGCCGGTTCGACCGGCTGATCAAGATCCCGCTGCCCGACCAGGCAGCACGCCTCGAGATCCTGAAGATCCACGTAAAAAAGATGCACCTTACCGATGTCAGGCTCGATGTGATCGCCTCCATGACCGACGGGGCAACCGGGGCAGAACTCCAGGCCGTCTGCCGCGAGGCCGGCATGATGGCAGTCCGCCGTGACGCTCCCGCGGTGGAAATGAAGGACCTGACCGATGCGGTAAAAAAAGTCCGGTCCGAGACGATCACCGATACCCGGATGTATACCTGAAACCCCCCGCCTCACCTAGAAGGCCGGTACGGGGAAAAGGGGCCCTATGAACATTCTCCTGATCCAGCGGGAAGGCACCGATCTCCACCACACCCTCTATTCTTCCGAGACCAGCCGGCACGCGCTCCGTTTTTACCACCCAAAGAAAATACCCTGCGGCGTTATCATTGCGGTCGCATCTCTCGGGAGCGCCCTCTCGCTTGTCTCAGAACTGCGCTGGTACCTCCGGCGCTACGTGCGGGAGACCCTCTTCGAGGTGGAGCCCGGGATCTTCTGCACCCATGATCTCGCGCAGGACATCTACTACGAGCGCACTGCCATCCTTGCAAAGCCCTGGGCCTTCCGCCGGCTTTACGGCTTTATCGCCGGGAAGCCGGCCCGCCGGCTGGTTATGGCCGCAGGCGCAGCCGCACAGGACTGTGCAGCGGATCTTACCGGGGCAGAACGGACAATCGAGGTCTGGTGCACGGAAGACGAGGTCGAGGACATCGGCGATCTCATCACTCTCGAAGAAGCCGGGGAGGAGCCCGGCCCGGCAGACAGCCCGGGGCCGTGATCGGGATAGATAAAAAGACTTTTTTTTGGCAGGATTCAGGGCATGTTCCCCTGATGCCCGCGGATTAAAAAAGAAGAGAGCAGGTTATGCTGCTGCCGTGGCATTTGCCGTGGTATTGGCGTGCAGGATCTCTGCCAGCCGGATGGTGAACGTGAGGTTCTGGCCGGCAAGGGGATTATTCGCATCCCAGGTGATGGTCGTATCCGTGACATTGAGGATCTTCACCGTGCTGATCGCGTTTGTGGTCTTATAGTGGATGGTGAACAGCTCACCGGGAGCAAAACTGGTATTGGCGAGCGGGCCGGTGCGGTTTAGGGTCTGGACAAGGCCCGGGTCGTACGCCCCGTAGGCATCGGTGTACATGAGGTTCACGATCTTGGTCTCCCCGGCCCGCATGCCGGTCACCGCGTTCTGGACACCGGAGATCACGCTGGAGTTCCCGAGAGTAAAGACGAGCGGGGTCGTGGTATTCATGTTGGAGATAAAGACCGTGCCGTTCTCGAAGGCTTCCGTATAGTAGATCGCAACGGTATCGCCCTTGACCGCTGCCGGGCCGGAAAAGGAGAGCCAGGCACCTGCGACCGCAAGGATTACAATGACTGCCACCCCGGCAAGGATCAGCCGGGTCATCCGCTTCTTCTTTGTACCGTCATCCGGTACCGGTGATCCCGCAGTCTCCGCAGCCGTGGTCTCCTCCACCGGTGCTGCCGCCTGTTCTGTGATCTCCTCTTTTACTGGTTCTGGATCGCTCATACACATTTCCTCCGCACAGGTATCGTAACCCCGGTATATCTTGCTGCGGTACAGGAAAAAGGTCGCGGTCTCTTACGGGAGAGTGCAGGTGGTGCCCCGAACTATACCGAAGAACCAGCAAAAAAGAACTGTCGCACCTTTACGGCAAAAAAAGGATGATCAGGCAAACATCCGCCCTTCCGCATCGGGCAGGGTGCGGGAGAAGTCGAGCCGGACCTTCTCGATGGCCGAAAGGAAATCCTCGCGGGTGATCGACGGCCGCTCGTTTCTTATCGCATACATCCCGGCCTCCATGCAGATCGCCCGGAGGTCGGCACCGTTCTTTCCTTCGGTCATGCCCGCGATCTCGGCCAGGTTGACTGAATCGTCCATGGTCAGGGTCCGGCTGTGCACTTTTAAGATGGAAAGCCGGCCCTCCTCGTCGGGTAAGGGGATCTCGATGATCCGGTCGAACCGGCCGGGACGGAGCAGGGCCTTGTCCAGGATATCGATCCGGTTGGTGGCCCCGATGATCTTCACGTCGCCCCGGTTCTCGAACCCGTCCATGCCGGCCAGGAGCTGCATGAGGGTCCGCTGCACCTCGCGGTCGCCCGAGGTGTTTGCCTCGGTCCTCGATGCACCCACCGCATCGATCTCATCGATGAAGATGATGGTCGGGGACTTCTTCTTTGCAAGGTCGAAGAGCTCGCGGACGAGGCGGGCCCCCTCCCCGATATATTTCTGGACAAGCTCGCTTCCCACCACCCGCATGAAATGGGCATTGGTCTCGTGGGCCACGGCTTTTGCAAGCAGGGTCTTTCCCGTACCCGGGGGCCCGTGGAGGAGCACCCCCTTGGGGGGTTCGATCCCGATCTGGGTGAAGAGCTCCGGGCGTTTGAGCGGGAGCTCGACCGCCTCGCGGATCTCGTTTATCTGCTCCTTTAACCCCCCGATATCCGAATAGCTCTCCATGGGAGAGTCCACCAGTTCCATGCCGTACACCTGGGCATCAAAGGAGCTGGGCAGCAGCTCCACGATGGCAAGCGACTGCTGGTTGAGCGTGCAGCGTGCACCGGGCTTTAAGTCGTCGGGGTTGATGGACGGCGAGCTCCGCACCAGGAACCGGGGCCCGGCACTGCTGCGCACGATCACCCGGCTGGTATCCACCACGTCCACAACGGTCCCGATAATAAGGGGGGGGCTTCGGAGCTGCTCGCTCTCGCTCTTGAGTTTCCGGACCTCCCGCTCGTACCGGATCTTCTGCGTCTCGGTATAGCGCTTGTCCGCTTCTGCCTGCCTGACCTGCTCGCGGAGCTCAAGGTTGCGTGACTCAAGGTTTGTGATCCGGTCCAGCAGCTGGGTCTCGAGATCCTGCTTGTCGCTCTCGATCCTCTGGAGCTGGTCGCGCAGCTGCTCAGTGAGCGAACGGTACAGCCGGCACAGTTCCTCAGGGGTCTGGGGCTCGGCTGTATCGCGAAGAATGTCACCCACGGGGGTTCCTCAAATAGGTATATAGGGAAATCGCCATATAAAGTGTTTGTGAGAATATGCAGTGCGAAATGTGTGGCGAAACCATTCGCGGCCCCCCGAAACTGATCCGTGTTGAGGGTGCTGAGCTGCAGGTCTGCACCAAGTGCGGGAAGTTTGGCACCGAGGTGCAGCAGCCCCGTCGGGCAGATATCCAGCGGCCGGTGGCCGGCCGGGCTGCACCGGGAGCCCGGGCAGGGACAGGAACCGCCCCGGTCCAGCGGAAACGGGACATGTTTGATTACATGGAAGGGGAGATCGTCGAGGATTATGCAAAGAGGGTAAAAGATGCCCGGATGGAAAAAGGGCTCTCCCAGAAGGACCTTGCCCTCCAGCTGATGGTACGGGAGCTGCTCATCAAAAAGATCGAGAAGGGCGAACTCGTCCCGGAAGAAGAGGTACGAAAGAAACTGGAAAAAGTGCTCGGCATCAAGCTCGTGGACCTGGTTTCCGATGATGCGGAGAAGAAGACCCAGGCAAAGATCACCCAGACGCTGGGCGATCTCACCATTATCCGGAAAGCAAAGAAATAGCGGCGCATCTCCCCGGTGCCGCCAATCACCCCCGTTTTTTTGTTGTATCCCGTTATATCGGACCGGATCCTTCTGCCGGCAGGTGCGGTGCAATCCTCTTTGTCCAGGCGCCGCTCTTCTGGAGGAAAGACAAATACCCATATAATCCAATCACTAATCAGGAAGTACCGCGGAGTGGCCCGGGCCGATAGGTATGATCTCTATCCTTTATGTCGATGACGAGGAGAGCCTGCTTGAGGTAGGCAAGCTCTTCCTTGAACGGAGCGGGCAGTTCTCCGTCGACGTTATTGCCTCGGCCACGGAGGCGCTGGATCTGCTTGCCACCCGGGAGTACGATGCGATCATCTCCGACTACCAGATGCCCGTGATGGACGGCATCGAGTTTCTAAAGAAGGTGCGGTCGTCGGGAAAGACCATCCCGTTCATCCTCTTTTCCGGCCGGGGCCGCGAGGAGATTGTCATCCAGGCCTTAAACGAAGGGGCAGACTTCTACCTCCAGAAAGGCGGGGAGCCGCTCGCCCAGTTCACCGAGCTCTCGTTTAAGGTCCGGCACGCAGTCCAGAAGCGCTGGGCGGAGTCACGCCTCCGGGAGCACGAGCGGCGCGAGGCGGACATTATCAACTTCCTGCCCGATCCCACCTTTGCGATCGACAAGGCCGGGACCGTGATCACGTGGAACCGGGCCATGGAGGAGATCACCGGGATCCGGCCCGCGGAGATCCTCGGGAAGGACCGGTACGAGCACGCCATGGCCTTCTACCATGAACGCCGCCCGATGCTCGCCGACCTCATCCTTTCTCCAGATGCCCGGTACGAGGAAGAGCATTATCTCTACACCATCCATGGCAACCGGGTGCTGACCGCCGAGACCACGTTTCAGAAGCCTGACGGGACGCCGGTCCATATCTGGGGGAAGGCAAGCCTCCTCCTGGACGGGAACGGGCTGGTCGCCGGCGCCATTGAATCCATCCGTGACATCACCGAACAGAAGAAGGCAGAAAAGGAGCTCCGGGCCGCGTACGATGAGCTCTCCGCTGCCGAACAGGAGCAGCGCAGCCAGTTCCAGGAGCTGGCCCGGAGTGCGCAGCTGATCCAGGAGAACGAGGAGAATTTCCGGCAACTGGTAGAGACAGCACCCGATCCCATCTATATCATCGCCGGGGACCGGTTCGCCTACGTCAACCCCGCCATGGTCCGCCTGATGGGGGCAGCGTCAGCGCAAGAGCTGCTCCATACCTCGCTGTTCGACCGGATCCACCCGTCGTGCCACGGGGATATCCACGGGCGGGCCCGGACGGTGATCGAGGAACGCAGGCCGGCCGGGCTCAAGGAGACGGTGTATATCAGGATGGACGGGACGCCCATCGATATCGAATCCTCGATAGCGCCGTTCCGGTACCACGGGGAGCCGGCGGGCCTGGTCATCCTCCGGGACATCACCCGGAGGAAACGGGCCGAGCAGCAGCTAAAGGAAAGCGAGGAAAAGTACCGTGACCTGGTCGAGACTGCGGACAATATTATCCTGAAATGGGACAAGACCGGGACGATCACCTTTGCAAACGGATACGCGGCGCAGTTCTTCGGGTATTCCCGGGACGAGATCGTGGGAAAGCCTGTTATGGGAACCATCGTCCCGCCCACGGAGTCGGGGTCGGAAAAAGACTTACAGCAGATGATCGCTGACATCATCCGCCACCCCGAACGCTATACCACAAACGAGAACGAGAACATCACCCGCGATGGCCGGCGGGTCTGGATCCAGTGGCACAACCGGCCCCTCTTTGACGGTAACGGGGAGTTTGCCGGCCTCTTCTCCATTGGCGCCGATGTCACCGAAAAGAGAAAAGAGAAGCAGGAGCTCTTCGAGAACGAACAGTGCCTGACTTCGATCTACAACACGGTGGCTGACGCAATCTTCCAGCTGGCCGTAGAACCCGGCGGGCAGTACCGTTTCACATCGGTCAACCGGGCCTTTTCCCTGATCACGGGCATTCCCCCCGGGCGGGTAATCGGAAAAACGGTCGAGGAGGTGATCCCACCGGAGTCCCTCTCTTTTGTCCGGGAAAAATACCACAAGGCCATTGAAACCAGGGCGCTGGTGCGCTGGGAGGAGACCTCCATGTACCCATCAGGGATGCTGACCGGTGAGATCAGCATCGCACCTATCTTTGACAAGGACGGAACCTGTACCCACCTGGTCGGGTCGGCACATGATATTACGGACCGGAAAAAATCCGAACAGGCGCTCCGGGAGACCGAAGCGGAGTACCGCAGCATCTTTGCGGCAGAGTCCGACGGGATCGCCGTGGTAGACCAGGCCACCGGGACCATCCTCGACTGCAACGAAGCACTCGCGCTTATGCACGGGTACGGGCGCGAGGAACTTTTGGGACAACCCATCACCGCCCTCTCGGCGGAGTCGGATGCCACAAAGCTTGCGATCAACCAGGCCACCCCGTCCATCCGCGACCGGTACCACAAGCGCAAGGACGGCAGCGTCTTCCCCGTCGAGATCACGGTAAACGCTACCACCCTCAAAGGAAGGGAGGTCCTGATCGGCGCCCTCCGCGACGTGACCGGGATCCGGCGTGCCGAGGAGGAACTCCGGCAGGCAAACCGGAGCCTTGCCCTCCTCACGAACGTGACCCGGCACGACATCAACAACCAGCTGGTGGCCCTGAACGGTTTCCTTGAGCTCCTCCACGAGAAGGTGAAGGACCCGTCGCTCGAGATGTACTTTGCCTGGCTCTCCCAGGTGAGCACCCGGATCGCTTCCATGATCCAGTTCGCGAGCACGTACGAGACCGTGCGGAAACCCGACCTTGTCTGGCAGGATCTCCATACGCTCGTCCAGACCGCGGTACGGCAGGTCTCCCTGGGGAAGATTGCCGTGAAAAACGAGATCCCGACCGGGGTCGAGATCTTCTCCGACCCGATGCTCCTCAAGGTGATCTACAACCTCGTGGAAAATGCCGTCCGGTACGGGGGATCCACCCTCTCCATCCTCCGCTTTTACCTCGTGGACCGGGACGGTCACAACATCATCGTCTGCGAGGACGATGGTGCCGGGGTCCCGTACGAGAACAAGGAGAGGATCTTCGACCGGGGGTTCGGGAAGAACACCGGGCTGGGGCTCTTCCTGGCCCGCGAGATCCTCTCGCTGACCGGGATCACCATCAGGGAGACCGGGGAGCCGGGGAAGGGTGCCCGCTTCGAGATCGCAGTCCCGAAGGGTTCGTTCCGGTTTGACGGGAAACCCTGATCCGGCGGGCCGGTAACTTTTGCATTAACCCGGCTCACAGGTGGGTCAGCAGGATCCCGGCCCCCAGCCCGACAAAGAGCAGGCTTGCGAAGAGATCGAAGCCGGCCTGGATCTTCGGGTTTTCCCGCAGGGCGTCGGCAAAGGCGGATGCCCCGAGCGCAACGATCAGGCACCAGATGGTACCGGTGAGCATGAAGGTCCCGCCCAGGAAGAGGAACGGGATCGCCCCATAGCCGGCGGCGGGATCGATAAATTCCGGTAAAAACGCCAAAAAGAAGAGCGCCACCTTCGGGTTGAGGAGGTTGGTGAGGGCGCCCTGGCGGTACACCACCCGGAGGTCCTCCCGGGATGCGGCCGGCACCAGGCCGGGCACCCTTCCGGTGCAGCCACGTGCTGATCCCCAGCCAGACCAGGTACAGCCCGCCGAGCATGATGACGGCGGTAAATGCAACCGGCCAGAGGGCAAGGATGGCGTAGAGCCCGAGTGCCGCCGCGGTGATATGGACAAGGCAGCCGGAACCGACCCCCAGCACCGAAACGATGCCGGCAGTACGCCCCTGTGCAAGGCTCCTTCCCATGATGTAAAGGGTGTCCTGGCCGGGCACGAGGTTGAGGGCGATCCCGGCAAGGAGGAATGCAACATAGTCATGGGTCCCGAAGAGATCGCCGCTCAGCATGGTACCGGGATATTCTTTTCAGGGCACACATGGTTTTTGGTTTGCGGTTCCGGGGAACGGGACGGAATTTTCTGCTCTGGAGAGATCACATGAGAAAGAGATGAGAGTCCCCCTCTTCCATGCCGGTGCGTCCCCCGGGAGGGGCGAGGCGCAATCGCGATGCTCCCGGCATTACCCGTACATGCAAACGAACCGCCGGGCAATTCAGGAGTGCAGGTAATACAACATCATTGTTAAGCGGGGGAGGGTACAGCGGCGGGGACGGAGGTTTGCGGGAGCCCCCCGGAGCGTTGTTCTGTTGCTTTTGAGAATTTCTCTAAAACAGGATTCTGGGGACAGCCCCCGGTAGCCTTAGAACCCCTGTACCGGCGCGATCACCCGCTCGTCGTCCACCTGCAGGTCATTGACCCGCTCCGAGACCGCGTACACCGCGAGGCTCTCAGGAGGTGCCGGCGCAAGGATCCGGTGTATCTCCTCCAGCGGGATCGGTTCGCGGGAGACCCAGCGGATCTCGTCCTCCTGCCGGAGGATCGCGGGCATCCGGTGGTGGACCGGGGCAACCACGCTGTTTGCCGGGGTCGTGATGATCGTATAGGTGGCAAGCGTCATGCCCGCCGGGTTCTGCCAGATGTCGTACAGCCCGGCAAAGGCAAAGACCGGATCGCCGGGCTTATGGAAGTAGTACGGGATCTTCTTTCCCCACTGCTCCTTCCACTCGAAAAAACCGCTCGCTGGTACCAGGCAGCGCCGGGTATGGAGGAGTTCCCGGAACATCGGCTTCTCTGCAAGATTTTCGGCCCGGGCATTGGCCGGGCGGTGCAGCGAGATGATGTCCCGGGCCCAGTGCGGGACAAGCCCCCACTGCATCATCCTTGCCTCTGCCCGCTCGTGCGCCACGATCACGGGGTTGGTACTGCCCGGGGCAATGCTGAAGTGGGGCCCAAACCCGATCGCGGGGTCGACGACCCGGAACCTCCCGCAGAGGTTATCGATGCATACCAGCGAGTACCGGATGCACATAGCGTTGTATCTTCCCACCGGGTATCATCAAGGTTCCGGGCAAATGCCGTGGTGTTGTGTGCAGAACTTTTTTCACCCGTTGCTGCCCTCGTTCCTGCTCCGGACACTTCTCCCGGCAGGATCTCCCGGGGAATTATCCGCCCAGGGGGACCGGCGGTATGCTAAACCGGGGCATAAGCGCAATTATTTTTTCAGTTATCGCTTGGTTTATGCGATTTTATTGTCAATTACCCTTTACCAATCCCGTAACCGGTCCGCGGTGCCTGCCTGGATCTTTTGTCTTTTTTCTGGCAAATGATCGCCATGAGCACCCCCAACCTCCCTGTGCCGGGGCCGGGCAGGGGCAGTAACGCATCCATTCCCGCAACCGGCACCGGCACACCGAGGACAGAACATGGCAACCTTTCTCCAGTCGCTCCGCGACCACGCGATGTTTAAGAAAAAACCGATCAGCGAACTGGTGGCCCACTGTTCCGGGGAGCACGCCCTCCACCGGGTCATCAGCCCCCTGGAACTGGTCCTCCTCGGGATCGGGGCCGTGGTCGGGACCGGCATCTTTGTCATCACCGGCGTTGCCGCGGCCGACTACTCCGGCCCTGCGATCATCCTCTCCTTTGTTATCTCGGGTATCGTCTGCATGCTTGCGGCCCTCTGCTATGCCGAGTTCTCCTCGATGGTGCCGGTGGCCGGGAGCGCCTATACCTACTGCTACGCCAGCTTCGGGGAGATCTGGGCGTGGATCATCGGGTGGGACCTGATCCTCGAGTACGCGGTCTCGATCGCAGCGGTCGCGGTTGGCTGGTCGGCGTACGTAACGAGCCTGCTTGCCGATATCGGCATCCTCCTCCCCCCGGCCCTTGTCAATCCCCCGGGCACCGGGGGAGGGTTCTTCAACCTCCCCGCGATGCTGATCATCCTTGCCATTACGGCCCTCCTGATTGTCGGGGTAAAAGAGAGCATCCGGCTCAACACGATCATCGTGGTGGTCAACATCGCGGTGATCCTGCTCTTCTTTTTCCTCTGTTACTCCCATATCGATGCGGTCAACTGGCACCCGTTCATGCCGTTTGGCTGGACCGGGGTCTTTGCCGGGGCCGCGATCGTCTTTTTTGCCTACATCGGCTTTGACTCGGTCATGACCGCGGCCGAGGAGATCGAGAATCCCCAGAAGAACCTGCCGATCGGGATCATCGGGTCGGTCTCCGTGGTCATCCTCCTGTACGTGGGCGTTGCCGCCGTGCTTACGGGCGTGATCCCCTATGGCGAACTGGGCACCAGTGCCCCGGTCGCAGATGCCCTGACCCGGATCGGGGTCCACGGGGGAGCATTGCTCGTTTCGCTGGGCGCCCTCTGCGGGATCACGTCAGTGATCCTTGTCACCCTCTACGGCCAGACCCGGATCTTCTTTGCGATGGCGCGGGACGGCCTGCTCCCGGCGTTTTTCTCCGATATCCACAAGACATTCCATACGCCGGCGAAAGTGACGCTTCTCGTGGGCCTCTCGACCGCGCTCGTTGCCGGCCTGCTGCCGCTGGGCCTGATCGCGGAACTGGTAAACATCGGCACACTCGCGGCGTTCATGGTCGTTGCCTTCGGGATCATTCTTTTGCGGAGGAGCCAGCCGCACCTCGAACGGCCGTTCAGGTGCCCGGCCATGCCGTATGTCCCCATCCTCTGCATTGTCTCCTGCGCTGTCCTGATCCTCGTGCTGCCGGCCATAACGCAGGTACGTTTTGTGATCTGGATGCTCGTCGGCCTTGCGATCTACTTTGTCTTCGGGATAAAAAACAGTGCAAACGGGAAAAGCCCGGCTGCCGATCCCAGGATCTGCGGGGCAGGGTCGGATTCCCCCGACCGGTAGCCACCTCTCCTGCTGCAGCCATTACCCGCGCCGGCCGGGTGGGGCAGAGGATCGGTCAACCCCTTTTTTTCGACTGCAGAAATTTTTTCACTCATCGCCAGCTATATGCCGATCGCGTGATGATGCAATCCTATGAAACACTGTCCGGGCGGTTCACAACCGAAGACATGCTGGTACTGCTATATGTGCATTGCCTACTTCTTTTGTAAGATAAGGGATCGCTGCCATTAAGGAATCGTTTCTGAAAAATGGTCTGGCCGTGCGGGCGATCTCCGGAACGGAGAGGATCAAAAGAGAACCTGCCCGCCCCCCTTTCGCCATCCTCAAAAGGCACCTAGATATCCCGGGACGAAAATGTACGTTGTATGAGCCAGTACCAGATCGCCGTACTTGTCGGGAGTCTCAGGAAGGACTCACTTAACCAGAAACTTGCCACCGGCCTCACCCGGCTCGCTCCGCCCGGATTTTCCTTTACGCAGGTGCAGATCGCCGACCTGCCGCTGTACAACCAGGACAACGACGACCACCCGGCTGCCGCAATTGTCCGGATGAAGGACGGGATTAAGGCTGCTGACGGCCTGCTCTTTGTCTCCCCGGAGTACAACCGTTCCATCCCGGGCGTGCTCAAGAATGCGCTCGATTGCGGCTCCCGCCCCACCGGCCAGAGTGCGTGGGCGGGAAAACCGGCGGGGATCATAGGCGTCTCCACCGGGGCAATCGGGACGGCAATGGCCCAGCAGCACCTCCGTAATGTCCTCTCCTACCTCGATGTCGCAGTGATGCGCCAGCCCGAGGCCTATCTCCAGATGCGGGAGGGCATGTTTGATCCTGACGGAAACATCGGGGCCGGGAGCAGGGCTTACCTCCAGAACTGGATGGACAAGTACGTAGCGTGGATCCAAAAGAACACGGGATGAGGAAGATCAACCTCATCCCACCCTGTCCACCGCCACGAGCCGGTTTACGATAAATCTCTGTGCACCCCGAAGGAAGTCCGGGCAATTATCCGGGAAAAAGAGAAAATCCGGGGCGATCCTTTGTTGCGGGTTATCCCGCAGGGTACAAAACAGCGTTCGGAAAAAAGGTGGCCAGGGGTATCCCCGGGGGCAGTACCCGGGTACCGGGTTACTTCTTTACCACGGGGGGTTTGTTCAGCTCGGCCTTTGCCTTCTCCACTTCAGCTTTCGCCCGGGTAAGGAGATCGTCAAAGGACTTCTGGACATGCGTTGTCGTGTCCTTTACGGTCTTCTCGATGTGCTTCTTGCCCTCATCGGTAGCCACGAGGTCGCGGGTGACCTTTGCGAGATCATCCATTGCGGAGAGGACCGATTTGGTGGCGGCGGTCAGGCGGAGATCGATCGGGTTCTCCTCCTTTGCCGGGGCCGGGGCGGGGTCTTCCACCCAGAGCCCCTTCTCAAAGTGCCCTTTCTTTTCTGTCATGATAATCACGGGATATGATGTATCATCTGTAGACGGTGCTACTACAAAAGGCTTCTAGAAAGGAGGGGGCGGATTTTCCCGGAAGCCTCAAGGGTAAAAAAGGGTGATGCCGGTTACTTATGAAAGCAGGGAGTTGCGATGGTTGAACGCTTCCTGCACTGCCGGCACGAGGAATCCCGGGAGGCCTTGAAAAACTCCGCCGGGGTCCGGTTGATAATGACATTGTCTGAATAACACAGGGGACAGGTCCAGCGGATGATATAGCCGGAATGTGTTCCCACAACTACCGATTTTAATGCTTGTTTGGCCATTGCTTACTACTCTTAGATATACTGATTCGACCGGCGGCAACAATTGCCAGATCCGGGATTTTATCGATCCTTACTACAAAAAAGGTTTCTCAGGGGAGGTCAAGGATCGCTGTTGATCGATCACCAGGATCGGGCGCGATCGTATGTATGCCCAAAACCGTTTATGTATAAGAGAATAGGTTGTCCCAGCGTATAACATGATGTGCGGGAACACCGAAATGCGGAAGCCGGTACTGCGCAGGTACCCTACGTTTGCCGGTTGCGGGATCCTTATGAAACAACCGGGCCGGGAGCAGGGCCGCCCGCAGAACAGGACGGCCCCGGATACTCCCTGAAAAAAAATCGTTGGTTACGGAAAGGATCTGCGGGGACCTGTTCGCACGGGTACCGGTAACAAACCCGGGCGTTTTCCGGCAACGCTCATGGAATGGTTTTTTCGCGTGAAAACGCCCCCATCCGGTACGGTCAAAGAAAACGAGAGGGAGGATCTGCCCCCCCTCTCCTGTTGCAGTGGCTGCCGCCCCGCAGGGACGGGAGTTCCTGCTGCTTAAATGCAGACCCAGGAAGCCTGACAGAGGCACGCCCACTTGCAGCACAGACACAGGTACGGATAGGCCCAGCATCCCATAATACAAAACACTTGCCGCTACACCCCATATATCCGTCGTTGAGTGCAGTTTTTATTGCAGTAATGGCCCGGATCCGGGCCCCGGTCCGGAGCGTTTCCCCATGGACCGGTGCATGCGGAACGGGACGGATGAAAGACTGAACGCATGACGCCCGCGATCTTTTTGGTCCTGATGGTACTAACCTGCAGGTTCAATGATTTCACGCGGGCCATCTGAGGAATATATAGGCTGGAGCCGGAAAGATACGTGCCAATCGGAGTTCATCTGACATGAATACACAGGTAATAAAAAATGGACCAGGCGTACACGGGCAGGCATTAAACGAGATGGAGATCATCCTTGGCGGGATCGTATGGTTCGCGGTGCTCCTTGCCGGGTTTACCACGCTGACGGTTGTCGGTGGTTGCCTGTACCTGGCATTTCTCGGGAGCAGGATGTATTTCTAGATCCTGCGTGGGGGGTCCCCTGCCGGGAAAAAACTGAGGGGCCGGCGGGATGTCTCCCCGGGAATGGCACAATAAAAAAACTCATAATCTTCCAGAAAAAATGGCTCTTGTATGGAACAACCAGACAGAGCCCGTGATCCCCCCCGGGACCACACCCGCTCCGGGCCCAGCCTGACTGCGGAGAGGGTGGCCGCATTCCGGGCAGCCGAATCGATGCTGCCGGTAGACCAGCGGGTATGCTACGATCCGTACGCGATCCAGTTTACCGATCCCGACCGCCTCGACGACCTGACCGAATATACCGACACCCATTTCCCCGGGCTCCGGAATTATGTCGTTGCACGGGCCCGGCATTTTGACGATGTCATCACGCTTGCGGCAAAGACCGGACTTGTCCAGCTGGTGATCCTGGGTGCGGGGTACGATACCCGGCCGTACCGGATCAAGGAACTCGAGGGCCGCGTGCGGGTCTTTGAGGTCGATCATCCCGATACCCAGCAGGTAAAAAAAGAGAAGATTGCGGAAATTTTTGGCGGGCTTCCCGAAGATGTCGTGTATGTCCCGGTTGATCTTGAGACGCAGGATTTGGGCAGCCTTCTTTTGGATTCCGGGTATTTCCCGGTGAAAAAGACCCTTTTTGTCATGGAAGGCGTGATCATGTACCTTACCCCCCGGGCCATTGACGCGATCCTGTCCTTTGTGGTCAATAACTCCGGACAAAACAGCGCCGTGCTCTTCGATTATCCCGAGGAAACCGGTGACGATACGGATTCCTCATCCCGAAAGACAAGAGAAGATTTCGGGAAACATACCGCCCGCCATGGCGAACCGATCCTGTTTTCGATGCCAAAGGAAGGCCCGGGAGCGTTTCTCCGCGCACGGGGCTTTTCCCGGATCCGGATTGTGCCCGGGGACGATTACCGGCGCCTGTATTTCATCAGGAAGAAGGAAGGACGGGAACTCCTCACCACGTCATCGTTCGTGTACGCAGTGGTCGGGGACCGGTGAGAAAGACCAGGGGATCCTCTTTTTTAAAAACGGGGAGCATTTCCCTGAGGGGATGAGTATTACCGGGAAGGAACCTGCCAGTTCACCCGTACATGATAAAATAAAATAAATGAGAGTGAATATGTCGTGTACCCATGTCGTCAGATTTTCTTGATCTTCTTTTCCATCCCGATACTTTCTTTGCACGGAAAACCACGGAGACCCCGGATTATCTTGTCCCGGCCCTTATTGTCGGAAGCATCAGCCTGCTTTCGCTGATAGCGCCCTATTTTCCGGGCCTCATCCTCCCGCATACCATTCCGGTAACGGTCATTGTCACCCTGCCTGAAATCATCATGAACGTGGCCGGTCCCTTTATTACCTGGTTTTTGGTCTCACTATGCCTGTTTGCGATCTGCAGTTTCTTTTCCGGCACGGGAACCTTTCCGGCAACGTTCAGGTGTGCCGGTTACGGGATGCTGCCCGTCGCCCTGGTAACACTCATTGAAGTTCTTACCAGTCCTTTTCTTTCTCCACAATCTGTCATGATGATCCCTCTCTGGGCGATAATGGCCATTATTTACGGTGAGTTTGTTCTCTTTGTTGTGTTTCTTGTCTGGAACGGGTACATCTGGATGGCCGCGATGGAAAAAGTCCATGCAATCCCCCAGAGATATGCAATTATCGCGGCGACAGGTTCCCTGTTTCTCTTCATCACCTTGAAGCTGATCTATCTCCCTATAGTATAGCACTCTCCGACACAATCTCCGGTTGTGAAGTGGGCGCCGGTGGCCGGAAAGAAGCGCCGGAAGGGAAGCCCGTATTGTGAGGCGGGGGTATTGTGCGGGCTCATCATGCGAAACCCCTGCCGGGGCCTGCTCAGGTTCTGTCAAGCCTTATGGTGATTGCATTAAGCCTTCGTCGAGGAAAATATGTCGCCACCCGCAGACTTTACAGAGCCCCGGCTGTCCTTCATTAAACGGAACGTAAAAAAGATTAAAGGATTTTTTTGCCGGCGTTCGGGCCCGGCTGGCATTCGAAAACCTCGGTGATCTTCACGATGATAAGGGAACGTGCAGGTAAGGCCGGATTCTTTTTGTTGATCGTTGCCTTCATCGCATCGAAATCTTTACCGCTGGTCTTTACAGATGCATGGCCCTTGATCTGGAAACAGCCCTTGATCTCCGGGCCCCAGACGTAGAGCGCGATCTTCGGGTTTGCCGTAAGGTTTTCAAGCGACTTGTGCATGAAGTTGTCCGTGATCCAGATCGTGTCATCGCTGACAAGTTCGACAACACCGATGGGGACCACGTTTGGGGTACCATCTTTTGACGCGGTTGCAACCGGGAAGATCTTCATTTTGCCAAATGCTTCCTTCATCTCTGCGGTTAATTTCACCATGGTAAATTCACTCCGAATGATCTTTTGATGGGATTACAGTCCTGCCCGCTCGACAATGACGTCAGCGACAACCTTTGCACTCTTAAAGGGGAAGTCCGATGCCTTGAGGAGTTTTCCCGCTTCACCTGCGGTCATCTTCAGATCCCCAACCTGGCAGGTAGTGTTGGCCCCATCCGGGAACGCCGCGATCAGGTCTTTTGGGGTCTTGACCGGGAACTTCGCGCCTTTGAGTGCACCGGCAATCTGTGCATGGATCTGTTCCTTTACTGATGGCTCGCTACCGATCATGCCGGAGATCTCGCCGGCTGCCTTTGCGATCGAGCAATCAGCATTGTGAGTTCCGCATCCGAAACATGCGCCCTTGATCGCCTTGAGGGATTCTTCAGCCTTTGCCATCGATACTTCTTTTCCTGTGTGTTTCCATGTAGGCATTTGTTTCACCGGTTAACGATTGTTAAGTTATGAATATATACATGAGCGTCAGAAAAATATACAAACAATTCCCGGTACAGAAAAATGACCCACACGGTCATTATCCGACAGGATCGATACGGATGGGAAGATTATGGGCACACCAGCAGGGACACTGACCGAGATCCGCGAGCTGAAAGCGGAGATATCCGGGCTCCGAACGGATCTCAAGCGGTTCGTTGAACGGGCAAACCAGCAGCACGTGGACGCAGTGCTGGGCGGGATCCGGAAAGAGTACGCCGGGGCATTTGCGGACCAGCAGATCGGTTCTGCCAAAGCAGATCTCTCACTTCGGATGGTGGAAAACTGTCCCATGAAGACGACCTGCTACGGGGCATTTACGGAGTTCCTTGAGAACTCAGCCCGGCACATTGCCGAGGGTACCGTCTCCGAAGAGCTGATCCAGTCATACCGCGAGAAAATGGCGGCACTCAGGAAAAAAGGCAAAAAAGAGGAGTGCTCCACCTGCTTTACGGAGCTTGGCCGGCTCTTTGAGAACCAGGTCGGCCTGATGCAGACGCTTGGAATTTACCGGAAGAAGAACGAAACCGATACCGATTTTTCCGGGGTACCCGATGATGCAGTGGTAAGAGATCTTCTCGAACCCGTGGCAAGTCCCCCGCGGTTCCAGATCCTCAGGGCACTTTCCACCGGGACGCGAACGTTCTCGGATATCTCCCAGCTGACCGGGCTCCGTGGCGGAAATCTCCTTTTCCATATCCGGAAACTTGCCGATGCGGGCATGATCCTCCAGCGGCACGAGCGGGGGGATTACATTATCACGGACAAGGGATTCAAGACATTGACGGCAATTGCACAGCTGTACCAGATGGTGAACGTGTCGAATGCCGGGACCGTTAACGGCAGAGGGAGTACCCACGAAAATACGCCCGTAAAACCGTCCGATTCCCCGTCCTGAAAATTAAATGCCAATAATGCCCCCGTTTGCCAAAATAAGCCCAAATTGAGCCCCATATAATGCCCGTAAACGGCCCATAAAGGCCGTTTTTCGGCCTCTTTTCCCGGGATCGCACAAATGCCCGTTTTGCCTGAGATCGGGCCTTAAAATCGCGATACGTGAACGCTATATTTTGTCCGATTGCCAAAATAAGGCCTATTTGGGCTTATTTTAAATCGGAGGCCAAATTGGGCTCCGATGGTATCCAAAAAGAGACCATCCGGGCTCAATACGGGCCCGGAATAACGCAGGTCTGATCTAGAGAATGGGGGCTAATGCCCCCATACCCCACAGGCGAGGAGTGCCGCCGCTTCCGAAGGGATGCCCCCGCGGAGGAGCAATTACCGGAAAAGCTCACTCCGCTTTCCTGACCAGTCGGGCACCGAGCTCGTACGCCTTTTTGCAGTCCTTTGGGAACTGCACGTCCCGGTGTCTCTTCTTCTCCACCGGGTCAAAGAGCGTGGAGACATACTTCGAATAGTCACTGAACTGGAGCGTATCGGTGACAAACATCGACTCGCAGGACCCGAAGATCCGGGCCATCGCCATCTCGGTCAGCTGCGTATTGCGGTCAAAGCCCATCTCCTTTACCATCTCATCCTTTGCCCCGGCTGTGTAGATGAACCCGGTCCGGATCTTCCGGCCGAAGAGTGTAGTCCGCTCTTTATCGTAGACCGAGTACTGGAACATCAGCCGTTCGAGGAAGCACCGGGTCTCGCCGGTCGTAATTGCGTAGTAAATGGGGGAACCAATGAGGATTGCATCCGCGGCCCCGACTTTTTTAAAGACCGGATGGAGATCGTCCTTTATGGCACAGTGCCCATAGCTCTTTCCCCCGATCCTCTTGCAGGCAAAGCAGCTGGTGCAGCCCTTGTAGTCCAGGTCGTAGAGATGGATGAGTTCGGTTTTAGCCCCTTCGGATTTTGCGCCTTTGAGCGCATGTTCAAGGAGCGTTGCGGTGTTCCACTTTTTCCGGGGACTGCCGTTGAATGCGATGAGTTTCATAAGAGGGCATTGGAAGATTGACAATAAAAAAGGGTGGGAGGGCTCGCGGCGGATCAATTACAGAGAAGAGTGTGCAGTGAATCTGCCCAAAAAGGATCCAGTAAAGTGACATCTACTATTATTTTGAAAAAGTTATACACTATAACGGAAACATTATTCTTAATAAGAAGATAGTATTTGTAATAATGAAATTTTTCGATAGAATCCTAAATGGAATTCTATGGATAATTGAGCGAATACTAGCATATTTCGGACAAGGAGATATAATCAAAGATATCCGAGATTCCTTAAAGCGAAGAGAAGAGAATCAAAATAAATTTGACATAATCTTTTCTTTTTATAATCCTAGAATTGATCAAAAATTTTTAAAGATTTCTTCTAGCAATTTTTTAAATCAAGAGCAAGCTTTCCGTTATTGGGTTGAAAACCAGACAGGGTTCAATCAATTATCTCCAACTCAAAAAAATATTTTGGTTTTAATGGCATTATGCCATGAATTCGAACAAAAGAAAAAGCCTGAAATTAATGTGGCTCTAAAGATATATCTTGATTCCTTCAATATCTCTTTTGAAGATATTTCACCTAATGTGAAAATGATGTTAAATGCTTACGATAGACTATTCCATTCTGAAAAAAAGTATACCCTAAACGAGTTATTCGAAAACCAAAATTGCGACTATTTCGTCCTTTTACATGAATTTTCTAAGAGATTTAACAAAGATATTATTGCTTTTCAGTATGCGATTGAAAAATTAAAACAATCCGAAGAACTTCGATATACATTAATAAAACTCATCAAAGAGGGAAAGCTGGATACATATGGTGTAAATCAAGAGACCTTAAGAAGATTGGAACGCGATTTACGAGAGAGGACAAAATATTCACGAACATTTGTTATTATTGCAAATAAACTGCCAATTTCGATCGAATCTTACATTAAACTGCAACCGGGTTTTACTGGGGGAAGAATATATCCCCGCAATATCCCATGGTTCAAAGAATCTCATTCATTCTCCACTTATATATTTAGACCAAATGAGAATTTTCACTCAAGCGAGGATTTAATGAGAAAATTTGAGGAATTATCAGAGGGGTTCGCTCAAGAATCATTTATCGGAATATTCCCAATCGATGGAATCAATGCCAAACAGATGTCTATCCCCAAAAATGGAGACTTTACAAATTTAAATTTAAAAAGGGGCTATGATATTTCCTCATATTTTATTGAAGGAGCCTCATTATCGAATCAAGACGTATGGAATGTAATCCATCAATCTGAAATTGGAATTTCTGAAATATTGTCAGTTTTACCATTCAACATTTTAGTACCCGGTATTTTTCCATCAGAAAAAGATTTTTTAATTAAAAATTATTCAAAAATTCAAAAAAAATGTGGTGTATCGTCATTCACAGATTGGGCAAATGTCGATGTGTCTTTTCTTGAAGAGGTATTGAAAAGTGTTGGAGAAATCGGGTACTCAAAAGAAGAGAAGAAAATAATTGAAAAAGACCGAATAAGAAATATTGCGATTGATATAGTTCGAAATTGTCGTTCTTTCGAAAAATCATTAACTCTTTTAATTTGAGGTTTGCTCCCTTCACTCTCCCCGCATAAATTTGATTTTAGGTTTACCCCCCTCCCCCAACCATGCTACTCCTTAGCACACACAATTATATACCCCCGGCTCCAACCAATAATCATGCAGGAAGGATGCACCCGCACCCGTGAGGGTTTTTTCCCTCGGGAATGTCTTTATCTCTGAGAGCGTTGCACCCGTCCGGAGCATACTAAGTTCCGTTTCTGAAAACACCAAGGCGAGGAGCATCGGCTATCGCGTCTTTGGCTATTTTAGCTTCTTTAGCTGGTTCGGTTTCGGGTATTATCCCCGGTACCGGTAATTCCCTTCGCTGCTTACCATTCTGTTCGCGTTGAAGGGGGAGTTGTTGATTATGAGAGGTAAAGAAATTCGTCTGGAAAGGATCATGAACCGCAATACGAAGAAAACGATCATCGTGCCGATGGATCACGGGGTCTCGGACGGGCCGATCCCGGGCCTGATCGATATGGGCCAGACCGTGAACCTGATCGCGGACGGAGGGGCCAATGCCGTGATCGGCCACGTGGGCCTTGCGCTGCACGGACACCGCCAGGGCGGCCGGGACATCGGGCTCATCCTGCACCTGTCGGCAAGCACGAAGCTTGCGCCGGACCCGAATGAGAAGGTGCTCGTGAACTCGGTGACAAACGCGATCAAGATGGGCGCCGATGCGGTCTCGATGCACGTGAACATCGGGGCGGAGTCCGAGGCAACGATGCTCACGGATCTCGGGACGGTCGCGGTCGAATGCATGGAGTGGGGGATGCCGCTCCTTGCGATGATGTATCCCCGCGGGAAGAACATCAAGGTGGCAAACGACCTCGACCATGTGAAGCTCGCGGCCCGGGTGGCAGCAGAGCTCGGCGCCGATATCGTAAAAACTGTGTACACCGG
Source organism: Methanoregula sp. (assembly GCF_035543475.1). Classification (GTDB taxonomy): domain Archaea; phylum Halobacteriota; class Methanomicrobia; order Methanomicrobiales; family Methanospirillaceae; genus Methanoregula. The sequence continues at coordinate 118,181 of NZ_DATKKA010000006.1, forward strand.
TGACCCTGAGTCCTTCCGCGAAGTGACCCGCGGTTGTCCCGTGCCCGTGGTGGTCGCCGGAGGTTCAAAGACGGATGACCGCATAACACTGGAATTAATTGAAGGGGCCATGGCGGGGGGAGCGGCCGGGATCTCGATTGGCCGGAACGCCTTCCAGCACCGGACCCCGGACAAGTTTGTCCGTGCAGCGGCATGCATCGTGCACCAGAACAAGAGCGTCGAGGAAGCGCTGAAAATTCTCAAGTGAGGTGGAAATCATGATTGGAAAAGATATCAGGATCGAACGGATCATTGACAGGAACACCGGCAGGGCCGTAATCATCCCCATGGACCACGGGTTTTCCATGGGCCAGATCGACGGCCTGCTTGACATGACCAAGGTTATTACAGACGTGAGCGAGGGCGGCGCAAACGCGATCGTGCTCCATAAGGGCATGGTCAAGAGAGGACACCGCAGGCACGGGCGGGACATCGGGCTTTTCGTGCACCTCTCCGGGAGCACCTCGCTCAACCCGGACCCCAATGACAAGGTGCTTGTCTGCACCGTGGAAGAGGCGATTGCCCTCGGGGCCGATGCGGTCTCCATCCACATCAACCTTGGCGCCCCGAACGAGTCAAAGATGCTGGAGTCAGGCGCAAAGATTGTCCGGGACTGCAACCGCTGGGGCATGCCGCTCCTGGTCATGATCTACCCGCGGGGCAAGGGCATCGACCCCACCTCGCCCCAGACCATCGGGCAGTGCGTCAGGGTGGCTGAAGAGCTCGGCGCTGACATGATCAAGACCAGTTACCCGGGCAGTGCCGAGGCCTTTTCCCGGATCACGAAAGCCTGCTCGGTGCCGGTCTTTGTTGCCGGCGGTGAGAAGTGCAGCGACCTTGAATCCCTCGAAATGATCCGCGAGTCGGTAGCGGCTGGGGGAGCGGGCGTCTGCATGGGGAGGAACGCCTTCCAGCGTGACAACACCCGGGCCTTTGTCCAGTCCATCTGCCGCGTTGTCCACCACAACGTTGACCCCAAAAAAGCGCTGGAGAAGCAGTAAATGAAGCAGTTCTGGGTGGATGCCCGGCCGTGGAACAAGAACGTCGTGACCACCGCGATCGAGAGCGGAGCGGATGCGGTTGTGGCAGAGAAGGCCGGCGAGGTCAGGCGCCTGGGTAGGATCACCACCATTGCCCCGGACGGCGATCTCGTGCCCGGAAAAGATGTGATCGAGTGCACGATCACGGACAAGGCAAGCGAGAACGAGGCAGCGCAGAAAGGCAAAAACAGGATCGTGATCGTGACCACGAGCGACTGGACGGTCATCCCGCTCGAAAACCTCGTGGCCCAGTCGGATAAGATCATTGCGGCGGTCAAAAACGTCCACGAGGCGGAGCTCGCGCTCCACGTCCTCGAGAAAGGCGTGTACGGGATCCTCCTCAAAACCACGGACCCTGCGGTCGTTAAAGCGGTTGCAGCGCTTATAAAAAACGCCTCCGGCAGCGTCCGGCTTGTGCCCTTCACGGTGACAAAGATCGTCCCCGTGGGCATGGGCGACCGGGTCTGCGTGGACACCTGCTCGATGCTTGCTGACGGCGACGGGATGCTGATGGGAAACACCTCCTCTGCCATGCTCCTTGTCCATGCCGAGACGCTGGAAAACCCGTACGTGGCCCCCCGCCCGTTCCGGGTAAACGCCGGCGCAGTGCATGCCTACATCCTGATGCCCGACGGCAAGACCGCGTACCTCTCCGATCTTGCCATCGGGGGCCAGGTGCTCGTGGCCGACCACAAGGGCGCGGGACGGTCCGCGATTGTAGGCCGCACCAAGATTGAGCGCCGGCCTCTCCTCCTTGTGGAGGCCGAGGGCGAAGGCGGCGCAAAGGCAAGCCTCATCCTCCAGAACGCAGAGACGATCCGGCTCGTGACTCCCGAGGGGAACGCGATCTCGGTCGTGAACCTGGCACCAGGCAACAAGATCCTCGGCTGCTCCCTTGAAGGCGGCAGGCATTTTGGCATGGCCGTCAAAGAGACGATCCGCGAGAAGTGAGCATGAAGGCAGGCATCATCGGCGGCACCGGGAAGATGGGTAAGCTTTTTGCACCCGTCTTTGAGCGGGCGGGCTACAGCGTGATGGTATCGGGACGGTCAACGCCGGTCACCAGTAAAGACATCGCACTGACCTGCGACCTCGTGGTAGTCTCGGTCCCCATCCGGGACACGATCCGGGTCATAGGAGAAATAGCCCCGCTCTTAAGAGAAGACCAGCTCCTCTGCGACTTCACCTCGCTCAAGGCAGGGCCGGTGGCAGCGATGCTTGCGTCAAAGGCGCAGGTGATCGGGCTCCACCCCATGTTCGGGCCCACCGTCTCCTCCATTGCCCGCCAGACGATCGTCATGTGCCCGGCACGGGTTAACGGGACAACGCTCTCCGATCTCCGGCGTATTTTCACGAGCGAAGGGGCGGTCTGCACGATTGCGACACCGGAGGAGCATGACCGGATGATGGCTATCGTCCAGGGGCTCACCCACTTTGTCACGATCTGCATGGCCGATTCCATCCGGAGGCTGGGCGTGGATATAGAAAAGACCGGGCCGTTCATGAGCCCGGTGTACCAGATCGAGCTCTCGCTCGTGGGCCGGCTCCTCTCGCAGGACCCGGCACTCTACGGCGATATCCTCCAGGAAAACCCGTTCGTACCCCCGGTGCTCGACGCCTGCAGGGCGGCAGCCGGGGAACTCGCGGAGATCGTGGCGTCCGGTGACCCGGAAGCGTTTGCAGCATTCTTCTCCCGCGACACCGAACACCTCGGCGCCTACTGCGGGCGCGGACAGGTGCTCACCGACGCTTTGATCGAATGCATGGTGAAGAAATGACGGTCATCACGCTTGGTCCCGAGGGGACCTTCTCCCACGAGCTCGCGCTCCGGCTCAAAAGTGACACCATCGTGCTCGAACCCACCATCCATTCCATCTTTGCAAGCGTGGCTGCCGAGAACGGCGACGGGATCGTCCCGATCGAGAACTCCGAGGCCGGCGGGGTGGGCGAGACACTGGACGGCCTCCTGCGGTACTCTCTCTTCATCACCGGCGAGATGTACATGCCCATCCACCATAACCTGGCCTCGCTTGTCCCGCGCGACAAGATCCGGGTGATCTACGCTCACCCGCAGACCCACGAGCAGTGCAGCGGATTTCTCGAGATCATGGAGGTGCCCGTGATCCACACGAGCAGCAATGCCGCGAGTGCCATCGAGGCAAAAAAGACCCCGAACGCCGGCGCAATCCTCTCGGTCTCGGCGGCCGCGATCTACCACATGCCGGTGATCGTGGAGCATGTCGAGAACAACCCGGAGAACACCACGAGGTTTGTCAGGATAGCAAAGCACCCCGGGCCGGGCTGCCGGTCCGGGAAGTGCAGCATCCTCATCGACCCCGACACGGACCGGGCCGGGCTGCTCTACGACCTCCTCGGGGTCTTTGCAAAAAGGAAGATCAACCTCACCCGGATCGAGTCCCGGCCGTCAAAACGGGGGATGGGGAAGTACGTCTTCTTCCTCGATTATGCCATCAGCGGGCCGGCGGACGAGGCGCTCCGGGAACTCGAAGCGATCACGGCGGTCCGGAACCTCGGGTGCTACCCGAGGATCGGGGTGCCGCCATGATCGTCACCCTTCCTGAGCGGCGCAACATCGACCTTTCGGTCACCGCCCCGCCCTCCAAGAGTTACACCCACCGCGCCCTGATCGCGGCGGCGCTGGCCCGGGGGACGAGCACGCTCATCCACCCGCTCATGGCCGATGACACGCGGCTCACCGCCGCTGCTCTGGAAAAGCTCGGTGTCCCGATCCGGGCAGAGGGGGACGATATCACCGTCGTTGGCTGCAATGGCTCGCTTTCCTGCCCGCCGGGGACAGAGCTCGACCTGGATAATTCCGGCACCTCGCTGCGCCTGCTTGCCACGCTCGCGCTCCTCGCCGACCACCCGGTCACCCTGACCGGCAGCGCCCGGATGCAGGAACGGCCGGTGGGACCGCTCGCAGACACCCTCACAACCCTCGGGGCCAGGGTGGATTTTTCCCGAAAGCCCGGCTTTCCCCCGGTCACGATCGGGGGGACCCTCCGCGGCGGCCGCACCACCATCGACGGGTCGGCGAGCAGCCAGTTCGCCTCCTCGATCCTGATGGCGGCCCCCTATGCAGAACACCCGGTGGACCTTGCAATCACCGGCCAGCCCGCCTCGCAGTCGTACCTCGACATCACGGCCGGGGTCATGACGGACTTTGGCGCGGCGATCCGGCGCGAGGGCTACCGGAGGTTTTCCGTCAGTAATACGGATCGCTACACCGGGCGCACGTTCGTGATCGAGGGAGACTATTCCTCGGCCTCGTACTTCTTTGCGCTCGCCGCGATCTGCGGGGGCAAAGTAACGGTCGCCGGCCTCTCGCCTGACTCCGTGCAGGGCGACCGGTTCTTCCTTACCGCGCTCCAGCAGATGGGCTGCGAGGTGATCTTCGCGCATGACGGCGTAACAATAGAGCACGAGGGCCCGCTTGACGGCATCACCATAGATATGTCCTCGGCCCCCGACACCGTCCAGACCCTCTGCATGGTGGCGGCCGTGGCAAAGACCCCGACTATCATTACCGGCATCGGCCACCTGAAGTACAAGGAGAGCGACCGGATTGCGATCACGGCAGACCGCCTCAACCAGCTGGGCGGGAAGGTAACCGCAGAGAGCGACCGGATCGTGATCCAGCCCGCTCCCCTCCATGGCGGGAGGATCGACCCGGCAAACGACCACCGGACCGCGATGAGCTTTGCGGTCCTCGGCCTGGGGGTTGGCGGGGTCTCGATCACCTGTGCAGACTGCGTGAACAAGTCTTTCCCCGGGTTCTGGGACGTGCTCGCCCAGGTGATGGAATGAGACGGATCGTCCTGTTCGGCTACCGCGGGACCGGCAAGACCGCGGTCGGCTCGGTACTTGCCCAGGATCTGGGTGTGCCATTTCTCGACACCGATGCTCTCATCGAGCAGCAGGCCGGCCGGCCCATCCCGGAGATCTTCCGGGATGAGGGCGAGGCCCGGTTCCGGGCACGGGAACGCGAGGTAATCGCCAGCCTCCCGGGCCACGATGTCGTGGTTGCTACCGGCGGGGGAGTGGTCATGGACCCGGCAAACATGGAGCACCTGAGAAAGGAGAGCACATGCGTCCTGCTGACCGCGGATCCCGAAATTATCGGCCGCCGCCTCGCACAGGCACCCCGCCCGGCACTCACCACGCTCCCTCCGGAAGCGGAGGTTGCAGAGATGCTCGCCCGCCGGAGGCCGGCCTATGCCGCGGCGGCCGACTTCTGCGTGGAAACGGGTAAGACCACGAATCACGGGGCGGCCCGCCGGATCCTCGGGCTGCTCCGGAACGGGAATATCCCGGATGCAGCCCGCGAGGCGGCAGTGCGGTGGTTCGCACAGACCCCGCTCCCGGCACCGGAACGAGTGCAGCTGGAGGCCCGGCTCACCGGTCCCGGTCATGACCCGCAGACCCGGTTTCTCGGCGTTGCCGGCTGGCCCTGCGGCCACAGCAGGAGTCCCCATCTCTTCAACTCCCTCTTTGAACGCTACCGGCTCAACTGCCACTACACGAGGTTTGAAGCGCCGGCCATCGGGCCCATCATGGAGACTGCCCGGGCGATCGATGCAAAAGGGCTCTCGGTCACCATCCCCTTCAAGCAGGACATCATGAGCTGCCTGGATGAGATCGATGATGCGGCGCTGCAGATCGGGGCGGCAAACACGGTGGTCTTTGCCTGCGGGACTGCGTACGGCTGGAACACCGACTGGCTGGGGATCAGAAAACCCCTTGCCGGACTTACCGGCACCCGCGCAGTACTGCTTGGGGCCGGGGGCGTTGCGGCAGCGGCAGCCTATGCGCTCATGGACCTCGGCATGGAGGTCACCATCCTGAACCGGACGCCGGAGAAGGCCCGCGCCCTCGCAGGAAGGGCCGGCTGCCGGTGGGGGGCGTGGGATGACTTTGAGAAGGCAGACCCGGATCTCGTGGTGAACGCCACCCCGGTCGGGATGCAGCCGGACACAAACAGCCCGCTCCGGGACGATCAGCTCAAAAAGGAGATGACCGTATGTGATCTTGTGTACACTCCTCCGGTCACCCCCCTGATCGCGGCCGCACGGAAAGCGGGATGCACCACGATTACCGGCACCGAGATCTTCATCTACCAGGCACAGGAGCAGTTCCGGCTCTTCTTCGGGATCGAGATACCTGACACCACACTACGGGAGATACTGGCATGAACACGTTTGGCAAGAATTTCCGGATAACGACCTTTGGCGAGAGCCATGGGCCGGCCGTGGGCTGCATCATCGACGGCTGCCCGGCCCGGCTCGCGCTCTCCACCACCGACATCCAGCCGCTGCTCGACCGGCGCCGGCCGGGCACCTCACCGCTCGTTTCGGCACGGGACGAGACCGACACTGTCGAGATCCTCTCGGGCGTCTGCGAGGGAAAGACCACCGGTGCACCGGTCGCACTCCTGGTCCGGAACCAGAATATGCACTCGCACGACTACGAGGCAATCAGGGAAAAGTTCCGGCCCGGCCACGCTGATTTCACGTACCAGGCCAAGTACGGCATCCGGGACTACCGTGGGGGAGGAAGGAGCTCGGGGCGCGAGACCGTGGGCAGGGTGGCGGCAGGAGCGGTGGCCCTGAAGTTCCTGGCCGGTAGGGGGATCGCGGTTACCGGCCGGATCCTCTCGGTCCACAACAAAACCGATCCCGATAAGATCGCAGCGGAGATCATTGCAGCACGGGCGGCAGGGGACTCCGTCGGCGGGATCGCAGAGATCCTCGCCACCGGCTGCCCGGTGGGTCTTGGCGACCCCGTCTTCGGGAAGCTCGATGCGGCGATCGCCGGGGCCATGATGGGAATCGGGGCGGTCAAGGGAGTCGAGATCGGCGACGGTTTTGCGGTGGCGGCTAAATTCGGGAGCGAGAACAACGACCAGATGACCGCGGCCGGTTTCAAGAGCAACCATGCCGGCGGCATCCTCGGCGGAATCTCCTCCGGCCAGGACATCGTGGTGCGCATTGCGGTGAAACCCACGCCGTCCATTGCAAAAGTCCAGCAGACCCGGGACATCCACGGGAACGCAACAGAGATCCGGGTCGGCGGGCGACACGACCCCTGCATCGTGCCCCGGATCCTCCCCGTGGCAGAGGCCATGCTCGCGCTCGTGATCACCGACGCGGTGCTGGAACAGGAAAAATACCGGTAACCCTTTTTTTAGCGAATCATTCCTTTGCGAGAAGGAAAAAGAACGGCCCGGACTGTTACCAGGGTACGGTTCTCACGTCCATGCAGGGAGTCCCGTCGGATGATTTCAGCAGGTTTTTATCACCCCCGGGTTAACCAGAACGAGGATTTGATCACTCCGGTCAAAGACAAGGTGAAACAATGAGTTTAGTCTGGCACCACCGCTTATCCAACCAGATCCAGGAACTGGGCTACGATCTCGACAAAGAAACGCTTGTGGTCAACCGCAACGACGGTATCCGCCGCTCCTACAGCCCGGTTACCTATGAAGCGTATGTTGCGATCAGCCAGTCCACGTTTCCTGAACGCCTGATTGCACAGAACATCGAAGGAAAAGTTCCCCAGACAGGTCACCGGATACCGGTGAAGTGGGCCCCGTAAGGTTCCATAAGGGAACAAACCACTCCATCTTTTTAAAAATGAGGTGCCGGTTATTTTGCCGGCGCTGACATTTCCGCGTTCTTCCACATCGCCTTCTTGATTGCCAGTACTATGATGAGCAGACCGGCAATGACCAGGCAGATTCCTGTCACGTAGAGCGTTCCCATACCCGCGATTCCACCGATGAGCAGGAAGAGCCCGACCAGGAACCACAATGCAACCATGACCATTTTACTCATTTTCCATCCTCCACTAACATTTCAGCAGCCCGGATCATCGAGAGGTAGTCAGTCTGAGTGTAAGGGTCCGGCATAAAGCTGCCAGTCTGACTGTTTTCATAATCCGGTTAATAAGACTTCCTTTGCATGAATGACAACTGTGGCCGGTTACCGGTATACGGTCGTCATCGCAACGCGGGGCTGCTGTAACAACAGGAGTGGGCCGGTGGCAGCCTCCCGGGATTGTCCAGAGATCTGTTGCGATCACGACACAACAAGAAGGCTGCCAGGGGCCGTAGGGGTTCCGTACCCGAAAAAAATCACAAGAGAAGTTTTCTCAGCGCCACAAACTCCGCCACCGAGTACTGCCCTTCCGCAGCCGGCACCCCGGCGTGGCAGTACACAAGCCCGGAGCCAAAGAGGGGAAGAATGGCGCGGGCGTACCGGAACGCGGATCCCATCACCCCGGTGCAGACCGGCTTTTTGGCCGCCCGGGTAAACGCGATAAGATCAATAAGGTCGTCCTCGTTGTTTGGGGTCACGATGATCTTGGGGATATCGCCATAGGCCCGGAGCTCCTGTTCGAGCACAAAAAGCACGTGGAGCGGGAGCATCTCCGCCGCATGGTGCGAGGCGATGATGGTTTTCCCGGCTGCCTTCACCGCCCCCGACTCGCGGGCAAACCGCTGCTCCACGTCCACATAGTCCACGAGCGGAATGAGGGGAGCGATCCGGTCACGCCATTCCCCAGGGCTCCCGAAGTATTTCCCGCCCTCCTGTACCGAACGGTAGGTGGCAATCAGGGGAAGGGAAGAGACCGCCCGGCACTGCTGCACGATCTCAGCCGGTTCCCCGCCCATGAGGTCAAAGCGGAGCTCGAGGATCTCTGCTCCTGCTGCATGAGCGGCGGCGGCCTGCGAGGGATCGGTGAGCGAAGCAACGATCTGCATGTAGTTTCCGGTAGGCCGCCCTGCAACAAAAAGATGCGCCATGCCCCCGGATCCCGGTTCAGGAGGGAGCGGTTTATCCCCTCCCGGGTCGAACCTCTCCTTTAACGCTATGGAACGTACGGCAGTCATGGCAGTGCTCCGGCCTGCGTGCGGGGCGATCGGGTGGTGTGCCCTCCTCGCACTGGTCCTGCCGCTGGGTGCCGCACTTTTTTTCCACCTCTCCCTTTCTTCAGCTGGGGCGCTGGTCGCGAGCGCTTTTGTGATCGAGTACGGTTCCATCCCGATCGGGATCGGCCTTGGCCTGCCCGTGCCGTACGTGGTAGCCGCAGCCACGAGCATCGAGGCCGGGCTCTTCCTCGGCCTCTTTGGCCTGCTGGACACGATCGGGACAGCCTCCGGGAGCGTTGCCCGGTTCCTGGCCTGGACCCATGGCATGGTCACGCGCTCGAGGATGTTTGACCGGTACGGCATCTACGGCCTCTTTCCTGCCGAAATTATTATCGGGGTATACCTCTGCGCACCCGCCTCGTGGCTCACCGGCTGGCACAAGTGGCGCAGTTTTGCAATCACCATGGCCGGGTACTGCGTTGCTGCAGCAGTGACAGCCATGGCTACCCTGGGGGTGATCCATTATCTCTTCCGCTGAAGCAGCAATGGTGATGACCGGCGACACGCAGGTTCCCGGGAAAAGACGGCTCCCCGAGCTGCTCGCGCCGGCCGGGTCAAAGGAGGCATTTGCCGCCGCCATTGCGGCCGGGGCCGATGCGGTGTACCTGAGCGGCAGGAAGTTCGGGGCGCGGAAGTTCGCGCAGAACTTCTCCGAGGAAGAGATCGCTGAAGCGATCGCGTATGCCCATGCCCGGGGCGTGCGGGTGTACGTGACGGTCAATACCCTGATCCACGACAGCGAACTTCCTGAGGCCCTCGCGTACATGGTCCGGCTGTACGCGGCGGGTGTGGACGCGGTGCTGGTACAGGACATCGGCCTTGCCGCGCTTGCAAAGGAGATCGTGCCGGGTCTTGTGCTCCATGCCTCGACCCAGCTCACGATCCATAATGCCGAAGGGGAGCGGTGGGCGCATGAGGCGGGGTTTGCGCGGGTGGTGCTTGCCCGGGAACTCCCGCTTACCGAGGTGGAGGCAATTGCTCAGGCGACCGCGGATACACGGGTGGGACTCGAGGTTTTCGCCCATGGGGCCCTCTGCTACAGCTACTCCGGCCAGTGCCTCCTTTCGTCCGTGATCGGCGGGCGAAGCGGGAACCGGGGCATGTGTGCCCAGCCGTGCCGGAAACCCTATGCCCTGGTTGCGGCAAAGACCACCGACCGGTACGGTCGTCCCGCCGATCCCCGGGAGCTGCCCGTGCCGGGCCCGTACCTCCTCTCGCCAAAGGACCTCTGCACGTACCGGGACATCCCGAGGCTCGTGGATTCCCCGGTTGCCGCGCTCAAGATCGAGGGCCGGATGAAATCACCGGAGTACGTGGCGATCGTGGTCTCCATGTACCGGCGGGCACTCGATGCTGCGGCAGCCGGTACCTTTGTCCCGGATGAAGGGGAGGTACGCGACCTGGCCCTCGCCTTCAACCGGGGGTTCACGAGGGGCTACCTCTTCGGGGACAAAAAGGAAAAACTCATGGCACGGGACCGGCCGGACAACCGCGGGGTCCGGATCGGGACCGTCACCCGGTACAACAGAACGAAGGGGGTGGCGATCATCCGCCCGGACCAGCCCGTCACCCTCCGTCCCGGGGACGGCCTCCTCTTCACGCCGCCGGGCCGGCCGGATAAGGAATGGGGGTTCTCCCTCAATACCGAACCGGCCATCCGGCAGGAGGGAACAGAGGTCCTTGTCCCCCGCCCGGCAGAGAAGGGAGACCGGGTCTTTCTCACCTCCTCCATGGATCTTGCAGCCCGGGCCAGGCAGATCATCCGCCAGGTGGATCCCACATTACGCCACCCGGTGCCTGTAGATCTTGCAGCAACAGTCAGTCCAAAAGGAGAACTCATCCTCGCCGGGACGCTGTACCCTCCGGGAAAAGAGCCGGTGGTGATGGATGCAACCGGCGGCTTCCTGCTCGAACCGGCAAAGACACGCCCCCTCACCCGGGAGCAGCTGGCCGCACAGCTCGAAAAGACCGGGGGGACACCCTTTGCCGTCACCAGCCTTTCGCTTGACTATGACAGCACCCGCTTTGCCCCGGTCGGGGAGATCAACCGGGTGCGGCGGGAATTTTTTACCCGGGCCGAAGCCACCCTGGTCGCATCCTCGCTCCCCGCGCATGACGAGGTGGAGGCAGCCCGGACCCGCCTCAGCGCGTATAATTCCCGCGAGCATCACCTGTTACCGAAAATCCCGCACCAAAATACCGGCATCATCCTCTGGGCCGACAGCCGGAAAACCGTGGAGGCCGGCATACGGGCCGGGGCGGAGGCAGTCTGCTATGAACCCTGCCAGGACCCGGCAGGGAAGGATCCTGTCACCGCGATCGGGCCTGCTCTGGAATTCTGCAGGGCCTATACCAGCCGGCTCATCTGGAAACTGCCCCGGATTACCCGGGAAGAGGAGATCGCCCGGGTGCGTTTGGCCCTGCCCCGGCTGTATGCGGCCGGCCTTGCAGCCTGCATGGTGGACAACCCGGGCGCGGCCCGGGCAGTCGCAGAAGCAGAGCCGGGCATGGAGCTTGCGGGCTCTGTCGGGCTCAATGTCTTCAACGCGGAAACGGTCCGGGCTCTTGGCCGGCTGCCGTTTACGCTGCTCACGCTCTCGCCGGAATTGTCCTCACGGGAGATTGCGGATCTTGCCCGGGCAGTCCAAACGCAGGAGCAGGGCGTAGCGCTCGCCGTTTTCGCGCAGGGCAGCCTCGAGACCATGGTCACCGGGGACTGCCTCCTTGCCCCCGCGGACCGGTGCAGCAATGGGCACGGGCGCTGTTCCGGGGGCACCTGGTACGGGATCCGGGACGGGACCGGCCACCTCCTGCCTGTCCGGACCGACGGCACCTGTCAGGGCCATATCTTTAATTCTGCGGAGACCTGCCTTGTGGACGCAGTGCCGGACCTTGTCCGGAACGGGATTGACGGCCTTATCATCGATGCCCGGGGGCGGACCCCTGCCTACGCAGAAGAAATGGTCCGGATCTACCGGGAGGCCCTCGGGCTTGCGGCACACGGCACCGGAAACAGCAGGAGCGGGTACGCGGCCCTGAAGGAACGGGCACGGGAGATCTCCCTGGGGGGCATCACCGCGGGCCACTACACGCGGGGGCTTGCAGAAGAGTAACCCGGCCTTATAGCGAAAGGTTGAATGGAACCGGGAATAAACACCTCAAGCACGAGGAACATGTTCACATGACAACGCCCCTGATCCTGGTAAACCTCAAGACCTACAAGGAAGGCATGGGCAACCGGGCCCACAACATCGCCACGGCCGCACAGCTGGTGGCAAAAGAGAGCGGGACGCAGATCGGTATAGCACCCGGGTACATCGACCTCCACCCGGTCTGCCACCATTTCGCAATCCCGGTATACGCCCAGCACGTGGACGGGTACGAACCCGGGGCAAAGACCGGCCATATGACCGTCGATGCGATCAAGCTGGCCGGGGCAGCAGGATCGCTGGTCAACCACTCCGAGCGCAGGCTCACCCTTGCCGAGATCGAGCTTGCGGTCAGGGCACTCCAGGCCCACAAGCTCTCGTCTGTGGTCTGCACGAACAACGATATCACGAGCGCCGGCGCGGCGGCACTTTCCCCTGATTATGTTGCCATCGAGCCGCCGGAACTGATCGGGAGCGGGGTCTCGGTCTCGAAGGCCAACCCGGAGATCATCCGGCGCTCGGTTGCGGCAGTCCACGCAATAAACCCGAAGGTAAAGGTCCTCACGGGTGCCGGGATCCAGAGCGGCGAGTGCGTGAAGATTGCCGTGGACCTCGGGACCGACGGGGTGCTCCTTGCCTCAAGCGTGGTAAAGGCCCCGGATCCGGTTGCCGTGCTCCGTGATCTCGTCTCAAAACTCTAAGAAAAAAGAGAAATACTATTTTTGGAAGCGGCGTTATTTCAGGAAGAGGTACCAGACCCCGATAATGAGAATGAAAAGTACCACACCGATCCCGACAACAGTCATGCTGTTGATCTCTTTGGGTTCATTTTCTTCTGCCATGAATCATACCTCTGATGTGGCTTTTCACCGACCACAACAAGAAGAACTCCATTATCATCCCTCATAAATATTTCGGTTGATCGGGCCCGGATTGGCCCGGGGAGGCCAAAAAAGGCCCCGGTTCAGACGATGAGCGTGATCAGGTCGTGCTTGGTGATCACACCTTTGACCAGCCGTCCTTCCGTTACAAGCACCGCGTGGTTCTGCTGGAGGATACCGATCACGGTCTCCACGTCCATGTCCGGGGGGACCGTGGGAAAACCGGGCTCCATGAAGTCCCGCACCAGTACCGGCTGGGAGGGATGGAGGCGCTGCTGCCCGATCGCCTTGACGATCACCGCTTCCGAGATGCACCCGACCGGTGCACCCCGCTCGATCACCGGGAGCTGGGAGACATTGTTCTTCTCGAAGATATCAAGGGCCTGCGAGATGCTCGCCTGCGGCGGGACCGAGAGGACTGGCGTGTGCATGATCTGGCCGGCCGTGATCTTTTTTGGTTCGGCGTTATTGAGGACCGTGATGATCTTACCCAGAGTACTGATCCGGGGATCGACGCTGCCAGCCTCGATCCGGGCCACCATGGACTGGCTGATCCCTGCCCTGCGGGCAACCTCGGTCTGCCGGAGCCCCAGGCTTTCGCGGCGGGAGCGGAGCTCCTCGGGACTGGGGATATGCATATGATATTACTGATAGGTATAGTATATTATCAACCTTATGCTGTTCGCAACATAAGCCGCCAGGGAATACCCTGTCAGGAAAAGAGCGGCACATCCCGGAATGCCACGCCGTCGAAAAGGCCCCGGTCCGTAACCCGCAGTGCCGGTATCACGGTGAGGGCAAGAAACGAGAGGTACATGAACGGGTCGCGGATGCCGCCCATCCTTCCGGTTGTCTGGTGCAGGGCGTCGAGCCGGGCCACGACCTCGCGGGCCGGGAGCGTGGACATCAGGCCGGCACAGTCAAGCGGGAGGATTTCCGTTTCCGGTCCGCAGACTGCGGCCATCCCGCCCCCGGCCCGGATCACTGCACCGATCGCAGCAAGGATCGCCTCGTCCCCGACACCGGTCGCGATAAGGTTGTGCGCATCGTGGGAGACGGTCGCGGCGACTGCACCTTTTGTAAACCCGAAACCGTGCACGATCCCGGTACCAACGCGCCCGCTCCCGTACCGGTTGCAGACCACGACCTTGAGGAGGTCCCGGCCGGTATCGGGGATCCCGCCAGCATCGAGATCAACGGTGAGCGCTTCGGTCAGGATCTGGTCGGGCACGAGGCCAATCACCCGTGTTTTTCCGCTGCCGATGAGCCGGATCTGCTCCTTTGCGGGTAAGGTGCACCGCATGGCGGGGACGGGGGGAAGTGCGGCAAAAGAGGCCGTATATTCTGCCACCGGCCGGCCTGAAAAGAAGGTCTCTTTTACGATAAAACTGCGGGAGCTGTCCACGATACAGAAGTCGGCCCGGCGACCGGGTGCCAGTGCCCCGCGATCAGAAAGCCCGAACCGTTCAGCCGGCGAGAGCGTTGCCATCCTTATTGCGAGCTCCGGCTCGAGGCCGCATTCCACCGCCCTCCGTATACAGCGGTCGATATGGCCGTCACGGACCAGCAGGTCGGCATGGCAGTCATCGGTGCAGAAGCTGCATCGGGAGACGGTAACGGGGGTGACCGCAGGAACAAGTGCCACAATGTTCTTCTCGGTCGAGCCCTCGCGAAGGTAGAGGTACATCCCCCGCCGGAGTTTCTCTTCGGCCTCTTTTTGCGTGGTGCATTCGTGGTCGCTCTCCAGCCCGGCAAGGACATAGGCGTTGAGGTCAGGACCGGAAAGAAGCGGGGCATGGCCGTCCCGGAGGGGCATAAGTGCAAGTTTGTCGCGGATCCCGTTATCGCCGGCCAGTACTCCCGGAACGTTCATCATCTCGCCCAGCCCCAGCACGCCCTTTTGGCCCACGAAACCGGCAAGGTCCCGGGCCCCGAGCACGGCTCCCCCGACATCGGCCGGGGTTGCCGGAACACAGGAGGGAAGCATGTACAGGATATCCACCGGGGCGCCGGCCCGCCCGGCCAGCATGAACGCGATCCCGTCCTTTCCTGCCACGTTTGCGATCTCGTGGGGATCGGCGATCACGGTTGTGGTCCCGTGGGTGGCGACGAGCCGTGCGTATTCCGGAGGAGACAGAAGCGAGCTCTCGATATGGACATGGGCATCGATCAGGCCCGGTACCACGCGGGCCCCACGGAGGTCCCGCTCGCGAACGCCACGGTACGCAGGACCGGTCCCGACAATGATACCGTCCTTTATCGCGAGATCGCCCCGCTCCCACGTGCAGGAAAAAGCATCGAAGAGCTCAGCGTTCCTGAGGACAAGGTCCGCCGGCCGGAGACCGCGGGCTGCCTCGATCAGGTGAAACGGCGGGCATTCCATGCGGTCACACCGTAATGTCCCGGATCACGGCAGCCTCGCGCCTGCCGTTCTCGGTGATGTACACGTACATCTTGTAATTCCCGGGATCCAGCTGCAGCGGGACCGCAACCATATTTTTGCTTCCCGTCAGCGTGGCAGTGGCCCAGGTGGTGAGGAGCTCCTGCTGCGAGTATGCAGTCAGGGAGTATACCGTGACCTGGACAGTCACATCGGCAGGTGTTCCCGGACCGGCAACTGCTACGTCAAGTGTGCCGTTCTGGTACGAGACATCCCCGACAGAATACGTGGTGCAGCCGGCAGCGGCAAGGAAGAGGAGGAGGAAAAGCCCGAGGAACAGGTAACCGCGTCCGCTCATAGTTCTCTTGTCGGAGTTCATCCTTAAAAACCTATACCCGGAGACGGGAAGAGCAGGCACCTCTTGCCTGCCGCCGGCGGGATCCCGGGGGTACCATGATCTCTTTTTTCACGGGAACCATGGTGCAGGAACCGTACCTGTCAAATAAGGCCCTGTTGCCAAAAATGGTTCAATATCACGAAAAAAATAATTAAATCTCTATTCCGGCGAAAATACCGGCAAAGCAAAGTTATTATAAGTAACCTTTATAAAAATTCAGTCAGGTGATATCATAACAACCATCACGTTCTGCCATCATAAAGGCGGAACAGGGAAGACCACCTCCTGCCTGAACATCGCCGGGTTCTGTTCTCTTTTGGGAAAAAAAGTGCTGGTGGTTGACTGCGATCCCCAGGCCAATGCAACGGCCGGCCTGGGCATCAGTCCTGAATCTGCCAGAAAGAACATGTACGATGTCTTCATGAGCCGCGTGGATGGGTTTCCCCAGATACCAATCACCGATATCATCTGTTCTACCCAGTCCGGCATCGATCTTGCACCGGCCAGCCTCGACCTCGTTGGTGCAGAGCCCTACCTCTACGGGATTGCCGCCCGGGCAGAGGTCCTGAAAGATGCACTCTGGACAGTAAAACAGCGCTATGACCTGATCCTGATCGACACGCCCCCGAGCATGGGGCAGTTCGTGATAAACGGCCTTGTGGCCGCGGACCATGTCATTGTCACGCTCGACTCCGGATCCTTTGCCCTCAATGGCGTGGGTCCGCTCCTCACCATTTTCGGGGACATCAAAGAAGACCTGGGAAAGGATCTCCGCGTGGACATGGCCATCATCTCCCGCTGGGGCGAGGGAGGGGACATGGAATCCCCGGCGCCGGAGGAGGAGGGAAAAAAGGACCTGGTCACCTGGCTTCGGTCGCTCCTTACCCCCCGGCATGAACCAAGCGAGGACGAGAAGAGGGCAGAAGAAGAGCGTGCAAAAGAGCATGAACGACTGGTCGGGATGCTTTCTGAAATTGAAAAGAAGTTTTCTGATGTGCACACCGTGCCGTATTCTCCCGAGGTGTATGAGGCCCAGAAACGCGGGATACCGCTCTCGCATTTCGCTCCCGGGTGCAGCGCCGGAAGCGCCTACAAAACGATTGCAGATGAGGTTTTGAGATGGACGTAACAGTACTGGAACAGGCGGTAAAGAAGGCCGCAGAAGGGGACCTGAAGGTCCGCATTGACGAGAACCGTACCGAAGCAGAGCTCCGCCCGCTGGCACAGCAGGTCAACCGGCTGGTGGCCCGGGCAGCGGACATGACCGAGAAAAAGCAGCGGGCCGATACGATGATCAAGTACAACCCGCTTGCCATCGCCATCCTCAAAAAAGACCGGGCAATCGTTAACATCAACAAGAAATACGAGTCGCTCTGGCGGGGGACCCGCGAGGAGCTGATGAAGAAGAAGCTCTATGACTTCGATATCACGGTCACTTCCGGGGATCACCTTTATGCCTGTTTCGAGACGCGCAAGCTTGCCGTCAGCCAGTGCCGGGTGAAATGGCCGGACGGCACCCAGAAGTACCTGAACCTTCAGGCAATGCCGATGCTCGATGCTGCCGGTGAAGTAGACGGGGCATTTTATTTCTGGATTGACAATACCGAGCTCCACGACAAGGTAGACGAAGCAGAAAAGATCCGGCAGCGGGCGGACCGGATCGTCGAGGAGAACCCGTACGCACTCTTTACCATCGGCACCGACCTTACCGTGCGCTCCGTAAACAGCGCATTCCTAAAACTGACCGGCTACTCCCGGGACGACGCGGGCCGTCTCTCGATGAAGAGCTTCCGGTACAAGAAGAACAAGGGAGCAACCGTTGAGGCAGTCATCTCCTCCAAGCAGCGCGGCCAGGGCGAGTCGGTGATAGAGTTCCCTGCCGGCACCCTGATCCTTGATTACTACTATATCCCGCTTATCGACAATACCGGGGCGGTCGAGAGCCTGCTCGTGGTGTATAACGATATCACCGAGCGGCGCCGGCAGGAAGGGGAGATCCATACCCTTATGGAGGACTCCAAAAAGAAGGCCCAGGCACTCTCCGAGAGCGCGGGGGTACTCGAGACCGGGCTTTCCCGGCTGGCCGAGGGGGACCTCACCTTTGTCGCCGAAATTGCGGCAGACGACCCGCTGGTAGCCTTAAAGAAAGACTACAACAAGGCTGCCCAGTCCGTGAAGACCGTGATCGATGAGATCGTAAAGGCTGCCCACCAGCTCGATGTCACCACCGCCGAGACCGGCAAGAGCACCCAGGAGATCTCCAAGTCCACCGAGCAGGTGGCGATCTCCACCCAGGAATCTGCAGAGGGTGCGAAAAAGCAGCTCACCGAGATCGAGAAAGTCTCAAGCGATGTCTCCGACCTCTCCGCGTCCATCGAAGAGATTGCGAGCACCTCCCACGATCTTATGACCCATGCCCAGAAGGCGGCAACCGAGGGCAACCAGGCTGCAGAACTGGGCAAGGTGGCAACGGCAAAGATGAAGACCGTGGAGAAGATCTCGGCCGAGAGTGTCAACGAGATCACGGCATTGAACGAGCGGATGAAGGAGATCTCCAATATTGTCAAGCTGATCGCCGATATCTCCAGCCAGACAAACCTCCTGGCCTTAAACGCCGCGATCGAGGCGGCAAGAGCCGGAGAACACGGGCGGGGCTTTGCAGTCGTGGCCGGGGAAGTGAGGAACCTTGCCGGCGAATCAAAGAGCGCCACCAATAACATCGAGACCCTGATCGGGTCCATCCAGCACAACAGCGAGAAGACCGCGACAGCCATCAAAAACTCCTACCAGGAGATCCAGACAGGAATTGAGAGCGTCAACCAGACCATCGATGTGCTCAACCGGATCATCTCCGAAGCCCACGTGGTCTCGCAGGGAGTGACCGAGATCACCAAAGCCACCGAGGCCCAGGCAGAGGCCACCAACCGGGTGATGCAGGGCGTGGAGCAGACAAACTCCCTCTCCCGCGAGACCCAGCAGCGCATGGAGGACATGGCTGCCCTTGCCGAAGAGACCAGTGCCTCTACCCAGGAGATCGCCAGTGCATCTGCCGAGCTCTCGCACATGGCGGAGAGGCTCAAAGCAGCAACAGATAAATTCAAACTTCGGTGAGTTATGGCCGGAACCATCGATGTCGTGGAATTCGAGCTGGGCGGGGAGCGCTATGCGCTGGATATCAACCTTGCCCGGGAGATCGTGGAGATGATGCCGATCACCCCCATCCCCCGTGCGCCGCCGTACATCTCCGGTGTCATCAACCTCAGAGGGGAGATCACCAATATCATGAACCTCAATACCCTCCTCGGGCTCCCGGGGAAGGACGTGCGGGAGAACCAGAAGATCATTGTCCTTGTTCCCGAAGCGGCAAAAGGAAACAACATCGGGGTCATTGTCGATGACGTCTCCAGCGTCCGCCAGGTGCCCGAGGCCGATATCGAGCACATAGGGGCAGGGATATCCTCCGAGTTCTCCCAGTTCGTCAAGGGTATCATCAAGATCTCCGGGGACGACGCGGAGAAAAAGAAGAAGGACCTTATCATCTGGCTGGACATGGAAAAGGTGATCGCGGACCTGGGCAGCCGGTCCGGGAGCTCACCGGGTGCGGGCAGTCGCGATGCCGACGGATAGGACAAGAGGATGAAGGATACGGGTATGACCGAACAACGACCGGGACGGAAGGCATTATTTGTCGGGGCACAGGCCCCGGCCGCACGGGGAGCACCGGACGAGAGGATCTCGGAGCACGTGCGGGAACTAAACGAGGAGCTGGCCCTCACCCTCAAGGGTGCCTCTGCAAGAAAGACGGTAAAACCCCTGGATGCAGGGCGCTTCGGAAGCGAGTATACAACGCTCGTGGATGCCGTCAATGCCGCGGCAGCGCAGATTGCACAGGCAGGAGAAGTACCGCATACGGCGCCAGGGGCCACACCGGAGGGGCTTGCCGAGTACGGGAAGAAGATCGATGTCCTGGAACGCCGGCTCGAGTTCATGGAGAAGAATAATCCCGTGCCCATGCTGATCGCGACACCGGCCCTCGATATCACCGAGGCCAATGCCGCATACGTGGCCATGACCGGGATCCCCGAGGACAAGATCGTCAGGACTAATCTCCACGATTTTACCATCACCACCCACTCAGGGGAGGATGCGGCTGTGGCCCTGGAGAAGAAGCGGCGGGCCGTAGGAGAGCTCACCATTACCTTCCCCTCGGGAGTCCACACCCTGGAACAGTACTGTATCCCGGTCCTTGACAGTTCCGGCGAGGTCACGTCGCTTGTCATCCTCTACGACGACCTCACCACGAAAAGGAAAAAGAACGAGGAGATTGAACGACTCAAGGTCAGGTCCGAGACGATCGTCCAGCAGAACCCGATGCCGATCGTGGTGGCCGATACCGGTTTTAAGATCCGCGTGGTGAACGATGCGTATGTTGCACTTACGGGAATCGAGAAGAGCCGGCTCCTTACCATGTCGCTGCGCGACTTTGCGATCTCCGGGCAGACCGGGGAGGGCCTCAAGAAAGTGATCGAGACCGGCACCCGTTCCGCCGGTGAGATGGTGGTGGAATTCCCGACCGGCAGCCGGGTTCTCCGGCAGTACGGCATCCCTATTCCCGGCGCGAAAGGTGCAGTCGAGAGTATCCTTGTGGTCTACAACGATATCACCGGGGAGAGAAAAGAGATGGAAGAGGTGCTCTCCGCCCGGCGCATGTCCGAGACGATCATCCGGGAGAACCCGATCCCCCTGTTAACGGCCGATCGCTCCTTTATGGTGATCTCGGCCAACCCCGCATACGAAAAGATGAGCGGGTATTCCCTCGACCGGATCACCGGCATGAACCTGCGCGATATCAAGATCCTCGAGCAGAAAGGCGAGGGCGCCGGAGTGGCAATCCGGGAAAAGCGCCGGGCCTTCGGTGAAGTTACCGTGGACCTTCCCAGCGGCAAAAAGATCCTCGAACAGTATGTGATGCCGCTCCTGGATGCCAAAAACGAGATCGAGCACCTCCTTCTCGTGTATAACGATGTAACCGCACAGCGGGCAAGCCAGCAGGACCTTGCAAAGAAGATGGAAGAGGTGGCGGCCTTAAAGAAGCGTTCTGACATCATTGTCATGCAGAACCCCATGCCCATCATGCTCATGGACACGTCCTTTAAGATCCTCATGGCAAACGAGGCCTATACGAACCTCACGGGGCTTTCCAAAGAGAAGCTGCATGGCATGAATGCCCGGGAGTTCAAGATCCTCTCCCAGACCGGCGAAGGGCTCAAGAAAGTGATCGCCGAGAAAGCGAGAAGTTTCGGGGAAATCACCATAGAATTTCCCCGGGGCCTGCGCATTCTCGAGCAGTACGGCATACCCATGCTGGACGCCCAGCAGAACCTCTCGACGATCCTCTGCGTGTACGTGGACATAACCGCACGGCGCGAACAGGAAAAGAAGATCCAGGCGATGATGGAAGAAGCAACGGCAAGCGCCGAGCTCCTCACGGCAAGCGCGACCGAGCTCCAGACCGGCCTTGCGAAGATCGCTGCAGGCGACCTCACGAGCCAGCTCAGTATCGACGAAGCCGATCCGCTGGTGCAGCTCAAGAAGGATTACAATTCCTCGGTTTCGGCAATCCGCGCGGTCATCGCGGAGCTTGTGCAGTCCATCCGCCGGCTGGACGTGACCATCCAGGATACGATCAGGAGCACGGACGAGATCGCAAAGGCAACCGAACAGGTGGCCATCTCCTCCCAGAAGGCCACCGATAATGCCAAGGAGCAGCTCACCAGCATCGAGAAGATCTCCGGGACCATATCGGACATCTCGGCCTCTGTCGAGGAGATTGCGAGCACCTCCCACGATGTCATGACCCATGCCGGCAAGGCAGCGGAGGAGGGCGCCCGTGCTGCAACCGTCGGTAAGACGGCAACGGACAAGATGCAGGCAGTCGAGAAGATCTCGCAGCAGAGCGTCAACGAGATCACGGCCCTCAACGAGCAGATGCACCAGATCTCAAAGATTGTCAACCTGATCACCGATATCGCCAACCAGACCAACCTCCTTGCCCTGAATGCCGCGATCGAGGCGGCGAGAGCCGGAGAGCACGGGCGGGGCTTTGCGGTCGTGGCCGGCGAGGTGAAAAACCTTGCCGGGGAGTCCAAGAAGGCAAGCAGCCAGATCGAGACCCTGATCAAGTCCATCCAGGCAAAGAGCGAAGTGACGGCCACGTCCATCCAGGACTCGTTTGTCCAGATTAAAGGCGGCATCGAGAGCGTAAACATGACCGTCGAATCACTCAACCGGATCATCGCCGAGGCAGATGTGGTCTCCCAGGGAGTCACCGAGATTACCCGGGCCACCGAGAGCCAGGCCCAGGCCACCTCCGGCCTGATGGCCGGGATCGAGTCGGTCAGGACCATGACCGAGAACAACCAGCAGCGCATGGAAGACATGGCTGCCCTTGCCGAGGAGACCAGTGCTTCGACCGAGGAGATCGCAAGCGCTTCTGCAGAGCTCTCGCACATGGCGGAGCGCTGCACCGGGATGATGAAGGAGTTCCAGACCTAAAAACGCGGAAGCGGGAGTGCGGGAATTTTTGTCCCGTTTTCCCTCTTGCACCAGTACTTACATGAGCCGGAGTATTCCATGACACCAGAAAAAGACGACGGTTTTGGCGCCCTGAAGCGGTACATAGAGCAGAACCTGAAGATCCAGTGTTCCAATTACAAGGAGGACTACATCAAACGCCGGCTTCTCTCCCGCATGCGTTCGACCAACACCTCAGCGTACGACGAGTACCTCAAGTACCTGCGCGAACACGAACCCGAGCACGATGTTCTCAGAAAAGCGCTCACGATCAATGTAACGGAGTTCTTCCGGGACACGGACGTGTACGACCTGATCAGAAAAGAGATCTTCCCCGCACTTTTTAAGGGCAGGAAGACCATCCGCATCTGGTGCGCCGGCTGCTCGACCGGTGAAGAGCCCTATTCCCTTGCCATGATCCTCTCTGACATGATGGCGGCCGATAAATCCATCTCCGGCCAGATCTTTGCAACAGACATCGACGAGGTGGTGCTCAAGAAGGCAAAGGACGGGATCTATTCGGAAAAATCCATGGGGAAACTCTCCGAGACCCAGATGCACCGCCATTTCACGAAGCTCGCGGACGGGACATACCAGGTCAAGCCGCATCTCCAGTCACTCATCCGGTTCCGCCCCCACGACCTCATGAGCGGCCAGCCGATCTCCCGGTTCCTGGACATGATCAGCTGCCGGAACGTGACCATCTACTTTACCGAAAAACAGAAAGACGAACTGGCAAAGACGTTTTATACGGCCCTTGTGCCCGGCGGGTACTATGTGATGGGCAAGACCGAGTACCTCGGGCGCGAGGTGGAAGGACTCTTTATCCCGGTCAATTCCATCCAGAAGATCTACCGGAAAAAAGAGTAACCACCCTTTTTTAGTGCCGCTGGCGGTCGTCTTTTTGTCCCTTGGGATCCTTCCCGATATCTTTGGTCAGCGCGGCCTGCAGGGCTTTGCGCGAGGCTTGGGCTTTTAACTGGTTGGAGACAGTGACAAAGTTGATGCCGACCACAACGATGACAAGCATCAGGCTGACCCAGAGCATGATACCGGTGACTGAAAGAAACGCAGCCCAGAGCAGGACGACAAAGGAGATCAGGTAAAAGATGATCCATGTCCGCAGGCCGGGAACTTCCATAACATCATTGTACTCCACAGCAGTACTAATGTGTTTTTACCTGCACCCGCTCCTGCCGCCCACGCGGTCCTGTTACATGCGAACGCACGCCCGGTTCCCTTCCGGGTGCGGATCGCCACGGTTTTTATAGAAAACCGCCCAGAACTACCTGTGGATAAAGGGGATGTTCTTACCGTTGCCGGTGGTATGGTGGTGATCCTGCTCATCGCAGTGATCGTAAACCCCGGCCTGCTTGCAAAGGCCCTTCCGGGCCCGGCAAGTGGTCCTGCTGTACAGGAAACAGTTGTCCCCTCCGGGACACAAACGCTGGTATCTACAGTACCGGCCACGCCTGCCCCGGTAGTGAGCCTCACCCCCACCCCCCTGCCGCCCCCGTACCGGATCACGTACACGAGCAACCCGTTTGCCTATCCCACGATCCATCTCCCCGATCACATGGAGATCTATGGTGTCTCCAGTACGCCCCTGCGGGCAAATACGACCGTGACCTTCGCATACATGGAAGAGTCAAAGGGCGGCCTGACCTCAGTCTTTTCGGTCCCCTACGAGGCCTGGGCACTCAATATCAGCGTCACGGCCACCACCCAGCCCCAGTATGCCATGTTCAGGATGGCGCTCTGTGACGCAAAGACCGGGAATATCATCACGGGTTCGGAGATCCAGAACGGCGGTACCATGTACAAGGTGGTGCGGACGAGCGGGAAGATGTACATGATCGTCAGCGTCGATTATGTCGACTCGTTCCGGATCACGCTGGAGACCCCGCTCCAGTATTATGTCCAGGCCGGGCAGACGGCCTGAAAAAAACAGGACCTGTTCAGATCTTTTCTACGGTCACCCGCACACGGTCGCCGGCCACAAAGCCATGGCCCTTGGGGAGATCGATGTTGAACCAGAGGGCGCCGGGATCGTCCTGGGTAGGATCCTGGGACATCAGGCAGTCCTTGGCATTGTTGATGTCAGCAACGAATTCAACGGATGCTTCGAAAGAGGATTTTGGCATAATAAAAGAAGGAGGTGATAGGTAAAAAAATTACAGGGCACGGGACGTGACCATCCACGTCGTGCTGTTCGAATAGCTCCACCGGATGATGGACAGTTCCTTGCACATGTCGGCAAGGATTGCCATGTTCGTTCCCACTTCCTTGGGAGACAGTCCCAGGTCCTTTGCTATGTATTTGGACTTGAAGTAGTGCTTGCCTTTGTCAATCCCAGAATGAAGATAGGTAACGATCTTGTGCTGGGTTTCGTTGTATTTTTCACGTATATTTTTGCCTGTTGACATAGGTCACCTTAGCAATACGAATTCATATAGATCAGGCCCTATATATAAATATCTGATGGTTGCGGTAAGATACATGGTTTTTTTGGCAAGATTGACATAATTTTGACAAGAAACTATTTAAATCAAAAAATTTTCGGGTAGATTCGTGACCGGGGGATTTTTTCATTATTTTTTGGAATTCCGGGTATGTCCCTTGGTTCGACCGGAAAAAGTAAGAGGGTACCTTACTGCTGGACCGGTGCCTGAGCAATCTTTGCGATCAGGGCCTCAAGGACCACGTCACGCATTCCCTCGACGAACTTGATGCTGCCCACGACCAGGTGCCCGCCGCCGGAGATACCGCCGCCGGGGATCTCGTTGTGGAGCTCGCGTACCATACGTGGAATGTTCATGTGCACGCCCCGGGAGCGCAGCACGGCAAAGTCCGGGCCAAAGCCGATCGTGACCACCGGTTTTCCTTCATTCTGCCTGCAGAGCCGGTCGTGGACCTCGCCTGAGGTCTTGCCCGGAGGCGGGAAGGTAAACTTGTGGGCATGGATCTCCACGTCGATAAGGAACAGGTGGGCATCGTTTTTGAGGACGCGGGCCACGACATGGGGCATGCAGGCGTTCATCTGGTCCTCGATCATGGTGTTCGCACCGTCAACGAGCAGGCTGACGAGTTTTACGTGCCGCTCGTGTTTCCCGACCAGGTCGAGTATGTCCTTTACGATCTCCCGGCCATCGTTGAACCGGAGCCAGAACTGCTCGTAGTCAAGTGCAAGCGCAATATCCTTGCATGCCTGCTCGGGATACTGGTCGCGGACAAGCGCAAGGTAATGGGCCCGCTCGGGCGCCTCGCTCCGGTCCCCGACCCCGGCAACTGCCGGCAGGTGG
This sequence comes from Methanoregula sp., assembly GCF_035543475.1. Classification (GTDB taxonomy): domain Archaea; phylum Halobacteriota; class Methanomicrobia; order Methanomicrobiales; family Methanospirillaceae; genus Methanoregula. The sequence continues at coordinate 143,893 of NZ_DATKKA010000006.1, forward strand.
CGGATGAGCGGTTCGACACGCGGGTTGATCAGCCGGGCCACCTCGGTACCGAGCATCCCGGCCGTGACCCCGAAGTCGCCACCCACGTGGTACGGGTTCACGTGGCCGACCAGGTACTTGTCAATGGTCGCATCCGGGTGGTGGTGATCGATGACCAAAAACGGGATTTCGTACACGCTTGCGATCTTGTAGGACGGTTCGTCCTCTTCGGTGGAGCCATTGTCGGTGAGGATCACAAGGGGCATCTTCTGGCCGAAGCGTGCATGGTCCTTGAGCGCAAAGTCCAGGTCCCGGGTGATATCCTCGATCTCATAGAAAGGCGCCTTTGAAGGGGCACGCTTGAAGAGGTAGTAATCGGCATCGAAGTCCCCGCCCGACTCCTTGATGAGCGAGACGACCGCCTGTTCGATGGCGACTGCCGAGCAGATGCCATCGGCATCGGCATGGTGGCGGAGGATGATGGGCTGGGCCGTAAAGACCGCCCGCCGGATGATCTTTGCCACCTTGCGCATCTCGGGCATCAGGCTGTCGAGAACTTCGCTTTTGACCATCGGCCGGATGTTCTCGGGCTCCGAGCGCTCGTCGAGCGCTTTCTCGATCCGGGCGCGGACCGTCTGCTCCTCGTCGCCGGTAAGCCCCGTCACCGCATCGGCCTCGATTTGCAACTGGTTGTTGCGCATCATGACCTCGCCGATGACTTTCACGATCATGTTGAGTTCTACTTCGGGATAGGCCCTGACGCCGGCCTCAACGAACGCGGCCACGTTCTGGGTGCCGGACTCGTCAACGATCGTAAAGATGGTGGGGCCGCTCGTCTGCTTGATCTGGGCGACCTCGCCCTCGATGGCCACGGTCTTTCCGAGCTTTGTGGCAAGGTCAGAAATCCTGACCGTGGTGGACTTTCGCTCCACCTGCTGGACCTGGTACACCTGGATGAGCTGCTCTTCAAGGTCGATGTTCCCGTTGGGCCGGATCTGGCGGACCCGGACAAGCACGGAATCTTTCTCCTTGTGCTCGGCCTTCATGCTGGTCTTGTGCACCAGGCCCTTGATCCGGTCATTGAGCTGGACAAACATCCCGAACGTGGCAAAGCCCTGGACCTTGCCGAGGTAAGTCTTACCCTCCTCGACATCGGACAGGTCACAACCGGCTGCCAATCTGAAAACTACAATATCACTTTCCATTTTCTTTCTCTCCACACGCACAAAGCGAAACGAAACGATATGGTATGCGGCTTGTTTTTCTATTTTGAATCGTTCAACGTATCCGGCACCACGGATGAGGCGCCAGCGTGTACCATGAATGGTCACCGGAGGGTTATGTTAGTTGTGATAGGGTGAACGGGATACAGACATTAGGGCTGAACTTTTTTTAAAGGGGGAAATGTAGTGCTACCACAATTACGTATTTTTTTGTTTACGGAACCCCCCGCCACAAAAGGACGGGTGTGGCAGTGCCACCCGTCCGAAGTGGTGGG
>NZ_DATKKA010000007.1:0-268036 GCF_035543475.1 Methanoregula sp.
AATCACGCCGTTTGGCTCAATCGGCTGGACTGCGAGGATCCCGAGCGTTCCCCGTGAGCTCTGGAGAGGGATGTACCGGAGTTTTGACCCGTGCAGGGTGTCCGTGTCGTACCCCGCAATGGTGCCGTGCTGGAATGCCCAGGTGGCAACGGCGATGTCATCCCCGTCCACGGTAAGCCCCGGGCTCCTGGCATGAGCTGCAAGATGACCGTTTTCCTGGAGGAAAAAGACGCTCTCCCACTGGAAGATCTCTTTGATGTGCTGGCCCACGGCTTTCATGATTGCGTCGGCATCCATGGCTACCGCGAGGTCCTGCGAGAGTGCATAGAGCGTGCCCGTTTCCTTCTCCCGGCTCTGCGCGGCATCGGCATGCCGGCGGGCACGGGTCACGAGCATACTGATGACGGTTCCCACGGTGATCATGCCAAGGAAGGTAACCAGGTACTGGGTATCGGAGATACGGAACGTCAGGTACGGGGGCACAAAGAAGAAGTCAAACGCGATGACACCGACCACAGAGGTAAAGATGGCCGGGCGCAGGCCCCACTTGAATGCGATCACCACGACAGCAAGAAGGTAGAACATCAGCTGGTTGACCGGGGAAATGAGGGGATGGAACAGCCAGCCGATGATAGTGACCGCTACCACGAGCGTCAGGCTGTCCACGTAGGCACGCGGGGGCGACGCCGGCAACAGGGGCTCTGCGTCCACCGGCTTTTCCGGCAGGCCCTTACCGCTGCTGATCACGTACACATCGATCGGCCCGCTGTTATGGATGAGCTGGTCTACCACCGAACCAAAGACAAACTCCTGCCACCGCGGGCGCAGGGTCTTTCCTATAATGATCCGGGTCACGTTGTGCTGGCGTGCGTACTCGATAACTGTATTTGCGACATTGAGCCCGAAGAGGCTTGCCGTGGTTGCCCCCAGTTTCTCCGCGAGCTGGAGTGACCGGTCAACCTGCTCTTTTGCTTCCCGCGAGAGCCGGTGGTGGGCCGGCGTCTCGACATAGACCGCACACCAGTGGGCATTGATCCGGTCAGCCTGGCGGCGGGTAGTCCGGATCAGCCGTTCCGCAAGGGGGCCAGGCCCGATGCAGACCAGCAGGAATTCACCCACCGGCCAGGGGCCGGGGATCGAGCGGGTCTGCATGTACGCAAGCATCTGGGTATCAACACGCTCTGCGGCCCGGCGCAGCACCAGTTCGCGAAGGGCATAGAGGTTTCCCTCGTTGAAGAACTGCTCGATTGCCCGGGCTGCCATCTCGGGAACATACACCTTTCCCTCGCGAAGGCGCTGGAGGAGCTCGGGCGGGGCAAGATCAACAACCTCGATCTCGGAGGCTTCGTCAATCACCCGGTCGGGGATCTTCTCCTTGATGATAACGCCGGTGATCCGCGCCACCACATCATTCAGGCTCTCGATGTGCTGGACGTTGAGCGTGGAATAGACATCGATCCCGGCCGCGAGCAGCTCCTCGACATCCTGGTAGCGTTTCAGGTGCCGGGAACCGGGGACATTGGTGTGAGCCAGTTCGTCCACGAGGACCAGCCTGGGGTGGGCTGCGAGGATGGCATCAAGGTCCATCTCGGGGAGTCTGACCCCATGGTACTCGATCGTGCGGACCGGGATAACGGGCAACCCCTCCATGAGTATCTCGGTTTCCTTCCGCCCGTGTGGTTCGATGTACCCGATCCTGACATCGATGCCCTCGTCCTTGCGCAGGTGGGCGGCCTTGAGCATCTCGTAGGTCTTTCCCACACCGGCAATATACCCAAGGAAGATCTTGAGTTTTCCCCGCTTCTTCTGCATCTCTTCTCTCTGGACGCAGGCAAGCAGGGCATCGGGGTCCGGCCGCTGGCCGGGGATGGTATCGGCAGAAACAGGCATCTGCATCTCACGCTCCTAAAAAGATAAGCAGCATATCGATGAGCTTTATCCCGATAAAGGGAGCGATGATCCCGCCGACACCGTAGATCAGGATATTGTTACGCAGGGCCTCTTCTGCCGACATTGCGTGGTACTTCACCCCGCGCAGTGCGAGCGGGATGAGGATAACGATGATAATGGCATTGAAGATCACCGCGGACAGGATACCGTCATGAAGGCCGAGGATGTTGAGCGCGGAGAGGGATGGGTAGGTGGAGGCAAACGCGACCGGGATGATGGCGAAATATTTGGCGATATCGTTTGCAATGGAAAACGTCGTGAGTGCTCCCCTGGTCATCAGAAGTTGTTTTCCGATCTCCACGATCTCGATGAGCTTGGTCGGGTTGGAATCGAGATCGATCATGTTTGCCGCCTCGCGGGCCGGCTGGGTGCCGGTGTTCATGGCCACTGCGACATCGGCTTGGGCCAGCGCCGGCGCATCATTGGTCCCGTCACCGGTCATGGCAACCATCCGCCCGCCGGCCTGATACTCACGGATCAGCTTCAGCTTGCTCTCGGGCGTTGCTTCGGCGAGGAAATCGTCCACCCCGGCCTCTGCCGCAATCGTGGCGGCTGTCAGCCGGTTGTCACCGGTGATCATAACGGTCTTGATGCCCATTTTCCGGAGCTGGACAAAACGCTCTTTGATCCCGCCTTTTACGATGTCCTTTAAGTGGATGACTCCCATGGCCTTCCCGTTCTGCGCCACGACAAGAGGGGTACCGCCGGCCCGGGAGATAGTATCGATAACCTCCCTGAGCTGGTCCGAGACCGCATTCCCGCTGGACTGGATGTACCGGAACATGGCATCGGCTGCCCCTTTCCGGATATGGAGGTCGCCCTGGTCAACCCCGCTCATCCGGGTCTGGCTGGAGAAGGGCACAAACTGCATGCCGGCATCCGGCCCCGATCCCCCCACTGTCCTGCCCCGCAGGCCGTATTTTTCCTTGGCAAGGACCACAATGCTCCGGCCCTCGGGGGTTTCGTCGGCAAGTGAGGCGAGCTGGGATACCCCGGCGAGGTCTTCGATGGTGGTGCCATCTACCGGGAGAAACTCCACCGCCTGACGGTTCCCGAGCGTGATGGTCCCGGTCTTGTCGAGCAGGAGGACATCCACGTCCCCTGCGGCCTCGATGGCCCGGCCCGAGGTCGTGATCACGTTTCTCTGGATCAGACGGTCCATACCCGCGATACCAATGGCCGACAGGAGACCACCGATCGTGGTGGGCGCAAGGCAGACAAAGAGTGCCACGAGTACGGTGACCGTTATGGTGGTCCCGGCCCCGGCGGCCTGGACGCTGTATGCCGAAAAGGCGTAGAGGGTTGCGGCGACGACGATAAAGACCGTGGTCAGGCCTAACAGCAGGATGTTAAGCGCGATCTCATTGGGTGTTTTCTGGCGCTTGGCCCCTTCGATGAGGCTGATCATGTGGTCAAGGAAACCCTCGCCGGGGTTTGCGCTCACCCTGACAATCAGCCAGTCGGAGAGGATGACCGTCCCGCCGGTGACCGCGCTCCTGTCGCCACCGGCCTCACGGATGACGGGGGCGCTCTCCCCGGTAATAGCGCTCTCGTTAATGGAGGCAATGCCTTCGAGGATCTCGCCATCCACCGGGATCGTGTCCCCGGCCTTTACATAGAAGAGGTCGGATTTCCTGAGTACTGAGGAGGAGACCTCGGTCACATCAGATTCCTGCGGCTCGCAGCCTTTTCTGATCGGGTATTTTTCCTTCAGCCGCTTTGCCGTGGTGTCCTGCCGCATCTTCCGCAGCGACTCGGCCTGTGCCTTTCCCCGCCCCTCGGCGAGCGCTTCGGCAAAGTTTGCAAAGAGTACCGTGAACCAGAGCCACGCGGAAATGGCGCCGATAAAGCCGGCCGGTGCCTCCCCGGCCCCCGTGAGTGCCTGGAAGTACAGGATGGTGGTGATCGCGCTGCCGACCTCGACCGTAAACATTACAGGGTTATTGATGAGTGTCCGGGGATCCAGCTTGAGGACGGCGTCCACAACCGCACGCTGGTACAGGCCCGGGACAGCCGACGGGCTCTTGGGTTTCCTGGTATCAGACATGGACCAGCCCTCCTGCAACCATTTTCATGTACTCTGCAACCGGGCCAAGCGAGAGTGCAGGCAGGAAACTGAGCGCACCGACAATCAGGATCACAAAGACCAGCCACAGGATAAAGAGCGGCCGGTGGTCCCGCAGCGTCCCTTCGCTGGGAGGCACGATCTTTTTCGCGACAAGTGATCCTGCGAGCGCGAGGGTCAGGATAATGATCACGTACCGCCCGATAAACATCGCAAAGCCAAGGGTTAGGTTATAGAAGAGACTGTTTGCATTCAGCCCGGCAAAGGCACTGCCGTTATTCTGGGATGCCGAGGTATAGGCGTACAGGATCTCGGTAAATCCATGGGGGCCGGGGTTTGCCACACCGGCCTGACCGGCAGTTGTGAGGACGGCAAGGGAGGTAAACGCGAGGATCATGACGATCGGGATGAGGATGATGATGGTAGCCATCTTCATCTCGTACTGCTCGATCTTCTTCCCGTAGAGTTCGGGGGTTCTCCCGACCATCAGCCCGGCAATAAACATCGCAATGATCACAAAGATGAGCATCCCATACAGGCCGGACCCGACACCGCCAAAGACCACCTCGCCCAGGTGCATATCAAAGAGCAATACACCGCCGGCGACCGGCATGAACGAGTCGTGCATCGAATTAACGGCGCCACAGGAAGTACTCGTGGTGATTACCGCAAAGAGGGCTGAGGAAACCACCCCGAACCGTACCTCCTTTCCTTCCATGTTCCCGCCGGGCTGGAGCACCGAGGGAGTCTGGTCAACGCCAAGAGGAGCAAGTGCCGGGTTTCCCCCCTGCTCTGACCAGATGACAAGACCCAGGAGCGGCAGGAAGATCAGGGTCATGGCAAGGATGAGGGCCACCCCTTTGCGCCGCGAGCCGATCATGGATCCGAAGGTGATGCAGAGCGAGACCGGGATGATGATCATGGCAAACATCTCGACAAAGTTGGAGAAGGGCGTGGGATTCTCCAGTGGATGGGCCGAGTTGGCATTGTAATAGCCGCCCCCGTTTGTCCCGAGCATCTTGATGGCGACCTGCGAGGCAACGGGTCCCAGCGGGATGGTCTGGGTGGTAACAAGTGCCCCCGCACTATCATTGACCGTATCGAGCAGCGGGACGGTAACCGGCCCGGCAAAAGTCTGGGGTGTGCCCTGCGAGACGAGTACCAGGGCGATGATAAAGGCAATGGGGACGAGGATCATCACGCTGCGGATAAGGAGCACCCAGAAGTTGCCGATGGTCGAGACCGATTTACGCGAGAATGCATAGATGAGTGCAATCAGGACCGCGAGCCCGACGGCTGCCGAGATAAAGTTCTGGACCACCAGGCCGGCCATCTGGGTAAAGTAGCTGACTGTTACCTCGGGGACATATGCCTGCCAGTTGGTGTTGGTGGCAAAGCTGATAGCGGTGTTGAGCGAGAGGTCCCAGGGCACAGCGCCAACTCCTGCCGGGTTGAGGGGGAGGAACTGCTGGATCTGCTGGAGGATGAAGACAGCGGCAATGCAGGGGACGGCAAAGACCATGACGGCCACGGCAAATTCTTTCCAGTCCATCTCCTCGCCTGGTGCTACCCCGCAGGCAGTAAGGGCTTTTGTCTCAACCCACGAGAGGACCGGGGAGAGGAAGTTTGGCTTGCCGGTAAAGATCTTTGCCATCCACCCGCCAAGGGGAATGGAGATCAGGGCAACGATAAGGATGAAGAGGAGCACCTGGATCCAGTCTGCGATCCGCATGCCAAGGACAAGATCCGGGGGATGACCTGCAGGGAGGAGGGGAGATGATGCCGGGGAAACGGAGATCCTGTTCCGGGAGAGATCGTCAAGGGCAAGGTTGAGGGAGAGGACGTTGACCCGGGGCTCACCGAAGATTCCGAATTCTCTGGGTTCGACCTGCGAGGTAACAAGTCCTGCTACCTCGCCCTGGGTGAGGTTGCGTTCGCGTGCAATCCGGGGCACCTGGTAGTATGCGGCTGCTACCGAGATGTCCGGGTCGAGACCGCTCCCCGAAGCGGTGACCAGATCGACAGGGATAGGATTGGTATTGCCGGGGTCGACCTGGTGCAGGGCATCGATGCGGGCCTGGACCTGTTGTTCCAGTGCGGGGTTGTTGGGGCCCAGGTTGGAGCCGGTGGATGACCCGGCGTTGTATGGCACCGGTGTTGTCGCCGAGAGGCGTCCCCAGAAATACAGGGGAGACGAGAACGGCTGGCCAATCTGCGCCGAGCCGGCGAGTTTTCCCTCATGGGTGATAAGGTCCCCGTTTGCCTGCACCGGGAAGATTACCTGTGCAATACCGGTGACTAAAAACGGATAGCAGATACCCACAACAAGGGTAAGTGCGAGAAATATCAGGAGTGCCGGTTTTGCCTGTTTTTTGATCAGTGCCACCAGAGGCATGGATGTCATGGGATGATCCCTCCTTTATGTCTCCCAGGACGCCGGGCGTACCGGCAGTCGTGCAATCAGTTGTTTTTTCCCTGATATAATATGCCATCGCTCCTGGTTTTTACCGGAATTGTCTGAGGCCCATGGATTCTCCGGCGTGAACAGCGCCTGAACAATAAAACCCCTCCAATGAATAAGATACCGGCGATAAAATGCGGGCGCGGAACAGGCAAAAAAGTTTTTTTTTATCAGGCAGATCTCATCACGATCTGGAGTGCGGTGCTCCGGTCCCAGGACACAGTCCCCAGGTTCAGGTCCAGGGAAACCGTACTGCCATCAGGCCGTGTCAGCCGGACGTTCTCCATGGTTATCCGGGCACCATGGATCGCCTGGCTGGTCCTCTCCCTGAAGAGATCCCGGTCTTTTGGATCGATCATGCCGGTGATATCCGCCTTTTCTGTGGCATCCCCTTCAGCAAGGCCCATCAACCGGCGCCCGGCAGGGTTGAGGTACAGGACCCGGTCTTCCCTGCACACCGCAATCCCCACCGTCAGCCATTCCACGAGGGATCGGTACCGCTCCTCGCTTGCGGCGATCTCCTCGACACTGGCGACGTAGTCCCTGATGAAGAATGAAGCGATAATGAGGATCAGTGCAAAGAACACCCGGTCGATGAGCGCATAGCCAAGGGGAAGATCACGGGGAGAGAGGAGGAGGCTTGCAGCCATCAGCAGGATAAACACTCCGGTCATCAGGAGGGGCGCATATTTCCAGCTGAGGTACATGGTCAGGAAGAGGGGTATGAGGTACAGGACCCAGATCACCACACCCAGCGGTGTGATAACGTCGATCACAAAGATGAGGGCCGTGGCAAGGACAATATAAGAAACGATACGGAAGAAATCGCCTCTTCTCCGGACCGGCCAGGTCAGCCTTTCCGTGTCTGTCATACAGGATCGTGCTGGATCCTATTATAAATATCTAACCAGTGAACCGGCCCGCGTCACGCGGGAGCCTGACGGTGAGTGCAGAATGGAAATAATGGTTCCTCCTTCATTATCCCGTGTTCAGGAGCTACCTGCAGTGGCAGACGGTGCAGATCTCCGGCATTTCGCCGGGGATACCTTCCCATTCCATCTTCCCGTTGCAGATCACGCAGGTACGGTCACCTATCTCCTCGCCGTCGGCCAGCCGGTGGGTCACGAGGATACAGGGGATCTGCATATCCCGTACGAACTGGAGCGTGAGGTCTTTTACCGTCCGGACACTGTCCGTGTCAAGGGCGGTAAAAGGTTCGTCCAGCATGAGGAGGCTGGGATCGATGGCCAGCGCCCGTGCAAGGGCCACCCTCTGTTTCTGTCCTCCCGAGAGACGCCCGGCCCTTACGCTGGCGAGATCCGAGATATGCATACGCCTGAGCCAGTCCGCAGTACGGGAGGCAATATCCGCCCGGGAGAAGTGGCGTGCACGGAGGCCGAATGCCACGTTATCGTACACTGTCATGTGGGGAAATACGGCCGGGTTCTGGAGGACGTACCCGATCCGGCGGTCTTCGGCCGGCACATCAGTGCCATCCTCTGTCCTGCAGAGGCATTCACCGTTCAGGGTGACGGTCGCCGCATCCGGCTCCAGGAGACCGGCGATGATATTGAGGGTAGTCGATTTCCCTGAGCCGTTGGTGCCCATAAGGACCGTGATCTTACCGGGCGCTGCCCGGATAGAGAGATCAAGCGTATAGTCCCGCAGCTTCTTTACCAGCACTGCCTCAAGCACGATCTGCCTCCCTCTTCTGGATCAGGCGTACTATGATCATAATGGTAAACGAGATGATTACGAGCAGGATCGAAATGGTCAGACCGATCCATAAATCACTTTCCATTCCCACGTACACCGCAAGGGGCATGGTCTGGGTCACCCCGGGCAGGTTCCCGGCAAACATGATGGTTGCCCCAAACTCCCCCAGTGCCCGGCCAAAGGTCATTACAGCCCCCGAAACCAGGCCTCCGGCGGTCATGGGGAGAGTCACCTGGGTCATTGTTCTCAGGGACGATGCCCCAAGGGTCCTAGCCGTTTGCTCGTAGGCCGGGTCCAGCTGTTCGAAGAGCGATTTTGCCTGCCGGAGGAAGAACGGAGATGCCACGAAGATCTGGGCCATGATCACCGCAAGCGTGGTAAAGGCAATCGAGATCCCGAACATGTCTGCGTATCTTCCCAGAAGACCGGCGCGGCCATAGAGCATGAGCAGCGCGACCCCTGCCACTGCCGGGGGAAGGACCAGGGGGAGGTCGATGAGGGTGTCCACGATCACCTTCCCCGGGTACGAAAACCGGGAGTGGAAATAGGCGAACGGGGTGCCGACCGCAATAACGATGATCAGGGTGATAATCGTGGTAACAAGACTCAGCCAGAGCGCGCTGGTAACGTCAGGATCCTGGAGTGCAGAGAAGAACTTCTCCGGGGTGATCCGGAGAAAGAGGGCGAGGATGGGCAGGGCAAGATAGAGGGTGACCGCTGCGATCAGGATCCCTGCGATAAGGTACGTCAGGCTTTGCCGGAAATTTTTTGGCCGGAAGCGTCGGGGGATCATGGATCGCGATGTGCTGCCGGCAGGGTACCGGCCGGCCCGGCTCACAGAAAAAAATGGTTGTGATCGTTGTTCTCATTTACGGGGCGGTAAACCCGTACTGTGCAAGGATATTCTGTCCTGCAGAGGAGAGCATGTACTGCTCAAACCATCCGGCCTGTGCCTGGTTTTTGCTCTCTTTTAGGATACCGATGGTATAGGTCTGCAGGTAGTTGTCCTTCCTGGGGATGGTAATGGACTGGTAGGTGCCGCTTGGCGCTGCGGTGGCCGTGGACTGGTACACGAACCCTGCATCCACTTCACCAAGGGAGACTTTGGTGGCAACGGCAGGTTCAGAGGTCTCGTAGGTGACCACGTTTGCGAGCGTCTGGTTCATCCAGCTCTGGCTGTAGGTGTCGTTTGCAAGGTTATTAAGGACCGCGAGCGTTGCGGTGCCGGCGGGGACATTCTTTGCCTCCATTGCAATCTTGACGCCGGGTTTTGCAAGGTCGGCAAGGGACTGGATATTTGCCGGGTTCGAGGCCGGGAGGATGACAATGATGTAGTTTGTCGTCAGGGTCTTTACGGTGCCGGGTACGAAATACCCTTCAGTGTTAAGGGTGTTCGTGTAGGCGTTGCTCGCCGAGATAAAGACATCTGCATAGGCCCCGTTCTCTACCTGTGCCTTGAGGTTCTGCGTGCCATCAAGATCAAAGGAGACCGTGGTACCCGGGTAGGCAGCGGTAAACGATGGCCCGATGGTCTTGGAAGCACCGGTGAGAGAAGCTGCGGTAAACGCAACTACGTTACTCTGGGACGGGGTGAACGTTGGTGCAGGGGTCGCCGTAGTCGCAACCGTGGTCGGGACAGCGGTAGCAGTCGTTGCTGCCGGTGTGGGGGCCGGGGTTGCCTCTGCAGCCGGTGTGGCAATAGCAGACGGGGTGGTGGTTGACGTAGTGCTCTGCGTGCACCCGGCAAAGAGTGCCGCGATCATCAGGAGTCCGATGACCATGCTGATAAGTGCAAGGCGTGCTGGGGTCAGGTTGTCTTTCATAAGCAAATAAACCTCCAAAATAACTCGGTTCAGGTATACTTTTGCAGGATACTAGTTAAAAATATTGATTTATTTTTCCAGAAGAGTAATCAATCATCATTACTTTTCGGACCCTGATATTGCATACATGATCAAGTATCCGGAAGAGATGAGAGTGCTCCGGTCATTGAAGAACCGGTGGTGGCCCAGCCGGATAAACGGGGCATGAACATGTATCGCTAGATGTATACCACCTCGCAGAGGTACCGGGAATTCTTCCGAGGATAACCGGGCACCGGGAGTAATTACTCCCTTTTACCCTGATTTCGCCGGTACGCAGCTCAGATCATGGGGATGATCACGTAATAATTATTACTGGTGGTTTCAAGCTCCCGCCCGGCCCGCGGTGCCAAATCCGGGTCTTGCTATCGGGTATGGCGTTCGTAAAGACAGACATTGGCAGTGATCGGTCGTGGGTAAACGGTTTTTCATTTATATTTTGTTGTAAACAAGTAAAATCCTAACAGATATATGGGACTGTCACAAGAGTATTTCGCGGGATAGTACCTTTCCGCCATCCTTATCACTGGCGGAAAAGAAAGGCGGCCCTCAGCCTGGACCGGAAAAACCGTGTCCTGATTGGCAGCTTTTGCGAAAACAAGGAACAACGGTCATGATTACCCGGCACCATATCGTACTTGCCCTGCTTTGTGCTCTTATTGCCAGCAGTTCCCTCCTTTTCTCTTCGCCCGTTTCTGTTATTATCATCAGCGCCGGTACGGGTATCGGGTCCTTTTTGCCGGATATCCACATGTCCCGTCCCAGGAGGTCTCTTTTCCTCGTGCCTGCCTGGCTTATTGTTCAGATCCCCCGCCAGTTCTGTATCTCCATCCTCTGCCGGATCTACGCTGCGCTCGGGTACCCTGTCGAAGACCCGGCAGACAAGCGCCTTACCCATTCCCTTCCCGGTATCCTTTTTATCGGACTCTGCGCAGCCATGGTTCTCTCACCCCTCGTTCTCCTTGCACCACCTGCCGCTGCCGGCGGGACCGTGCTTTTTCTTTGCGGTCTCTTCCTTGGCATGGGCCTGCACCTGTCCGAGGACCTCTGTACACGAAAAGGGATTTTTCCCCTGTTTCCTTTCAGCCCGGCGAAGGTCGCGGGCTCCATTCGTCCCTGTGATACAGCTGATCCCCGGATTACCTGGTACCATCTCCTGCATGTCCTGGTCCTTATCTTCGTCCTTGTGATGGATACAAGCAGTATCCTCCCCCCATTCCTTCTCGTCCCAGTAAGTATTGCCGGTGTCGTTCTCTGCGCAGGTACCATGATTGTGTCCTCTGATGTCACGTTCCGGGAGGACCCCGGCATGGCCGGCAGGGTTGTGCCCTCTCTTTCACAGAGCCCGGACCGACTCTAAGAAAATGTGTGTGACCGTGTCCGGGAGTCCGGAACGCAGAGGAGGACCGGTGCTGTCAGAAAAGTGATCCTTTCCGCAAAAGGAGGATCTATTGTTTCTCTAAAAAAGTGCTGACAGGATGTCCCGGGCAGTTTATTCCTGGGAACGGTACCCTTTGGCATGGGCAAGCAGCATCAGTTCGGCCAGCTGCGCTTCCTGCCTCCCGGTCAGTTTCCTGCCTTTCTGGATCAGCCGGCCAAGTTTTACAATCCGCAGGCGCTCCTCGTGACTGAGCGTCCCTGCATTGTGTGCCCATTTCACCAGGTCGAACCACTGCTGCCGGCTGAACGCCGGGATACCGGCTTCCTGCGGGATACTGCCTGCGGTCTCACCGGAAGGAATGTCGCTCTCCTCCTCACCGGCATCCTCCTCCGCGGGTGTCTCATCCCCTGCAGTATCCTGAATATCTCCTTCACCGCGAACCGGGGAGAAATCCTCTTCGTCATCCGGCACGTCATGTTTTTTGGCGGCGTCGGTTATGCTCCGGGCTGCATCCGCAAGTTCCTCGGCTCCGATCTCCCTGGGCTCTTCAAAAAGGTCCTCTACCGTCCGTATCCTTGCATGGGGGCTATCCTCTTCGGGGGTACCCCCGTGAACCGGGACCGGAAGATCGCTTCCTTTCCTGGCAAGTGCATGCGGGCCTTCCCAGATCGTGGCAGGAAGGTCCGGTGCCCTTGCTACGATTGCGTGTTCCCCTATGGGGACCTCTTCAATAGCGGATGAGGGAATCTGAGGTTTTTTCCGAAGAGCAACCAGGGCGTCCTTGGCTTCAGACCAGGCCTCTTCTGCCGCCCGGCGCCCCTCTTTTTCGGCGTCCAGGGCAGCCACCGCGCGTTCAACCTCCCGGGAAAGGGCCTGCATTGCTGCATCTTTTTCTGCACCTTCCCGTTCGGTTTCCCGGAGCTGCTCTTCGAGCGATCGCTGGCGGTCGAGTGCAGTCTTTACCAGTTCTTCAAGGTGAGCAAACCGGCCGTCACGCTGTTTGTCCTCTGCCGGGCGCTCTCCAGCCGCAGCCCGCGCTCCTGCTGCGGCTTTGATCTGCTTCTCCAGAACCTGCTGGCGCTCCAGCGCAGCCCGCAGGTCTGCTTCCAGGGTTGCAATCTGCTCGTTCTTGTGAGTGACTTCTGCGATCCGGTCCTCGGTTGCTGCCTGGAGCCTCTGGTCTGCCACTTCTTTCTGCCGGGCAAGGCCCGCAGCGTGGTCCTCTGCAAGCGCCCTGGCGTCGCGCTCGGCATCCAGGGTATCGGTAAGCCCCAGGATCTTTTCCTGCAGTTCGCGTTCACGCGCTGCGGCCTGCTCCCCGCTGACCCGGGCTGCCGTTTTCTCATCCGCAGCGTCGAGAAGTTTCGACTCAGCCACCGCCTTCTCTTCGGTCAGACGGGAGAGGCTGTTTTCTGTTCGCACCCGAGCATCGCGTTCTGCATCAAGTGCCTCACTCAGCCCCTCTATCCTTGCCTGCAGCTCCCTTTCCCGAACTGCCGCCTGTTCAAGAGAGGCCCCGATTCGTTGTCCGATCTCTTCTTTTTCCCTGCTTATTTCGGCGAGTTTCTCCTCGGCAGCACGGTGCAGGCGACGCTCAGTCTCCAGCTCTTCGCGGATCTGCTCTGTTTCGGATGCTGCAGAGCGGGCCAGCTTGTCGGCCTGTGCACCGGCAAGGGCCGCAGCCGCCAGCTCATCCTTGAGCCCCTTGTGCATGTCCATTGCCGCATCGAGCTGCTGACGGGTCTGGGTATAATCAGACCGGGCCCTCTCCAGTTCGTCACGGAGAGTAGCAATCTCGCTGTTGAGCACCTGGACCTCGCGGTCTTTTGCCGTGGTCGTCTCAGCAGCACTGCTCTCTGCAACCATGCGCTGGTGCCGTTCCTCCTCTCCGGCCGCTACCGCAGTACGAAGCTCATCCTGGAGGGACTGCAGTTTTCCCGCAGTCTCGTCCCGTTCCTCGGTAATACGGGCAAGCTCTGCTTCGAGCGATGCACATTTCTGGCGCTCGGCACCAAACGATTCTGTCAGCGCGTCATACTTCTGCTGGAGCGCCTCGTGGTGTTCCACGAGCGTGCTCTTCTCTGCAGCTGACGCAGCCTCCTTCTTTGCCGCTTCCTGGATGAGTGTACTGCACTGCTGATCAGCGGCTGCCCGCTGTGCCTTCTCTGCCTCAAGGACATCAGCGAGCCTCAGGCACTCCTGGGACTGCTGCTTTGCCCGCTCGGTGATGTCCTCAACCATCGACCTGAGTTCCTGCTCGGAGCGTGCCTTCTCCTGAAGGATGGTCTTGACCTCTACTTCGGCCGATTCTGCCCGGTTCTTCTCGGCAGCAAGTGTGCTTTTAAGCTGCCCGATCTCGATAGAACTGGCATTGAGGGTTTTCTGTGCATCCTGATGGTCATGGGTCAGTTCGGCAAGCTGCCCTTCCAGCGCAGCCCGTTGTGCGGTCTGATCGGAAAGTGCCTTTTTTGCTTCTTCAAGCTCTTTTCTCGTCTGGCCAAGGTCGCGGTTTAAGGACTCAGCATCGCCACGGAGGGCCTGCTCCAGTTCGTCTTTTTCCGTCCCGAGCGTGCGGACGGTGTCCTCTGCCTCCGCAAGCCGGGCACGGGTGGATTCGAGATCCTGGGTCAGCCGGGTATTTTCCTCGCGGTGCGTGGCAATGACCCTCTCGCGGTCGTCCAGCCGGGAGTTCAGGCCCTCGATCTCCTTTTTCAGCGCGGCCTGAGCTTTCGCGGCATCTTCGATCTCATGGATTTTGCCGTTTACGAGCATCTGGAGCCGGGCGGTCTCTGTCCCGAGTTCACTGGTGCGATCCGCAACCCGGCGTTCGAGAGTAGCCTTAAGGCTTTCCAGCGCAGTCTGAGCCTGCCCGAGCTCACCGGCACGGTCTACCGCAATCTCAAACGAGGAGAGCAGGAACTCCAGCAGTTTCCTGCGGTCCGCCATGATCACGTAATCGCGGTCGTCATGATGGATCTTGAACTGTGTCCTGATCTTCTCCGGGTCCGGCTTTTCAACCGGGGAGGACAACAGCATCTCGACAAGGGAGAAAAGGTACTGGGGATCGTACGGCCGGGCGATGAAGTTGTCCGCGTTGCTGTCCAGGACACCCAGGAGATCTCCCAGACCTGAAACGCCGGTGATAAGGAGGATCGGGATCCTCCAGAGATCGCTGTCGGATTTTATCTCGCGGCAGACTTCGTAGCCGTCATGCCCCGGACCGGTGGCATCACAGATGAGGAGATTGGGTTTTCCTGCACGAAGGGTGTCGATCAGCTCCGCGCTGTCGGAAAAAAGGGTGACACGGTATCCCTGCGGCGCGAGTTGCCCGCTGATCTCAAGGGAATCCCGTTCATCTCTGCAGAGAATATAGACATCGATGGCGTTCCCCCCGTCAGGGATGTCGGTATCTGTACCTGATGGTTCAGAATTCATCTCCATTGCTCTCTATCTGAATTTAAAGGCTTTATATTATATGTATGTTTATATCGCCTGCGGTTATGCCAATCCCGCAGCGCTGCTGTTTCCGCCTTCCTTTCCAGAAAGATTTTTGTCCGGGTTATTGCCCGGTCCCTTCTTTTTGTATCCACCGATCGATAAGCGCCCGGGAGATGCTGAGGGGTGCAGGGAGCGCCGGAAGATTATCCCGCCCGAACCAGCCCGCAGAGATGATCTCGTTGTTGTCAATGGTGATCTCGCCGGAATCGTATTCGGCCGTGAACGCGATCATGAGCGAATCAGGAAACGGCCAGGGCTCACTTGCAAAGTAACGGATATTCTTTACCGAGATACCTACCTCTTCTTTTACCTCACGGCAGACCGCGTGTTCGAGCGTCTCGCCCGGCTCCGCAAAGCCGGCGATCACCGAATGCATGCCGGCAGGGAAACGGGGGGAGCGGGCGAGCAGGATCTTCTCTTTTTGCGAGATAAGGACGATAACTGCGGGGGAGATCCGGGGATAGACAACCAGGCCGCAATCCGGGCACCGCCATGCCCGTTCAGCAGGGACCGGCTCCGTGGAATGGCCACACCGGCCACAGAACCGGCTGGCCGCGGCAGAATGGATCATCCGGACCGCATAGGAAGCTATGGCAAGATCCTCATCCGGAACCCTGCCATAGAGCTCGCGCACGGTGGTCTCAACCCGGCTCCCAGGTAATACAGCACTTTTTCCGATCTCCACCGCATATACAGGGACGCGATCCCGGTGACCGAGATATTCTGCAGGGCCAGCAGTACAGGAAGCCGGGAGATCGTCTGCCTGCCAGTAGATCTGCGGGGTATCCCCTGTGTGGACAACAATTCCCTGTCCGGCGGTTACCACAAAGAGAGCACCTTCAGGGATGTCTCCTGGCACCGGGAACCGTGAAGTGAGGGTAGAGATGGCAAAGACCGCGTGGTGTAATGTTCCCAGAGGAGGGCTGGACTGCTTCATGGTGGACTGTCCTGCTTTTCGTACCTTTCCTTTGTCCTTTGTCCACGATAAACACACGGGACAGGACTGAGACGATCCGGGCGATATTACCGCAAGTAAAAAAGAGGCTGATTTTTCAGCGGTCTCCAGTATTTGCCGTCACTGAATGCCCGCTGAAGATAATTATCTTCATGGATTAACGGGCCGGCGGGGACCAGCTCTCGCAGCGCCCTTCAATGGCCGCAACAAGAGTCCTGACATTACCGATAAAAGCTGAATCGCTTCCAAGGAGCGCAGTAACAGAGGGTTCGGTCCGGTGTACCTCGGGATCGAAAGGAAGGACGATGGTCTGCGAAAACTCCGCAACGCCTCCATCACTGCCACAGACATTATGGGCGGTGTTTGTACCCTCTGCCCGGTTGATGACAAGGATCACATTCCCAATCCCCAGCTGGTGCGCGAGTGCTGCGGATTTTCTGGCTACGGAGACCGCATTATAGGTATGATCCGTTACCACCACGGCACAGGTAAAGCCTTCTGCCACGGCCCGCCCGAAGTGTTCGAGGCCGGCGGCTGTATCAAGGATAATCACTTCATCGTCAAGGAGCCGCATATGCCGGAGGATGGCGGCAAGCAGGGTATATTCCGGGCAGAGACATCCCCCCCCGGCCTCTTTTACGCCACCCATGATCAGGACACGGATGTTCTTTCCTGCCGGGACGGAAAAGCGTTCGACTACATCACTGACGTCCGGGTTAAGGGTCAGCAGCCCGCCCGGGGAGAGATCCGGCCCGGCACCGGTCTTTTCGCGGAGATAGGCGGTACTCTCTGATACCGGGACAATCTTTTCTGCCTTCTCCTTGGGGATCCCAATCGTAGCCGCAAGGTTCTGCTGGGGATCCCCGTCAATTGCAAGGACCCGTTTCCCCTCCCCGGCAAAGAGCCGGGAAAGGAGTGCCACAAGGGTGGTCTTTCCCATACCCCCCTTTCCGGTGACAACGACCCGGATCCCCTTCTCCCTGGGCCGGCTGCCGGCAGGCATCTTCAGATCCCCAGGCCGGTGCGTTTCTTCTCGATGTGATCTGAGATGAGACCGGTTGCCTTAACCGGGTCCGGCTCTACGGCAAAGCTTGCGTTCACTGCACCCTTGAGGCCGTCAGTCAGGAGCGAAACCACCGGGGGGCTTCCCGAGATATGTGGCATCACGCCGAGCACGGTGTAAACACCCGAGGCAACGAAATATGCCCCAATCGAGACCGCTTTCTGTGAGTACCATTCCGGTGCAGCCCCGGCGATCGGCAGCTTGTGGATCGGGACATTGAGTGCATTGCCCAGTTCAGCGGCAAGCACAAGGATACGCGAGTTGTCCACGCAGGAGCCCATGTGGAGCACGGGCGGGATCTTCAGGGATTCGCAGACTGCCCGCAGGTCATCACCGGCAAGGGCAGCAGCAGAGGGCATGAGCAGCCCGGCTTTTCCGGATGCAATCGCTGCACAACCGGTCTCGACGCAGAGAATATTCTTTTTGATCAATGCTTTCGTAAGCTCCACGTGGCCGTAATCCTGTTTCACGTGCGGGTTGTTGCAACCGACAATCCCGACAGCACCACGGATCTTGCCGGCCGCGATCAGGTCGATGAGCGGCTTGAACGACCCGCCCAGCGCCTTTTTGATGGCTTCATTGGAAAAACCGGTCATGAGCGGGACCGGGCTGCCCGGGATGTTAACCCGTGCCGGGTTCCTGTTTTTGAAATTCTCGACAGCCATCCGGACAATTGCCTTTGCCGTGACAAACCCTTTGTCCGGGGAGAAATCAAAGAAGTACGACCCGGGAATTTTGGCTTTGGAACTGGTGGATATGATAAGCGTGTGGAAGCAGCTTGCGGTACGGGGCAGTGAGGGGAAGATACACTGGTAATCAACGATCATTGCTTCGAGCGCCCCTGTCATGATGATCAGTTCCTGGTTGAGATGGTTCCCGGAGATCGGGACTCCCTTTCTCATCAGGAGTTCACTGCCTGTACAGCAGAGTCCGACCAGGTTGATGCCCTTGGCACCGTTCTTCTTTGCCAGTGCCACCAGTTCGGGATCTGCTATCGCTTTTACCACCATCTCGGAGAGTACCGGGTTATGGCCATGTACCGCGATGTTGACATGGTCCGGCTTGAGAACTGCAAGGTTTACCTTCGACTCCTTGATGGTTGGTGTCCCAAACAGAACGTCAGAGACATCGGTCCCGAGCATTGATCCTCCCCAGCCGTCCGAGAGGCTGCAGCGCAGGCCCTGCAGGAGGATGTTGACATAATCGGCCCCTACGCCCATCTGGATCCGGTGCATGCAGTCCACCACCTCGCGGTCGATCCCCCGGGGGGAGATACCAGCGGCATCCCAGACATCCTGCGTGGCTTTCGGCGCCCGGTTAAGGCATTGGAGCGTGTTTTTGATCATGCCGTACTCTTCGAGCATGGCGCGGCCGAGTTCGGCAGCAAGTTTTTCATTGCTTTTGCCTTCCAGAGCGATGTTGTACTCTTTTGCGAGTACGCGCAGTTTGTCCGGGTCAGCTATGCCGTAATCCGTTGTCTTTCCCGTCCCGACAAGGTAGAGGGTCTCGACTATGTCGCGCCCATGGTCGGAATGGGCTGCTGAACCGGTCGCGATCATATCCAGCAGGTTCCGGGCAACGATTAGGTCTGCATCGGCCCCGCAGACACCACGGATGCGGTGGGGCGGGATAATCCGGCATGGCCCCATCGTACACCTTGAGCAGGAGATCCCCGCTTCGCAGTACTTGCAGGGTGGCTGCTGCATCTCGTACCGGTCCCAGACCGTTTCGAGGCCTTCCTTCATGGCCATCTCAAGAACAGGTTTGGCATTCTCGTCGATCGTGCGCTCCTGTTTCTTCTGCTCGATGAGCGCAGGGTTCATCAGGGACATCCGGGCCCGATCCAACTCACAGACATCGAGCCGTTCCCGGACCAGTACTGGTTTGGGTTCCTTTTCTGCCATCTCTCTCACTCCATCGCTGTTCGATAACTGGTAATTTTTCAAGGGGGTATATACTCTTTTGGTATGGGACAAGAGGCAGGTTACCGGGTGGATAAAAAACCGAAAAGATCACGGATGTGATCCTGTCATGGCCGGGTTTTCAGGATCGTCTCTTTTGACACTGGCAATGAGGTGTGGCTTTCTGCAGTCAGGTATCCGCCTGCGCTCCGGATATCAAAAGATATGGATTTATAAATAAATCAAATATATTTATTCCCGGTAAACAATGAAATTCGGGCAAATTCTCTCAGGATCCTTGCATTTTACCCGTGAAACACTGATCGGCCGGTGGACACGGTGGTTAATTCTTATCCTCCTCGGTCTGCCGTGGCTGATCCTGTACTATATCATCGACAGCCTTGGTATCATCGACGGTTCGGTCATCCACTGGGATCTGGTTCCCTGGCCTCTTGTCGCGGTGCTGGTGGTCATCGGTATTGTGGGTTCATTTTTTGTTTCCGGTTACGGAGTCAGGCTCCTTCGTGGCGGGAGCGAGCCTCCCGGGTTTGATAACTGGTCCCGGCTTCTCGTGGAGGGCATCAAGCTGGATATCCTCCTTGCGCTCTGGATCATCCCGGTTCTCCTGATCCTTCTTGTCCCTCTCCTCTTCCTGCTGGGCGGGATAACTACTGCTTTTTCTACCGGTGGGATGGGATTTCTTTTCCTGATCCCTGCATTTATGATCGTTGACGTCGGGGTGCTCATTTTTGCGATTGTATACAGTATCATCGGTTCAATACGGTATGCCCGGACCGGAAGCATCGGCGAGGGGTTTGCTTTTACTGAGATTAAGGCAGCCATCCGCAGGATCGGACGGTTTAACTACCTCATTGCCCTCATTATCCTCCTCATTGCCGGTATCGTCTTCTTTGTTATCACCAGTCTCCTGCATTTCATCCCTGCGGTCGGAAAATATATTGCGTTCTGCCTTTCCCCGGCCCTCTCGGTTTTCCAGTACCGTTTCCTGTCCGAGGTCTATGATGCACAGGGACCCGGCCCGGTACCGGAAACACCTGTTCCCTCCATCGGGGAACCCCGGGCGAAACGATCTCCTGCCTGGAATGTCCTCAAATGGATCGGTACGGCAGTAGTGGTCCTCGCCATCCTGTGCGTCCCGATCTACCTGACAACCGGCTTTAATCTGCCGGTAATCCCCGGGGTCCCCGCTCTTACCAATGCGGATCTGCAGCAGGCCCAGAACGATGATATCAGCATCTATGGCAACAACAGTTATTTTGCCGATCCCCAGTTCACCCACGATGGTGCATCCATTATTTTCATTGAGACAATGTTCCCTTCCGCGAAACCTCAGGGTGCTGCGTTCAACAGTTCATCTCTCCAAAGCAATATCTGGATTATGAACCGTAACGGTGACCACCAGACGCAGCTCACCGTGCAGAACGATATATCAGAAGTCTTTGTTGACCCGGCATCGGATAAGATGGCGTATGACCGGTACGCGAATGGGAATATGTCCATTTTCATCAAGAATGATACCGCATCCCACCCGTTGCATATCGCAGGGCCGTTCCCGTATCAGTACTTCTCCTCGTGGAGCCGGGATGGGAACCGTTTCGCCGCGACCGGCCTGAACCTGTCGGACACTCCGATGACCGAAGTCATGCCTGACGGGAAGAGCGCTCCTTCCCCGACAGGGACGGAATGGACATGGCTTTCGGTGATGAACGCAGACGGAAGTTCACCAAAAACCCTTGCAAAAGTCAGCACGGGCCTGCTCTCCCTCCGCACGGAGACCTCATGGAGCCCGGACGGGATCCATCTGGTGGCCCCGATCTATATGCCCAACAATTTCGGGCTTGCCGTGATCGATACCTCTACCGGGTCAATTCAGGCTATCACCTATGCCGTGGGCCAGAAAGGAGACAAGTTTACCCGGCAGGAGGATACCTATCCACGGTGGAGTCCTGCCGGAAACTGGATCGCATTCATCCGCAAGGGAGATGTTTATGTGGTAAAACCGGATAGTACCGGCCTTACCAACCTCACCGCTGACGGGACTATCAATGCTATCGCATGGAGCCCCGATGGTTCCCGATTGGCATTCTCCGCGGATCACTACCTTGGCGTCATCAATCCTGATGGTACCAACCTTATCCGGATCTCAAATATCCAGCCCGGCTTTATGTCATGGAGTCCCGACGGCCAGACGCTTGCCTATGCCCCGGGAATCGGGGTAAGGATCCGGGTCATGACACTCTCGCCCGGTGTCATCAAGATGGGGGAGTTCGAGACAGACCAGATGGAAGCCATGGCAAAATCCATGGCAACCCCGGCCACTTCCACTTCCACTTCCTGATTTTTTTCTGCAGCTAATTTCTGTTCCTTGACAAAATGCGGGCGCGAAAAACCCATTTATTGAATGACACTGATTAGATCCTGTATGGTTTATGCACTTTCTGACCTGCTCGTCCATCCTGCCAGGTTCTTTGGACAAATCAACCAGGACCCCCCGGATTTTCCCGTTCCCTTGTTTATCGTGGGGTCGGGCGGACTGATCTCCCTTTTTACCCCCTATTTTATCTATGCCCTCTTCCCGCAGCAGGGCGTAGTGAATATTATTTTCTCTCCCTACCGCGTGGCATGGGAACTGGCAGCCCCATTTATTGCATGGTTTCTTCTCTCTCTTGGATTATTTCTTCTCTGCCGCATCTTCTCGGGCACCGGGAAGTTTCCGGCCACCCTGCAAACGGCCGGTTATGGTATGCTGCCCCTCACGCTGATTGCTATTATGGCACTGGTCACCAGCCCCCTCTCCCTCACCGGTGTGGCCATGACGCTCTCCCCGGACCTGCAAATGTTTGTTCTGTACACCGAGATCGTGCTTTATCTTCTGCTGGTAGCCTGGAGCATATATCTCTGGACGTGTGCGATGGAAAAGACCCATGCACTTTCCCGGGGAAGATCGCTTGCCGCTTCTGCCATTGTCGGCATCCTGTATGTCTTCTGGGCACTGGCACTCTTTCGGATGGTTATGATCTTTGTCTTCAGTCACCTGCAGTGAATGAGGAGGGCCCATGAGATCGTAAAGAGTGAGAAAAGATCGTGATCCCGTTTTCGTCAGGGTACAGGATCACTGGAATCCTGCATCCCTGTCCACAATCTGTTTTTGCGGGAAAACCGATCAGCCTTTTTTTGCAGCCGTCCGCATCAGGGCAAGGAGGCCCGTAAGGATCTGGAGGGGTGTCGGTGGATTGCCCGGTATTTTTAGATCCACCGGCAGGAGTGCATCAGCTCCGCCCAGAACCGCATAAGTCCCACGGTAGATCCCGCCATCGCACGCATCATCGCCAACGGCTACAACGAACTTGGGTGAGGGCATGGCATCATACGTTTTCTGTGCTGCAATTGCCATGTTGTGGGTAATGGCGCCGGTTACCAGCAGGACATCAGCATGCCGTGGCGAGGCAACAAAGGAGATGCCGAACCGTTCCACGTCATAATACGCGTTGTTTAAGTTGTTTATCTCGATCTCTGCCGCGTTGTCGCTGCCTGCATCCAGCTCCCGAACCGCAAGGCTTCGCCCGAACCGCGCATCGATCTCTGCTTCGATCTCGCGGCCGATCTGCTCGATCTCATCATCCTTTAAGGGAAGATTTCCGGTCACTTTCTTTTTAATCAGGCAGGAAAATGCATTTACCATCGCGTCTCACCCTTAAAGATCCGTCCCCGCATACGAGAGGTTCAGGCTCTTGTTGATAACCGGGAAATCGGCAATGATGTTGCCCGGTGCAGCGTGTTCTATGGCAGGCCAGTTGCAGTACGATGCCGTCCGCACCTTGTATCTCCAGACGGTACCGTTCCGGATCTCCACCCAGCAGAGGTTTTCTCCCCGCGGCCCCTCCACGAGCGCCAGAGCGGCACCGTCACAGACCGGGTCTGTACTTCGAATAGGGCCGTCCGGCATGGTTGCCAGTGATTTCTCGATAAGGGAAATCGAATCAAGGATCTCCGCAGCCTTAACCGTGAACCGGGCGAGGACGTCACCATCATTTAAGGGACGGGGCATGGGCACAAGACGATCGTAGATCCCGTACGGGTGATCCACTCTCACATCCCGGCCGCTGCCGGAGGCTCGTGCGACCGGGCCGGTAATGTTGAGCGGAGAAAGAAGCGGTTTTCTGATGATCCCGGTCCGGGAGAACCGGTCGATTACGGAAGATGTGGAGAGGACAATGGCGAGACCGGTCCGGAATTGTTTTTTAAACCGCTCAAGGTACTCGCGGTACAGGGCGAGCGTAGCGACTGGAATATCCCTGCTGACCCCTCCGGGGCAGATCATGCCACGGAGGAAGCGGGAACCGGTCATCTTCTCGTGCTCACGGAAGATCTCTTCGCGCAGCACGGTAAACTGGCTGGCACCGAGGGCAAAGGCGACATCGGTCAGCATGCCGCCAAGATCGCCGAGATGAGAACAGATCCGTTCCGATTCGCAGAGGATCGTCCGGATATGCCAGGCCTGGTCGGGCACGAATATGCCTGAGAGCCGTTCCACCGCCATACAGTACCCGGTCGCATTTGCAGCAGATTCATCCCCGCTCACCGCTTCTGCAACCCGCACGCATTCTGCAGGGTCTTTTCCTTCTGCCAGCTTCTCGATGCCACGGTGGGTGTAAAAGAGGCGGACTTCGAGATTGAACACCGTTTCCCCGATGACGCTGAAACGGAAGTGGCCGGGCTCAATGATGCCGGCGTGGACGGGCCCGACAGGTACCTGGTACACCCCGTCCCCGTGCATGTTCTGGAATATGTACTCGTCCGCCGGATCGATCGTTTTAAGCGTCGAGACCGGCGCGTTGGCAAATGCCTTTTCCAGCGGGTGGAACCCGGCAGGATACACCTCGTGCAGGACAAGGCGCCGGGTATCGAAGGCTCCCTCAAATTCGATCCCGTACATATCCCGGCACTCCCGCTCCGGCCAAGAGGCCGAGGGATATATCGTAGCAACGGAGGCTGCCCGTTTTCCCGTAATTTCCGCCTGGAAGACAAGGATGCTTTTCCCGTGCGAGAAAACATACCGTAGCATGTATCCTTCCCCTTTGAAAACGGGGGTGGCAAACAGGCCGATCAGGACAAAATTCCATGTCGCAAGCGCGGGAACGAGCCGGAAAATCTCATCATCATCGAGATGAACAATACATTCGCCGCTGAACCCGGGCGTGATCCGGGCGGACACACCGGCAGCGCCAGCAATTTCTCGTACTGCTGCAATGGTGGCATCATCATTGGGCATATCCGTTACACTCATCAGAACCTCAGCTCCGTTACGACCTGCGTAATAAATGCATATCCTCCCGGCGGAAACATCAGGCCAAGGATAAGCACCAGTGCAAGGAGGACCACAATGGGTAACTTCATGGAGAGCGGGGTCCGGTAGGGAACAATATCACAGGTCTCTCCAGGCGGGATGACCTGCCCGAACATACTGATCACGAAATACCCGAGCGCTGTGGCCGCAATAAAGAGCAGTACCAGGACCAGCGCGAGCACCCACAACGAGAACGATCCGAGCGAGAGCAGGATAAAGAACTTGGAGAAGAACGCAAGGAACGGAGGTATACCAATAATTGCCAGTCCTCCCAGAACAAATCCCCACGCGGCAAGCGGTTGGAACCGGAAAACATCGCACATCTCATCGGGTGCATCCGCCGAGATGTGGCTCCGGTACTGCCGGTGCAGTATGCCCGCCGAGAAAAAGAGTGAGGCTTTGGTGAATGCATGAGCAATCACCTGGACAAGCACCCAGAAGATCGCGAGCGGTGTTGCGATTGCAATACCGACCAGCATAATACCCATGTTCTCGATGCTCGAGAACGCGACCAGTTTCTTGAGGTTCTTTTCAGGAAGCATCGAGATCGCCGCGATAGCAATTGACAGGATGCCGAAGAGAAGGATGACCGGTGTGACATCTGTTGCAGCGCCGGTTTCGTGGACAATAGCAAAAACCCGTAAGATCCCGTAGATCCCCACGTTGAGGAGTACTCCCGACAGGACAGCACTCACTGCTGATGGCGCCTTGGCATGGGCCTCGGGGAGCCATGTATGGAACGGGAAGATGCCGGATTTTGCAGCAAACCCGATGAAGATAAAGAGGAATGCCGCGATTGTCATCCCGTGCGGGAAAGCGGCGGCATGGGCCATGAGCGCTGTCCAGTTGAGCGTGCCGGTGCCAAGGACTGACCGTGAGATTTCAAAGAGGAAGATGAGGCCGATAAAGGCAAAGATCATCGCCACCGAGGCAACGAAGATGTATTTGAGCGCCGCGTCAATGTTCTCCCGTGCCGAGAGGATGGCGACAAGCATGGCGGAGATGATGGTTGTCATCTCGGCAAAGATCCAGAAAAGTGCGAGGTTATCCGAGAAGAAGGCAAGGATGATGACCAGTTCAAGCAGGCACCATGCGGCATAGAAGAGCTTCAGGCTCCCTGCTTCGAGTTCGTGGCTTGTCAGCAGGTTGCCCACGTATCCCCGGGCATATACGGCCGCGAGCACGAAGATCACGGTTGCAATAAGGACCTCCAGGAGTCCTAGGTGATCGATGAAGAAGTAGCCGCTGCCTACGATGAATGTATTGACCGGCACCTGCACGAAGAGGAGGACGTACAGGGCGATTGCTGCAAAGACGATGGCCTGGCCGACGGCGGCTGCATTCATCTGCCCATGGGTACGACTGATGGCAACCAGCACGATCCCCACCAGCGCAGTAAGTACAAAAGCCACGAGGATCATGAGGATTCCTCCTGTTCTTCCCAGAGGTAAAACCGGTGGAGCCGGTTATGGTACTCCTCGAGCGTGGAATCGATTCCGACCGTGAGGATGGTGGTAAGGAGGATGAGGATTACCAGATCGATCACAATTAAAAATTCGATGATGAAGGGAAGTTCCGTGGCAAAGAGCCCGAAGAGCAGAACACCGTTTTCCATTGAGAGGTATCCGAGCACCTTGGAGATCGCTTTCTTTCGTGAGAACATCACCATCATGCCCATCATGACCAGCGAGATCCCGATCACGGCCCCGAAGAAAAAGAGGCTGCCCTGCGGTGGTGTTTGGGAAAGGATACGGGAGAGCGTGATGTATACGACAATCATGAGGGCAAGCGAGATTAATAGGGAACTGGTCGGGCTGAGGAAATGGAACTCGATGTCCTGCGTTATCCGGATCTTTTCCTGGACGGTTGCGATGAAATACGGGATAACGATCACTTTGAAAACCAGCGTGAGGAGCGCTATGGCAAGGAGGATCGCAGCATTCTCGTACCAGGCCAGGGAGAGGGCGATGGCAACAAGGGCCAGTGACTGGAGTGCGTAGACCTTAACCAGTGAAATAAGGTTTTTCGTCGTGATGATGTACGCGGACGTGATGATCACGCAGACAAAGAGGATCTTGATGATACCGTCAAAGAATGCGGGTTCACTCATGCGAACACCTCGATAATAATGATGAGGGTCGAGAAGAAGAACGCCATTGCAAAAAGGCTGGGCAGCCGGAAGAACCGCATCTTTGCCATGGAGGACTCAAAGAGGCCAATCACCAGTGCAAGGATAACACCTTTTACCACAAAGAAAGCAAGTGCTGTTCCGATGGCTGCCGGTGTAAGGACGGTTGCTATCCCCCACGGGACGATCAGGTTGATGACCAGCGCCATCAGGACCAGCTGCTTGACCGCTGCTGAGAGCTCCATCATTGCGAGGTTCCTGCCTGATTGCTCGAGGATCATACCCTCGTGAATCATGGTCAGCTCCAGATGGGTCTCCGGGTTATCAACCGGAATGCGTGCAGTCTCTACGATCAGGATGATGAAAAGCGAGATCCCCAGGAGTATGAGCGTCGGGGTCACCGGTGTGCCGGTGGATGCAGCAACACCGACCATATCGATAATGTTGAGGGATTTGAAAACAAAGACAAGTGCGGCAAAGACGATGATGGTCGTAGGCTCGATGACCGCGGCGATGCTCATCTCACGCGAGCTTCCCATGCCGCCAAATGTGCTTCCGGCATCAAGACCGGCAAGTGCCATAAAGAACCTGCCAAGCACGAGCAGATACAGGAAGAGGATAATGTTCCCGATTCCTCCGGACGGGACTGTTACATAGACAAGGGGTACAAAGAGCGAGGCAACAAGGATCGCGGCTATGCAGACCCACGGGGTGAACCGGGTGATCCCTGATGCGTCCGGCGAATAGAGCACCTCCTTTTTGAGCAGCTTGGCAAGGGTGTAATATGTCTGAAAGACTGACGGCCCCTGCCTCCCTTGGGTCCAGGCCTTCACTTTTTTTACCAGGCTCACAAAGAGCGGGGCAATGAGCACCCCACAGAACGTATTGATGATGCCATAGAGAATGAACTCGTAACTCATGCGGTCACTCCCAAAAAGATGATGACTGCGACCACCGCGAGGAAGACATAGAGGAGATACGTGTCAAGGCAGCCGTTCTGCATACGTGCGATCACTCCTGCGACACGGGTTGCATTGCGGGCAACAGGGAGATACAGGTATTCCTCGAAGAACTTCAGGAGCCGGATTTCTGCAGTTCCTTCGGCGAAGATACAGTCATGCTGATCGTAATATTTCTTGGTGGCCGTCTTTTTTGTCCGGTACAGCGAAGCAAAAATCGTGACAATTGGCTCTGAGAAGCCATGGCCGGTGTACTCTGCTGAGGAAGAGAGCGAAAGCGAGCCGCAGCCCCAGGTCTCGCTGATCCTGATCCTGTGTGACGCGGTGAAATACAGGACAATATAAGTCAGTGCACCCATGAGCAGGAGGAGGACGCTCACGACCAGAAGGTCCGGAATGGGGAGTATATAGCCAAAACCGGTGAGGATCTGGTATGAGAAAACACCGAGCACCACACAGGCTGCAGCAAGAAGCGCCGGGCCGGCAAGCATCGTCCATCCGGTTTCGTGCGCCTGTTCACTTGCCTGTGAACGTGGGCGGGCAAGGAAGATAGAGCCGAAGGCCTTGACAAAGCAGGCCGCGGAGAGGGCACTGGTCAGCGCAAAGAGGGCAAGACAGATAAAAAGGAGGATCTTGATAAGCGGGTCGACGAGAGTGACCGATTGAAAAAATGCGGTGTAAAGCAGGAGTTCGCTTGCAAACCCGTTGAGGGGGGGAAGGGCAGCAATCGCGGCCGCTCCTGTAAAAAAAAGAGCAGAGGTTACCGGCATACGGGAGGCAAGGCCTCCCATCTGTTCAATATCCCGGGTTCCGGTGGCATGCACCACAGAACCTGCAGTAAGGAACAGGAGGCTCTTGAAGAGAGCGTGGTTAAGCGAATGAAAGAGGGCCGCTAGCAGGCTGATGGTTGCAAGGAACGTAAGGCCGGAGCAGGAGAAGATTACAAAGAGTCCGATGCCCACAAAGATAATGCCGATGTTCTCGATGCTCGAGTAGGCCAGGAGGCCCTTGATATCATCTTCCTTGATTGCATATATTATGCCGAGAACTGCGGATGCGATACCGGCGCAGAGGATCAGAACACCCCACCAGAGATCCGGGGTGAAGACTGCGATCAGGAACCGGAGGAGACCGTAGACCGCGATCTTGAGCATCACGCCGCTCATCAGTGCCGAGACCGGGGTGGGGCTTGCCGGGTGGGCATGGGGAAGCCACTTGTGGAACGGGATGATTCCTGCCTTGATGGAGAATCCTACAAAGAGTGCAAGGAACGCAGCGGTAACGAGGGGTGTGGCGCTGGCTGCAACATGCGCCGGGGAGATGGCAAAGGAACCGGTGGCGAGGAAGAGCGCAACAAATCCCAGCATTATAAAAAGAGTGGAGAGCTGCGTCATCACAAAGTAGAAAATACCGGCCCGGGTGGTCTCGTGACGGGTATATTCATACGTGACCAGCAGGAAGGAGACCGCGGCCATCAGTTCCCAGAAGAGCAAAAAGGCAATTGTGGTGGCCGAGACGACCACAAGCACCATTGCAAGAACGAAGAGCGCAATGCACGCACAGAAAAAGTTTCGCCGGCTGCCACCCTCCAGGTGCTCAACATAGCCGATCGTGTAAAGGGAGACACAGGTTGCGACGGCACCGATCAGGACAAGGAAAAATGCCGCCAGGCGATCTACGAAAAATGAGACAGATATACCGGGGAACGGCTGCCATGCAGGGAGCAAAAGGGGGATACCTGTGACCAGAATAAACATCGCAAGGGCAACGAGGAATATTGAGGCCATACCAGTACATGCAAGCGAGAGTGTACGTGCGATCCGGTTATCCCGTGCCGCGCCGGCTAGAGCAATAAACGTACTAATAATGAAAAGGAGGATCGCGATCCAGAAGAACAGTTCTACCATCGGCAAGTCTCCCTGTCCAGCCGGCTGCAGGTTCTCGTCCCTTCGGCACCGCTACTCATGCCCGCCTCCAGGAACCCGTGCAGGATCACGCTTCATCGGCACGGTCCCGCTTCCGGGACGAGTGGTCGCAGACCGGATGGAGGCCGGAAGGTCAGGCAGCTGAACTATCACAAACCCCATCTTCCGATAGAAATCTACAAGATCAGGTCTTGCATGCAGATACAGCGTTTCATTACGACCGCATTCTTCGATCAGCTGCTGCATGACCCTCTTTGCAAATCCCCGGTGCCGGTACTCTTCGAGCACGTACACACCATCCACCTCGCACCCGTCGGGATGGCGGGAGCAGCGGGCAACCCCGATCAACTGCGTACCGGAGAATGCTGCAAAGAGCCGGTCGGTGGCCATGTCTGTTTTCTGATGCTGGTCATGGATCCAGAGTTCCTCCTCGGCCCGGCGCATTTCATGCACGGGCAGCTCCCTGACTGCCACATCTCCGAAAGATGGCCGGGCTGCTACAACCTGGCTGATAGCGAGAATGTGCCGGCGGATCCTTGTAAGGATCCGGGGATGGAGCGTGACAAATCGTCCGCATTCCTCTCCGGCAAGTGCATAGAGCGTGAGCAGGGTGGCATCCTCCCCTGCAGATTCCGTTTGTGTTTCTGGTGACAGTACGGACGTATTCGCATTCTCCCCGCGTGATATCCACCGGAGCCGGAGGAACTTCACTCATCTGGCAAGGTGGTAAGAGTTTTCATAAGTTTTCCCTGATCCCGCTTATAGGTTTGCCCGTAAAAGTGATGGATAAGCAGGGTAGTGCTGTATCAGTCTCTGATGCTGGAACTATCTTTACTACTCTTTCAAACGGAAACGAGGCTGCAAAGATTATCCTGTCATGTGACTCATTGAACCCTTACTCGTAGTCTGTTATTTTCCGGGGCACAGAACGGTCTTTCATTGAACCGCATGGTTCAACCATGATACATTCCCCATACAAAAACAAACCCCGGCGATTTTTCCAATATATAATCTCCCCCGCTGATATTTGGATCAGCAGAACCTGCACCTGGAAGAATGAATGCCATGACCCGAATTGATGAAGTGATCCACCAGATTGAAACCGTGATCAATGATGAAGAATGCCCGGCAACACTCGGAGAATTAATGGTGATGAAGAGGATCCTTGCCGATATCACCCGGCAATATACCCGCCGGCAGGACAACGCCACAACCCGGCCTATGCACCTTTCGCACCGGATATTTCCCGGTGGTGTGTATGACTGCCTTCGTGACTACGAACGGCGCCGGTATATTCCGTACACCGCCCGGCCTGCCCATGGTTTTCGCTATGCCTTTCATGTGAATTACGGTACCGCCACCTGATCATATCTCCTGTGGCTCCTGATTTATTACTAAAAGAAGCCAATTTTGGGCTATGACCAGCGAATCGGATGCAGTAAAAACTGTTGCCGGGCTGATGGCTCTCGCCGCCCGGACCGCACCAAAAGCCTGTGGACTCGACTCGATAAAGATCGAGATCCTGATCGGTAAAGAACAGAAGGCGCTCGGAGATAACATTATCGCAGCAGCAAAGGAGACTGGTATGGATTTCCTCCGGATTAACGGGGAACAGGTAAAGGCAAGCGATGCGACAGTCCTTATTGGCGTCGAAGGGACCAAGACACTTGGTATCAATTGCGGCGGGTGTGGTTATGCAAGCTGCGCGGAAATGATACAGGCGCAGAAGGCCGGAAAGGGCAGGGACTCGGCTTATACCGGTCCCAATTGTGTACTCAAGATATCCGATCTCGGAATTGCTGTCGGCTCTGCAGCAAAGACCGCCCAAATTAACAATGTGGACAACAGGATCATGTACACCGCAGGATTCGTTGCCATGAAAGCCGGGCATCTTAAAGGGTGCAGTGTTGCTTACGGTATCCCCCTCAGGGCATCGGGCAAGAGCATTTACTTCGATGTCCAGTTCGGGCATTAATTATCTTTTTTATCGGCCGGGAGTCTGGAATTCATGCCTGTTCCAGCCGGATGAGTGGGTCCCTGAGGGAAAAAGTGAAATATCCGGGTCCATGACGAGGCCGGAATACCGGGTGTCAACCCGGGGTATCTGTTCCTCACGTACTCCCGTCTGTACCTGGATCACTCTCTAATCCGGCAGGCTGCAATGGCGGCAATCGCCAACCCGAGGACGCTGAGTACTGCAGACGGCAGGGATGATTGAGGGGTTGTGGTCGTGGCTGACGGAACCCCCGATACAGGTTCTGCCGGAGAGGCCATTGCTGCCGTGTTCATCCCAACCGGTGGTACAACACGCACGATATAATCGGAGACAGGCTGAACTCCGCCGATAAGTCCGGCGTTTCCGGGACAGGCGTCCGCGAGGGCCTGACCGTTTACAAAGGTCACGTTCACACTCGAGTCATCGTTCCTGCCCTTGAAAAAGAGCGATTCCCCGGGGCGGAGTACCTTCTGTGCAACCGTCATCTGCCCGCTCGAGATCGTTACATTCGAAGAGACCGCAGTGCAGGAGGTCCCGGTGCATGCAGAACAGTCCGGTACGGTGACGGCGCTGACTGTATAGTCACCAATGAGCGGAGTGGGGAGACTGCCTATGTTGCCCACCTCATCGGTAGCGTAATCTGTGGCAGTACCGGTGCTGTAAGTCTTTGCAAGAGCAATCCATGTTCCCCCGGTGCCTCCCAGGCTCACTGCTACAACTGTATCGTTTCTGGCAAAGACCTGAAACGCGGCTGCATCAGGGACTGTTCCGGTAAGTGTGGTTATGTTCATCGGCGTCCACGAACAAACCGGTTCGGAAGTACCGGAACCAAAGTCACAGCCGTACTGCGAGGGACCGGCAATCGTCAGGGTATTATCGGCCGGTGAGAGATCCGCTATTGTTCCCCGGACCGTTACTTCGAGTATTACCGCGCCGGCAGGAATCATGCAGAATGTAAGGATCAGCAGGGCGGAACACACAATAACGAGTGTTTTTGGTTTCATAACATCACCGTTGCGTGAGGATCGATTCCCGGTTTTTGGCTGGATATAAGCAACAGTCATAACCGTCATCGATTCTGGATGCGATCATGTAGGGCGGAGGTCGCTAT
The DNA here is from genome assembly GCF_035543475.1 of Methanoregula sp. Classification (GTDB taxonomy): domain Archaea; phylum Halobacteriota; class Methanomicrobia; order Methanomicrobiales; family Methanospirillaceae; genus Methanoregula. Next base: position 32,340 of record NZ_DATKKA010000007.1, read on the forward strand.
AACTCTGGCGATAAGTGAAAAAATGGTCGTAGTTATTCAGAAATGATTGCGGCTGTTTATCTGGGAACTGCCGGTATCCCCTCATCCTTCCAGGGACTCTGGCATTACGAACCGCCCCGATGGCTCCTTGTGCCTCCAATCTTTCTGAAATGGCTGCTCGATGAAGGCGTGTATATCTGCCGGATTTTGAAAAAACAGAGGATCCTGTATCATGTACGGAAGAAGCGGGGCTGAGGTGATACCCCGCAATAAAAGACTGGAGATCAGATCCAACACAGAGGATATGTTTTCCGGAACAGTTTCCGCGCAGGGTGGACTGGACCAAAACCCATGAAGCCCAATCGAGAAGGTCCAATCCGCCCAAGGTGGATTTTCCAAAAAACCATCCTAATTACCTCACGTGAGTATGAACACCCCGTGCCCTATAACATTGTGATAACTGAAATTTTTTCTGCGGTTATCGCTGGCTATTTCATTGTCTGTACCGATGTCCTGAAAGCAGGTACAGGTGGAGATCGGTTGTGGATATTGCGGCGTTTTTACAGAGAAACGTAATACCCGTTACCGGGTGTTCCGAGCCGGCTGCCATTGCCTATGCAGCAGCCGTCGCATACCATGCCATATCGGGATGTATTCCCCCGGATTTTTCCGGATCCACCGGCCCGGCATATTCTACGCGTGATATTCTCAGTGTAGAGATCACCCTTGACCGGAATGTCTCTAAAAACAGCGCATGCGCACTCATCCCGGGTATGGAAGGCAGGAAGGGTCCGGCCGCAGCTGCAGCCGCGGGCATCTTTCTCGATCCACGTGATGGTATCGATCTTTTTTCCGGTATGACTCCGGAAAAACGAGCAAAAGCCGTGGTCATTGCACTCAGTGACCGGATCTCCTGCTCTACCGTGTCCGGGACGGGATCGGGAATAACCCCGGATATAACCGTTGGGATTATTGCTGGGACTAAAAATGGCATCAAAAAAGCCCAGGCACACATTACCGGTCAGCACAACCATGTCGCTTCAATCAGCGCTGAGGGAAGGGAGATCTATTCAAACCCGGGTATTCCTCCGGACTCCGCAGATGAACGTGTTCCCGGGGAAGTCATCTGGTTGATCCGGATCGCCGAATCGATGGATGGAGAGGAGATCGATACGGTATTCCGTGGCGTTGAGATGAACATGACCCTGTCCGAGTGTTGCCGGGACCAGGCGTACGGCCTGGGCCTTGGTCATACACTCAAGGCCCTTCTCTCCAGCCAGAAAGGGACCACCAGTCTCATCGACAACGTGCGGATCGCAGCCGCGGTCGCAGCCGACGCCCGCATGGGTGGAGCACCGTATCCCGTAATGAGCACCGCGGGATCTGGAAACCAGGGAATAACTGCCCTTATCCCTGTCGGTGTTGTCGGACGGGAATGCAGGTTCTCAAAAGCGGATATCGCCCGTGCGGCGCTTATCAGCCACATGATGACCAAGCAGGCAGACCGGTACGCGGGGCACCTCTCTGCGCTCTGCGGCTGCTCGATCAAGGCCGGTATCGGTGCCGCTGCCGGAGTTGCCTACCTTATTGGCGGGGGAGAGGAAGAGATTACGACCGCGATCAACCTGATGGTGGCAAATATCACCGGTACGATCTGCGATGGCGCAAAGCCGGCCTGTTCCTTAAAGATTGCCACGGCTGCAGGTCTTGCAACGGAATGTGCCTTTCTCGCCGCCGGGGGCATGAGGATCCCGACAGAGAACGGGATCATCCAGCGGACTGCTGAAGGAACGATCCGTACGCTGGAAAAGATCTCCCGTGCTATGGCACCAGTGGATGCGGCAGTGTTGCAGATCCTTGAGAGAAAAGCGACCTGCTTCCGGTAACCGGCTGCACTTTTCAAAATGTGCCTCTCCGGACAGACAAAGAAATTTGTTAATTGAGCCAAAAGGTATCCAAAGACACCGGTAACTTCCGTGATGATGGTGAAAAGTATCGGAAAAACCGGATTTTTTACTGTTTCCCTTTCATCGCCGTTATCCCGGTCCCTGGTTTTCTTATGGGATGAATCTCTTCACATGGATCGGGATAAGGAAGATAAACCATGTCCCGTTTGTCCTGTCAAAGATAATCTCTCCCTTCAGCTTTTCGGTAAGGATGTGAACACGTTTCAGCCCCGGCGTAAAGAAATTCAGCCAGTTACGACCTGCAGGTATCCCGATACAGCTGTCACATATGGCCATACTCAAAGTCGTACCCTGCCGGTCAACTGAGATTGTACATTTGCCCCGCCTTCCTTCAGGGAACACGTACTTGAGCATGTTGGAGATCGGTTCGTTGAAGATAAGGCAGGATAATCTTCGATTCTCTGTGCCCGGCTGCATGTATGCCTGCCGCCAAAAAACGTTTTGTCTCTCTCAATTATCCGGGTATGGGAGATGACAACCGAAAACATCCTATCCCGGTATGCCGGAATATCAACCATGATGTGTATTATTTACGGGGTCATGGAATGACCTACACCGTCGACCTGATCCCGACAGAGGAAAAGGAACGCCTTACTGCATGCTGCACACCACGGGTACGGTACGAGATAAAATCTGAGATCTTTGGATGCTGTATCAAACTGATCACAGATGAGAAAAGTCTCATTGAAACCTGGCAGGAAAACTTCTCTCCTATGTCCCAGAATATCCGGTCTCATGGCAGGCTCTATGTCTTTAAAGACCCGTCCGTCAGTGAAAACAGTGTCAGATTTGACCCGTACTCCAAGACGGTCTTCCTTACAAATTTTACCTATTATGGATGGATCAAGTCCATCGCACTCGGCCTGTGCGGGGATATTCTCGAAGATGAACACGGGATATCATCGATCCATGGAGCTTGTGTCGATATCGGAGGAAAAGGTATTGGCATCGTGGGAGTCTCTGGTGCAGGAAAAACCACACAAACCTACGGACTCCTTCGCGATCCTCAGGCCCGGATCATCTCCGATGACTGGTTCTTTACCCGCATCTTCGGCCCGGAGATCCTTGCCTATGGATCGGAACGGAATTTTTACATCCGTCAGGATCTCTCTGCAATCTGGAAAGAGTTTGACGGGCTGGTTCCAGCAAACGAATACGATGCCGAAGGTCGTGCGGTTGCTGATATACGGTGGGTGGTGGGAAAAGGCCGCCTTCTCCCTCTGACAACACTGGGGACGCTTATTATCCTGCATCGTGATCCTTCCGATCTCCGGATTGCTTCTCCGCTCGAAAAGGATGAGGCGTATGCCCTTTTTTCCGCCAACGGCTATTTCAACCCGCACCTGCTGGTGAAGGATGCCCGCAAAACTGCGCTGCGTAATGAATATATCAAAAACATCCTCGACCGGACGAATTGTTACCTGATCAACACTACCGGAACGCCAAAGGAAACGCAGGGTCAGATCAGGAAAGTAACCGGGCTGGCGAGAGCAGAATAACTTTTTTAATCTTCCTACATGGGGGCTCTCCCTCATTCCGGTTCGATCCTCCTGAATCTCCTTTAATGGGACCTGCGGATTTCCTGAACCGGAAAGGAAACTTCAAATATCGCTTTGGCAGAATTGACGTATAAAATTTGAGGTATAGTATTATGGCTGAAACAACTGCTTCTCCCCAGTCGTGCTGGTGCTGTAATCCCGGACTCTTTCCCTGGTGGGTCATTCTCCTGTGGGGAATTCTCTCCCTTGTTATCGGGATTATGTTCCTCTCCTCGCCGGGGATTACAACGATCGTTTTTGTGACATTCCTTGGAGCCTACTGGCTGGTCGGCGGAATCTTTTCCCTAGCCGGACTTGCTGTTGACAGGACGGATATGGGATGGAAGATTCTCCTTGCAGTTCTTAACCTGCTCGCCGGTATTATTATTCTTGCCTATCCGCTTTACAGTACCGTCCTTCTTCTCACGTTCCTTGTTATTATTATCGGTGTATGGGCATGCATCACCGGTTGTGTCCACCTGTACCAGGCTTTCTCCACCAAGGATGCAGGGAACGGTGTCCTTGGGGTATTGAGTCTTCTCTTTGGGATCCTGTTGTTGATCTTCCCCCTGATTTCAGCAGCTCTTGTGCCGTTTATTGCCGGGATCTTTGCGGTTGTTATTGGAATCATTGCTATCGTGACATCGTTTGCCGCAAAGAAAGCCGCCCCGAAAGTACCGGTTGCGTAATCTTAGAAATATTTTCTTTTTCTTTCAAACGGTCCGGTAGTAAAATTTTCCCGGACCTACCGGATCCTTGGAATAGGGTGGGCCTGGTCAGTACCCTGTCGCATAATACCAGCCATTCTCTTTGCGTATACGGACCGGGACTGAGAAGAGTTGTCCAATCCGCTCATCTGTCAGCATGGCTGCTTTCTCCCCATCCCCGATGATCCTCCCTTCCTTTATCATAACTACGCGCGTGATCTCGGGGATAATATCATGAAGATTGTGTGTTACCAGGATGATGCCTGTTCCGGACTGGGCAATTGTACGCAGGGTCTGGCGAAATATGTGTAATGCTGAGAGATCGAGACTGCTTGCCGGTTCATCGAGAAGGAGTGTGGCTGGATCAAAAACGAGGGCCCTGCCGATAAGAAAACGCCTGGCTTCTCCTGTGGAAAGCGAAATCATAGGCCTTTCTCTCAGGTGCCTGATCCCAAGGATCTGCTCGATCTCTTCTGATTTTTTCTCCATCGCCGGTGTTATCTCCCGGTTGAAGAGACCGATGCTTGAGAAGAAGCCCGAGAGGATTACTTCATGGCCGGTAATGGTGCGGGCAAAGGCATACTGGAGATCAGTGGAGACAATGCCGATAGTGGATCGGAGATCAAAGATATCCCAGACCTCCTCCCCGCGAAACCGAAATGTCCCGGGCTCCCCGGTAATCAGCGGATAGTATTCGCGGATAACGGCCTTGATGAGCGATGATTTTCCCGCCCCATTGGGTCCAAGAATGGCAACGTTTTCACCCTCATAGAGAGAAAGTGTTACCCGGTCAAGCACACGTGAATTTTCTTTCATTACGGTGACATTTTTGAACTCTATAAGGGGGAGTTCCTGCGAGGCCTGTTTTCCTGATAAATGCTCTTTCATCGATCCTGCCTGTACTGGAACAATATTTCGTTTTTTGGCAGATATCCGTATTCCTGAATACAATCAATCCTTGTGGTGAGGACTGATATTTTCCGTTTTCCACAAGGACTATCTGTAGCGGTCCTGAAAGGGTATCTATGCCAGATCATATTCAGATCCATGAGGAGATCGGCCGGCAGTTCATGGAGCATACCAAGTACCGCTCCCTTGGTCGTTCCGATCAGGAAAAGGGCATTCCGCAGCCCCCGCTTGAACTCCCCATGACGGCGGGTAAACCGGTGTTCAAGCTCAAAAGACCTGTCGATCTCGACATTCCGTCCATGGATCTTCGTACTGCAATTGAACGTCGGCGAAGTATTCGGTCGTATGAGAAGATTCCGCTCCGGTGCGATGAACTCTCATTTCTTCTCTGGTGTACACAGGGTGTCAGGCAGATCTCTGGTTCTGTAGCTACGTTTCGCACAGTCCCGTCAGCCGGCGCTCGCCATGCATTCGAGACCTACCTGCTGGTAAACGATGTCGAAGGTCTCCTTCCGGGACTGTACCGATACCTAGCACTTTCCCATTGTCTGCAACTGGTTGCCTCTGATCCTGCCCTGCATATCGATATTGCCCATGCAGCTCTGGATCAGGATTTTATTATGCGGAGTGGTGTTGTTTTTCTCTGGACAGCTGTCCCGTACCGGATGACATGGCGATATGGCGAGCGTGGATACCGGGATCTTCATCTCGATGCCGGGCATGTCTGCCAGAACCTGTATCTTGCCGCATTGGCGGTCGGTTGTGGAGTCTGTGCGATTGCGGCCTTTGATGATGATCTGATGGCATCGATCCTTGGGATTGATGGAGTAACTCAGTTCCTGATCTATATGGCAACCGTGGGAAAAACCGGAAGAGACCGATGAACTGCCCTGCTTACAGGTTGAGTACGGGGTAGAAAAGAGTAAATTCAGGTCTGGCGGGAGATTTTTGTCTCTTTTTCCGCAGCCAGCGCATCAGACGCCGTGGTGTAGATGGAGAAGATCGCGGTGAACCCGGCGAGGTTCATAATTTTCTGCACTTCTACAGAAAGACCGCAGAGCGCAAATCTATCTCCCTCGTTATGCAGTTTCTTTGCAGTCGCAAGCAGCACCCGGAGGCCTCCGCTGGAGATATACGCAAGCCCGGTAAAATCAAGGATAATTTTGCGGTCCCCCCGTTCTATGCGGCCGTTAATGGCGCCCTCAAGCTCGCCGGCAGTCATGGCATCCACGCGGCCCGTTATGGAAAGAACTGCGGTCGCATCGTGAATCGTGGTATCTATATCCATCGGTATGTCTCCGTTAAGACCTGCTCGTTGCGGGGTGTCTTTTTACAAATATCCTTTTTGTACAGAGATAATCCTTCTCCTGTCCCGACGGTTATTTCAGATTTGAGAGAGTCAGTAATTAGTCCTCCCCGGTGTCGCAGAATTTTCGGGGTAGCCTCCCGTTTATTGGCCGTCTTTTTATGGTGGATCTATTAAATATCATTACAGGAAAACTCTCATGCCCGATAAGGGGTGTTTGCAGAACGGTTTCCGTTATGCCGGACTGATACCGGCATGCCGGATCTGGTCTTTGGAGTGGAGGTATGACTCTGGTGGCGACAAATGAGATCCTCATCCCGGCCCGGTTAGACGCGGTGCCCGGCCTCTCCCTCGAGATCGAACGGTTCATGCATGAAGCCGGTTTCTCTGACTCACAGGTCCTTGACATGCAGCTTGCGATCGAGGAATCCGTGACCAACTCAATCCGTCATGGGTACCGCGGGCATTCAGGGCAGATCACCATTCACTGTGAAATTGTTCCAGAAAATATGACGGTGATAATCACTGATGATGCTCCCGCATTTGATCCGCTTGTGATGCCCGACCCCGATGTTACGTCCTCTTTAGAAGAGCGCAAAGCGGGTGGACTGGGCATTTATCTTATCCGGCGGGTAACCGATGCAGTCACGTACCGGTACGACCAGGGAAAAAATATCCTTACGCTGATAAAAAAAAGAGAGACCGGTTGACCTTAACTCTGCAGTTCAGGATTCCCGGACAATTTCCTGGATATATGCAACCCCGATCTTGGCGCGCCTGAGGCGGGTGCTGTCCAGAAGATGGCGCATATCGACGAATGTTGCATCGTTTACTATCTTTTTTACCTGTGAATTCAGATCAAGTGAGGCGTCGTAGGGCACACCCCGGAAGACCACACCGTGGTTGTGGAGTGCCATGACCTTGGAAGTACCGCGGCTTGCCGGGTTTGTGGAGTAGAGTGCATCCAGATCCTCTTTGGGGAAACCGGAAAGATCGCCGGTGAGATCGATCCCAAAACCGAAACTCACGAGCGTATCTCCTTTGTATGACATCCCGGTATCGGATGCCATCCACTGTGACTGGTTGGCCGGATCCATAATCGAGGATCCCGCAGGGAGTCCTGAACCGGCAACCGGTGCTTTTTTGATCCCGGAACTTGAAAGACCCTCGAGTACACCCCAGATAGCAACGGCAACTATCCCTTTGTAGCTCTTTACCCTGCTTTTCGCCCCGGAAAAGATCATCCGGTAGATATCCGCGATACTGACGCTTTTTGCGTCCCCGGTCGAGAGAGTCAGGTATTCGTTGAACGGCCCGTCTAAAGTCACATTATATCCGGTGTAAACGGGAACGTCAGATTCTGTATCGAGCGGGGTAAGGAAATCCGGAGTATTGTTGCCGTCCGTGGGTAACCAGACCATGGAACCGTACAGCGTGATCATCTCGCCCAGCAGGGGCATCGCTTCTTTTTTGTCAGCGCCGAGCGCTCCAAGGCCCAGCGAGTAGGTAATCTCAGAAAATTTTTTGGTCTTGATATCTGCCTCAGTGAGCCGCGCGTTCAGGACCTTTGCCATATCTCCGGTTACCCGAAGGGCCGGGGGGGATGTCATCCAGCCCGGTTCGATGGTTAGCGAAATTCCCTCCTCCTCAATTTTCTTATAAAAGATCTCGTTGAAGAGCGTGGGGTTCTTACGCTTCTTCTTCATATCCTCAACCGCGGCATCTACCGTTGGAAACATTTCAATAATTGTTGAGAACCCGGCCATGTCCAGTACTTTTTTCGGGTATTCCCCCACTGCGGCCAGAGCAAAACGGCCGTTCCTGCGTTTCATCTCTTTTTTTAGTATGTTGAAGGTGCGCAGTCCGCCGCTTGAAAGGTACGTGGAACCGGAAAGGTCCAGTATCAGTTCCTTGTCATCATCATGCAGCGCTCCTTTGATCCACTCGTCAAGCTGCTGGGCACCAAACGCGTCCAGCCTTCCATTGATAAAAAAGATGAGCACGCCTTCTTTCCGTTCGCTCTTTGCGTCCATGATTTCTGTTCAGACTCCCGGTTAATAGTTCTTACACCTGCCATTTTTAATGTTCGTATATCGCAATGGATGGCCATGCGCTTACCATGCAGATCGACCGGAAGATCAGGACTCGCCGCCAGTCTCCCTGAATATAAGGAGGGGTTTGCCAGAGTCATCGAAAAAGGTGAGTTGCCCGCTCCGGAACCTCACGATAGAACTATTATCAAGATCTGCCAGGTAAGATGTCTCTTCCTGCATCACCCCGGGAGTATCACAAACCTGCAGGGTTGTTGTCCTGTTGGTGGGATGAAGTGCAGTAGCATTGTTCCAGATGTAGGTATAGGAATACCAGTTGCATCCGGTATATCCGATGAGACCCTCGTTTCCGGCAGGACCAAATGATAGATTTGCTTCAGCCCCGGCTGGGGCAGGGATCATCGACCCTTCCCTATCTGCATAAGATATAACCGTCCAACGGGAACCTGTCAGATTGACGACAATCGGGTGCATAACACCCTGAACCTGTGCATAGATAATAAGAAGAATCAGTACGCCGATCAGCGCCATCACTGCCCAGAATCCCCGGCTCATGGGGGGAGCAGGGATTGGCACGATATCCGGGGCAGGAGAAGGAGATATATTGTCAGGGGAACCGGGATTATCCTGATCCATGTACATACACAATGCCTTCAATGGCATATGTATTCGAGTCCATGTGGCAGTACGCAAGGGAAATTCCTGTGAGAAGATCGGATTTGCAGGGCCGGCGCACTTTATCATCACAGGCTGGGTAACCAGCAGGATCTGGTGGAATCTTACCGAAGAGGACAATGATAACCCTATGACGAAGGTTTTGAGTGTTTTAATAGGTATGAAGGCCAATACTGTGTATGGAATTTGCCGATGTCAAGAAATGGGTGATCTTTTTCCTTGGGATCCTCGTTGCAATCGTAATCGCGGATGCGCTCTCCAATCTCCTTATGAATTATTCCGGCCTGACCGGCTGGGTTAATTTTATCGTAAGCTTTGTTCTGTACGCGGTTTTTTTCTTTGCCATACTCTATGTGCTGGAGAAGGTAGCAGGAATAGAATTTTTCGGGTTTGAGCGCAAATAAAATTCCTCTCCCTCCATTTTGTAATATTTTCAGCACATGTAATCCTGTCACAAGGAGTTGTGTGGAATATAATAGCGTAACAATCCCCGGATCAGGAAAAATTTCGGGAAGATCGATCGTATCTAAACTTTTTTTATGGGGAATTATTGCGGGGAAATGACATTAAATTTCAATATACATACGAAACTATTAACGCGATCACAGAGACGTAAATTTATGGATGCGAAAACATCCTGCCAGCTGAAAGGTCTGGTGGGAGTAATCTTCGGGGGCCTCGCGCTGGTTATGCCGGGTCCCGTCCTTGCCTTCTTTACCGGGATATTCTGGATCCTTCTCATCGCCGGGATGATTCTCTGCATACTCATTGCCATTACCGCTCATTCTGATGAATCGATCTTCTGGTTCCTGTGTGCTGCAGCACTGCTGGTTATCGGGATTGCGGAAATGATCTTTCCCTCTGTTCTCTCGTTTATATTTGTTCTCGCAGTCGCCGTGCTCGCATTCTATGCCGGTTATACAGGAATATCATGTGCACTGACCCGGAGTGAAACAAAGTATTATCTGGTTGGTGCCGTTATCGCAAGCAGCATTATCCTTCTCTTTGTCTTTCTGACTTTTGTCCCTTCGATGCGCTCTTTTCTTGTCATGACAGTGGTGGGGACCATTTCGTTTATCCTGGGGCTCTTTGCGGTCTTCATTGGCCTTACCTTGAAAGAAGGTGATGCAGTGCCCGTTTCGCCACATACATTCATCATCAACAGCTGCAAAATCCAGATCAATCCGGCAATCCGGCCGGAAGATAAAGATCCCAAGTAATTTTTTCGGTACTGCTGCTATGTCGCCGGCTTATGATGTTGTTGTTGCCGGAGCCGGGCCGGCAGGATGTGCAGCCGCCCGTTCCTGCGCTGAGGCAGGACTTTCGGTACTCTGCATTGAGGAGCAGGGGAGCATTGGTTACCCGGTGCAATGTGCCGGGCTACTCTCCCTCTCCGCATTTAACGAATGTAACGTTTCCCGCCGCCCAATACAGAATACTGTTACCGGGGCACGGGTTAATCCCTCTGAAGGGCCGGCTCTGGTCATTAACGCACATTCCCCGAAGGCATATGTGGTTGATCGGGGTATGCTTGACCGGGAGATGGCCGCGGCAGCGGCGGAAGCGGGTGCAGAATTCCGGCTCAAGACATCGGTCTGCGGTGTAAAGGATACCTCTGTGATCACCCGGGGGATAAACGGGCATGAAGAGATCTTATTCCAGATCCTGATCGCTGCAGATGGACCGCGGGGCACGATAGCGCGATCGCTGGGGATGGCACGATCCCCGGTTTTTCTTGCCGGTATTCAGGCCGAGGGACTTCTGCAGGGAAATACCGATCTCGTGGACCTGTACCCGGATGCTTCGCCGGAGTTCTTCGGATGGGTTATCCCCACCGGGAACGGGCGGGCCCGGGTCGGGCTTTGCGGGACACTGCAGGTAAAGGAACGCTTCGTTGCTTTTATGAAAAGGATTGGCCTTCGCTCCGATTTGCACTTGGTCACCGGTACGATCCCACTTGGCATAATGCCCCGGACCTATGGTTGCCGGACGCTCTTTGTGGGGGATGCGGCCGGGTTTGCCAAGCCTACTTCAGGAGGCGGTGTTTACACCGGGATCCGATCGGCCCGTCATGCCGCAGCGGTGGCGGCTTCCTGCTGCGAACAGAATTGCTTCTCTGATAGCGCGCTCGCGGAGTACGAGCAGCGCTGGAAGGCGGATATAGGGAAGGAACTTGCCCTTGGCTATCGCCTTTTTCTCATGCGGCAGCACCTGCCTGAGAAGACGGTCGATCGTATCATCCACGCAATGAGCACTCCTGAAATTGTAAACGAGATACACCAGTACGGGGATATGGACCGGCCGGCAAAGATTGCGGGGATCCTGATACGCCATCCCTCACTGATCCGGTTCTTCTCACCGCTCCTTCTCTCCGGCATCCGCTCCTTTCTCTAGATTACGAGTGATAACCGTTGACCCTTTTTTGGGATGTATCCATGTAGTCAATCTTTTCCGGGCGTGCCCGGTTCGACCGCCTGCCTGCAGTCCGCTGTACACTGATGCACCCATGGTTCAACCGGCAGTTCCCGTTTTACCCTTGGCCAGAGGCGGGCAATGAGGACCGTGATGATGAAAAACCCTATGGTGACAAGGACAATTGCACCCCCGGATGCAAGGTTATAAGAGAACGAGAGCTGGAGTCCGATGATAACTGAAGCGATGGCAATACTGATGGCGGCAAGGACTGTACGCCGGAAAGGGAGACGGAGCTGGATGGCCGCAATCGCCGGGATCACCATCAGGCTAGAGACCAGGAGCACTCCCACAAGGCGGGTAGCTACAACTACGGTGAGGCCGACAAGGATCGTAAAGAGAATCTCAAGGGCGGTTACCGGCGACGCGGGCAAAGTCCGGATCGAGAGTGATCCCGATCCACTCCTTCCAGAGCAGGGCTAGAATAACAAGCACGATGACGCCCAGCACTGCTGCAAGGTAGACATCGTTGTCATTGATCCCAAGGATGGTACCAAAGAGGTAGGAAAGAAGATCGGCCGGTGCGGACTGGGCCAGACTGATAAGGACAACACCGATCGCAAGGCCGGCAGAGAACATGATGGCAATTGCCGCATCGGAGGCAACGCGGAGTCTTCCAAGAGCGTGAATGCCAAGTGACCCCGCGATAACCGAAGCGACTGCGGTGTAGAGGGGATAGATCCCGGTCCAGAATCCAAGTGCAATTCCTCCGAAAGCTACGTGGCCGAGGCCATCTGAGATAAGCGAGAGCCGGCGCAACACGATAAAGACCCCAAGGCCTGCGCAGGTAACCGCTACAATGAGACCTCCGATGAGTGCCCGTATGCCGAACTTGAACATCAAAAACTCGAGAACCATCCATCTCCCTCCTTATCCTTTACCTGCCTGTACCATCAGGTTCCAGAGCCCATCCGCCCCAAGCTCAGCGGCGGGTCCGTCAAAGAGGATCCGATGATGCAAAAAGATGATCCGTTCCATTGTCCGTGAAAGTTCTGTGAGATCATGGAGGATGAGGAGAACGGTGAGCTTGTGTGTGGAATGAAGATGGGAAAGGAGTGCATAGAATTCCTCCTTGCTTTTTGCATCGATGCCGCTCGTGGGTTCATCAAGTGCAAGGATGTGAGGGTTTCCTGCCAGGGCCCTGGCGATTAGTACCCGCTGCTGCTGACCGCCGGAGAGATCGGAAAAGAGCTCCCCGGATATACGGGAAAGCCCGGCCTCTGCTATCGTAGCATCAATGGCTTTAAGATCGTTTTTTGTCGGCCGGGAAAAGAGACCGGACTGCCCGTAGGTTCCCATCGCAACGACCTCGCGAACGGTTACCGGGAACTGTTGCTGGCGCAGCGCTGCCTGCTGGGGAACATACCCGATACAGGGACGGCAGGGGGACCTGCCTTTGCAGTCTCCCTGATGGCAGGAAAATGTGACGGTACCGGTATCCGGCCGGAGCAGACCGACAAGGACCTTTAAGAGTGTGGTCTTTCCCGCCCCGTTCAGGCCGGCGATCCCGACGAACTCTTCCTGGCGAATGGCAAGCGAGATATTTTCAAGGACACGGTCGCCGCTATAGGAAAAACTGATGTTTTCTGCCCAGAGGCAGACCGGCCGATCATGCGCTACAATTACCGGCATTGAAGTGCCTGCCTCATCTGCCCAAGGTTATGTTCCATAACGTTCACGTAGTCATTGTTACTCTGGTCTTCTTGGCCGGCCGGCAGGATTTCCATGGTATCGTAGGAATATACCGGAAGATCAAGCTCGGTTGCTACGGATTGGCTGAGTGCCTGAACCTCGTCGGTTTCGGCAAGTACTCCTTGGACATTATCCGTCTTTGATTCATTGAGGATCTCTGCCATCTGCCGCACCGAAGGTTCAGCATCCGGGCTTAAGCCGGTAATGGACAGTGCTGTCAGGTTGTACGCCGCTGCCTGATAATCAAGGAATGCATGGGAGGTCAAAAATGTCCTTGTTGTGCAATTTGAGAGACCCGTTGCATAATCATAGTTGAGGTTTTTGAGCCGGGCAATGAAAGCATCAGCGTTCCGATGGTACCCTGTTGCGTTGGCGGGATCAGCTGCTGCAAGGTGATCTGCCACGGAGCTGACGAAATATTCTGCGAGCGGAGGTGAGAGCCAGAGATGAGGATCCTGCGCCATATCGGGAAACTCCGGGTTGGTACCATTCATCTGCGCGAGGACCGTCGGGGGTATTGCAGAAATAAAAGATACCCGGGTAATGTCCGGGTTGGCTGCTGTGGCCAGGTTCTCGGCCCAGGGTTCCATTGTGGGGCCGTCATAAAAAAGGATCTTTCCGCGAGCCAGCGTTATCGCGTCAGCGGGTGTGGGTTCATATTCATGGGGTTCTGCACCGGGAGGGAGAATCTGGGTAACCTGCGCATAATCGCCGGCAACAGGAACAACGAGCAGGGTGATAGGCCTAAATGAAGTGATCACCTGGAGTTTACCCGATGGCCCTATGGCCGGGGCAGATGTTGACGGTAAGCCTGAGAAAAAGAGCAGGTATATGACAAGGGCAAAAAAGAGGACTGCCAGTATCAGTGCACCTGCCAGCATTGTTTTCTTCGATAAGGGAGTCATGCAAATCCTTTATTCCCCGACGGGAGTGTGGAGGGAAGTTCGCATGGCGATCATATAACAGTTATGAAAAATGTGGTCTCTCCCCAAAATTCTCTCCATGTTTTATCAAATAAAAAAGGGGGCGGGGCCATGAGATCAGTGTATCGACTCTTTTCCAAGGCAGCCCTCATCATGGGTGATCGCCCCACAGACCCCCAGGCGCGGATGACCCATCGCAGTACAGATCCTGTCGATGGCTTCTTTTGTTACCAGTGCTTCAAAGCGCGAGGCTTCTTTACAGGCCTGTTCGTGGGTGAAACCATAGTGGGTGAGCATCAGGCTTAGTATCCGGTGGCGTTTGACAAGATAGTCCGCATACTTTTTACCTTCGCCAGAGAGGCCGATCCCATGGTAAGGCTCATGAGTCACCAGTCCATCGGCGCAGAGCTCTGCGATCATTTTGGTAATCGTTGAAGGATCAACTGCGAACTCGCGGGCAATATCTGTAGTCCGCACCCGCCTGCCTTTCCCGTGAAGAAACTTAAGGTATTCGACCTTGCGGGGTGATAACCCGCAACCATCGCCAACATCCATAGGAGTGTTCCGGAACAGCCTGTACATAAAGTTTGGTGGGATACCACACTTTAAGGATCGGATTCTCCCGAAAAACGAATGTACTGCTTAGGAATGTTGGTCGAGCCCTGTTGCCATCAGGTTTTTGCTGAGATGTGAAAGTTAAAAAGAGGATTATGCTTTTTTCTCTGCAAGTTCGATCTCGATTCCACCGATGTTGCTTGCAAATATGTTGTACAGGAAAGCCAGAATCGCACCACAGATAAATGCCATGATCCCAAAGATGATCGGGAAGACAATAATAGAGAGCAGACCCAGGGTTGTTGCACCCGGCAGACTGTATTTGGCCCCGATTGCGGCACCCATAATAGCAAACAGGATCCCATAGATCAGGCCGAACACGATACCGAATAACGCATGGATCTTTGCCCATGAGATGATATCAATACTCTTTATGATGGTCATACAACGTACCTGTGAAACGGTGCGCAGCTCAGGGTAAAAAGTCTTTTGAAGTGTTCTCCGGGGAAAAAGTGTTCTGCAAAATATCTTTTTAAAATTTTCCGTCATCTTCTGGGTTTATTACTTTATTCGTGCAATAATATTGACAGAAATTGCGAGAAGGGACCGCATTTCATGCAAAAAAAAGAAGTATCCATGCATAATTTCGAAGATGGATCCTCTGCCGGGATCTGTCAGTTTGCCCACAGGATGCAGAGAACCCCGAAATCATTTATCCGGGAGATCCTGAAAGTTACAGAAAATCCTGAGATTATATCCTTTGCAGGCGGTCTTCCCAACCCCGCTCTGATCGATGTCAACGGGCTGGCTCGTGCTGCTGCAGATGTTTTTAAGAACGACGGCAGAACTGCTCTTCAGTACTCTACTACTGAAGGCTATTACCCGCTTCGGCAGTTTATCGCAGACAGGTACAAAAAGCGTCTGGATCTTACGATTTCTCCTGATGAGATCCTTATCACCAACGGTTCGCAGCAATGCCTGGATCTCATAGGGAAGATTTTGATCGATCCCGGGAACCAGGTTGCAATCGAACGACCGGGATACCTGGGTGCGATTCAGGTTTTTTCGCTTTATGAACCTTCCTTTATCCCGTTAGACCTTACCTCTGAAGGGCCCGATCTGGATGCCTTTGAATCAGCTATCACCGGGAATGACATCAGACTTTTTTATGGTATCCCCAATTCACAAAATCCATCCGGAATAACGTACTCAGCCGGGTATCGTAAGGCATGTACTGACATCCTTCAGGGAACTCGCACTATCGTTGTCGAGGATGACGCATATGGCGAACTCCAGTTTTCAGGAAATGCCCTTCCTCCTCTCAAACATTACCTGCCGGACCAGACCATACTTACCGGCTCGTTTTCAAAAATTCTGTCTCCCGGTATGCGTCTTGGCTGGGTCTGCGCCCCAAGGCAGATTATGGAACAGCTGATTGTTGCGAAGCAGGCTTCTGATCTCCACTCTAATTATCTTTCACAGAGAATTGTGTCACGCTATCTCGAAGAGAACGATCTCGACGCTCATATAGCGAGAATTCGCTCCGCGTACTGCAGCCAGGCTGAGTGCATGATCGCGTCGATTCAGGAAGAAATGCCTTCAGATGTGCGCTGGACCGAGCCCAGGGGAGGTATGTTTGTCTGGATTACCCTGCCCGAAGGCAGCTCCTCCATGGATGTTTTCAGCCATGCACTCAAAAAAGGAGTGGCAGTACTTCCGGGAATTCCATTTTATGTGGACGGTGGAGGAACAGATACTATCAGGTTGAATTTCTCCAACAGCAACCCGGATCAGATTTGTGAAGGGATCAGGAGGCTGGGAGAGGTTATGCAAACCCTTCGCAAGTAGATACAGACAACCTGCGGATAATGCCATATAAGGGGGGCTTAAAAATAGTATTCATAAATAGTGATGTACATATAAATACCGGAAAGGGTATAAGCCGCGTTTTCCCACGCGTATATACGTCATGCGGCGCAAAAAAATGTTTGTGAGTGACGAGAGGGGCGACAATAATCCATGAGCAGAAGTGATGCTGAAGCACTGATGCGGCAGGGTATCGAACTTTATGATCTCGGCAGGCACCAGGAAGCTGTGGTAATGTTTGATCGGGCTCTTACGCTCTACCCCAGACTACCCAAAGCCCATTATTTCAAGGGAATTGCCCTCTACGATCTGGGCAGATACGATGCAGCTATCGATTCTTATGACAACGCCCTTGCCCTTGATCCCTCCGATATCAATGCATGGTACAACAAAGCCGCAACTCTCGCCCAGATTGGCAGGAACAAGGAGGCGCTGGATGCCTGCGACCGCCTTATTGCCCTGAAGTTTGATAATGCGGAGGCATGGATCCTCAAAGGGATTTCACTCTATGAACTGGGCCGTTATCAGGATGCAATTTCTGCATATGACCATGCTCTTACTATCGATCCAACCCATGCCAAAGTCTATTACAATAAGGGGATCGCTCTTGCCGATCTCGGCAGGCACGAGGATGCGATTGTCGCGTACGGAAAGGCAATCGAGATTGTACCAGAATACGCAAAGGCGTTCTATAACATGGGTATCTCCCTGTACGAGATTGGGAGGTACAACGAGGCACTTGGTGCCTTTGAACAGGCTCAGGCAATTGACCCATCTGACCCCTGGGTCTGGTATTACCGCTCGTTCATCCTCGCAAAACAGGAGGACTATCCCGGAGCTGTAGAGGCAGCCACGACCTTCCTTGCATCTGAACCGGATCATGCAGATATATGGGTGATCCGGGGGATCGCCCAGTTCCGGATAAAGAAGTTTGCCGACGCAGTCACATCACTTGATCATGCAATCGAGCAGAATCCCCTTGCACCGGATGCCTGGATTTACAAGGGTTTTGCGCTCTTCGAACTGGAACGCTACGATGATGCGAAATATGCACTGGACAAGGCAGCAGAGCTCGCACCACAGAATAGCGGAGTCAATTTTTTACGGGGCAAGGCAAACCAGCATCTTGGCAGATTCCGCGAGGCTGTAGCAGATTTCGACAGGGTGCTTGCAAAGGAACCGGAAAATACTGATGCCATATACAGCCGGGGTGTCGCTTGCATCCATCTGAGCAGGTACGAAGACGCACTCGGATCATTTGACCGGATCATCGCTGCGCAGGGGGATCACGCGGGCGCTTCCTATTTCCGGGGTATCGTGCTTTCCCGTCTCGGCCGGCTGGATGAGGCAATTAGTGCTTTTGAACATACTCTTGGAATTGATCCTGGTTGCGCATCGGCGGCATACCAGATAGGGCTTGCCGAAACCAGTCTCGGCCGCTTCGATGATGCTGTTACCGCGTATGACCGGGCACTGAAGATCCGGCCGGATTATTCAGATGCCATCTATCACAAGGGATTTGCTCTTGCAAAACTCGGAAAAAGTGAAGATGCCCTTCAGGAATTCGAACGGACCCTGAACGAAAATCCGGGAAATGCGCAGGCATATCACCAGAAAGGGCAGCTCCTGGTCAGGACCGGCAGGATCGAAGATGCACTTGAAGCATTCAACAAGAGCATTGCCTTAAAACCAGATAATGCGCAGGTTTACTACGATAAGGGCTGTGCCCTTTTAAAGGCTGATCAGCTCGAACCTGCCATTGAAGCGTTCAATCAGGCTACCGAAATATATCCCAATTACGTCAATGCATACTATAACAAGGGAGTTACCCTTGCAAAACAAGGAATGCTTGACGACGCACTCCTCGCATTTGATCATGCAATAGCAATTGATCCGACTCACACCCTTGCCCTGTACCACCGGGGGGAAATACTCTTTAAACAGGGCTGCTATTCTGATGCTGTTGCAGCCTACGATGCCGTGCTCTCTTTCTCACCGCAGAACACCTCGGCTCTCTATGAAAAGGGAGTGGCCCTCATGCAGCTGTCGCGCTGGAAGGAGGCGGTCGTCTCCTTTGAATCTGCGGTGGAACAGGATCCCACCCTTATCGATGCATGGCTCTCTGCAGGACTTTGCTATGCCCGGCTCGGTTCAGCACATGAGGCGCTCGAGGCCTATGACCGGGTTATTGAACTCTCTCCCAAAAACAGCCCGGCGCTTATTCGGAAAGGAATTGCGCTTGTTGCTCTTGGCAGGTATGAGGATGCGATTACCACTCTTAATCGCGCCCTGGAAGCGGTACCACGCGATGATCAGGCATGGTATTACAAGGGTGTTTCGCTTGCCGAACTTTCACGTTTCGAGGAAGCAGTCCGGGCATTCGAACGGGTTCTTGAGCTCAACCGCAGGTGTGCCAAAGCGTTCTTTGAGAAAGGTAATGCTCTCGCCAGACTCGGCAAGCAGCTGGAAGCAGTCATATCCTACGATCAGGCATTGGAAATTGAACCTGATAATTCCCGGATCCTGTATCAGAAGGGGATTGCTCTTGCCCAGCGCGAACGATATGAAGATGCCATAAAAACGTTCGAACGGCTGGTTATCCTTGAACCGGAGAACTCCCAGGCATTCTATTACCTCGGTATTGCATATGCGGGAAGGGAGCGGTACGATGAGGCCATCGTAGCATTTGAGCATTCTCTTGAATTCAATCCGGCAAATGCACTTGCACATCATTACCGGGGAATATCGCTGGTTGAATGTGACCGTTACGATGATGCCATACAGGCATTTTCCGATGCATTAGCTCTTGATACGACAAATGCCGCAACGTACTATTATCAGGGCATCGCATATCTGCAGTCCCACCGGTACGAAGAATCAATTGCAGCACTCAATACCGCCATAATGATGAATCCCTCGCAGACCGATGCGTTCATGTATCTGGGGATTGCTCAGGCCCGGCTCGGGCGCCACGATGAGGCCGTTGCTGCTCTCAACCGTAGTCTCGCTGCAAATCCGTCACAGATGGAGGCACTTCTCTGCCGCGGGGAATCACTTATGGTACTCCAGCGGTATGCCGAGGCTTTTGAGACGTTCGATCGCGTCCTGTCGTTAAACCCGAATATTATCGGCATCTGGATGCAAAAAGGGGCTGCACTTGAACATCTGGTAAAAAAACAGGAAGCACTTGCAGTTTATACGAAGGTTCTCGAAATAAGCCCGGCCAATGCGGACGCATGGGCCCGGAAGGGAAACTTGCTCTTTGATCTCGGCCGGATTCCTGATGCAGTCACTGCATTTAACAGATCCCTTGAGATCAATCCGGGACTTGGTGATATCTGGATGCGGAAGGGAGATGCCCTTGGACTGCTGGGACGGACCGGGGAGGCAGCGGATGCATTTGGAGAGGCATTGAGGATTGATCCGGATCATGAAGAAGGCTGGATCAAAAACGGCCGGGCTCTCTTTGAACTGGGAAGATATCAGGATGCCATTGATGCATTCGATAATGCTGTTGCCCTGAACCAGCGGAGCACGGTCGCCTTCCTGTACAAGGGATTAGCATTTGAGAAAATTAACCGGGTTGAAGAAGCACTCCATGTTTTTGAAGTACTTCTTGAAATTGATCCCAATAACAGCGAAGCCCATTACCATATGGGTCTTTCCCTGGCAAGCTTAGGTCGGTCAAAAGATGCACTGACTGCATTCGATGCGACCTTAAAAATACAAGAATCCTATGCACCAGCATGGTACAACAAGGGAAAAATGCTCCTGGACCTTGGGAAGTACCAGGATGCAATTGCCGCATTTGATCGAGCCCTTGAGAAGGAGCCGGCTTATACCGAAGTCTATTATTCCAAAGGCGTCGCGCTCTCCAAACTCGGAAGGTTTGCGGAAGCTATCGAAGCGTTTGAGAAGAATCTTGAAAAAGACACCAGTAATTCTCCCGGGTATTATTTCAAAGGCGTCGCGCTCTCCAAACTCGGACGATATCAGGATGCTCTTGAAGCATTTGACCGCGCATTGGTCTATGACCCTGAGAATGCGCTGGTCTATTTCCAGAAAGGACGGGCACTGGATGGTCTTGGGAGGCATCAGGAAGCAGTCGCCGCTTTTGAAAAGACTCTTATCCTTAAGCCCCGGTATTCCGAGGCGCGGATGCGAAAGGGCATCTCTCTTTATAATCTTGGCAGGTTTGCCGATGCCATTCGTGATTTTGATCGGACTATTGGTGAGAATCCCCATAACTTCCACGCATGGTACCAGAAGGGTCGGGCACTTTTTGACTCGGCCCAGTATCTTGATGCAATCGATGCATACGACCATGCACTCGAAATCGAGTCAACCTATCCGGATGCGCTGTATCACAAAGGCCTTGCATTGTATGAACTGGGGCGATATGAGGAATCCCTCCTCTCTTTTGATCAGGCCCTTGAGAATGACCCTCATCTCGATCTTGCCCGCTTCCACCGTGGAGCTTCGCTTCTGAAGCTGGAACGTTATCGTGAAGCGGTACAGGCATTCGATGCAGCTCTTGCTCTCATGCCCCGCTATGCTCCGGCGCATCACCTCAGGGGTGTTGCGCTTACAGCCCAGGGTTTATACCAGGATTCTATCTATGCGTATGATCGCGCCATTGAATGTGATCCGGGAAGCGCTGAATCGGCACTCAACAAGGCAATGTCCCTGCATAACCTTGGGCAGGATGAGGATGCCCTTACCGCTACCGTAAGGGCAACAGAGATTCGTCAGGATTTCCCTGATGCATGGAGATATCAGGGACTGCTCCTTCTTCATCTGGGACGGCACCTGGCGGCAATTGATGCGTTGGACCGGGCGCTTGCGGGAGATCCGGAAAATGCGCAGATTCATTATCTGAAAGGCCGTGCACTCGAGGGAATGAATCAGTCTGAAAACTCGATTCTCTCCTATGACAGGGCGCTAACCCTGCAGCCGGACTGTATTCAGGCACGTATACATAAGGGCGAAATCCTCACATCTCAGGGCCGGTTCCGCGATGCGGTAAAAGAATTCAAAAAAATTCTTCTTGATCACCCTGATAATACCGAGGCATGGCTCCTGAAAGGCAGGGCACAGTTCGACCTTGGCGATTACGATGAAGTGATTGATGCCTGTGATCATGCATTGAAGCTAAACCCGTCTTCTGCTGATGCTCTCCAGTACAAAGGTTTAGCCCAGTATGAACTCGGCAGGTACGATGATGCTATTGAATCTTTGACTTTTGCGGAACGGATCGATTCACATCTCGAACAAGTCGTTTATCATCGCGGGGCGTCGCTGTTAAAACTCGAACGATATGGAGAGGCGATACAGGCTTTTGACCGGGCATTAACTCTTGCACCAGACCATGGTGCTGCCTGGCATCTGCGGGGTGTCGCCCTTGCTGCACAGGGAATGTATCAGGAATCCATCACTTCATTCGAGCAGGCACTCCGGTACGATCCAAAAAGTGCAGAGTCGGCTCTCAATAAGGCAATAGCGTTGCACAATCTGCGACAGGACGACGAGTCAGTTCAGGCATCAGATATGGCTATTGTCATTCAGCCTGAATTTGCTGAGGCCTGGTATTATAAGGGGGTGGCTCTCTCATCGCTGAAAAAATATATGAATGCTGTACCGGCCTTCTCCCGCTCCCTTGAACTTGATCCCGTCAACACGCATGCGTGGTTTGACCTGGGCATAGGCCTGATTGAGCTCCAGCGGTATGAAGAAGCAGTCACAGCATTTGACCATGTCCTTGGGCAGGTATCGGATTATCCCCCGGCATACTTCCATAAAGGGCGGGCTCTTGCTGCTGGAGGGAAAAATGAAGAGGCCATTATCGCTTTTGATAATGCTCTGGCGATCACCCCGGGTGACGCGACGATACTATCCGCAAAAGGTCATTCCCTTGAATCTCTGAAACGCTTCAAAGAAGCAGCAGCGGCATTCGAAGATGCGTGTGCGGCAGATCCTGGAGATGCTGATAATTTCTATCATCTCGGTCGTGCGTATGTTGAACTCCACCGCGAGGACAAGGCTATCGGTGCTTTCGCAAAAACCCTCAAGATTAATCCCGAAAATGCTGATGCACTGGAACAGGCAGGACTTGTTCTTTCCCGCCTTGGAAAATATGAGGATGCCGTAGAAGTTTTCGACCGGTATCTGAACCTGGGGATAAAGAGCCCGGTTATTCTTTACGAGAAAGGATGTGCATACTTTGCTCTTGAAAAGTACGAGGATGCTATTGTCTCCTTTGATGGAGCACTGGAGCTGGACAGCAACCACATCGGTGCATTGGTTAAAAAAGGACAGTCCCTTGTCATGCTCCGGCGCTATGAAGAGTCCGTCACCCAGTTTGAGCGCGTTATTGCCCTCGATCCTGAGAACGTCATAGCCCATTTTGTCATGGGTACGGCGCTTGTCTGTCTCGCCCGGTACGAGGATGCCGTGATATCCCTCGATCGGGCCATAGAAGTAGACGCCGCAAATGCGAAAAGCTATTCCTGTAAGGGATATGCCCTCTACCGGCTTAACCGGTTCAAAGAAGCAGCAGAATCTTTTGCAAAGGCGCAAAAACGAAAAGCAAACGATCCTTTTACCCTGATGTACCGGGGCAAATCCCTCCTGCATAACGGGAAGTGGGAAGAAGGAATTGCGATCTTTGACAAGCTGCTGGCACTTGACGGGAAAAACACCGCTGCATGCTACTATAAAGGCATTGCTTATTCGCACCTGGGTCTGCACAACGAAGCGCAGGAATCATTCGAACAAGCTCTTAACTTGGATGGAGAGTGTGCAGCCGCATGGTATCAGAAGGGGCTTGTTCTTTTTGAAAAGGAGCAATTTGATGAGGCATTGCCGGCATTTGAACGGGCACTGGATCTTGCTCCCACCATACAGGATTATGCGTTCCGGAAGGCTCTTGCCCTCTTTATGCTGGAACGATATCAGGATGCAGTAAACGCGTTTGATCTGGCCCTGACTCTTGGCTCCGAGACCGCGGTTCTCCTGTATTACCGTGGTCGCGCCCTTAAGGAGATCAATGATTTTTCACCGGCGCTCGACTCGTTTAACCGGGCACTTGCACTGGAACCGGAAAACATATTCATCTGGATTGCCAAGGGAAGCGTGCTGCTTACCCAGAAGGATGGTACAGGAGCGGTTCTGGCATTCGATCAGGCATTACAGATTGATCCAAAATCCGTGGATGCAGCCTTCTTTAAAGGAGAGGCACTCTCCTTGCTTGGAAACGATGACGAGGCTGTTCAGGCATATGACACGGTTCTCGGGCTTGACCCCACCTACCCTGAGGCAGCGTTTAAAAAAGGGCTCGCTCTCTCCAGACTGAAGAATTATTCCGGAGCCATAGATGCGTTCGACCAGGCCATTCAGTTTGTTCCTGCCCACGCTCAGGCGCATTACCGGAAGGGAATGGCACTTTTTGATCAGGGCAAGTATGAAAAAGCAATCCGCTCGTTTGCCCATGCACTCGAACACGATTCAACGATTACCGATGCACTGTTCCATACCGGCCTTGCTTATGCCGGGTTGAGCCGTTACTCACCAGCACTGTCTGCGTTTGATTCGATTCTTAAAACAGAGCCACAGAATGCAGGAGTGCTCTATCAGAAGGCGAGGATGCTTGCAAAAATGGCCCGGCCGGATGAAGCTCTTGCGGCGCTTGATGAATCTCTTGCAATTGAAAACAACCTTTCTGATGTCTGGCTCCTTAAAGGGACCGTTCTTCTCGAACAGGAACAGCTTGACGGTGCTCTGGAAGCATTCGACCGCACACTTGCCCTGATACCGGAGAACAGTACGGCATGGTACCGCAAAGGCAAGACCTTTGCCGGTCTGCACCGCTATCCGGATGCAATCGGATGCTTTGACCGGGTCATTACGGCTGATCCCGGGTGCTCTGCGGCCTGGTTCAGGAAGGGCAGTGCACTTCTCTCCGAAGGGGATCTGAAGGCTGCTATTGATGCTCTCACCAAGGCCCTTGAACTCCGCCCTGACAATGCTAATGGCTGGTATGACCGGGCAGTATCTCTCGCTGGACTCGGGCGGTACGAAGAGGCTATCCCCTCCTTTGACCGGGCTCTTTCTCTCAACCGGAAATATACCGGTGCCTATTATGACAAGGGATGTGCACTTGCCCGTCTTGGACGTGATCGACAGGCAATAGAGACATTCGAGATGGCATCCTCGATTGACCCGACCTTTTCCCTTGCCTATTTCGAAAAAGGCCTTGCCCTTACCAGACTCTCTAAAAACAAGGATGCGGTCGCTGCATTTGATGCTGCATTAGCAATTGACAGCAACAGTGTCCCGGCGTTCCTGAACAAGGGGTTGGCCTTGGCTAATCTGAAAAAGTATGCCGATGCGATCACTGCATTCAGTGCAGCTCTTAGGCTTGATCCTGAAAATTATGAGGCATGGTTTGCCAAAGGATATGCACATTCACGGCTCCGCCAGTATGACGCTGCCATTGAGGCGTTTGATCATGCGCTTGCACGGGATCAAAGCCGGTACCTGGCCTGGTACGAAAAGGGAGTGGCACTTGTCCATACCAAAAATTACGAAGAGGCAGTTGCTGCTTTTACGGAGGCCCTTGCACGGGATGACAAGAAAACGGAAGGGTATTACGAGAAAGGACGGGCACTTCTGGAACTTGGACGCTATGAGGAGGCAGTTGTATCTTTTGACCGGGCTCTGGAACTGGACGCCTCATTTGAAGATACCGCCTATTTCCTTGGCCTCGCACTTGAACATCTTGGCCGGTTCGAGGATGCGATTTCTGCATACGGCCGTATGGTTTCCCAAAAGCCGGATCATTTTGGAGCCTGGTACCACAGCGGCCTTGCTGCCGTGCAGCTGGGGCGGGATGACGATGCCGTGCAGGCATTTGAGAAAGCCCGCCAAATCGACTCTCACGATCTTGCCCTCCTCTCCAATGAAGGAAAGGCATGGTCACGGCTTGGTCAGTTTGATGAGTCTATCCATCTGTTTGACATAGCCCTCGGCAGGGAGCCCGGAAATGGCGAGATTCTCTTTGAGAAAGCAAAGGCTCTGGCTGCACTGGGGCGTCATGGAGAAGCACAGGAAACCTTCCGTCTTGCATTCACCCAGATCACCGATAATTACGAACCTGCATACCTCCGCGGGCTCTCGCTTCTCGCTCTCGAACGCTTTGAGGAGGCAGATATGGCATTCGATGCTGCCCTTGCTTTAAATCCGGGCCTTCCTGAAATCTGGGTCAACAAAGGAGAGGCATTGATGCATTCCGGCCAGTATGAAGGGGCAGTATCAGCGTTTGATCGTGCTATCGCTCTCAGGCCGGATGATGCCAGAGCATATCTTGAGCGGGGCCGGGCTCTGGCAGCACTCCAGAAAAACGAAGACGCGATTGAATCCTTCGATCATGTCCTCGAAATTGAACCCTCCGATCCCGTGGCGAATTTCGAACGGGGAAGGGCGCTCTTTTATGCGGCGAAGTATGAAGCGGCCGTTACCGCTCTCGATGCATCTCTTGATGGTGATCCTAAAAATCCCGGCGCCCTGTATTTCAAGGCAGCTTCACTTGCTGCACTGGAACGGTATAATGAAGCGGCAGAAACATTTGAACGCCTTTTAGTGTATACACCGGATAACGCGGATGCCTGGTACGAACAGGGTTGTGTCCTTGCCCGGCTCCGGCATTTTGATGAGGCTGTTACTGCATTTGATCATGTTCTCAACCTTGTCCCCGAGCACTTCGATGCGCTGTTCGAAAAAGCCCGTTCATTCGATAAACTCCAGCGGTATCAGGATGCCATTGATTGCTATTCTGCAGCTCTCGCACTTCGTCCATCAGATGCAAAAGCCCACTATTATCAGGGTGTTGCATTTAGCCGGAATGGCCGTTTTGAGGATGCAGTAAAGGCATTTGACGCCGCATTGGAGATTGACGCAGTCTTTTCAGATGCCCATTTTGAGAAAGGTCGGGCCCTTTTTGCACTTGGTATGTTCCGGGAAGCGGTCAAGACCTTTGACAAAACCCTTCTTATCGATAAAAATTATGCCAGTGTCTACTTCCACAAAGGACTCGCTCTTGCGGAACTGGGGAGGCATGATGAGGCAGTCCTTGCATTCAACAAGAATATTGATCTCGATGCAGGCAATACAGATGCATTCTACCGGAAAGGTATCTCCCTTGCTGCAACCGGGAAACTGGACAATGCGATAGAAGCGTTCGATCAGGTTATCCGATCAGATCCTAATTCGATAGAAGGGTGGCTTCACCGGGGGATGGTACTCTTTGATCTTGGCAGATACAAGGATGCCATTGATTCGTATAAAAAGACCCTGGAGATCTCCCCAGAAAATGCAAGTGCCTGGTATCTGATGGGGAGGGCACATTTTGCGCTCCATACGTTCGATGAGGCTGTTGCCGCCTTTGATCGGGCACTTGATCTTCAGGACGGATTTGCTGACGCATATTACTACAAGGGACGGACTCTCTTTGAAATGGCCATGTATAGTGAAGCAGTCGCTTCCTTTGACAGTACGCTCGTCCTCCGCCCCAAGTATGATGAGGCACTGTACCACAAAGGTTTGGCCCTTCTCCGGTTGCAAAAAGCCGGGGATGCGGTCTCTGCGTTTGATCAGGCACTTCGGCTCCGGCCGAACTTCGCGTATATCTGGACCGGGAAAGGGATGGCGCTTGCCGCACTTGACCGACATAAAGATGCCATTGCGTGTTATACCAAGGCCACCAGTCTGGACCGGAAAGACGCGCGTGCCTATTACCAGTCAGGTCTTTCTCTTCTGGCACTGGGCAGGTACCAGGAGGCTATCAAGAGCTTTGATGCAGCACTTGTCCAGTACCCGAAATGTGCCCGTGCATTCTATGCCAAGGGGCGGGCCCTTTGCGGTGTATCGATGTTCCATGAGGCCATCTCGTCTTTCGACCGTGCAATTGCCGAACAGGCTGAGTTCCCGGAGGCATGGCTTCACCGCGGGATTGCAAAAGCCAATCTTGACCTGTACGAGGAAGCACTGGACTGTTATAACCGTGCCCTTGCCCTGAATCCTTCCTATGCTGCCGCCCTGCTCAATGAAGGACGGGCATTGATCCACCTTGAGCGTACTGGCGAAGCGCTCACGGTCCTTGATAAGGTACTCACCCTTCAGCCGGAATCCGCAGATGCGTTTTATTACAAGGGGCGTGCCCACCTGAAGCGAAAACAGGTTGATGATGCCATTGATGCATTTAACCGGGCCCTCGCGATCAACCGTCAGTTTTCCGAGGCACACTTTTACAAGGGAGTTGCTCTTGCCGGAAAAGGGCAGTACGAGGAATCCGTAGCAGCATTTGATGCTGCCCTGCGGATCAGAAACGACTATCCTGAAGCCCTGTACGAAAAAGGCCGGGCCCTCTTCCACTTGGAGAAATTCAAAGACGCACTTACCGTCTACGATCAGGCATTGTCAGTAAATCCTGGCTATGCAGAGGCGATATTCCAGAAGGGAAGAACCTACATCGCGCTCCAGAATCCGGACGGAGCGATCCGGGCATTCGATCGGGCGCTCGAGGTCAACCCCTCGTGCTATCAGGCGCATCACTGGAAGGCCAGGACATTGTATGACGAAGGCAGCTATGATGCAGCGATTACCGAGTATGACCGGGCGATAGCAATAAAACCGGATTCGGCCGATCTTTACCGGGATCGCGGTCTTTCCTATGCAGCAATCGAACAGTACCGTGAGGCAATCCAGTCCTATGATCGGGCACTGGAACTTGACACACATGGTGCCGATGCATTCTCCCATAAGGGAACCTCCCTTGCCGAACTCGGGATGTACCGTGACGCGCTTGAGGCTTTTGAGAAGGCGCTTGAAAAAGATTCGACGCTTGCGGCCTCCTGGTTTGGCAAGGGTAATGTTCTCTATGATCTCGGGAGATTTGCCGAGTCCCGGGACGCATATGATGAAGGACTCAAACGCGATCCGGAAAACGCAGTCGGCTGGACGCGCCGGGGGATGACTTTTGCCGGCATGAATGATAACAAAACCGCGATTGAATCCTATGACCGGGCGCTGGCGATCGATCCCTCGTTCTCCATCGCCTACTTTACCCGGGGAAGTGCCTTTGAGGCACTCGGGCAGTACGAGGAAGCAGCAGAGTCATTCCATGCCATGATCTCGCTCCAGCCGGATTTTGTGGATGCCTGGATCCACGAAGGTCGTGCCCTGCAGGAACTGGAGAAATACCAGGAAGCCCTGACCTCCTTCAAACGTGCCCTTGAGATCGATCCCTCAAGAAAAGAGGTCTGGAACGATGTGGGCGCAACGCTCGACAAGCTGGGCAAGCACGAAGAAGCTCAGATCTGTTATGAGAAGGCATTGTAAACCCTGTTTTCTCCCTTCATGAGCCCGGCACCAGTACGACGTTTTTCTTTTGATACGCCCCGAGATCTCATTTTCAGATGCGGCACAGAATCCGGCATGATCCTGTATGAAGTTCCGGATCCCGTCTATTTGATCACTATGCATAAAAGCAGCGGCAGATATCTTACTTTATAGCAGGATCTTGTACAGGAAGGTAGCAGGGTATGGATTTCACATCTTTTTATGTACTTGCGGGGGTTGTAGTCCTGATTATCGTGGTCGTGTTCTGCGCCATGGCGATCAAGATTGCCAACCAGTGGGAGCGGGCAGTTGTTCTGCTCCTTGGCAGGTTCGTCGGGATCAAGGGACCGGGCATCTTTTTCATCGTGCCGTTCCTGAGCCGGGTTGCGTACTGGATCGATCTCCGGGTTATCACGACTTCGTTCAATGCCGAGCAGACCCTGACCAAGGATACGGTCCCGGTCAATGTGGACGCGGTACTGTTCTGGCAGGTTGTCGATGTCGAGAAGGCTGCACTTGAGGTTAAGGACTACCGCGACGCCATCTCCCTTGCTTCGCAGACCGCGCTGCGGGATGTGATCGGAAAGACCATTCTCTCCGATATGCTTACCGGCAGGGAAGCGATCGATGCCGAACTCCAGAACATGATAGGTGGCCGGGTGAGGGGCTGGGGCATTAAAATTCTCTCCGTGGAGATTCGGGATGTGATCATCCCCGGTGCCCTTCAGGACGCCATGTCCATGCAGGCGCAGGCAGAACGCGAGCGGCAGGCACGGGTTATCCTTGGAGATTCGGAACGCCAGATTGCTGAGAAATTCGAGCAGGCTGCCAAAAGTTATGAAAACAATCCTACAGCTCTCCACTTACGGGCAATGAACATGCTCTATGAAGGGCTCAAGGCCGGGAAATCGACGATAGTGCTTGTCCCTGCCTCGGCGCTTGAGACCATGAATCTTGGGGAAATGACCGGGACAATCGCGCTTGCAAAGACCATTTCAAAGGATCAGGATCCCTCTGATAATCGGCAGCAGCCGGAACAGCCATGATTCCCGTGGGAGGATGGCAGTAATCTTCATTACCTTCCGTTGCTGATCGGATTACATGCACGATATTGTCAGCAGCAAGAAGATGGAGAACGGAATCGTTGTTTTCTGGGAAGAAAACAGTGAAAAGGTCAACGAATCATTCAACTATTCCGAGCTCATTGACATGAAGATCAATGCTCTCGATCTTCTTGATCGTCCGAAATCCTATAAAGTGGACCCAAAAGCACATACCCTCGTGGCCCGGAAATAACAGGATCCGTCCTGCTGGTTCGGAGTCTTTTCAATAAGGAAACGGGTAAGTGATAAAGAAAACCTTACCCCTATCGATCCTATTTTGGTCTTGCGGCACGGAACGTACCTGCGTGGATCAGGTATTCCTCAGGAATGAGAACCGCACGAGAGCGGCCCGTGCTCTCTTATTCGACATGGATAACACTCTTTTTGATCTCGTCGGGGCACAGATTGCCGCTTGCGAGAGTGTTGTGCGTCATCTGGGCTATGCGGATGGGGACGAGCTCTTTCTGTATTTCCTTACCGGTTCCCACGGTTTTGAGTCAACGGAAAATATCCGGCAGTACATGGAAGAACGCCGGATTCCCACAAACGGTATGTTCGAACGGGCCTGCCGGATCTATGCAAACGAGAAGCTCCGCCATATTACACCATATCCCGGTGTAACAAATACCCTAGCTGCTATCCGCAAAAAGGGATATGCGATGGCAGTGGTAACCGATGCAGAACACCCGGATGCAACACAACGGTTGGGCAAGTGCGGCCTCACCTCCTTTTTTGATTGCATGGTAACATACGACAGGGTCGGTATCAAGAAACCGGCTCCTGACCCGTTTCTTTCTGCTCTGGCAGCAACAGGCGCCCGGCCGGAAGAGGCGGTCTTTATCGGGGACAGCCCCCGGAGGGATATTGAACCCTGTAAAAAACTGGGGATCCGGACGGTCTATGCGCGGTACGGGGATCGCTTTTCAAAGACCCGGGATGTTATCGGCGCAGACTTCGTGATCGATCGCATGGACGAGCTTCTCGCCATTATTGAGGACATTCCGGTTTCCGGATCACTGTCCGGGCCATAATATACGGAATCTTCAACAAACTCACGGCCCCGGTACAGAGGATCCTGACCAAAAATTAAAAAAGGACTCAGGGTGTATAAAAATTATGTTTGTTCCATCGAGGATCTTTTTCACAAAGGGGGTGGGAATACACAAAGATCGACTGGCGTCTTTTGAGCTGGCGTTGCGTAAAGCCGGTATCGAAAAATGCAACCTTGTGTATGTATCGAGTATCTTTCCCCCGAAATGTAAACAGATCCCCAGTCGCACCGGCCTGCGTGAACTCCAGTCTGGCGGCATCACGTTCTGTGTGATGGCAAGAAACGAGACAAATGAGCCCAACAGGCTGGTTTCAGCGGCCGTTGGCCTTGCTCTTCCTAAAGATGTGGAAGAGTACGGTTACCTCTCGGAGCACCATGCCTTTGGTGAAACCCAGGAACGGACAGGAGAATATGCCGAAGATCTGGCGGCAACGATGCTCGCGACCACGCTTGGTATCGAATTCGATGCCAATGCCGCGTGGCAGGAACGCGAGCAGACCTATAAGGCAAGTGGCAAAATAATCCGGACAAAACATGTCTGCCAGTCGGCACAGGGCGACAAGAACGGGCTGTGGACTACGGTAATTGCGGTCGCGGTTTTTCTCTGATTTTTTACTTTCCTGAAACTTATATCTCATCTTTTTTGATTCCTTAAATCTCATGACCCGATCGTTTTTGAAAATTTCAAGCAACTGAGCTGAGTTTTTTTCGGAAATGATCATGGAGGTATCCTCATATCATTTACGGACAAGGGAGAGTGGGGGCGATTGATTTTGAGAATGATCGGTCCGATCATTTTTTTTGCGGTGCATAAAGTGAAGGGAGGGGGGCTACCTCAGATCTGTGTGCGTGAAAGGTCGCCCCGATCAATTTTGAAATTGGCCGGACCGATTGATTCTGAAAATGATCGGATCGATCATCATGTCTCGTGAGAAGTTCCTGTGGAATATCAGGTTGGGGTACTGGAACAAAAAAGATCGCCCCGACCGGTTTTTTCGCGGAGCGGGAAGTGGGGGGTAGGGGGCGATCAATTTTTTTGCGGTGGGGTGGGTGGGGCAGATTTTCACTAAAAATTTTGTGCGGCCGAGCCGGAGATTTTTTGGAATCTTCGGTTCGTGTTTCGGACATTTCTGGAACTCTTCGGATCGGGCCGGAAGATTTCTGGTTGTGTGTGAGGATATCGCGGGGCTGTCACCCCCGCACCCCCCCAAACGAGGACTGCCGCTGTCCAGTACTGGGTTTTCTCTCATCAAATCCCCCAATTCGTACTTAAAAAATACGCCCGTAAAACGCTTCTTTTCGGTTCGTGTGGAAAATGTGTGTTATATTGGCCCCGTTTGTCAAAATACGCTTAATTTGAGCCCCATATAATGCCCATAATCGGGCAATAACGGCCCATTACGGGCCTTTGTTTTCAGGATCGATCGAAAACCCATCCGGGCCTGAGATCGGGCTGTAAAACGCGTTTATGCGAACCTTATATTTTGTCTGTTTGCCAAAATACGGCCTATTTGGGCTTAGATTTAAATGAAGCCCGATACGGGCTCCGATGGTATCTCGGAAAGGGTCATCCGGGCTCAATTTGGGCCCGGAATAGTGTAGGTCTGATCGGTCGGTAGGGGGGTGATTACTTAAACCCCCCATCGAGAGGAGGGTACTTTTACAGAGTACGGGAAAAGATCAAATGATTGCGGCAGAAGAAAACAAAAAGATCATTTCACCGGAAACGTGAGATTGTGAAATGGGATTTTTCCCGGGCTACTGAAATGAAATGATGCCCGATGCGCAAAACGACTCGTCGGGTTTTGCGCTACGCACTTACCGGGATCCGAACACGTGATTAAATTCAGTGAATGGTACGGACCAGTAAGCAGCGGAGAAGCCCGGATGCACGTACTCGCCCAGCGAGGGCCCGACGAGGCGCCCGAGCGACTCCGAGCATCAGCGAGGAGGGGGAGGTATCGAATTTTATTTTAGGAGTTTCCTGCCCGAATACCCGCGTTTACTCCCCCGCTCTCGCATGCGCCATTGTTATCATTTTCTCCGCAAGTTCCCGGACTGCCCGCCGGGCCGGACTGGATTCCGGGATAAGGGAAACGGGTGTAGCCGCAAGATCTGCTGCCTCAACTGCAGGGTCTTCCGGAATAATAGCAAAAGGAGTCTCACTTCCGATATCTACCGGGGCCGTACCTGCCTTATACCGGTTAAAGACCACATGGATCTTTTCCGGCTCAAGTCCGAGCTGAGTGGCTATTTCCCGGATCCGTGCGATTGTCCGGAGCCCCCGGGCACCAGGATCGCTTACGATCAGAAGAACGTCCGGTTTTCCAATGGTCCCCCTGCTGATGTGCTCCATACCTGCTTCTGTATCGATCACAAGAAACCGATAATCCCGCTCGAGCTGCTGCATGCATTCAGAGAGGAGATCGTTGGCAAAACAATAACAGCCGGTTCCTTCGGGTCTGCCCATTGCAACCAGATCAAAACCGTTTGCCTCAATAAGTGCCTGCCGGAACCGGTACCGTACATAATCATGCCGGTTCATCCCCGGCGGGATATTACGGGAAAACGCTTCCTCCCGCATACTCCCCAGTGTTTCTTTGACTTCTACACCCAGTGCTTCATGGAAGTTTGCGTTTGGATCTGCATCCACGGCAAGGACCGGGATCTCGCCGGCATCGATAAAAGATCTGACAAGAAGGGAACTGATTGTTGTCTTTCCGGTCCCCCCTTTTCCGGAAAGTGCAATAGTAAACGGGTGCGTTGTCATGGTCCCCTCATGGTAACTTTGCTTCTGCCCGGATTCTCCGGGAGATCTCGGCTGCAGCACGCTGGATCTCGCAGGCACCGTTCCGGTCAGCGAACCGGATACCGCAGCTGGGCGTGATCAGGGACTGGGCATCAAAGAGGTCCATGGGGATCTTTTTTGTCAACTGGGTTCGTATCGCGCAGTACCTCGCATAAAGCGCATCGACAGTTTCGGCTGCAAAGAGCTTGTATTCGGCCGGGACGATCCCCCATGCGACAACACCTCCCCTTTCCATAAATGTTGCAACCGCGTCGGAATAGAGTAAAAACTCCGTGGCAGTCGCATAGGCGTCAAGAGAGATGACGGAGGGATCGAGACCGATGACAAAACTCCAGTCCGTATTTGAGCAGCAGTGGACACCAAGACCGCCTTTCACAAGAGATGAAATATCCTGCCAGCCAGCCTTAACTGTTGCCCGGTCAAGGGGGACTATCGATGAGCCAAGCGACGCAAAATAAGGTTCATTGAGAACTACAAGTGTCTCTTTGATTCCCGTCCGAGCCTGCATCTCATGTTCGCACCAGCGGGCCTTGAGTGCAATCATCTTGGAAAGTACATCTGCCATCTGGGTATCGTAGTAGATCGGCCTTTTCTCGGTATCCACGACCTGCATCCCGAACGTGACCGGCCCGGTCACCTGGCATTTAAGGACCCGGGCACCAGGAAGTGGACGACCGATCATCTCAATAAACGCGGAGGCGTGTAAGGCGTCAAGGCCGTAGGGAGCAAAATTCTCTTCAACAAAATCTA
Source organism: Methanoregula sp. (assembly GCF_035543475.1). Lineage (GTDB taxonomy): Archaea > Halobacteriota > Methanomicrobia > Methanomicrobiales > Methanospirillaceae > Methanoregula. The sequence continues at coordinate 67,086 of NZ_DATKKA010000007.1, forward strand.
GGTATATCTGCTCCATCGCTGCAGTATTGTCCCGGCTACTATCGTAAAGCAGCCTGCCTTCCCTGATAATCTGGCCCGGGAGCTGGGCTGAGTCGTTAAAGACTATGCCTTCAAGAAATCCCCGATCCGGAAGAGTGGGAGCATACGGGAACTCCGGGAAGATATCGAGAACATCATTGCACGCAAGCACCGGATCAGTATGCGGGAGTGCTCCGATACCGGTGGCTCGGGAGTAGGGGGACGGGATCATCTTTGACATTACTAACCCTCTTTTTTCTCGCGCAGGGAATCGAGCAGGGCCTGGACACGGGGGAAGAGTGTGAGGTCCGTGTGCGGGAGAAATGCACTTGACGTATACTCGTCCATAAACGATGATTCCGCATTGAGCTCGATGTACGCGATCCGGCCGGCAATACCATCCAGAAGTTTACGCTGCCTGCGGTTGATGAGAGCCATATTGGCCCCGGCAACGGCCCCGTTCCCGATGTTCTTGATCCGGTTGAGATCGATCTCCGGGATCAGGCCAACCGTCGTCGCGTTCTTTTTACTGATATAGTTGCCAAAGGCCCCGGCAAAATAAATGGTAGCGATGTCAAATCTCGTGACTCCGGCCTCTTTCATCAATGTCACGCAGGCAGCGTGGATGGATGCCTTGCTCATGATCAGGTTCTTGATATCATTTTCCGTGATCACGATGTCTTTTCCGATATCGGTCTCGCGGGCCCATGCTACCACGTACTCCGGGAAATGCGAACCGGTACGGATCCGGGGGTTGGTTATTCCGGTATTGATCCTTCCCGTCCGGTCGATGACTCCCGCAGAGAGGAGTTCAGCCATGATATCGATCAGACCGGATCCGGTGATCCCCCGGGGTTTGATCTTGTTTATCGTAGTGTATGTGGGTTCAAGAGTTACCGGGTCGATGGTAATCTGTTCAATGGCTCCGGGGTTTGCCCGCATGCCAAAGAGCACCTCGCCACCCTCGAGTGCCGGTCCCGCTGCCCCGGCACAGGAGAACATCCACTCGCTGTTTCCCAGGACTACCTCAAAATTTGTCCCGATATCGACAAGGAGGGAGATCTCCTCTCTCTCGCTCATCTGGCAGGCAAGGATGTCAGCAATGATATCGCCGCCGATGAAATCACTTACCGCAGGGAATGCGAAGAGCCCGCAGTTATCGTTGCAGGTGATCCCAATTCGCCCTGCTGCAACAGAGAGTGCCCTCTGAACAACGGGAACATAGGGTTCCTTGATGATATAGGCCGGGTCGATACCAAGCAACATGTGCGTCATTACGGTATTGCCTGCTACTACAACCTCGTAGATATCCTCGCGGTCAATGCCCGCGCCATTAGCAACTGATGTAAGTGCGGCGTTGATGCTCTCCACGGCAAGCGTCTGGAGTTTTTCAATCCCGTTTTTCTGGGCATAATTAACCCGAGCAAGGATGTCCTCACCACAGCTGATCTGGCGGTTATAATTGGAGGCGACTCCGGCTACCTTCCCGGAGATAAGGTTCCAGAGATAGGCAACCACCGTGGTGGAGCCGAGATCTACTGCCGCCCCGTAGAGCCGCTGTGATGTATCGTTTTCCTGGAGATCGATAAGGCGGTATCCTCCCGGGACAAGTGCAATGGTTCCGGTCACTTTCCAGTCACTGTGTCGAAGCAGGGCAGGGATCTCACGCATTACCTCGAGGGGGGCGTACATCTTCTCCGCAACCGGGCCACCCTTCTTCTGGATCCCCCAGAGGAGCCGGGAGAGGTCAGGAGACGGATCGGCAAGAGTGGGTGGCTGGAGCTCCACGTAGTATTTTTTCACAGATGGGTGAAATTCGATCTCTGTCTCTACCCCTTCGATCAGGATCTTCTGATCTTGGATAAGCGTATTTTCCGGGATAAAAACCTGGAGGTCTCCCTGGATCGTGGTGACACAGGCAAGGCATGCTCCTTTCTTTAACTCATCTTCGGTAAAAAATCGTCCGTATTTCTGCCGGTCGAATTCGATCTTCCCGGACTGGACAAAAACCACACATTTCCCACATTTTCCCACACCCCCGCAGACCACATTCATATTAATGCCGGCCCGCTGTGCTGCGTCAAGAATGGTCGTTCCCCGGGGGGAAACAATCTTACGATAACTGGGGAGGAAGGTAACGGTGCGCATTTATGCTTTCCATTCCTGAACGAGGAACTCACCGATCTCAGCAGCATCCCGCGGTCCGACCATTACCTTCCAGCCTGTTACTTCCTCGATCCTTCCAGACAGAGGTGCGGCGTAGCCCGGGATAATCAACTTCCGATGTGAAACCTCTCCTTCGACACCAAATTTTTTTATCGCATCACGGACGAGGGATTCATTTAGCTTGCCTGCAGCCACCGAGGTGAGGACAGAAAGCCCCTCGGTATCAACGATCAGCATATAACAGGGTATCCGGGTAGATTCGAGATATCCCTGGAGGGTGAAATAGGTCAGGGAGAAGTTGACCGTCATGAGCACCGGTGCATCCTTTCCCGGTGTCCCCACACGGTAGAGGCCCGGATTCATCTGAATGGGTTTCTGGGGATCGGTATAGATATTCTGACGCAGGGTGAGCATTGCTTTTGCCGATGCCGGAGGGAGGGGTTTTGCAACAATAACAGAGGCGTACTTGACGATTCCGAGAGCTATTGCCGCATCTTCGTCCTCAAACTTCGTTGCATCCAGATACACCGGGTAACCAAGGTCAGGAACTGCCCGGGTGATGGCAAGCTGCCGGACTGCCGTGGACCGGTAGAGGAAATCCCCGAGCGTCTGGGCACCGAGATCAAGAACAAGATTTGGAACACCTTCAGCGGTACAGTCTTTGGTGAGCTGGACAAGCCCTTCAAGGGTGGGTGCCCGGATAACAAGCCGGCAGCCGTACTGTTTTGCCAGTCCACAGACCTCCCGGTAGTTTTCCGGGGTGGCAGCACAGATCAGGGGACGATAACTCCCGCACATTACCAGTGCTGCGGCAAGTGCAGCCGGGTTATCCGAGACCAGAACTTCCGGAAGGCCGGCGGTCTTTTCCACGGCAGCCACCGCTTTTGTGTAGCTCTCTACCGTACCGCTTGTGTTGATGATTGCGGTCCCATTAAATTTCAGGTCGGCCCCCACGCGCGTCAGGGTCTCATCCCGTACCCGTGCAGTTACTGCGGCAATCTCTTCATCACTCTGGGTATCTGCAACTGCAAACATAAGACCCGGCGGATGGTAGAAGGTTTTATCATGACGATAGAGTACAAATTCTTCGCCAACAGCAAACGAGCGTTCGCCCACGCCGAGTTTCACCAGTTTTATCGGAGGCCGCGTGGTTGCTCCCAGGACAGATTTCGCGTTATCATCAAGATAAGGGCAGAGATCAATATCGGCTTTGCCGGCAGCCAGTTTCATTGCGAAGGTCAGACAGGTAGGATCGCCACATTCCTTGCAGTTTTTCTTAGGCAGGAGTTTATAGATATCCAAGGCTTTGAGTGGCATATCTACAGGCCTCCGTTCCTGGTGGTAAGTCCTGTCAGGGCAGATTTAAGCCGCTTTACCGTATCAGGGTGGCGGACACAGATAATTTCTGCCCCCGCAACGGCTGCTGCCAGGCTGGTGGTAAACTCCCATTCAACAGCCATAGCATCCCGTGTGACCGCATCCGCTTCACGCACCTCCTTTATGGTAAGAGTGTCCGAAGGAGCGCATATCATGGGCATCGCAAGATCTGCATCACCTTTGAGCGCCGAGAAACGGATCCGTTCCATGGCTGAATAGGAATATTCAAAGCCATAACCGAGGGCTCCCGTATAAGGGTCGATAACGATATGATTCCGGGATACACCGATCTCCTTGAGGAGAATATTGAGCTGTTTTGCAAGATTGATATCTATTGGGGACTGGGCAATGATCGCATGGTTATACGCGAGTGCTGCTGCGGCAATGCTTCGGTAACGTCCGGCTTCAGCAGTGCCCAGGAGCAGGCGTTCACCCTGTCCGGCCTCGCCACATTTCTGGAAAACCTCACTGTCAATTTTTGGTTCATTACTCCCTTCAATGATCAGGGGAAGGGACGTTGACGATAAGACAGTTTCAGTAATTTTTCCCAGCGAGGGGATATCGGAAAAATTACGCTGCCTGGTGCTTGTAAGGCAGAGCCGGATAAGATCTGCATCATACGTGGTCTCAGCCCTTTTTGCCCAACCCGCAGGGTCATGAACGAGATCCCCGCAGAAATCGTTGACTATCGGTGACCAGTACCGGGGATCGTCACAGATCTCAAACGCTATGAGCGGGGCTGGAGTTATCCTCCCTTTTTCCAGGAAGGGAAGTGTGGTGCCTCCCCCAATCCGGTACGAACGTGATCGTGTCCCTCCTTCTGAACGCGTTGCGCCAAGAACTACTTCGTCTACCGTGCCGGTCCAGCCAAAATTCGGTTCGGGTATCATCGCTCACCTCACATCAGGGGTTTCATCGTAAGCGCCGGATGGCCGACGCGTTCAAGAAACGCGGTCAGGTCTTCAATAGTTGCTGCTGAATTTTCATCCCCTATTTTATCAAAGAGATCGGGATGTCCTTTGGCAGCAAGGAACGGAACAAGACGAGGTCTGAGTTCTTCTTTTAACTGTGCCGGCATCCAGACAAGACGCTCGATTCCTCCTTCACCCTGGAGAAACCTGTCCGAAAGGATATAATTTTTCGAGATCCCGGCAAAACCCGGTGTCTGTGCTCCGCCACCGATTGTACCGGCGAGAGTAGAAAAAGTCATACCGGAGGGTGTCATGCCCTTATATTCCCGGTTCACTACCATGATGCCATTCACTTCTGGAAGCATCAGGGCAATCACTTCAAAACAGCCGCAACAGGTCATGGGAAATTCCATGACGCTGTAGAGCGAGCATCGTTCGATCTCGCCGTGACTAGCCTTCTTGACGAACCGGTTCACTCCTTCAAACTCCCCGTTCTGGGCATTGATGAGTGCCCCTTTCTCGACGGGCTGGTTTGCACCTGAGGGAGACATCTCATATGCGATCTTTCCATCGAGCCAGGAGATCGCTCCGCAGAGTGCCGGGCGCTCGGGCGTGATCACGCAGACATGATTGGGAGCAAAGGTCTGGCAGAGAGTACAGGAGTAATAGGTGCCGACGTCATTGTCCCGCATCCCCTTGATACGGGCATCGCGTTCTTCATAGATCTTCTCTGCCTCCTTCTTTGCAGCAAGGACTTTTTCCTTATCTGTGATGAGCGTGACCGCAACTGCATCCAGGAGCTGAGGGAAATCCATCCTGAATTTTCCGGCAAGAAGTTTACCCAGGTGTTCGATCTTTACGCCTTTTGCAAACGCTTCTTTAGATATACGGACCCAGATGAGATCCCGTTGGGCGACATGCCAGGACCCCTCGCCATAGTTGATGAAATTGTGGATCCGCCGCTCGAGGACAGGCTCGTAATCCTTCTTCATTGCTTTTCCGGCTACGTCGACAAGGATGCCCAGGGGATATGCACCGCCCTCTTTTAAGGAATCGATCTCTGGGCCGATGACGGTTACCTTTCCATCCTCAATTTCCCCGGGATTTTTCATTCTGAGAAGTTCAAAAGCGGGAGAACGTCCCCCTCCAAATTCGATCTGCATCTCCTCCTTGCGGATACTCTTTCCCTCAAAAGCGGGGGAGCATCCCATGGGCATAGGAATCGCAGTAACGGTAACCCGGATGCCTTTCATATCCATTCCGGTACGGACGATATTATCCGGGGTGGATGGCGTCCATTCTCCACCATCGTATCCCTCAAGTGAGAGAATGGGAAATCCCAGTACTCTCATCCCATCGACAAAGGCAACTTCTTCATCGGACAAGCCGGGGAAAACAACAACAATGGCCTTTGCCCGTTCAGCCGCATACGAAAGAAGTCTCCCGGCATCTCCTGGGGTGACCCCGCCAAACATCATTGCTACCCGTGCAATAATATCAACAAAATAAACGCCATGCAGGGGGCGGGACCCTAGAGGGATAAGCCGGTAATCCAGTCCCAGTTTTACGCCGGATGCTGAGAGGGAGGGAATAACTCCGCCTGCAAGGAAGGTGAGCATGTATTTTTCCTGCAGCTCACGGCATATTGCCGCGGCACTTCCGGCACTTGCCGGGGTACCTACGATAAGCGCAAGACCCAGGATACTACCATCAACAAGCGAATAACCGAGTTTCCGGATCACGGTATCGCTGATAAATCCGGTGTAGGGTGCCGGCTCTTTTCCGGCAGTCGCAGTTGCCTCGGCAAGCAGGCATTCAGATGCTACAAGCGGATTCTCACCGGTTTTTGCAAAAACTTCAATTGCCGCGTTTTTATCGTGTACGGCTGTTCCCGTTAATGCAAACGAGATCGGCAGGTGGTAGGCTGTTTCATCATAGGAGAATTCGCGGGAAATGCGGGAGATTTTATTTTTTAGCTGTTCATTCCCGGTTATTTTTGCAGAGCTGACGTCGGTCATGCGATTCTCTCTGTGTATGGGGTATCTGCGCAACTATAGATATAGTTTCGTTATGAGGATCGGGTCTCAAACACGAGGAAATTCTACTGAAATGCGTGCTTTTTGGTAGTTATAAAAAAAATAAGGATAACAATGTTTATTCTCTTACGAATATATTCTCTTTAAGGTGAAGACAAAAAATGTACTCCAGGAAACGCCGGGAATTATTTTCCGGGCTCCTTCTTCTGATTATTCTGTTTGTCTGTATCGTACCGGCACATGCCCAGAATGATACAGTTTCAATCGCTTATCGTGGTGCGGAGGTATACTATGTCGGGGACCATGTCATCTTTGACGGAAAGAACATGGTGGGTAATTCTACGGTGATTACCGTTACTGGTCCGGGCCTTCCGGCAGCCGGTGTCCCCCCGTATAACCTGACCGACGTTGCGGGAACAGGCAATACGGTTGTTACGGATTCATCTGGAGACTGGTCGTTTTACTGGGACTCATCCCGGGCAACAGGTGCGGGAAATCTGGACAATGCGCGATATACCTTCACTGTATTTGATCAAAGCAATCCCCAGATCAATGCGTCTGCTTCCATCTTCGTGAGACAACCTGAATTTTATGCAACTATCTCGCCAAATCCCTCTGTCTTCAATAACTATGTTCAGGTTACTGGAAGGGTTGATTCGCCCGCTGATACCATTGAGATCGATGTGCTGGATGCTGCTGGCAACAAAGTGCACACGTTCACATCTCCGGTCAGTACCGGGGGATATTTCCAGTATGGATTCCATGTTGATATGCAGCCCGGGACATATGCGGTTACGGTAAGCAGCCCCTCACTCTCCAATAGTCTGACCGAAACTCTGACTGTCGTATCTTCCAACGCCAACCTGACTTCTGGTGAATCTTCTGTCACGGCTTCGCCAACTGCCATACCTGAACTCGTGTCAGGCACCACCACTCTGACGCCCCAGGTTACTCCGGCTATTGTCTCCGGGGCGGGAACCCTGGTCATCTCATCAGTACCTTCCGGAGCTGCGGTTTATCTGGATTCCATGAAAGTTGGAACATCGCCGGTTACACTGAATGATGTCGCTTCCGGAACCCATCTAGTGGAACTTAAATCTCCCGGGTATCTGACAGTCTCGATGGATGTCGTAGTATCAGAAAACAGGCCAACGGAGATCTCCCCTGCAATGGTAAAAGCACCGTTCGGACTTCCCCTCTCACCGCTTGCAGCAATTGGTGGTTGTCTTGGAGCGGCGGCATTGATCGTTGCATCACGGAAAAAAGGTTCTTAAAAGGTAATTTCTCAAATGCCGCGGTAAGCGGCATTCAGGAGATTTTTCCGTAATCTATAACCTGATCAAATATCTATTTTAATCCTGCATACGGGGTCGGCACTTGTGAAAAAATTGGGCTTTATTGCGCATATGCCTGACGAACCAGGGTCTCTTGAGAGAGCTGCGAATGTTATCACGAAATATGATGGCAACATCAATCGCATTCAATACGACCGGAGGATCGATCCCTGTACGGTTTTTTATGAGGTAACGACAACTGATGCAAATTATAGAAAGATCACGAGCGATCTTGAAAAATTAGGGTATCTCCAGAACTCCTTACAACCGGCAAGTTTTCTCAAATTTTTTGTTCACCTGCCCCATACACCAGGATCACTCAGCAGGTTCCTGAAATATACAACAAAATCCGGTGCTAATATAGGATTCATCGATTTTGATGACACCGGTCGGTATCCCGACAGACTTACGGTCAGCCTGAATCTCGAGAATCCGGCAGCGGTTGATCAGCTCCTTGATCAGCTGAAGTCCCGGTACCACCTGGAAATCCTCGAATACGATATTACGGGTAAACATCTCGACGATACCATTTTCTACGTGAGGTTTGCCCAGGAAATACGTGACCTGATTGGTGAATCTGAAAATACCTTTCTCCTGTCATTTCTTGCAGACACCAACCACATTGCACAGGAACTGATGAATCGTGGAAATAACCCCCAACAGGTTTTTGATAGTGTACTTCAAACGGGCAGGACGTTGCGTGCCACAACGGGAAAATTTTTTTATGCAGATATCCAGAAGATTTCCGTTACTTCATCGGTCGATCTCTTCTGTTTCCAGCTGCCCTGTGGAGGGAATATTTACGTTCTTACCTCAGAAAAGGAGAACCTGATGATCGATACGGGATATGGGATCTATCATGATGATGTCAGGGCAATGTTTTTACATTATGGCCTTGGTGACGAAGACCGGTTTACGCAACTGGTTATTTCCCACGCCGACGCAGATCACTGCGGTGCCGGGGGGTTCTATTCTGCAGGTGCGCTTATGCATCCAGGTACCCGGGATATTATAAAAACGAATAACCGGGCATATGGCTCCCGGAGCGAGCATTCTATTCTTGAGGCTTTTTACACCAAGATGATCAACCTGTTCTCCCGGTTTTGCCCACCCAAAAAAATACACTGTTTGCCACCCGCGGGGCCCGAAACATGCAGCATTTTTCCTGTACTCGGGACAGTCACCATTGGTGACATAAGTCTCGAAATACTTGAAGGTCTTGGAGGGCATACCCATGGTCAGATTTACCTCTATTCCCGCAACGAGGGTTTACTTTTCACCGCAGATGCGGTGATCAATTTTTCCAGTCTGACACCGGACAGGGCGGCTTACAACTCTCTGGCTGATTTCCTCGTTACCTCGGTAAACGTTGACAGCGATCTTGCGCGTCGGGAACGAAAGGCACTCCTGGAACTTGCCGCAGATACCGATCAATACCTTTCCACGAAACAGAAACGCTGCAGGATCTGCGGGGGGCATGGTGCAGTATCAGTCGTGGAAAACGGGAAGCTGGCAGCCTTTGGAGACGTTATCCGTTACAAACAGACATACAATTAATTTGATTCTGTTTTCTGACTGCTCTGTGTAAAATCCATTCAGCACGTAATTCCGGCACAGGCACGATATTCTCATCTACTATGGGAATGCACCATTCTTGCGAGTAGGATGGAAAACCACAGGGTTCAGGAAATGATGCAGCTGATGGCATCTAAGATCCGGGCTATTGCTCACTCCATATCAGATTCTGACGTGGAGGCATTCCTTACCGAGATTTTGAACGCCCGGCGTATTTATGTCATGGGTGCAGGCCGATCGGGGCTTGTAGCAAAAGGATTTGCAATGCGGCTGATGCATCTCGGTTTTCAGTCGTATGTCGTTGGCGAGACAATCACCCCGGCACTCCAGAAGGGGGATGTCATTGTCATCTTTTCCGGGTCAGGTAAAACAAAGACCGTGGCGGATATTGCTGAGACCGGGAAAGAGATCGGAGCACATATCTGCCTGATTACATCGAATGCGGATTCCCGGATCGGAAGGATAGCAGATTGCAGGGTAATCATTGAAAACCAGCGCGACGATGTTCGCGATGATGCGGCAGAGTTTGAGATACGGCAGGTACTGGGAGATCACAAGTCGTTTGCACCTCTGGGCACGCTCTTTGAGACAACCTCGATGATCTTTTCCGATGCTGTTATCTCCCGGTTGATGGAAATAACCAAAACCGACGAATCCGCACTCAAGAACCGGCATGCGAATATCGAATAGACAAGGATGAAAGGTGGGCAACAATGGTAGAAAAATTTTCACCCCGCGTCAGAGATATAGAAATCTCGGGGATTCGAAAGATCTTTGAAGCGGCCGGCCCGGGTTCCATCAATCTTGGCCTGGGTCAACCGGATTTTGACACGCCGCAACACATCAAGGATGCTGCCATTACAGCGATCCGGGAAGGAAAAACCGGCTATACTCCGAACACGGGTATTGCCGAACTACGGGAAGCCATTATCGCCAAATTCAGAAAAGAGAACGAATTGCAGTATGCTCCCGATCAAATTATTGTTACGGCCGGTGCAAGCGAGGCGCTCCATATCGTCATGCAGGCGCTTGTGAGTGAAGGTGACCGGGTACTCTGTGCTGACCCGGGTTTTGTCTCATATGCTGCGCTTGCAACAATCGCGGGCGGAAAATCTGTGGGAGTCCCATTGGATAAATCCCATCATATTGATATCGAAAAAGCCCAGGTACTGATGGATGGTGCCCGACTCTTTGTTCTCAATACGCCGGCTAACCCTACCGGGGCTGTAGAGAGCAGTGATTCTGTTCGGGCACTCGTAGAATATGCAAGCGACGCCGGTGTCACGGTAGTCAGTGATGAAGTGTATGAACATTTTGTCTACGGGAAAAAGCATGTGAGTGCGGCGCGGTTCGGAGATAATGTAATTACAATTAATGCGGCAAGCAAAACCTATGCGATGACCGGCTGGAGGCTCGGATACCTTGCGGCTTCTCAGGAGATTGTCGGCCAGTGCCTCAAGGTCCATCAGTACTGTCAGGCCTGTGCCACATCAATTTCCCAGTACGCAGCTCTGGCAGCATATACGGGTGACCAGACGTTGGTGCACCAGATGAGGGATGAGTACCGCGTACGCCGTGATCTGCTCTGCAAAGGCCTGTCTGAAATCGGCTTCTCCTTCCCGGTGCCGGAAGGAGCTTTCTATGCTTTTGTGCCGATGAAACCAGCGCTGGCACAGAAGGTAATTGACCACGGTGTGATCCTCACACCGGGATCGGCCTTTGGAACAAACGCCCCGGGTTATGCACGACTCAGCTATGCTGCATCGCGTGAGAATCTTATACAAGCCATTGATAGGATCAGAATTGCAACAGGAGAATAATATGGTCAAGGAACTTCTACGGAAACTATCCAATGCCCACGGTGTATCGGGCAGTGAAAGCAGCGTTTTTTCGTTAATCCGAAAGGAGCTTAAAGGCTACGTTGATGAGATCACTGAAGATCCCATGGGGAACCTTATCGCAGTTAAGCATGGCAACAAGTCGAAGGTCATGCTTGCTGCCCACATGGATGAGATCGGGCTGATGATCAAATATATCGATGACAAAGGATTCCTCCGGTTTATCACACTCGGCGGGTGGTATGCACCAACGTTATACAACCAGCGTGTCATTGTCCATGGGACAAAAGGCGACCGGATTGGGGTTATTGGTGGCAAGCCCCCGCACATGATGGATGAAGAAGAGCGCAAGAAAGGCGTTAAAACAGAGGACATGTTCATCGATGTCGGCGCACAGAACAGGGAAGAGGTCGCCGGGCTTGGTATTGAGGTGGGGACACCCGTTACCATTGACCGGGAATTTACGGAGCTTGCAAACAACCGCGTCACCGGTAAAGCGTTTGATAACCGTGCAGGGGTTGCAATGCTCGTAAAGACCATGCAGAAGATGAAGTCCCCCTTTACGGTCTATGCTGTTTTCACCGTCCAGGAAGAAGTCGGACTCAAAGGAGCAAAAACCAGTGCCTATACCATCGATCCTGACTGGGCCATTGCTACCGACGTCACCATTCCCGGAGATCATCCGGGCATCGACATGAAAGATGCAGCCGTTGAGATGGGGAAAGGACCGGTCATCACGATTGTGGACAGCAGCGGAAGAGGACTTATTGCAAACCGTAAGGTTGTCCAATGGCTGAAAAATACTGCTGAAACCAACGATATCCCGGTACAGTTCGAGGTTGGTACCGGGGGAACAACCGATGCAACGTCCATTCACCTTTCACGTGGCGGTGTGCCGAGCACTACCATCAGCCCGCCCACCCGGTATATTCACTCTCCGGTTGAAGTACTGGATATCGGGGATATCGAAGCGGGTGTCAATCTGCTGGTCACGGCGCTCAAGACTAAACCGGCGCTGTAATGTTAGTCTCAATAATTTCTCTTAATCATCCTTTTTCAAAGGATTATTGAAAATCTCCAAATTGAAACATATTGATTATTTCTTCGTTAATTTATGCGATAAAGCCACCTTCTTTGTAATATACTATGGATATCGTATAAATTTTAGGTATTAACCAATTTTTTACTTTGAATGATCCATACTCTTCGATAAGGAAAGAGTTAAGATATGTTCGCAAAAAGAAAAAGGAGGTACGCCCCGGCCGGGACTTGAACCCGGGTCAAAAGCTCCGCAGGCTTCTAGGATGTCCACTACCCCACCGGGACTGGTTAATTGGGTGCCTGCCTTATTTACATCGCTTTCTTCGTTTAAATATCTCACCGTTTCATAGACGAAATATCATTCACGTATAATTAATTAACAATATCTATCCCTATCTTTCTGAATATAAAAATATAATTTATCTTAATAACCTTGTGTTTGAACGTTTACTGGTGTCCATGTAGGTGTTGCTGTAGTTGTCGGATAGCTCAAATAATTTTGCTGTGTTCCACCCCAGAATTTACATTCGGGAAATGTCTGATTCTGTGGATCGTCAAAATTGCCCAGCGGTTTTACCCAGACGCCGGTTGTTGCCGTAATTTCATTGCCTGTCATCTGGATCTGAAGATTACCCGAATTCAAAATTGGTCCCATTGTCGCACTGGTATAAAGAGAGAGATTGGACATTCCCGGGGCTTTTCCAAAACCGGCCTGATTATAAATTGTCCCCGTTGTTTTATCTAGGACAGTGACTTGGAACCATGAATTAGGGTCATAATCTGAATACTGCAACGTTACCCAATTATTCCCTCCTTGGTTTGACTTTACATATTTCGTCACCGTTATATTTGTGGGTATAACGGTATAATTGATATACATCGGGGGATTTTTCAGGTCGAACGAGATCGCTGTTGTATTATACGAAAAGGGCTGCGTGTTGAGATAAATAAGGCAGGACTGATCGGTCGGAATTGGAGTTGGTGTTGAATAAGGGTTACTGCCCGGGCTATTACCCTGGACTCCAGCATTGGTGGTCTCGAATGGCGTTGCTGCGGCAACATATGAGGGAGATGTCGGCGTCTCTCCGGCATTTGTTTCTGTGGCGTAATAGCTCCCTGATGCTGATGATGAGGTCGTTGTTCCTTTCGGCGGCGTAACACATCCGGTTGCAAGGAGCATCAAAATTATACTCAACGCAAGTATCGCATAACAGATCTGATTTTTCATTATTGTTGTGTACAGTTTTTTCTTTTATTTATGTCTGTTTGAAAAAATGTCATTGCATTATTTTAACCCCGACCTATCCGTTCCTGCGAAAATTTCTTGGATTTGGTTGTGGAACACAGGTTTGGCAACAGATTCATCTTTCCAGCAGGGAAATCTTTGGGTAATGATGGATATGCGAAGCGATATGGTTCGAAAAGGGTACGAAAGGGCTCCAAACCGTTCACTCCTGCGATCTCTTGGGATCACCGACAGGGAGATGGATCTCCCGTTTATCGGTATTGCAAATGCTTACAATACCATCGTCCCCGGGCATATCCACCTTCGCCAGCTTTCCGAAAAAGTGCGCGAAGGTATCGCTGCTGCGGGAGGCGTTCCCTTTGAGTTCGGAGTCATCGGCATCTGTGACGGAATCGCGATGGGTCACGAAGGGATGCGGTATTCGCTTCCCTCCAGAGAGAATATTGCAGACTCCATCGAGCTCATGGCCCAAGCCCACCGGTTCGATGGACTGGTCTGTGTCGGGACCTGCGATAAGATTGTTCCCGGGATGCTTATGGCCGCGGTCAGGACTGACATCCCTACGATTGTTGTGACTGGCGGAGCCATGCTGTCGGGAAGAAGTGCCGGTAAGGATCTCTCCCTTATCGATGTATTTGAAGGGGTGGGCAAAGTTGCTGCCGGCACAATGGACGAGACGTCTTTAAAGGAACTGGAATGCTGCGCGATGCCCGGATGCGGCAGCTGCCAGGGGCTTTACACTGCAAATACGATGGCATGCATGACCGAGACCATGGGGATGTCCCTGCCGGGTTGTGCGGCGATTCCTGCCGTGGATGCAGCGAAGCTCAGGATCGCCCGCGAGAGTGGCGAAGCGATCATATCCCTTGTTGAAAAGAACATCACCCCGCGCAGGATCATTACTAGGAAAAGCCTGGAGAATGCCATACGAGTGGATATGGCGCTGGGAGGATCGACAAATACCGTCCTTCACCTTATGGCGATCGCAACAGAAGCAGAAATCCCACTCTCCCTTGAAGACTTTAACCGGATAGCCGAAGAGATACCCCATATCTGTCATATGCTTCCAGCCGGTCCCCATTCAATGCAGGCCCTGTACAGGGCCGGGGGTATTCCTGCGGTGCTCAGACGCCTTGAAAAACATCTCGGGGAGTGTCCGACCGTTTCAGGTCTCTCGGTTCATCAGATTGCACAACATGCAGTTATCAAAGATGAAGACGTCATCAAATCCCTGAATTCACCGGTGAGCCCGGCCGGAGGTCTGCGCATTCTTTTTGGGTCCCTTGCTCCCGACGGATCGGTGGTCAAGTCTGCAGCTGTTCCCAAAGAGATCTGGAAACACACCGGTCCGGCACGGGTCTTTGAAGCGGAGAAACCGGCAATGGAAGCGATACTTTCCCGACAGATCCATGAAGGAGATGTAGTGATCATCAGGAACGAGGGCCCGCGGGGTGGCCCGGGTATGCCGGAGATGCTTGCTGCCACATCGGCCCTTATGGGTGTTGGGTATAAAAATGTGGTTCTTATTACCGATGGCCGTTTCTCCGGGGGCACCCGCGGCCCCTGCATCGGCCATGTCTCCCCTGAGGCTGCGGTAG
This sequence comes from Methanoregula sp., assembly GCF_035543475.1. Classification (GTDB taxonomy): domain Archaea; phylum Halobacteriota; class Methanomicrobia; order Methanomicrobiales; family Methanospirillaceae; genus Methanoregula. Next base: position 82,226 of record NZ_DATKKA010000007.1, read on the forward strand.
GAGGTCCGATTGCATTTGTTCAGGATGGTGACCGGATTGCCGTAGATCTTTTTACAAAGACAATTGACCTCCTGGTAGACTCCCAGACGCTCAGTTCCCGTAAAGAAAAATGGAAACCGGTAAACAGACCATTAGCAGGTGTCCTTGCCCGGTATGCTAAAACCGTAGAGCAGGCAAACGTTGGCGCAGTACAAAGATAAATTCCAGCATTTTTGTAAAAAAAAGAAACGTCAGATATTACACAGTTCCGGCACTGTCGTATAACTGACAGATGTACCTTGCTGCAAAGATTGAGATGAACGGACCAATAATAATCTCAATGATCGCTCCAACAATGGGGATTAATCCGAGGATTACGTACACTATCACTAGGATCACGGCCAGAACGATAAGGGCAAGGATATAACCTCCCCATCCGATCTTGCCGATCGTGGAAAGAATTGCTGCGAAATTGAAGGCTTCACCTATTTTTCCCATTCGGGCAAAGCGGATAACCCCAATAAGGGCAAGAAGGCCAAGGATGATTGCCAGGATACCTGCAATAATGATACCGACAAGTGCAGGTCCAAACAGCGCTGCTGCCAGGTTCTGGGGTGCAATTCCCTTTGCGACCGCTGCCATGAGGGAGGCCCCTGCAACGGCTGCAAGGACGATTATCACCGGGATCATGTATATGATCTCGATAATGACATACTTGATGCCGTCCGCGAAAAGCGCACCATAATTAGTAATTTCCGGCAAGGGTTTTTCCCCCCGTAATATTTTCAGCAGGAATCCCTGATAGAAGGCACCGAGCAATATTGCAATGATAAAGGCGATGATAAATCCTCCGATAACTGTCGGGAAGTCCGGGGTTCCATTCATCATCGAACCAATGAACATGACGGCCCAAGCAATGATCGGTATTGAGGGCAGGATCTCAAGGACAATCAGCAGTACCCATTTCAGCCATTTTCCGACAAGACCCTCCTTTGCATAAGCAAAGGATTCACTAAGTGCATTTCCTAAATCCATGAACCTTCACCACATTTCTGAATCATTTGTGACCTCATCTGCCACAAACAATTTAAAGAAGGTATAGTAACTTCGCAGAATATATATTTATTCAAAAATAGGGGCGGAAATCCAAAAAGCGGGATAAATATTCAGTGTCTGAAATACCTTACGCCGGTAAAGATCATTGCCATATTCAGCCGGTTTGCGGCCTCAATAACCTCCTTGTCCCGGATAGATCCTCCGGGCTGAACGAGTGCTGTTGCACCAGCCTTTGCTGCAACCTCAAGGGTATCAGGAAACGGAAGGAATGCATCCGAGGCTACTGCAGATCCTGCAAGTGGGGCACAGGCCTTTTCGATTGCTATCTTTGCCGAATCTACCCGGCTCATCTGCCCGGCACCAATGCCCAGTGTCCGTTTCCTGTCAGAAAAGATGATAGTATTGCTTTTGGTGTGTTTGCAGACTTTCCATGCAAGTCTCAATGCCTGCATCTCATCAGCAGTGGGATCACGATCAGTGATAACGTTCCAGTTCTCCTGGTAGGAGGGCGTCCGCTGGACAAGAATGCCTCCGTCAATGGTCCGCACTTCCTCCGCATTTACGCGTGCCGGAAGGATGAGCACACGCATATTTTCTTTGGATTTCATTGCTTCAAGCGCACCCCGGGTAAAGGAAGGAGCGACCACCACCTCAACAAAAGTAGAGTTTATTGCTTCAGCGAGTTTCCCGTCAACCTCGCGGTTCAGAGAGACAACGGATCCGTACGCTGATACCGGATCTACTTCACGGGCAGAAAGATATGCATCAAGAATGTCAGTTCCCACAGAGACTCCGCAGGGATTGTTATGCTTAACGATCACGGCTGCCGGTTCTTCAAATTCCGCCAGAAGTGCGGTGCCGGCATTGACATCCAGATAATTGTTATAGGACATCTGTTTACCCTGGAGTGGTTCTGCACCAGCAATGCCGGTGGTGCCGTATACGGCGGCCTGCTGGTGCGGATTTTCGCCATACCGGAGCATCCGGCCGTTGGTAAACTGGAGGGAGAGGATGGGCGGGAAGGTCGTATCCAGGTTTGAAAGATAGTTGCTGATAGCGGCATCATATGCTGCAGTCCGCGCAAATGCCTTTTTTGCAAATATCAGCCGTTGCTCCGGAGTAAAGCCACCAGAACTGATGGTTGAGATTACCTCAGGATAATCATGAGGATCGACCACCACTGCTACATCCTTGAAATTTTTTGCTGCAGCCCGTATCATGGCCGGCCCTCCCACATCGATATATTCGATCAGTTTGTCGAGAGGCATCGATTCCCCGGACATTCGTTCGAACGGGTAGAGGTTCACCACCAGCAGGTCGATCCGGTTAATGCCATACTTCACCATGACCGCATCATCTATCTGACGACGTCCCAGAAGGCCCCCGTGCACCTTGGGGTGGAGCGTTTTGACCCTTCCATCCATCATTTCCGGAAAGCCCGTGTAGCTTGATACTTCAGTAAAGGGAACACCGGCACCGGCAAGCGTCGAACCGGTACCCCCGGAACTCAGGATACTGAACTTGTTTTTGATCAGATCCTGTGCCAGTTCCACGATTCCGGTCTTATCCCAGACAGAAAGAAGCGCCCATTTCATGGGTTAATGTATGCTGATGGTGGCCAAAAAAGATATGCCGCTCATACCATTCCGGATAAACAGGATCCCACACAAAGAAGTGAGAAATGCGGGCTGCTTAATTATTATTCAGTATAGAAGCAGGTCATTTCTGATAACTGGTGATACCTGCGTCGAATCCCGGGAATTCGCGCGAATACGCATGCGCTCTTCAAAAAGGCAGGAAATCCGACAGATACAGTCGAAGATATTAGCTCAATATTTATATAGAACCACAATTCAATAGATAATGGAACATCGAATGGGATGTACTATGGAAGATCACGACACCACGCCTGTACCTGCCGACAATGCAGCAGGTCCCGAGACCTCGGGTCCTCCTTCTTCTCTCGCCAGCGATGAACTCGCCGAACAGAAGAAAAAGTATGAGGATCTTAACGACCGGTATCTCAGGCTTGCAGCAGATTTCGACAATTACCGGAAACGGGTCACACGGGACCATGAAGCCCAGATACGGCTTGCCAACGAACGATTCGCCGTTGACATTCTTGAGATCGCGGATAATCTGGACCGGGCGCTCATGGCCGATGAAGATCATCTCCGGACCGGTGTTGACCAGATCCGGCAGCTGCTTGCCGGCGTGCTTGCACGGCATGGTGTCACACCCATAGATGCACTGAAAACTTCCTTTAATCCCGGGGTTCACGAGGCTATTGCTCACATCCCGTCTGATGAAAAAGAGGGGGTCGTAGTGGATGTTGTCTCTCCCGGATACCGGATGCACGATAAGGTAATCCGGTACGCAAAGGTTGCAGTCTCCAAAGGAAACCAGCCATAAAAGGAAACGAAGATCTGAATAAAAGCGTAAAGATAACGAGGACTGATACATCATGGCAAATGAGAAAATATTAGGTATCGACCTTGGTACCACATTCTCCTGTATGTCGATCATGGAGGCCGGCAAGCCTATCGTCATTCCCAACAGCGAAGGCGGTCGGACAACGGCTTCAGTTGTTGCTTTTACCAAAGAAGGCGAGCGTCTCGTCGGGAGCCTTGCAAAACGCCAGGCGGTGACCAACCCCCAGCGCACGATCCAGTCCATCAAGCGGAAGATGGGAACCACCGAAAAGGTGAAAATTGGCGATAAGGAATATACGCCTCAGGAAATTTCCGCAATGATCCTCCAGAAACTCAAGGTCGATGCAGAGGCATATCTTGGGGAAAAGATCACAAAGGCGGTTATCACCGTTCCCGCATATTTTAACGATGCACAGCGGCAGGCCACAAAAGACGCCGGCAAGATTGCCGGCCTTGAAGTCCTGCGTATCATTAACGAGCCGACCGCAAGCGCTCTTGCCTATGGCATTGACAAGGAACACGATGTCACGGTCCTTGTTTATGACTTGGGAGGAGGAACATTCGATGTATCCATCCTCACGCTTGGCGATGGTGTGTTCGAAGTAAAATCAACCGCTGGCAACAACCACCTTGGTGGCGATGATTTCGACAAGCTCATTACAGACTACCTTGTCGACGAATTCAGGAAGAAAGAGGGGATCGATCTCAAAAACGATATCTATGCCATGCAGCGCCTGCGCGATGCATCGGAGAACGCAAAGATCGAGCTCTCCCAGCGCCAGACCACCAACATCAACCTCCCGTATATTACGACTGACGCTACCGGTCCCAAGTTCCTTAATTTCGATCTTACCCGTGCAAAACTCGAACAGCTCATTGGGGATCTCGTAAACTCCACCGTCGGGCCGGTTAACCAGGCCATGAGCGATGCGAAGATGACCTCAAAGGACATTGACCATGTTCTCCTTGTTGGCGGATCTACCCGTATCCCGCTTGTCCAGGACACTGTAAGGAAACTCCTGGGTAAAGAACCGGACAAGGGCCTCAACCCTGATGAATGCGTTGCTCTGGGTGCCGCCATCCAGGGTGCGGTCCTGACCGGGGAGACCAAGGACATTGTGCTCCTGGATGTAACGCCACTCACGCTCGGTATCGAGACTCTCGGGGGGATTGCTACCAAGCTCATTGAGAGAAATACCACGATACCCACGAGGAAAAGCCAGATCTTCTCAACTGCTGCAGACGGCCAGACCAGTGTAGAGATCCATGTTGTCCAGGGAGAACGCGCCCTTGCCAAGGATAACTTCACGCTGGGCAAATTCCAGCTCACCGGTATTCCTCCTGCACCCCGCGGTATCCCGCAGATCGAGGTTACTTTTGATATTGATTCCAACGGTATCATTCATGTCTCGGCCAAAGATCTTGGGACCGGGAACGAACAGGCCATCTCCATCAAAGGCGACAAGAAGCTCACCGATGAAGAGATCAAGAAGATGATGGAAGCCGCCAAACAGTTCGAGAGCGAGGATAAGAAAAAGCGCGAAGAGATCGAGGTCCGTAACCAGGCGGATACTGCAGTCTTTACCGCAGAGAAGATGCTCAAGGAGAGCGGCGACAAGCTTGATGTTGCCGATAAGCAGAAAGTAGAGGACGGAATTACCGCAGTAAAGGCAGCACTTGGAGGGGAGAATCCGGACGAGATCAAGAAGTCCATGGAGACCCTGACCGAGGCAGTATACGCGGCGACCACCAAGATCTACCAGAAAATGCAGGCCGAACAGACCTCCTCCCAGCAGGGCCCCCAGGAGGCTGGCGGTGCTGACCCGTCCGCTGAACCGAAAAAGTCAGATGATAATGTAGTCAACGCAGATTACAAAGTCAAAGACGAGTGAAGATCCATGGTCTCGGGCGACTACTATGAGACCCTCGGAGTACCGAGGACGGCGGATGAGAAGGAGATCCAGAAAGCCTACCGCAACCTCGCCCGGAAGTACCACCCGGATGTCTGCAAGGATCCGGGAGCAGAGGAGAAGTTCAAATCCATTAACGAGGCCTACAGCGTCCTCTCCGATACCCAGAAAAGGGCCCAGTACGATAACATGGGCCACGAGACATTTACCAATGCCTCGAAGGGATCTTATACCGGTTCTGGCGGGTACGGCGGGGGATTCTCCTCAGATTTCTCCGGTTTTGGGGATATCTTCGATTTCTTTGGCGGGGGCCAGCGAAGATCCGGGCCCCAGCCCGGTGCCGATCTCCTGATGCGTATGCAGATTACGCTTGAAGAGGCGGTGGCAGGAACGGATAAGGAGATCGAGGTCCTGCACAGTGAAGCCTGCTCAGCCTGCGGCGGATCGGGAAGCGAAACAAAAAAGACCAATGTCTGTCCCCGCTGTGGCGGGAGTGGCCAGATGCGCCAGACCCAGCAGTCCGTCTTCGGCCAGTTTGTCCGCATGACACCCTGTACCATGTGTGGGGGCCGGGGTAAGATCCCGGAGCGTCAGTGCCGCGAGTGCCACGGTTCCGGTCATACCCGGGTGAAACGGAAGGTTACGGTCCATATCCCGGCCGGGGTTGACAGCGGGATGCGCCTCCGTATGGAAGGCTATGGCGAAGCCGGGGAATACGGTGCGTCCAACGGCGATCTCTTTATTGAGATGTTTGTACTCCCCCACAAACGTTTTGAACGCAGTGGCGATAATCTTGAGACCTCAATCGAGATCTCTCCTGCAATTGCCGTACTGGGGACAAGTGTTGAAATTGAAACTATCGATAAACGTCATATTGACCTGAAAATCCCGGCCGGTATCCAGTACAACACCGCTCTTCGGATTGCCGGTGAAGGTGTCAAAAGGCGCGGCAAGCATGGTGATCTCCTTGTCCGGGTGAAAATTACCACTCCCAAGAACATATCGGGCGAAGCAAAGGATCTCTACCAGAAACTGGCAGAGTTGGAAGGCAGTGACAGCAAATCGGGAGGTATCTTCTCCGGTATCATGGGAAAGAAAAAAGGAAAGAAGTAATTTTTTTTACCCGGTTTTCTCTGATATTGTAGTCTTCTTTTTTCCGGGTCTGTTGTCTTACGGTGTGCCATCCTACCCTGCCACTATATGCCTGCAGAGATCTGTTTTCCTCTTATTGTTACACATTTATGCCCCAACCGGATTCATCCTCCCTTTCGCACAGGTATTTCTGGGTATCCGGCGTATCAACCTGAGACAATGAAGCTCCTCTTCGAGCTCTCGGGTGAGAACCCGACCCTTCCGTGTGCCGAACTCGAATGTATCGGTAATGTTATTGACTCCCGTTCACAGGTAGCCGTTGCTGAATGCCCCCATCCGGGTGATGCCCGGCGCCTGGCCATGACCCACGTGGTTCTGGAATATCTAGGGGAATGTCTACCGGATATTACTTCGTTCCGTCATCTCCTTTCAGATCTCTCTCTTTCAACTGACCAACCCTTTGCCGGCCGGGCCAAAATGGTTCATGAAGGATGCCAAGAGAGAAATCCGTGCTCCCAGAGAGAGTTTGAACAATTGATTGGGACAATGATCACCGGGCCGGTCTGCCTGAACAACCCGGCCGTGGAGTACCGGGCCATCCTTTCGAAAGACCGGTGTTATTTTGGGAGGGTCCTGTTCCGGATCGATCGCGGGGCCTATGACGGCCGCAACCCGGGCAGGCGCGAATTTTTCCATCCCGGGGTCATGATGCCCCGCATGGCCCGGACGCTTGTCAACCTCTCGCTCTGCGGTGCCGGGTCAGTCCTTCTCGATCCATTTTGCGGGACCGGAGGTATCCTGATTGAGGCAGAGATGCTCTCGATGGAGGTAATGGGCAGCGACTTTGATCCCCTGATGATCCAGGGATGTGCCGGGAACACAAAAAAAAGTTCCCTCCTCATTGCCGATACTACCCGTCTCCCTGTACGGAACCAGACGGTGGATGCAGTAGTAACCGATTTTCCCTATGGCCAGTCGGTCTGTATTAAAAAAGCGGACACCATGGAACGCCTGTATCATGATGCACTTGACGAGATGAGACGTGTCCTGAAACCGGGCAGCCGCGCAGTCGTCGTTACACACCGCGATATCTCCTCTATCGCTGTGCAGCATATGACCTTACTCCAGCACCACACCCAGCGGGTGCACAAGAGCCTGACCCGCCATATCCTTGTACTCGGAACTTAAAGATTTTTTTAATGAGGTGAGGCAATTCTTATCTGGGAATTATATCCCATATATCCGGGTATATGAGATCCCACTCCCTTGTTCTTATTCTGCTCATCCTTGCTGCATCTTTCATGGTTCTGCCTCCGGCCTTATCGGAACCAACCGATTCAGCAGGATGGTTTGCTGCCGGACAAAGCCTTACTGACACAGGGAATTATTCTGCCGGAGAATCCGCCTACAAACAGGCAATTGCTCTCGATCCCAACAATGCCGAGGCCTGGAACGGCCTTGCCGATGTCCTCAACCGTGCGAACCAGTACACTACCGATCCCCTGGCCACTCTGAAACTGGCCCTTGAGGCATCCAACCAGTCACTGGCACTCAATGCCTCTTCGCCGTCTTCGTGGATAAACCGTGGGCAGATCCTCTATAATATCGGCTATTATTACCAGGACCAGCTCAGGGACCCGGCCACCGCGAAAATTTATTATAACGAACAGCTGGATGCCTTTAACCAGGCGATCAGTGTGGATCCCAATAATGCAGAAGCGTGGTTCAACAAGGGGTACGCACTCTGTGGCATGGGCAGGTGTACCGAAGGGATAACTGCTTTCCAGGAAGTACAGACTCTGAACCCCAACTATCCCTATCTCCAGTTAAACTTGGCACAGGCAGAACAACTGGCAGCAACGGAAACTCCGTTCTATGTGAAATATGCGGCAGAGATTGTCATGCTCTTCGTTGCCATTGCTGCTGCAACGTTCTGGTATACTGCTGTCAGGAAGAAAAATTGATATTATTTTTCAGTTTCTTCTTCTGTTTTTATGATATATACTGATTGATATCTCCACCAGTAGCCTGAATTGATACACAAATTTGTCCAGATACCATTCCGAGAAAATACTATCAGGGATTGAAAAATCCGGAAAAAAGGGAAAATGTTATTTCCGCCTGTAGATTCCGGTGAGAACCAGGATACTCAGGACAACGGCAATGATTGGGATAACTGCTCCTACCGGTGCCTGAGTTGTCATTGTCGGCGCCACCGTTGTCATAACCGTTGTCGGTGCCATGGTGGTCGGCGGGACGGTAGTCTGTGTCGGGACTGGTGTCGGGGGGGTTGTGGTGCCGGCCTTAAACGTGGTATCGCTTCCGTACTGGTTGGTTACCGTCAGGCTGACGTTATACGCTCCCACATAGGCATAGTTGTGACGGGGACTCTGTTCGGTTGATGAGGTTCCGTCGCCGAACTGCCAGAGCCAGGAGGTCGGGTTATTGGTAGAGAGATCCCTGAACTGCACGATAAACGGTGCATTACCTATCCGCTGATCGACCGTAAAGTCCGCTACCGGAGCAAGGGTTACCACGATGTAGTTTGCCTTCGTCGTAGTATCGGAACCATTCTGGTTAGTAATCGTGAGGGTCACCGAGTATGTCCCAAGCTGGTTATAGGTATGAGTCGGGTTCTGGGCAGTCGAGGTAGAGCCATCTCCGAAGTCCCACTTCCATGAGGTTGGGGTACCAGTGGATTTGTCCGTGAATGAAACGGTCAGGGGAGCTCCGCCACGTGTCGGGATTGCAATAAAGTTTGCGCGAGCCAGGTCCAGCACGGTGATATACTGGGTCTTGGTCAGGCTGTTGGTCATCGTGGGATTTGAAGCAGTGAGCGTGACGCTGTACACGCCGATGGCAGTGTAGCCATGATCAGGATTTGATCCCATTCCTACCGTGCCATCACCAAAGTCCCATACCCAGTTTGTCGGGTTGTTGGTTGAATGATCCGTGAATGAGACTACCTGCCCGACACCTACCGTTGTCTGGTCGGCGGAAAAATCAATGGCAATGTTATTGCCCACGTTGACCAGGTTGGCTTTCACGATAGTATTGCTGCCAAACTGGTTTGTGGCCGTCAGGGTTACGGTATACGTTCCCGCGTGCCAGTAGAGGTGTGACGGGTTCTGGTCCGTAGAGGTGGATCCATCACCGAAGTCCCACTTCCATGAGGTGGGCATATTTGTCGACTGATCGACAAAACTCACCACCAGGGGAACATTGGAGATCTGGGCGGGGTTGATGACCGGGCGGAAATCAGCGACCGGTGCAAGACCTACGTTAATGTAATTCACTTTTGTTACCGAATTCTGGCCGTTGCTGTTCGCTGCAGTCAGTGTAACGGTATACAGGCCTTTTAACTGGTAAGAGTGGGTCGGGTTCTGGGCAGATGAAGTGGCCGTGTCGCCGAAATCCCATTTCCATGAGGTGGGGGCGTTACTTGACGCGTCAGTAAACTGGATGGGATTCATCACGTTTGTCTGCGTGGGGGCACCCACAAAATCAGCGACTGGAACCCCGCCGACATCTATCACTTGGCTAGAAGTATCCGACGTGCTGCCGGTGCTGATCGTGAGTTTGACCGTATATACTCCTGAATTGGCATAGGTATGGGTCGGGTACTGGGCCGCCGATGTAGCACCATCGCCGAAATCCCAGTTCCATGTGGTCGGCGCTCCGATAGACTTGTCCGTGAACTGGACTACGAGAGGTGGGGCTCCCTGGCTGGGATTTGCGGTAAATTTCGACTGGAGAGCACCTGCGATCACAATATACTGGTTCTTTGTTGCAGCGGATGATCCAAAGCCATTGGAGACCGTAAGGATTACCGTGTAGGATCCTCCGGCATAATAGGTGTGCGTTGGGTTCTGCTGGATTGAGGTCTGGCCATCGCCAAAGTCCCAGAGCCAGCTGGTCGCCCCACCACCGGAGAGATCCGTGAACTGGACAATCTGCGGTGCAGTTCCTGTTGTCGGTGTTGCGACAAAATTCGCTACCGGGCTTACCCCGATGGCAATATAGTTGTTTTTCACCGCAGTGTTTGAACCATAGGCATTGGTTACGGTAAGTGAGACCGTATAGAGCCCCTGCTGGGTGTATGTGTGCGTGGGGTTCTGTTCGGTGGAGCTCTGCCCGTCACCGAAGTTCCAGAGGTACGTCATCGGGGTGGATCCCGTGGAGTAATCCTTAAAGATTACCTGCGTCGGAACAACCGGGTAGGCGTAATATGCGCCGAACTGTGCTACCGGTCCCTGGCCGACTACGATGTAGCTGGCCTGCGTGCTGCCGGAATCAGCAATACAGGGAGTTATCAAAATAAGAAGGAGAACAACTCCCATCAGACATGCAACAGATGTAGATCTCATAATGCATTACCAATTCGCGTATATTAACTGTCGACCTTATAAAATGTATTGTATTGCTCGTAATATTCACCCGGCGCATAATAGAATCGGTGATTTCTATTGAAGAATAAAAATCCCTTTAGTAAATTATTGAAACAATATATCTCGAAAGCAAGAATGCTGTCACAGATTACACTCGCATAGAGAAAAATGATGAGTGCATATTTTGATTGAACCGAAAATGTGTCCAACACGGTACGCCTCATCGTGCAGGATTCGATAAAACCCGGAACAGGATTTTAACTCCCTGCCACCTACCATTCAGTACAGGAGGCGGATTGTGCGTGAGTGATACTTATCTTGTCGAGATCCGCCTCGCCCGAACGCGGTGGCGCATCAAGGAAACCACCCGGGCCATTGCCCGGAAGTTCAAAATAGAACAGTACCGGGAACATCACCCGCACATAACCCTGTTCGGTCCGTTCAGTCTTGATGATCCCTGTCGCGAGCAGGATCTTCTTGACACGGTTGCTGCCTGTGCACCACGTGGTGGTGCGATCCCGTTTACTCTGCAGGGATGGGAAAGCCGGGAGGGGATGCATGGCGGGGTTGTGGCATTTTCAATCAGACCTTCACTTTCCCTTCTCATCCTTACGGAAACGCTCTCAAAGGCTCTCTCCGGCTTTACCATCAGCCTGAACGCCTGGGACCTGTATCCCGATAAAAAATGGTTTCATGTCACCATTGCCAACCGTCTTCCCCCCAAAAAATCCGGGGAGATTATCAGCGGTCTCGCTGCTCTCCCCCTTAAAGATCATGGTGGATCGTTGCCAAACTTTTTCCCTGCCGCATTTCGTAACGGGTGGGATCGGCTGCGCAGATTTATTCGGGGACATCACGATCACCCGATCCGGCCTATCCTGCTTGATGATGCCGGGCTCCGGATCACGGTGATGAAAAACACGGAAATTCTGGGGGAGTATGACCTGCTTATGCAACGGTGGCTTACTCCGGAAGAGATCCGGGCACCCGGTGTCTGGCAGGAAAGCATGACCCGGTACCGGAGAGCGGAAGGATTTGAACTTGCCGGCCCGGTCCCCCATGATCCCGGACAGGCATTCCTGATCTCGGACCTCCACCTGGGGCATGCCAATATTATCCGTTACTGTTCGCGCCCCTTCGTTCCCTCCGATGTTGCCGAGATGGACCGGGTGCTGATTGCAAACTGGAATTGTTGTATTTCCGGTGATGACAAGGTCTATTTCCTCGGGGATCTGCGCTACGGGAAGCAGGCTCGTCCGGAGACAGAATACAAGACTCTCCTGAACGGCAACATTACCTTTTTAGCCGGGAACCACGACCGATCCAAAGAAACAACCATCACTTCTGCGACACTTACCTGGGACGGGATGGAATTTCTCCTCGTGCACGATCCGGCTAACGCCCCGGCAGGATATTCCGGCTGGATCATTCATGGCCACCACCACAACAACGATCTACGCGCGTTTCCCTTCATGGATCCTGTACGAAAAAGGATTAATGTGAGCATTGAAGTCATTGGGTACTGCCCGGTAAGTCTTCAGGAGATATGCCAGACTCTCAAAACCAGTGTCATCCCTTCAGGGGAATCCCTCCTCCTGAGATACCCCTGCCTGCCTTTGGACACACCGGATACATCAAACTGATAACCGGGGAAAAATTCCCCGGGAAATGGAATCAATAGCCGGTGGGCGTAATTTACGAAGATTTATTATCTTCCTGCCTGAATCCAGATTGGTGCGTCTGGATGGATGTCGTGAAGATCCCCCGTATGGACAAGCAGGAATATGACCGGTTGATCGAGAAAGGCTATGTCTGCCGGATCGCTTTCCAGGGCGAAAAATATCCGTATATAGCGCCATTCCTGTATGTGTTTGACGGATCGTTCATGTACTTCCTTTCCACCAAATACGGCAAGAAGCAGGAATATTTCCGGAAAAGCCCCCACGTCTCGGTGGAGATCGAAAAATATACAAAAGATCTTTCTTCCTATACCTTTGTCACGCTTCAGGGGTATCTGGAAGAGGTAAGCGATTCCATCGAGAAAAAAATTATCCGCGAGAAATTTGTCGACCTGATCGTGGAACGCAGGCTCTCGTGCAACATCCTTGCAGCCCTCGGCCATTCACCTGCCGATCCTGCCGCCAAGATTGCTGAAGAGGAACGCTCGCTTGTCTGGAAACTTGTTGGTGTCCGCGATCTGGTTGCGTTGAAAAACCTGTAACGGTTCCGGCGGTATACGGATAAACACCGTCGTAAACTTTTTTTCATCGGGTAATCTGGGTTTTCCCGTGATCCAGCGCTTTACGCAGATCCTCCGGGTTACTGACAGGAGGAAGGCATGCAGAACCCGTACAGAGATACGCCGTTGCCCTGCCTTCGCGGGAAATCCTGCCACGTGCCGCGGGTGCAACTGTATCCACCACCTCTCCCGCACTTCCCGGGGGCCGGATCAGGACCAGCAGCCCGGGAAGGTAGTGCCCGTGTAATGCTTCAAGAAGCGTACGGGTACCAGGATCAACCGGATCGCCGGCAATCACCAGATCCCGGGTATTTCCGGTAAAGGAAGAGCAGGCAAGTGCTGCAAGGAACCCGGTAATGGCAGAGGGTGCATGGGCGGCAGCCCCTGAAATAAACCGGCCGCATTCTTCAGCCGCTTTCCCAAGTCCATCATCTCCGATAAGCCGAAAGAGCCGGGTGAGGTTTTCAAAAGCAGTCGCATTTGCGGACGGTATGGCGCCATCATACCATTCCTTTTTTCGCAACGGGAGATCTGCCGCGGTATCGGCAGCAGTAAAAAATCCGCCGCCTTCCCGGTCGCGAAAGTGTGCAAGGAGGATATCATTCAGTCTGATGGCCTCCCTGAGGTACCCGATCTCAAATGTTGCCTGACTGAGTTCAATGTTTGCAGCGATAAGCCATGCATAATCATCGGCAAAACCAGGGATCGCACTTTCCCCGTCCCCGTACCGGTGCAGGATCCGGCCATCCCGATCCCTCAGGTGTTGTTCAAGAAACCGGAGAACACGGATTGCCGCATCCGTATATGCGGGGTCGCCAAAGATTCTCCCGGCCCGGGCAAGGGCAGTGCAGACAAGAGCGTTGGTATCCGTCAGGATCTTGGTGTCACGGGCCGGCCGCGGGCGCTTGTCCCTCACCCGGGCAAGGCGGGCAAGAAAGGTATCCCGACGGACCGCCAGCTCCTGCTCCGTGATCTTATGTTTTTGTGCAAGAACCGGATCCGGCCCTTTCGCGGAAATGACGCAGGAATGGTTTTTGGAACCGGGCAACGGTGTGAGGGTGAAAAGAGACAAAAAGAATGCCATATCCGGGCCAAGGATACCAGCGATCTCTTCATCTGTCCAGAGGTAAAACGCGCCCTCTCCACCAGGGCTGTCGGCGTCCTCCGCCGTGTAAAACCCTCCATCCGGATCCCGTAGCTCGAGGAGCATGTATGCGATGCACTCCTCCGCTATGGAGCGATAGCGGATCTTTCCGGTTGCTGCATATGCCTCGGTGCAGGCAAGAACAAACAGTGCCTGGTCAGAGAGCATCTTCTCAAAGTGAGGGACCAGCCAGCGGGCATCTGTCGCATACCGGTGCAGTCCGCCTCCCGCATGATCCCAGATCCCGCCGCGCCGGATGGCATCAAGAGTCTGCTCTGCCATGGCAAGCGCCCGATCTTTTCCGGTCAGCTGCCAGTACCGCAAAAGGAAGATTACGGTATGGGGGGCCGGGAACTTAGGCGCACGGCCAAAACCGCCATTTACCTCATCAAATTGCCCTGCAAGTTCCTGGAACCCCTTATCCAGCAGATCCCGGTCGGGATCCGCTGCTGCCGGTTTCCCGTTCTCTGTGCGGGTACCGGAAAGGACACGGTCTGCCGCAGCGTACAGCTCATCGCGTTTTGTTTCCCAGAGACTGGCGATCCGGAGGAGGATATCCGATAGACCGGGCATCCCGGCCCTGCCCGTTTTCGGGAAGTACGTCCCGGCAAAGAACGGCTTTTTTTCCGGGGTCATCAAAATCGTAAGCGGCCAGCCCCCCTGCCCGGTCAGCTGCTGGCAGATCCCCATGTATACACTGTCGATGTCCGGCCGCTCTTCCCGGTCAACCTTGATGCAGACAAAATGATCATTGAGAATCCGGGCTATACCCTTATCTTCGAACGAATCCCGCGCCATCACATGGCACCAGTGGCAGGTGGAATAACCGATGGAAAGAAAGACCGGCCGGTTCTCCCTTGCTGCACGGGAGAATGCCTCCTCCCCCCACGGGTACCAGTCAACCGGGTTGTATGCATGCTGGAGCAGGTACGGGCTCTTCTCACGGGCCAGCCTGTTGGGTGACCGGTGCGAAGGACTGTCACCTGATGTGCCGGGATCCTGTTCAGCAGCGGGATGCATACCGTTTCATCGTTCCTTTGCCCATATTATCTTTTCAGATATACCTGGGAACCTGCAGTATCCCCCAGCATGCGTTTTTTACCAATCCTGTTGGATATACATCTTAATGAGCAGCATTATCACGCCGGCCCTGGAGACCTTTGTCACGGTCATCGGCGCCGGTCTACTTATCATGGGACTCTCGAGGCTGCTCGACCATATCTGGGCGCATTCGCTCCGGTATCCCCTGCTCTATCTGATCCTTACTGCCCCGGGAGTCATCGTCCACGAATGTGCCCATGTGATCGGCTGCCTTCTTGTTGGTGCAAAAGTCCGGGACGTTGTGCTTCTCTCAAAAGAGGGAGGGAGTGTCTCGTACTCTCCGCCGGCAATCCCGGTCCTCGGAAACCTGATTATCAACACTGCCCCGCTCTTTTTCCTCCCGTTGGTCCTTGCTGCACTTACCTGGCTCTTTGGCACGTACACCGGCTGCTCGTTTGCCTCAGCAATGCCCTCTCTTGATACGATCACGTCCCTGTTCAGCATGGTTGAAGCGATCGGTACCACGCTGTACCAGAATCTTATCATTGCATTCAACCCCTGGTTTATCCTCTACCTGTACCTGGTAACGAGCCTTGCCATTTCCTTCTCTCCCAGTGTGCAGGATATCAGAAATGCTGTTGCCGGCCTGGTTATCCTGATCCTTGCCGGCCTGTGTATTCTTGTTATCAATATCCCGGTTATCAAGGGGGGATTTCTCGTGCTCCTGGGCCTGCTTGCCACCGGTCTTGCAATCGGGCTCGCATTCGGTCTTGTTGCGCTCCTTGTCTCTCTTCCTGCCCTTATCTTCTATCGTTCCAGCTCCTGATACGGTCACGCCGGATCCGTACGGTTTAATCTCCTGCCGCCCATAGTACTTTTGATGACTATTGCGCCTTCCCCCGGCACCGGCCCATGCGCCGATGATGGCAAAAATCTTACCCCGGGTATGCGGCAGTACCGGGAGATCAAGGCGCAGTACCCCGATGCCATCCTCTTTTTCCATATCGGGGATTTCTTTGAAACGCTGGAAGATGATGCCGTGGTCGTGTCAAAGGAGCTCGATCTCGTGCTCACCTCCCGGTCGAAAAACGGCGACCAGCGTATCCCGCTCGCCGGTGTCCCCCATCACGCGGGGGAGGGGTATATTGCCCGGCTCGTGGCAAAAGGCTACAAGGTCGCGATCTGCGAGCAGACCGAAGATCCCAGGACCGCAAAAGGGCTCGTGAAGCGCGAGGTGGTCCGGGTGATCACCCCCGGTACAGTGATCGACCCGGCCATGCTCCCCTCATCAGCTGCCGCGTACCTGATGGCCCTGTCGCCCGGTGCCAAAGGGGCAGACTGGGGCATGGCACTCCTGGACATCTCCACCGGCGAATTTTTTGTGGTTGCCATCCCGGCTGAGGGCGTTTCCGGGAGTATCCGGTCCGAGATCGCCCGGTACCGCCCGGCCGAATGCATCGTCCCCTCCACGGTTGATGAAGAGATGCGGGCCCTGATGAGCAGGGACGACGTGGTGGTAACTCCCTATGCCGATGACCGGTTCCTCCCTGACCGGGCCAGCCGTACCCTCTGTGACCATTTCGGGGTCACTTCCCTTGCCGGCTATGGCTGTGATGCCATGCCCGCGGCGATCGGTGCGGCCGGAGCGGCACTCTCGTATGCAGCGGAGACCCAGAAGTCTGCGCTCCCGCACGTGAGTGCCCTTGCCACACGTTCATCGGCCACAGGAATGATGCTTGATGCGATCACGCTGCGCAACCTGGAGGTGCACGAGAGTATCCGGGGCGGGGCAAAGGGCGCTACGCTTTTTTCCACCCTTGACCGGACGAAGACCCCGATGGGCAGCCGGCTCCTGCGCCGGCAGCTGACCCGGCCGCTTACGGAGATTGCGCGGATCAATGCCCGGCTTGATGCGGTCGAATACTTCACCACCTCGGCCACGATGCGCATGTCCCTGCGGGAGCTCCTCACGCACCATGCCGATATCGAACGGATAACCGCGAGAATCGCGTACGGGAATGCCGGCCCCCGGGATCTCGTTGCTCTCGCGGACTCGCTTGCCACTCTCCCGGAGATCCGGAATCTCCTTGCCTCGTCCACGACGGGATCAGGGACCGGGATACCCGATCGTGTTACAGCGGCCCTGGACTGCCTGATAGATCTCCCGGCCATTATCGATCTTATCCGGAGAGCGATCATTGATGACCCTCCTGCGATCGCAAAGAACGGCGGCGTTATCCGTCCGGGATTCTCTCTGGAGCTGGACGGTATGACCGGTGTCCTGCACTCCGGGAAGAACTGGATCATAGAGCTCCAGCAGCAGGAACGGGAGAAGACCGGTATTAAATCCCTCAAAGTAGGGTACAACCGGATCTTCGGCTATTACATTGACATAAGCAAGAGCAACCTCTCGCTTGTCCCGGCCCGCTATGAACGCCGGCAGACTACGGCGACGGGGGAACGGTACACGATCCCGGAACTCCGGGAAAAAGAGGCCCTGATTACCGATGCTGACGAGCGTGTCCTTGCACTCGAGCGCTCGCTCTATGCCAGCCTGATCGATGAGATCAGAAAAGAAGTTTCCGCATTCCAGCGGATAGCCCAGGGAATCGCCGCGCTCGATGTCGCAGCAGCACTGGCGGACGTGGCAGTGGATTTCGACTATGTGCGCCCCCTGCTGGACAAGGGAGATGCCATCACCTGCCGGGATGTCCGGCACCCGGTGGTTGAACGGAGCCTTGCCGGGGGATTTGTCCCCAACGATACCGAACTCTCCGGGTCAAAGACCCAGATCATGATCATCACCGGCGCAAACATGGCAGGAAAATCCACGTACATGCGCTCGATAGCGCTCTGTTGTATTATGGCACAGGCGGGAAGTTTTGTCCCTGCACGGTCGGCCCGGATTGGCATCATTGACCGGATCTTCACCCGGGTCGGTGCATTTGACGATCTCGCCAGCGGCCAGAGCACATTCTTTGTTGAGATGCTCGAGCTGGCAAACATCCTCAACAACATGACAGGAAAAAGCCTTGTTATCCTTGACGAGATCGGGCGGGGCACCAGTACTGCGGACGGATGCTCGATCGCCCAGGCGGTGCTCGAATACCTGCACGGGAAATCGGCAGCCGGCTCAAAGACGCTCTTTGCCACCCATTTCCATGAGCTCATCGGGATGGAGGGAGAGTTAAAACGGGTGAAAAACTACCATTTTGCCGTGCAGGAGACAAAAAAGGAGGTCGTCTTCCTCAGGAAACTGATCCCCGGGGCAACCGACAAGAGCTACGGTATTCACGTAGCCCGTCTTGCGGGCATCCCGAAGAAAGTCACCGAACGGGCCGATGCGATCCTTTCCGATACCCTGAGCCGCGATACTTCCGGGGGCGCGAAAGCCCGGCGCTACACCCAGCTCCTGCTGGTGGATGACAGCCTGCCGGCCCGGGCCGCACCCCCCGTGCCGGATCCGGTGATCGCAGAGATTGCCGGTCTTGACCCGGATGCCATGACCCCGATGCAGGCGCTTGCAAAACTGGCCGAGCTCAAAAGACGTGCAGGGACATCCGGCAGATCCCCCAAAGAGAGGGATGCATGACCGCAGAGGAGCATTCCCCTGTCATACGGGTGCTTGACCCGGCAACCGTCAACCAGATCGCGGCCGGCGAGGTGATCGAACGGCCGGCATCGGTGGTAAAGGAACTCGTGGAGAACGCGATCGATGCCGGCGCCCGTACGGTACGGATCGACATCACGTCCGTGCAGGGCGGGATCGCAGCGATAAAAGTGACCGATGACGGGTGCGGGATGCAGCCGGCCGATGCAGAGCTTGCCTTTGTTCCCCATGCAACGAGCAAGATCCGCAAACTCGATGACCTGTTCTCGATTCATACCCTGGGATTCCGGGGCGAAGCACTGGCGAGCATTGCCGCGATCGCAAAAGTAACTCTCGTTACCAGGCCCCAGGGCAGCGGCAGGATGCCCGGCACCCGGATTGTCGTGGTCGGGGGAGAGATCACCACACGGGGCAAGACCGGGGCACCGGAGGGCACCAGTGTGCTCGTGGAGGAACTCTTCTTCAATACCCCGGCCCGGAAGAAGTTCCAGAAGAGCCTGACAACAGAGATCGCGCGGATCCACGGGATCCTCGAAGGACTCTGCCTCGCCTGCCCGCAGGTCTCGTTCCGGTTTTTCCATAACAACCGGGAGCAGCTGGTCACCGAACGGACCGGACGATCCCTCGACACGATCGCCCGGATCTTTGGGAACGATTATGCACGCGAACTTATTCCCGTAGCAGCCGACCTGCCGTTCATGCGTATCTCCGGTTATGTTTCCCGACCGGCCCTTTCACGCAAGGATCATGACCGGATTCTAATCGCGATCAATGGCAGGTACATCACGGCGCCTTCCCTGACCACCGCAATCCGCGAAGGGTACGGGACTCTCCTCCCCCACGGGCGGTATCCTGTCGCCTTCCTCTCGCTTGCGATCGATACCCGGCTCGTGGACATCAACGTCCATCCCACAAAAAAGGAGGTCCGGCTCACCAAAGAAAAAGAGATCGCAGAGGGTGTGCGCGACTCAGTGCGCGCAGCACTTGCTACGGGCGACCTGATCCCCGAGGTGACCGCCCCGCAACCGGTGTACCAAAACCTGGATGCCGGGGAGAGCGATACCCTGCCTGTGCCGTATGTAGCGGAACCCGCGGATCCCTACTGCGCCGGGACGATCACAGTCCCGGCAGTACCAGGCACACTCTCGCCCTTTACAGAACCGACCCATAGCGGTACGGCCTTGACTGACTCCCGGCTCCGGCAGACCGAGCTTGCCAGCGGCATCCCCCCGGTCACTGCTGTTGTGCCGGAGATGGACGTGATCGGGCAGATCGGCGGGATCTATATCCTTGCTGAAGCTGCCAATGGGGAACTCATTATCATTGACCAGCACGCAGCCCACGAGCGGATCTTCTATGAGCAGGTGAGCAGGAGCATGGCGGCCCGGCAGGCGCAGGAACTGCTTGTCCCGGCAATCATCCACCGCCCACCCAAAGACGCCGCGATCCTCAAAAGCCTGATCCCTGCGCTTGCGCAGGAAGGCGTCATCATTGAAGAGTTCGGTGCCGGGTCCTTTTTGGTCCGGGCTGTCCCTGCCCTGATGGGCAAGGTGGAGGGCCCCGCAATGATCGATGACCTGGTAAGCGATCTCCTCCACAAGGACATGGACCGGCCGGTCAGCGACCGGGAGCGGCTCACGCGGATTATTGCCTGCCGGAGTGCGATCAAGGCCGGCACGGTCTGTACCATCGAGCAGTGCCGGAGGATTATCTCCCAGCTCCGGGCCACAAAGATGCCGTTCACCTGCCCGCACGGCCGGCCCACCATGATCCGGTTTACGCGGGGGAAACTGGACGAGCTCTTTGGGCGGACATAATACATCCGATACCTCCGCTGCATCCTTCCCCCCGGCTCGTTCTGCCTGCAGCAATACCAGTTTTTATCCAGAACCACGATGAGAGTATCAGGGAGAAAACGCATCCCGCCGCCACACCATGAAGAAAAGTACCCAGACCTGCCTTGAAACGATCGGCCCGGCCTTTTCCCGGGACAACCTGACCGATGAGGCAGCAGCACAATTCCGGGATCTTGTGCTCGCGTTCTATACTTCCCGCGGCCGGCACGATATGCTCTGGCGCCACACAGAAGACCCGTACCGGATCCTTGTATCGGAGATTATGCTCCAGCAGACCCGGGTGGACCGGGTTGCAATAAAATATCCCGCATTTGTTGCAGCATTCCCGGACGCCGCTGCCCTGGCCCGGGCACCTCTTGCCGATGTCCTTGCCGCATGGCAGGGTATGGGATATAACCGCCGGGCTGTGGCCCTGAAAAAATGTGCCGAAAAGATGGTAAATGAATTTCGTGGAACACTCCCCCGCGACCCGGAAGTCCTTGCCACCTTTCCCGGTATCGGGCCTGCTACTGCCTCTTCCATCTGCGCCTTTGCCTACAACCTGCCGGTGATCTTTATCGAGACAAACATCCGCCGGGTCTTTATCCATTTCTTCTTTGCCGATGCCGAAGCGGTGACCGATGCGGAGATCCTGCCCCTTGTGGAACGAACACTTGACCGGAGAAACCCCCGGGCATGGTACTGGGCACTCATGGATCTCGGGACGGAACTCAAAAAAAGCGTGCCCAACCCCAACCGGAGAAGCACTGCGTACGTGAAGCAGGCGCCGTTTGCCGGCTCGGACCGGCGGATACGGGGCCTGATCCTGAAATACGTGATCGGAAATGCCCCGGCCCGGGAGCAGGCGATCATCTCTGCGCTTACCGAAGAACCCGCCCGGGTGCGCCGGATCCTTGCAGCACTCCAGAACGAGGGCTTTCTCCGGAAGGGAAAGGACGGGTACCGGATCGCGGAATAGGCCGTTTTCATCCTGCTCCCATCACCATATTGATATATCCGGTTGTCCACATCTGCGTGAGGATGCTTATGCCGGACCTCAAGGATATTCCCGACAATGTGCGATGGCGGTACGCTGCCGCGTGCGCTGCAAAACTCCCGGCGCTGTACGAGATCGCCTTTCGCGAAGCCCTCGGGCCGCAGTTTGCCACACTCGAACAGGAGATCTGGATGGAGATCGCAAAGATGGTCAAAGACATCGTCCACACGAGCTCCTTTCCGGTCAGGAATGCAAAGGAGATTGCACTTGCAGTCCAGAATGCTACCATCATCCTTTTCGGGCCGGAGTACGGGGGGGAGACGATGGAGGTCACAAACGACGGGGCAGTGGTCATTGTTAAGCGCTGCCCGTTTTTGATCCATAGTTACACGCTTGCAAACGACCATGAGCGGGCATTCTCCCGGTGTATGGCACTCACGCTTACGGCGGTCCCGCTCCTCAACAAAGACTATACTGCCCGGTACGTGCGGACCATGTGCACCGGGGACCGGCAGTGCGAGATGAAGATCGAGAAAAAGCCCCCGGCCGCAAAGAGCGGGGAAAAGGCCGCGGAAAAGAAGTAATATCTTTTTTGATTCACGTATCAGTCAACGGCGTTATTTCAGGATATACCCGATGACAATACAGATGATTCCCGGGTAGAAGAGCACGCCAAAATACTGGCGGACATCTGCCGGGAGGAACCCAAGACCGTTGAGATCCGGGATAAGCATCAGGATTATGCCGATAATGAAGAACAGGTAGCTGAGCTGGACCTTTGAGATCGGTGATTGTTTTGCTGAACTCATGGTGTATGCCCCGTATCCAAGCGTATGACCGCAATCCGTAAAAGTGTTTTTGCAGGGAAAGGTTCGGCGTTGGCTTCAGCCGGTCCTTGTGCGGTCATTGAGGACCAGGTATGCCACAAGGCCGAAGATGATGCCCACGACAACGGCAAACCCCGGTGGGGTGCCGATCACGGTAACGATAACCGCAACAAGGATCCCAAGCAGGATCCCTTTCATCCGGGGTGCCGTAAGACGCTGGATCTTCATACCATTCTATGGGGTCAGGACAGGTAAATAGGATCCCTCTATCAGGTTCCTTCAGTCCTCAACGAAACCCGGCCAGTAATGAGTTTTCCCTCAGGATTTTTTTGCAGCAGCTTCCGCGAACGGGCCGATCACGAGGGAATAGAGATCAGTATCCGGGAAAGGCGGAGCGACAAGATCTCCGGTCTGGATATGTTCGTCAGGATAGCCGAGGTTTTCACAGACCGCGATCCGGACCGTTGCAGCAAGCCCCATGGTACCGAGACGCCGGTACAGTTCGTTGACGTCAAACCGGGGATCGGCAATAAGAAAGACGATTTTTTCCCGTCTGAGTTCCTCGATGGTCTCCTGCATGGCCCGGTCATGGCCCCGTCCATGGGCCACGATCACGGCCACGCGGGAGAGCGGGATATGGAGGCGGGCAGCGGTCACCTGCAGGGAGGAGATACCGGGGATCACTTCGCCGGGCAGGTACCCGAGACCGGCAAGCATAGGATCGCCCGTGGAGAGCACGACCGCGTTCTCGGGAAGCGCCGAGAGGTTCCGGTAATCGCTGATGGAGCGCACGGTGCAGTTGGCCGGGATCAGTTTCTGCACCATGTCGATGGCCCGGCTGGACCCGTAGATGAGGCGTGCCGTACGGATTGCCTGTACTGCCTGCTCCGTGAGCAGGCCCGGCCCGCATCCCACACCTACAATCTTCATGGACTCTCCGCGATAATGGTCCCTTCCCGGTTCACGAGTACTACCCTGATTCGGGGATACTTTTTCTTATACGCTGCAAGAACAGGGGTGACTGCCGCAAAAAATGCCGGCGAAGACGCAAGCTCTTCTACGGTCGCAAACCCGGTGCTATCGAGAATATGCGGTTCGATGTATTTTAAGATCAGGGCCGGAAGGCCACAGAGCGTAACGTTTCCCTTTGCCGCAGAGAGCGCCTCTTTGATCTTTCCCCCGGCAAGCACCACTTCGTGATCAGGAAAGAGCAGCCGGGCATACCGGAGTCCGATCCTGCCGGTGGTGATGACAACATCTTCTGCCCCGGCAACCCGGGCCATCACCGATTCTTCGAGGTGGTCGTCCCAGGGCTCCACGAGGCCGGTGGATCCCAGTACCGAGATCCCGCCCTCGATCCCGACCTGGGGGTTGAGGGTCTTTTTCGCAACACGCTCACCGTCCGGGATCGAGAGCGTGACCGTGGTGCCAGAAAGGCCGGTCTCTGCAAGCGCCTCTTCCATGGAGGAGAGGATACAGGCAAGCGGTGCCTCGCTGATGGCCGGCTCACCCTTTTTGTACCGGGGGGTATCCCGGATATACCGTCCGATACCCGTTCCCGGTACCAGCAGAATACCCTCCGGTGCTCTCGCGGCTTCTGCCACAAATTCGAGGCCTGCCGTCACATCCGAGGGATAATCCCCGGCGTACTTTTTGCAGGACGCCCGCCCGTCCCGGGCAGTGACCGGAAGATCCGCTTCAAGCCCGCAGGGAAGACGGATGCGGACTTCAGTAATGTTACCGGACAGGGAGAGGATCGCCGCCTTGCAGGCTGCCGCAGCCGTGGTCCCGGTCGTATATCCCCGAAGGAGGACGGTGCCTGATGCCGTGAGCACCGCAAAACCACGGGCTGCCAGGGAAAGGCCGGCAGGGTTGGTTGCCTTTGCCTCCCAGGTTGCAGGGTACAAAAAACCGGTAACCGGGTCCCTCATGACGCGGATTCCTCGATCAGGATCGTGATACATTCATTGATGGCCGCCACCGCCACCGGGGTACCGCCCCGGGTCCCTTCCGTGGAGATGGAGGGGATCGCAAGCGTCCGCAGGAAGGCCTTGGATTCCGCTGCATTGACAAAACCCACCGGTGCGCCGATAACAACTGCGGGCCGGACGCCTTCCCGGATCATATCGCAGACCAGAAGAAGGGCAGACGGCGCATTGCCGATCACGACAATGGAACCGGCGAGCCGTTCCCGGAGGGCAACAAAGCCGGCAGAGCTCCGGGTAATCCCCCGTTCGCGTGCGATCTCTCCCCCGAAATCGAGTGCGCAGAGGATCTCCGAATGATGGCCTTTTTTCTGGATGCCAACCTGGACCATGCGGATATCGGTAATAATGGGGGCGCCGGATTTGAGCGCTGCTACCGCGGCCGTAACCGGGTCAAGGCTGAACCGGAGCAGGCCGGCCATCGCAAAGTCTCCCACCGCAACAGAGCAGCGTTGCCGGACCCGGTCCTCGGGACTTTCGTTTCCCACCATCTTTCGGGCAAGCGTCCTTGAGGTCTTGGAGATCTCGTAGGCCTCGCGGGTGGTTGCACCGGGGTCAATATACGTATTTGCGTTGGTATCCGCGTGGCGTGATGATTCCTTTGACATCGTTACCCATCCTCCATATCCTGCTTTCGCTTCCGCCGATAATGACGGTCGTGTGCATATCGATTGCGTCCATGACACTCTCGATCTCCCCCAGGGTCACAATCACCGGCTTCTCCTGCCCTTCCCGGAGGGCGTTTTTCACCACTGCAACCGGCACGATCGGCAGGTAGTACTTCCGGGCATGCTCGATGGCGAGCGCAAAGTTGTGCGGCCGGCCCTGGCTCCGGGGGTTATAGAGTACGACCGGGATCCCAACCGAGAAGGCAGCATCGAGTCGTTTCTCGATGATCTCGAGCGGGGTGAGCAGGTCCGAGAGGGAGATAACCGCAAAATCGCCGGAAAGGGGCGAACCCACAAGCGATGCTGCGGCATTTGCGGCAGTTACCCCCGGCACGATCTCGACCGGGATCTCCGCTCCCGAATGTTCGAGCACCTCAAGGACAATCCCTGCCATGCCGTACACGCCGGCATCCCCGCCCGATACGATCGCGACCGGATGCGACTGTGCAAGCTCGATCGCTTTCTTTGCCCGCTCCACTTCCTTCCCCATCGAGCTCCTTATCACCTGTTTGCCTTCGATTAAGGGACGGATGGAGTCAAGGTAACTGTCGTTTCCAATCACGTACTCTGCACGGGCGATCGCGTGGGCTGCCCGGACGGTCAGGTACTCCGTGCGGCCGGGACCAATCCCGACAATAAAGAGACCCGGGGACTCAGCGGGCGATGGCAATGGTCACCTTCGAAAAAACTTTCTTTCTCATGATCAGTTCCCGGTGTTTTGAGACTGCAAGCGCACACGGCTCGGCCACCCCGACCAGGCCGATCTTTTTTGCCCGGGAAGGCGTGGCTGGCACCTGCGCGTTAATAGTGTCATCATCCAGGAATATTAAATTGGCAGGGATTGCGGCAACCGCATTGCAGAGCCCGGCCTCATTGCATTTTTTCGCGGTTGTGGCATAGACCATGACCTTATCCTTTGGTATCCCTGCTTCAGCAAGCGCCTCTTCTATCGCCCGGGTCACCTCGACATCCGTCACCCCTTTCCGGCAGCCAATCCCTACCGTGTATTCGCCCCGGTGCACCAGGATCGAGACATCCGGGCCGGCAAGGACAACCCCGGGGCCGGGAATGGCATAGACCTTTGTGGTGCCGTCCAGGATGCCGGCATTCACCGCCCGCGTTGAGTCACGGCACACGATATCGCAGCCGGAACGATCGGCAATCCCTTCGACCGAATCATGCCCGGTAGCCTCGGTGGCCGTGGAAATGACCGGGGTGAGGCCAAGGCCGGCAAGCTTCTTTGCAAGCGCATTTGCCCCGTGGTGACCGCCGACAAGGGGGACGGCGTACAAAAAGTCCGGCGTAACCACGACCACGGCCGGATCGGTCCACTTGTCCGAGAGCAGCGGGGCAATTCCCCGCACCACGATACCCATGGACATCAGGGCCACGATTTGCCGGGCTTTCGGGAAAACCCCGGCAAAGATACCGGCCTGGTACTCGATTACCTCCGCATTGAGGAATGCCGCGATCCGCCGGGCATCCGGCAGGAACCGGCCAAGAGCGATCACGACCGTGTCTGTCATGAATAGAGGTACGAGGTAACGTGCCCCTCTTTTTCCGTACCAACGACCCCGCCGATGAGCAGCAGGGCCGTGTGCTCAATGCCGGCCGCCCGTGCCTTTGCCGCGATGTCAGCTACCGTACCCCGGACTACTTTCTGGTCCGGCCACGAGGCATGGTACACCACGGCTGCCGGGGTCTTGTTATCGCATTCGAGCCTTGCGGTGATCTCTTCGAGTTTTTCGGTACCAAGGAAGATGACCAGCGTTGAATCCAGGCGCGAGAACTCCGCGATCTGGTCCTTTGCAAGTGTCTTTCCGGCCGGGCGGGTGACAATCACTGACTCCGAGACACCCCGGAGCGTCAGCTGCGTCCTGAGCGCGGCTGCGGCCGCAAAGAGGGAGGAGACACCGGGCACGACTTCGGTCTCGATCCCCCGGTCTTCGAGCCGTTCCATCTGCTCGACAATCGCACCATACAATGCAGGATCACCCGAGTGGAGCCGTACTACCTTTTTACCTGCCTTTGCGTGCTTCTCCAGGGCATCGACCATCTCATCGAGGTGCATCCCCCAGCTGTCCTGTTTTACCGTTGCTTTCGATGCGTCCACGAGTACCGGGTTAACCAGCGATCCGGCGTAGATCAGGACATCTGCGGTATTCACGAGATCCTGTCCTTTGACCGTGATAAGCCCGGGATCGCCGGGTCCGGCGCCCACGAACCAGACCTTTGCCCCGGTCTTTCTGCGGGATTTTTTTATGCCGGTCATTTCCGGCGCCTCGCGTACAGCACGCTCATGTAATCGCTCTTCTCCGGGATCTCGTCATCCCGGTACACTTTCATGTCGGGAAAGAACATCCGTTCCACAAGGACAAACTCGCTATAGCCTTCCTTTTTGAGACCGGCAATGATCTTTTGCGGGCGCCGGGCCTTGAGCCGTATAAGGGCTGATGGTTCTGCACCGTCAGAGACAAGAAAACCCCCGTTCAGCGGGACTTCGGCTGCCGCGGCAAAGGCCGTGATCGAGCTGATCCCGGGTTCTGTCCGGTACTCGATCCCCGGGTGGTGCTCTGCAAGGATCCCGCAGAGGCGGGAGAAAGTGGAGAAGAAGTTCGGATCGCCGAGAATCCCAAAGACTGCGAGTCCTTTTTGTGCCACGGGTGCGATCTTCTCTGCGTTGGCCTCAAGGCATGCCCGTATCCGGTCCTCATCATCGGTCATGGGAAAATCGAGCATAACAGATTCGCGGTAGGGGGCTACGAGATCTGCAGCGATCCGGCCCGGGACAAAGACCGTGTCGGCCTCTTTCAGCAGCCGGACGGCACGGAGCGTTAAGAGTTCCGGGTTTCCCGGGCCAAGACCAAGGCCTACGAGCATGCTGCACCAGCCCCCACGATGATGTAGACCGGGTCAATAGGCTTGAACATCATGCTCTTTCCAAGTGCATGCGAGCGGGCCACCTGGACCTGCACGGTCTCGCGGAAGATCCCTAATGACTGCATGGCAGTCGTTACAGTTGCAAGGGTGTCCACGAGGACAGCATTGACCACGATCACCCGCCGGACTTTCTGTGCGAGGACAGGAAGAATTGTTTTGATCTGCTGCGATCCCCCGACAAAGGCGCAGTCAAAGAGGGGGGCCGTTGCCAGAAAATCCGTTGCTTCCCCGCAGAAGAATTCAATATTCATTAGCCCTGCTTCCGCAGCTGCTTTTTTCGCGTACGCGATCGCTTCCGGGCGCCGGTCAATGGCGTACACCTTTTTTGCCCGGGCTGCGGCAGCAATCGCCACCTTGCCGGTCCCGCAGCCGAGGTCAAGGACCGTATCGCCGGCGGCAATACCCATCTTAAAAAGAGAGACCGCCATGATCTCGTCCTGTGTCGGACCGCCGGCAGGCACTGCGTCGCCCATCTCCACAACTTTTGTTGCGGTAATGTATTAATCCTTGTTTAACCGTGGAGAACTGTCAGCCCGGCGATGAAGGCCTGACAGGACATCCTCGGATTTCCTGCGCCCGGCCGGAAGAAAGCGGTTGGCCCTGGTGAACCTTATCGACGGACATATATACAATATTCTGGAAGTTATTGTAGAAACAGTCCCGGAGAAAGGAATGAGCGAAAGCAATTTGACGAGTACCTTTTATAACCCGCCCGACCAGCTGAAATTCCTGGTTCTGATACTCCTTGTGCTCACCGGAGTCTTTCTTGAGTGTATCGTCCACTACACGTATCATGTCTCGGTCGTGTACACACAGTTTTACTATCTTATTGTCGTGATTGCCGGGCTCTGGTACGGCAGGACCGTAGTTGCCATTGCGCTCTTCTTTGGTGTTCTCGAAGTGATCGTCAGCTGGCTGCTTGCCCCGGGATCGATCCCGTACGAAGCGATCCTCCGGGCCCTGATGCTCGTCATTGTCGCGGCGGTCATCTGGAAGGTCGTGGAGGAGATGACCCGGTATCATGAACGGGTTATTCTCCAGAATACCGAGCTGAAAAATGTCAATGTCCAGCTTGACTCCTCCCGGGCAGCGTTCCTGCTGGCGAACAAAAAACTTAACCTCCTCTCCGGGATCACCCGCCACGATATCAAGAACCAGCTGACCGCACTCCTTGCCTATATTGAGCTTACCCGGATGATGCCGCAGGATCCCGAGATGACCGCAACCATCGACAAGGAGGAGGTTGTTGCCAACAATATCCTCCGCCAGATTGAATTTACCAGGACCTACGAAGACATTGGCGTCAAGGCTCCCCTGTGGATTAATGTGGCGCAGCAGATGGCGCTCCTTTTGCCGCTGGTCAGGTCTGCCGGTATTACCCTTGAGATCACCACCGGAGATCTTGAAGTTTATGCCGACCCGTTGCTGGAAAAAGTGTTTGAGAACCTGATAGACAACTCTCTCCGGCACGGTGAACATGTTAAACGTATCTCGGTATCGTACGAACGAGGTGCCTCCGGCCTTCTCCTGATCTACCGTGATGATGGGGTGGGGGTCGCCGCAGGAGAAAAAGAGAAGATCTTCGAACGGGGCTTTGGGAAGCACACCGGTCTTGGACTCTTTATCACCCGCGAGATCCTCTCAATTACCGATCTGTCGATTAGCGAGCACGGGACACCGGGTGCCGGGGTGCGGTTCGAGATCGTGGTCCCGGAGGACTGTTACCGGTTTGGCGGGAACGCCGCTCCAGCCGGCACCTAAAGGAAATCAACAGGGACTCCAGGTAAAAATACCTTCAATCCCCGGCTTTTCGTGCGGATATTTTTAAAATTGTCGTACAACCGTCAGAATGGTTGCCGCAAAAGGGACCGTGCAGGGAAAACCTGCCCGAAGCTGTTTTTCAGGATTTTTCCTGCGGTATATCGACAGTTTTCCTGTCCTTCCCGCTCCCGATCACCACGCCGGCTTGTTTTATCAGGTAATATGCAGCCGCAAGACCGACGATGATAATCCCAATCCCGATCAGTTCCCCGGAATCCGTTGACGCCGGGTCAAGCAGGATCACCTTCCGGGCAATCGCAATAATGGCCAGGAGTACCACGATCTCCACGTGGATCACGTTCTCGGCAATATAGGCCTTCATGGTGTCCAGCAGTTCCACCGTAATGAGCACGAGCAGGAAAGCGCCGAGCACGGCAACAATCTCGCGGCTGTCGAGCAGGTTCAGGGAGGGAATGAACAGGTAGGAGACAATCATCGCGACCAGTTCTGCTATCGCACAGATCAGGACCGCACCCAGCAGGATGATCAGAACCGTGTACACAATCCGTTCAAATTTGTTGATTTCGTCAAGCATCGCTACGTCGCCTCCGGGGGAATCAGGTCAGGCCGCCGGGGATCGTAGAGCCGGACAACGTCGCCAATCACGATCACGGCCGGGGGTTTTACCCCGGCTTGTACGGCCAGTTCGCCAATCCCGGAGAGCGGGCCGGTCGTGATCCGGCGGTCTTTGCGCAGACCGCGCTCGATGATCGCGACCGGTGTCTCCGGGTTTTTTCCATGGGAGAGGAGGGCCTTTGCAATGTTAGGCAGGTTTGCCACGCCCATCAGGATCACGATTGTGCCCCGGCTCTGTGCCAGCAGTTTCCAGTCCAGTGCCGGTGCGGGCTTGGTCGGGTCCTCGTGACCGGTAAGGATGGTCACCTGCGAGGCATACTTCCGGTGCGTAACCGGGATCCCCACCGATGCGGGGACTGCAAGCGCACTGGAGATCCCCGGCACCATCTCGACAGGAATGCCTGCTGCCCGGACCGTCTCCAGTTCCTCGCCGCCCCGCCCAAAGAGGAACGGATCCCCGCCCTTGAGCCGGACAACCCGGTGTCCCTTTTTGGCCCGGTCCACCATCAGGGCCTCGATCTCGTTCTGTTTGAGCGTGTGGTGGCCGCCGTATTTCCCGCAGTCGATCTTCTCGGCGCGGGAGGGGAGACTTGAGAGGATCTCCTCACCGGGCAGCTGGTCATAGAGGATGACATCTGCCGCTTCGAGTAAGTCCGCTGCCCGCTGTGTCAACAGTCCCGTGCCACCCGGGCCGGAGCCCACCAGATAGACAATGCCCGTCATAAGGAGATCCCCAGGGTATGGTATGCATCCGCGATCAGGTCGCCGGCCCGTGCCCGGAGGGCCGTGCCCTCTGCCCGGGCCTCCTCGAGCGTCCCGATCTTCTTTTCAATCCGCTCTGTCTTTGTACCGTCCAGCGAGAGGACTTCTGCGATCAGGTTGCCGTCCCTGCAGAAGATGCCCATGGGGGTAAAACAGCCGGCTCCCACCTGCTCCATCACCGCACGCTCAATCGCTACGTCCCGCCGGGTCGCGGGATGGTCGAGGCCGGAGAGCACTTCCATGATCGAAGGGTCTGCCCGGCTCACGACCGCTATCGTTCCCTGGTTGGGGGTGGGAACAAATTTCTCCGGGGGCAGGCGTTCGCCCGGGATCCGGATACCGAGCCGGGTAAGGCCGGCCTCGGCAAGCACGATCGCGTTGTACTGCCCTTCGCTCATCTTCCGGATCCTCGTATCCACGTTCCCCCGGAGATCCTTGATCTCAAGGGAGGGGTCGTGGCGGAGGAGCTGGGCCCGGCGCCGGGTGCTGGACGTGCCGATCATCCTGACGGCCGAGACCGGGCCGGAGAAGGCAAGGAAGTCCGCGGGAGAGTCCCGGGGGAGGATCGCGGACGTAAACAGGCCCGAGGGCCGGATCGCCGGGATGTCCTTCATGCTGTGAACAGCGCAGTCGATCTCGTCATTCAGGATCGCATCATCAAGCGCCCGCACAAAGACGCCCTGTTTTCCGATCGCGTGGAGGGGGACACCCGTTACCTCGTCCCCCTGTGTGCTGACGATCTTCTGTTCCACCTCGATGCCGAGGGCCTGGATCTTCTTTATTACGATAGCCGTCTGGGCAAGCGCAAGCCGGCTGCCCCGGGTCCCTACCCTCAGAGACATGCGGTGTACCCCCCGGCAATGGTCGCAAGATCGTCAGCAGTATGCGCTGTGGACAAAAAGTTGGTCTCGAACTGGGAAGGAGGGAGGAAGATCCCGCGGGCAAGCATCTTTTCCCGGAACCGGCCAAAGGCAGTCGTGTCACACTCTTTTACCTCTGTATAATTCTTCGGGGCTGCAGGCCGGAAGAAATACTTGAACATCGAGCCGAGCTGAACAAACGAGCCGCCGGCCCCGCTGCCGATGGATTCCCTGATGGCCCGGGCCTTCTCCGCGAGGTCGGGATAGATCCCGGGGTGGTCGTGTAAATAACGGATCGTGGCGATCCCGGCAGCAAGCGATAGAGGGTTACCCGAGAACGTGCCGGCCTGGTACACCGGGCCCTGCGGTGCCACAAGGGACATGATCTCCTTTCTCCCGCAGAAGGCGCCGATGGGCAGGCCCCCGCCGATAATCTTCCCAAGTGTCGTGATATCCGGCCTGACCCCGAACATCTTCTGTGCTCCGCCAATCCCGAGCCGGTAGCCGGTGATCACCTCATCGAAGATAAGAAGCACGCCATAGGCGCTCGTGATCTCCCGGATCTCCCTGAGGTAATGGTCTTCCGGCAGGACCGGCCCGATGTTCCCGAGAACCGGCTCGATGATCAGCGCAGCGATGTCGTGGTGCGAGGCAAGCGTTGCTTCGAGTGCCTCGACATCGTTGTAGGGCAGCTGCCGGGTATGGGCAACCAGAGCGGGGAGGACTCCCGCCGAATCGGGAACTCCCATCGTGGTGGCGCCCGAGCCGGCTTTCACGAGCACCGCGTCATGGGCTCCGTGAAAACCCCCTTCGATCTTGATGATATCTGATTTTCCCGTGAACCCCCGGGCGAGCCGGATCGCGGCCATGGTTGCTTCCGATCCGCTCGATACGAACCGTACCATGTCCATGCCCGGGTGGTCTCCGGTGATGAGCCGGGCAAACTCCGGTTCGTATGGCGTAGGTGTGCCGTAGAGCCACCCCTTTTCCAGCTGGGCGGCGATCACTTTTTTGATCTCCGGGTGGGCATGGCCGAGGAGAAGAGGGCCGTAGGCCATGCAGCAGTCGATCAGGTCTGCACCGTCAACCGTGGTGATATGGGATCCGAGAGCCTTTGCCGTGTAAAAGGGATAGGGCTTAATTGCCCGGACCGGACTTGAGACACCGCCGGGCATCAGCCCCCGGGCCTCCGAAAACAGGTCCTCGCTCTTCATGCCAGCCACCCGCAGGCATCGTAGGCAAAATAGGTGATGATGAGATCGGCCCCGGCTCTCTTGATACAGGTGAGCGTCTCAAGGACGGTCTCTTTTTCTTTTATCCAGCCGCGTTCCGCGGCCGCCTTGATCATCGCGTACTCCCCGCTCACCTGGTACGCGGCAACCGGGAGACCCAGGGTCGTAATCTCAGCAAGCACATCGAGGTATGGGCCGGCCGGCTTGACCATCAGGATGTCGGCCCCTTCCTGTGCATCGAGCTGTGATTCCAGGAACGCCTCGCGGCCATTGGCCGGGCTCATCTGGTAGGTGGTTCGGTCGCCAAAGGAATAGCCTGACTCCGCTGCCTCGCGGAACGGCCCGTACAGGGCAGAGGAGAACTTGGTCGAGTATGACATGATCAGGGTCTCCTTGTAACCGGCATCGTCCAGTGCCGCCCGTATCGATCGGACCATGCCATCAAGCATGCAGGACGGAGCCACGATATCGGCGCCGGCCCCGGCATGGCTCACTGCAATCCTGTCCATGAGGAGGAGGGACTCGTCATTGAGGAGGTCCGGTCCCCCGCAGCGGCTGTCACCCACGATCCCGCAGTGGCCGTGGCTGGTGTACTCACAGGCACAGACATCGGTGATCACGACCATGTCCGGGCAGGCTGCCTTGATCCGCCGGACCGCCTGCTGGACAACACCTTCAGGATCGTAGGCACTGGTGGCCATGTCGTCCTTGTGGGCCGGGATCCCGAAAAGGAGGACTGCCCGGATGCCCCGTTCCTGGAACTTCCCCACCACGTTTGCGATCTCACCGATCGGGTATCGCGACTGGCCGGGCATGGAACTGATAGGCACCGGAGCAGAGGAGGTCTCATCCACAAAGAGCGGGGCGACGAGATCATTGGCAGTCAGGTTAGTCTCACACAGAAGGGGCTGGATCGTGCGGGAACGGACCCGCCGCATTCGTCTCTCGGGGAACATGCGCACCACACTTTGACGCTTACTAACAGTTTGCTGGTGCATCGTATTTATGGTTATATTATCCGGGTACCGCCGGTTTTTCCGGTCTTCATGGCCGGACGTAAAAACCTATATCCCGTTGCCGGTGTCACCTTTTTTTATGCAGCGTTCTCTGTTCCTGATCCTTTCCCTCCTGGCCTGCGCTTTTCTCCTTGGCGCCGGCTGCACGTCAACGACCCCGTCACCGGCTTCCACTACCCCCGCAGCCACGATTGCGCTTGCCCCCCTTGCCCTCACGCCGGCCGATATCCCGGCCGGCTTTACCCTGCAGTCAGCCCGCGAGAAATCTCCTGATGAGATGAGTTCCATGGCAAAAGATCTCGGCTGGCAGGAGGGTTACGTGGCCTCCTGGACTACGCCCGCGAACGGGACTGCCGGATCGACTGTCATCACCCAGACCATCACGGTCTACACTGCAGAGAACCAGTCCTCCCTGGTCTCTCTCGTTGCTTCCAACGAGCAGCAGCAGGCAGGACTTGCGTTCTCCGATCTGCCCCTGCCGGCCACCGGCCCTGATACCCATGCCCTTTCCGCTGCAGTTGTGAACGCAACGCCGGCCTCCACTCCTGCCGGGGGATTCGGGCCATTGCAGTCCGGATCAGCGTCGACTGCCCCCACACAGGGGTACATCGAAGTGATCTTTGCCAAGGGACCGGTCCTCGAGGTTGTCCGCATGACCGGGCCCGGGGCAGATTACGCCACCCTCAAAACACTCGCAGAGACCGCGTACGCAAAACTCGGCTGATCCCCGGGCCAAGGATCACCGGATATCAGATTTTTTTAAAAACCCGGTGTTCCGGGACCTTACGTTACAAGAGCTGGGATACGTTCACGGTCGTATCCGCAGTGTATTGTTTCACACAAAAAAGGAGGGTTAACCCCCATAGGATCCGGGCCGCTACTCCGGGATCTCTTTTCCCTTCTGCAGATCCGCGGCCATGCCCCGCGTGAGCGCCTGGACGAGCGCTTCGGCGGCATCCCGGTCTCCCTCTTCGGCACAGGCGCGGATGGAGGCCGTTGCATCGGTAAGGATCTTTTTGGTGAGCACCCGGGTGAGGTCATCGATCACTTCCGTTGTCCGTTCATCCGTGCTCCCCAGCCGTGCAAGGGCCTTGTCCCGTTCCCGGAGCCGCACGGTCTCGGCCCAGGAATGCAGGGCGGCAATGCAGTCGTCCGCGGATTTCCGGTGCAGCTGGCGGACAAAGTGCTCGAGTTCCTCGTCCACGTACGCGGCTGCCCGTTCTGCCTCTGCCCTGCGGGTACTCATGGTCTGCTCGTTGACCTGCCGGAGGTCATCGATGGTAAAGAGCCTGACCCCGTCAATGGCGCCGGCACCTTCCTCCACGTCCCGGGGCTGCGCAATGTCCACGATAATGAGCGGGCGGGGGTGGCCCTCCACCGGCCAGCACCGGGCTTTCATGGACTCCTTGAGCTCGGCCTTGTGAATGACCGGGTGCGGGGCGGACGTGCAGGAGATCACCACGTCCGAGAGGGTGATATAGTGGTACAGCTCGCTCATCCGGACGGCTTTTCCGCCAATCTTCTCTGCAAGTTTCACCGCCCTCCCGAAAGTGCGGTTCGCAACATACATCGCGGTCAGCTGTTTTGCGGCAAGTGCCTGGGCGACCAGGAGGCCCATCTCCCCGCTCCCGACCACGAGGATGTGCCGGCCCTCAAGGGTGCCCAGCTCGGCCTCGGCTAGAAGGACGGCAGCCGAACCCACCGAGACCGCCCCCCGGTTGATCCTGGTGGTCTGGCGCACTCCCACACCGACATGGACCGCCTTGTTGATGCAGAGTGCAAGAAACGGGCTTGCAGTGCCGGCCGCCTCGCCGTCAGCGAGTGCCTTTTTGAGCTGGCCGATAATCTGGTCCTCGCCCACGATCATTGAGTCGATTCCCGCCGCAAGCGAGAGGAGGTGGTGCAGGGCATCGCGGCCTTCCAACAGGAAGAAACCCTTTCTTCCCTGCCGTTCGAGAAACTCCTTCAGGCTGTCTGCTGACCCCTCCACGATCACCTCGACCCGGTTGCAGGTCTGGAGGAGAAGGACACCCCGGAAATTTTTCTGTGCAGCGGCAAGAAACGCCGGTTCGTCAGCGAACCGGAAGGCCTCAAGGGCCATCACGTCCGCGGTATGGTGGCTGACGCCGGCGATGGCGAGCCGTGACGGGTGCTTATTCATGGAGATACCGCTCCTTCACCCGTTCCCACGCCCGTTCCGGGGATTCGGACAGGAGCGTCCAGACCGTCTTGTCGCGGAGCACCTCCCAGAGGATACGCCGCCGTGTCTCCGGGGTGGTGTTGCCTTCTTTTAACATCTCGCGCAACCGGTGCTGGAGCAGCACCATGGCATCGAGCGCCGGGTAACTCTTCTCGATCTCCTGCCGGATGAACCGGGAGACCGCGGGGCTCTGGCTTCCCGTGCTGACCGCGATCGTGTAGAACTCTCCGGTCGAGATCGCCGGGATCACCACGTCGCCCGGTGTCCCGTCCGCGTTGTTGAAGAGCACCCCGTGCTCCTTGCAGAGCGCACCGATCCGGTCGTTCTCGGCCTTATCCGAGAGAGCGCCGATCACCAGGAACGCCGGGGCGATCAGCAGCCCGAGATCCGCATCGTTTGCCTCCCTCGTATTGAGCACCTGGAGCTGGACCGGCAGCGCCTTGACCGAGGGGGTAAACGTCCGGCTCACCACCAGCACGTCGGCCTCCCGGGAGAAATGCCCGGCCTTGCGTGCGGCCACCTCTCCTCCCCCGAAGACAACCACCCGTTTGCCTGCGCACTCCACGAAGAGCGGGATCATTGATCAATATGATAGAGCAATGCCGTACTTTAAGATATGGAAATTATCCCGGGCTTCGCGGGAAACCAGTCCCGGGACTATCTCCGGAGGGCTGCACCGCCACAGGTCTGAGCGCAGAACCCCTCTGCTTTCCGGCCCACCGTACGTCCCCGCAATCCCGATCCCGCTGCATCCGGGGCAGCAGCAGTCCCGTCCGCGTGTTCCGGGAGCCTGCAGGTCGATATACTTAAATTGTAGGAGTACCCACATTGTAGAGCACACTGCGCCGATAGTGTAGTGGTTATCACTAGGCGTTGCCAACGCCTAAACCCGGGTTCGAGTCCCGGTCGGCGCACTTCTTTTGCTGCCTTGAAGAGATGAGGCAGTGCGGTCTTCTTTTTGTGCAATTTTCAAAAATAGTCTCATTTATGTCGATACCAATCTTACCCAAATGATTTTTTATATTACAAGAAAATAAAAAAACTATGGGTATTTTAGATTTCTTAAATAACAATTCAAATTTGCTTTTGGTTCTTGCCAATTTATGTTTGGTATTTGTAACAATAATTTATGTTGGACTCAACATGAAGATTCTAAAATTAACCCAAAGACAAATTGGGTTATTGCAAATTCCTATTATTGGAATTGAGATTGATGATATGTATATTAACGAAGATAAATATGGGGGTGATCTTCAAGTTATTTTAAAAATATCAAATTTAGGTACTGTACCGGCACTCGAAATTAAAGTAGATTCTGAAATAAAACTAAAATATTCAAAATATGGTGATGAGAAAATACCTTCTACTGATGGACTCTCATTTCACCCATTTTTGCGTGCGGGGGAAGTATTATCTCAAAACTCTGATTTTATTAGTGTGACACAATTTTATGATTCTCTTTTTGCAAAAAATTTAATGTTAAATTTCAAAAAAAATAACGAGTTAAATGAAGAACGATTGAAAAATGCACAAGAGGTTAAACACGATTCAGCTACATTATCCATCTACATTTATTATAAAAATAACTTGAATCAAAATTTTCGAAGTTATTTTGAAACTAACATTGTTACAGATTTTGGAAGGAATAAACAAGCAAATCCCTCTGATGAAAGTCAACATCTAATACAAATTTATCTTCAGAACCGGAAATTTTGTTCAGAACCTATAAGCGAGAGGGAATTTTTTGAAGAAATAAAAAAGAGGGAAGTAAAACGAAAAAAGATTCAAGAAATGGCCTAATTCAGGCTTTTCTTAATAATTATTTCTATATTAACTTGTCATTCCATATTAGATTCTTCCGAATAATTCTGTCTTCTCCAGCTCCCCGGTCTGGATGAGGGGTAGATTTGCAGAATCAGGCATTTCTCGGCCTTCTCTCTATTTTTCTTTTCATGATAGCCAACGAATCTTTGTAAAAAGCGATTCCACCCCCTCCCTGCTGATGCAGGGAGTCGCTCGGGCGCCTCACCGGGCCCTCGCTGGGCGAGTGCGTGTTTGTGCGCCTGCTCCACAACACAACGCTTCGTCCCATTAACCGAACTCTCTCCGGCCAAGGATCCCGGTAAATGCGTAGCGCAAAACCCGATGAGGCGTTTTGCGCGTTTGGCATCGTTTTGTTTAAGCCGATCAGACACTTCCGTTTCCCCGGCCCGGACAAAAGCGATGACAATTCTTTATCCCGTAAACCCGAATAAGTAACTGAATACCTAAGCCAGGGAGGAAAGATGAAAATCATCGGAATTATCGCAAGTCCGCACAAAGAGGGCAATACTGCCTGGGCCGTAAACAAAATACTCGAAGGTGCGAAAGAACAGGGCGCGGAAACCCGGTCATGGTCTTTCAGCGATCTGGATATCAGCCCGTGCAGTGGTTGTCTTTGCTGTCACAATGGGAACGATCGGGGTTGTGTGATCGATGACGATATGCAGGAACTCTATGACGCACTTGATGAGGCAGATGCCCTTATCCTTGGCTCACCGGTGTACATGGGGCAGATGAGTGCCCAGGCAAAGATATTCACCGACCGGTTATTTGCGAAAATCTCTCCGCGATTCTCACCGCATTACAAAGAAAAAGTTACAAAACAAAAGCTGGTTCTGGTGTTCACTCAGGGGAATCCGGATCCCGGCATGTTCCGTGAGTATTTCGATTATACGAAAAAAATGTTCCAGATCCTGGAATTTGATGTCAAAGATGTAGTTGTGATTGCCGGCATGCGGGAGAAACCGGCTCACGAACGAAAAGAGCTGGTCTCTGTGATGAAAAATGTGGGGTCATCGCTGGTTTCGGAATGATACCCGGCATTATGAGAATATTATGCCCAGTGCAGATCTGCCAAATCCCGTTTCCCGATTCTTTTAATCCGGCTTGAGTTCTTCCGATCTCCCGCCAAGATCCCGGTAAGTGCGTAGCGCAAAACCCGGTGAGGCGTTTTGCGCGTCTGACATCATTACTGCAAATTGCACCGGAAAAAAACATTGTGAAGAAATTCTATATTCATAAAAAAATTGGCGAATCAAAAAAGAATTTACCCAAACCCCATTGCGTTATGCGATGAAGGTCCGCAACTTCTGGATCATCTCGAGCTGGTTTGCTGCTTCCTTGTGTTTTTCCTTCTCGATGCTGTCCATGATATCGGCGATGGGCCGGGCGAGCTCGTAGATCTTGACCGGGCGGCCCTTGCTCTCGGATTTGATCTCGCGGGCGGTAATCCAGCTCTGGTCCTTCAGGTAATGCATGGCAAGGCTCACTTCGGGCTGGCGGAGATCGGTGCCACGCTCAATGTCCCGCGAAGTGGCCTGGGGGGTATTGGCCAGGAAGACCAGCACTTTTGCCACGCACTTCTTTGTCCCAATCTCGATGAGGAGGTTTGCAAACGCTTCCTCCTTATCGGTAAAATACATCACATTTTCCGATCTCATGCCATCACACCAGGATCCTGACGGTGAACGTCCATACGATTGTACGTATGTAATGTATATCTTATAAATCGCCATATAAGTATTCTGTTTTTATCGCCGTGGATATGACGCCCGGCAATGCCGTATTGACCAGGATCCCGGCCAAGGCGTGGCAGACACCATCCCGCGCTGCACGAAACACCCTGATCCACTTCAACCCATCCGGGCCCGATTTGAGCCCGGACGGTCCTTTTTTGGGTCCCATCGGAGCCCAGATTGGGCTCCGTTTTAAACAAAGCCCAAATAAGCCTTATTTTGGCAAACAGACGAAAAATAGCGTTCACGTAAACGTGTTTTACAGGCCGATTTCAGGGAAAATAGGCATTTGGTAGATCTGCAAAACAAATGCCAAAAAAAGGGCCGTTATAGCCCGATTTAGGGTATTATATGGGGCTCAATTTGAGCGTATTTTGACGATTAACGCGAGATTATTGGCCCGTATTTATCCTCCGGGGTGGCGGAAGGGGTATGAGGGCGGATTTTGGATACCCCCTTTTCAGGATCGTACGAGGAGCCCCCGTGCTCAAGTGAGAGAAAGCTCCTCCACCTATTTCAGAACAGCGTCGCGTTCTCCGGCCCGGATTTCCGGACCGGGCCGCCACCGGACCATGCCGGCACCCGCTTCTCTTGCGCTGCTGAAGGGTAGGCCGCGACGATCT
This sequence comes from Methanoregula sp., assembly GCF_035543475.1. Classification (GTDB taxonomy): domain Archaea; phylum Halobacteriota; class Methanomicrobia; order Methanomicrobiales; family Methanospirillaceae; genus Methanoregula. The sequence continues at coordinate 123,016 of NZ_DATKKA010000007.1, forward strand.
CATCCCGGGCCCGGCAAAGCAGCGTCCGGTAGAACGGGAGATCAAACGTTGTCGCTGACCGGACCGGTACCGCCCGGTAGCGCCGGGCATCCTCCACCACGTACCGGATCTTTATGCCGGGCGCGAGTGCGATCCCCTGCTCCCGGTACGCCTGCACCGCGGCCCCCTCCAGGCACTGGTGCCGGTAGCTCAGCCGGCTGATCCGGCGGCCGATTGCCATCTGCTCCGGGTTGGCAGCGGGGAGTGCCCGGAGCGATGCAGAAAAGATCTCCTCCATCTCGCCTTTTGTCTCCGCCAGCTCCGCGATGGTCTTTGCCCGCTTCATCACGCCCAGCATCCGGCACTGCATCTCCTTTACGTAAGGGGGCGTATCGTGCCGGCGGGCCGCGATCCCCCGCACCCGGATGCTCCCGTCCGGGAGCCTCCCGTAATACCGGTTGTACGCACCAAAGCCGTCCGCGAGCGGCAGAAAGACGATCCAGTCGAAGTGCTCGATCTCAAGGGGATAGCCGGTCTCCCGCTCGACCTCTTCCTTAAGTGCCCCGACCGGCAGGTTCCCCTGCACCCAGAGGCAGTCCACGATCCCGTGAAGGACAGAAAACCCCATCTCCTCCGCGATCTCCTTGGTGCGGAGCAGGATCTCCCGGGATGCAGCCGTGATCGCCTCGTGTACCTCGATCCTCCCGAACTTCGCGTTCTTGTACCCCGTGTACCCGAAACTGGTCACGAGCATCCACTTGAGGACCGCATCGGTGCCGGCAAGCCGGGGGTCGGTCTTCTTCTGCCTTTTTACCGTGCGGCGCAGTTCGATCACGGGCCTGAGCACGGCAGGCAAAAACCCGGGCTGTTCCCGGTGCTCGAAGGTATCGGGAGAAAGGTTCTCGTGCACGATAATGGAAGGGTACAGGGAGGTGAAATCGATCTCGCCGACCGCCTCGTAAGTTCCCGGCACCGGCTGGAAGATCAGCCCGCCCCGGTCCGCGGCACGGAGCGCGGCCATCCTGCGGACCTGCTCGTGATCGTTCTTGCGGAATGGCACCGCGATTCCCTGCCGGACTGCTTCCCTGACCTCGTAGCTGCTGATGAGCGTGCCGGGCGTGAACCGGGAGGCCGGGCCGGGAGGGATGCCCGATAACCGGGCGGCCATGATTACCCCGGGAAGCCCGCCCTCGCGGTACACAAACGACTGCTCGGTGTCGATAAGGATGCGCCCGTCGGGAAGGAGCGCCGCTCCTGTGTGCTCCATCCTCCCGTAGCTCCAGTACGACCGGGCAGTCCGTTTCCGGTACTTCCCGTTCCGGGAGAAGGGGAGGACGACCCCGTGCTGCCGGGCAAGGGCAAGGAGCCGGGGCATGGCCATGTCGGCGTCGGGCATAAGGATCACGTCGGGATCGCACGATGCGAGCAACCGGCCAAGGTTGTCCAGGACATCTTCGGTCTTCCCCTCTATCCGGCTCTCCTGCCCATCCCACGCTGCGTCAATCGCAAGCACCGGTGCGGCAGGGGCCGGATCGTCCCGTACGCGGAGTTCCAGGACCAGAAGGTCGTGCCCCACGACCGGGGAGAACCGGTCCTCTCTCTCCCCGGTACAGGGCACCATCCCCCGCTCGGCCATAAAACGCTGGTCGCGACGGACATCCACGTTAAAAAAGTCGGCACCGTACTGTGCCTGCCGCTCGATCGCCTCAGCCACCTCCCGGCCCGCGTGCACCGCGTACCCCGGGAGTGCCCCGAAGATCGTGCGGATGGAACACTCCTCTGCTCCGTACTGCTCTTCCAGCGCCGCGATCATCTCGTGGCAGGCTGCCGGGTCATGGAAGCGGACGTAAAACGGCGGGTCATAGGCATAATGGACCTTTTTTACCGTGGCATCCTCCTTAATCCAGAGATCGACACCGCCGTCCCGGTACGCGGAGTCAAGGATCCACATGGCCGCCCGCCTGCCGTTCGAGCGCTTCCTGGCGTTTCAGGATCTCGACAAGCACCGAGAAGACAACCGCCTCGAGCGCATCGTCGCAGCCGGCAAACGCTTCGCTTGTGTGCATCTTTGCAAGCTCTGCAAGCCGCTCGCCATAGCGCCGGTCCTCTTTTTTCAGCGCCCGGGCGGACCGGGCCCACCGGTCCGCGGTGCTGTTCGCCCCCTGCCGGACGCTCACAAAACTCCTGCCCGTCTACGACACCTCCAGTGTCCGCTGGCCGGAGCCGGCCGGCCGCAGCCCGTAGTGCCGGGAGGTACGGGACAGCGGATTTGCCTCATCGTCAGCATAGACCTCGATATACCGGCCGGCCCTCCGTGCCAGTGCAAAAAACGGGCGGTCAGGGACCGGCGTGTAGAGGAGGACAAGCGACTCCCGGCCGGCATCGGCAAGCGCACCTGCCACCGGGTCGAGCATCTCTTCTGCCCCATCGAAAAGCCCGGGGTCGTGCTCCACAAAGATCACGGTATGGCCGGCCTCCCGGACGAGCGCGAGGAGCTGGTGGGCGGTGAACGCCCGGCAGATCTCGAGGTTTTGCGAGGTCCGGTCAAGACCCGGCAGGACCCGGGAGTAGTTGCCCCCGATGTACAGGAAAAGGAACCGCCGGATCTCTGCGCTGCTGTTGAGAGCCCCCACCATCTGTTTGACGGGCAAAACAACAGCAGAGAAACTCCCCGGCTGGAGGGAAATCCCCCTGCGGATCTCGATCTGCATGGCACCGGATCACTGCTGCAGAGGGGGTGATAAAGGGCCGGCCGCGCGGGGGGCGAAAGTGAAACCGGGTCCGGCCGGATCTGCCCTCACGTCCCGGGCTCGTCGCCCCAGAGCCGGAGGCTGTCCCGGTCCCGCATGAACGTGGCCCGGCTCCGCGCCTGGGCCCCGGTAAGCATCCGGCGCCGGGCAAAATCGTACTCGCAGAGAACCCGGGAGTCCCGGAGCAGGGTGGCACGGACCGGGTGGGGCCGGTGAAGAACGGGTTCCTGGTCCCGGAAATACCATTTTATTCTCTGGAACGTCAGCCAGTCCAGTTTCATGGCAAGCGTGGAGTGGAACCGGAATTCGTCCGCGGGCACGAGGTCGTAGGCCCGGAGCGTGCAGTAGGAGCAGAGGGCCTCTGCCAGTTCGGCGCGGAACTGCCGGAGGGTCTCGTCCGGAAGAATAGAGACAAAAACAACCCGTGAGGCATCAAAAAAACCGTATCCCCCGACCTCGTACTTCGGGGTCCCGGCCTGGTCTTCGCAGATGCGGGTAAAGTCCCGGACAAGTCGTTCCTCGTCATCGGTCGAGAACGGCCCGGCGAGCGTGATATGCGGGACCACCTGCTTGTCCCGGATGGGGAACTTCTCTTCGAGCCGGGCACAGAGCGCATGGATCTGGTGCCTGACCGGGCCCATCTGGCGGATATCGAGCAGGTAACGGGTCATGGCGCACACCGCGGTACATTTGATAGGCCATAAAGAGCAATAGCGTTTATCCGATATTGATCCGGGCAGGGGCTTTTTGTGAAAAACATTGTTCTCATCGGCATGCCGGGCGCCGGGAAGAGCACCGCGGGCGTGATCCTTGCAAAGACACTCGGCATGGGTTTTGTCGATACCGACCTCCTGATCCAGAAGCGGGCGGGAAAACGCCTGCAGGAGATCATCGATGGCGAGGGCCCCGCGGCGTTTCTTGCCGCCGAGGAGGCCGCCATCCTCTCCCTGCGCTGCACAGGGACTGTCATTGCCACGGGGGGCAGCGTGGTCCTGAGCCCCCGGGCAATGGCGCACCTGGAAAAAGACGGCGTGATCGTGTACCTGGAGATCTCCTGTTGTGAGATGGAACGGCGCCTTGCAAACATCAGGACCCGGGGCATTGTCCTCCTCCCCGGCCAGACCCTCCGCGATATGTTCGACCAGAGGGTGCCGCTGTACGGGCGCTTTGCCGATCATGTCATCCACGGTTCCGGCAAGGATACCGAAACGGTGGTACGGGAGATTGTGGAGGACGTGCAGAAGGCATGGGCGGGGGGAGCCGCCCGCAATTAAATCCCTTCGGGAATATTCCCAGGCCCGGTCCCCGGGTCATCGTCTTTTCAGCAGCAGGTACTTGGCCGCATCATTGACCCCGAAGGAGAAGATCGCGGCCATGGCGATCACGGCAAGCGTATCCGGGAGTGGGAGTGCCGCAAGGCCGGGGATACCGGTGGTGATCAGCACCGCGACAATGCACATGTCCGCGAAAGAGACCAGAAGGAGCGGCCAGCTTGGGCGCGAGTCCCAGAAATGCCCCCGCTCCCGGACCACAAAGACGGTCATGATCCCGAAGTAAAAGAGGATCGCAAATGCAAACGTCTGGAGCGCGGCGGGATCAGCGGCAAGGCCGAGCGGCCCAAGACCTGTCGCAAGGATGGCAAGGGACTCGAGGACCACGAGGATACCGACCACAACAGAGGACCGCACAAGATCCGTCACATCCCAGCTGTCCGGGTGTTTTGACCCCCGTACATTATCGGTGGAGAGCGAGAGCGTGACAAAATCGACCACAAAGAGGAGCAGCACGACCCCGAAGACCGATACGATGAACCGGCCGGTAAGGAGGAAGGCGACAACAACGAAGATGGCGACCTGGAAGGTCTTGACCACCTTGTTGAAGATCCAGGTCAGCATCCGCTGGTGCATCATGCGCCCCACAAGGACAAGGTCAACGATATTGGCAAGCCCGTCGCCGGTCAGGACCACGCTTGCTGCACCCTTGGCCACGTCGGTGGCGTTCGCCACCGCGATCCCCACCTCTGCCTGCCGCAGCGAGGGAGCATCGTTGATACCGTCACCGGTCATCCCGACAATATGGCCGTTCTCCTGCAGGCTCTTTACGATCGCGTACTTGTCCTCCGGGTAGACCCGCGCAACGCCGGCCCCTTCTTCGATCATGCGGGCAGCTTTCCCGGGATCCTCCGCACGCACCTTCTCGAACTCTTCCGCGGAAAGGATCGTGCCCGTAAGGCCGACCTGCCGTGCCGTTTCCTGCGCAATCGGCTGGGCATCGCCGGTCAGCATCCGGACCGAGATGCCGAGGTCCTGCAGCGTGCCGATCAGGCGTCCTGCATCCTCCCGTGGCGCATCGTGCAGGGCCACGATCCCGACAATCTCCGGCGTTGCCCCGCCCTCACTTACCGCCACCGCGAGGGTGCGGTAGCCTTTGGCCGCAAATTCCGCGGAGTGTTCCCGGATCGGTGCCGGATCGGTGCCGGCGAGATTGGTAACGGCACTGAGGGCACCCTTGACCGCCCGGAAAGTCCTGCCCTCCTTCTCCACGACTGCCTCGGTCCGCCGGGTTGCCGGGTTGAACGGGACAAACGATCGCCGGGTAAATCCGTCAGTCCGGACCTGTTTTTGCCGGGCTGCAGTGAGGAGTGCACAATCGATGGGATCATGGTTTGCCGCCTCGGAGGCAAGTGCACCGTACAGGATCACCTCTTCTTCGCTCCGCCCGGGGGCAGGGACAATGCCGGCTAGGGTGAGCCGGTTTACCGTGATCGTGCCGGTCTTGTCCGAGCAGAGCACATCCATGGTGGCCGCGTCCTCCGCCGCATTCAGCCGGGTGACGAGCACACCCCGCCGGGTCAGCTCCACCGATCCCAGCGCCAAGGTGATGGTGAACATGGCGGGCAGTGCCACCGGGATTGCTGATGCAAGGAGCACGAGCGCAAGCGAGAGGATGTCCAGCATGCGTATCCCGGAGAACGCGGCGACAACAAAGGCAGCAGCAACCGAGAGGCCGACGATCACAAACAGCCATTTCACCAGGTGCGTGGTCACCTCCTCGGCCTGGAGGCGCGGGCGGGCGAACTGCACGAGCTCGGCCGTCTTCCCGAACAGGGTCCGGGTGCCGGTCAGGGCAACAAGGCAGGTTGCCTCGCCGGACCGGACAATGGAGCCGGAATAGAGCAGGCCGGAATGTCCTTTCTCCACCGGGAGCGATTCGCCGGTCAGGGCCGACTGGTCCACGGAAAGCCCCCCGTCCAGGATTTTTACATCCGCGGGAACGAAATCGCCGGCCCGGATCCGCACGATATCTCCGGGCACAAGTTCACGGGCAGGAACCATCACCCAGGTACCGTCCCGCAGTGTGCGGGCATTGACCTGAAGCCGCTGCTGGAGCGCGTCCACGGCCTTCGATGCCTTCTGCTCCTGGTAAAAACCGATGATGGCATTGAGGATAAGCAGGGCAAGGATGATGTAAACGTTGGTATAATTGCCCAGGACAAGGGAGAGGACGATGACGGCCTCAAGCATCCATGCCGTGGGGCCGGAGAACTTTTTTACAAAAGCAAGGACAGGGTTTGCCTTCTTTTCGGGGATCTCGTTTGTGCCGTACGCAGCAATCCGGCGCCGGTGCTCGCCGGAGGAAAGACCCTTGCCGGTATCCGCACCAAGCAGGGCCACCAGTTCACCGGTTCCCATGGCCTCGTAACCGGCGGGCGTCCCGGGTGCCCCTCGCATCTGCTCCATCACGTCACCGATCGTATCAGGTTCTGGTGCGTTTCCCTCGGCGATATAGGTTTGCGAGAGGACAAGGGGCGGGGGTATGCCGGGAAAAAGGGGAGATTGAGGTTATGGCGTCCCGGGGATTGAGGGGAGCGGGCAGGTCTCGCTGCCGGTACAATTCGCTACCGGGGTCTGCGGGACCGTGCCCGGGGTGACCGGTGGTGTAACGCTCTGGTTTGCTGCCGCACAGCGGGTGCAGGCTGATGTATCTGAAGCATGGGTGATGTGCGCGGTAATAAGGAGAAGCGCGAGCGAAAGGAGAACCAGACCGATAATGATCCCGATCTTCCGGAGATGTTCCATGACAGTACTGGGGCATAGGACTGCAATAAAGGGCGCGATGAGTGAAAAGAGGGCTGCACTGAGAGAGACCGGGCCGGCCGCTCACGGGCACGGACGCGATCGTGGCGGGGGCAGCGGTCCGGAGATCAGAGGAAAACCGCCCGTCCGGTCGTCACGGTCATGGCCGGGCTGGAGAACAGGAGCCATGCCACAAGAAGCACGAGGAGCACGAGCGGGATGATGACCGCAACGATCACGGCAAAGGCTGCCCGTTCGCCTTCGATCTCCTGGATCGCATAAAGTCCGAAGATGACAAGCACCATGGCCCAGAAATAAAAGAGGATCCCGATAAAAGGGATCCAGCCAAAAAGGAGGGCGGGGGTGGCGCCGTACATCACCGCTGAAAGGGTCCGGGAAAACCCGTTTTTGCCGCCCACAAGCCGGACCCAGAGGTGCAGCCATGCCGAAAAGAGCGGGACGAGGATGAGACCGCCCACGAGCACGAGAAAAAAGACGAGCACGGGATGGCGGACCCGCAAGACGCGCCAGAGCAGGCCAAAGGTACCGGCGCCGGAGAGGGAGACGATCGCGGTGAAAACCGCATCGGCAAGAAGGAGGGCAAGGAAATACCGGAAAACGGCTCGTGTATCCTCATCCCGCACGGCCCGGAATGTCTCCAGCGGCCGGGTAAGGATCCCCCGGACATTCCCGATGAGCGCATCAATCATGTGTCAGGAATGGGCGTGACGGGCATAAAAAAGCGGTGATATTTTTCCTGTACTGCCCCGATAAAATGTATTCATTCTCTCCCTCTTCCGGGATGAACGGAGGGGGAGACCCACCCGTCACCCGTGCGGGAAGGGCACCCTGATATATCCGGCATACCAAGTGTTGTGTGAGGGTACGATGACCGCATCTGCAGACCAGGACAACGCAGTCCTGGACAGGATTATCGGGGAACGCCGTTCCCACCGGAAGTTTGCCGCAGGGATCCCGTCCAATGAAATGATCGAGAGTATCATCCATGCCGGGCTCCACGCCCCGTACGCTGCAGCGGCGATCGGCAGCGGCACGGATTACTTCCGGAGATTTTTTGTGATCCGTAAGGATTCAAAGGCCATGCAGGCACTCATCCCGCTGGTCTTTGGGGAGGCAGTTGCCATGGCCGATGCACTGGAACGCGAGACCGCCCGCAATGCGGGCCTGCGGGAACAGGCAGCCGGTTTCCTCGAACGGCTGGCCATGATCCGGGGCATGGGCATGGTACCGGGCGTTGGCACAGCCCCGGTGTACCTCGTTGTTGCCGAAAAGAAGGGGTTTCCTCCCGTTGAAGCGCAATCGTTGTTTGCCTGCATGGAGAACATGTGGCTGAAAGCCACGGCACTCGGCCTGGGATTCCAGGTCGTCTCGATCACGGCACAGATGGCGGAGAACACGGCATTCTGCCACATTCTCGGGATCGAACCCGGAAAATGGGCCCTCATGGGGTGTGCCATCGGGCACCCTGCCGGAACGCTTTCACCTTCGATCCGGCCCTCAGAAAAAGAGGTCACGGCCTGGCTGGAATAAACCGGGACAACCCCGGTGTGCCGGAATCAGTATGGATCGGTACACCGGGCATGGTGCGGATTCCGCAATCCATACCTCTTGATCTGTTCTCAAAGCAGGATCAATGCAAAAAAAGAGAGAAAACAATTGATTTACCCCGAAAGATTATTTCTTCTTGGGGGCTGCCTTCTTTACGGCGGGTTTTTTTGCTGGGGCCTTCTTTGCGGCCGGTTTCTTTGCTGCAACCATTTATATTCCACCTCCCACCGGAAAGGGTTATAATTTTCATTATTCTACGAATAAATAAATATTTTGGTCGAAATGGTATTTTCGCGCAAAGAAATGCCATAAACCTTACTTTTATTCAGCGCAAAACGGGAGGCTCCGGAATAGAACGGTTTTCCAGACCGATCCGTAGCGAAATGCGCAATCATGAAAATATCGCCCGGATTGGGAAAAAAACGCATTAAAACCGGAATAATGCAGCCCGAAACTTGCCCGGAATGCGGGTGGAAACGGCAATTTGCCGGATATTTTCAAAAAAAAGTCTCACGCGCCTTCATTTGGAGTAATGTATTCAACCCGGCCAGATAGATTGGGAACCTTTATGAATGAGCGTTGTCCCATCGTGTACTGATGAAGAAGCAGTTTATCGTAGGGGTGATCGGAGGGCTCCTGGGGATCGCTGTCGCGTTATATGTTATCCTGATATCGAACTCTACCGATATGACCCTCTCCGGTGTCCAGGCAGCGCTTTTTTCCAGTCTCGGCCTGATGGGTGCGGCCATCGCAAATTCCGAGACCCGGTTTGCCGGCTGGATGCTGCTCTCCTCTGCGGTCTGGATCACCCTGTCGGTCCCGCTCGCCGGCACACTTCACCTGCTGTACTGGTACACGCCGGCCATCATAGTCCTCGGGGCTGCTGCAGTGCTCTGTTTTATGGAGCCGGAAGAGGACGAAACCGTCCCCGAAACCTCCTGACCCGCGGGTGGCGAACGGATAAAAGCCGCCGGGTATGTTGCCGGTGCTGGATAGACCACCCCGGCTGTATAAAAACGGGTCAGTGCCGGTCTTCTGCCCCGGGCGAGGGTGGCTGTGCCGGCATGGAAGAATGGCATACCACGCCCGTTGCAATCCGGTTGAGCACGATCACAAGGGCGAGCATGATGAGTGCACCAAGGATGAATAAGGGATACTGCAGGTCTCCGGTGTTAGACCATTTAAACAGGCCATAGCAGACTGATGCGATCGTGACAAGAGCGATGGCGAGGATGCCGGCCCGGATGCCGGTAAAGGACCTGCTCCGGATATCCGGGAAGAGGAGCAGGCCGATGACGCTGATAGCCCCGAACCCCGCTGCAACCACCAGCAGGAGGGAGATCACCCAGTCAAGGATCCCGGCACTCATGATACCGCACCTTTCCTCACTTGGGAGATCCGGATCGTTGTTGCAAAGACGATACAGGCCAGCAGCCCCGCAATGAGAAGAACCAGCAGGCTGCCCGCGGACACTGTAAGGGAGAGTGCACCGGCACAGGCAAGGGTGGCTGCCACGTTGACCGCGATAAGACGGTCATTGAGCGTCGGGCCGGGAAGGATACGCAGGACTGCACAGAAAGCGAGAATAAAAAAAGCAACTGCTGCAAAGAACCAGATATCAATGGTCATCGTGGATCGTCTCCCGGTACCCCCGGTCTCGCCGGGGGTCCGGTTGTCATCGTAACAAGAATGGCGGGCGTACATATCAAATCTACCGATATTGCCGCCCCAGGTGTTATCCTCCCTATTTTAGTACCACCCCGGAGAAAACGCGCTCATTATTTTATCTCATGGGCGCGAACCGGTAAGGGAATGCGCCCATCCTATCTTGGCCGGATCCTGCTGCGGTGGTGCGACCGGTGCCATACACCGGTTTTAGGAAAGACCTGTGCTGTATGCGGTTCGGTTACCCGCGAGGTACCGCTGACACCCCCCGGCGATGCCCGGCCGGCCTTTCCTGCAGATATCGCGCTTGTCAACAGCATCTTTCAGGAGCATTTCGGCGCACCGCTTATTCCCGACGGCCACCTGGTCCTCCTCAACAAGGTCCCGGACACCGACCGCATGGAAGAGATCATTGTTGGCGGAGGGATTGCGGGGTCCATCCGGTATATCCCCGGTGAGCGCCGGTGGGAGCCCATCCCCCGCCCTGAGGCCTGCAGGATCTTTCGGCCCGAAAAGCGCCGGGTAATTGTCGATGATACCGCGGTGCCTTTTATCCGGGACCAGGGAATGAGTGTGCTGCGCCCCGGCCTGGACTCTATTGATGATGAGGTCCGGAAAGGAGACGAGGTTTTTGTTCTCGCTAAGGACGGGGAATGTATCGGGGTCGGGAGGGCAAAAGTTGGTGCCGGTGAGGCACGGGCCATGCAGAAAGGCCAGGTGGTCCGGAACCGCAAAAATGTACTCTCGGTAATCGTGCCCGGGACGGCCACGTGGCAGGATGCAGTCCGGTCCAACGCGGCAGTAATTGCAGAAGCGGAAGACGAGGCGGTCCGGTTTGTGAAGGATGTTGCCGCCTGTTATCCGCTCCAGCCCACCATCTCGTACTCCGGCGGAAAGGACAGCCTTGCAACCCTGCTTGTGGTGCAGAAGGCGCTCGGGAATGTCCCCCTCCTCTTTGCCGATACCGGCCTCGAGTTTCCCGAGACCTATGCAAACGTGGACGAGGTGGAGAGGATGTACCATGCAGAGGTGATCCGGACCCCTGCCGCGGAAAAGTTCTGGACCACGCTTGCCCGCCAAGGCCCTCCGGCGGTCAACGCACGGTGGTGCTGCAGTGTCTGCAAGCTGCTGCCGGTGGCAGCAATGATCCGTTCAACCTGGGGTGAGTGTCTCTCCTTTATCGGGCAGCGCCGGTACGAGTCGCTCTCGCGGGCGGAGAGCGACCGGGTCTGGAGGAACCCGACGGTCAAAGTGCAGGTCTCCGCGGCCCCGCTCCAGAACTGGACCGCGCTCCATGTCTGGCTTTATATTTTTAAGGAGGGTGCCCCCTATAACCGGCTCTATGAGCACCGGCTGGACCGGATCGGATGTTTCATGTGTCCGTCCAGTGATATGGCATTGATCCACATGATCGAGGCCGATTTTGCCGGTCTCTGGAACGGGTGGAGGGAGCACCTCGCCGTCTGGCAAAAGAGCCGGGATCTCCCCGGGGACTGGATAGAAAGCGGGGCATGGAGGTTACGGGAGGACAAACATGGGAAAGACCATCGCCATCATTGATTACGGGTTGGGAAACCTGCGCAGCGTGATGCGCGGTATCGAGGCTGCCGGGGCACGGGCGGTTATCACCGGCAGCCCGGAGGAGATCGCGGCGGCGGACGGGATCGTGCTGCCGGGCGTTGGCGCATTCCACGAGGGTATGGACCAGCTGGGCTCCCTCCGGGAAACGGTCTGTGCGGCCACAAAGGATGTCCCGCTCCTGGGCATCTGCCTGGGGATGCAGATGCTCATGGACTCAAGCGAGGAGCACGGACTGCACAAGGGCCTCTGTCTCATCCCGGGAAATGTGCGGCGGTTCCCCTCGGTTCCCGGGATCAAGGTGCCGCACATGGGCTGGAACACCATCCGGCTCACAAAGGAGGAAACCCCGCTCTTTGCCGGCCTGCCCCGCGAAGCGTACGTGTACTTTGTCCACTCCTACTATGCCGATACCACTCACGAGTACACCCTTACCTCCACGGACTATATCCTCCCCTTTGCTTCCTCCATTGTCCGTGGGAACGTGTACGGCGTCCAGTTCCACCCGGAAAAGAGCGGGGCGTTCGGTCTCGCGCTGCTCAGGAATTTTATCGGCCTGGGCTGAACCCGGTATAGCAGAACTGCCGCAGGATCCGTGCAGAAATATTGAAAACCTTTTTAATGCCGGCGATTCGACCAACTAGGCATGAGAAAGTTTCTGTGTATCCTCATCCTGCTCTCGCTTGCCCTCGTGGGATCAGCATCAGCCTACAATATAAATCTGAACTGCTCCCCGCTTACTATCCCGGTGGGCCAGACCATCAAGTGCTCCGTTGATTCCAATTTTCCCGCCGGCACCAGTTTTTCCCTGAATTTTTACCAGAAACAGTATACATCGACCTTGATCTCCAGCCAGGCCATGACCATCCAGCCCAACCAGCTCACCCAGTACGCGCTCTTTGATACCACAGGTCTCAAGGGTGGGACCTATGATGTGGAGATCGCGTGGAACGGTGTCGTTGCAATGGGATCAGATTCCATGACCGCTCAGATCATCCAGCTCACGGACCGGTCCGGCGACCTGACCCTTACTTCGCCAACCACCCAGAACCTTGCTGACGCACTGGTAATCGCCGGCAGCCTTAAGAGCGGGGGAAACAATGGTATCCAGATCCAGGTTGACGGGGCATCTGCCGGCAGGGTCTTTGGCCCTCAGTTTATCCCGACCACCAATAACGTCCAGAACGGTGCCGGTGTCTTCTCCCAGACCGTAGCGGTCACCCAGCCGGATGATTATACCGTCAAGTTTGCTGATTCAAACGGTGCGATCACATCCGTGGTCTTCCATGTCACCGCCCCCACCACCGCCCCGACCATTGCCACGATCACCACCATCGTCCCGACATCGTCAACTCCCAAAGTGACCTATACCCCCATCCTGAAACCCACCACAAAGCCATCCCCCCTGCCGGTTCTCCTGGTCATCGGCGCTGTAGGGATCGGCGTCCTGCTCGCAGCACGGGTAAGAAAGGAATAAACCCACACTCTCTTTTGGCTGATACAACCAGCCACACCCGCTGGTATCCACCTGGATTCCTAAAAAAAAGTGCTCCGTAGAAAACCTGTTTTGAGAGATATTTATCCCCCTTACGCCATCCCTGCTCCCGAGAGTGCGGGGGCGTATGCAGTATTACCGGTGCCAGGGTGCCGACATGAGTGCAGGTAATACAACGCTGTCGCAACCGGGGGATGCCACAAGCGTGCCGGGACGAAGGTGCCCCGGGGATCTAAAAAAGCGCTGATATAATTCTCTTCCAGGATCTCATCAGGGCAAAAAACAATAAAAAAATCGATACTACCGCTTTCTTCTGATATCAGATCAGCGCCGCTTCTTCCAGAGCCAGGCCTCGTAGCAGAGAAGGACAATGATGACCAGGACCCCGCCAAGGAAGAAGGCAACGGCAGGGTCGAGTGCCCCAGCCGCGGGGATTGCTGCGGTATTATCTGAAACGGCTTTTGCTGCATTCATCCCGCCCTCCGTTGCCATACCTGCAGCCATCATCCTTGGCGCAGCTGCCGGTGCTTCCTGCAGGGAGAGCAGGGGAGAGAGACCAATGATCGCAAGGGTACCGGCAATGACGAACCCAAAAAGGGAGCTGTATTTGAGGAGAAGATCCCGGACATTCGTCCTCTTTGGCGCAACGATCAGGAGCCGGTCAGTAAGTGCGTACATCTTCACCTCGCGTCCCTTGATGCTGTAGCGGGTCTCGGATATCTTAATGAGGCCGGCGTCGAGCAGGTTTTCGACATGATATTTGACCGTGGTCAGGGGAATGTTGAGCTGCTCGGTGATGTCGGAAAGGCTCCGGGTGCCGGCGGCGAGAATCGCAAGGATATCGTTTGCCGTCGGGCTCGACATGGCTTTTGCTATCTTCTGTGCCTGCTCGTCACCCGGTTCCAGGACAACAACCTCCCCGGTCATGATCACTTCTTCTGGAGGGCTGAGATGATGCGCTCGCGCCCCACGTTTAAGGCAAGATCGAGCTTGTCCCCATCCGGACCTCCACCCTGTGCCATCTGGGGTTTCCCGCCACCTTTGCCGCCCAGGAGGCCGCAGAGCTGCCCGATAATGTCCCCGGCATTGACCCGTGCATCACCGGAGGAAAGGACAACCCGGGCGGTATCGCCCAGTGTGGCAAGGAGGGCGACACCGCCTTTCTCCGAGAAGGCGGTCGCGATCGTGGAAAGTTCGCGTGGCGCAAGATCAATGCGTTTTATCACCACCGGGATCCCGCCAATCATCTCGGCCTGGACGGTCTTGATCTCAAGGTCCACGAGCTTCTGGCTCATGCGGTCGATCTCTTTTTTCTGGTCTTTCCATTCCGTAAAGAACCTGGTTACGGTCGGCGGGAGGTTTTCGAGCTGGACTGACAGGGCATCCGCTGACGAGGAAGCGATCTGCTCCAGGTGCTGCATGTAGTAGATTGCAGCCGTTCCTGCCGCGAACTCAATCCGTTCGATCCCGTCCTGGATATGCTCGACACGGAGGATCTTGATCGCCCCGATCTCCCCGGTGCTCCGGCAGTGGGTACCGGCACAGGCCTCAATATCGCCGGCCACCTTGACAACACGGATGTCTTTGCCCGGCGGGACACCGCCCTGGTACAGGGAGAAGCCGTACTCCTGCTCGGCCCGGGTCCGGTTCTCGATGGAAATCTCGACCGGCTGGTTGGCCATCACCATCCGGTTGGCCGCGATCTCGATCCGGTGCAGCTCGTCCGGGGTGATATGCTTGAAATGCCGGATGTCAATGCGCGAGCTCTCGGCTCCTTTCTGTGCTCCCGACTGGTGGATGTGGACACCGAGCACTTCCTTTGCTGCATGGAGGAGAATGTGGGTGGCCGTGTGATGGCGCATCAGTGAATAGCGGCGCTCCTCGTCCACCATTCCTTTAATGCGCTCGCCCCGTTGCAGGACGCCACCGCTGACATGGTGGAGGATAACTTCCCCCACCTTGATGACATCGTCAACCCGGGCCATGCTCTCGGCCCCGACAAGGCTGCCCGTATCCGCCGGCTGGCCTCCGCCTTCCGGATAGAAGAGGGTCTGGTCGAGCACCGCGTAGCCGTCAAAGAAGTCTATTACCACGGCCCCGAATTCGGTATCCCCGGGCTGTTCATAGTAGAGTTTCTTTGTCGGGGGAAGACTGTTGACCCGGTCAGTGTACGCGGCGGTTTTGTCCACGACCGCTTCCTTCTTGGACTCGGAGTGCATGTCCGCAATCTGGGAATAGAAGTTATCCGGAAGGTCGATGACCGCCCCTTCCTTTGTCGCGATGTCCTTGATCATCTCCGGGGGGAGGCCATGGGAATCATACAGGGTGATAATCTCGGAGAGCGGTACACGCTGGCTCTTTGCCTTGTAGGTCCTGGCCACTTTCTGGACGATCCGGGTCCCGCGGTCGAGGGTTACCGCGTACTTTTCGACCTCGCGGTCAACAATCTCGCGGACAACTGCAATATCCTGTTCGAACTTGTTCATGCCGATAATCTTCATCTGCTCCTCGATGAGGTCGGCAAGGGTGTCCTGCATCTTGAACTCGTTCATCATCCGCAGGGTCCGGCGGATGACAAGTCGGGCAAGGTAGCCTTCCCGGACATTCGAGGGAACAATGCAGTCACCGAGCATGTAGGCCAGGCACCGGGTGTGGTCCACGATCGCATACACCTTCTCGATGGGCGTGATCATCCGGTCGAGCTTCTCCGGCGAGATATCGATGGCCGCCGCGACCTTCTTCCTGAGGTTAAAGAGATTGGACCCGGAGATGTCCATGAGCCCGGCAAACCGGGCGTTCATGGCAAGGATCTTGGTATAGTCCTTATTCTCAAGGAGGTGGGAGATACCGGCGGAGCTCATCACCCGGCTGACCATGTCCGGGAAGACCGCATCATAGATGGTCGGGGAACCCTTCGAGGCCCAGACCAGCCGTTCGAGACCGTAGCCCGTATCCACGATCCGGAGCTTCATCGGGTAGTATTTCTCCCCGTTGAGGTCATAGCCGGGGTGGTTTGTCTTCTGCCGGCCCAGGCTCATGAAGACCAGGGTGGCCACTTCAAGACCACCGATCATCACCTCGACGCTCGGGCCTGCGTTCCCGCCGCCGATCCACGGGTGCTCCTTGTAGGTGACCTTGTTAAGGTCTCCGCCGATTGAGGCAAGGAACTGGTCGCAGAGCTCGACCGTACGGTCTTTCCAGTAAATCTCCTCGGTCGGGGTGTTGAAAGCGTGATGGGCGAGCATCTCGAACGTGGTCAGGTGCCGGCCCGACCGCCCTACAGAATCCAGGTCATTTAACCGGATACAGGGCTGGGAGATGGTGAGGGGGTTTGCCGGCGGGGGGACGACCCCGGCGGTCACAAACGGCTGGAAATCGGCAATGGATGCGATGGTCAGGTAGATATCGTCCCTCCAGCGTGCTGCAACCGGGTACCTCTCGATGCGGGTGTGGCCGTTCCTCTCAAAAAAGGAGAGGTAGGCTTCGCGCATCTCATCAACAGAATGGCAGGTAAAAACGGGGTTGCCGATGAAAGAGTACGGTTCACAGGGGGCATCCCCGCAGACCTCACGGGAACTGTCACGTGTCCAGAATGCAGAACCGCAGGCTTTGCAGATCTTCCGGGTCAGGCCCTGTTCCCTGAAATAATCGAGCTGGTATTCTTCTTCAAGCATCAAACGCACGTCCATGTAAGAGAGCCCGGAATATCCCGGTGCCTGTGCAGGCCAGTACTGCCGGTGTGGACAGATCAAACGTTTCCCGGGTGGGTCCATGAGAGAACCATATTCCCGGATCTCCTGTCCGGCATACTGGAAGGATCTTCATTCATCAATTATTATCCCGCGAAGGAAAAATGGTTTGCGATGGCGAAGAGAATTCCATGGCCCTCACTAAACATCCGGGGGACGCCTGCATATTCCGAACGCATCCCTGGTCCTTATCGGAAAAACCGGAAAAGAAATACTCTGGAGAAATCCTAAAGAAAATGATAATCTCTCCCGGGGGCTGGCGCCATTACCGCCCGGGCATCCCCTCGCTTGCGATGATGCCGTATTACCTGTGCGCAATGATGGGACGAATGAGGATTTACACGTACAGGCAATACAGAGTACATTGCACCGCGCCCCGTTCCTCTTGGGAAACTGATGGCGCAAGAGGGGCTGCACAAAAAAAAGGTTTTCTCC
Source organism: Methanoregula sp. (assembly GCF_035543475.1). Taxonomy (GTDB): domain Archaea; phylum Halobacteriota; class Methanomicrobia; order Methanomicrobiales; family Methanospirillaceae; genus Methanoregula. Next base: position 140,312 of record NZ_DATKKA010000007.1, read on the forward strand.
AGAGCCAGAAGAAGTAAAAAAATAAACAAGTAAATGAAAAGAGCTGATTATGCGCCCTGAGAGCAATGGACACAAAGAGCAGCCGTTTGCTCTGGGTAGGGTACCGCGATCTCATGGTGCAACCTGTACCTTCAGAACACCGGGTCCTGTCCCGTTTTGGCACGCTGATAATATCAGGGCATATGGGATTACAGGTCGGTGGTGATACAGTAGTATGAACCGGTTTCTTCAGGTGGTTGATGTTTCCGACGCGGTCGGTACCGCAATCCGCATAGCCCCGGGGCCGGTGCCGGAAGAGATCCCGGCTGATCAGGCCCCCGGCCGCGTGCTCTGTGCCGATGTGATCGCCGGGGAGGATATTCCCGGCTTCGATCGATCCATTGTCGACGGGTTTGCTGTACGGGCGAATGATACTGCCGGCGCCGGGGATGCAGCCCCGGCACTTCTCCGGAATACCGGCAGGGTTTCCATGGGGGATCCGGAAAGCCCCCTGTCGGTCACGAACGGTACGTGTGTCTACGTCCCGACCGGGGGCGTGCTCCCCGCGGGGGCGGATGCGGTCGTTATGACCGAGCAGACAGATACTGCCGGGGATATGGTGCTTGTAAAGCGGCCGGTGGCCCATGGCGAGAACGTGTTGATGCATGACGAGGATTACCGGCGCGGTGCGGTCATCCTGCCGGCCGGTCGCAGGATCTCCCCGCAGGATGCGGGGGTGCTTGCTGCCAGCGGCAGGACCATGGTCACCGTTGCAAAAAAACCGGTGATCGGGATTATCTCAACCGGAAACGAGCTTGTCCCCGTGAGCGCCACCCCGGGACCAGGGCAGGTCCGCGATGCCAATGCCCCCATGATCGCAGCCTGGCTCCAGGAGTTCGGTTGCATCCCCCGGCTGTACGGGATTGTCCGGGATGAACGCAGTTCGTTCGAGCAAGCCCTCGCAAAGGCACTCCCGGAGTGCGACGCCATCCTCCTGTCCGGCGGAAGTTCCAAGGACGACCGGGATATGACGGCGGGGATCATTGCCGGCAGCGGCGAGGTTCTTGTCCACGGGATCACCATTGCCCCGGGAAAGCCGACTATCATCGGCCGGATCAAGAATATCCCGGTTTTCGGTCTGCCCGGCCATCCGGCCTCGGCGTACGTGGTACTGCTCGTAGTTGTCCGGCCCCTTGTTGCCCGGATGCTTGGAAAAACAGAGACCCCTCTCGTCACCACCCGGGCAACTCTTGGCACCAATATCCCTTCCCAGAAAGGCCGCGAGGAATACGTCAGGGTCCGGCTGGAAAACGGGATCGCTCACCCGGTTTTTGGCAAGTCGGGACTCCTCAACACCCTTGTACTGAGCAACGGGCTCATTCGTATCCCCGCAGGCTGTGAAGGTCTCGAACAGGGAAGCACAGTTGATGTCATCCTGTGGTAAAAAAAGTCCGGCTCTTCCTGTCACATCTTCCAGGTTTCCTGGTACCACCGGTCCACAATCTCAAACCCGCCGGTGGCTTCGGCTATCCTGACAGCAATGATATGGTAACAGGGTTTCTGCCGGAAGGCAAAGTCAGGACAGGTGCATACGCCCTCACTGACCACATGATCCCCCGTGGATCCGGTAACCACGAAGAAATCACGGTACTTCTGGACCAGGCCCCGGTCTACCGCGTCCAGTGCTTTTTTCCCCCGGGGGCCATACTGTGCCACGATTGCGGCCCGACCCTCATCGTCCAGCACTTTTTTTTCGCAGATCCGCTGCCAGGGATCGATCATGGGTACACGGACATACGGGGCGGATCATCGATATACTGCCAGCCTTTCTCTGCGGCAAGGCTGCGCATGGCAGGAGCTTCGAGCGCATAATGGGTTGATTCTATACAGGGAAGCGGGGCCGCACGGGCTACCGGGAGCTTCATCTCGGCAGAGAGGAACGCTTCGGCCCCTAGGGCCTGTGCTTCCTCCATGAGGGTGAGATCAAACCCGCTGCCGGCAACGATGGCAAGCTGCCGGAAGGAAGGAAGATCACCCCATATCCGGAGGTTCCCGCCGAGCCGGTGTGCGATCTCGGGAACCGTGAGGGTGCACTGCCCCACAAGGCCAAGGGAGAGCGGTTGGCAGTCTGTCATGCCAAGGAGTCCGGCAAGAGCATCGTTCACCCCGCCAGCTGCGCGGTCGAAGTTCGTGTGCATCACGTACACGTTCAGCTCCCCTTTGAGGATCTCGCGCATCAGTGCCGCGGTCAGGCCGGTCAGGCTGGTCAGCGGTGTCCAGAGGGGCGTGTGGTGGACGACAAGCATGTCCGCACCTGCGGCTACAGCCTGCCGTACCACCGCAGGGGTTGGATCCAGCGCACAGCAGATTTTTGTTATCTCCGGTGTTCCCTCGATGACAAGCCCGATCCGCCCCGTATCAAACTCCTCGGCAAGCGCCGGGGGGGCGAGCGCCTCCATCTCATCTGTAAAGGCACGCAGCTGCATATACCGGAATATGGGCGGGGGGAGATAAATACCATATATTACTCGAGGTAATAGCAATGAGTTTTAATATTCATAAAACGATATTTCCAGACATGCACAAGTCCATCGGGCAGATCAACGAGCGGATCCGTGACGGCAGTGCCCGCGTCGTCACCGCGGAGGAGATGCCCTCGATCGTTCGTGAGCTGGGAGAGGAGGGCGCATTAAAGGAAGTGGACGTGGTCACGACCGGTACGTTCGGTGCCATGTGTTCTTCGGGAGCGTTCCTGAACTTCGGGCATTCGGAGCCCCCGATCCGGATGGAGCGGATCTGGCTCAACGATGTCGAGGCATATGGCGGCCTTGCCGCGGTGGATACCTACATCGGGGCCACCCAGCAGTCAGAGACGCTGGACGAGCGGTATGGCGGGGCGCACGTGATCGAGGACCTGATCTCGGGAAAATCTGTGGAGCTGCGGGCGTCGTCCCGGGGTACCGACTGCTATCCGCGCAGGACGATCACGACCGAGCTTTTGCTCGAAAACCTCAACCAGGCGATCATGTGCAACCCGCGCAATGCCTACCAGCGGTACAACGCGGCGACCAATACTACCGACCGGCTCCTGCATACCTACATGGGAACCCTCCTCCCCAATACCGGCAATATCACGTACTCGGGCGCCGGGCTCCTCAACCCGCTCTCGAACGATCCCCACCTCCGGCTCATCGGGGGAGGAGTCCCGATCTTCCTGTGCGGGGCGCAGGGCATGGTTATCGGCGAGGGGACCCAGCACTCCCCGGCCGGCGGCTTTGGGACGCTGATGGTGACCGGAAACCTCAAGGAAATGTCGTCCGATTTCCTCCGGGCAGCCACCATGACCGGCTATGGCGTCACGCTCTATGTCGGGCTTGGTGTGCCGCTGCCGGTGCTTGACCTCGATGTGGTCCGGGCAACCGCAGTCCGCGACGAAGACATCTCGGTCGACCTGCTCGATTATGGCGTGCCCAGCCGCGCCCGGCCCATGGTCAGGAGCGTGACCTATGCCGAGCTCCGTTCCGGGTCCGTGGAGATCAACGGGGAGCAGGTGCGCACCTCCTCCCTTTCCAGTTTCCGCAGGGCACGCGAAGTCGCTGCGGAGCTCAAGACCTGGATCGAGAAGGGTAAGATGACTCTTACTCTCCCGACCAGACCGATCGATCCCACAAAGCGCGTCCACCCGATGCACGAGACCACGCGGGGCCCGCGCGTGATGGACATCATGGACCGGCAGGTCGTAAGCGTAGGAGAAAACGAGGAGATCCGGACTGCAGCGCAGAAACTCCTCAAGGGAGAAACCAACCATCTCCCGGTGATCGGGAGCGATGGCAGGCTGGTCGGGATCGTGACCACGTTTGACATCTCAAAGGCGGTCGCAAATCCCGGCAAGGCCGGCACCGTGAGCGATATTATGAAAAAGAAGGTGGTGACCACCACGACCGATGAGGCGGTCGATGTCGCAGTCCGGAAACTCGAGCAGAACAACATCAGTGCGCTGCCGGTGCTCGATACCGACCGGCACGTGATCGGTATGCTCACGGCCATAAACCTCGGGAAGCTCTTTGGCGGGAGGTGGCTGAAATGAAACTGCTCGTGAACTTCAGGAAAGGCAGGGAGAATGCCCCGATTATCGCACAGGTGGTCAAAGAGACCGGTGTCCTTATCAGCGTGGAACGGGCCGTGATCGATTCGTCTGAGGGTGAAGCGCTCATCGAAGTGCCCGATGACCAGTGCACGCTCGTCCGGAGCAGCATGACCCGGCACGGCGCCTCGGTCCGTCTCCTTGAGCACGGGATCAATCTCAATACGAGCGAGTGCGTGGACTGCGGGGCCTGCATCTCCATCTGTCCCCGGGAGGTCTTCTCCTTTGACACAGATTGGAAACTTGTCGTGGCGGAGGACCGCTGCATTGTCTGCGGCAAGTGCGTGCCGGTCTGCCCGCACCAGGCGCTCTCGCTCCCCCTATGATCCGTGAACCGTTCCAGTACCGGGAGACCTTCGCCGTCATCCTCGCCGAAAACCCTGCCCATGCAGAGGCAGCAAAACAGGGAATGATCGCTGCCCGGCAGGTGCTCGAGGCGTATATCGCCCGCGATCCCTTTTTTGCCAGCACCTTTTTTCCCTATGAACCGGAGACAGATGAAACCCTGATCCTTCATATGGCCAAGGCGGCTGCCCGTGCCGGAGTGGGGCCGATGGCAACTGTTGCCGGGGCCATTGCAGCCGCCGGTATCGACGCCATGGTCGCAGCCGGCGCCGGGTTCGGGGTGATCGACAACGGGGGCGATATTGCGCTCGTAAGCGACCGGGAAGTGAGGGTGGGCGTGCATGCCGGCTGTGCACCGGTCTCCGACCGGATCGCTTTTGTAGTGCCCAAAAAGGAACGGCCGTTCGGCATCTGCACATCTTCTGCCACGGTCGGGCCATCGGTCTCGTTCGGGATGGCAGACGCGGTGACGATCTTTGCACGCGATCCGCTTGATGCCGATGCCTGGGCCACTGCAGTCTGCAACCGGATCCGGCCGGATGACCGGCAGGTCCTCGCAACGATCGACCGGCAGCGGGTGGAAGGAGTCTATACCATCATGGGAGAGACAATCGTGGCATGGGGAGAGGTCCCCCCGGTTGTTCCCGCACGGGTCGATGAGCAGCTGATCGCGGCGGGGGACCGGTTATAACGTTGACTCGATATAGGAAAGGCTGTCAGCTACTGCGCTTGCCCCGGAAAATGTCCTGATAATGGTCCTGCCATCGGTTACCAGGATCTCGGGGATACCGTCTTTTACCCGGAACACCCGTTCCAGCAGTTCGATCTCGTCGATCTTCACGCCATCGGTAAGAGAAGACGCCGGTTCGAGGTCGAGCCGTTCACGCACCAGCTCATCGGGCACACTGCGAAAGAAATAGTAGAAGACCTGCCAGGCATTCAGGAGATCCGAGACCAGCAGCTCGGAAAGCACCGGCCCGGGCAGCACCTGTAAACGGCGCACGAGCGCGTCCTCATCCTCGCCACTCTCCTCGAGCAGGCAGTCTGCAATCCTGACCAGTTCGGGAAAGGAGGGAGCCGGGCCTTCACTGTCCATGGTACCAGGTAAGCCATGCTCCGTAAAAAGGGTGCCGGGAGAGAGGGCCGGGCAATAAACTATAATGAGGCCGGGCGGGAATGAGTACAGGTGAAAGACGAGGACACCGACTGGCTGGTCTACCACGTTATCGCGCAGGAGCAGGGGATGACCCCGGAGGCCCTTGCAGGAAAAACCGGGCTTGACGGGACTGCCCTTGCGGCCTCCCTTGACCGGCTCGATCGGGCGCTCCTCATCGACCGGACCGGAGGGAAGATCCGGGCCCTCTCTGTCGGAGAGGCGCTCCTGAAATGCCAGGCAAAATACGACGATACGCTCCCGTACATGTTCGAAGACGGCGTAATAAAACCCAGAAAGAAATGATACCATGACGGAAAGGGAAGTAGCCATCCTCCGCATCGGCCACCGGCCCGAGCGCGACCAGCGCGTGACCACCCATGTTGCACTGACCGGCAGGGCCCTGGGTGCATCGGGCATGTACCTTGCCGCAAGCGACAAGGGGGTAGTACAGAGCGTTGCAGACGTTGCCGACCGGTGGGGCGGGCAGTTTTTCTGCGAGGACAATATCAAGTGGCGTACCTGTATCAAGGACTGGAAGGCTGCCGGGGGAACCGTTGTCCACCTCACGATGTACGGGATCAACCTGCCGGACATTATCGAGGAGATCCGGCCGGGCAGGAAGATCCTCGTGGTGGTCGGGGCCGAGAAGGTGCCCGGGGAGATGTACGGCCTTGCGGACTTCAATGTCGCGGTGACCGGCCAGCCTCACTCGGAGATTGCAAGCCTCGCACTCTTCCTGGACCGGCTCTTCGAGGGATCTGAGTTCTCCTGCGAATTCCCCGGCGCAAAGATCCGTATCATCCCCTCCCGTGCCGGCAAGCAGACGGAGGAGTTGTGAAAGGAAGGGTCCTGGTTGCCGGGTTTGCCACGCGCCATGTGGCCCAGTCTGCCGCCCGGGCGGGATACGAGGTCTGTGCGGTCGATCATTTCTGCGACCAGGATCTCGCGTGGTATACCCGGGACCGGATCCGCTTCGAGGACCTTGCCGGCCTCCCTGATGCAATTGCCCGTATGGGAGAGCGTTATTCCTTCGATTTTGCCATAGCCTCTTCGGGAGCCGAGAGTCTTACCTTTCCTGTCCCGCTCTGCGGCACACCCCGCGAGCGCGTAGAACGTTTTCTGGACAAGCTTGCGATGCAGCGCTTCTTCGAAAACCTTGGTGTCCCGGTGCCCCGTATCGCCCGTGACGGTGAATATCCCGTAATGGCCAAGCCGGTCCGGGGTGCAGGAGGCTGGAGGAATGCCGTGATTCCCGATGCGGTGACCGAGAAGGCATGGGCTGCCTTGTACCCGGACGTGCCATATATCCGGCAGGAAATAGCCGGGGGTATTCCCGCGAGTGTCTGCTGCATTGCAAACGGCACGGCTGCACGGGCAGTTGCCATAAACGAACAGATTCTCCGGGGCAGCGGTGAGGCCGCGTTTGGCTTCTCCGGCTCGATCACCCCCTTTGACCATCCCATGGGAGTGACCATGACTGTCTTTGCCGAGAAGATCGCAGCAGCAAGCGGTTGCACGGGGACGGTTGGCATCGACTTCGTGGTAAGCAGCACAACACCCGTGGTTATAGAAGTAAACCCGCGGTTCCAGGGGACGCTTGATACCGTTGAAGCAGCGTACGGGTATAACCTTTTCAGTTACCATGTCAATGCCTGTGCCGGAACCCTGCCCGACACTTCCTGCCCACAGCAGTACGCTGCACGCAGGATCCTCTTTGCAGACCGGGACATGACCCTTGAAGCGGACCTGTCTCCACTAGCCCCTGCGGTCTCGGACATCCCGTGGCCGGGGACTTTTTTTGAAGAAGAGCAGGCAATCGTAAGCGTTGCCGGCACCGGGCCGACCCGGGCAGCTGCCCTGGATGCGCTGGATAAGAATATTAGCACTGTCCGACAATATATGCGCTGATGGATCCTGTGGAAGAAGTACTAAACGACCCGGCAATGCGGGCATACATTCACCGGCTAATCGGTGACGAGGGGCTCGATCTTCTGGAGAAATTCCCCAAAGACGGCGAATACAGTGATGAGGATCTTGCCGCCAACACCGGGATCAACCTTAACTCCGTGCGCCACACGCTCTACACCCTTTACGAGAAACGGCTGGCCGAGTACCACAGGATCAAGAACAACGAGACCGGCTGGCTGACCTATCTCTGGCAGCTCCGGATCGATAACATCCACAATGCCATCCGCGAGGATATGGAAACGGTGCTTGCCAAACTCGAACGCCGGTCACGGTTCGAGGAAGAGAACGATTTCTACATCTGCAAGGAATGCCACGACATCTATACCTTCACCGTGGCCATAGGCGGTAACTTTACCTGCCCCAACTGCGACCAGCCACTCTCTCATTTCGAGAACGAGATGCTGGTAAAAGCGCTCCGCGAGCGCATCGAGAATATGAAAAAGACCCTCGGCCATGCCTGAGAGCCCGGACCCGTATATCGCTCTTCTCCGGGAGTCAGGGTGCAGACCGAAGGTGATCGCCCACTGCCGGGCAGTCTGTGCCTGCGCTGGTGAGTATGCCCGAAAAACCCCGCTTGCCGATCCAGGACTTGTTACTGCCGGCGCACTGCTCCACGACATTGGCCGGGGGAGAACACACTCGATCAGCCATGCGCAGGAGGGAGCGGATATCCTGCGCGAAAAAGGATTCCCTGAACGGCTCGTCCGGATCGTGGAATGCCATACCGGGGCGGGACTGACCGCGGACGAGTGCACGCTTCTTGGCCTCCTTCCCCGCGACTGCATGCCGCAGACCATTGAGGAAAAGATCGTGACCCACGCGGACAACCTGATCGCAGGTTCGACACGGGTCACGATTGACGAAGAAATTGCGGCAGCTATCCACCTGCCAAAAAAGATCCGCAGGCGGATGTACCGGCTCGCAAACGAAGTTGAATTACTCACCCGGCCGTTCTGATAAGCACACCTGTTTTCTTAAATGATGACCTGCCGGACCTGGGGCAGGGCTCGTATCTCGCTCACGAGGCCGGCAGGGAGAGGGTCCTCGACAATGATCACAAGCTTTGGATCCTCGGAGAACTGGGGATCGGTGACAAAGATCTGGCGGATGGCAAGCCTGTGTTCCGCGATCACCCGGACCGCTGCCCCGACAATCCCGCGCTCGCTGGCGTCCCTGGGCATGACAATGATCACCGAGAACCCCAGAGACTCTGCTACCCGGCTCAGGTCAGGGGTGGCCCGCATGTTGAGGAAGATCTCGCGCAGGAACGGCCGGTCGAGAATCCGCCGGGCTGTGGAGTCCACAACACGGCGATCTGAGCCGATTGCCTTTGCGACCGCGGTGGCCGGGATCTCGATCTCATTGCAGCAGATCCGTCCCTCATCATTGACGCCAAAACCGTTTTCAAGGAGGAACCGGACCACACGGCCCTGGGACGGCGAGTCGGCAAACTCGCGGATGATATCTGACCACATATGTTCAACGGGTATAACGTAGGAAAATATACATGTATGCATCATGCCTGCCATCAGCGTATACAAAAGAAGGGGCGGGCATTTCCCTGTCCCTGCTGACCCGGAAATTCCGGTCGTGCAGGTGATCCCAAACCTCCTTTCCTGACGTGAACGGGGCCCGATCGGCCATAACATTCTTTTAGATAGACAACCTTTTTGTTATGGCACAGACGCGGGGCGCGCCGGGTTCTCCGGCGGCAGTCGCAAGTGCAGTAATTCTTAACAGGGCGAGGGTAGCCAAGCCAGGTCAAAGGCGCTAGGTTGAGGGCCTAGTCTCGTAGGAGTTCTTGGGTTCGAATCCCATCCCTCGCATTTCTCCCGCAGGGTCAAATCTCTTCTTCAATTGAAAATTCCCTGATAAGTTTTAAAGATGGCATCGCAGCTGAATCAAATGTGTTCAGCGGAACAGGTTCGGGTGCACGAATCCCGGAACCAGTTCGGTTTCACCACATCAGGCCTGAGTACGCAACCCGTTCGCTCTCGAAAGCGGTTAAGACTGGTCAGATTACCGAAGACGACCGTACTCTTATCCAGGATCATGGTGCATGGGTCGAGGCATGACAATATCAGTTTCACCAACCCCCGTTAACGCAACTACATCCAAGAGTAGTTATCGTTTCATCCTGTGTTTCAAATTCTGATTTTTAGGAAAGATCCTTTAAAATTCACCGGTGAATACCCGGCCGGTGAAGGACTATTCCCAGCCGGAAGTGTCCTTTATGCCATCAGGAGATTTTGGACATGGAATCGGACAAGTTCTATACATTACCCAAGCTGCCGTACGACTATAGGGCCCTGAAACCCTATATTTCCGAAGAACAACTGAAACTGCACCATCAGAAACATCACCAGGCCTATGTCAACGGGGCAAATGCCATCTATGAGAAATTTGACAAGACGCGTAAAGAGAACACAGACTTCGATGTCAAGGCAACACTAAAGGAGTTGTCATTCCATTTGGGGGGATTCAAACTCCACAACCTGTTCTGGGAGAACCTTGCACCCGCGGGAAAAGGCGGAGGCGGAATGCCAAAAGGGGCCCTCGCGGAAGCAATCAACGCAGAGTTCGGGAAGTTTGACCGGTTCAAAAAGGAATTTACCCAGGCTGCAACCGGTGCCGAGGGATCGGGATGGGCCGCACTAACCCTCTGTAAAAAAACCGGACGACCGCTTATCATGCAGATAGAAAAACACAACACGAACGTCTTCCCCGGTTTTGGTATCATCATGGTTCTCGATGTTTGGGAGCATGCATACTATCTCGATTACAAGAACGATCGGGCAAAATTTGTCGATGCTTTCTGGAATATTGTAAACTGGGACGAGATTGGCAAACGGTTTGACCAGATCCGCAAATGAAAAACAAAAAAAGGACTCCTACGAATCGGACACCCAGCCTTTAATTCCAGATAATGAAAGGGGGAGGTCCAGGTGAACAAAGCATGAATGGGGAATATGATCTGGTTATTATCGGGACCGGTGCAGCCGGGGTAGCAGCTGCTACTGCTGCAGTACATCTCGGTGCATCCCGCGTCGCAATCGTTGAGCGGGGCCCGCTCTGGGGTACTTGTGTCAATACCGGCTGCATCCCGAGCAAGTTCCTTCTCACCTTGGCTGGATACGACTATTACCGCGGACACGGTCATCCCGGGGTCCGCATGCAAAGTCGGTTCGATCTCGGTCAGGCACTTGCCGAAAAAAATGCGCTGCAGGAGCACCTGAGGGAAAAAAAGCGTGGGACCCTTTTTGACCGACTCGGCGTTGAGCTGATTGAAGGAGAAGCGAGATTTCTCTCCACTCATACAATGCAGGTCGGTGACAGAAAACTTGCCTCAAAACGGTTTATCATTGCAACCGGCTCCACTCCTGCGATTCCCCAAGTGGAAGGAATCGGATCGGTCCCATTCATGACAAGCGCGGACGCACTCAGCCCGGACCACATCCCTGCCACACTCATCGTCATTGGCGGGAGAGCCCTCGGCCTTGAGTTTGCCCAGCTCTATACCCACCTGGGGACCCGGGTCACCATTCTCCAGAGGAGCCCGAGGATCCTCCCGGATGAAGAACCAGAGATTGCGGATTTGATGGCCCGATATCTTGCGCAGGAGGGTATTGAGATCCTGACCGGGGTTGACATAAAGCGGGTTGAACAGATGGGGGATTCTGTGAGCGTCGTTGCAGGTATCAGAGGTGAACAGCAGGTCGTCACCGCTGATAGACTTCTTCTTGCAACCGGGCGTACCCCGAACACGCAGGAACTCAATTGCAGTGTCGCAGCAGTTGATGTAAACAGGAACGGAGCCATTGTCGTAGATACAATGCTTGGGACTTCGGCCCCGCATATCTGGGCAGCAGGCGATGTGATTGGCGAACCCATGCTTGAAACGGCAGCGCGGTATGGAGGTGAGATTGCGGCATCCAATGCCCTCCGTGATCTAAAACGATCATACAACAGCGCCCTTCTCCCGCATGGGATCTTCACCACACCACAGGTAGCAGGGGTGGGAATGACCGAAGAAAAAGCCCAAAAGGCCGGCCTGAACCCGGTATCGCACAGCATTCGCACGGATTCGATGGCAAAATTCTCAATTGACGGGGACACCCGGGGAATGGTAAAGATTGTCGCCGACAAAAGGAGCAGGCGGATACTGGGAGTACATGTCTGCGCTCCTCTAGCCACCGAGATGATCCAGGAAGGGGTCATTGCGGTCACGAGATACCTGACTGCAGACGATCTTGCAGAACTACCGCATGTCTTCCCTACAGCGACAGAAGCCCTTGCGGTATGTGCCCGCGGCCTTCTGGCGCATACCGGGGATTGTTCCGGATGATAAATCAAGGCTCCTGAAAAAAAGAACTAAAATTCCGGTACCTGCCAATCATTTCAAGAATTGTCCTAAAATCTGTAAATCAACAGAATTTTTATCTGCCGCTCCTGAGAAGAGACGCTCGTACGGTGAAGTTGTTGTATGTGTGATCGTTTTGTCATTGGGGTACTCCTGATATTGACCACTGCATTTCTCTTGATGGGATGTACCCAGAACGCGGCACCTGTGCAGGCGCCACAACAGGTAACCGAGCAGCTGACTGCCCCGGCATCCGATACGATCAGGGTCGTCCCGAGCACGCTGGGAAATATCCTTGTAGATGCGCAGGGAAAGACGCTCTATTATTTTGCCGCTGATATACCGGGAAGTGGTGCAAGTACCTGCAGCGGCTCGTGCACCGGTCTCTGGCCGGTCTTTTACCGGGATACAGTCACGGTCTCGCCTCCACTTGGGGCATCCGATTTTTCCTCCTTTATCCGGGCTGACGGGACAAGCCAAACCGCATACCGGGGATGGCCGCTCTACTATTTCCAGGGAGATACAGGACCCGGGAATGTTTCGGGAGAGAATGTGAACAATAACTGGTTTGTAGTCAAGCCGGATGAGACTGTAATGATCGCCCAGCGTGGCACTCTTGGCCTGTTCCTCACCGACCGGATGGGAAACACCCTGTATTACTTTGCAAAGGATACCCCGGATATGAGTGCCTGTACCGGCGCATGCCTTGCGAAATGGCCCCCATTCTACGCGAACCCGGTCAGTGCCCCGTCAGTACTTAACCCGGCTGCGTTTGGCACGGTGACCCGCGCGGACGGCAGGAACCAGACCACGTTCATGAGCATGCCGCTTTACTATTACGCAAACGATACGCAACCCGGTGATACCAACGGTGAGGGGTTCAACAACCTCTGGTACGTGGCAAATATCACCGGTACAATACCGGCCGAATCCAGGGCAGTACCTACTGCCGAACCTACACCGGTTCCGACAACAGTGACATCGTACGGCGGATATTGAATGACCGAATATCGCGAAGTGCGGTAAATCCTCCTGCTCAACGTTGGCAAAGGAAAGAATACGCATCCTGTCTGGCGGCTCGGCACACGTCACTGATAAAAATTCGTTATCATGGATCATCAGCCCTGCACGCGGCGGGTAAATATACTTTTTTTGAGATGCTCAATTGATTGAAAAAGAAATTTTTATTTTCATCCCGAGGGTTCCCCAAGGTAGAAACAGGGCCATCTTTTACGGACGCCGACCATTTCCTGTATCATACTGTCAGTAAAACCCGGATCGGCCCTGACGAGACTGGTTCAGGCGCTCTTTCTTCCATGGAGCGCGTGATCATAGCGTTGCGCCATTTCAGATCCTCGCGCACAATAGAATGTATTCTTCAGCCCTATCTCTCCGGTAATTGGGCAACCCGGGCAGATACAGTCCTGTTCCGGGGAAATACAGGTTAAATCCTGTTTTCCCGAGAACATGTGATTCCATGGCTGCGGGTGTACCTGATCCTTTACAAACCCTTTACAGAAAACGTATTATCCACGTCGATCTCATTATAGCCCAACTGAATTAAATCCCGCTTTATTGTAGAAACGAACAAGGGGTTCAGAGGTTTTTTTGTATAATCCGCCAGAAGCCCTGCAAGAATCCGGGGAAATTCTGCATTCCTCCCCCGGTAGATATGCTGCAACAGAAGGGAAACGGCATTGCCTAGTATGTCTGGTCCATACAAATCCGGTCTGTCCAGAGAAGCACCGAGAAGGCCGGTCCATATTTCGTAAATGTCATATTTTCTGCAGAAACGGGAAAATTGCTCGGATAAGAGGTAATCGCCTAAACCCTCGCGTATCATTTGGTCGGATAAGAGCCTGATGGCATGTCTGTGGGGATCCTGCGGCATCGCCATAATGTCTTGATTACCCATTCGATATTTAAATCCTTCATCAGCCAGGCTCACTCGTATGCTGCCGGCAGATCCTCAGTAAAGTCTTCACTCCAGCCACCGTGCAGGAGGAATTTTTCGGTCACAATACAGGTTGACCATTCATGAAACGATTTTTATGAACCCGGTTATTTCACCAGGGATCAACATTCCATTGATACCGGAAAATCATGACCTCTTCCTCAATCATAAGTATTAAGAATCGGCAAAACTTCTTTGAGGATATGGCCCAATTGCATTTCTCTGCTTTATCGGATAGGGGGATCCGGTCAATCAACAATGATGCATTCTGTGCTGAAAAGATTGGGAATTATTTTGTCTTCGGGGTAGCTGAGGGAGAGGCCGATCCCACATACGAGGGAGTAGCGAGCAGTACTGCCATGTCCTGTCTCAGGGAGTCAGCAAAAAGCCCGGCAAATTCACCGGCTGCAACCCTTGCCCGGGCCGTGCACGGAACCGATGCCCGGATCAGTGCACATGCATCCGACTTCCCTGGCAGGACAACGGATGCAACACACCTGAGTGCCTGTCTTATCGACGATACCTTGGAATGCACGATCCTCGATACCGGTGAAGGAAATGCCTACCTTATCAGCCACGACAGTGTCCAGGTTCCTCGGGAATACGCAATATCCCATCACCTGCAGGCGCCTAAGTTTCCCGAACGGGGCAATAACGGAGAGAAGAAGCGGGAAGGCATGATCTCCCATACCCTTGGCGAGCCCCGCATCCTTGCAACTACCGATTTCATAACGGTAAACATCGTGGATCGGTTTCTGCTTTTCAATTCCGGCGGGTTGCACGATTTTGTCAAAAAAGACCGTATTGCGGAGATTGTCCGCCAGAACGGGGAAAATGTCGAGGCATCCGCTGAGTTCCTTGTGGAAGAGGCACTCTCTGCCGGGAGCGACCGGACCATTACGCTTGTCCTCGTCCATGGGCACCGCCACTGAGTTTTTCCCAACTTTTTTTGGTTTTTTTAAGAATTTGTGCACATCCTCCCGGAAACCGTTGTGCAGAAAGATCAGAAAGCATATGGCCGGTTGTTTCAGGGAATGTCTCAAAAAATGACAACCGGGACAAATGCTATGATGCTGCGGGATAAGGGCTCACCAGCGGGAGAGGATGGTGGATCCCTGACGCAAAAATGCGATTTGGGGATTACCCGGGACAGGGTCAGATCTCGCTTCAGGTGACAGCAATATGATTATGGTAAAGAAAAGAGACGGCCGCAAAGAACCCTTTGTTGCCGAAAAGATCGTCGTAAGCGCGATTAAATCCGGTGCACCGCCGGATATCGCACGGATGATTGCCTCGGAGATTGAAAGGCTTGCCGTTGACGGTATCGCGACAAATGAGATCAAAAAAAGGGTGCTCGTGACACTCAAGGCAAAAAATCCTGAATGGGAACGGAACTGGATGGTGTTTGACACGGCCGTAAAAAAGCGGCCGGAATAACCGGGAGGACAGGGATATGCCGTACCGATGGAAAACAAAGATCGATGTGGACGAAGCTATTGTGGTGATCATGAATGTCCTTGACAGGAATCAGGATCTGCCCAATTGGCTGATATCAACGATCAATGGCTCGATCGCAGATTCGGACAGGAAAGTGGTTGGTTACTTCTTTGAGGAAGTAAAAAAGCACGTGCCCCGGGCTCTGAAGTATTTCGAATCCCGCGAGTAAGGCGGATGGCTGGATTGTCATCATTTCTGCCACTCAATATATACTGGCCCACAAGGACGGGTGGCCGAGAAAACAGCCTGCTGATATTTCCGGATAAAGGGTAGACGCATGCAGGACACTGTCGATATCGGAATAATCGGGCTGGGCAGCAGAGGTCTTCTCTGGAAGAGGATCGTCGAGAACAATCCGGCGCTCAATCTTGTCGCGGTCAGCGATGTCCACCGGCCAAACATCACCCGTCACGAGACGTACCGTTATTACGAGGATTACCTCAGGCTCCTTGATTCCGGTGTGGATGCAGTATTTGTTGCCCCGCAGAACAAGTACCGGCCGAAAGTTGTAACCGATGCCCTGGCCCGGGGCATTCATGTCTTTTGCGAGATCCCCCCAGGCAGGAGCGTTCACGATATGGAGGATATTATTGCTTGTGAAAAAAAGGCAGGTGGGGCTGTGCTCGGTTTTGGGTTTACCCACCGGTTCCATAGTGCGGTGAGCAAGGCAAAGGAGATCACGGATTCAGGAAAGTACGGAAAAATCCTGTGGATGAATGGTGTCCACGGTAAGTCAGGGGGAGATGATTTTGAGAGCATATGGAGGAGCAACCGGGAGTGGGCCGGCGGAGGTATCCTGCTCGACCAGGGGATCCGGTTAATCGACCTGTTCCTGTTTTTTGCAGGAGATTTCAGCGAGGTAAAAAGTATTGTCTCCACATCGTTATGGAATATCCCGGTTGACGACAACGCCTTTGCTCTCTTACGCAATTCCCAAAACCAGATTGCGATGCTTCACGCATCCTCAGTCCACTGGAAAAATACGTTCACCCTCGAAATCTGTCTTGAGAAGGGGTTCATTACCATCAGAGGAAATCTTACCCCGACCGGGGATTACGGTCCCCGGGAAACGCTGATCGTATCCCCCCGCCCCGACAGGCATGAGAACCATCTGGACGGGCTCTTCGAAGAATCGATTACCTGTTTTGATACTGCAGCAGCGACGGATCGGGAGGTTGACACATTCGTCGATTGCATCAGGAGCGGTACAATAGTTCAAATGGGATCTTCCGCCGATGCCCTGAAGTCAATGAAACTGGTTGACCGGATATACCGCAGTGATCGGGGCTGGTGGCGCCGTTGGAACTTATCGGGGAATGATGCAATTCGGGCAGGATAAAGGCATCTTTCACACATTCAGCCACAGGGCGGCTGAATTTCGACGAAGATCAAAAACAGGGAACGCCGGTTACCGGCTGTATGTTGCAATGGCCTGACCGCCGTACTGTAATACATGCCCTTTCATTGCATCCTCAAGGACATCCCGCTTCGAACCTGCTGGAATACCCAGTATCGTGTCAAGTCCGTACACGTTGAAATAGTAAGTATGCACCTCACCGGGATGTGGACAGGGGCCCCGGTATCCCGTTGAGCCGAAATCGTTTGTCCCCTGGACAGCCGCAAACGGCGCGGTTATCAGTGCGGCCTTGGGAATATTTTCTGGTATGACGGGCCGGGATTCGAAATCCCACATCAGCCAATGAGTGAAACGTTCGGAAGGTCCGATCCAGTCATCAACAATGACTGCGAGGTACCCGGAATGGATACGGTCGATATTGATTTGCGGGGAGATGTTCTCGCCATCACAAGTATGCTTCTTTGGAAAATTTCCTTTGTCAAAATCGATACTGATGAAAAGGTTCTCGTTCTCCATACATATGCTCCTCCTGCACCCCTTCGATTTTCATAATGGGGGATATTAAGATGACCGTGAATCTCTCCGGCACTCCATAATCCTATGTCGGATTTACAAAATTTGTGACATTGTTTGAAACATGTTTATACAAGCCGGCAGATGTATGGCATGCCACGGGGGCGAAGTGATAGTTATGGACGGGAGTCCTGTTGTGCTCTGGATAAAAGAGCGAATTTTTGCCTCGCGGGTTCTTAAGGTCCTAATATTTTCAAGCCTGCCACCTTTTCTCCGGGACATTCTGGGAAGAAATAAAGGGAATCTTCCGGGAGCGATCATATATCCGTGCAGAGAAGGTTTTTCCCGGAAACGCTGTTTTCATTTTCCGGGATCTACCGATATGTTGATGTGGTCTCTCCTGTTAATAGTGCGCGGAGGAAGTATTGAATGGTAAAAGTGGATGAATCCGTGGCAAATCTCGATGTTTGCGGGAGATTTTGCCGATCATGCCCGACTTATGCAGCAAATAACCTGAAAACCGGTAATCCGCCGCTTCTGTTCTGTGGCCGTGGTGGATCCTCCAGAGCCCAGGAAATAAAAAGGGAAGGATGCAACTGCCCGAAATGCGGCGTGCACACACGGTACAAACTTACCGGCGATTACTATTGTTCCAAATAACATGGCGGTTCCAGCGTCCCAATGGAGTGATCGTTGATGAGGGATTATCACCGCCGTGATCAATTTGATCTCTATCGCAGATGCAACAGGGCTTCTTAATTATTTTCTGTAATTTTACACTTATTCGGAGAGCATCCGGTACGCCCGGGCAATCTCTGCCACGCTCCATGCCTGGGCAATGCACCCGTTGGGATGAAATGGCGGGTCGCCATCAAAGATCTCGGATATGAACCCTATCCCTGCCTCCCTTCCGTGCGAAAGGATCGGAACGAGGACATGTGCTGCCCGTTCCCGGGGAACGCCGTTCCGGAGGAGTGCCTCAGCATAATAACCGGTAAGCCAGGGCCAGACACACCCGTTATGATAGCTGCTGTCGCCGGTGTACTGCCCCCGGTAGTTCGGGTCTGACGGCGAAAGCGTGCGGAGCCCGTACGGTGTCAGGAGCGCCCGGGAAATTGTGCCAAGCGCAGTTGCGGTCTGCTCCGGGCTGACAAGGCCAAGAGCGAGTGGAATCACCTGGTTTGGCCGGACAGAAGGATCGACCGGATCGATCACGTCATACAGGCACTCCTGTTCCTTATTCCAGAACCGCCCGAATTCCCTGCGTGCCGATTCGGAACTGACCGGCACCGGGATCCCCATGGCCTCGGCTTCTGCCAGGGCATGTACCCAGAGAGCATTGACCTCGACCGGTTTCCCCGCACGGGGCGTGAACGCGGTATCCATCCAGGTACTCCCCGGAACAACGACAATCAGGTCATGGTCCAGCGTGGCAACAGGTGAAGACGGGTATGCTGCCAGGATATTTTCCATCACCGGCTTCATCTTTTCCAAGAAGGGATCGTCTCCCCACCGGCGCCGGTACCGGACGAGGGCCTGAATAAACCATAACGACGCATCGCTGGTGTGGTAATTGTCAGGAAACCTGTTGGGGATCACGCCATCCCTGATCAGGGTGGAAAGCCGCATGAGCACGGCGCGGGCCTCATCACGCATCCCGCGTTCGATGAGCAGGCCGGCAACGCTGATGGCCGAATCACGCCCCCATGATTCACAGAACCAGTGGTAGCCGGCGAATATCTCGTCTCCCTGGCAGAATGCATCCGCTGCCCGGTCCAGCCAGCCGGGGATGGTCCGGGGTGGCCGTGCACGGGTCGGACCCGGTGGATCGCGTGCTTCGCCGGTGCAGCGGAACAGGATGGCAGCATTCCTTACCTGGCCCTGGAAAACTCCCGGTGAATAGAGATCCTCCACCGGTTCGTACCCCCGTTCGTACTCCCGCTGGTACCAGAGATTCCGGTAGGTGACCGGGCTGGCCTCACAGGGCAGATCCCCATGGAAAAAAAGTTCTCCCCACCGGAACCCGCCCGGTTCGTGCGTGCAGCCCGGGGCAGGGTCCCTCATGACCTCATGTACCGGCCGGTCGGTGATGAGGGGACGGACCCACAGGTCGGCATCGCCGGTGATATCGTAGGTCACCGAAAGGCTCCCGTCAAACGTGATCGTCTTTTTTACGATGATATCATCGATCCAGTAAACCCACGACGGAGGGTATGCCGAAAATGCCTTAAGGTACCGGAGCCCCCCGTCGTTTGCGGTTCCCCGGTATTGCTGGGTGGAGAGCTGGATGCCGTTCACCCGTTCATCAAGCCCGGCAAGGAGCAGGCGCCCTTCCCGGACAAAAAGCCCGTGGTATTTCCTGGTGTTGCCACCAGGGGTTGAGGAAACGTACTCATGGTACGATGCCAGGAGAAATTCAAGGCTCCGGGCAGTTTCGGGGTTTTGGACCTCCCGCCCGTACTGGAACACTTTTGAAGCACTCCGTGTAATTTTTAACTGTCGGCAAGTTCCCGGTAGACCATGAGGGTGTTTTCCGCCGCAGTGTCCCACGTAAAGTGCTCGATCACCCGGCTCCTGCCATTCCTGCCCATTGTTTCAGCAAGGTCATGGTGCTTTAAGATCTCTATGGTAAACTTTGCAATATCGAGGGGATCGTACGGGTTAATATGATAGCCACAGATCCCTTCCCCTGAGGGAATCACCTGCTCGCGGAAACCTGAAGTCCCTCGTGCCCCGACTACGACCGGCTTTCCCATCGACATGGCCTCGGTACAGACAATGCCGAAGGGTTCGTATTTCGAGGGCAGGACAACAACATCCGACGCCGCATAGTACAGGATGCGTTCCTCTTCCGGGGCCATACGGAATTGCAAAATTACATTCTCTTCAAGATGATGGTTGTGCACCATATGCACGAGCATCTGCTCCATATCCCCGAGACCAAGAATGACCAGTTTTGCGTCGGGGATCTCTTTTACGATATGGATCATTGCCCGGATGAGCGTGTCGGCTCCTTTCACCCATGTCAGCCGGCCAATGAAAAAGATCATCGGGGAATATCCGACCCCGATCTTTTCGCGGAACGCCTCGATCTCGCGGGACGAAAACCGTGCGGGATCGTATTTTTTCTCATCGACGCCATTGTGGATGACCCGTATCTTCTGCTCCGTGTACCCATAGCTTACCAGTTCGTCCCTCATGGCATAACTGACCGTAACGATCCGGTCTGCGATGGTGGCAGAGAGTCGCTCAATATCCTTGATTGTCGGGGAGCCGGTAGGGTT
Source organism: Methanoregula sp. (assembly GCF_035543475.1). GTDB lineage: Archaea > Halobacteriota > Methanomicrobia > Methanomicrobiales > Methanospirillaceae > Methanoregula. Next base: position 160,869 of record NZ_DATKKA010000007.1, read on the forward strand.
TCGTCCCTGTTCCGTTGAATGAAAGTGAAAGACAAACGGTACCCGGAGGTTTTTTCTGGCCACGATACCGGCAAGGGCCGCGAGCCAGTCATGGGAGACCAGCAGGTCGTAGTGCTGGTTCTCCTTTTCTACCAGCTGGTTGACCAGTTTCGATGCGGAAAGCAGGTTGTACAGGAGGGTCTCGGCAAAGAACTCCTGACCGTTCTCGTCCCATGTCTTCACCTCGGCCGGGTTGATGATGGAGATAATATCGGAAAATTTCATCAGCAGCGGGCGGTGGATATCTATGCCCTGGCGGCTCTCAGACGTAGGATCGTTGCCGGTATTCCGTGAAAAAACAGAGAGGGAATGTCCTTTCCGGATGAACTGGCGGGAGATCTCATCAGCATACGTACCCAGGCCCCCCCGGAAAAAGGGAGGAAATTCATCGACGAAATAGGCAATTTTCATGCAACCACCCGGGAATACGTTCCGGTCATCTTCTCGCCGATCGGGCCCCAGAGGAACATGCGGTCGATCTTTTTCCTGCCCCGTTTCCCGAGCGCACCGGCCTCTCTTGGCCTGCCAATGACAGCGTTCATTCCCTCTGCCAGGGCATCCGGCTGAGGCTCCACCTTGATGCCATCAACGAATGAATCGATGTTTTCCGAGAGCCCGCCCACGTTGGATGCCACGACCCCTTTTTCGGCGCTCCATGCCTCCAGCAGCACCAGTCCGAATGGCTCGTTCCTGCTCGGGATGACCACGAGATCGCAGGCGTTGAGGAGGCGGATATACTCGGAATCAGGGATATACCCGATGAAATTGACCGGGAGATCGAATGCACGCTCCACCAGCTGCTCCCGCATGTCCCCCTCGCCGGCAACAATCAGTTGTGCATCCCGGTGTTCCTGGCATACGGTTTTGATTGCCCCGACAAGCAGGTCCGGGCCTTTCTGGTAGGCCAGCCTGCCGATGAAGAGGATAAACGGATCGGACGCCCCGATCCCGTAGGCCTGCTTTACCTCGTCTGCACTGACCTCTGCCTGGTACTGCCGCGGCACGATTCCGTTTGGCACAACATCGCATTTCCAGTCCGGGACATTGTAGAGCTGCATGACCTCGTTTTTAAGCGTGGCAGATACGGCCGTCACGCGCTTTGCGATGAGGCCCCCGTACCATTCCTTGCCGGAGATCTCCTTGAACTCCCACCAGTCGCCAAAATGGTTGCCGCTCCTGCCGTATTCTGTGGAATGGTACGTAAGGATGGTGTTCCGGTCCTGCAGGAGGTGGAGAGCCTGGACCGGGTGCCAGTCATTAAAGTGGAGATAATCGAATTTCCGTCCGGTATCGAACCGGTGGAAATTTTCCACCATCCCAAGGCTCATGTTGTTGCAGTACTCCACGATGTTATTGCCCTGCGGCTGGCAGTAATGGTAACTGACGTTGTTGATCGTCTGGTCCGGGATCCAACCACGGGTGAAGAAGTGAACCTCGTGCTTCTGTGCCAGGGTCTCGGCGAGGTGCGTTGCTGCAGGGGCAAGACCGCCCACGCGTTCGGCATAGAGCGATTCCCAGCAGAAGATGGCTATCTTGAGTGACTCCAAAAACATTCCCTCCGTTTAAAAACCAGGTACCTGTAATCCTTTCGTTCTGTACAATCCTTCAATCACGGTATCAGGCTCACGGTACCCGGGCTTTTCTTCCTCAGGTTCGTGGAAGCTTCCCTGATCATTCCCTGCAGGGAACACGGCCGAGCATGGTTCCCTCAGAGCCCCGGAGCCGTCTGGTGCTCTCCGGAATGCTCTTCAGTGATTTTATGATTCCAAAAGACAGGATATAAAAATGATCGTTCTTTGCAATTTTTGAGAAAGGCACTTTCTCTCCTCATACCAGGAAGATTGTGCCCTCAGAACGGATCTGCAACGAACGCTGTGGATGACAGGATGTCGCCAAGCCCGGTGGTTTTCCGGACATTGTGGGAAATCAGGGTGGGGATGACCATCACGATCCGGTCACCGGTCCTGAAAATCCCGGGCGATTCATCCGGGCCAAAAACAGCCCGGATATCCGCATATGCCTGAAGGCCTTCCTGCGACAGGACAGGGCCGCCCCCTCCCGCTGCACCGGCTGTCTCCCGGGCAGCAAAGAGGAGGGCATTCCGGGATAATTCCGGCTGCCCGGTCCCGGGTTTCAGGATCAGGACATAGTACCCGAAGGTGTGCAGGTGCAGCCGGGGAACACCCGTGGCACGGGCAAAGGCGAGAGCATCACGCACCAGTGTGACCGGGGTTACGGGTAGTACTGCCGGCGGCCCCTGGCCCGGCTCCCCCAGTGCTTGTGTGAACAGGGCCAGTTCGTGTTCATTGAGCCCGATACTGTCCGTATTTTTAAGGATATGATCGAGCATCACTGGAAGGACCCGGGGTGCCATCCCGGAAACGCATTCAACATGAGTCCGCATACGGGGGTGAACGTTACGGATCCGCACCAGCTGCCGTGCGGCAGTGACAAACTCCTCTTCTGTCCGCAGGTACTGGTAGCCGGACAGGAATGTACGACGGCAGCTGGCGATCTGTTCCAGAAATGCAGCCTCTTTTTCCCCCGGGATGAGAACTGTGGACGCGTCATGGAACGGGGACACGATAAACCGGTTGCTCCGGGGCACAACCCCCTCGGCCATGGGTACAAGGCCCGGGGAAAATTCAAAAATAAGATGGGTAATGTCGGGATTATCACCGGTTTTCGGATCAAAGGTAAAGGGAAGGATGCCGGCATCCTTGAGCAGAGCTCGCGTATGGGGACCGGCACCGGGGACAACACAGATAACCGGTGCGGCATTCAGCCTGCGCATCTGGATCGCGGCAATCCCCGCCTGCCCCCCGATTGCAAGGGAACCCGAGGTTGAAAAAAATCCGGAAAGGGCATGGAAAACCGAGGGATCACCGACAACCATCTCATCGGCTGCGCAATACCGCATCGCATGTTCCAGCCGGTTGAGGAGGCTTTCGAATCCCGGGCCGGCCTGCTTCCTGAGATCACCGAGCAACTCCGGGGTGACCGGTATAACCCTGTCGATATTCGCATTGAACCCGGTCATGACCGGGCCCGGCTCCGGTCGTTGCAGGTATTGGTACAGGTCCGCCCACATGCCGGTGTCCACAAATAACCCTACCTTGTCGCACGCCAGATTAGCTGCCGGATGATGATAAAGGTGCTTTTGTCTGTCCTTTTATTTGTCCAGAGGTACTTCCCATAGTATTAACCATGGCTTAATCCAAAATGACCGGTAAGGAAGGTTTACCATATGGCCGACCATAAGGACGGGCTGATGGACAAGTTCCCCCATGTGCCTGAACAGTTATCCGGGCTTGTGGATCTGGCATACAATCTCTGGTGGAGCTGGCACCCGGAGGCACGGGTGCTCTTTAAGCAGATCAACCAGCAGGCATGGAAAAAAAGCGTCCATAATCCGGTAAAGATGCTCCAAGACATCCCCCCCGAATTCCTTGAGAGCGTCCTCTCAAATCCCGAATATCTCCGTCGTTATGATATCATCATGAACCGTTTTTCCCGGTACATGACCAACAACAACGGTTGGTTTTCGGAGCAATATCCCCAGGGCAGGTCGCTCACCATTGCCTATTTTTCAGCGGAATACGGCCTGCACCATTCGCTGCCTTTTTATGCGGGCGGTCTCGGGTTCCTCGCGGGGGATCATTTAAAGGAATGCAGCGATCTCGGGGTTCCGCTGGTCGCCGTGGGATTCATGTACTCCGAAGGGTACCTCCACCAGCATATCCGTCCCGATGGCTGGCAGGATAATATTACCGAAGTGCTGGATCGCGATGCAGCGCCCATCACCCGGGTCCTGAACACTTCCGGCGAGCAGATGGTAGTACAGGTCCCCTTTATCGAACCCCCGATCCATGTTGCGGTGTGGAAGGTCGCTGTGGGCAAGATCCCGCTCTACCTGCTCGATACCGATATTCCCGCAAATATCCCTGAAAACAGGACCATCTCCCACCGGCTTTATGCAGAGCAGACCGAGCAGCGCTTAAAACAGGAGATAGTACTCGGGATCGGGGGGCGCAAAGTGCTCAGTGATCTGGGCATAGATTTTTCTGCCCTGCATCTGAACGAAGGGCATCCGGTGTTTGCGCAGCTGGAGCAGATCCGGGAACGGGTGGCGACAGGCATGAGCTTTACGGATGCCATGAACCATGTGAAGGGGACTGCCGTTTTTACCACCCACACCCCGGTTCCTGCCGGGAACGATATCTTCCCCCTGGATCTTATGCGCAAATATTTTTCCGGCTATTACCCGCAGCTGGGTATCGATGAGGAAACCTTTTTTAAGCTCGGCCACCATCCCTGCGATGCGGGTACCGGCTTTAACATGACCGCATTCGCCCTCAGGCTCACCCAGTTCCATAACGGGGTGTCAAAGAAACACGGCACAGTTGCCCGCGAGATGTGGCGCTGCATGTGGCCGGGCCTCCCGGTACAGGAGATCCCCATTGATCATATCACAAACGGGGTTCACATTCCGACATGGCTGAACCCCCGGATGGAAATTCTCTATTCAAAATACTTCGACTCTGTTGATCCCCAGTGGCAGATGAACCGGGATAACCCGGAGATCTGGCAGATGATCGATGAAATTCCGGATAAAGCGCTCTGGGAGGAACATATCTGGCTGAAACAAAAACTCTTCAACAGGATCCGGGAAAAAAAGAGGATCAAATGGGGAAGCCAGCTAAACGAGCCCGGCAACCTTGTGGCAGAAGGCCTGATGCTCAACCCCTCTGTCCTCACTATCGGGTTTGCCCGGCGGTTTTCTGCCTATAAGCGGGCAGACCTGATCTTTCATGACCGGACCCGTCTCCGGCGGATCCTGACCAATCCCTGGCGCCCGGTGCAGATAATCTTTGCCGGGAAAGCGCATCCTGCCGATAACGAGGGGAAAGAAATCCTGCAACGGATCTACGAATTCGCCCAGCAGCCGGAATTCGGCGGCAGGATCGGGTTTGTCGAGGATTACGGGGAACAGATGGCCCAGTACCTGGTCCATGGCGTGGATGTCTGGATGAACAATCCCATCCCCCCCATGGAGGCTTGCGGGACGAGCGGTATGAAGGCGTCATTAAACGGGGTACTTAACCTGAGTATCCTTGACGGGTGGTGGATTGAAGGGTACAATGGCAGGAACGGCTGGGCCTTTGAAGGCGATCCGTCCCCTGCAACGCGGGATGCATCAGATGCCGCTGCGCTCTATACCCTGCTTGAAAACGAAGTGGCGCCTCTTTACTACTCTGCCTATCTCGACGGGATACCTCACGGCTGGGTAAAAAAGATGAAGGAATCCATAAAAAGCACCAGTGCAGCATTCTCCGCCCGCCGCATGGTCAAGGAGTACGTGACAAAATATTATCCCTCCCTGCTTGCATGTGCGGAAAACGAGTGCTCCATCCACTGATTTTTTTAACAAAAGGGAAAGGAGATACGGGAAGAGCGGGGGAAAACCTCCGGGCCGGCTATTTTTAACAAGATGAAATCCCTGGAGCCGGGCATTCACGGAGGATGAAGAATACGGCATAAAGCCGGGGGGAGATAAAAAGAGAAAAATCAAAAAAAAGTCTTTTTTTCAGCATTCGTCCAGCATTTTTTTGAGCATTTTCATGGTCTCGATCTTGAACTGGAAATGCTTGATCATCCCTTCTTTCATCATGATCTTTCCGTCGATCATGCGCTTCATCATGGCCTTTTTCTGGTCATCGCTTAACATTTCCCACATCTCAATCATGGGGGTTTCATGCTGCGTCATTCCCTGTTCGTGCATGGTGTTTTCAACTCCTTGTTCCGGCAGGCCGGATCGACCGTGTTTTTCATGGACAGGAAAATAAAATATTGTCCATCTTTCATCGGGTGTAACAAAGTTTGAAGTTCCTGCACAGGTTCCCTTTTTGTGGGAATTATGAAGACCATGCACGATGTACCCGGATCCTTCTTTGTACCAGAACCCCGGGAAAATATGAAACAAAGATATTACCGGATCTTTTCAAAATTTGTAATATGGCAAAATGTTTTTTAAGTCTTTAAAAGGGTTTTTATTGTCGTACTATATCGATCGTATATACCGGCAGCTGGTTAGTCGCTTTAATACGCGCATCTTTCGCCGGTACTACCGGTGGTGATATTGGCAGATGAGAAAAGGGAGCAGTAAAAAAACAAAAACGGATCTGCCGGAATCACACAAGTTGCCTGCCCCCGAAAATGATAAGGCTGCCGGTCGTGCGAAATCCAGGCGCACTCCAGCTGGGCAGAAGCAGGCGCAGGAAATGCCCCGGGAGAGCGAATCCATCCTTCGCAGTTTCTTTGATTCTTCGGGTGCAATGCGGGGCATTGTTGAAGTGATCGCAGAGGATGATGTGCGCCATATCGTCGACAATGCGGTGACTGCTTCTTTTCTTGGCCTGACACCGGAGGATATGAAGAACAAACGTGGCTCTGAACTGGGCGAACCGCCCGATATCCTGCGAACGTGGATAGGCCATTATAACGAGAGCAGGAAAAGCGGGAAGCCGGAGTCATTCGAGTACCTTGACAACCGCCAGGAACCGGGAGCCTGGCTTCTTGCCACCGTCAGTTACCTGGGGACACCTCCCCACGGGCACCCCCGTTTCGCTTACGTTGTTCTTGATATAACCAAGAGCAAGCGGGCCGAATCTGCCCTCAGGGAGAGTGAAGAGCGGCTGCGCTTCGCGCTGGAGATCAGCCACACCGGGGCGTGGGATCTTGACCTGACAGACCATATCGCCTACCGCTCGCCGGAGCATGACAGAATCTTTGGTTATCCCGGGATGCTCCCCACGTGGACGTACGAAATGTTTCTCGATCATGTGCTTTTGGAGGATCGCGCTCTTGTGGATGCGAAATTCCGCCACGCCGTAAATACGGGGGGCGACTGGAACTTTGAGTGCCGGATCCGGCGCACTGATGGTGAGATCCGCTGGATCTGGGCGGCCGGCCGGCACCAGACCGGCGGTTCCGGCACGCTGGGAAAAATGACGGGAATCGTCCAGGATATCACTGAACGAAAACAGGCAGAGGATGCGCTCCGGGAGAGTGAGGAGCGGTTCCGGGTCATTGCTGAAACATCCCCCGTCCTGTTATCGGTCAGCAGTGTATCTGACGGTATTGTCCTTTTTACCAACCCTGCCTATGATCGTGCATTCGGATTCCCTCCGGGCGAAGTTATCGGGATGCCTGCAAAGAACCTGATTTACGATCCCGCCGAACGTGATGCGGTCATTGATATCCTGCGTGAAAACGGGGAGATACGGGATCGCGAGATAAGAGTTATACGAAAAGACGGGACCCCCTTCTGGATCTCTGTATCGTTTGCCCGCATCAGATTCAACGGGAACGAGGCGATCCTGGGAGCTTCAGTTGATGTCACGGATCGCAGGCGTGCGGAAGCCGCGCTGCGTGAGAGCGAGGAACGGTACCGCACCGTGGCCGATTTCACGTATGACTGGGAGTTCTGGATCGATCCTGATGGCCGTTTTATCTACATTTCGCCATCGGCCGAAAAGATCCTGGGCAGGCCGATCAGCAAGTACACCTCTGCAGATTCTCTTTTCCGGGATGTAACGCACCCTGATGATCTCTGCACCCTGCTTGAGCACATGGCTCATGATCTTGCCGGGCAGGGTCCGTCTGCCATAGAGTTCCGGATCGTGCGCCCGGATGGCGAGGTGCGCTGGATCCAGCATGTATGCCAGCCGGTCCTTGACGCGGAAGGGAGATTTTTGGGCACGCGGGGTTCAAACAGGGACACCACCGAGCGCAGACTTGCAGAAGAAGCACTGCAGAAAGCCCGTGACGAACTGGAGAGCCGGGTTGAGAAACGCACTGCCGAGCTCCAGGAAGCGGTACGATCTGCCAGTACCGAACGCCAACGGCTTTACGATGTTCTTGAGTCGCTTCCTGCGTATGTCTGCCTCCTCGACAAGGACTACCGCATGCCATTTGCCAACAGGTATTTCCGGGAAACCTTCAGGGAGCCGAAAGGGCGCCGTTGCTTTGATTTCCTTTTTAACCGGAAAAAACCCTGTGAGACCTGCGAGACATATACTGTCATGAAGACCCGTGCGCCTCATCACTGGTACTGGACCGGCCCAAACGGCAGGGACTACGATATCTACGACTTCCCGTTCACTGATGCAGACGGGTCCTTCATGATACTCGAGATGGGTATCGATATTACGGAACAGAAAAAGGCCGAAGGAGCGTTGAAAAAAGCGAACGCGTATAACAGGAGCCTGATCGAGGCGAGCGTCGACCCACTGGTCACCATCAGCCCGGATGGGACGATCAGCGACGTCAACGAAGCAACGATCCGTGTCACCGGTTTCGCCCGGGAGGAACTGATAGGGACCGATTTCTCGGATTACTTCACGGAACCGGAAAAGGCAAAGGCAGGATACGAGAGTGTATTTCGTGACGGGTCGGTGACTGATTATGCATTGGAGATCCGGCACAGGAACGGGACAGTGACTCCGGTTCTCTACAACGCGGTCGTGTACCGGGACGCGGCAGGGAATGTCACCGGTGTTTTTGCCGCCGCACGTGATGTCACCGAGCAGAGGAAAGCCGAAGAGGCGATCCAGAAAGCAAAAGATCTCCTTGAGAAGAGGGTGAAAGAACGGACCTCAGATCTGATACAGTCCAATGTTAAGCTCAAGGAAGAAATTTCCCAGCGCATGCTGGCGGAATCCTTGGTAGAAAAAACTGTATCCGAATTGTATGCAGCCATTGAATCGACAGCCGACGGAATTTATGTCGTAGACCCGGCGGGGAAAATCATCCGGTATAACCAGAATTTTACATCCATGTGGAAGATCCCGGACGAACTGTTACAGAGCGGTGATGATCGTAAGGTGTCAGGATATCTGCAAAAACAGGTAAAAAATCCCGGGTTGTTTATGGATAGGGATGATGAATACAACCCTCCCCGGGATCGTGAGACCTATGACATGCTGGAACTTAAGGACGGCAGGATTTTTGAACGATATTCAAAACCTCAGAAGATGGACGCTGCAATCATCGGCAGGGTCATGAGCTACCGGGATGTCACCGATCGCCGGCACGCCGAGGAAAAACTGATCGCTTCCCTCCAGGAAAAAGAGACCCTTATCCGGGAGATCCACCACCGGGTCAAAAACAACCTCCAGATCATATCCGGCCTTCTGGATATGACACGGATGCGGACAACGGATGTTACAACAAACAATATATTGACCGACATGATGCTGAAGATCAAGACCATGGCACAGATCCATACGAGGCTGTACGAGAGCAAACAGTTCGATAAGATCAACATGGGTGTCCAGATCCGGGACCAGGTTTCAGACCTGTCCAACATTTACGGCCGGGCAGGTGCCGAGATCTCCTGCGAGATCGATGCCGGCGATATCTACCTGCCGGTTGATCAGGCCATCCCCTGCGCTCTCGTGGTAAACGAGATCCTTTCCAATGCATTCAAGCATGCTTTCAGGGGAAAAAAGCACGGGAATCTGATGATTTCCGCAACACAGGAAGATGACCACATCGGTATCATCGTCCATGATGACGGGGTTGGGATTCCCAACGACATGGATGTCTACCGGACAACCAGCCTCGGATTCAAACTAATCCGCAGTCTCGTAACTCAGCTGAACGGATCTGTTGCGGTTACAAGTATACAGGGTACGGAAGTGACGGTGAAATTCCCGGTCCAAGACGGAGGTACATAGCCATGTCAAAGATCCTTGTTGTTGATGATGAAGCGATTATAACCATGCAGCTGGAAGAACGCCTGAGCGCTATGGGATATACCGTTGCCGGGATGGCATCATCGGGTGAGGATGCCATCGAGAAGGCACGACGGCTTAAGCCGGACCTGGTCCTCATGGACATTGTCATGCCGGGAAAGCTCAACGGTATTGAAGCGGCAAAGACCATTGCCGGACTCGACATCCCGGTGGTCTTTGTCACGTCATACGCAGACGATTCAATCATCGAGAAAGCAAAACAGGTCAGGCCCTACGGGTATATCGTAAAACCCTTCAATGAACTGGAGATCAAGGCTGCTATCGAGGTCGCCCTGTTCCGGAAGACTGCGGAAGAGGAGCTTCGCAAAGCCGCTCATGCACCGCAGGAGAAGGGTGCCCGCCACCCGGGAAGTGATGCCGAGGATGATGGCGGGGCAGAATATATTGACCTGCCGGAGATCAAGACGGTCCTTTTAAAAGATATTTTTACCGATATCGTCCTCTTCCTGTACGCCGATCCGACCTTAAAAGAGCCGATATTCAGGTTTGCCCTCGATGCCGGGCTCAAAAAAGGAGGGCGCAATTTCTTTGCCTATCACCGGTCCACCCTGCAGAAATATTTTTTAAAGGAGATCCAGCACGGCGACCTTTTCATGCGACGGGTAAAGAAGGGCGAGGTGTACCTCCTGCCCGGCATTCTCGAGAAATGTTCAGGATCATTATCCACGGCCCCGCCGGCCGGCACGCTCCAGGTCCTCTTTGATTTTTCCGAAACGGACGAGTTTTCCGATATTCTCACCGTAAAAGATCTTATCCTTTCAAAGAAGGGCCAGGGGGTACCCCTCTCGGGTATCATTGCCGTGAATATGGCCGATATCGATCACAACCAGATAAAACTGCTCTCCGACGGCATTGCAAAGATCATCATCTCCACCGGTAAAGAAACGACCCTCTCTTTTGCCAACCTCTCTTTCCCCTCAGAATCGGTCACCGTTGTCCCCCAGGCAACCATTGACGATGTGGTGAAAAAGTCGCTTGAACCGGTGGTGCTCTCGCTTCTGGAAAAACCCATATCCGGCTATGATATCGTCCACGAAATCCACAACCGCTATAATGTCCTCATCCCCCAGGCACGGATTTACACTTACCTCTATGATCTCGAACAGAAAGGATACCTCCTGATGAAGACCTCGGGAAAATCGAAACTGTATTCGCCGACAGACGCCGGAAAAAAGTATATCCATAATCGGTTGAACGAGTTTAAGTTTGTTTTCCGGCATATCATGGGAGAGAGTGCCCCTGCCATCACTCCCCTCGAGAAGAAATAACCTTTTTTAATAATTGTAAAATATCAGCCCACAAAAAGATAATGGGAAAATCAAAGACTCAATCAATTGATGGTAAAAGATGCAAAAGCATGAGGAATTTGCTCTCGGGAGCTAAACCCCCGCCACCCGGGCACCCCCTCATGATAGTGCCGTAGTAGTACCTGTTCTGGTGCTATCTCAATGCGCCCCGTCCCCCTCGGGGACTGGTGGCGCAAGAGGGGGCAAAAAGGACACCCGAAAACACTTTTCTACAGACTAAAATATACATTTTTCACCGTATTGGGGCTGATTTTTGATAATCATCGGACAATTTTTTAAAGATATCCGCGTTCCCACCAGAATGCCCGAAAAGGACCGGTATTTTCCCTGCCACAAGAGGATATCCGGCCCGCTTTCCGGGATCAGAAACAGGGATGTTATGTCACAAAATATGAAACAATACCTGAAATATCCGGTAACTTATTTGGAGTGGACAAAAGAAAGGGGAGATGTGTGGGTAGTCGATGTACCCACATTCAGGCAAATGCCATGCCAAAAAAAAATCAACCCTCATCAATCTTCGAAAAACACCATGCGGGGAGGAGACCGAACAAGAGAATGGGATGGGGAAGTCAGCCGCATACGCACCAGAAAATTATCTGAGTAAAACTGTTTGCAGACAAATCGCTTAGTCCAACAACAGTATCTGCAGGTTCCCTGTCAAAAGGCAGTGCTGCCGGGGAAAATTCCCTACTAAATAAAAGATGATTTCCCTCATGGCAGAAAGGAATCCATGACGATGTCGACTCCCAGTAAGGAGGTAATGGCTGTTGGCGGGGGACAATAAATCCCCACAAACCTCCCTTAAACCAGACCGGGGTTAAAAGATCCAGTACAGGACGCTGACAGAAATGAGAGAGCGAGAAACTTCTCAGGAAGAGAGCGGGTTTGATCCGTTGATCAGCAAGTCATATACTGGCAGGCTTATCTACCTCACGATCGAGCTCCGGGGAGTGGTAGAAGAACAAATCCGTATAGACCTTGAAAAAACAACTCTTACCCTATCCATATCGGAGAATGAAAAGACGCTCCGGAAAGTGATCCAGGTTCCGGAAGGAGTACGGCTTTTCAGGAAAAAGTTCTCTGATGGAATCCTGGAAATCGTCCTTGAAAAACCGGCATCGCCCTATTACCGGCAAAGAAAAGTCCGTTTTTAAAGATCTATCTCACCCCTGTTCCTTCATTCCAGTTCCAAAATATGTTTCAAAATCTGAACTGAGTGAAAGTTTCTATAACGCTCACCGTTGAAGGAGCATACCGGGTGAGGACCAGCGTTTCGCAAAAGGTCCCCTGCGATAACCGGTCGCGGGAGTTTAGAAGATATAATCCCTGACAAACCGGTTCTGACCAAGAGACAGGTAAGGATGTGACGTGCTATGGACAAATTTGAGGAAATGATGCAGAAAATGCAGAAGATGAGTGCTGCAGAAAGGAAAGCAATGCTCGACAGCGTTAAACCCAAGTGCACCTGTCCGGAATGCCCGACCTACAATGACTGCATGAAAGGAAAAGAGGAGCTCCTCTTCTGCGCAACCGGAAAGACCGGCTGTTCGCCGGCAAAAAAAGCCTGTATCTGCCCGACCTGCCCGGTGACACCCATGATGGGGCTCAAGAATATGCATTACTGTATCAGGGGTTCGGAACAGGAACTGCGGAAGATGTGACGTGCCCCACGGGTTTATTTTTTGTTCTGTCGGTTATTTTCGTTACATCGCGTTAACGCAGACGAAATCGCGCAAATATGAGGAAATTTCCTTCCGGTAACGGGAAGGAGAAAAACCTGTACGAGGTTTGGATCTGAAAACTCATGCCCATTAAACTAAAACGGGTGTACGAACCCCCGGCAGTGGATGACGGATACCGTGTGCTTGTCGAGCGCCTCTGGCCCCGTGGCGTAGCAAAGGAGCGGGCACACGTCGATCTCTGGATGAAGGACGCCGGGGCAAGCCAGGAGCTCCGGGTCTGGTTCGGCCACGACCCGGATAAATGGGAAGATTTCAGGACGATGTATTTTGAAGAGATCAGGGGGAGGCCTCAGGTGATCAGGGAACTTGATAAAATCCTTGCCCGGGAAAAGACTGTCACATTCCTGTTTGCCGCCCATGATGAGTTGCACAACAATGCCGAGGCATTAAAAGAATTTCTTGACGCTCATCTTCAATGATGAATGGGCAGCATGAGGAGAGAGGGGTATCACAGACATCCTGAAGTGATAACAGGAGGTGATAAAAATGACAGATCAGATGGTTCCTTACAAATGCCTGGTGTGCGGATATATCTACGACCCGAAAGTCGGCGATCCGACGGCCGGAATTTTACCCGGCGTGGAATTCGATGCCTTGCCGGATAACTGGGTCTGCCCGGAGTGCGGGGCAGGAAAAGATCAGTTTGAGATGGTCAGGGATGATGCATAGGTAAAACCAACGGACTATGATGGACCCGGAAAAGAGCCTGGAGAATGGCAAAATCCACGAGGACAACCCGGCAACCACAGGTTTATCCCTGTCCGATGAAGAACTGGAAAGGATCCTGAAAACCGGGGCGGGCGGCCTCAACCAGACCGAGGTCCAGGTACGGTTGCAGGAATACGGGTTCAATGATATCCCGGAAGAGAAGAAGCACCCGCTCCTCAGGTTTTTCAGGTATTTCTGGGGCCCGATACCCTGGATGATCGAAGTCGCGGCTCTCCTCTCAGCCATTATCCAGCAGGCAGTTGTCCGGATCGGGAATTACCTGATTGTTCTTGCCGTCTCTCTCGTAAGTGTTGTCTTCATCATTTCCATAATCAGGGGCGTCCCGGTTGAGGAGCTGATGTTTGCGTGTGCATTCGGGTTCTACTGGTCCACGGTCTATGAACGTTTTACCTGGAAGAAGGTGCCTGATCACTATATCCCCGGGTACTGACCAAAAAAGGATTGTTGTTACCATGCGTCACTCTGGCTGTATTGACCTCCCAATGTACCGGGATGTACGGATGCTTCCCTGCAATAATTCCTGTGTAAAAATGCAACAGTTTCCTGATTTTTTCATAAAGGCCCATTCATCCGTTCAGAACCATCCCGACAACTATTAATTAAACATAGTGAATATACCCATAAACGATAATTCTCTCCGGAGAGCAGGGCGGAAGGAAAAATCCGTGGCAATCGAACCTGGATCACTACAAAACGGGATACATCACCCTACCACGGATATAATGTCCGAAAAACTTCTGCTCAGGCGACTCACCATCGCTTTTGGCCTTATCGTAGCTTTTATCAGCATCCTTGCGATATTCACGGCGCATTTCGGTATCACTCTCTTCAGCAGCGTGAACCAGAATTACCGGACAATGGCACTCAGCGCAGCCCTGATCTGGATCTTCATCGGATCCGTGCTCGCATACCAGGTTGCACAACCGCTCCGGCGGATCTCCCTGCGGGTAGTGCAGGCATTCCTTGTTCTCATCGCAGCCATTGAAGCCATCGAATTTATTTTCAGTGTTCGGGGCAGTCATTCTTTCATAGAGACACTCTTTGTCAGGGCCGGGACGGTTGTTCTCGGGCCCACATCCTCACCTATCTCCCCGGTAGCTGCCGGTCTTATAGTTCTCGCGGCAATTGCGCTGGTGTTTGTTCTCCGGGTTAAAGACCTGCCGGGACACTCGAGTCGGACAGCAGATGCAATCAGTATCGCCGGGATCGCGATCTCTGTTATCAGCTTCACCTTTGTCATGAGCTATTTCTATGGCAATCCGTTATTGTATGGAACACAATTCATCCCCATCGCATTCCTGTCAGCATTCGCCTCCATCTTCGCCGGGGCAGCCCTTGTAGCTGCCGCCGGCCCCGGCGCAGTCCCGGTCAGGTACATTATCGGCAATTCCACCAGCGCCGGCCTCCTCCGGGTATTTGTCCCGCTCGTTGTCGGCATTATCCTTATCGAAAATATCATGTTTGTCGGGCTGTCTTCCTGGTTTGACGTCCGCGATGCGGTCCTGCTCTCGACAACTCTGGTGATCTTTATTCTCGTTACCGCTTTTGTGGTGGCTCGGGTTTCCGGTGCGATGGGAAGGAGACTTGAGCGTGCCGAGCAGGAACTGGTCCGGAAAAACGAAGATCTCGGCGCCATGAACGAGGAACTTACCGCAATTGAGGAAGAACTGCGCCAGGCTAACGAAGGACTTCTGGCGAACGAACGCCAACTGCTGCAGAAAAACGAAGATCTCAACGCGGTCAATGAGGAACTCACCGCTACTCATGATGAACTTCACCAGAATATCGAAGAACTCAGCCTCCGTGAAGAGGAACTGATCAGAAGCGAGGCAGATCTCAGGGATGCCCTCGCAGAAAAAGAGGTACTCCTCTCAGAGATCCACCACCGGGTCAAGAACAACCTGACCGCGTTTATCTCGCTTTTGAGTCTTGATGGTTCCTATGAGGACACCGAAGCGGGCCGAGCCCTTAAAAAAGACCTCCAGAACCGGGCCCGGAGCATGGCCCTCATCCACGAGACCCTGTACCGGACCGGAAAATTCTCGAACGTGGATATGGAGGTCTACCTGAATAACCTTGTCGGCCAGCTCGCAAGCTCTTACAAAGAGAATGCAAATGTCCGGATCGTTGTCGATGTTCATGGAGTGGCACTTGATGTCGCCCGGGCCACCACGGCCGGCCTGATCATCAACGAACTGGTGAACAACTCGTTCAAGTACGCATTCCCGCCGGGGTTCGACTGTATGGCTGTGCGGGGAGAATCCTGTACGATCCGGGTCTCGCTTGCCCATGAGGATGGGACGGATGTACTCACCGTGGCTGATAATGGCCGCGGATTACCGGAGAGATTCGATCCCCTGGCAACGAAATCGTTCGGCCTCAAGCTGGTGACCTTCCTTGCCCGCCACCAGCTTCGCGCGGAGATCGGGATCCGGACGGAGAAAGGAACAGAATTTAGCTTCCATCTGAAAAATACCGGGGGATGAAACATGACGGAGAAAACGGTACTGATAGTTGAAGATGAGGGGCTGATCGCACTCCACCTGACAGAGACCCTCGAAAACAGGAGATTCCGGATCATCGGCACGGTTCACTCCGGAGAGATGGCACTCCAGACACTCGAAAAATCTCAAAAACCTGATCTCATCATTATGGATATCGGGCTTACAGGATCACTTGACGGAATCGAGACGGCCCGTAAGATCCGGCAGCAGTATACCATCCCGATCATCTTCCTGACCGCATATTCTGATAAGAACCGTATGGAGAAGGCAAAGGAGCTGTCGGCCGTTGAATACCTCATAAAGCCGGTGACCGAAGAGGATCTTCTTACTGCAATCAGGAATGCGCTGGACATGCCGAAACCATAAGGGCCGGAATGAATCGCCGACCGGGAATGCAAATCCCAAGACCGATGTCGTGATCCCAGCGACGTATTCGTAGCGCTTGAACCCGGGGTTAACGGCAGGTATATCGATGATTCATTCACAGCGATTGAAACACAGGTCGAATTTCGCGTGATGGCAGTTGTTGCAATAAGATCCGCCGGGACTCACTTCATAAAAAGCCAGTCGTACTTTTTCCGGCGTTTCCACATGACCATAATAGTTACACTAAAAAAAATGAGACATGCGGCAAGGATCAGGAAATTTCCGGGTGTGATCCCCGGAAGAACAGGTACCTGCACCCCCAGAATATTCCAGGATTGGCCTTTGTTCTGCGGATTGGCCGTACCTGGAGGGAGAGCCTCGCTTTTCACAGTGATCAGGGCGAATACCGAAAGTCCATAGGGTGAATCGGCTTCAAACACCCGGTTTCCTGATGAATCGGTCCCGGAATACGTAGTCCCGAGAATTTCGGCCACGTTGTCATCCCCCATGTGTACTATGCGGACCGTTGGATTACCGCCGTACCGGTCTACCCATCCGGGAGAAACGGTCATCCGGATAACCCCGGGGCCGGTGGTTGTTATACCATCCTTCCGGAATGCAGCCATGTACCCTGCCGATGTGATCGCTAGATCCTGCCGTGCCGCACTACCCTGGAACGCCTCCATTGTTTCGTCCGGGATGAAGTCGGATACGGTGATACTGGTATGTGCATCATTTTCCGGAATGGCCGGAAGAGATACCCCGGCAATAACCGAGACCTCCCCGATACTGAGCTCCGCAGGACCCGGCTGGAATACGAGATTAACCTCCTTTACGGAACCGGTGATGATACCGGGGCGCCCGGAAGGATTAGCCCGTATACAGCTCCAGCTGCTGAAAGGCCTGTTGTGATTCGGCGACCTTCCCCAGTTTCTTGAGCACCTCCCCTTTGTGGCGGAGCGTTTCGGGAGAACGCGTGTTGATTTCCAGGGCCTTGTTAAAGGCGTCAAGAGCTTCCTCGTTCCTCCCGAGCTTCTCAAGAATAACTCCCATATTGTGCCAGGCCTGGATGTTACTTGACCGGATCTTCAGCGCCTTCTGGTATTCAAGAATCGCCTCTTCGAATTTTCCCATGACCGAGAGTGTGTTCGCCTGTTCAAGATGCATAAGGTCGCTGATCTCTTCCAGGATCCTGGTTATCCGTTCTGAGGACAGCGATTTCAGATTTCCCGGAGCGGCAGGCTCTTTCTGGTTAATGGCTTCGTGCGTCGGTTCTTTTTGGGCAATCTTCAGATATGTACTGGTTATTTCCCCTTTTGCGCGGCTGTCGTCAACCGCAGAAAATGCGATCAGTGCGCCAATTATTATGCCCTTCGTGTCAATCACCGGGGAAAGGACGCAGTCCTTCAATAACTGCCGCCCACCTTTCCGGGAAATGATGTACACGTCTGAAGGGAAGACCGATACGACACCCTTGTTCAGTGTGGGTGTAATATGGAGAATAAAGG
This sequence comes from Methanoregula sp., assembly GCF_035543475.1. Classification (GTDB taxonomy): domain Archaea; phylum Halobacteriota; class Methanomicrobia; order Methanomicrobiales; family Methanospirillaceae; genus Methanoregula. The sequence goes on from NZ_DATKKA010000007.1 coordinate 178,885, forward strand.
GTTGATCGGTGATGGAGTCATAGAATTGCAGGATATCGTCAAGTTGTTTCATATAGGCATCGTGGATGTTCCAGCCCGTCAGCTGTTCCGCATAGGCATTGATCAGGATCGTCCTTCCATTCCGGTCTATGGTGATGATCCCCCGGTCCAGTATCTGGATTGTACGGTTGAGCCAGACAGATGCTGTCCGTATACGGTCATCGAATAATTTTTTTGCAGCAGCAATCTGGATTGTCGAATGAATCGTTTCCTTGACAAAAGGTTTCACCAGGTACCCGTACGGATCCGTCTCTTTCGCACGACTGATGGTAGCATCGTCAGAAAATGCAGTCAGGTAAATAACCGGAATGCCAAACCGTTTCTTGATTTCAGCCGCAGCATCAATCCCGTCCATCGTCCCTTCAAGGACAATGTCCATCAGGACGAAATCCGGACGATGCTTGCCCGCGGTTTTTACGGCGTTCTCGCCGGTTTTCACCCGCGCTACTACGTTATACCCGAGGGAAATCAGCAGGTCCTCGAGAATCTTTGCGGTTATGACTTCATCTTCAACAATCAGAATCTTTTTCTGAGACATTATTTCTCCTCCTTTGGCGATGAATAATGAAATGTGAGGGTGAATATCGTTCCCTTGTTACATTCAATCTGGATTTTCCCGTCGAGCTGATCGTGGCCAAGCAGGTAGATGAGAGCCAGGCCGACGGTCGAAGCCTTGCCTCTCATGCAGGACTCGGGAATACCTATGCCGTCGTCATGGATGGAAAGGGAGACGCAGTTGTTGTCTTTCCTGCGAAATGCCACAGATATGGTTCCGACGCTCCGGCCGGGAAAGGCATGCCTGATGGAATTGGAAATGACTTCAGTGATGAGCAGTCCTAAGTGAAGCAGGGTGGACTGGTCAATCTGGATTTTATCGATAGAATACTCAACGTTGATGTACGTTTTTGTCCCATATGCGTATATCAGGCTGTTAACAAGATCCCTTAAATAGGTTTCCAAGCTGACATTGATAAAATCGTCCGACTTATAGAGCCTTTCATGGATAAGGACCATTGAACGGATACGGGTCTCGGTATCGAGAACGATTCGTGCGATTTCAGGAGACGAGACAGTCGATGCCTGGAAATGGAGCAGGCCGATAACAACCTGCATGTTGTTCTTGACCTGGTGATGGATCTCCCTCAGGAGAGCATTTTTTGCTTCCAGTGATGCTGTCAGCGCCTCTTCTGTCTGTTTAAGCTCGGTGATGTCGCGCGATATGCAGAGAACTGCCCTGATTGTTCCATCCGGATATTTCAATGGATTAAGGATATGATCGAACCATCGTGTCACTCCATGAAGCGGTATCCGGCTTTCGAACCGCCGGGGTTTCCCGGTCATGAAGACCTGATTGAGATGTTCACGCTGCATCAGATTAATTCCCGGGGGAAAGACTGTGTCCCGATCCATGTTGATAATTTCATCACAGGTTTTCCCGAGTGCAGCGGCCGCGCAGCTGTTGACATATTCGATCCGGTCCTGTGCGTTAATAACGTAGATTAGATCCTGAGACGTTTCTGCAAGGGAGTGGTAGAGTTCTTCACTCTTTCTTACCCTCTCTTCAGTCTCTTTCTGTTCTGTGATATCGCGGAGGACTCCGGTTCGTGCAATGACTTTCCCGGCCGGATCCGTCAAAAATGAACTATTATCCTCGAGCCAGACAATATTTCCCTCATGATCTCGGGTGCGGAACGCAGTCCGTATCGGTTTACCGGTAAAAAGAATCCCTTTGGCAGTCTCCAGGACTCTCGAGAGATCTTCCTCAAAAATTATCTCCCTGATATTGTGGGAAATGAAATCTTCCGGCGTAAACCCGTACCTGGCCACCTGTGGCCCGATATAGGTGATTGTGCCTCTGGGGTCCATGGAATAAATGATATCATGGGTGTTTTCTGTGAGCATCCTGTATTTTGTTTCTGATGCACGCAGTTCGTTTTCAATATGCTTGAGCTCATTGTACCTGGCCCGCAGTTCTTCCTCTGTAGCGATGAGTTGCTGCTGGGTTGCCTGGTGGGTTTCTTTGAGACGTTCCTCTTCAGTGATATCCTGGATCGTGGCCTGAAGGAGTTTTTCACCGTTTATTTCAATGCGGGTAATCAGGATGGACGCAGGGAATTCCTGGCCGGTCAAACGCATGCATCTCCACGGAAAAACAAGCTGGCCTTCCGAAATCGCCTTTTCGATTATCGTACGGGATTTTTCAGCAGACGGTTGTCCATCCGGTTGATACAGCGGGGAGAGCTCCAGGAGTTTTTTTGAAAGTAATTCCTCTTTACGTGCTGCCTGAAACAACTTTACGGATGCAATATTACAGGCCGTAATCTCCCACGAGGGTGGTTCGATGGTCAGAATTGCATCCCGTGACAATTCAAACATCGTCTGGAATACCCTGTTGTCAAGGAGCATAACCTGGGAGGATGCAGCAGGGGCCATCATACCTCCTCATGAAGTGCCGGGTTGAAGGTAAAGGTGAACGTCGTCCCGTTGTTGCCTTCAATCAGGATGGTACCGTTCAGCTGGTCGCGGCCAAGAAGGTAGATAAGCTGCAGACCCATCGTAACAGGTTTTTGCCGCAGGCAGGAATCGGGAATGCCTATGCCGTCGTCATGGATGGAGAGAGTCAGATTGTTGCATTCTTTCCGGTAAAAAGACAGGGAGATGGTACCAGTTTCCCGGTCAGGAAACGCATGTTTAAGGGAATTTGAAACTACTTCCGTGATGAGAAGTCCCAGATGAATCAGCATCGGTTGATCAATTTGAATTTTTTCAATATTATATTCTACATCAATAAATGTTTTCGTCCTGTATGTATAGATAAGACTGTCAATAAGGTCCCGGATATAAGACTCCAGCGGGATATTAATAAAATCGTCGGAATTGTAGAGCATTTCATGGATGAGAACCATGGAGCGGATACGGGTTTCGGTATCGAGAACGATCCGTGCGATTTCAGGAGACGAGACGGTCGATGCCTGGAACTGGAGCAGGCCGATAACGACCTGCATGTTGTTCTTCACCCGGTGATGGATCTCCCGTAAGAGCATATTCTTCTCTTCGAGTGATGTTTTCAGGGCCTCTTCTGCACACTTCAGGTCTGTTATGTCCCTTCCGACCGACTGGTATTCAACCAGGGTACCGGTATCATCGAAAATAGCCCTGTCGTTTCTCTGCTGCCACCGGTGGAACCCATCCGGCATGATGATCCGGTGCTCAATGGTCGCTACCGGGTGCTCGCGGGTCAGTGATCTGAGATGGGATTCCACCAGGGCATAATCTTCGGAAGGAACCTGCATTTCGAACCTTCTGCCGAGGATATACTCCTGCTGAACATTAAAATACCGGCAGAACGCGTCGTTTACAAAGAGAAATACCCCGTCAGGCCTGAAGCGTGAGATGATCTCAGTCTGGTCTTCAACCACGTTCCGGAACCTTTCTTCACTTTCCCTGAGCGAGCGTTCCGCCGTGCTTCTTCTCACCGCCTGCCGGATCTTATTCCCGAGATCGGCGAACTGCACTTTTGGGTCCTCTCCTTTCTGTACGTAGAAATCCGCACCGGCATTGAGGGCCTCGATAACGACATTTTCCTCTCCCCTGCCGGTAAAAATGATGAATGGGATGGGATTTCCCTGGTGTCGTAGTTGTTTCAGGAACACAACGCCATCCATATCAGGCATCTGGTAATCTGATACGACAACATCATACGATTCTCTCATCAGCGCCTCCGTCGCATCATGGACTGAAAGCACCGTGTCAACCTTGAATTCCCCACTTCCCTCAAGATAAATACGAGTCAGGTCAAGCAGCGCTGATTCATCGTCAACGTACAATATACGGGATATCCCAGCCGGTGCTGCACCGCGTGTTGAATGTAACCAGCGAGTCGATGGAAGCGACGATGTATTTTTCGTGGTGTATTCCGGCGTGCAGGAAGAAACGTTACGGGCACTTTTTCCGGATCTGGCACTGGTATGTATGTCCAGTTTTTTCCCGCTGTCCGCTGCAACGTTCATCATGTTCCTCTCTCCAACGTCAGCCGGTGTCGCGGGATGTTCCCGGTCTCCGCTGTTTCTTTCCCGGGGCAGTAAACGGCCAGCTTCCCTTTGGCGTGCACCACCTGATCTGCACCAGGCCCTGTCATGCAATCACTTCTTCTTTAGGCCAGGGTGCCATTCGCTCATTCCATGATATCAGGTCTGCATAGGTCTCTATCATCAGGAATTCATGATCGGCAGGGGTACGGTTCGAAGGAAAAACAATACTGAGGACGCCTTTTTGCCATTCATGCCTGAGAACCGGGTACAGCACGATAGAAAACATCCCGTCCTTTCCGGCCCACTCGATCCTGCCTTCAGGTGAACAGGTCCATCCTGACGAAAACCTTCCTTTTCCAATTTTTCGGGACCTTGTATCAATCAGTGCATTATCCGTCAGTGCAAACCGGAGAGGGAGCTCTCCGGCATACCATACGGCGACCGGGGTCCGGGTCCAGTCAGATGTCCGGTGATATGCAGTAAAAATTGCCGATAGGCACCTGCCGCATGTTTCTACCACAACCCCGATATTTTCCTCAAGGGTGTTTTCCGGTAAGAGTCCGAAACGTTTGAGAAGGTAGTCGATAGACATCATACTATCAGTTATTTTCTGTCTGCTGACAACCTGTTCAATCAACTGATGCAGTTCGAAGAAAAATTCGAGGAGATTCGTGTGGATCCTGAACAGGATCACAGGCTGGAGAGGCGTCTGATTCCGGGGAGTCCGTACAGAACAAACGAAGTCCATCAGCATGATGACGGGCGTCGTATCCCCATACGGAAGTACCGATAAGATCCTGTCGGCCGTACCGGGGCTGGTACTATCCTCTTTGAATATAATTACATCATAAGTATGAAACATGAACCAGTCAGAAGAATATTTCAGGTTCTCGAAGGTTTCAACCTGGCAGGCCCCCAGGTATTCGAGAGATTTTTTGCCATATTCCAGCATGGCTTGATCATCGTTGATGTAGGCAACCGAGATCATACACTCCGCTTCGTTTTCTCCTCTACGGTGCGCTGTTCGTCACCTTGACCATATATACCCCGGACCGGGCATTCTCAAGGTATAGGAGTGAGGTATCATTACCACGATGAGATAAACCCACAGAAATTGCACAGCGATGAAAATACTATTAAATACTTGTTTTATATATAAGTCAAAACTTAATGGCAGGATCATCTGAAATACGTGATACCATCACATCCATCCTGAAGGAAACCAGTAAGCCGGTTTCTATTGCCGGTCTCGCCAAAAAAACTGGTATTTCACGGAATACGCTCTCAAAGTACCTTGAGGGAATGGTACAGCAGGGCAATGTCGCCATGATCCATCATGGAATGGCAAAAAAATTTTACATTCCCTCTCAGGATTTATCCAGCCATACCGGAGATGAACAGCGCGAATGTATTCTTATTCTCGATGCCTCACGTTCTGTCCTGATTTTTGATAAAATATACGAGAAAGATTCGATATCGAGCCTTAATCCCGAACGAACTGAGGAGGTGCCATTCCCCCAGGAGATCGCTGCGGTTCTTGAATCAGGGCAGTTCCTCCAATGGTTTTCCGGGTTAAAAACCGCCTCAGGACCACTGCATTCCCTTTATGAAATAAAAAAGACGGACGATACCAACAAAGCTATGATGCTTGCGTACCGGGCATTTCCCATTCCTCTCGGGGGAATGGAGCCTTTTGTCGTAGTATATACGAAGCAATCCTGGAAAACAGCGGCTTTTGGCTCATGGAGCGGTCCCTCTCCTTCTTCAGATGAAAGCAGCCCACCGTCTGATGATTGCGTCATTATTTTACAGAACATGCATATTGTCCACGCCAGCCAGTCGTTTTTGAGGCTTATCGGAAGGCCCCTCGATTCGATAAAAGGGCGTAATATCAAGCGTTTCTTCCAGGCATCATCCGTTCAGGATCTTGAAAAACACATTTCCTCCATTAGGAAAGGAAGCGGTTCGATCGCCCAGCCCATGGATATCTCACTGGCAGGCAGGGAAACGGAAACTGCAGGGAATTATTCATTCCACCTTGGATGGATACCCTATATGGATACAGGCGCCGTTATAGGCGTACTCCGCACAGTAAAATCCAAGCTGGCTGAAACAGCTTCTTTACCTTATGCACCTTCAGCATGGGATAACTACCTGCGGGACTTTTTGACCCGCCTCCAGGTGAATGAAAGGGAGCCATGCGCAGTGCTGGTTCCGTGGGCGCTGGAGAATATGAACCTGCTCCTTAATTCCGACAAATGCATCCTGGACATTCATATCCAGGGTGTGGAGGAGTTCAGGTGCTCGTATTGCTGGCATACATCGAATGCCACAGAGAGGACAGGGACGGGGGTAAACCCTACGGATAAGTCCCCGTATTCGCCATTACCTTTTGGAAAACCGGATCCCGGGCAGCAGGACGACCATGTTCCAAAGAATTCTGATGATTTATTACGAATTCCAATCAGGAAAAACAAAAAGATCCTGGGCCGGTTCAGCTGGCATCCCGGGTCCTCCGATGATGCACCGGTTATTGACTGGGAAAAATTCGAAATGGCATGTACCCTTCTGGCCCTGAAAATATGGCACCAGCACTGCCTCGAGAAATCCCAGGTAAGCCAGCAGGGTTTCAATGAGGTATTTGGAAAAGTGACCATATAGACGGATCCCTTGGAACGATTCCAAGATCCTGCCCGGGTGCTGGCGCAGACTGGCAGTACTTTCCTCTTTGTGCAGGAAGGGAGCACTCCTGTTTTTCGCAGGTGCAGGTTTGTTTCAGCGTATGTTTCAAAATCTGTTTTTCAGGAAAGCTTCTATAAAAAATTCCTTTTCAATACTTGCCACGGGTGGTATTTTTCCTGTCAGGGAAGATACTTCTTCGCTCACCGTACGGGAGAAATTCAGGAAAAGCAGGGAGATTGGGGATCATGACCCGGGAAATTAACATTACTATCAAAAATGAAGACCGCAATGACACAGTAGCGCTGCTTCTTGAGGTTGTTGCCGGCGAGATCCGGCAGGGAAAGTTTTCCGGCGATGAACCGGATTGTTCGTGGCAGATGTCACCGATCGTGAAACCATGAATCGATCGTATGTCTGATCCCGGAGGCTGTACATGGCCGGTGTTTCCTATATCGTCGCATTCCTTGCAGGAATTGTCTCTTTCCTTGCACCCTGCGTCCTGCCACTTGTACCAGGTTTTCTCATTTACCTTGCCGGGACCTCAGTGAAGGAGGGCGCGGGAAAACGATGGGACATCCTCCTTGCTAGCATTCTCTTTGTCGCCGGCTTCTCGCTGGTCTTTGCTCTCCTCGGGGTCCTTTTGAATACGATCCTGAACTCTGTTACGTACACTGTGCAGCTCTGGTTGTCGAGAGCCGGAGGACTCATCATCATTTTCTTTGGCCTCTACCTGGTCGGGTTGATCCGGATCGGCTGGCTCGAGCAGGAGCACAAGTTTGCCGTGACCGGGATAAAATCGAAGTATCTTACCTCGTTTGTATTCGGTGTTGCATTCGCGGCTGGCTGGACTCCCTGTGTCGGGGCTGCACTCGGGGCAATCCTGGGGCTTGCCGCAACGGAACCGACGGTTGCGTTCACCCTCCTCCTTGCATACTCGGCAGGGCTTGGCGTGCCGTTCATTATCACCGGGCTGTTTGCGTCGCAGGCAGTGGGCTGGATCAGTAAATATTCCCGGGTGCTGCATTACGTCAACATTGTTTTCGGCATCCTGTTGATCGTTATCGGTATCCTGATCTTCACGCAGACGCTCTCCCTCATCGCAAACCTGCCGGAGCTCAACGGGTTCCTTCTCGGGAGTTGAAAAAACCATGGAAAAAAGAACACTGGCACTTATCGTGGCGCTCATCCTCATCGCAGCGGTCATCATTGTCCTTACGCCGCTTTCCCCCAACAGGTCCTTCACAGGAACAGCGGTAGCGCCGGGGAACAGGACCGCAATAAACGCAGAAAAGGCGAAACTGTACCCCTATGCAAAGGAAATTGCAGAGCCGTCGGGGTTTGTGAACGTTGACAATATCACTATCGCAAGCCTTGTCGGAAAGGATGTCATCCTCGTGGACTTCTGGACGTACAGCTGCATCAACTGCGAGCGCACGATCCCGTACCTGAACCTGTGGTACGAAGAATATCACGACCAGGGCCTCGAGATCATCGGGGTCCATACCCCGGAGTTCCAGTTCGAGCACGACATCGACAATGTCAGGATGGCGGTCCAGAAATTCGGTATCCAGTACCCCGTTGTGCTCGACAACAACTACGCGACCTGGGATTCGTACGGGAATAAGTACTGGCCCGAGGACTACCTCATCGACATTGACGGCTTCATCGTGTACCACCATATCGGCGAAGGCAATTACAATGAGACCGAGGCCGAGATCCAGGATCTCCTGAGGGAACGGGCAGGGGCGCTCGGTCTCAATATCAGTATCTCAAACGCGACCAGTGTCCCGTCCAATGCCGTTGCCGTAAATTTTTCTGATGTCGGAAGTCCGGAGACGTACTTTGGTGCAGCACGCAACCAGTACCTGGCAAACGGGAATGCCTCGGTGACCGGGCTCCAGATGCTTGCGATCCCCCCACAGGTGCAGCTGAACGGGTTGTACCTGTCCGGGACATGGAATTTTGCCGACCAGTACGCAGAAAACACCGGGACTGCGAGCATCGTGTTCCCGTATGACGCGAAAAACGTCTATTTCGTTGCCAGTGCCAAAAATGCCACGGCAGTACAGGTTCTGCTGGACGGAAAACCGGTTACAGATATGGCGGGTCCCGATGTCACCAACGGGACCGTCACGATCCAGGCTGACCGGCTGTATTCCCTTGTGCAGGGATCTGGTTACGGGCTGCATACCCTGGAGCTCGATATTCCGGAGCCGGGCCTGAATGCGTACACATTTACCTTCGGGTGATAACAAAAGGAAGCTGGAGAGATAGTACCATGGATGAAAAACAGGGAACGGGAAAAAACGTAAAAAAAGCGACCTTCGCCGGGGGCTGCTTCTGGTGCATGCAGCCGCCGTTCCGGGCGCTCGATGGCGTAATCGATGCGGTCTCGGGATATGCAGGCGGAAAAACAGAGAACCCGACATACGAGGAGGTTTCGAGCGGGACAACCGGGCACCTCGAATCGGTGCAGGTGACCTATGACGGGGATACGATCTCGTATGATACCCTGCTTGACACGTTCTGGAAACAGATAGACCCGACCGACCCGGCAGGGCAGTTCGCGGACAAGGGGTCACAGTACAAAACAGCCATATTCTACCACGACGATGAACAAAAAATGCTGGCTGAAGCATCGAAAAAGAAGGTCGATGCTTCTGGAAAGTTTGCACATCCTGTCGCAACCGAGATCCGGCCGTACACGAATTTCTACCCGGCCGAAGAATACCACCAGGACTATGATAAGAAAAACCCCGGGAGATACCAGCAGTACAAGGCATTGTCCGGCCGCGAATCATTCATCAGGAAACTCTGGGGTAAACCTCGCGTTGTCCGGGTCTACGCGACACCGGGGTGTTCCGGCTGCCGTGCAGTCAAGGAATACCTCAGATCGAAGAACGTAGAGTTCACGGAGATCGATATCGCCGCAGATGAGAGAGCGAGGAACCTGGTCATTGAAAAAACCGGCCACATCGGTTCCCCGTATGTGCAGGTCGATGACACTTTCATCTTCGGCTTTGACCGGAAAAAACTGGACCAGTTCCTGCAGGGAACTTAATCGTGAAAGGGCGGGGCAGTGTCCGGAAAGCAGGCCGGACTTCCGGCTCCAAGAGGGGATCATTACGGTGAATTACACGAAGTGATCGTGGAACAGGTACTGACAGGATCCTGCCGCCCCCGGCCGGGCCAAGGATCCTGCAGATCATTTCATTCTGTGTTTCAAAATCTGATTTTCGGGAAAGATCCTTTAAAAGTCACCGGTAAATATCCGGCCCGTTAAAGAACCATCCCTTCCAGGCAAGGGCACGAAAAACAGGAACTGGTGAGATCATGGAAGAAAAAACACTGGAGCTCATGAAAAAATTCGAGCAGGATCACGAGGTCTACGTGAGCGCGACCGACAAACTGACCTACTGGATCATCCATGCGAGGATTCCAAAAGGCGGGGCTCAGGGAGTGCACAACCTACACAAAGGAAGGCAGTACGTATCCGGGCCAAACCAGGACGGTAATGTCCTTGTCATTCCTGACCCCGATAATTCCGAAGCGTATCTTGCGGAATCCTGGGGAACAATGGAAACGATCGACGATTTTGTGAAAAAAGCAATTCCCCACATCCTGGCTGACAAGGAAGCGGCAGACCAGAAAGAGGGGACATGCGGGGCCAGCTGCAGCTGACACCCGGGAATAAGAGTGAGATTATGCAACCGTTACCTCATTCACAAAAAAAAGTTCTCGAGATTCTTGGCACCTGTGGTGCCCTGACCCACAAGGAGATTGCAGAGAAAATGACCTACTCCCCGAGGACAGTACGCTATGCGTTACAACAACTCAAAGAAAAAAAACTCCTCATACGGAAGATGAACCTGCAGGATATGCGCCAGGTCATTTATCAGAACCGGGTAAATTCTTTGCAGGAGGCCGTGGGGACTGATCGCTGAACGGAAGATGCCGCGGCCCTGCCGGGAATCTTTCCATTTTCACAAACGACCATTTCAAACCATGTTTCAAAATATGAATCTTAAGAAAGCTTCTATTACCTCCCCTGTTTTAATGTCCGCTTTACTGGAAAATTCCCTGCCTGCCAGACCATGGAATGTTCTTTCATGGAAAGTGTGCCGGCCATGGAAACAGAGTCTGTTCCGGAGAAAGAGCAGTCAAAAAGGAACATTTACCCCGTAAAAAAAGTGGTGGAGGACGAAATACATGCCAGATGTCTGTATTGGATTTGAAGTGCACCAGCCTTTCCGGCTGAACCGGCACTTTTCACCCGATCCAAAGAAGAAAGAAAAGGATCTCGAATCGCTCTATTTTGACAAACTCAACCGGGAAGTACTGGAACGGGTTGCGGAAAAATGCTACCTGCCGGCCACCCGGATCATTCTTGATAAACTCGACGAAGGCTTCCGCTGTACATTCTCCTTTTCCGGTACGCTCATCGAACAGCTGGAGATGTGGAAACCCGACATCCTGTCCCTCTTTGACCAGGTAGCCCGGCATAAAAACTCCGAGATCCTCGGGCAGACGTATTACCACAGCATTTCCGGCTGCTTCGGCGACAAATCGGAATTTATCGAGCAGGCCGGGATGCATGCCGACCTGATGTATGACCTTTTTGCCATCCGCCCGAATGTCTTTGAAAATACCGAGTTTACCTTCAATAACCAGATTGCCACCTGTGTAAAAAAGATGGGATATGCCGGGATCTTCACCGAGGGAGTAGACCGGATCCTTGACTGGCGCAGCCCGCACCATATCTATTCCTGCAATGATCTGCCCGTTCTCCTCCGCGACATCCAGCTCTCTGACGACATCGCGTTCCGGTTTGGCAACCAGGGCTGGGACAAGTACCCGCTGACCGCGGACACGTATGCCGACTGGATCAGCGGCACATCCGGGGATATTGTGAACATCTTCCTCGATTATGAGACCTTCGGCGAGCATTTCTGGAAAGAGACCGGGATCTTTAATTTCCTCTCTTACCTTCCCGAAGAGCTGGAGAAACGGGGGGTCAGGACAACACTGCCCACAGAGGTCCTGGAACGATACCCCCCGGTTGGTACGATCGATGTGACGGACACCATTTCTTGGGCCGACATTGAAAAGGACGTGTCCGCGTGGATGGGGAACGAGCGGCAGCATACGGCATATTCGGCCATCCAGAAAGCAGCGGCGTTCGCGAAGGACAAAAAGATCTGGCGGTATCTCCAGACAAGCGACCACTTCTATTACATGGCCTCCAAGTACGGGACCTGTGGGGAGGTGCACAACTATTTCAGTCACCACGAGGCCGACGACGCTTTTAAGATCTACATGGCCGTTCTTGCCGATTTTGAGAGGAGGGCAGTCCGGATCATGAAGAACAAGCGATCGGCAAAGACGCTACGAACCCTGACCCCGGAAGAAGCGTTCCATTTTGCCTCGCCCTCCGGTTATGTCGGGTATGCCGCATACAGCCTGGACCAGTTCTGCAACCTGCTTACCGTAGTACCGACAGATTCGATCATGTACCACCAGGTCCGGGGAGACATCGCGCACTGGATCGAACATGTCCTTTCAGACCAGAAGTTAGCCATGGATATCGATGGCCTTTTGGACCGGCAGGATCTCATCACGATACTCGACGAGAGGAGGAAACTGCTATGGAGTCGCTTAACGTAGCATTTTTCTGCTGGGAATCGCTCTATGCAGAACGTGTGGGGGGGCTGGCAAGCGCAGCGACACGGCTTGCAGAGAGCCTCGCAAAAGACCACTCCGTGCACTTCTTTACCCGTGGGTGGATGAAAGACCAGGAAATCAACGGTGTCTCGTATCATTACTGCAGACCACAGGGGAATAACACCGTGCAGTACTGCGATGACATGAGCAACCAGATGGTTGACCTGTTCCGGCAATCCGAAGAGAAAGAAAAATTTGATATCCTGCATTTCCATGATTGGCATCCGGTCCAGGCGCTCCACCAGCTGCAGGACAGGAACACTATCCTTACGTTCCATTCAACGGAATACGGCAGGAACGGAAACCAGTACGGCGACTGGTGGGAGTATAAGGAGATCTCTGGAAAAGAATGGTATGGTGGGCTTATCGCAAAGAAAGTAACTGCTGTCTCCAGCGTTATGAAACAGGAAGTAATGCAGCTCTATAACGTCCCTGGCTGGAAATGCGACGTGGTGCCAAATGGCATCGTGCCTCAGCAGTACCGATCCGACATCGATCCCGGGGACGTGAAGAGGTCATACGGGATCCATCCCTATGCTCCCCTTATTCTATTCATCGGCCGTCTGGTGTACCAGAAGGGCCCGGATCTTTTTATCGAGGCTTTGCGAAAGGTATGCCGCAACCGCTGGGATGCAAAGGTGATTGTTGCCGGGGATGGTGGGATGAAGCAATATCTCCAGCACCGGGCACAGGACCTTCCCGTCAATTTTGTCGGGTATATCCCGGACTCTGAATACATTCGGCTCCTCAACGCCTGCGATCTCGTGGTCATCCCAAGCCGGAACGAGCCGTTTGGCCTTGTGCTCCTGGAAGCATGGAGCGCGGAAAAGCCGGTGGTAGCCTGCGATGTAGGCGGCCTTTCTGAGAACATCGATACATTTATCAACGGCATCAAGGTGCAGCCGGAACCGGATTCACTTGCATGGGGCATCGGTGCAATGATCGATGATCCTACGACGGCACAGGTGCGGGGGCGGCGGGGACGGGCAAAGGTAGACAGGCAATTCCTCTGGAGCCCGATTGCGCACCGGATGGCAGACACCTATTCGAGGGTGTGCGGGTGAAGCGTGCGGGTATGCTCACGGTTCTCGCGGCAGGACGTGAATACGGGTACAAATATTCAACGCCGGGATCAAAAGGAAGGATCGTATGAGTTTGTTTTCCCCGTATGTTTTAGGTGATCTCAGGCTTGCGAACCGTATGGTGATGGCACCCATGACCCGGTGCCGGGCCATCGGCGTTAACGTCCCGGGCCCGCTCTCGGTATTGTACTATGTCCAGCGAGCATCAGCCGGCCTCATCATTACTGAAGGTTCCCAGGTCAGCCCGCAGGGTGTGGGTTTTTTCCGGACGCCCGGGATTTATTCGGATGCACAGGTTACCGGTTGGAAGGAGGTAACCTCTGCCGTCCACCGGGCCGGGGGGAAAATGTTTCTCCAGCTCTGGCATGTGGGCCGCATGTCGCACCCGGATTATCTGTCAGGGAGCCTCCCGGTTGCTCCATCAGCACTCCCGGTCAATGAGACGATTCACACGCCCGCGGGAAAGAAGTTTATCCCGGTCCCCCATGCGCTCGGGCTTACAGAGATCCTAAAAATCGTGCGGGAGTTTCAGGACGCCGCGGCCCGTGCAAAAGAGGCGGGATTTGATGGCGTCGAGATCCACGGGGCAAACGGGTACCTGCTGGATCAGTTCCTGCGGGACGGTTCAAACCACCGTACCGACCGGTATGGGGGAAGCCTGGCGAACCGCGCCCGCCTCCCTGTCGAGATAGCAGAAGCGGTGGTTGCAGTCTGGGGTGCAAAAAAGGTGGGCTACCGGATCTCACCGCACTTTAACCTTCACGCAATGTCGGATACACATCCCCGGGAAACCTTCGGGCATCTGGCAGACCGGCTCAGTAAACTCGGCATCGCGTACATTCACCTTGTTGAACCGGTCGGTGGCAAACTCGGGGCAGTAACTCCTGATGCACAGATGGCCCCGCTTATCCGCAAAAAATTTGACGGGACCTTGATCCTGAATGGTGGGTACGACAAAGAGAGAGCTACCCGGGTAATTGAAGATGGTCTTGCGGACCTTGTCGCATTTGGTACCCCGTTCCTTGCCAACCCGGATCTTCCCGAGCGGTTCATGAGGGATGCCCCGCTGAACCGTGAAGATATGGCCACGTTCTATACCGGTGAAGAAAAGGGGTACACGGACTATCCTGTACTGGGTGGGTAGGACAATTTTTTCCGGCATCCATGCTACATTGTACACTGGGAGTTCCCGGGAGTTTTGTAAGGTAAGGCTCAATGATCACCAATCGCCATTACAAAAGAGTCATTTTTACTCATTAATAGGAGATCAAGGAATCCTATTGGATAATCCTTAAGGATTTTTTTTCGATTGTCGCCTCATAAAAGGAATGAACTATGTTGGGAAAGTAAAGAGGCCAATAAATAATCACCCCACCCATCAAATTCAATCGCACATCAGGATCCCGTAAATGCGTAGCGCAAAATCCGGCAAGGCGTTTTCTCGCGTCTGGCATCGTTTTATTTTCATACTCCCTAAAATCCCGTTGTGATTCCACCCCCCTCATTTGTGGGGGTGGGGGGCTACAGTCCCCACGATATCCCCCAACATAATCCGGAACAAACCGAACCGAACCGACCCGCAGAGTTCCGGAAAAGTATGGGTCATGAGATGAGGATTTTCAAAAATGATCGGATCAGCAGCCAAGAATTTCTTAAAAAAGTTTTACACGGCCACTGATAATTTTGAAAAAAGTGCAGGTCAGTTGCGGAAGATTCCGGGAAATCTTCAACTCAGCAGCTGAAGATTTTTAAAAAGGATCGACCCGGCAGCTGAAGATTCTCAGAAAAGATCGAGACAGTTATGCAGCAAAAACGGCCAACCCACGAATAATCATCACATTTTCAGACGGAGGCTGAGCAAACCCTCTGTTTTTTCAGAAAAAAATCCGGCAACGGACCCGGAGATTCTAAAAAATGTTTGATCACGCGGCCAAGGATTTCAAGAAATGTTTGGGCCCAGAGCTGAGGATTCCGGAAAAACTTCAACTTCGTGGCTGAAGATTTCCAAAAAGGAACGGATCACGAGCAGAGAATTTTCAAAAAAGATCGGATCGGCTGCTGACGATTTCTAAAATTGTGCGACATCGCAGCTGAGGATTTTTTGGAAAAGTCCGGTCCGCGATCCGGCAAATCCTGTAAATGATCACCTTGCCCGTGAGTATGGTCAACCTCCCACCCCCGGATCACCCCACATCACGTACCCTAATCCGGGCCCGATTTAAACCCGGATCATCCTTTCCGGGGTATAAGCGGAGGTCGTATTGGGCTCCGTTTAAAACAAAGCCCAAATTGGCCGTATTTTTGCAATCGGACAAAATAAACGGTTCACGTATTCGCGGTTTACAGCCCGATCCCGGGCCCGGATGGGTTTTCATCCGATCCCGGAAAAAGATGCCCAAAAACAGGCCGCCAATGCCCGTTTTGGGGCATTATATGGGGCTTAATTCTGACGTATTTTGGCAAATAAATCAATTTAAAGGCCCGGATTTACTCCACGGGGAATCGGACGGTTATACGGGCTTATTTTCCGCGGTTTTCCAGGTGACAGCCTTGGTGTATTCTCGTGGCTCCTCTGGATATGACCTTCCCGGCAAAATCGCAATCAGACCGGTTTTTCCCGGGTGTAGGATCGCCCCGGTACAATTTGTGCAGGAAGACAAAGGGCAATATTAATACACTTACCTTTGAACATCAGCTAACGGATTTTTTCCGGAGAATGCAAAAGCACTTCCGGAGAATCGGAAACTTTCAGGAGACGGGAACGGGCATGGGAAACGATAGTATGGACAGGCAGGGAAGTGACCGGAAAACAACTGTTTTCCCGTTCCATACCACGCCGGAAGCCGATGTGCTGAGCACGCTAAGAACCTCGGCGAAAGGTCTCTCCTCTGCCGAATCGGCTGCACGCCTGGCAGAGTTCGGGCCAAACGATGTCTCACGGATCCGCAGGCAGCCGCTTATTGTCCAGTACCTGTCCCATTTCAAAAATCTGCTCGTCATCATCCTGATACTGGCAGCAGCAATCTCGATCTTTGCCGGCGACGCGACATCGGCGATCATTATTATCGTGATCGTGATTGCGAGTGTCACGCTGGACTTTTTCCAGGAATATAAGGCCGGGAACGCGGCCGAACTGCTCCGGCAGAAGATCATCACCAGGGCCTCGGTCCTGCGCGACGGTGAAAAGGAGGAACTGCCTATCACCGTGCTCGTGCCCGGCGACGTGATCATCCTCTCTGCCGGGGACATTGTCCCGGCCGATGCACGCGTCCTCTCCTCAAAAGACCTGTTTGTCAACCAGTCAGCGCTCACCGGGGAACCCTTCCCGGTCGGGAAAGCACCGGGCATGGAGGCACCCGGGAGCCCGCTTGCCGAGGCCGGAAATTATCTTTTCCTGGGTACCTCGGTTGTGAGCGGTACGGCAACCGCGGTTGTCACGATGACGGGGTTGTCCACCGAGTTCGGGCACGTGGCAAAGAGCCTGGTCAGCCGGCCCCCGGAGACCGAGTTTGAGCGGGGCCTGCGCCACTTCAGCTACCTGATGACCCGGATCATCTTTGCGCTGGTCATCGTCGTCTTCTTTATTAACGCCTTTTTCCGGCACGGGCTCCTGGACTCGCTCCTCTTCTCAATAGCGCTCGCTGTCGGTATGACGCCCGAGCTCCTGCCGATGATCCTCTCGCTCAACCTCTCCAAGGGCGCGATCGCCATGTCGGAGAAGGGCGCAATTGTCCGGCACCCGGAATCGATCCAGAACTTCGGCAGCATGGACGTGCTCTGCACCGACAAGACCGGGACCCTCACCGAGAACCAGATCGCACTCGTACGGCACCTGGATACCAGCGGGAACGACAGCGAGTCCGTGCTCCTTTACTCGTATATCAACAGCCTGTTTGGGACCGGCCTCAAGAGCCCGCTCGACGAGGCGGTACTCCGGTTCCGGCACCTGGAGATCGGCAACTGCACAAAGATTGACGAGATCCCCTTCGATTTTATCCGCAAAAGGGTCTCCGTGGTGGTAGAAAAGGACGGCCGGCCGGTCATTATTGGGAAAGGAGCTCCCGAGGAGGTTCTCCGGGTCTGTACCGCGGAAGAGTCCGGGGGTTCGGTCCGGCCGCTGGATGCGGCGGCAAGGGCCCGGATCCAGAAGATCTATGAGGACCAGAGTGCACAGGGCTTCCGGGCGCTCGCGGTCTGTTACCGGAACCTGGCCGGTCCCCAGGCTGCGTTCTCGGTCGGGGACGAAAAAGAGATGGTCCTCGTTGGCCTTGTCACCTTTATTGACCCGCCCAAGGAGAGCGCCCGCGAATCCGTGCAGCTCCTGGCCCGTTCGGGGATTGAGCTCAAGATCCTGACCGGGGATAACGAACTGGTCACCCGCAAGACCTGCGAGCTGATCGGCGTCCCTGTCAGGGGCGTGCTTACCGGGGCAGAGGTCGAGAACCTTGACACCGAAGGACTGGCACGGGTCGTTGACGGCATCACCATCTTCTCGAGGATGACCCCGGTCCAGAAGAACCGGATCATGAACGCCCTGAAAAAGAACGGCCACGTGGTCGGGTTCATGGGCGACGGGATCAACGATGCGCCCTCCATCCGTGAGGCTGATGTCGGGATCTCGGTGGCAAACGCGGTGGACATCGCCAAGGAGTCGGCCGATATCATCCTTGTGGAAAATGACCTGCGCATCCTCAATGACGGTGTGCTCGAAGGACGGAAAACCTTCGGGAACACGATGAAGTACATCCTGATGGGGACCAGCTCCAACTTCGGAAACATGTTCTCGGTGGCCGGGGCCTCCCTTTTCCTGAAGTTCCTCCCCATGCTCCCGATCCAGATCCTGCTCAACAACCTCCTGTATGATTTCTCGGAAGCGACCATCCCCACTGATAACGTGGATGAGGAGTACATCGGCACTCCCAAGAAATGGGACATGGGGTTTATCCAGAAGTTTATCATGATCTTCGGGCCCATCAGCTCGGTCTTCGACTACCTCACATTCCTGATCCTGCTTCTCGTCTTCAATGCGGATGGTGCTCTCTTCCAGACCTCGTGGTTTGTCGAGTCGATCTGCACCCAGACGCTTATCATCTTTGTAATCCGGACCCGGGTCATCCCGTTCTGGAAGAGCCGCCCGAGCCGGCTCCTTGTGGCAAGCACGTTGGCCATCGTGATCATCGCGTGCATCCTCCCGTTCACGCCCGTGGGGGCCCTCTTTGGTTTTGTCCCGCCACCGCCCGCATTCTTTGCCATGCTCGTGGTGCTTGTAGCAGGGTACATCGCGCTTGTTGAGGTAGTCAAGTACTGGTTCTACCGCCGCTATGGCGGCCCTTCACTCCCCCCTGCCCACCCGCAGGCCTGACCGATCCCGGTCACCTCTTTTATCCGGAACCTGCTTTCTGACACCGGTGCGTACCTTAAAGAACCGGTACAATCTACATATTGACTGACCAGTCAATTTATAACGCAGGTGTACTTATGCTCTACCGTACTGTTCCAAAAACCGGTGACTCACTCTCTGTCCTCGGATTCGGCTGCATGCGATATCCCTCAAAGAACGGGAGTATTGATGAAGAGCGGACCATCCGGCAGATCCGGCACGCGATCGATGCCGGCGTCAACTATTTTGATACCGCCCCGGTCTACCATCTCGGGAAGAGTGAACCGACCTTAGCAAAAGCGCTGCAGGACGGGTACCGCGACAAAGTGAAGATCGCAACCAAACTCCCGCACTGGTCCGTGCGTGAGCGTGCCGATATGGACCGGATCCTCGCCAAACAGCTGGCCACGCTCCAGACCGATCATATCGATTATTACCTGCTTCACAGCCTTGCAAAAGAGAGCTGGGAAAAGCTCGTACGGCTCGGGGTGCTGGAATTTCTGGATGCGGCAAAAGCCGCAGGAAAGATCAGGAATGTCGGTTTCTCGTTTCACAGTAATCTGGAGACCTTTAAGCAGATCGTAGATGCGTACAACTGGCAGTTCTGCCAGATCCAGTACAACCTCCTCGACGAGCACAACCAGGCAGGAACGGCCGGGCTCCGGTATGCCGCAGAAAAGAAGCTTGCCGTCATGGTAATGGAGCCACTGAGGGGGGGCAGCCTTGCCGGGCATGTGCCCGAAGCGGTGCAGAAAATCTATGAGGAGTCTCCGGTAAAACGGTCCCCGGCAGAATGGGCCTTGCGCTGGGTCTGGGATCACCCGGAAGTAACGGTGGTTCTCTCGGGAATGAACAACGAGGCCCATATTGACGAAAATATCCGCATTGCCGGTTCTGCCCTTCCGCTGTCCCTTTCTCCTGATGACCGGGCCCTTATCGACCGGGCAAAGGCGACCTTTGGGCAGCTCATGAAAGTGGGCTGCACCGGCTGCGGGTATTGCATGCCCTGCCCGGCCGGGGTCGATATCCCGGGCTGCTTTGCGCTCTACAATGCACACCATCTTTTCCCGAAGGACAAAAGCCCGCGCTTCCAGTACATCGGCCACCATGGCGGTCTCCTCAACAAACCTTCGAATGCCGGCCTCTGCCGGGCATGCGGGAAGTGCGAGAAGGCCTGTCCCCAGCACCTGCCGATCCCCCGGCTCCTCAAAGAGGTAAAAGGTGACATGGAAGGCATGATGGGCATCATTGTCCCGGTCCTCAGGGGCGGCCTCTGGTGCATGAACGCCGCCTCCCGGGTGCGCTCGTACTTCTCGCGGGGCGGTACCCCGTGACGGCAGGATCCGGTTCCCCGGTTATCCCGATCCCTCTTGGCCACGTGAATGCATTCCTGATCCGGGGCACCCGCCCGGTGGTCGTGGATACGGGTTTTCCCGGCAGTGCCCCGAAGATCCTTTCCGTTCTCCAAAAGGAGGGCTACCGTCCATGGGATCTCGGACTGATTATTATCACCCATGCCCATCTCGACCACACCGGGAGCGCAGCGGCGCTGGCAGGGGCAACCGGCGCACCCGTGCTTGTCCATACGGCAGAAGCAGATTACCTTGCGGCAGGAACAAGCGCACCGGTGGTCCCGGCCTCTCTTACCGGCCGGTTCCTCCGGCTGATGATAGGAAAACACGCCCCGGCACCGGATCTCGGCGTGCAGGCTGTGATCCGTATCAATGCCCCGTACCGGATCGACGCCTTCGGTATTAACGGCGCGATCCTGCCTACACCGGGCCATACGAAAGGATCGCTCTCGGTCAGTCTTGCAACCGGCGAGGTAATTGCCGGGGACCTGGTGACCGGGCTCTTTCCTCCTCTTCGGGCCCGGCTCCCGATCTTTGCCGAGGATGCAGCAGAGGTAAAGGCAAGCATCCGTGTACTCCTGGCCACCGCCCCGGCAACCATATACGCCGGTCATGGCGGGCCTTTCCCCGGCAGTGACGTGGAGGCGCTCCTGCAATGAAACCCATGGAGCCGGCACTGGAGAAGCGGGATGCGATCCTCGCAACTGCCCTTGTCCTCTTCTGCGAACGCGGGTTTTTCGGCACACCGACCTCGCTTATTTCCCGGGAGGCCGGGGTGGCGACCGGAACCCTCTTTTTCTATTTTCCGACAAAAGAGGATCTGATCGACACCCTGTACCGCCAGGTCAAGGGTGAGGCAGCCGCGGCCCTGAAAGCCGGCGTGGAGAACGAGCCTTCGGTAAAACAGAAGCTCTGCCGGGTCTGGGAGAACGCGATCGCGTGGGCGGCAGAGAACCCGGCCAAGTTCCGGTTCATGGAACAGTTCGCACACTCGCCCTTTGTCTCCTCCACCGCGCACGAAGAGGGCATGTCCCATTTCCTCTTTCTCCTGGACCTGGTCCGGGATGGTATCAGGGAGGGCATTATCCGGGACTACGATCCGATTCTTCTCTGCTCTCTCCTCGCCGCCTCCCTCTCCGGCCTTACCCCGCGGATCCTGGCGGAAAAGGACCCGGAAAAAAAGGAATTTCTCACCCGCCAGGGCCTGACGTTCCTCTGGAACGGCCTTGCCGCCGGACCCGGGGCAAAAGAGCCCTGCGCATCCCTGGAAAGAACGATAAAAAAGAAGAGGAGCCCACGACCATGATTCTCCTGACAGAATACCTAACGATACCAAATCCCCTCATGGTGAACCACTCATGACTGCACGTTCTCCCATCCCGGAATATCACCCGGGGCGTATGCCCCGGATCCCTGAACCGATCCCAGACTGCTTCCCATCATCCGCGGGGACAGGATTATGACCGCCCCGGTGATTACCGCATCCGGCCTCACCAAGGTATACGGTGACCTCGTCGCCGTTAACGGGGTCAGTCTCGCGGTGGAGAAGGGCGCACTCTGCGGCCTCCTGGGTCCCAACGGCTCCGGCAAATCGACCATGATCAAGATGCTGACCGGACAGATCCGGCCTACCGCCGGGACCGCAACGGTACTGGGTGTCGATGTGCAGCAGGACCCCGTCGGCGTCCGGGAACGGGTCGGGATTATCCCCGAGCAGGAAACCCCGCCCAGCTTCCTTACGGCAAGCGAGTACCTGCAGTTGGTGGGCGCAATCCGGAAAATCCCCGATATCGATGAGCGTGCTGCCTGGTGGTTCGATTTCATGGACTTCGGGGACAAGAAAGACGTGCTCTGCAAGGACCTCTCCCGCGGCACCCGGCAGAAGCTGATGTTTGCCCAGGCCTTCATCCACCAGCCCGCGCTCGCGCTCATTGACGAACCGCTGATCAACTTCGATCCCATCATGCAGCACCAGGTCAAGGACTACCTGGCTGAATATACCAGGAAGGGAAATACCATCTTCCTCTCCACCCACATCCTTGAAGTGGCAGAGGAGATCTGCTCGGATTTTTTGATCCTGCACAAGGGAAACATCCTCCATACCGGCAGGGTCGCTGACCTTGTTGCGGAGCACCGCCACCTGGACGACTTTTTCCTTGAACTCGTGCAAAGGAGCCGGAATGTTTGAGCTCTTTATTGCCATGGTAAAAGAGGAGTGGCGGATCCACTCCACCATGTTCGGGAGCATCTCGTTTGCGCTCTTTCCCATCCTGATCTTCTGGATCGCGTTCATGGGATCCTTTTTGCTCCCGCTGATGCGCCAGGCCCTCCCGACCGGGGAACTCTCGATGGTGCTGCACGCCAATTACCTGATGCTCGGCTTCATGGTCGGGGCATTCGGGCTTCTCGGGTCCGAGGCCATGAACCGGCGCTTCGGGCAGGCAAGCCTGCTCGCCTACGCGGCCCGGAGCCTCCCGCTCCCGGAGCGCTTTATCTTTGCAAACTTCGTGGTCAAGGATACCCTCTACTACTTTGTCCTCTGGGTGCTCCCGCTCGCGCTGGGGTTTTTGCTCGCTTCTCCCTTCATCGGCGTGCCGATCACGCTCCCGCTCCTCCTTGCCCTCACCCTCTCGCTCTCCTTCCTTTCCGGCCTCTGCCTGGTTTTTTTCCTCTCCTCGCTCTACTCGCGCTCGAAACCGGCACTTTTTGCAATCCTCGGTATCCTTGCCCTTCTCGCGGGAGCGGTTGCCCTGGTAACCGGTAAGAACCCGGCCCGGTTTTTCCCGCCGGTCATGCTCTTTAACGCGTTCTCGTGGCTGAACCTGTTCCTCTGCTGTGCCGCAATCGCGATCCTCTTTACCATCTCGATCTGGCTCTTTACTCCCGAGATCGCCGACACGACAAAACACTATCCCGATATGCTTGTGCCGCTCTCCCGGAGACTCTCCTTCTTTCCCACGCCGCCCCTTACTGCAAAGGACATCATCGACATGTACCGGAGCGGCGGGATGGTGGGCCAGACGCTCTTTTCCTTTGTCATCCCTCTCGTTGTGATCTGGTTTTTTTTGTCCCTCCTCAACGGTTACCTGCCCTCCTATGGTGTGCTCCTTGAGTTTGCCATTGTCGCAGGTATCATCGCATCGACGATGTACACGTGGCTGACGATGTTTGACACGTTCGGGGCCTATGCCTGCCTCCCGATCAGTGTCCGCACGCTTATCAAAAGCAAGATCGCAAGCTTTACCGTCCTCCAGATCATTCCCGCGGTCTTCGTTGCGCTTGCCGCCCTCCTCTCCCGGCAGGCAGTTTACCTCATTCCATCGGTGGTGCTCTGCCTCTCGGTCTCATTCTACAGCATGGGGATCACGGTCTGGCTGACCGGCCTCTCGCCCAGCGTGCTCGTGTATAACGTGAAGGTGATGGTGACCTACCTTGTCCTGATCGGTATTGTGCTGATCATCCTCTCGGCTGTTGCGTTCTCCAACCCGTTTGCTGCCCTTGGCGCGGTCATCCTCCTGTTGCCTGCCGCGTTCTTTGCCCGGCTGGGTTTTGCCAAATGGGAGGCCCGGGAGCAGCCGGGATTCTGATCCCTTTTTTAGCAACCTTTCTATCGATAGACAACAGATGAGCAGGATAATGACGCTTCCCGCTCTCTCCCCCACCGAGCGTGTCCTGCTCTGCCTGGCCCTCTTTGTGATCATCATCTTCGGCATACGGATGATCGGGTCGGTTGCCACCATCCTGCTCGTGGCGCTGGTGCTCGCGCTCCTGCTCTACCCGGCAACGGTATGGCTGCAAAGAAGGGGTCTTTCGGTGCTGGCGTCGGTTGGTGCAGTGACCATCGCGGCAGCGCTCTGCATTGTCCTCTTCGTGTACCTGACCGTTGTCTCCTTCAACGTGATTATCGCCGACATGCCGCTGTACCAGAGCGAGCTTGCGCTCCGCCTGGCCGATCTCACCGGTTTCCTCACTTTGCATGGCATCAGCACCGGAGATCTCTTCTCCACCGTACCCAACCTTGCGGCAAGTATCCCGGCGCTTCTCTCATCGATTCTCAATTTCGGCACCGATCTCATGGACGTCTTCTTTGTGGCAGTGACAACCTTTTTTATGCTGCTTGAGGCCCCGCCGATCATTGCCCGGGCAGAAGCAATGCTCGCGGGAAGCCCGGAGAAATGCCGGCAGCTGGCAAAGATGAGCGGGTTTGTCGTGGATTTCATGGTGGTACGCACCGAAACAAACTTTGTCCACGGCGTTCTTTTTGGGGGGTCGCTTGCCCTGATGGGGGTGCACGCGGCCATCCTCTGGGGAGTCCTGACATTTGTTCTTGGCTATATCCCGTATTTCGGCCTGATCCTTGCCGCGATACCGGCCCTCTTCTTTGCCTGGCTCCAGTTCGGGATCTGGGGAGTGATTGCCGTGGTCGCCATTGTCTGCGTGCTGAACCTGATCGTGGAGAACCCGGTATTCTCGTTCCTTGCAGCACGTAAGTTCGAGATCCCGGCGCTTGTGGTGATCCTCTCCGTGATCTTCTGGGGCTGGCTGCTCGGGCTGGCCGGGATGCTCTTTTCCGTCCCCTTCACCCTCATGACCGTGACGCTCTTTGAGTTCAGCGACGAGCTTTCCTGGATCAATACCCTGCTCGGACTGGATCCCCTCTTTGCGGAAAAAGAGGCACCGGGATGAGGAGAACAGAAGGGCAGCCCTACTTTTCGAAAACATTTTGGGGACAGGCCGGCAATAACCGGGTATGCTTTCCCGCGAAGAACAGGAAGAATATGCCGGTTTTGTCGAAACACAGTTGCGGGATTATTCTCTGACGCAAAAGATCAAAACGAAGATCCGGAATTTCTTTATCAGCAATGCAACGATGGAAAATTACCGCGGGGAACTAATCCGGAAGACCGGGCCGTACTTTGCTGATTATATGAACAGGATGACAGCCCATGATACGTTCATGACGGAGCTGCAGGCCCGGTACTTTGAGAGGCGGATCCGCACGTTGCCCAGGCATGCGCTGATCCGGCTCCACGACGAACTGGAACGGATCGAGCAGGTGCGATCTCCTGCAGTCCGGGAGCAATTGTTCGCCAGTTTCTGCAACTCGGTCAACCTCACCTACAGCCTCAACGGCTGGTTCCTCCATATCTTTGCAGACGAGCTGCGGAAAAAGCAGCAGCCATAAACCGGTCCACGGCAGTCCCTGCGTGCGTCCGGTGCAGACCAATCTTTTCTTTTCCGGGTAACTTTGCGGGACCGGGCCGCTCTGCCCTTCCGGGAATGCCGGGAGGACACTTCAGGAAAACGATCACCCCGGCTTTCGGGGGCAGCCCCGATCACCAGCAACGATCCAGCATCTGCAGGCAGGAAATTTCCGACATAACGCATGATTTATGCAGCAGTACCGGTTCCCGGCAAAGCACCAAATTAGCAAATCTTATTTAGATAATACAAGTAAAACTGATCTTGTAGTATTATGCATATTATGGAAGGATATCTCCCCTGGCAATGGTGCGTGTTCTGGTACATCGTATCAGCGCCATTCATTATCTATGGAATTTATCTGCTGAACAAACAGGTAAAGGAACGGCGCGAGACCCTTTCGCTCCTTGCAGTCTCGGGCGCTTTTATCTTCCTGCTCTCCTCACTGAAAATGCCGTCTCCCGTGGTGGGCAGCTGTTCCCATCCCACTGGTACCGGCCTGTCAACCGTCCTCTTCGGTCCGATTATAACGGCGGTACTGAGTGTTATTGTGCTCATCTTCCAGGCACTGTTCATGGCTCATGGCGGCATCACGACGCTGGGTGCCAACGTGTTCTCGATGGGAATTGCCGGACCGCTCCTTGGCTATGCGGTGTACCGGCTGGGAAAAGCGGTGAACCTGAATATCTTTGTCAATGTCTTCCTCGTTACCGCTGTGGCAGATCTTTTTACCTATGTAATTACCTCGATCGAGCTTGCAGCCGCATTCCCGGCAGCGCACGGCGGCTTTATGGTCTCGTGGATGACATTCTTTGCCATCTACGCGGTGACGCAGGTTCCCCTTGCCATTCTTGAAGGTGTGCTGATTGCGCTCGTATTCAAGTATATCATCCAGAGCCGGGGAGACATTTTGGTCAAGCTTGGCGTTCTCTCGCAGGAACAGGTCAACAGGATCATGGGGAGTTTCTCATGATCCCCGCCATTGTGAGGAAATACCGGCTGGAGATCCTCTTTGTCATCGTTGTCGTGATCTTCGCAGCAGCTTTTCTTATCCAGAACGCCAATATCCAGGCAAGTGCCAAGCCAGGGCAGGAGACCTGGCAGGGTTCGGACGATATGGGCAGCGCTGCGATTGAGGCAACGGGATACACTCCTTGGATACAGCCTCTCTGGACACCCCCCAGCACTGAAGTCGAATCCCTGCTTTTCAGTATCCAGTCCGGGCTAGGGGCGCTCGTGATCGGGTACTTCTTCGGGTACTACCGGGGCAAACGGGAGGGCGCTAAATTAGCATAATTTTTTTATCAAGCCCGTTATCCTAATCCTCTCAAGGATCTGCCTGATATGTCCTTCATGGAAGAGAACCTGGAATACTATGCCCAGACCAATGCCTTACGGGATGTGAACTGTTACGTAAAGCTCCTCCTTGGCATGGGAGCGATCCTCATCTGCGTTGTCTCGCCGGGCCCAATCGCCCCGCTCTTTATCCTGGTCACACTCTCTGCTATCACCCTCCTTTTTGCAAAGATCCCGGTGCGGGTATACATCGAACTCCTCCATATCCCGCTCATCTTTGCGCTCTCTTCAGTGATTGTTATCCTCTTCCTTTCCGGGGGAGGTACCCCCATCCTTACCTTCACCGTGTTCGGCATTCCCCTGACCGCGACTACCGGCTCTGCAAATCTTGCGCTTCTCGTCCTTGTCCGGACCTTCGGCGGTATGTGCGGGCTCTTTTTTATCTCGCTCACCACGCCCATGGTCGAGATCTTTGCTGCCATGCACGCGATGCGCATGCCGCAGGTATTCATCGATCTCTCCATGCTGATCTATCACTTCATCTTCGTTTTCATCGGCCAGGCGATTGCGATCCACAATGCCCAGGCCATCCGTCACGGCTACACGTCCTTTAAGCGCTCGATAAACTCGATGGCCATGCTCGGCGGAATGCTTTTTATCCGGGCATGGAAGGAAGCAGAGGACCTGGTGATTGCCATGGATTCACGCTGCTACGACGGAAAACTGGAACCCCCGGGTCGCCAGGAACCCATGAAAACATCAGCGGTGATCTCTGTGGTAGCGTATCTTGGCCTCTGCATTGCCGTTGCAGTCATTACGAGTACGATGGTACTTTTCCGGTGACCCATGACAAACCTGCTCGAATTTGACAATATTCATTATGCCTACCCGAACTGCCGGGAATCACTTTCCGGTGTATCGTTCTCCATAAAAAAAGGAGCAAAGGTTGCCCTGGTCGGCCCGAACGGCGCCGGGAAGACCACCCTGCTCCTGATGTGCAACGGGGTTCTTGAGCCCACAAAGGGGCGGGTACTGCTCGATGGCGAACCGCTCAGGTATGACAGCCGCTCTCTCCGTGAAGTGCGCAAGAAAGTCGGACTGGTATTCCAGAACTCGGATACCCAGCTTTTTGCCCCCACCATCTACCAGGACGTGGCGTTCGGGCCTCTTAACCTCGGGATGACGCAGGACGAGATCCAGTCGGCAGTCGCACGATCCCTTGCAGCTGTAGGGCTTACCGGGTACGAGAAGCGGCCCCCCCACCAGTTGAGCGGCGGTGAGAAGAAAAGGGCCGCAATCGCCGGAACCCTTGCCATGGAGCCGGAAGTTCTTGTTTTCGATGAACCAACCAGCTCGCTCGACCCTGCCGGGGCAGCGGACCTTATGGAACTGCTCGACGAACTGAATGCAAAGGGGACAACGATCATTATCTCCACCCACGATGTGGAGCTGGCATATCTCTGGGCGGACCAGATCATCCTTATGAACAAGGGGACGGTGCTCCACGCGGGAACTCCCGAAGACGTGTTTACGGATCCCGCGCTTGTTACGTCCTCGAACCTCCGGATGCCTGCGGTACTGGAAGTCTACACGGAGCTTGTCTCGCGGCAGATGGTGAAAAAGACACGATCACCAAAGTCTGTCCTGCAGCTGGTCAGTTCACTCGAACAGAATTTCAGGAAACCAAAAGGGGACAGGGCCCTTGGGACCATCGTGGTCTGCAACGTGGATACAACCGGGGCAGATGAGATCACCGCATGGATAGCAGACCATCCGGGGTTCAGGTGTGGTGCAATGGGAACCCGGGCGAAGAATCTTGCCGAACGCGAATCAATAGTGCTCGATTTCACGTATGGGGTGATCGACAAAGGCATCCTGCGGGCACTCGTTGGGGAATGCTCGGTGCTCCTGACACCGGCGTCGATGGTGCCGCATGTATTCCGGCGGGTTGAAACATACTGCCGGGAGAGCGGCAATCCGATTGCGGTTGGCCCCATGAGCACGAAAACAGCATCTCCCGCACCCGGGCTAGGACAGAACGAGGTCAGACAGAATGATCTTTCCCGCTGAAAACCACGGACATCATGACGATGACGACCATGATCACGGCCATGAACATAATCATGGAGAAGGTCATGATAACCATCATGATCATCGTCATGGCCATGGGCATGGCCAAATGCACGGCGTTGTCGATCCTTCAATCTTTGCAACAGAACGGGGTATCTGGGCGGTTAAGTGGTCGTTTATCGGCCTGTTTATCACAGCAATCCTGCAAGTCTTTGTCGTATATTATTCCGGCAGCATTTCACTTCTTGCCGATACTATCCACAACTTCGGCGATGCACTCACCGCGATCCCGCTTCTGTTTGCGTTTCTGCTTTCCTCGCGAAAACCGACTTACCGGTTTACGTACGGGTACGGACGTGTGGAAGATCTTGCCGGAGTGGCAGTTGTCCTGATGATCCTTATATCCGCAATTGTTGCCGGGTATGAATCCATCGACCGGATTATTCACCCGGAGAACGTGACGTTTCTCTGGGCGGTTGCAGTGGCAGCAGTAATCGGATTTATCGGAAACGAAACTGTTGCACAGCTCCGTCTCCGCGTGGGAAAGGAAATCGGCAGCGCGGCGCTTGTTGCGGACGGCTACCATGCACGGACGGATGGGTGGACGAGTCTGGCGGTCCTTTTTGGAGCCATCGGGGTTTATCTCGGGTTCCCGCTTGCCGATCCGATTATCGGTCTTGCTATTACGATCGCAATATTCTGGATTGTCTGGGATTCAGCGAAAACTATCTTCACCCGGCTCCTCGATGGAGTTGACCCGGAGATCCCAAAGGAAATTTTCCACGCTGCACACCATGTCAGCGGTCTCCGTAAAGTTACTGATGTGAAAGTGAGATGGCTGGGACACCGGCTCCATGCAGAGATCAGCATCACGGTAGATGCGTCACTTTCTGTCGAGCAAGGGCATGAGATTGCAAAAGAAGTCCGGCACGAACTCCTCCATCACCTCAGGTACCTCTCGGATGCAACAATTCACGTGGATCCCATAACTGCGTCGGGACCGGCATATCATGGTATCCCGGAGCACACCCATGAGGGTCTGCCCCCGCATTCCCATGAGAGACTGGGCGGATTTGCCGAGAAGAGATAACTCTGTTTTAAACGTGCACGGTTTTTAATCCCCCAGAGTATCCACGCGGTTTAAAAGGGATCAGGGATCGTATCCTGACTTCACAGGTATACTCTTGACAGCGTGAGGACACTCCCCGGAGATTCCTGATCTCATATCCCGGGATCTGTGCCGGCAATCCAGCGAGGAAAGCGGATCACGGCAAAGAGAGGAAAACCCGGAGTGCAAAATTATTTATTATCTTTTAAGGGATGCTAGTGTATGTCAAAACATGCCTGGAGTATCTGGGCAGTTCTTCTCCTCTTCTCACTCTTTGTGAGCGTTACTGCAGATACTACGCCGCAGGCCTGGACCTGGAACACCTACACCGGGACGTACCTCTGGCAGGTAATGGTTACCGAAGACCAGTCCGGCTGCGGGGGAGGAGTCTACACCAACCAGTACTCAGTTCCCATCCAGTACAGGGGTTCGACTGCCGTAATGGGAGATGTCGGCCATGGATCAGCCGCGGGGACCTTTACCTCAGGAAACATCCTGCATATCTCAGGCAGGACCGTGTCCGACCCACCGGGATCATCGGACCTGTCGGCATATGATGTGTTTTTCACCGGGGACTGCACGGCATTTACCGCAAAATACACCTGGGACTATTCTGGTCCAGACGGTGCATGCAGCGGTACCACCACATTAAACGGGGCAAGCACCACCGGCTGCCCGGTACCGGCAGCAGCGGTTACCACCACAACGACCACCCCTCCACCCGCCCAGCCTCCCGAGAGTTCCTATGCTGCGATGCTGACCGGCCCGCATGCGGACCTCCAGAATTATCTCGACCTCTGCACCCAGCGGGACCAGCTTGACCATGCCATCACGGCATTTGAGGCACAGAGCAGCCTGAACCAACGGACGGAGGGAACTGCCCTGCCGGAGCCTGCAGAGATTACCGCGGACCGGTCACAGCTTGCGCAGATCAGGGCCCGGATCAGTGAACAAGGACCGGCGATCGAGAAGGAGTACTCTGTGGTGCTGGTGAAGGATCCGAATAATTTCCAGGCAAACTGGGACATGGCCCAGCTCAAGAAGAGCGAAGGGCAGATCGAGGAGGGGATTGGGTTTGCCAACACCGCTATCAACAGCAACCTTGCCGGTTCCGCGGCGGAAGCCATGAGGAGGGATTTTGCGGAAGGAAACGATCTCACCTCGTACCCGGACCCAAGGAACAGCAACTTTGTTGCCACGATAGCAACCACCCTTCCCGTTGCCGATCAGAACGTCTATGGCACAAACATCCGGCAGGGATCCGGTGAGCCGTCCACGCTGACCACCCTGAAGGATTTCATGATGTATGCAGATCCGAAAGAAGCGTCACGGGCAGGTAACCTGGTAAACCAGGCGGTCTTCGGGTATTGAGGCAGTTATGAACGACAAAAGACAGTATATTACCGGGCTTACCGGCGCCGGGGTCCTGTGTGTGTTCATTTTTTTGATCATCGCTGCCGGCTGTACAGCAAACAGTCCGGCCGGTCCCCAGCAGGGTACCGTTACGCCGGACCAGGCTGCAATCATTGCTGCAGCCAACAATTGTACAGAAACGAGCGTCACTATCACCGATGCGGTCGGGACATTCCGGTACACCTCCACCACAAACTGCAGTCTTACAAAGACGCTGGTACAGCTGAACGCAAGCGAGATGCAGGAGATGAAGACACTGCTTGAAGGAAAGAACATGACCTGCTGGTATACGAAAGGCAGTTTCGACCCCCGGCTGGTCACGTCCCTTGTCGGCGGGATAGAGTACTGCAGCGGTGACTTAAAAGACGACATTACCAAACTGATGCTCTTTACCTGAGCGGGATCCTTATGCGGTAGGATATAGAAAGAGCGGATCTCCTTTTTCTCTCCAAAACCGGCTGGACAGCTCCCGGATCATCTGGCCGGAAAAAGGAGGGTTATCTATGGCCTCCTGAGTGCCCCGGACTCCTGTTTCACCGGGTTTTATTCTTCGAATAACGGATGACGGAACCGGAGAACCTCAATATGCCGGTACTCATTATTTTTGATACAGGGAGTATCTTACTGCAACGCCGGGAGAGAGGAAATCCCAAAAAATGTTCAACCTTGACAGGAAAACAGAAGAAGAGCCTATGGAGGGATTTGAACCCTCGACGTTTACCTTACCAAGGTAACACTCTACCGGGCTGAGTCACATAGGCACGTTATTTTAATTTCCTTTCT
Organism: Methanoregula sp.; assembly: GCF_035543475.1. GTDB lineage: Archaea > Halobacteriota > Methanomicrobia > Methanomicrobiales > Methanospirillaceae > Methanoregula. Next base: position 211,044 of record NZ_DATKKA010000007.1, read on the forward strand.
TTCAACTTAAACTTTCGTCGTGGGGCAGGAATTCGTTTGGTAGGAATTAATCACTTTGATTACTGACTTACCAAGGAGGTACTCTGCCGGGCTGAGTCACTTAGGCATTTGTCTTTGCGTTCCACCCTGTGAGGAAGTAGTCATATTTCCTTTGTCTGTACCAAGGAAGTACTCTACCGGCCGAGCCACACAGGCAGATTGCCTAGATACATTGTAGGTACAGGTTATAAAATATTGCGGAGAACGACGCCGTCACCACACAAACCGCGCCCAATCCGGCCCCGGTTTTTTCTCCCGGCGGCAGTCCCCCATCTGGCCGGATCAGGACATCTTTCCCAGTACCCGGAGACTCGTTACTGCGTCGTCGAAATCCGCCACTTCAATGATGGGCGGGACACCGCTTCGTTGTACTGCAGCCATCACCGGTAAAAAGTCGATCGTCCCCTTCCCCACCGCCAGATGGGCATCGGCCGTGGAATCGTTGTCGTGGAGATGGTAGTGCTGTGCCGGGCGTTCCAGGAAACCGGCAAGGCAGTGGTTCTGGTGCGCATGACCAACGTCAAGCGTGAAACCGCAGTCCCCGATCAGGGAGAGCTCGGCCGGGGTCTTTAAAAAGAAATATTCCCAGTCTCCCATGTTCTCGACCGAGAAGGCAACCCCGTAATTACGTGCGGCTGCCAAAAGCTCCCCAAGCGATCGGACCAGCTGATCTGCTGCCTCCCTCCGTTCATCGGGCCACGCAAAGTAACCGGGATGGACCACTACATGGGCGTCCACCTCTGCAGCAACGGCAAAACACTCCGCCATCACTTCAACGCTTGCCCGCCGGATCGGTTCGAGAAGGCTTGCCAGGTTTGTCCCACGACAAGGCGCATGGATGGAAAACGTGCAGGAATGGGAGAGGAGCGGCTCCGCGCTTTTGAGGAAGTGGCGGCCCTCATCCATCACCTCGATCACCCCGGTCAGCTCGGCGATCCGGTCAAGCGCCACAGGTAGCGGTTCGTGGTGGAGGCAGAGGGTGGATATGCCAAGCATGTCAGAAGAGGATGTACAGGCAGGGGGGCATAAACGTGCTGATTCAGGACGGGGAGAGGAGAAGGACCAATATTAACGAGGAAGTGACAGCCAGTCAGATCCGAACCAGAGACACAGTTGTTCTTTCCGATGAAAAATGCGAGCATCCCCGCATCCGGGCCCCTCACGGGGCACGGTGGGGGAGGAGGTTTTTCCAAATTGGCATATCATATCTGTGTGAGGAACGGTTCCGGTAATAGTTCATTAGTCCTTCGCCCGCCGCGGGGGTGCCCCTTCGGGAACGGCGTTCATCGCACAAGCGAGGGGTATGAACCCGAACCTTTCCTAATCAGGAGACACCCCATCTGATCTTCGTATTGGGCCTGCTTCCGGGAAAATGTGTCTCTTTTGAAATGCACAAAAAAATTATTTCCTCATATGCACGTCCATCTGCGGGAACGGGATCTCGATGCCCTCCGCCGCAAAGCGTGCCGCGATCCGGGTATTGATCGCATCTTTTACTTCGTCCGGGACATTGTAGGCCCGTGCCCAGACATAGATCACGAACTTTAAGGCAGAGTCCCCGAACTCGGAAAAAAAGATCCTCGGGGCCGGTTCGTTCGCAAAATAGTCCGTATTCTTGATTGCATCGTTGACCACCTCAAAGAGGAGTTCCTTGACCCGGGCAATATCGCTCCCGTATGCCACCGTGACCGGGATCGTAAACCGGAGCCGGATGTCGGGCTCCGAGTAGTTCACGACGCTGTTCGAGGTGATCTTATTATTGGGGATGGTGACGATCTTTCCGTCAATGGTCCGGACACGGGTGCTCCGCGTCCCGATGGCAAGCACATCACCGTAATGGGTGTCCACCTCAATCCGGTCGCCCACCTTGAATGGCTTGTCCACGGTAATAATGGCCCCGCCAAAGAAGTTGGAGATCAGGTCCTGGGCTGCGAGCGCGAGCGCGATACCCGCGATACCTGCACCGGCCAGGAAGGGAGTGATGTTAATCTCCAGGTTGACCATGACGAGCATAAGCCCGACAAACCAGACAATATACCGGACCGCAAGTTCGAGAAGGTCGACAATCCGGTCATCCATGTCCCCTTCGGTCGACTCGGCAATCTGCCGCCCGTAGATCCGGACAATATCATGGAGGAGGGATGCAGCGATCCAGGTCCCGAGCAGGATGTAGATCGAGTCAAGCACCTTGCCGGAAAGCACCCAAGCGTACTGTGCCGGCACGACATCGAAGGACTTCAGGGCAATGTAGATCGACAGAGCAACGATACCGACCTGGACCGGCGTCCCGATCGCGGCAACAATGATGTCGTCCCATTTGGTCTCGGTAGTCTCGGCGAACTTCTCCAGCCACCGCACAATGATCCGTGCGATGATCGCCACAGCAAAGCCCGCAATAATGGTTGCTATGGCGAAGAGCAGGTTGTTATCCATATGAGTACTCTTATGACTGGCGGCGGTAAATAAATGTAAGATACTATGGCGACGGCAAACGAGATTGCAGACACCCTCCGCGGCCTGGTGGACCGGGATATGACCTTCATGCACATCTGTGGCACCCATGAGGCAGCGATCGCGAGAACCGGCCTGCGCAGTATCCTGCCGCCGCAGCTGAAGATCGTGATGGGACCCGGCTGCCCGGTCTGCATCACGCCGCAGGGCGAGATCGATGCAGCGCTCGATCTCGTGGAAAAAGACTGTATTATCGCCACCTACGGGGATCTGCTCCGGGTGCCCGGGTCAAAAGGGTCGCTCGAATCCTGTGGCGGGGACGTCCGGGTTGTTCAGGGGATCCACAAGGCTGTTGAGATCGCGCAGAAAACCGACAGGGAGGTAGTCTTTATCTCGGTCGGCTTTGAGACCACCGCTCCGACTGTTGCCGCGTCCATCTTAAGTCGTCCGCCCAAAAACTTCTCGATCCTGTCCTGCCACCGGGTGGTCCCCCCGGCCATGAAGTGGCTGCTTGAACAGGGCGAAGCAAAACTTTCCGGCTTTATGCTCCCCGGCCATGTCTGCACCGTGATGGGCTACGAAGAGTACGAGCAGTTCCCGGTGCCCCAGGTAGTGGCCGGGTTCGAGGCCGAGGATATCCTGCTCGGCCTGGTCATGCTTGTGGAACAGATCCGGGAAGGAAAGCACCGGGTGGACAATGCATACCCGCGTGCGGTCACCCGCGAGGGCAATGTCAAGGCAAAGAAGATCATGTACGAGGTCTTCGAGCCCTCCGACGTGGAGTGGAGAGGGTTCCCCGTCATCCCGCAGTCCGGGCTCCGGCTGAAACCCGAATTCGAGCAGTACGATGCACAGAAGAAATTCGGTATCGTGTACAAAAAGGTCAGCAAGCACTCGGCCTGTATCTGTGATAAAGTTCTGCGCGGGATTGCTGAGCCTACCGATTGCAAGCTCTTCGGGAAGATCTGCACCCCGAGGACACCGGTCGGCCCCTGCATGGTCAGCCATGAAGGTGCCTGCAAGATCTGGCACCAGTACCAGATAAAAAAGCAGTAACGTCCCGGCAAACCTTCTCTTTTATAAGGAAGTACACAAGATTAAGTAAGGTAAATTTTGCCTCGGTAGGGTAGTGGACATCCTAGAAGCCTCCGGAGCTTTTGACCCGGGTTCAAGTCCCGGCCGAGGCGCTTTCGTTTTTCGCGTTTTTCCATGGACGTGAGGTTTTCCTCAAAGACCTCCCCTTTTCATGGTCAGTTCACGATCCGCTCGATGAGGTTAGTTCTCATGGGCAGGACCAGGTACAGCGCTGCACTCAAGGTATTCCCCGTCTACGCGATCTGCATACAGAAAACGAAGACCCGGACACTGCGATATTGCGTGATGAAACCCTCGGGAGAACCGTGTAAAAAAATATCAGAATACAAGACCCGGCGCAAGGAAGACCGCCACGGCAAATGCTGCTGCCACGACAGAAATGCTGGTGATCAGGAGATAGTCCACGGTCCCGAACCGGCGTTCCCGTACCCGGGTCCGGGTCCCGGTCCGGTATCCCCGCATATCGATAGTAAGGCCGAGCACAGTTGACCGCAACAGTGCATTTGAGACCAGCGGGACGACAATGGGCTGGACGCTCCGTACCTTGCCAAGCAGGCCGGTCCCCGGGTTATAGCCCCGGGCCAGCTGCGCTTCATGGATCCGCGTTCCCTCGATCTGCAGGGTGGGGATAAACCGGAGGGCAATGATAAACATCAGGATATAATCGACCGGCATGTGCAGCCGCTCAAGCGTATGCACGAGGTCACGGGGCTGGGTGGAAATGAGGAAGAGCTGGAATGCAAAGATCAGCACCATGAACCGGAGGGCAAGGATGATCCCGATTATTACCGCCCCGGTCGTCACCGGGATCGCCCCTCCGATCACGGGCACACCCGGCGGGACAAGGGTCCCGAGCGTTGCGCCATTGGGCATGGTCAGTACCGTAATCACGATAAAGACCACGCTCATGACCAGGAGGAGCCGAAGCTGCTGGAGGAGTTCGCGGAGCAGATCGCTTGCATATGCAAGGGCGAGCAGGGCTGCGACCATGAGAAGCAGGAAAGGTATACCGGTGGCAATCACACACATTACTGCTACAACAATGATGAGCAGGATCTTTGAAAACGGCGTGAGCCGGTGGAAGAGACCGTCCTTGTGGACATACTGCAGGATCTCCGCCATTATTCCGCACATCCTGCACGCATGTCCGATCCAACGCGTCCCTGGTCCATGGTGATGACCCGGTCAGCACAATCCCGGGCAATCTCTTTGTTATGGGTGATGACCACCACCGTATGCCCGCGCTGCTGGTGATTCTTTAAGATCTCCATGACCAGCCGCGCCTCGTCACCGTCAAGGCCGGTGGTGGGCTCATCAAGCACGATGATCTTCGGCTGCATGGCCACCACGCAGGCGATGGCCAGCCGCTGGCGCTCGCCCCGGGAGAGCCAGCGGGGGTAGAGCGCCTTTGCCTGCAGGAGGCCGGCTTCGGTGAGTGCTGCATCGATAATGGCGTCCCGGTTCTCCATCCCGAGATTTGCAAGACCGAATGCGATTTCATCTCTTACCGTGTCGGCAAAGAACATGTGATCCGGGTTCTGGAAGACCAGGCCCACGTCCCGGGCAAGCTCGGCGATGGTACAGTCCTTCGTGTTCTTCCCGAGAATGAGGACATCGCCGGCCGTGGGGGTAAGGAGGCGGTTAAACTGGCGCACGAGCGTGGTCTTACCGGAACCATTCTCACCGACAATAGCCACGAACTCACCGGGAGCGATGTTCAGGTTCACATCGTGCAGGGCCGGGACACTGCCATACGAGTACGAGAGGTGCCGGACGTCAATGGCAGGGACTGCGGTACCTGCCGGCAACGCCGTAGCGGGTCCGTTTCGGATCCCGGAGAAGTCCGGGATCACCATCTCCCGGATCCGGTCGTTTTTGAGCACTTCATCCGGAATCCCGATAGCGGAGATGGCACCACGCTCCATCACGACAAGCGTATCCACGATCTCCCGGAAATGCGAGAACTTGTGCTCCACAATAAGGAGCGTCTTTCCCTGCTCCTTGAGGTTTTTGAGGATCGCAACGATCCGCCGGGTGGCGTGCTCGTCCAGTTCCGAAGTAGGCTCATCGAGGATCAGGACCTCGTTTCCGAGCGCAAGCGTAGCCGCAAGGGCCACGCGCTGCTTCTGGCCCCCGGAGAGGTGATGGGGGGAGCGGTCTTTTAATGCCGAGAGGTACGTGACATCCAGGATCTCGGTAAGGCGTTTCTCGATCTCCTCCGGGGAGAGGCCCCGGTACTCGAGCGCAGAGAGGATCTCCTCTTCCACGGTCGTGAAGATCATCTGCGCCTCGGCATCGTCAAAGACGATCCCGATGGTCCGGGCAATCGCGGAGAGGCCGGGGTAATCGGCAACGCTTTTCCCGTTGATCGTTACGATACCGGCCTTCTTTCCGCCATACTCGTGGGCAAGGATCCCGCAGGCTGCAAGGCAGAGCGTGGTCTTCCCGGCCCCGGAGGGACCGGTCACCAGGATACAGCGGCCCCGGGGAAGAACAAGAGAGAGCCGGTGCAGGGCTTCCTGCACCGTATGGGGGTAGGTATAACTGACATCGGAGAGTTCGATCATTCAGGTCCTCGTACAAGCACCCGGCTCGCGGGGAGGTAGAGGATCTGGACAATGATCGCATTAAACACTGCTGTGATGACCACGATCGGGACAAAGACCACGACAAACGCCCCGATGCTGCCATTGTACTTGGATAGGATCGTAGCGCCGACGCAGATGATCGCAATCGCAGCAAAGGAGAAACCGCTCACAAGCGTTGCAAGGAACGTGGTAACAGTCGGGGCAAGCTTGGTCCGGGCCGAGAGGAGTGCGTACAGGCCAAAGCAGGCAAGGGCGCCCAGCGGTTCGCTTATCAGGTTTGCCGGGGGGAATATGGAACTGGATATCAGCATCGAGAGGAGACCGGCAACGATACCAATCCCAAGGGCCTCGTATACCTTCGGGCGGATCAGGATGATCGCAAGGCAATAGAACGCGATGATCATGTTGGGAGTAAGCGGCGTATGGAGCATGGCAAGGAAGTACCGCAGGATTGCGCCGATCGCAAGGAGAATGCCGACAATGGCAATGTCTTTTGACTTCATGATGGTTTCACACCGGTAATATGCATGGGTACCATGGGGAACACGCATGTCTGCGCCCCATCGCCGGGACGCGGCGGCCGTATCGTACCTTATGTATAATTTTGTTCATTGATGTATTAAAATGTAACTTTGTCGCGCCGGAGGGGAAGTTGTCCGTGTTCTGCGGTACAAACCGGGAACAGGAACAATAACAGACAAACGCGGGAGTAATCCCGGGACATCCCTGCACCGTGCTCCCCGCTCAGAAGATTGATTACGTTGTGGGGCGCTCTTTTCGTTAAGGAAGAAAGACCATGCCGGACGCTACCGACCGCGATGAGATCTACCGCGAGTCCCTCGCCCTGCACGCACGGCACCACGGGAAGCTGGAGATCCGGCCCAAAGTCCCGCTCCGGAATGGTGACGATATCGCCCGGGCATACGCCCCCGGCGTTGAAGAGGTCTGCCGCCGGATCGTGAAGAACCGGGACCTCGCGTACCGCTATACCCTCAAGGCAAATACCATCGCCATCGTAACCGACGGGTCGGCGGTGCTCGGCCTGGGAAACATCGGGGGCCTTGCCGCCATTCCCGTGATGGAGGGGAAGGCAATCCTCTTCAGGGAATTTGCCGGTATCGATGCGTTCCCCATCTGCTTTGAGAACTACGAGACTGACTTCGTGGATCAGGTCAGGAATATTGCGCCGGTCTTTGGCGGGATCAACCTCGAGGACATCGCCGCCCCGAAATGCTTCGAGGTGGAAGATGCCCTGCAGGACATTGGGATCCCGGTGATGCATGACGACCAGCACGGCACCGCGGTTGTGGTCCTCGCAGCGCTGCTCAATGCCTGCCGGGTCACCGGGCGGAAGTACGAGGATCTCAACATCGTGGTCTGCGGGGCGGGGGCGGCCGGCTATTCCATCACCCGGCTCCTCAAGTGCATCGGGTATGATCCCCTGGTCTGCACCATGGTGCACGAGATCACGGTCTGCGACACGCAGGGAATTATCCACCGCCGGCGCGAGGGACTGTACCGCAACAAGTACAAGTTTATCCTGAGTGAAGAGACCAACCGTGCAGGGAAGACCGGGTCGCTTGCCGATGCAATGGTGGGGGCAGACGTGGTGATCGGGGTCTCGGCCCCGGGCATCATTACCCAGGATATGATCCGCTCGATGAACAAGGACCCCATCGTCTTTGCCATGGCAAACCCGGTCCCGGAGATCTGGCCGGATGCGGCAACCGAAGCGGGCGCTGCAGTAGTCGGCACAGGACGGAGCGATTTCCCCAACCAGATCAACAATGTCCTCGCCTTCCCGGGCATCTTCCGGGGGGCGCTCGATGCCTGCGCTACCCGGATCTCGGACGAGATGAAGGTAGCCGCGGCCCATGCAATTGCCGGGTGCGTGAAAAAGCCGCACCGCAGCCATATCCTGCCCAGCATCCTTGACCGGAGCGTGACCAAAGCGGTGGCCGCCGCCGTGGCGCAGGCCGCGGAGTCTTCCGGCTGCCGGCGGGCAATCTGATCGCAGGGAGGATCTTTCAGGGATCAGCCATAGCCGGTGATCTCGTAGTCGATGGCGGTAGAGTTCTTTGCGCACTCCTTCCCGTGCTGGAGCACCTCCTCGATCATCTTTTTTAAGAGTGCCGGGTATACCGCGCCCACCATCTCCTGCACAGGTTTACCATCACAAAAAAACTTGAAGGTGGGTGTACTCCGTACCCCGTACCGTTCCGCTGTCCAGGGGCTTTCAAGAATATTGAGCCGGACAAACGCAACCGTCTCCCGGAACTCCGTTGCATAGTTCCGGAAGTAGGGCTCCATCTGGTGGCAGAATGCGCAGGTCGGGGAATAAAACATGACCGCAACGGGTTTCTTTGCCTTCTCCACAAGTGCCTCCCAGGTGAGATCAGATGCATCGGGAAGCGGTTCCGGGGACACTGTACTATCCATGCTACACCCCTTTAGCCAGTGATCTTGAAAAGGGCAAACATATAGTTTGTCCTGCCGGGTAAATCCGGACGAAAAAACGGTATGACCTGCAGGTCCGTGAAAGCAGGGCAAAAAAAGGGTGGTGTTCCGGACAAGCGATCAGAAGCCGAAGATCAGCTCGTTTGTGATCTTGCGGAGTAATTCAATGATAATCCGGTTCTGCTCCCGGATCTCCTCCAGGTTCTTCTGCATGGAAGATTCGGATCTCCCCTTGAGGATATTCCCGGTACCGAAAATAAATGCGACCAGTCCCAGACTGTAGACAACGAGACCGCCGGTAACCGTCAGCTCCCCGGTAGAGATATTCCCGCTTCCCAGAGTACTGATTCCCCCGACGATAAAGACAAGCCCGGTAACGGCAAAAAGGATCCCGGCCAGGACAACGGCAGACTGCCACCGGAGGGACAGGGTGAACGCTTCTCGTTTGGGGAGGAGGACTAACGGCTTTTTATGCCTGCGCCCATATGCTTCCTGTGAAACCCGTGCTTTCCCGGGTTCCCGTTGGGAAGGACGCACTCCAATTAATGATTCATATTTGGAGAGGTGTTCATAAATATCGTCAATATCATCAGTACTCATTGAGTAGATTTAAAAGGGGGACACCTTAAATATTTTTCTTTTATATTTAACTTTTGATTGAATATATGTAACCGGATGAATTATTCCTGACCACAATTTCCTGCCTGATTGTGAAGGAAAAGTCCGTGGGATAATTCCTGTTTATAATCCGGCAGTACCGAATTCTTTATTGTGGATGATCAGGATAGGGTACTGAACCCGCCGGACGGCGACAGGATCACCATATATGTCCCTTGTTACTCCCGTTTTCCCCGCCCCTTTTAAGAGAACCTTTCCCGGTGATGCTGCATGGTAAAACGCTACCTTTCGCTGGTCTCGTTCGATGAGGCACTCCGTATCCTGAAACGATCGTTTGCCGCACCCGGGCGTACGGAGATCATCCCGGTGACAAGGGCCCTGGGAAGGGCAGCAGCCGTACCGGTCTATGCCCGGTACTCGGTACCCGAGGTAAACCTTGCCGCCATGGACGGGATTGCGGTCAGGAGCCGGGACACGCTCGGCGCCTCGGACCAGAACCCGATCACGCTCAATGATGTGGCCCGGGTCAATACCGGTAATGTCCTCCCGGACGGGTTTGATGCCGTGATCATGATCGAGGAGACATGGGAAAATAACGGTTCCTTCCAGATCCGCAAAGCGGCCGTCCCATGGCAGCACGTACGCCCGGCAGGGGAGGATATCCGGGAGGGCAGGCTCGTGCTCCCCAAAGGGCACGTGATCCGGGCCTTCGATATCGGGGCACTGGCAACGTACGGGGTCGCGGAGCTTGCGGTGACCACGGCCCGCGTCGGGATCATCCCCACGGGAAGCGAACTTGTCCCGCTCGGGGCCCGGCCACAGCCCGGTCAGGTTGTAGAGAGCAATACCATCATGGCAGAAGTGCTCCTCGGATCTATGGGGGCGGCCTGCATGCGCCTGCCCATTGTCCGCGACGAACCCGCGCTCATTGAAGAGGCACTAAAAACGGCCGCGGAGAAGAGCGATCTCGTCATCATCTCGGCCGGCTCCTCGGCCGGAACCCGGGATTTCACGGCGGGGGCGATCGCAGCGGTTGGCGAACTGATCTTCCATGGTGTTGCCGTCAAGCCCGGAAAACCGATGATGCTGGGGAAGATCCACGGGACACCGGTCATCGGCCTTCCCGGCTACCCGCTCGCCGCCCAGACGGTGCTGCGCGAATTCGCCGTCCCGCTTCTCGAATACTGGGGCCTGGCACCGTTCCCGAAATATGTTGTCCGTGCCCGCCTCGCCACCCCGCTCTCCTCCGATCTTGGTTTTGACGAGTTTATCCCCGTTTCTGTCGGCAGGATCCATGACAAGTACTGGGGGATTGCCCGATCGCGGGGGGCCGTGGTGCAGATGGCAACCCTCAGGTCAAACGGTTACACACACATTCCGGCCCCGTTAGAGGGATACGAGGCAGAGCACGAAGTAGAGGTCTTTTTGACCACCGACCCGGCCAACATCGAGCGGACGCTCATTTTCTCCGGCGCCATTGACCCGGTCCTCGAGGAGCTGGGCAACCTCGCCCACGACCAGGGGCTCTTCATCCACACGGCAAGCGCCGGGAATACGAGTGCCCTTTTGGCGCTTAAACGCAATGCCTGCCACGCGGCACCGATGAGCCTGCCGGCATTCTCCCTTGTCCGGGAGCGCACCGCCCTCCTTCCCTACCTGGAATCCATGGATCTCGCATTTCTCAACATCGCCACGCAGGAGCAGGGGATCGTCTCGTCAAAAGAGGTCAGCCCGGATAACCTCGGTGCCCTCTGCTGGGTCAACTCCCGCCGGGACTCCCCGGCCCGGCTCCTCTTCGACGCCATGCTTGCATCCCGACACCTGCAGCTGACGCAGATCCGGGGCTATGACAACGAGGCAGCCACACCTGGGGCGGTGGCAGCCGCCGTCCGGGCAGGGCAGGCAGATGCCGGGATCTGTTCTGAAGGGCTCGCCACTTCCCATGGGCTCCGGTTCCTGCCCATTGCCGAGGAGCTGTATGAGCTGGTAATGCGCCGGGAGATGCTCAGCGATCCCCGGATCGCGACCCTGGTCTCGCTCGTGCGGAGCCCGGAGTTCAAGGCCCACCTTGACCGGACCGGTGCCTACCGCACTACCCAGACCGGCATGTTGCGGAGCCTCTCTTCCGGAACCATTGAGATCGGGACACCGTAAATCCCGGCAGCCACCAAGGCTTACCGCTGCCATTTTATAGGCCCGTGGCGGACAGATCCTGCATAGAGGAGCGAGGGATTTTTTATGGAGATGCTCATCAACGGGAAAACGGCGGTGGCAGCCGATGACGGTTGGATCGAAGTAAAAAACCCGGCCACCGGTGAATTGGTCGACCGAGTGCCACGGGGAGGAAAAGACGATGTTGCTGCAGCAGTTGAAGCCGCAGATGCTTGCTTTGGGGCATGGTCGGAGAAGACCATGCGGGACCGCGGCCTTGTCCTTGCCCGGGCCGCAGAACTGATCCGCCGGGACCACAAAGCGCTCGCCGAGCTCCTGACCCGGGAGCAGGGAAAGCCAATCCGGGAGGCTACTGACGAGGTCCGGGGCTGCGCAAACATCCTTGAATATTACGCATCAATTGCGGGCCAGCCGGCCGGCGAAGTAGTCAGCCTGGGAAAGGCCGGGGACTGCCTGGTGACCCGGGTCCCGCTGGGTGTCTGCGGTGCGATCATCCCGTGGAACATGCCGGTAATTATCATGGGCTGGAAGGTGGGACCTGCGCTCCTCGCCGGAAACACCCTGGTCCTCAAACCGGCCTCAACTACCCCGCTCACCAACCTGAAGATCGCCGGCCTCCTCCAGGAAGCCGGCCTGCCCCCGGGCGCGCTCAATGTGGTGACCGGCGCCGGGGAGACGGCCGGTGAAGCGCTCGTAACACACCCACGGGTAAAAAAGATCTCTTTCACCGGCAACTGCGCCACCGGCCACCGGGTGCGCACCCTTGCCGGAGAACAGCTCAAGGCGCTCACGCTGGAGCTCGGGGGCTCCGACCCGATGATCGTGATGCCGGATGCCGATATCCCCAAAGCCGTTGAGGGGGCATTCCGGGGCCGGTTCTACAATGCCGGCCAGATCTGCACTGCGGTAAAGAGGCTGTACCTGCACGAAAAGATTGCCGGAGAGTTCATGCGCCTGCTCACGGCAAAGGTGGAAGGTACCAACATCGGGAACGGCCTTGCGCCCGTAACGGAGATGGGGCCTCTCAACAGCGCCGGCCAGAGGGACCGGATCGCGGGCGTGATGCAGGACGTTGTTGACCGGCAGGAGGGGTGCGTCCTGACCGGCGGCGGCCCGGTGACGGGGAAAGCGTATGAAAACGGTTTCTTCTACCGGCCTACTCTCGTTGCGGATGTACCCGCAGATGCTGCGCTGCTCAGAAAAGAGATCTTCGGCCCGGTACTCCCGGTGATAACCGTCCCGGACCTCTCCACTGCCATCCGGGAGGCAAACCGGTCGCAGTACGGACTGGGTGCATCGGTCTGGTCACGGGATCTCTCTACGGTAAAAGAGGTGTTTGGCCAGGTGCACGCCGGGATCATCTGGGTGAACCGCCACCTGACGGTGCCTCCCGAGGTACCGTTTGGCGGGACCAACGAGAGCGGGATGGGCAGGGAGAACGGCTTCCACGCCATCGACAGTTATACCCAGACAAAGACACTGTTTCTGGGCTGGTAAAAAGATCAGGGCCGCCGGCAGCAGAGCAGGGCCGCCACGGTAATTCCCGCAACGCACAGTGCCGCCGGCAGGGAGGCACCCTGTGTCGTAGAGGGGAGTTTTGTAGTAGCCGCCGAAGGGGATGTGATGACCGGTACCACGGTGCTGTTTTGCGAGGCGGTGACAGCAGGCGTGGTACTGTTAGCGGAAACAAGACTGGGGATGGGGCAGATCTCCCCGGAACCGTTGCAGGAGGATGCCGGGACAACCGTAAACTTTGCGGAGGCGGTTACCGACTGGGTAACCCCGCTCACCGTCACCAGGTATTCGTCCGGGGTAAATGTGGAGGTATCCACGCCGCAGGACCAGACATTCTGTCCGCCACTGCCGGGCTGCACCGTGACCATCCCCGCGGTGCCCGAGAAGCCGGAAGAGCTGGTCTTTGCGGTCGGCCCAAACGAGGACGAGGTGACCTCCACCATCAGGTTATCGCCGGCAGCAAGGCTTGTCGTCCCGTTCAGGATAAAGAGTGTGCCCTGCGGGATGGTGCCGATAGAATTGATCCCCACGATCGGCTGGCTGACGAAGAAGGAGACCGTGGCAAAGGTATCATCGATGTTCTGGCTCCCGATCGCCGTCAGGAGCGCGTTTGCGGCATCGGGACTCTGGAGACTGCCGCTCCCCGTGAGCTGGAAGACAGTCTGGCCGGTCTGGACATTTTTTACCGTCCCGGTTGCTGAATCATAGACGATGTCAAACCTGCCGTTTTCCATCGGGTGCTGGACGATCACGAAGTACTGGCCGGGGGCAAGGTTTACGGTATCAGCCTCCCTGAGGATATAGACGTAGCTATTGTCGTCATTCACCTGGACGGTGGTGACTTTGACAAAATTGTAGCCGATAAACCAAATCTGGAGCCCCACCTGAGGGTGACCGGTTGCGATCCCGCTGATGGTGACCGGGTCGCCCTGTGCAATGGTGGCAACAGACCCGGGACTTCCGGGCGTGAGCGTGATCGCTGATACGCACGGGACAGCAAGCGCGAAGATCAGCAGAGCGAAGCAGGCAGTCCGGTAGGGGTTCCCGGTAAGTGGACGGTAGTTCATGGTACGACTCCTTGGAATGGCAGTATCTTTTCCGGCCATGGGCAGGTGTGGCCGGCTCTACCAGTAATCCGGCGGGATCCCTGAAATACCAAGCGGAAATGATGCGTGGAGCGGCCATCCGGACCGGACTGCCACGGGGATCGCCTGCCCACATCAGAAGACCAAAAAGCCCGGGTCCCCGAAATAAATGTTTAATGGCCTGCAGCGCCAACGGATCCTCATGGACAAAGGACATCATCACCACCATGGCGGGGACTTCGAGGCCCGCCTTGCGGCATGCAATGTTGCCGAACCGGTCCGCACCTACCTCTCGCAGTGCGCACGTTTCCACTCCTCGCCGGCCCCCGGCCTTTTGATTGGCGCCTTCATGGTGGACTATGCCCTCGAACTCCTGAAAGCAACCCCGGACGAGAAACTTTTTGCGGTCTGCGAGACCCCCAAGTGCCTCCCCGACGCACCGCAGGTAATTGCCCATGCCACCACCGGCAACGGGCGTCTCAAGGTGGTCCCCATCGGGCGCTTTGCGATCACCATGAACCGCGTTTCGACCGAGGCCACCACGGAGGGCTTCCGGATTTACGTGGACCAGGAGAAGATCAAGGCCTTCCCGATCATCGACAAGTGGTTTGCGAACAGCCCCGAATTTGTCAAGCGCACCATGGGTGATACCCTCCAAGAGCAGATCCTGAAGACCGGGCGCAGATTTCTCTCGTTCGAGAAGGTCCGGGTACCCGTAAAGATCAAGGAGCACTGGCAGCCGGTCACCTGCCCGTGCTGCGGCGAAACCGTGCCGGACTACCTGGTGGTGGACGGCAAGTGCGGCGCCTGCGGGCCGATGAAATATTACGAGAAGATCTGAACAGATTTGAATTTTTTTTCATTGACAGGCTTTATTTGATTTTATACCATAGAGAACGGGAAATCCGGTTCCTGCTCGATGATGTGCGTTAAACCATCACAAGAGATTTGGTACAATTGAAAAAACTCACGAACACTCTCCAGCTATGGGCTCCTCATGGGGCATGGCGGGGCCCGGATCCTGGAGACCGTCAGTCACACACCCAGAAACACTGGCCGTACTCGCTGCACCAGAAATGACAGTACTGGACCGGGAGCCCGTGGGCAGCCGTTATGCCGATGACAACCTGGACCACAAGGGCCATGACTGCCGAAAGGATCACCACAGACAGGATAAAGACTGCTTGACGGGTGAGATCATTTTCGAGGATTGCCTTCCTCTGCATCTTCCCTCCTTAACTGACTGATATTCCCTGAACCCCACCGGGGGATATAGCCGTCGGTGAGTGAAGGGGGTTTTGCACTCACGGCCTTTTTTTACGTGGCCGGCAGGGGCTTGCGCAGATCGAACAGAACATGGAAAAGTTCCAGATCCTCAATGACCAGATTAGATACCCGCACCAGGCCCTCCTTGGATACTTAAACCTCGATTGCAACGGGAACCAGTTGCAGATCTTGGAACAGATCCGCGTAATCGATAACCTCGTCAGGAAGCTCGATCAGGAGTGAGCGGAGTCCGAAAAGATTTGTCTTTTCCTGCTGCAGCACTATTTCAGCGATACGCGGTCCGATAACCCCGACGAAGAGAGACCGGAAACGCCGCCAACGGTTACTCCGGACAGGGTGCCCTAGACTGCAAGAAGACTGACTGGATACCGGTTACGATGCCGGGATATGCAGGCTTCACCGGAAAACTACCGTTTTTACCCATGTGCTGGAAAAGGAAGGTGAGTGGGAGGAGTAAGCCTCCTTCTGTTCATGCGGCATTCAGCTCTGCGCCAAACCCGGGCGGATACCGGACGATCCATTACCCTGTTCTGGCTTGCACCCGCAGGGATTCGCCGTTTCATCGTATCCTGTTCCGTTAAAACGCTCAGCGGGTTACTCGCGCGGGGGGTTAACCCCGTGCTTCTCGCCCCGAAGGGCTCAGCCGCATCATGACTGGGAACAGGCCGTGTCGTTTCTGTGCCATTGCCGTGACTCTCGCCACCCGTACTTGCGTACGGCTGCGTGCCCGGTGGGTGGGGGGACTTTCCTCAGCGGCCACTATGGGCCACCGTCAGCCGCTCTCTCCCTCTCACGAGAACATATGCGTGACCGGTCCTTAATAAGCGCACGCTGGTACCGGAACCAGAGGCGCCCGTGAAGGATAACTACTTTAACGCCCCCTGCAGAATGTGTCACAACAGAGGCATACACCATGCAGCTCCTGACACCCGAAGAAGGGATTCTTGCCACGCGGCTTGCCCGCGGGGCCATCGAATATACCATTACCAAAAAGCCAAAACCGATGGTACACCTGACTCCGGTCTTTGCCGAGAAACGCGGGGTTTTTGTGACCCTGACCAGAAACCACCAGCTCCGGGGGTGTATCGGGTTTCCCTACCCGGTGATGCCGCTTGGGAACGCGATCGAGGACGCCGCGGTGGCAGCCGCTCTCGAGGATCCCCGGTTCCCGGGCGTGAAAAAGGACGAGCTCTCCTCCCTCGAGTTCGAGGTGACCGTGCTCACCGTCCCGGTCCCGCTTGACTGCGCCCCGGAAGACCGCCCGGCCCACATCGAAGTGGGGCGCCATGGTCTCATCGCCCGGGGATTTGGCACGAGCGGCCTTCTGCTCCCCCAGGTGGCAACGGAGTACGGCTGGGATGCGAAGGTCTTCCTCGACCATACCTGTGAGAAGGCGGGCCTGCCCCGGAACTGCTGGGCAAAGAACAACATAGAGATCCTCACCTTCGAGGGCCAGATCTTTACCGGCTCGTTTAAGGAATCACTTTAACAGACGGAACGGCCAATTTAATAGGCACAGGAGTCCATTTGGGCATGGCGATCACCTTCGAGAGTCTGGACAGCGATATCGCAGGACGCACCGGCAAACTGGGAGCGGGAAAACGGATCATAAAGACTCCAGCACTGCTGCCGGTCATCAACCCTCACCTGATGCTGGTCTCCCCAAAGGAACTCAGGACCATGGGGGTCGAGGCCCTGATCACCAATGCCTACATCTTCTCCCAGAGCCGGCAATACAGCGAGCGGGTCAGGGAGGAAGGGCTGCACAAACTTCTCGATTTCGACGGCCTGATCATGACCGATTCGGGCTCCTTCCAGCTCTCGGTGTACGGTCAGGTTTCGTTCACGAACGTTCAGACCCTCACCTACCAGAGGGATATCGGGAGCGACATCTGGGTACCGCTCGATATCCCCACCTCACCGGACGCAGACCGGGCCACGGCCGAGCGGGAACTGGCCATCACCATGGAACGCCTCCGCGAGGCAAAGGAACTCTTCGGGGACGATGCCCCGCTGGCCGGGCCGGTACAGGGCGGAATCTTCCCGGACCTCCGCGTGCGGGCGGGAAAAGAGGTCGGCGATCTCGGCTTTTCCTTCTGCCCCATTGGTGCGGTGGTGCCGCTCATGGAGGCCTACCGGTACCGTGACCTCGTGGAGGTGGTGATGGCTGCAAAGAGCACCCTTCCCCGTTCTGCCTGCGTCCACCTCTTCGGAGCCGGCCACCCGGCCATGTTTGCCCTTGCTGCCGCGATGGGTTGTGACCTCTTCGACTCTGCCGCATACGCGCTCTATGCCAAGGAAGGGAGATACCTCACCGCCCACGGGAGCTTCAAGATTGACGAGCTCACCGATCTCCCCTGTGCCTGCGCGGTCTGCCGGAGCCACACGGCTGAAGAGCTCCGCACCGCAAAGGACCGGACACGTCTCCTCGCCCATCACAACCTGGCCGTCACCCTGGCCGAGATCGCCCGGATCCGGCAGGCGATCGCGGACGGGACACTCTGGGAGCTCGTGGACGACCGGTGCCGGAACCACCCGCAACTCCTCACGGGATACCGCAGGCTCCTCTCAAGAGCCGCAGACCTCGAACCCTATGACCGGGCCACGAAAAGGCGGTTCTTCTACCGGGGCGATGAGAGCTGTGCCCGGACGGAGGTGCTCCGGTATCAGCGACAGCTTGATCGGGTGCGCCTCGGGAAAAACGTGCTTGTAGCCTGCGACAATAAGGAGCGCGAGGGCTATGATGACATCCTGTTCTTCAAGCCGCCGTTCGGACCCTACCCGCAGGCTTTAAAAGAGACCTTCCCTGTCGGACCGTCCGAGATCCCGGAATGGGACGAGGCCATGGTCCGGCAGGGTTGCCGGGGGATCCGGATGCTTGCCGAGAGCCACAGGGAAAGCAGGATCACGGTCTCGGGCCTTGCCAACTGGGAGGAGATCTTTACTGAAGAAGCCGGCGATACGGCGGAGCTGGTGAGATGATCCGGTTCGAGATCAAAAAAAGGGACGGCCTTGCCCGGGCCGGCACCATGGCTGGCGATGAGCTGCCGTGTTCCCCGCTCCCCTTCCCTGCCGTGCTCGACACGGTCGCAGTCTTTCCGGCCCTCTCTTCCCGGGGCGGCACCAATGTTCCGCTCTCCGCACCGCCGGCCTTTGCCGCAGAGCATGTGCCAAAAGGGGCAGGCCAGCCGGTTATCATTCACCCGGCGCTCGAAAACCCCGCAATGAGTGGGGACGTGGTGATGGTGGCAGGCTGGCACACGGCGCTTGCCAATCCCCGGCAGTACGTAACATGGCTCAAGGCTCTCAGGGACAGGACCCCGCCCGACACACTCTGGTACGCCCCGGCCGCAGCCTTTCCCTCGACCGTCCATATCCTCTGTTACACAGGGTTTACCCTCTTTGATTACACGGGAGTGGACCTTAAATCCGCACAGGGGCTTTTCTGTACTTCCGAGGGCGAATTTCCCGCGGATGTGCAGTCAGCCGGCCTCTGCGGATGCGAGGGCTGCCGCAATGGCGATCTCACACTCCACAACCGGCTCGCGCTGGAGCACGAAGTGGCCATAGCCCGGTACTTTACCGGCCAGCAGAAGCTCCGCGAACTCGTTGAGGCCCGGTGCCGGATGAACGCAAACAGCGTGGCTATTATGCGCCACCTTGACCAGGACTATGCCTGGTCCGAACCGTTCTCCCCGGTGGCCCGGAGCGGTGTCATGCGGGCAAACTCCGGTGAGTCCATGCAGCGGGTGGAGGTCCGGCGCTTTGCAGAACGCCTTCTCTCCCGGTATAAGCCGCCGAAGGCCACGGTGGCCGTTCTCCTGCCCTGCTCGGCAAAGAAACCCTACTCGCTCTCCCAGAGCCACCGCCGCTTCCAGATGGCGATTGCCGGCCGGGCCCATGAGCTGATCGTCACCTCCCCGCTCGGCCTCGTGCCCCGGGAGCTCGAATGCGTATACCCTGCCATGCATTACGATGTCCCGGTCACCGGCTACTGGGATGCAGAGGAGTGCGCGTATATCGCGGACACCCTTGCAAAGTACCTGGCAAAGAACAAGTACGACCGGGTGATCGCCCACCTCGAGGGCGGGGCACTCAAAGTAGCGGAGATGGCAGCAGAACATTGCGGTATCACGCTTGAGTATTCCTGCCGGGACCACCCGGCCGGGGAAGAGGCACTGAACCGGCTCAGCCAGGCCCTGGCCTGCGAACGCAGGGTAAAAGACGACCGGGTGCACGGCATGCTCTCGTACCAGTTCGGGTGTGACATTGACACCCGGGGCATGCTCTCCCGGGGCCACTTCCCGGAGATCTTCTATTCCAAAAATAACCAGCAGTTCTTCTCGATCGATACCGGCACCGGCCTGCTCCGCCCCACGTTTGAGGGATGGGGTCTTGTCAATCAGGGTTACCGCGTGACCATCAGTGACTTTATTCCCGAAGGGGACGTGCTCGTCCCGGGCGTCGTTGACGCTGATCCCGCCATCCGTGAAGGAGACGAAGTGCTCGTGGTAGGGTCGCAGGCCATGGCCACGGGAAAGGCCGCAATGACCGCGGCGGAGATGAAAGGCTCCAGGCGCGGCGTGGCCGTCCGCGTGCGTAAGGTAAAGAAGCTGTAAAACGAACCTGTAGGATACAACTGCAGATCATCCTATGGAGTGAAGTACTTGTTGTGCTCTGATATGACCAGACAGGCACGGTGGATGCCATGACATCATCCATCGTGATCGCTGTCCCCAAGGAGCTCGCACCCGGGGAACAGCGGGTGGCGACCGTACCGGACGTAGTCCGGATCCTGAAAAAATCGGGCTGCGAGGTCCGGGTGGAACACGATGCCGGGGCAATGGCCTACTATCCCGATGCCGCTTTTACCGCTGCGGGAGCTACCATAGTCCCCGACCGGGATGCACTGTTTGCCGGTGCCCGGATCGTTCTTGCGGTCCAGCCGCCGACCGTGGCCGAGGCGGAGCAGCTGCCGGAAGGCACCATTGTTGTCGGGTTCATGAACCCGGCAGGCAACCTTGAGGCCATCAGGAAGATGCGTGACCGTAAGATCACCGCATTTGCGCTCGAACTGGTGCCTAGGATCTCCCGTGCCCAGAGTATGGACGCGCTCAGCTCCCAGGCAACTGCCGGCGGGTATGTCGCAGTTATCCTTGGCGCCGAGCACTGCCCCAAGTTCCTCCCGATGCTCACCACCGCAGCCGGCACCATTCGCCCCTCCACCGTGCTGGTTCTTGGTGCAGGGATCGCCGGTCTTATGGCGATTGCCACCGCAAAGCGCCTGGGTGCCCTTGTTGAGGCTTATGATGTCCGGCGGGCCGCAGGCGAACAGGTCAGGAGCCTTGGCGCGAAGTTCCTCGAACTCGAGATCAATGCCGAGGGCCAGGGCGGCTATGCCCGCGAGCTCACGGCCGAGGAGAAAGTAAAGGAGCAGGAGATGGTCTCAGCTGCTGTCGCCCGGGCTGATATTATCATCACTACCGCAGCCATTCCCGGCCGCAGGGCCCCGGTCCTTGTCACGAAAGAGACGGTCGCCACCATGAAGCCGGGCGCAGTCATTATCGATATGGCCGCAGAGACCGGCGGCAACTGCGAGCTCACGCAGGCCGGAAGGACCATCCAGGCGAACGGTGTGACCATTATCGGGCCAAAGAACCTCCCGGCAAAGGTGCCGTTCCATGCAAGCCAGATGTACGCAAAGAACCTGCAGTCCTTCCTGACCCTCCTTATTGACAAGAACGGCTCGCTTGTTCCCGAATATACCGATGAGATCCTGACTGCAAGCCTCCTTGTCCATGCCGGGCAGGTCAGGCACCAGCCCACCAGAGATCTCCTGGAGCCAAAACCATGATCGACACCACCATGCTCTGGACCGCGATCTATATCGTGATGCTCGCCGCTTTTGCCGGCTATGTCATAATCAGCAGAGTCCCCGCACTCCTCCACACGCCCCTGATGAGTGGTTCGAACTTCATCCACGGGATTGTCCTTGTCGGCGCCATGGTCGCACTCGGTCTTGCCACCACCCCGCTCCAGCAGGTCATCGGCTTTATTGCCGTTGTCCTCGGGGCTGCAAACGTAACCGGCGGCTACGTGGTTACCGAACGGATCCTCCAGATGTTTGACCGTTCGAACAGGAAAACCAAAGAGGAGGCGAGGAAATGATCGACGTTGCCTGGCTTATCGACCCGATCTACATCGTGACAATCTTCTTCTTTATTATCGGCATGTACCGGATGAGCCATCCGCTTACAGCACGGAGCGGGATCGTCTGGGCCGGCGCTGCGATGCTCATCGCAACGCTCGTTACCTTCCTCACCCCGGCCCTTTCAAACTTCGCCCTGATGGCAATCGCCATCGTGATCGGCGGAGGATTTGGCTACTTTGCTGCAAAGCGTGTCCCGATGACGGGAATGCCCCAGATGGTGGCCCTCTTCAACGGGATGGGCGGCGGTGCGGCAGCGGCGATCTCGGCAGTCGCGCTACTTGGTGCGGCTGACACAACCACCAGCACCCTTGCCATTATCGGCGGCCTGATCGGTGCCGTCTCGTTCTCGGGCAGCATCATCGCGTTCTTAAAGCTCCAGGGCTGGCTCCGCCCGCGGCCGATCACCTTCCCCGGCCAGCAGATCGTAAACATGGCCATCCTTGTCCTGGCGGTCCTTTCGGGTGCGTTTATTCTCTTCACCCCGGCATGGCTCCCGCTAGGGGTAGCCGCGTACCTCCCGCTCTTCTTTGTGCTGGCCCTTGCCTTTGGCGTGCTCATGACGCTGCCTATAGGTGGTGCGGACATGCCCGTCGTTATCTCGATGTACAACGCCTTTACCGGTCTTGCGGTAGCCCTTGACGGGTTCTCGTTTGGCACCCCCAACTACGCGATGGTGGTCGCCGGTATCATTGTCGGTGCAGCGGGTTCGCTTTTAACCCTCCAGATGGCCAAGGCAATGAACCGCTCGATCACCAACGTCTTCTTCGGGGCATTCGGTGCAACTGAGGAGGACGGTGCAACCATCCAGGGCAGCATGAAACCGATCGAGGCTGATGATGTTGCCGTGATGCTTGCCTACGCCAACAAAGTAATAGTCGCTCCCGGCTACGGCATGGCAGTCGCCCAGGCCCAGCAGAAGATCAAGGAACTTGCCGATCTCATGGAGAGCCGGGGTATTACCGTAAAATTTGCGATCCACCCGGTGGCGGGCCGGATGCCCGGGCACATGAACGTGCTCCTCGCAGAAGCAGGGGTTGCCTACGACAAACTCTTTGACCGCGACGAGATCAACCCGGAGTTTACCGGCACCGATGTGGTCCTCGTGATCGGGGCAAACGACACGGTCAACCCCGCCTCGCACCGGCAGGGAAGCCCGCTCTATGGCATGCCGGTCCTGGATGTGGAGCAGGCCAAGAACGTCATTGTCCTCAAGCGAGGACAGGGCAGGGGCTTTGCCGGTATCGAAAACGACCTGTTCTACCGGGACAATACCCGGCTGCTGTACGGCGATGCGCAGGAAACCGTTGCAAAGATCGTATCGGCACTGAAGAAACTGTAAGGGTCTCCGGGAAATCCGGGGATAACATATTTTTTGGACTTTTTTCATTAGAATAAGACTGTAGTTTAACGACGCTTGCGATAAGACTATCCGGTTTTGGCATCCGGATCCGAATCTGGCGGAGGGGGGTACCCCACACCCCCCCACCCATGTGTCGGGCCAATGGGGGATCACCCCCCTCCCCCTTTGTCCGCAACAGTGGAGGTATACCACCCATGCTTTGGCCCGGAAAATCCGGGAATGTTTGGAAAGTTCACGTCGAAACAGAGGAGTATTTTTCGTGCTATGAAAAGCCCGGGTTGCGGGTCACCCCCCACCCCTCATAATTTATACGGGGGGTCCCACCCCCCGCCATGTGGTCCTCACGCGAGGGGGGTACCCCCTTCTCCCAAGTATTGCAAACGGGTGGGGGACTCCCCTACAAAATTCGTAAAATGAGGGGGCCACTCCTCTCTTCTCTATAAACCCTCCCACATGTTTAAGAACAAATATTGTCAATATGTAGAGAAAACATTACAAGGTGAGTATTAAAATGGACTTTGGAAATCTTGGCGGCCTTGGCGGCTCGCTGGCCGGATTTATTGCAACCCCCGACGGGCAGGCTGCGGTAAAGAACTTTCTTTCAACCCCTGATGGTATGAACCTGCTCAAGAGCTTTGCTGCATCCTCCCAGGGTCAGCAGGTTATTATGAGCATCCTCCCCGAGATCGTTGACGGCATGAACCTGCCCGAGCCGGTCAAGGCGATGATCAAGAGCTCGGTTCCCGCGGGTAGCGCCACTACCCCCTCCCAGTAAAATTTTTGTTTTCCCCTTTTGCGACTCCCTGTGCGGACGCCTTGTCATTTCAAGCCTTTTGGACAGCCCGGCTGACCGGTGATCTTATATGGTAGCCGGATAGATTGTGTACCTAGGAGAGGGGGAGTTTTTATCGAAGATGCGATTCCTATCCCTGACGGCCAGGTAGCCCGTAAGCAGCTCCATTTTTTCTGGCTTGCTGACTGTTCCGACTCGATGCGGGGAAAGAAGATTGCAACGCTCAACCAGGCCATCCGTGAGGCCCTGCCCGAGATCCAGAAAGCGGTTGGCGCCTACCCTCAGGTCGATATCCGGATGCGGGCGATAAAATTCTCCAACGATGCCACGTGGCATGTTGGCCCGGATCCGGTCCCCTTAAACGATTTTGTCTGGCCGGAACTCGAGACCAGCGGCCTGACGGCCACCGCAAAAGCCATCCGGCTCCTCACCGGCGAACTGTCGATCGAACGCATGCCCCGTCGTGGTCTCCCCCCGGTCTGTATCCTTATCTCTGACGGGTTCTGTACCGATCCCCGTGAGGAGTACGACGCAGCGATTGCCGAGCTCGGGAAGATCCCCTGGGGCATCAAGGCAGTCCGGCTCGCAATCGCTATAGGCGATGAATCGGACTACAATGCAACCGAACTGCTCAAGTTTGCAAACCAGGAAGCAGTCGGCCTCTTAAAGGCTCACTCCCCCGAGGAGCTGGTGGCATATATCAAGTGGGCCTCGATCAGCGCCTCGGTCGCATCCTCCCGGGGCCGGAGCCGGGGAGCCCCGGCCGAAGAGGACACCTCCAATGTTGCCCTGGATTCCCCGCCGCAGATGATCACGTCCAACACAGATCTGTTCTAATTTTGCCCTATGCCCGCGCCGGAAGAGTTCTCCTGCACCTGCGAGACCGGCCTAGGCTGGGCATTCGGGTGCAGCCGGACCGGGGCATCACACCTCCGGGCCGGGCGGCCCTGTGAGGATGCCTATGCCCTCTGGAGCGGGTCGGCGGGGGCAGAACCCTGCATCGCTCTTGCCGTTGCTGACGGCCACGGGGACCCCCGCCATGACCGGAGCAGGACCGGATCTGCCCTCGCGGTGGATGCGGCTACCGGTGAACTGGTGGCATTCCACCGTTCGTACGCAATCGGGAATGTCGCCGGCCAGCAGTTCCGGGCTGCATTCAAGGCTGATTTTCCCCGGATTGCCACCCGGCGCTGGCGGGAACTCGTGATGCAGGACAGCCAGCGGCAGGACGTAAGGGTTGATCCGGCAGAACCGGTCTTTTCCCGTTACGGGACCACACTGATGGCGGCCCTGGTGGTCACCGATTCCATCCTCCTTGCCCAGATCGGCGATGGGGACATGGTGCTGGTCCGGCCGGGCGGGCAGGTCGAGTTTCCCCTCCCGCACGACCCGGTGCTCGCGGGAAACGAAACATACTCGCTCTCATCGGCCGATGCCCACCTGCTCTGGAGGACTGCAACGATAGACCGCGGTAACGGTGGCGTTCTTCTCTGTGCAACCGACGGGATATCGGACTCCTTTGCCGGTACGGAGAGCGAGGAATTCGCGGTCTTTGTCAGGAGCGTTGCAGACAGGATCCGTACCTATGGGAACGAGGCCGTGGCAACCGCCATGGGCAACTGGCTGGACCGGTTCTCGGCAATCGCGAGCGGGGACGACATGACCCTGGTCTGGGCCTGCATCCGCCCGCGGGAAGAAGAGAAGACGGACGCATCCATTTCTGCCGGGGAGGGGTGGTAAGTATGCCGCTCCTGATAGGCCAGCGCCTCCGTGCACGCCAGCTCCAGACCGACCTGCAGGTTATCCAGAAGATCGGTGAGGGCACGCAGGGCGAGGTGTACCTCGTGGACGGCCCTCAGGGATACCAGACCGTGAAATGGTACCGGCCCGAGCAGGCAACGCCGGAACAAAAAGACGCGATCGCCTATCTCGTCCGGAGCGGACCGCCGTACGGGGCGGCGGGAAAACGGTTTATCTGGCCGCTCGATCTCGTCACCGCGGAAGGATCAAAACAGTTCGGGTACCTGATGACGCGTATCGATACGCAAAGGTTTGCAGAGCTGGGTGAGGTCTGGGCACATCTCAAGCCGGTTCCGGGGATCGCAGCCCTCTGCGAGATCTCCTACCAGCTCGCGAACAGCTACCGGGCACTCCACCTCTCGGGTCACTGCTACCGGGACATCTCGGCCGGGAACCTGATGTTTGACCCGAAGACCGGGGACGTGCTCATCTGTGACAACGACAACGTGGGTGTCAACCGCCAGTCACAGAGCCAGGTCTGGGGCACGCTTGAGTACATGGCTCCCGAGCTTATCCGGGGAGAGAGCGATCCCTCGACCGAAACCGACCTCCATGCCCTTGCCGTCCTGCTCTTCTACCTCTGGGTCTGGCACCACCCCTTCCACGGAGAGATGGAGTACCGGTATCACTGCTGGGATATCCCGGCCAAGAAACAGGTGTACGGGGTCTCGCCGGTCTTTGTCTTCGACCCGGAGAACCCGGCAAACCGGTTGCCTCAGGACGCGGACTACACGATCGCACGGGACCGCTGGGCATTCTGTCCTCCCGAACTTAAAGCGATGTTTACGCGGGCCTTCACCGAGGGTCTTTCCAGCCCGGCACGGCGCGTTACTGAAGGGGAATGGCAGAACCTCTTCCTCTCCCTCAAAGACCGGTTGGTACCCTGCCCCTCCTGCCATGCAGAAAATGTGGCATCTGATCAGCGGGAAGATCTCTCCTGCTGGCACTGCCACCGGCCAATCCCCCCGCCGCCGTTTCTTGCGATCCGCAGGGCGGGCGGGACATGGTCCCTCGCGCTTGCCATGGGAGTGACCATCCGGCCGGTCCACCTTGCTGCAGGGAACGGGACCGATGACGGTAACAGCGAGATCGGCCGGGTCGTCCCCCACCCGGCTATCCCGGGCGCAGCCGGCATCCGGAACATCTCCGGCAGTACCTGGCAGGTGACATTTCCTGACGGGACAAGCGCGAGCGTGCTCCCTGGACGGGCAGTGCCCCTTAACCCGAAAACCTCCATAACCATTGACGGCGTAACCTGTACCATCATGCAAACGTCACGGGATCTGCCATGAACGATACGGCCCGGACCATGCTAGCCCGCCTCGTGGCCCTGTACGGGGTCTCGATCGCCCACGATGCCAACCGGTGCGAAGGGCTCTTACGGGACACCTGCCCGGAGTGCAGCCGGGAGATCTTTGTCCTCGTCCATGCCGTGCGCCAGCACGTGACCGATGACCTGCTCACCCCCCGCCACACGCTTCCATTGGCCCTGACCGAGGCGTTCCTCGTGAAACGGCTGGAGGATGAACTGGGGTTCTCGAACGATGTGGCACGCTGGGCGGTCACCAGCTGGGCCGAGGCGCTGGGCCGTGCCGACCCGGCACCAGCGCCGCACGCGACCCGTACAGTCCCGGAGGTATCGCCGGGAGCGGGAACAGACCCGGCCCTCCGTGCACACTGGGCAGAAGACCTGGCCAGGGCAAGTCGCCCGGTACGGCTGGGTATCATCGCAAACCTGGCGGAAACACCGGAAAGCGAGAACATCCGGCTCCTGATCTCCAGCCTGGAAAACGACGACTGGGCCGTGCGGGGCGCCGCGTTCGATGTCCTGTGCGATCCCCGGACCCGGGCAGTCACCCTGCTCACCGACGCCCTTCATGAAGCCCCGGACGGGCTCACCTGGCGTATCGTCCTCGCTCTCGGGGCCCTGCGGGCAAGGGACGCTGTAGGATCCCTGATTCCCCTGCTCGGACGATCGCAGGTGGTCCGGGATGCAACGATATGGGCTCTTGGTGAGATCGGCGACCGAAGGGCAACAACCCCGCTGATGGACCTGGTCCGCAACGCTGACAGCGGTGCTGTGCAGGCAGCCGAAGAGGCACTCAGGAAGATCGCCGGGTAATTGTTCCCTTTTATTCCGTGGGATCTTCCCTGAATAATTATTCAGGGAAATGGATCGCAACCCAGAAATAATTCCACCAATCATCATCTGGTATGAAAGCCAGCACCATCCTTGTACTGATCGCCCTTGTCTGCTCGGCAGTAGTTCTTGCCGGCTGCACCAGCTCCCAGACTGCTTCTTCTGCAGGTTCTTCGGCCAGCCCGACTGCTGCCTCGTCATCTGCCTCCCCAACCCTTACCACAAGCACCACGGATGTGATGCCATCAAATATGGCTGTAACGATTTCCGTAGGGCAAAAAAATGATCAGGGGAAGATCCAGGTGACGTTCAACGGAGGTTCCGGGCAGTTTAATGTAAACGGGGCGACAGTCACCCTGACCCGGGCTGACGGCTCGATTGAGACTAAATCGCTTGGATTTGATGCTGGCGATCAGGTAACTATGGAGGGTACACCGCGGACACCGGGAGATTTAAGAGGCGCAACGGATCGGGTTCAGGCTTCCATTTCCATGAATAACGGCCAGACCTACAATATCGTTGATGTCCTAAGATCCTGAAATCACTACAGAAATGGTACACAGGTACATAAATCCCCTTTGAACTTTCAATTTAGGTGGTGTCTGTATGCGGGTAAACTGGCGTGAGATCCCCGCTGCACGGAATTCTTATGCGGTACTTGAGGCGGCCTGTGGAACCACTGGCTGGCACCTGGACCCGGTGACGGAACCGGAAGCCGATATCACCTGTTATTCGCTTAACTCGATCAATGAACGGCGCTACCGGGAGGAAATAGCCGGGGCCGGCTGCATTACCATCGCCGGGGGGCCCCATGCAACGGCCTGCTGGCGCGAGGTAGCCACCTACACGGATTATGTGGTTGTCGGGGAGGGGGAATACACGCTCCCCGCCCTGCTCGCCAATCTCGAATCGGGAGGGAACGGCATGATCCCCGGTGTTGCCACCCGGGAGGGTTACACACCGGTGAAGAGCAGTGTCCGGCTCGATGCCTACCCGGCTTTTTCCGAGGTAAAAGGGTACGTGGAGATCTCCCGCGGCTGCCCCTTTGCCTGCGGGTACTGCCAGACCCCGCAGATCTTCGGGCACTGCATGCGGCACCGCATGATCGATGAGATCGTACAGTTTGCCAACCGTTACGGGCAGGCACGGTTCGTCAGCCCCAATGCGTTCGCCTACGGCTCTGACGGTATCCACCCCCGGTTTGACAAGATCGAACATCTCCTGCGCAAACTTACCCACGAGATCTTCTTCGGGACCTTCCCAAGCGAGGTCAGGCCGGAATTTGTCTGCGAAGAATCGCTTTCTCTGATCACCGATTACTGCACCAACACGAAACTGCACTTCGGGGCCCAGTCCGGAAGCGACGCAGTCCTCGAACAGCTCCACCGGGGGCACACGGTGGCAGATGCGATCCGGGCAGCGGAGCTCTGTGCGGGTGCCGGGATCACGCCGGTGATAGACTTTATTTTCGGTTTCCCGTTCGAGACCGATGCCGACCAGGAGGCCACCGTGGCCGCAATCAAAGACCTCTCCCATATCGGGAAGATCCACGTCCACCAGTTCATCCCGCTCCCGGGCACGCCGCTGGCAGGAACCCGTGCGCGGTCTCTCCTTTATGCGACCGAAAAAACCTGCGGCGATCTCGCTCTCGGCGGAAAACTGACCGGTGCATGGAACGACCCTGAGATAAGGTTTTTTAGACGCCGTTCTCAATGATATACCATGAAAGATGTGCTTTTGATAGCAGATCTCCATGGTCAATTCGGTAAAATTGATTCATTTCTGGAACTGAATCCGGAGGCGGTATTTATCGCCGGCGATATTACTAATATGGGTCCTGTGGACATGGTTGATGATGTACTTTCCCGTATCGATGTACCCTGTTTTGCGGTACCGGGCAACTGTGACCCCAAAGAGATCCTCGATACACTCGAACACTCGGACGCTGTCTGCCTGCACGGGGCACGGATCAACCTGGGCTCCATGACAATTGTGGGCCTGGGTGGATCCAACCCCACGCCATTCAACACACCGTTCGAGCTAACCGACAAGCAGATCGATGACCTGCTCCACCAGGGCATGGCCAAGATGGAGAAATCCGTGCACAATGTCCTCATCTCCCACCCGCCGCCGTTCGAGACCCTCGATGCAATCAATGGCGAGCATGTGGGCAGCCAGAGCGTGCGCCGGCACATGAAGAGCTTCGACCTTGTTTGCTGTGCTCACATCCACGAGCAGCGTGGCGTCAAGGAGATTGACGGTGTGAAGATTGTCAATCCGGGTGCAGCAATGGACGGCTATTGTGCCATGCTCCACTTCGGGAGCGAACCAAAAGACATCAAAATCGAACTGCTCACCGTGTAGAAAGGAGCAGCTCGAGATACGAGGCGAGGATAGGCTCGCCGGAAATTCCCATCTCTTTTGCTAGTTTTGTAATGGCCGCTGTGGCGGCTTTCCCGTCTTTCTCGGCCATGATCTCAATCTCGGCAAAGGTACCCAGGCCATCGACGGTATCCAGCGCAAACGAGGCATTTCCCAGCCGGTAGTTCTCCCGCAACTTGTTCACCTCGGCAGTTTTGGTGAACCCGAGCCGGTCGAGAATTGCTTCGAAGACCTCCCCGGACTCCACCGTGGTGTTGAGCTCCTCCCGGGCCTTGAGCCCAAGCTCCGCAATTTTTTTACCCTTGTAGGTGACAAGGGCAGGGCCGTCGGTGTAGCGGACCCGCAGTGCCTCGTCAGTCGTACCGAAGTCACGGTGCGGGGCATTGTAATAGATATCATGCTCGTGCTGCTTCCCGGTAAATTCCGCGTGCCGGGCAAGGAGGTTCTTCCGGAGGGGATCGAGCGCATCTACGCGTACCTTGAGTTCTATTTCGAGCATGGTCGTGCCACACTTTTATCTGTCATTGTTGCGATTTAATATAGTCAGGTGACGATATGGCGATAAAAGAAGGAGATTTTGTCAGACTCAGTTATACAGGCAGCGCAAACGGTATTGTTTTCGATACGACCGACGAGGCTGCCGCAAAGGAAGCCGGGATCCACAGCCCGGCAGCGATCTATGGCCCGGTCACGATCTGCATCGGCCAGAAGCACGTGATCACCGGACTTGACGAGGAACTGGTGGGCAAGAAGATCGGCGCCGAGGCCGATGTCACCGTTTCCCCCGAGAGGGCCTTCGGGGAACGCGACCCGAAAAAGGTCCAGTCTTACCCGAAAAACAAGTTCACCGAGAAGCCGGTCCGGGGGATGCGGATTTCTCTCGGGGAAGAGGGCGAAGGTGTGGTTGTGGACGTGATCGGCAACCGCGTTATCGTGGACTTCAATGCCCCGCTTGCCGGCCAGACCCTCACCTACCACTACAAGATCGAAGAGGCAGTCTCCGATCCCCTGGAACAGCTCAAGGGAATTATCCGGCTCTATGCAGGAAAGGACATGGAGATCGCCCTTGACGATGGCAAGGCCACGATTACCCTCCCGCCCGGCATCAACTATGACCGGCGCTGGCTCCTCTGGCGCGGCCGGATCATCCACGAAGGATTCGAGAACGTGAAAGGAATTAACGAGATCACGCTCGTCGAGACCTACAAGAAGCCGGAAAAGAAGGAAGAATAAGCCAGCAAACCCGGTTTTCACTTTTTTTAGTTCACCTTATACCGCAGCAGCGCCGCGATGCCGCCGAGTGCCGCAAGCCGCTCACCGGGCTCGAACTCCGTGGAGAGCACGACAATCTTTGCCTGCATCCGCTCTGCGTTCTCGATCAGGGGCACGATCGCCCGGTCCCGGAGCAGGCTGTCAGCAAGAAGCACCTCGTCCACTGCCCCGTACTCGATCGCGGTAGAGACATCCTTATGCCCGTAGGCCACTGCCCCCCCCTGGGAGATGCGCAGGAGTACTTCGTCCATCAGCCGGACCTCGCGGGAGAGCTGCAGGTCCCCGATCAGTTTCTCGAGCGTGCCCGCCCCGATCACGTCCTGCACCGCACCTCTCCCAATCCTCCGGGTCTCGGCAATAATTGCCCGGCCTGCCGGGACGCTGTTTTTGTTCTTTGCATACCGGACAAAGTCTTCTTTTACAAACCCCGGCCCGGCAATCACCAGCGGCCCGGCGACCTCCGCGATGCTCTTTATGACCGCATCGAAAAACCCAGTCCGGGTCTCGGTCTCGCCACCTTTCCCGCTCCCCGCAGTGATCGTGATCACGCTCTCGGGGCCGTATTGCCGGAGCCGGAAGAGTTCTGCCTCCCCTTCCTCAATGGTCAGGATATGGATCACACCATAGACTGAGGCTTTTATTGCACGCTCAAGGCGTTCGAGGTCCACGGGCCGCCAGCGCCGGATCACCGAGATCTCGTAGCCGGTCTCCACATTGATCGAGTGGTACGCCCCGGTATCGATCCCGTGCTCGATGATCCCGGAGATCCTCAGGCGCACCCCGTGCTGGGAAAACTCCACCTTCTCCACCCGCACACCGAGCCGTACCGGGCGTTTCTCCACCTTCTCCGGCCGGATCTTATCGGTAGCCCCTTCCACGCTCCGGAACGTGGTGGCAAAGACGAGGTCCCCGGGGGCAACCAGATGCTGGAGGTGCCAGAGGTCGTCGATGCTCTCCGGGAAGAGCCGGATCTCGCCGTAATTATCCCGGATCTCGCCGTACTCCGCCTTCATGGTGCCCCCGCAATATCGGACCCGCCCGGCGGGACAAAGGCCGCAACCGCATCGGTATTGAGGACGCCCTTGAGCTGTTTCTCCTCGTCCGGCGTGATCTTCTCACGGAGCTGGCGCAGCACCTTCTTTGCCACGTCGTTTGGCTCAAACCTGCCGGGCTTTAACTCGGCAAAGGCCTTGGTCCGCGAATGGATTACGGCCGGCGGTCCCCCGATCACTGCCGCATGGGGTTCCAGTACGAGGCCAATCCCCACGGCAAGAGGAACATTGCGGTAATAGGTGCGTTCGCCCCGGACGATGAATGACCCCCGGGCCACGAATTCGCCGGCCTGCGGGGTCTTGCTCACCTGGTTTGGCCCTGCACTGTACACGTCAGCAGTAAAATGCCCGCTTCTCCAGGCACCGGAGTAGGATGCGGCGAACTGGGCCACCTCGTCCATCTTCTCCGTCTTGCCCTTGACGATCACCACGCTCGCCCCGTGCACGTCCGCGTGGACAAAGAGATCGCCGCCGGTCATGTACTTCTTGACCAGTTCTTCGTTCTGCCCGGCATCCCGGCCGCCGAGCACAACCACGCCGTCACTGGTGATAAACCACCGGAACCGGTGATACCAGAGTTTCTTCATCGGGACCAGGTCACGCCGGATCACCTTCTTTTTTGGCTTTACCGTTTTCATCGCAAGAAGGGCGCCTTCCTTCTTCTTCTTGAACTTCTTGATCTGATCGTAGTAGTGGCCCGCGTTCTGCTCCACGGTCTCATTCGTGAAAATCTTCACCTTTTTGCCGATATCGACTTCAACGGCAGCCTCACCCGGGAAGAAGGCGATAATCCGCTTTGCATCGGTCGATGAGGTATCTTTAAGGTGGTGTTCGATTTCCTGCCAGGAAAGACGCTTGCTTGCGGCTGCAAGAGAGGTGATAACCTGAGAGATAAACGGGTAGTTCTCGTAGATCGCTGCCACGATCTCTTCGGCCTTT
The DNA here is from genome assembly GCF_035543475.1 of Methanoregula sp. GTDB lineage: Archaea > Halobacteriota > Methanomicrobia > Methanomicrobiales > Methanospirillaceae > Methanoregula. The sequence goes on from NZ_DATKKA010000007.1 coordinate 244,300, forward strand.
GCAATCTTCTCGTCAAACTTCCTGATCGCAGACTCCTGGTACTTCCGGATCCGCTCCTCCTCCGAGAGTTTGGGTTTTGCTGCCACCTTCACTTTCTCGGCTCTGGTCATCGGATAAAAGGCTTCGAGCGCATCTGAGAAATTAATAAATCGGCTCCCGTTATCCGGAGGGGATTCTGCAAGCACGACAGGTTCGCAGCTCGCTTTCGAGATCACCGGGTGCACATAATGTTCCACCATGTCGAAAAGTGCAGTGACCGCCGCAAACAGCGGTCCCGGATCCGCCTGCGCCGCCGGCTGGGCCTTATCGGCCCCGGCAGTCCGGCACACCCACTCGGCATAGGTACCGCCCAGCATGCATGAGATCGCAAGAGCCCGCACCAGGTCCCGGTCATCCCCGGCAAGTGCTGCAGCAAGGTTCACCTGCGAGCCGGTCGGGTCGGAACCGCTCAGCGCATAGATAGCATCGGGAACAATATCCCGGTCCTTGAACCGGTGGTGGCGGAGCGGTTTGATGATCCGGTACGTTTCGTCCGTGAGGATCACGTTTCCCTCATCGAAGAGCTCGATGATAAGACGGCAGGTAAGTGCCCCTTTCCCGATGTCGAAGATAAGGATCCGTTCCAGCCCGTGCTGCCGGATTGCAAGCACCTTGCCCCCGGAGATGTACTTGCGCAGGAACATGGCAAACTGCGGGGGGTTCTTGGGCGGTTCCGGGGCGGTTTTTACCAGGTGCGCCCGCCGGCCGGCTTCCAGTAACAGCTGGTACTTCGCATGCCCCTCTCCGTTCAGGCGGATAGAAAGCGTGCGGGAATCGAACTGGTATACCTTGTCGATCCAGAGCGGCAGCTTCCCGGTAAGCTCGTACATGACCGCCCGTACATCGATCCCGCTCATTCCCTGCGCTGTCGCCATGGATTATACCAAGGTACATATGGCTTGCGCACTAAAAAATAAGACTACTGGGTGAAATCTGATGACCGACGAGGTACGTGAAGAAGAGCAGGCCATTCTTCCCAAGAAAAAGATGACAAAACTGGAGAAGCAGGCTGAACATATAGCCCGGATCAAAAAGACACTTGTAGCCTGCATTGCCGGTATCCTTGTCGGCTGCCTTTCCTGGTACCTGCAGATTACGGTAAAAAACGACATCGGTCTCCTGGCCTTTATGCTGATGCTTGCCGGCGTTGTCCTCCAGCGGCATATCTTTGTCCTCATGCATATCGATACCGGGAAGATGGGGGCAAAAGACTGGCTCTACCAGGGGTTCATGACCTTTGCGTTCTGGATCATGACCTGGACCATCCTCCTCTCGACCACGGTACCGGTGGCCGGTTTCTCAGCAAACGTTTCCAACGGGACTGCACCGCTCAATGTTGTTTTTGCCGATGCCAGCACCAACACACCCGCCGCGTGGAACTGGAGTTTCGGCGACGGCACGTATTCTGAGGTAAAGAGCCCCGAAAAAACCTATGCCTCTGCAGGAAACTTCACGGTGAACCTTACCGTCCAGAATACCTATGGGACAAATACGCTCTCAAAGACCGGGTATATCTCCGTTCTTCCCGCCGTACCTTCCTGATCCTGCCTGATCCCCCATGAGAATCGCCATTGTCCACAAGGATCGCTGTCACGCAAAGAAGTGCGGGACCGAATGCATCATCTACTGCCCGAGGGTACGGACCGGGGACGAGACGGTCCTTGTCGGTGAGGACGGCAAAGCCGTAATCTCTGAAGAACTCTGTGTCGGTTGCGGCATTTGCATTAAGAAGTGCCCGTTTGAGGCTATCGATATCGTCAGCCTCCCTGAGGAACTCGAACACCCCACCCACCGGTACGGGAAGAACGGGTTTGCCCTGTACGGTCTCCCCATCCCGATGCCGGGAAAGGTCACCGGTATCCTGGGCGCAAACGGGATCGGAAAAAGTACCGCGGTAAAGATCCTCTCCGGCCAGCTCCGCCCCAATCTCGGGAATTTTGATGCCGAGGTGGCGTGGGAAGAGATCCTGAAGCGATACGCGGGTACGGAGCTCTTCGATTACCTCCAGACCGTCTCGAAAAAGAGCAAGAAGATCGCGGTCAAGCCCCAGTACATCGATTTTATCCCGAAGGTCTTTACCGGTACGACCCGGGACCTCCTCAGGACCACGGATGAACGGGGAAAACTCGCCGAACTGGTCACCGCGCTCAAGCTTGACTCCATCTTCGATCACCAGATCAATACCCTGAGCGGGGGAGAACTCCAGCGGGTTGCCATCACGGCCTGTCTTTCACGGAGTGCCGATCTCTATTTCCTCGATGAGATCACTCCCTTCCTGGACATCTACCAGCGCATCTCCGCAGCAAAGCTGATCCGTGAACTTGCCACGGAAAAACCGGTCGTGATCGTGGAACACGATCTCGCTATCCTCGACATGCTGGCCGACACGGTCCATATCGGATACGGCAAGCCGGCGGTCTTTGGTGTTATCACCCGCCCAAAAGGTGTCCGTGTCGGGATCAACCAGTACCTCGAAGGCTATCTTGCCGAGGAGAATGTCCGTTTCCGTGACTCCCAGGTGGTCTTCGAGAAACGGGCGCACGAGAAAGGATCGAAACGGGATGACCTTGTCGACATCCCGGCATTGACCAAGCACTACGATACCTTCCACCTTACCATTGCGGGCGGGACCCTCAAGTCCGGAGAAGTGCTCGGGGTTATCGGCGCAAACGGCATGGGAAAGAGTACCTTTGCAAAACTCCTTGCCGGTGTGGAAAAGCCGGATTCGGGCAGCATGAGCACGACCCTGAAGATCTCCTACAAACCCCAGTATATCAAACCAGAGACCTCGGCTTCGGTAGAGATGTACCTCCGCTCGTGCACAACCAGATTTGACAGCTCCTATTACCAGCACGAGATCCTCGAACCCTTGTCCCTGCAGGCCATTCTCCAGTCACCTGTCGACACCCTGAGCGGGGGAGAACTCCAGCGGGTGGCCATCGCTGCCTGCCTCTCCCGCGAAGCTGATCTCTATATCCTGGACGAACCAAGTGCCCATCTTGATGTCGAGCAGCGGGTGAAGGCGACACGGCTCATAAAACACCATGCAGAGGGGAAGGATGCTGCCATTCTCGTGATCGACCACGACATCTACCTTATCGATATGATCAGCGAGAGGATTCTCGTATTCGATGGCGAACCGGGGGTGGCAGGTACTGCTGCCGGTCCCTTTGCCATGCGGGATGGCATGAACCGGTTCCTCAAAGCTCTGGACGTAACCTTCCGGCGCGACCAGACCGGCCGGCCTCGTATCAACAAGCCCGACTCCTTCCTTGACCGGGACCAGAAGAGCAGAGGCGAGTATTATTACTACGCCGCTGACGAGGAATAAAGACCCACAGGATTAATGGCCCAGGTGTAAAAGTCCCGTAAAGAAACCAGAGATACTGTCGATAAACGAGGGATTTTGCGGGAGTGTGGTTCCTGACAGGGTAACCACCGGTGTGGCGTTTACCGGCCCGGGTGTTGGCACAGGGGTTGGTGTCACCGTTTCAACGGCAATCAGGGATGCAGCAGGCTCGTCCCCGGTATAATACCCGACGATATCCAGCGTGGAGAACCAGAGCCGTCCTTTGGCATCAAGAAAGACCATCCGTACGTTGTGCACATTGGTGCCAAAGCCCTCAAACGTCCCCAGGTGCCGGGTCACCGCCCCGTTCTTCCAGACATAGATACCATTTTCTGTTGCCACGTAGACCGCACCCCCGGGCCCGGCAGCCACATCATTGATGGCATACGGGCCCCCGTAAAAATCGTTCCCGGAGAGAACAGGGATGAATCCCGATGCCGGACTGTAATGCGCCACTTCCGTTGTATTAAAGAAATACACACCACCCAGGGGATCCTGCCTTACCTGCCCGAGCAGGCCGAACGTGTCGTACGGGCTCTGGAGTTCAGTAAAACGGGCCGTGGTATCCGGGCTGGTCACGGCCCAAAGGCCTTCATCGCGGGTGCCCACAAGAAGGGTACCGGACACCGGGTCCAGAGCCATGCTGTCTGCCTCATAGAACCCCGGGCCACCCGGAGAGTTCGGTGCATACCAGGTCCAGGTATCCTGGGAATACCGGCTCAGGCCGGAGTTCCCGGTCGCGATCCACATCTCATCATTCCACCGCTGAAATGCCCGTATTTGGAGGCTTTTAAGGAGCTGCTGGTCGGCAATGAGCTGGTAATCATGCCCGTTGTAGACCTGGATCCCGCCGGCATATCCTATCCAGAGGTTCCCCTCGCCGTCGTATGCAAGCGCGGTGACAAAATTGTCCAGCAACCCGCTGGATAGGTTGTTCCGGTTGATATGGCGGGTGCTCCAGCTGCCATCGAATGTTGAAAGCCCCAGCGGGGTGCCCACGAGAACACTCCCATCCAGACCATTGATGATGGCATTGACCTGGGTAGACGGAATGGAGTCAGATGCCGGGCGAAAAAGGAAAATCTGGCCTGTCTCCTGCTGCTGGCCGGATCCCGTGGTCGTGTTCTGATCCGCAGCCGCTGAAACGGGCATGAGGACAAGAATGAAAAGGACAAAAAAGATGCAATCAGATCTCGTGGGCAGCGCCATCCGCGCTCCTGACGGTTACTTTTCCGCCCTCACCCGGGTAGAACGCTACGGTCCTGCCGGTCTTTCCGCCAACCTCTTCCGCGGTCAGCCGTATATGAAGTTCGGAGAGAATGGCACGCACCCGTTCGGCGTTCCTCTCCCCAATATTGAGATTGGTGCCGAAATATTCGAACATGCATGCCCCTCCGGCCATCTTTGCCACAATTGATGTCCGCTGGGAGCCCCGCTCGGTAAGTTTCTGGATCAGGAGTGGAACGGCGGTATCTGCGTACTTGCCCGGCCGGTCCGTCCGCCCGGAACTGTCAGGGAGCATAATATGGACCATGGCGCCGATGTGGAGGTCACGGTCATAGAAGGTAAGGCCGATGCAGGAGCCAAGACCTATCGTCATCATAGGATCGGATCCCACGTAGAACTCACCGATACCAATCATCACGGGTGTTTTGGTAGGGAGTGCGGGATCAGACATTCCGGGCCACGTCAGCCTGATTTCATCAGGTTTTCCAGGCGTTCGACAAACGTTTTGAGCATGCTTACTTCCGGCATCATGATGATGTCGCTGTCAATCTTGTGCTCCTCGCACATGAGCTCGGTGGAGAAGAGCATGACCTCGTCGATCTCCTCCTGCATCTGTGCAATAAGCGTCTGCATAGCGGCATGTGCCATATCAATCGTAAGCGCCGGGGGAGAGGGAAGCATCACCAGGCCAAGGAGTTCTGCCGTGGCGTCGAGGAATGCCGAAGCCATGATGTTTCCCACTTCAAGGAGGGCACTCTCGTCCATCTCGTTGAGCGGACGGTCGGGCTCGGTCATGCCAAGCATCGTATTGGTCAGGCGGACGGCAGAGTTTCGGGATATATAGAAAATAATATACCCCCCGTGCGGTATCTCGCCCTGTAACTCGAAAACTACGAGTGCTGCCGGTTCTTCCCCGATATGGTCTGCCAGCTGTGCGACGTCCACGACCTTGATCTTGGGCACGCTCATCTCAACGGTGCTTGACAGCATCTGGGAAAGGGTGGTCGCAGCATGCGCTGCCCCGATGTTTCCCAGTTCCTGCATCGCATCTATCTGAACTGACGATAGTTTCATGGTTCCTTCACTCCTGCATCGTATTTACATCAAGGACCGGTACCACATCCCCATCCCCGAGAATGGTGACCCCGCTGATCCCTTTGGTGGTCCCGATGAAAGTGCTTAACGGCTTTACCACGACTTCCTGCTTTCCTTCAACTGCATCCACCGGGATACAGCATTTCCGTTTCTGGTACTGGACGACAATGAGGATCTCGCACCGGTCCGAGCTCCCGACCATGTCATCGAGCCAGAGGATCTGGAGCACTTCATCCCTGATAAGCGTCACATCGCCCTTCCCTATGCGGTGCAGTCCGTCTTTTTTAAAGTTGGCGACCTCGACAATACTGCTGATGGGGATCGCGAGGCGCTTACCGTTGATCCGGACAATCATCACATCCACGATCGCCATGGTTGGCGGAAGGAGCAGCTCGAAGGTGCTCCCCTGCCCCGGGGTTGTTTCGACCTTGATGGTGCCTTTGAGCGATTCGATCGACCGTCTCACCACATCCAGGCCGACACCGCGGCCGGAAATGTCCGTTATGGTATCCGCTGTGGAAAAGCCCGGCTGGAAGAGCAGGTCAATCGCTTCGTCGGTGGTGAGGACGGCCGCAGCATCGGCAGTGATAAGCCCCTTTTCTATGGCTTTCTTTTTCACCTTCTCGACATTGATACCGGCACCATTGTCCGTCAGTTTGATGATTACATTGTCCCGGTCCCGGTGGGCACTGAGCTGTACGAGCCCTTTTGCGGGCTTTCCGGCCTTGATACGGACCTCCGGATCCTCGATACCATGGTTCACGGCATTCCGGATCAGGTGGAGCAGCGGGTCGTTCAGCCCGTCCATCACGCTCCGGTCGAGTTCGGTCTCCCCGCCTTCCATGACAAACTCAACCTCCTTGTGATCATATTGGGCCACATCGCGGACGACCCGGGGGAGACGGTTGAAGATGTGCGAGAGCGGGATCATCCGTATAGCCATCATCAGGTTCTGGAGCTCGGAGACGGACCGTTCGACCATGCTGATCGCCTCATCCATCTCCTTGATCTTCTGCTCCTCAGCGATCTGCTTAAGCCGGCCCCGGTTGATCACCAGGTCTTCGACCAGGTTCATAATGTGATCGAGTTGGGTGATATCAACGCGAAGGTTTTTGACCTCCCGGCTCTTGTCTGGTGTCGCTGCAGCCTGCTTTCGTTCAGGCTCAGCCGCCTTTTTTATCGTGCCGGGTTCCGCTGCTGTATCTGTTACCGGCCCGTCCATGAGGTGAATATCGACAGTCGCTATCTCGGTCCCAAGGGCAGCGGTCCTCAGTGCTTCTTCCCCGGCATCGCTTGCTATGGTGAGACGGAATGTCCCGTCAAACTTCCCTCCATCGATCTCCTCTTTCGAGGGTTGAATGGACAGAATTGTGCCGAGTGCCTCCAGGTTCTGGATCGCGATCATTGCACGAACGTCCTTCATCATGCAGTCGGGAGCAACCACGACCGTCATGGTATATGCAGACCCCAAACCTTCTGCAGAGACTTCTTCTGCCGGGCTCTCCTCTGCCGGACCCTCCTCCTGAGGCTCTTGTCGGCCTTTCTTTTCAGGAGCAGGCTCACCGCTCCCCCGCTGCCGGTCCAGCCAGGCATGCAACGCCTGAATCTGCTTGTCAGGATTCTTGGACGATGAATCCCCGCCGGCCTCGATGTCATCGAGCATCTCCTCGATGAGATCGGTGCAGGAGAGGAGCACATTTCCGAGATCCTCAGTCATCCCGGCACTCCCGCTCCGGATCAGCTGTAAGGCATCCTCCATCGTATGGCAGAGGCGCTCCATGTCGGCAAATCCCATGGATGCCGATGCTCCCTTGAGGGTATGGATCGAGCGGAAGATCTCGTCAATGGCATTCTGGTCCTCTCCTTTCTCCAGCACCAGCAGGTTGTTGACCAGGTTCTCGTGGTTCTCCCGGGACTCGGCCACAAAGAGAGACCGGTACTGCTCAAATTCAGACATGGCCACCCTCCATCGCCATTTTCCGTACGATCCGCTCCACCGCTCCGGGGATCTTTGCCAGAGGGAGCACCTCGTTTACCGCGTTATGCTGGATAGCGGATCGCGCCATACCGTAGACGAGACAGTCCTTCTGATCGCAGAGAATAATGGTCCCGCCTGCCTCCCTGATGGCTGCTGCACCGGCCCCGGCATCGTTTCCCATACCACTCAGAATGACGGCAATCGCATTCTTGCCGAAAACCTGCGCAGCAGATTCAAAGGTCTTGTCGACCGCTGGCCGTACCCCGTGGACCGGCGGCGCACTGGAATGGATAACCCTGCCGGTCCTTTTCCCCGCACTAGTCATCGCGGCACCGATCATAGTATGGACACCGGCTTTGGAGAGAAAGATCGAACCTTCCCTCAGCATATCGCCGTTCTCCGTCTCCTTGACCGGCATATGGGCAAGCCTGTTGAAACGGGCCGCGAGTGGAGCAGTAAACCCGACCGGCATATGCTGGGTGATCACGACGCTCGCAGGAAAGTCCGCAGGTAATTTTGAGAGTATCGCATCGAGCATGGGCGGGCCGCCGGCTGAGGAACCAATCAGGACGACACGTTCGGCTTCCCCGTTCCGCGGAGTGACCGGTGGAGGCTCTTTTCTGGGGGTGGGGGGGGCAGTTGTCAGATGGCGGATTGTTGCGATCAGTTCATCGGCGATAAGCCTGAGCCGGGGGACATCCTTTGGTTTGAGCATGAAATCATCTGCACCAAGGCGGATCGCCTCCGTGGTCATCTCTGCTCCTTCCGAGGTAAGCGAGGAGAGCATGAGGGTCCGGGGATGCCATGCAGCACTCTTGAGCTCGCGCAATACCTCAAGACCATTCATCTTGGGCATCTCGATGTCCAGCGTGATCAGATCGGGGTGGAGGGTCTTGATCTTCTCCAGTGCTTCAACCCCGTTCGAAGCGGTTCCCACTATCTCAAGCGAGGGGTCCTTCTGTAGCATGTCCCTGATGACCGTCCGCATGAAAACGGAGTCATCGACAATGAGAACCTTTGCCATGGTCGTCAGGATGCAAGTACGTTTTTGACCTCTTCAAGCACCTTGGGTGCCTGGAAGGGCTTTACGATATACCCTTTAGCACCGGTCTTGATGGCAAGCTTCACCATCTGTTCCTGCCCGACAGCCGTGCACATGATGACACGGGCGGCAGGATCCAGCTGCTTGATCGCTTTTAACGCTTCGATCCCGTTCACCTTGGGCATTACGACATCCATTGTGACAAGATCAGGCTTGAGTTCCTTGTACTTCGCAACAGCCTCTTCACCGTTAGCAGCTTCGCCTGCAATCGTATGGCCCCCGGAAAAGAGAATATTTTTGAGAAGGGTCCTCATGAAAAGTGTATCGTCCACGATCAGAATGGTTCCCATGGAGTATCAGACAGAGTGTTTGAGTATCATGCTATAAATGAGTAGTGGAGATGAAAACCGACGGAATTTTAGTTTGTTTGGGATTTTGTGGCATCAGAGATATAGCGAACTCCTTTAGTGGTCAGCTGGACTTCACGCCGGATAATGATCACCTCAGCGATCTCAAGCTTGATGAGCCGGTCATAAATCTCATCAAGCTGTTTGTGGGGAATAGACAGCATGTTCTCTATTGCGTGCGAGTCCATGCCGGAATAAACAAGCATCGCCACCTGCTGGGCGATGGCGTCCAGCTCGGTGCCGGCCATATCTATCCCCTTGGTGGCATCCTTAAGGAAATTGGCCAGCACCTGAAGTGTCGAGAGGGGGCAGAGAATCAGGCTGGACACCACTTCTCCGGATTCCACGTGATCGATCCGGACCACATCAGTCTGTTTGCCCTGCACGTCCCTTTTTGTCAGTTCGATGGCGGCTACATCTTTTAAGGGTACACAGATCTGTTTTGCGGCACTCACAAACCATATTCCGCTCTTTACCACCACGATGCTGCCTTTCTCCCACTGGGCATTTTTGGCAAGCACACCCCCGCGAATCGCCGGCGACATAAAATAGGCCATCAGCCGGTAGGCATTGCAGCCGGCAAGGATCAGGCGTTTTAAGACGAGCAGGACTTTCTCGACACTTGCAATCCGGATGAGGAGATCCGGGTTCCCCTTGACCGTAAGAACGAGCACACTCTTTTTCTCTTCCAGGTCAATGACGGATTTGAAGAGTATCTCCTTGTCAACAGGGGCAGGAAGCGTGATCCGGTCCTCACCAACCACCGCCTTGACGACGACCCATTTGCCATCGTGCTCGACTTTGAGGGGGACTTCGGTCATGGGAAACACACACTACGATCTTTGTCTGGAGACGGAACAGGAGCCGGTGAATTGGATCCTTTCCGGCTATTTCGTTTTCATGGCGGGCGGGGTTCGTTTCTTTGCGCCCATACTTACTGCCGTATTCATTTGTTCCGATATGTCGGAGAGTTCCTTTTCTATATCAGTTGCCGGAGCCTTAAAATCTTTTAATTCCCGCAGCAGGCTGACATCTTTTTCCTTTTTGACCTGTTTGATATCGGTGGCAAGCGAGCTGAGCATATCATCGTCGCTACCCTGCGCGGTTCCTGCGGCAAAGGACGAGATATCGGACGAGTCCTCCCCGGTTTCGGAACCACCGGCGGGAGTGATGGGCGTCGCCGGAACCAGACTACCCGATCCCGGGAGCGGACCTGAAGACGGGACCGGGGCTGGCTCGGAAGGGGTTTCCAGCATGGCACTGTCATCCCCCAGATCGATCTCATCCAGGTTGATCTTGTCAAGGTCCCCGAGGCTGGTATCAAGGGCTCCGTCGCTGGCATCCAGTCCCCCGAGATCTTCAGCTCCCTCCTCAGCGTGCGCAGCAAGGATGGCACTCGCGTCATCAGCGGTTTCCTCGGGAAGGGGTGGCATCTCGAGATCCGGCATGGAGAGGCCGGAATCTGTATCCGGAGACATCGACGGAGGCGAAGGTTGTGGTGAGGGGGCGGCGGACAGGTCACCTTCGTCCAACCCATCGAGGAGCCCGACCTCGAGTTCCTCACCAGAGAGCGAGAGGAATGGATCGGACTCTTTTCCGCTCTCCGCAGGAGTCTGACCTCCTGCCCCTCCCCGCGCTGCAGGCCCCGGCGCAGCCGGCACCGTGGCAGCGTTTTCGAGCGCCGAGCTCCGGGTGACTTTCTCGGTGATGGTATGATCGAGGAGCTTGTCAATATCCTCAATTTTTTTCTTCGGTCTGCTGCGATCGGTGAAAATCTTTCCCACTGATCCTATGGACGAGACCAGAAGGGAAAGGTGTGCCTTGATCCCACGGGAGGCTTCGGGTGTTTTTTTCAGGGCGGGTTTTTCGGTTTTCCGTATTTCGGTTTCTTTTGCAGTTACCGGCTTCTTTTCAGGCTTCTTGGAAAACCTACCCTTGGTAAGATGGCTGCGGATGGTGGAAAGGTTCAATGCGGAAATGGCAGTTCTTATCTCCCCAATCGTGATCGTTCCGAGAACGAGAAGGAGGATAAATCCGACTCCCACGATCAAGAGCAGCATGTAGATGAGAGGGATATCTAAAAAGATCAGGGCTGAGCCAATGCCAACAATCGCAATAAACAGAATTATCCTGCGAAGACTATCCTTCATGCTACACCGCCGTTCCGCTTACTCCGCCGCCCATATTCGTCAGCGCCGAGGCGCTGAAGAAGAGACCAACAACACTGGGGGCCAGCAGGAGTACAAGTCCACTCAATGTGCAGAATATTGCCGTGTAGAAATAATACATGTATCGATCGCCACCCCCAACGATACGGGCCGCAACAATGTTGGACGCGGTAATGATGGTCAGCGTGACAATCACGTATGTCTGCATGGCCGCTGCCGGGAAGTTGGAGAATAAGTTCATCCCGCCGCCAAACACTGCACCGGGAGAGACACCCCCCATATTCTGTCCGCCAGACGATGCGGAAATATTCTGGAACTGGCCCATCATCGTCGTGACTGAACTGGTGAGTACAAGAAGGATCTGGTAGAGTGCAACGAAGAGGCCAGTCATGGCGAGATGCATCGGTACCAGGAGCACAATGAAACCACGTGCAAGCATGTCCTTTTTCTCCCTGAGGAGAGTCTGTTCGAGCATGGATGCACCTACGACTGTGCCGATGGGTTCCGGTGGTCCGCCAAGAGCCACGGTATCCCGGTAGATATTGAGATACTTGTAGATCAGGTTGCTACCGGATTCTCCAATGAACTTGTCCCAGATCTGCTTCTCATCGAGACCAAGATTAAGCTTTGAATATACGGAATTGATCAGGGGTTCAAGGGCAGGAAGTGATTTCCGGTCGATGCTCCCCAATGCATATACGGCGGTAGTCCCCTGTCCACCCATAATGGCACCGAAACTGCGAATAAAAACGGAAAAATCGTTGTCCCGCAGGGTGATGTTGTGGTCATCAATAAACCCGATAATGCCCAGCGGGGCCATCAGAATCCCCACAAGAATAAAGATAAGACTTGCTGCAATACCGAGAGCTGCGAGGATAATGACAATGGCAATCGTAACCGGAACGATGATCCGTTCCATGGCATGGATCGTACTCTGCTCTTTTGAGGTACGTTCTTTGAGTCCATGGCTTTTGGGATCATCCGGAACAGATGTGTACATAAGTACAATACCAAAGACAGAAATGGCCAGGATCACCGCATACGACATGTTGAACGATGATTGTATATCGTTCGGGGAATAGATGACCACCGAGATCATAACGATAACGGCAATAACTGTTCCTGACAGGAGCATCGCCACATAGGCATCCCCCCATTTCTGCAGCATAGACATCCCCTGCTCCAGCTGGTTACGATAAACGCTGCGCACTGTTGCAAGCTCATTTGCCAGGAAATCTTCATCCGGGACACCGGAATCGATCGAGTTGGAATACCTGTTCAGCATGCTCCTGAGGATCTCGTTCTGTGTGCGTTCGGCTACAATGGAGAGGCTCTCTGCATAGCTGTAATTCCATTTTTTTACAAACGTGTCGACCTTTGCGATGTACTTCGCTGAAATATACTCCTGCCGATTTGCCGAAAAAGAAAAGATCTCGGGACGGGTTGCATCGGCGATCGCGAGCGATGCCATATAGGTCGTCATAAACAGAAGATCCGCCCCCATCTTCTTACCCTCCTGAACAGCGGCAAGCTTTCCCTTGACATTGCTGATCATAGAGATAAACGGGAGCTGCCGGGTTGACTCGGGTTTGGATGGATCCGCGGGGGGTGGTTCGTTTGGCATATCAGGAACCAATAGTGAGCAAACCCTGTTTTTTGATCTTAGTCATCATGTGGAAGAGATCCCAGAACTTCACATAGCCGGCTTTATGCAGGCGTTCAAGGATCTTGGCACGCTTCTCCACCTCAAGATAAATCTCCGCTTTCCTGCTATCAGGGATCCCCAGCATGGTGGCGATCTTGTTTTCAAGAAGGAATGAGCTGCCTTTCCCGGTCCAGATAAAAGTATCGGACACCGGTTCCCAGGTAAACATCTGAACGAACGTAAACCCACCAGTCTCCGCATTGTATCCTACCAGTTCGTTGCAACTAATCATCCGGCGCACGGTCTGTCCATCCGGCCTTTTTACAGCGCTCTGGATAATAACAAGATTGAGGTTATCAACATAGGTCTTGGGGATATTGATAGGATCTCCGCAGAGACGCTGGATCAGTTTCTCCACGGACGCAGCGTGGAAGGTACTCATCACAGGGTGACCGGTCTGCATTGCACCAAATGCAACGCTTCCTTCGACTCCACGGATCTCCCCGACAAGGATCTGGTTAGGACGCTGACGCAGCGCAGCCTTGAGGAGATCAAACATGGTGACCTCCCCCCCGCTACCTCCCCCTTCTCCTTTCCCCTTGGCAAGCGCCACCTCACGGATCCAGTTCCGGTGCGGCACGTTCAGCTCGGGCGTATCCTCAATAGTGACAATCTTGTTCTCCGGGGGGATGAATGTCGTGATAGCGTTCAGGAGCGTAGTCTTGCCGCTCGCCGTTTCACCACTCACAAAGAGCGACATGCCATACTCGACACAGATCCAGAGATAGGCTGCAGCAACGTAATCGATACCATTGCTCTCGACAATATTCAGAATGGAGAGCGGAATATCGTTGACTTTTCGTATGGTAAAGTTGCTCCCGTGTTTGCTGATATTGGTACCATAAACAATGTTGATACGCGATCCATCGGGAAGGGTGGCATCGACAACAGGGCTCCGGTAAGTGATAGGCCGTTTAATCCGTTCAGCCACCTTGACCACAAACTCGTCCAGTTCACTGGATACTTTGAATTCGATAACCGATTTTAATCCCTTGAATACCTTGTGCTCGATAAAGATAGGCCCGACACCATCACAGGAGATATCCTCGATATAGGGATCAGAGAGGAACGGTTTTAAAACCCCCATATCGATCTTGTCCCGGACAAGCAGATACTCGATGGCCTTGTACTCGACATGGGTCAGAATAATCTTGCCATCCGGGGTAAGAGGAATATTCTGGGTCTTCTTACCGGACTTCATCTTTTTCTGTGCGGTGAAATCAGTATTGAGAAACGTAACCAGCTTTGCTCCGGCACTCTGTTGCTTTTCCGAACTCCTAGCCAGACTGGTTATGTCCACTCCCGGAGGCTTGATGATGGCCACCGAGGCAAGCATCTTTTTTATGACCTCAGTCCGTTCTTTGTCTGTGGTCGGATCCGTATCCAGTCCATCGATTAGGTCGATCAGTTTTGTCTCGATGACGGGAAGGATATCACTGACGCTATGGAGGAACGAGGGTTCGATGGGGATATAGAAATTCCTCACGTCATCAGGGTCAGGCAGGATATGGACAAAAGTCGTATCATTGACCGGGTAGATGATATTCGGGTTCTTCATTGACCGGACATCTTTTTTGAGTTCCGACAAAAAGAGCGGTATTCCATAGGTATTGACCGGGAAGGTGTGGAGATATTCGAGGAGGTGGGGGCTGTTCTGTACGTACTCCTTGGCGTTCGCCGGCAGCATCTTATAAAGCGCATCCGACTCGAGATCAGCATAGAGGTCCACATCCACATCTACTGGTTCTGGTTTAAATGGGAGGTTGACTGCAACAGAGAGGGAGCCCATAGTTAGATCCTCGCAAAGCTCATCGGGATAACCTTCATCCCGTACCCTGGATGGACTTCAAAGCTGACAAGGTTTCCGGTAGTCTTCCGTGCACCTCTGACTTTGACCACCTCCATGACCATGACGTACTTGTCTCCCACAAGTGCCTTCTTCATATTCAGGTGGGCATCGCAGATGGAACGGATTCGCACGAGAGTGTCTTCCTCAAATGCATATGTATGGAGGGTAACGAGGATAGTCTTACCATGATCAACGAGGGATTTGCAGTTGGTAAAGAACGTAAGGATGGTATCCGTCTCGGCGTACTCGGTAAAAAGTGTCAGTGAATCAACGATAGCAACCTGTGACGGGCTGTTTTTGATATAGGTGATCAGGCGCTGCAGGATCCCTTCCATCTCCTCTTTTTTCCATTCGAACCCCACAACATGGAGAGGAAACACCTTGAGATAGCCCCAGGCAAAATAATCGGAGATGTCAAGGCTCATCGATTCCATCTGTTTGATGAAGCTCTTGCTGGTGTTTTCCGTAGAGAACAAATCGACAGACATACCCTGTTTCAGGGCGCCCCAGACGATCTGCTGCGTAAGCACGCTCTTCCCTGTATCATTCTCCCCTTCGATGAGGGTCAGGGATCCAACGGGAAGGCCATCAGCAATCTTCTTGTCCAGTTCATTATTGCCGGTCGAAATAATCTGCCGGTCCTCACCCCCCATCAGATCGGAAAGTTCAACGGCCATATTTTCTTTCCTCACTGCAGAAATGCCGATGCATAAACCCCGTTTCCCGTAGTAATCTGGAACCAATAAGGGGATAAACCCGTTGTCATAACCTCTATTATGTAGGAGTTCCCGGGATACAATTCTGATTGGTGGATAAGATCATTGCCCTGACTGACAATCGTCCATTTTCCGGTACTCGCAGACATGCTGTACGGATAGAGACTATAGGCATTGGAACTTCTGTCATAAGCAATAACATCCATATGCGTGAAATCAGAAATCGGCTCATTTCCGGTGTTGTTAATCGTGAAACTAAAATCCGAGCTGTCTATCATTGTTACGTTGGTGATGGAAAAATCGGTTTTTAACTGGTTTTCCTCAAGGAGTGTGGCGGATTTCTGGGCGCTTGTGACAATCTGAGCCGTGGAAATAACGCCTCCTACCAGCATGTAAGCAACAATCACGAGGAGGATCACCCCGACAGCCGCACCAATAAGATCTGCAACTGCCATACCAGATCACCTTATCAGGGAGCTGTGCTCACGGTAAACTGGTCCGATGTCGAGATGCCATCCGGTAGTACGAACTGGAAATATACCTGATTTGTTGTACTGATTATTGTGCTGGGATAGCAAACAACCTCCAGTGTTTCCCCCGGGGCCCAAGAATTCTGATTTGCAAAATAGCTGGTGTAGGTCCAATAATCCGAAGTTAAAGTCCCAGCGGAATTTTGGATAGTCATATGCTTAAAATTCCCGGAATCACCGCAAAAGATATCGGCTTGAGCGATTTCAGATGTACTAATCTGGCGGTTCCCGGTATTTTTTATCCAGACTGTCTCGTAATTTGGATCCTTATTGTTGTATGCCACAGGAAGAATGATCTGAACGTTGGTCCGGATCTGCTGATCCGCCGCATGACCCGCGGCCGCAAAAGTCCCTGACATCTGGTATACCACGGGAAAAATAGCGCTTACCAGTACGCTAGCAGCAATAACCGCAGTAATGAGAAAAATAGCTGTCGTGAAGGTATCGGCCGACATAAGATCTCCCTATATCCTGTCCGGCAGGTTCATCCATTCTTCATCTTTTCTTGTTGGCCGGGCAGATTCCCGTTCTTTGGCCGGTAGTTCAGGAGCCCCTGATCTTTCTTTTCCCGGCACTACCTGCTGGCGCTGTTCCATCATGACCTCAATCATATCCCGGTCAAGCGAGGAATCGTTGGGCGAGAGAATACGATTGAGAGCATAGAGTTCGGAGACAAACTCGTCAGGTCCTACTTCATGCTCGTCCCCAAGGTTGGCAGGCATAAGGCGGGAGATCTCCTTTATCTCGTCACAGGATTCTCTCGAGATATACCCCATGATACGGTATGATTCGAGGATAATGTCAAGACGATCGTGACCAAACTTGCGAATAGCGGCATTCGTCCACTTGAACAGTTTGTATACTTTCTGGAGCCGGAGTTTTTCGCTTGCGAGAGTATTCGGGCCGGGTTTATTGCCACTTGTGATGAGCTGGGATTTTAATAGCGATATCATCTGCTCATCCGGCACATGTCTTTCCTCAACAAAGGGTAAAGAAGCGGCAACAGGAGAGACACCAGGGGCTGCAATTGGCTTTGTTTCGGGTTCAGACGGTTTAACAGCGGAGTCCCGTGCCTCTGCCTCCTGTTTGGCCTTTGCAGCATCAAGCGTAGACTCCCTTGCTTCCAGCGCCGCCTCCTTCGCATCGAGTGCTGCCTTTTTTGCAGCATTTGTTGAATCACTTGACTTTTCGGAATCGGTACTCCCAGACATGGAAGAA
Source organism: Methanoregula sp. (assembly GCF_035543475.1). Taxonomy (GTDB): domain Archaea; phylum Halobacteriota; class Methanomicrobia; order Methanomicrobiales; family Methanospirillaceae; genus Methanoregula. The sequence goes on from NZ_DATKKA010000007.1 coordinate 261,623, forward strand.
ATGGTGAAAGGGTTCTCCATCTCGTTCATCCGTTCCCTGATATCCATGAGAAGGCGTTTGATGGAGGTCTTGATCAGGTCAACTTCACGCTCGAGGTTCTGGAGTTTGACTTCCGGGTCGTCCTCGGAAGCCGCGGTGATGATATGGTCAACCTGTGCCTGATTTACCGCCATAGCATTTAATTATTATCCTATTTTGGATTAATATACTTTCCTCACAAAACACGACAGAATATGGTATATTTTTTAATTTGTGCGTTTTCACAACAGGCAATCTATGAAAACTTCGATAAACTCTTCTGAATTCCAAAATTGTCTAACTGGTGCATGATAGAAAAGTGTTCAAACATGAATACTACTCAACAGATATCTGAATTTTATAAAAAAAGATTAGTAAAGAGTGTTGACTGCATATATTGCGGCAGGAGCAGTCCGGGTAATACTAAATGCTGCTCCAACAGACGGCCGGACCTCAATAGTGAACACATCGTTCGAAGGAATCGGGTTTGTCGGCTGGCAGCTTATCTGGAACTGCTCATCAGGCTGAAGTAATATGGAGAGGGTTGTGCTGGGAGAGTTCTGAACGGAAGTGATTGCCCACCCACCCGCAACTGGTTGTGTGACTACTGTTGCCGCGGTACTTTGTGCAGCCAACGTTTGCAGGGTAGTTGAATTACTGAATACCATAACTACCTTTGAAAAGTCAATTGGTGTCCCACCCGGGGCTAACTCCATACTGAAGTTAACGTAGGTAATGGTGCTACCAGAGCCACCATTTCCAGTCCCTGTACCATACACATTTCCGACAATCTCCAACGTTGAGCTAGACTGCTCGACACTGGTGTGGACTGTCTGCTGTGCCTTCTGCGTCGTGAAGAACCCGGCGCCGAGTACCACATACGAGAACACCGCCGCTACGACAACGAATGCGATAAGCACAATCGCTGCCTCGAGGCCGGTGAACCCTGAATCGTTCTGTTTCGACGAACTCATAATTTCACCTTCGTGAATTTAGTAGACACTAGTCGGTACCAGCGTCTCTACAGTGTTAAAAGGTATTCATTGTATAAATAAGTTTTCCAAATCTCAAAAGCCATTTGAAGGTTTTTTCAAAATTTTTCCGGTCATTGAATGCAATTGACAGAAAATACGATGAAAATTTATGATACAAACAATCCAGTATTTTCATGCTCGCCCAGATGATAATATCATCCTGAACATAACCATTTTTTATGTAAGGACAAACCTATAGAAAATTACCGTACTTATGGATAAAAAGGATATTACTTATATTATAGCGGCTTTTTGCATCATTCTTGTCATCGCATTTATAGTAAAACCGATAGCCACTGGCCAACCAGTCAATACCGGCCTTCCCAAGGCCATATCGGAACCTTCTATAACATCAACTCCCCAAGTCGTTTATTCAAATCTGACAACAATACAGACTACAACCCCCCCTACACCCACCCCCACATGGAACCAGAAAGTCCAGACAATCGGATTCGTCAATCCTGCGACCTATCAAATCTCCACTAACCAGTCACTGCCGCAGGGAACACCGATCAATGCAAGCCTGCCTGACAACCGCAGAACTGTGTATGCAACTATCTCGGGAACATACAGCGGGACTACCCAAGTGGTAACCATTCCATTCCCGTATTGGGAACTATCCTATTCAATAACTCCCCCCCAAGGTTATGACTCTGCCTTACCTTCGTATTCAATCACTCCTACGTATGGACAAGGAGCATCTATTAGTGGATTTCAGGGCTCTTATTCAACGGTACAACCACAATTCTCCATCCAGGTCATGGATGCAACCGATCCCAACCGAATCGTTAGGACAATTACACCTCCCGGGGGCATAGACTTTAATCTTTGGGAAGGCATCACACCGACAACACCATCAACACTTTCTGTAACACTGACTCCGGCAAAGTATGGGACAATCATGCCAACAGCAACAACCCCTTCCATGGACCCCCGCCCTTGGCTTGAAAAATTCTACGAAGGTGGGAGAGGCTACTATTTCGTTATTAATTCCCAGAATATTGGGTCCTATACCATCACTATTCTTGTCCCCACACGGTATATCGGCCAATATTGACGGAATATATACAATCCCTTTACAAAAATGATTTTAATAATGTCGGATAACCAGATTTAGGCATGGAAATAATGCTATCGGGCGAGACCGACAAACCTATTCATTTACCCGAATGCAGGTCTTAATCTGTTTATCTAATTCTAAAACTCACCGGACCAGCAAAAAAAGTATCGATTCTTTTTCCCGACCAATTCAGTCGAGTTTTCTCTTGCCCATGGACTCGATGTACATGATCTCCTTTCCGACTTCAAGAATACCTTTCTTGTCCGCAGGGATCGCAATCTCAAAGTTGGAGTAGTCTTTCATATCCATGAGCTGCGCCATGTCGCCGGCAATGGAAATAACCTGACCGCTCTTGCGTTCGACGACCGGTACATAGGTCTTTGCGGAGACCGGCGAGACAATAGAACGCTTGACACCGTCAAAGAGCCCGACTGCATCGATCCTAGCCTTTGCCGCGCCGTGCTTTCCGGGCTTTGAGGTGGCAAGGCCGACCACCTTGCAGGGTTCATCATCGATAACGATATAACGGCCTTCCTTTATCTTCCCGATTTCTGTCTGTTCCTTCATTCTCTTTCACAACCTAAAACGTATCCTTATCTTAAGCGCAGAAGTAATTTATCTTTATTGCCGTACATAAATACAACGGTAGCCCCATAGAGAGGCATGTATTGCAATGAATTTCCTTTCTGCCTGCACTGAAATGGCCGCACATGTCCGTGAGAATATCCGGCCGTTTGTCGCATCTCCCGCCGGGGGAGAGATCATCCGGATGGGTGCCGATCGTACACCGACAGAGAGGATAGATCAGGTCGCAGAGGATTGCATCATTGGATATATCCGCGACCACGGACTCTGTTCAAAGGTGATTAGCGAAGAAGCCGGCAAGGTCCCAATAGACGGCGGAAAGGGCACCATCTTCCTCGATCCTGTGGATGGGACCTACAATGCGGTGACCGGCATCCCGTTCTATGCCCTCTCTCTTGCATGGGCACAGGACGGTATTATCCGGAAGGCATTTGTCCAGGACCTGGCTACGGGGGAGACCTTTACAGCCGTAAAGGGAAAATTTGCCCATTGCAACGGGAAATCCATCCATGTATCCTCAACAGCCCGGCTGGACAAATGCGCTATGAGCATCTATGGCCGGAAGTTCGACCCGACACGGATGATGCAGCTCGGACACAAGATCCGGCGGTGGCGGTTGCTGGGAGCCTCTGCCCTTGAGCTCTGTTATGTTGGAGCCGGGAGGATTGACGGCTTTGTGGATCTCCGGGGTACGCTCCGGGTAACAGATGCCGCTGCGGGCATGCTTATCTGCACGGAGGCCGGGGGGTCCGTCTCTGATATCAATGGGGACCCCCTCGAATTTCCCGAAGAAGTAACTGTCGGGCGGTGCATTGTTGCCACCAACAGCGTGCTGCATCATAAAGTAGTCGAATACCTGCGGTGAAATTCCATGAAATGCCTTCTTGTCTCACGGATTGACCTGCCCGAAGCTCTTGACTGCGCCCGCCAGATGATGGCGGTACTGGAAGAGGAAGACCATACGGTCATTCTCGATACGGACATTGCATCAGCTCTGGGCAGAACCGGGCAGTCCCTGAACCAGGCTGATGCGGACATCGCGGTGGTGATTGGTGGAGATGGCACGATCCTGCGCACCGTGCAGCAGATGCATGAACAGATCCCGGTCATCGGGATAAACCATGGGGAGGTCGGGTTCCTTGCAGACCTCGAACCGGCCCAGGCCAGAAAGTTCGCACGATCGCTTGCCCCGGGATTAGATATCGAGGAGCGGATGAGGCTCGCCCTCCTCCAGGACGGGAAAATTCTCGGGGACGCACTCAACGAGGCACTTATTGTCACCACCCGTCCTGCAAAGATGCTACGCTTCTCGATCCTGGTTGACGGCGTAGTCACGGAACAGTTCCGTTCCGATGGTCTGCTGGTGAGCACGCCCACCGGTTCAACCGCGTACGCGATGAGCGCCGGTGGGCCGATTGTAGACCCGCGGATCGAGGCATTCCTCCTAGTTCCGCTCGCTCCCTACCTGCTCTCGTCCCGGCCCCATGTTATTTCCAGCTGCCGGAAGCTGGAGATCCGGCTGGAGAGCTCGAAGCCGGCAAAGCTTGTCCTCGACGGACAGAAGACAGTGGAGCTCGGAAGCTCGGCATCGCTGGTGGTACAGCGGGCACGCGAACCGGCACGATTTGTCAACGTCCACCGGAATTTCTTTGAGAAAGTGGACAATAAACTCAGGAAACTCTAGCCTGCCCTTTTGCGATTGCCCACAATAAAGAACAAGTCTTTTCTTGGTATGCGGTGCTATTCTTGTTGGTAAGGTGGTTTGCGTGCAGATCTCGATGAAGCTTGAGATGAAGGATTCTCCCGGACAGCTGGTTGCAGCCCTCAAACCGATCTCTGATGTGGGGGGAAACATCATTGCGGTCATCCACCACCGCGACCCGGAATCCAGCTCGCGGACACTTAACGTCCAGATCGTGCTCGCCCTTCCTGAAGGGCGGCTCGATACGCTGGTCGGACTCCTCAAGGAGCAGGGCGTCCACATCCAGAGGATAGGAAAGGAGCGCCTGCTCTACCAACGATCGGTCATCCTGATCGGCCATCTCATGCACACCGACCTGTCCGATACCGTGGACCAGATCGATTCCACGGGTTTTGCCGAGGTCTGCGAGATCTCGATGAGCATGCCGGCGATCAACGAACGTTCAACGTCACGGGTCACCCTCAAGGCCACCAACCGGGCGGACATGGATGCCGCCATCGCCATCCTGCGCAAAGTTGCAGCACAAAAATCGCTGCTCCTCATCGAACCGCTGGAGGAAGTTGCATGAAAGCAGCATTGCTCGGCCTTGGCTCCGTGGGTCGCGGCGTTCTTGAGATGATCGCAAAAAAAGACCTCGGTGTCACGATCACGGGGATTGCCGATTCGAAGAGCGGGTGCATCTGCAATGAAGGGATCGATATATCGGAGATACTCCAAAACAAACAAAAGACGGGTATGTGCGGTGACCGGTCGATCGATGCAATGGACGTTGTCAAAAAGGCCGATTACGATGTCCTTATCGAGGTCACACCCACCAATGCCCTGACCGGTAAACCTGCGCTCGGATACATCAGGGTAGCCCTGGCACGAAAAAAGCATATTGTCACCTCCAACAAGGGCCCCATTGCCCTTGCCTACCACGATCTTGCTGCTCTTGCAAAAAAGAAGGGTGTGGCCCTCCGGTATGAGGCCACCGTGGGCGGGGCGATCCCCATCATGCATACGCTCGAGAGCGGCCTTTGCGGGAACGAGATCATCGCCATCTACGGGGTCCTCAACGGCACCTGCAACTATATCCTGACCCGGATGGCGGCCGAGGGGCTTACCTACGAGCAAGCTCTTATGGAGGCCCGTGAGATGGGATATGCCGAGGCGGACCCCACCTATGATGTGAAAGGCATCGATGCTTCTATCAAGCTTGTGATCCTTGCCAACACCATCTGGGGAAACGGGACGAAACTGGCCGATATCGATATGACCGGGATCGACCTCCTGACCCCGGATGCCCTGCGGCTTGCCGAAGAGGGGGACTTTACCATCAGGCTCATTGCTGAAGCAATCCCGAAAAAGAAGATCTTCCGGGTTTCGCCCAGGCTCATTGAGAAAAACCACCCGCTTGTGGTCGAGGGTACCTTAAACGCCCTCACCCTGGAGACCGACATGGCAAAGGAGATCACACTGATCGGGAAGGGCGCAGGGTCCATCGAGACAGCGAGCGCCATTATCGGCGATATCCTGTACATCCGCGACCATTATGGCAAGCGTGCTTGAACACCGGCGGGAATACCTGCGCCTGATGCGCCGGTTCACCCAGGACGCCGGTTTCTTTACTGTGACCGATATCCAGAAGGCGGCGGGCATCCCGCGGAGCACGGCACAGGACTGGGTAACCCGCCTCGTACGGGAAGGCTGCGTGCTGGTAAAAAAAGAGAAGTCCGGGAGGGTGGCTGCCCGCTACGCGGCCCTCTCCGCCATCCCGGAGAGCACCTGCCGGCGGATCTTTACCACCACGGACGGGAAAAGGGTCGAGATCTTCCACGACTGCATGAGCGGGGCGTGCGCGGCCTTCTGCGGGTACCACCACCTCCGGGCCGGCGGCGTGATAAATGCCGTGACGCGGGACGGGACGCTCCTGCGGGAATGTGCCCGTATCGGGGACGCGCCGGTCTCCATCGGGCTTTCCCCGGACGCTGCCGTGGGGATCTCCGGCATTGCCTGTACCGGGGACCATATCG
>NZ_DATKKA010000008.1:0-68055 GCF_035543475.1 Methanoregula sp.
ATACACGTCGTCCCCGGGCGAAAACTCGTTCGTACCCGCTATGTGCGCTGATAACGCAGGGCTCCCCGCCATGACCTGCGTCCCCGCACTCGCCGGCGAAATTATCGCCAGCGCCACAATGAACAGGGCTAGACTGAGCAGCCACAACAGATTTGCCCGGTGCACATGCCGCCCTTGCCCGGTCCCGGAGGTGTCCCTTGCTGCGGTGGGTAGTGTTTGGTTTATTCCATTCATGCCGATCCTCGAAAAAGATGTCTGAATTTTAGTACCGGTTGAAATCCCTATCATATATATCCCCCTCCTGTCCTCATCTCCTGAACGCAGGTAGCTTTGTTCCCCCCGATTTTCACATCCCGTCTTCCTTGTTTTTGTGACATCCGGGGAAGACAGCCTTCCTCATGCCCACACCCGCACACCGCCAGAGGTTCGCTCATTCCAGCGTCCTCCTGAAGGTGACAATGCCGAGGATGATCATGACCGAAGAGAAGATTAACAAAGCGATAAGATCGATCCCAATCACGTTGAGCCCCTGGTTCCTCAGGATGATACTCCTCAGTGCATGGATCCCGTAATACTCCGGGTTGATGACCGTAATCCAGCGCAACCAGCCCGGCATCCCGATGACCGGGTAGAAAGCTCCTGATGTCATAAAAAGCATGAGGTTAAAGAACGCGATGACCGAGGAGTATTCCTGCTGCGAGGAGAAACGGGATGCAAAGGAGACCACAAGGCTTGTCACCCCCATGCAGGCGATAAGGATAACCAGGAGGACGAGCAGGAAATCCTGAAAACTCTGGAGGGCGATGCCGGTTATCAGCAGATCGATCCAGAATATGGTAAACCCGGCGATAAATGCCCTCACGGTTCCGCTCGAGATGATCCCCATGACGATGCTTGATCGTTTTACCGGGGTGACCAGGTACCCCTCATGGATACCGTTCTCCCGGTCCTTGATGAGCGCGATCCCACCGCCGAACATGGTGGAGGTGAAGATAGCCATCATGATGACACCCACGCCAAAGAACTGGAGATAGGTGATGTCACCATAAATTTTATCGACGATGATCGGGTTTTTTGCCCCAAGACCCAGCATGACCTGGGTCACCGCTTCTTCGACAAGAGGGGGGGTGATGGAATCCGAACTGTCCACGTAGAGCCGGACGGCGTTATCGTTTGAGACGGATGACGGAAAAACGATGACAGCAGAAATCTTCCCATTCTCCAGATCCTGTTTGGCCTGGGCTTCATCCGCGTAAATGATGACATCCAGCTGTTTTTCTGCATTGTTCTCGCTGCCCTGACTGATGTGGTTGAGCTGGTACGCCGCACTCGTGAAAAGCGGAGTGTCATTGTAGGGCGGGACTTCCTGGACTACGCCGACCGGGATGTGGCTGATGGTCCCACCCATCGCGCTCCCGAAGACGATCAGGTACATGATGGGCATAAAAAGCGTCATCATGATGATGAACGGGTTACTCAGGAACTTTTTGAAATCCCGTTTAAAGATTGCAAGGGGCCCCCGCATCACGGCTACCGTCTCCTGCCCGGACCGGGCGTATCATTTCCCTCCCCGTTTCCGTTGTCCAGGCCCTTGCCGGTGAGGTAGATGAAGATGTCCTCGAGCGAAGGGGAACGGATGGAAAGGGAGCTGATGGGAATCTGGAATTTATCGAATATTGCAAGGATGGAGGGGATTGCCTGGCTGCCGTTTGTTGCCGAGATGGTGACCTTATGCTCGACAACCGATACCGCGTTGACAAGAGGAACGCTGCGGAGGTTCTCCTCAACGGGGGCATCCATGTGATCGATACCGATCTCAATAAGATCCCCCGCCGGGATCAGTTTCCGGAGATTTTCCAGGGTATCGAGCGCGATTAGTTTGCCCCGCTCTACAAAGGCGATCCTCCCACAGAGTTTTTCCGCTTCATCCATGTAGTGGGTGGTGAGGATGATCGTTGTATGCTCGCGGTTGAGCATCATGATCTGCTGCCAGACCTCACGGCGGGCTTCAGGGTCAAGGCCGATGGTGGGCTCGTCGAGGAACAGGATGAGCGGGCGGTGGATGAAGGCCCGTACGATCTCGAGTTTGCGTTTCATACCCCCGGAGAACGTGCCCACCGGCATATAGGCACGGTCGGCGAGGCCGGCCATCTTTAACAGTTCCCAGATCCGGTCCGGGAGAATGCTGTCCGGGACATTTTCGAGTTTCCCGTAGAATTCGAGGTTATCGTATGCAGTCAGCTCAGAATCGCTGGTATAGTTCTGTGCACAGACCCCGATGATCTCCCGGATCTTCTCCGGGTCTTCAGTGATGTCGTAGTTGTTGACAAATGCCTGGCCCGATGTCGGGGAAAGCAGGGTCGTGAGAATCCTGATGAGCGTGCTCTTCCCGGCTCCGTTTGCTCCGAGAAGGCCAAAGATCTCCCCGCGTTTTACCTCGAAAGAAACATCGTTGACAGCTATCACGGTCTTGGTCTTGCTGGCAAAGACCTTGGAGAGGTGGTCGATCCGGATGATCGCCGAGTCGTCAGCGTTGTCCCATCCATTCTGTTCTGCCGGCCGGGCGCCACCGGTACTGCCGCTGGCCCCCTGTGGAGCATCAGTATCCCCCGGGGAATCCGGTGAGGTTCGTGTTATGCGTTCGAAAAGTTCCACAATGGCTCACCCCGTCTGGAGTTTTAAGAGTATCTGGTAAGTATCTTCCAGTGCCGTGCACAGATTTCCGACGTCCTCATCGTTCAGGCCGGACAGATTCTCTTTGAGGTCATTCTTGTACCAGGTGAGCGATTGCCGGAGATATTTTTTCCCTTTCTCCGTAATCGCAAGGTTAATCACCCGGCGATCGGCAGGATCCGGGCGACGCTCCACCAGGCCGTCTGCTATCATCAGGTCAGCCAGCCGTGTCATATAGGGGCGCGAGATGTAGAGGCGATTACCTATCTCTGACATGGTCAGGGATTTTGCCTTCATCAGCACGCCAAGCGTATGGAGCTGGGCTACCTGGATACCGGTGATTGAGGGCCGGTGCCGGATCACGTTCTTGTAGTAAAGGGGTATGAGTGCGAGAAGTGCATCAGCAGCGCGATCCCGTATATCTTCAGCCATCTGGGTTCAACTCCCTGAACTAGTTTTTCAGTTTAATAGTTAAATAAGTGAACTATTGTATCAGTGAACGATCCAGAGCGAATACCCTTTTTGCTGCAACTCCCGAAAAGCGGCATGGGTCATATCCCCGGAGTACAGGGAACAGAAGTCCACGCGGGAAATGCACGCTGGTTTTCCCTTAAACTACTTCACTGGTCACAAACAGGGATGCGATCAGTACCGCCCCAAACGCGGTGATCACCAGGCCGGCGAGGCGGTTGATCAGGTGGAGGCGTTCGCGGGTCAGGTAATCCCGCATGGATCCCAGCGTCCCGCACAGGAAGATCCACCACCCCATCTCCCCCAGGAAGACACCGGTAACAAAGAGCGCAGGGGTAATGCCGGTATTCCCGCTGAGCACCACGCCGAAGCTCGGGATAATGAGGGTAAAAAAGACAATGGTGAGCGGGTTTGCAAGCGTCAGGGCAAGCATCGTGGAGTAGTCAGCGACATAGGACTCTTTTTCCGGGGCGGGAGTTGCAGCAGGCGGCCCGGCAAGCATGATCCGGATCCCTACCGCAATCAGGGCTGCCCCTCCGAAGAGACGGAAGAACCACTGGCGGGCGAGCAGGAAATCCGAGATAAGTGCAAGGCCGAATGCTGTCACCGCGGCGTAAAAGGCATCCGCCGTTGCAATGCCGAGACCGGAGGTGATCCCGTGCAGGCGCCCGTAAGCAAGCGACCGCTGGATGCATACGAACGCGATAGGCCCTACCGGTGCGGCTAAGGCAATACCGATGATGATACCGTTGATGAACGATCCGGTCTCCACGTGCCTGCCTCGTGCGGTCTCTCTCTCACCGCATGTACCGTTACCTGTTGCATGTCCGGTATCATCAATCTGTCACTTTATGGAAGGCAATCCCTCGCAGGGCGGTTCTTTGGAGCCGGTAAAAAGAGGAACCGGGAATCTACCGGGATTAATTCAGGAGGAATTGCCATCCAAGCACGGCGATACAGATCACGGAACACACCACAACCAGTGCGATATTCAGTGATTTCTCGCGGCCGGTCATATCAGTCCAGCGGGCCTTCTGCAGCTTTGCGAGGTACCCGACAAACAGGCCGATTGCCGTACCTGCCATGAGCCCGACGACCGTAACCATGCCCACGGACAAAAAATCAGTATACATTCCCACTATCTCCATCGTTGGTTTGTGCTGCCGGGATATAAATCTCCACGCGCACGTGTGTGCACGGTGCTCTTCCTTCACCTCCCTGGCCCCGGATCCGTCTGACAGGATCGGTACATGGTTTTATCGTGCTCCGGGAACAATGGTACTGCCATATCGCGAATCTTTCATACGGAGGCGTAAAGTATGATTTCACTCCGGTTTTACCGCATCTATGATATCGGTCGGGAGATCGACATCGACTGGCTGGAAAAGTCCCTGGCCCGGAATTATTTTACCGCCCGTACCAGTTTTGTCCGGGTCAAGCCCAAGTCCATTATGATTGAGTCGTCACCGCTCCTGATCCGCATGCTGCCGGTCACGGTGGAACGGGAAGGGCGCTCGTACGAGTTCTCAGCAGTTGCCCGGGTCTACGATATCGGGGTGATCAGCCTCTGTTTCATCTATGATGATGAACCAGCAGATCACCGGGGACTCGAGGAGCTTGCGTTCCGGTTCGCCGGGCAGGAAGGGCTCTCGGATTTCTTTCTCCAGTATCTCAATACTCTGGGGGAGATCATCAAGCCGCATATCAAGAATTTTGCGATCGACCCGGACTTTTACGAGGATTATACTATCTACGTGACTGATAGGCGGGACGACACCATCGATCCGGTGCCGCTGCTGCTGGGGGACCGGGTCTGCGTGTCTCCCCAGATACGGGAGGATATCATAAAGAACTCCCTGAGTTACTCAAACGAGGATCTTGCCGTGATCTCGTGGGACTCAGCCCTGCTGTGCGGCCCCGAGAGCCCGACAGATCTTATCGATCTCATCGAGTTTGCGAACGTGCAGGTGCTCGAACTCCGGTATTATGACCGGGAACTCACCCGTGAGATGGCGCGGATGTACGATGATATCGAGCATGCGGACCGGTTGTCCTGGTTTTCCCGGAGCCGCCAGTACCATGCCATCATGAAACACCAGATGAAGACGTCCGCGGAGATCTCGGAGACGATCGAGAAGGTCGATAACCTGATCAAGGTGACCGAGGACGTCTATTATGCCCGGGTCTATGCCTCCGCCCTCAAGATCCTGCGGAGCAGCCAGTGGAGCGAGAGCGTGAGCCGGAAGATCGATGTGATCCGCGAGAACTACTCGATGCTTTCCGATGAGGTGAGGATCCAGCACTCGAACTTCCTTGAGTGGGTGGTGATCCTGCTCATCGCCTTCGAGATCGTGGTGATGCTCTGGGAACGTGTGTTTGCAGGATAACGAAAAAAGAGTGGCCCGGCAGCTGAGGATTTTAAAAAAAGAACGGGCCAGGAGCTAAAGATTCCGGAAAATCTGTCACTCATCTGCTGAAAATTTTCAAAAATGTGCGAATCGCGAGCTGAGGATTCCGGAAAATATGTGGCTTATCAGCTGGGGATTTCAAAAAAAGATCGGCATCGTTTCCGGGCCGGAGATGGGCAACCCACTTATAATCATCACATTCTCCGACGGAGAAGTGTGATCCCGTAGCCGTACCGGTCAAAAAAGATCAAATCGGCAGCTACGGATTCCGGAAAAAGTGTGGCTCTGCAGCGGAAGATTTTAAAAAAAGTTCGGGTCTGGAGCTGAGGATTCCGGAAAAAAAGCGACTCAGCAACTGAGGATTTTAAAAAAAGTTCGGGTCTGGATCTGAAGATTCCGGAAAATCTGTCAATCAGCTGCTGAAGATTTTTTTTTTAATGAGCGGGTTGGGAGCTGGAGATTTTCGAAAAAAAGCGACACGACATATGAGGGTTCCCGATTGTTTCGATATCAGGATCGGCTGCACGACACGGAACAATCCTGTAAATGGGGGTGCCAGGGTATATCGCCCGTCCCCTGCCCCCACCGTCACCTTCATGTCCATGGCACGCACCGGTACACCCATGGATACATCCCGGTCCCGCACTGCCCTCCTCTTTATTGCCTGCATTACCCTTCCCCTTATCGTCGGGTTTGCCGGTTCCGTCTTTACCTCCGGCAGTATCAACGGCTGGTATGCCGGGCTTACGAAACCCACATTTACCCCGCCGGCATGGGTTTTTGCCCCGGCCTGGACGATCCTGTACATCCTCATGGGAAGCGCCCTCTTTCTTGTCATTCAGGAAGGGACCGGAACGCCCCTTGCCCGTCAGGGCCTCCTCCTCTTCGCCGCCCAGCTTGCCCTCAACTTCGGCTGGTCGCTGGTCTTCTTTGGTATGCATGCCATTGCTGCGGCGCTTGCCGTGCTCCTGCTTCTTATTATCCTTATTGCGGCAACAGCGCTTGTCTTCCGGCGCATCTCTGCACCGGCCGCGTGGCTGCTTGTTCCCTACCTTGCGTGGTGCTGCTTTGCCGCGACCTTAAATGCCGGCATCTGGATGATCAACTGAAAAGACCTGCCACAGGATAGCCGGACCATTTTTATGGTACGTTATCCGGGCCGTGCGGAATACCGGCTGCCGGACATGGACAATATACCCACGCAATCCGGGCAAAAGCACCACGGATACTCTAAAAAAGGGAAATAAGAAACCGGTTTTAACCCTTAGAACCGGGGCTTCCGGTGCTTCGGCAGGCAGTCCCGGCAGTATACGGGCCGGCCCTCGGTGGGCTTGAACGGCACTTCGCATTCTTTTCCGCAGTCTGCACAGGTAGCTTTTGTCATTTCACGTTGGCCGAAATCGCGGGGACCCCGACCGCCAAAATTGGATGATCCGTACATGATGTTCCCATACAGTTAAAACAACTGTGTAAGATTGGATGATGTCCAAGTTTAATTACTTCTGGATGAGCACATCCTCTCCGCAGCCCGGCCAAAAGAGCATGCAAAAAGGGGTTTGCCCTGGCCAGAGTCTGCCCGTTATTCCCCGGTTCTGCCATCAGGAACGGGTGGCTGGTGCTTCTCGGCACGGCAGAGCTGCCTGGTACTGCTGATGCTGTACGATGCGAGGATCATCTCATCACTCATACTCCGCTCCCCGATACCGATGCGGGTCAGTCGTTCGCGGATCAACCGGATTTTCTCAGCGTTGTCATGCATGGATACAGGTTTACTTTGTTGTGCGACACGATGAAGCAATGGTTTGCAGTAACGGGCACGATCGAATAAGCAACCTGCGGGAATAAGAAAAAAGAGTGTGTCGGATTTACAGGTACCGGTTCTTCCGCAGCCAGTCCACCTGGGGCGGAAGGTACCGGTAGATGATATCGCACTTGTCGTCCTGGAAACTCCACGGGACGATGATCAGGGTATCCCCTTCCCGGATCCAGACACGCTTCTTGATCTTCCCTTTGATCCGGCCCATACGGGTAACCCCGTCAAAGCAGCGTACCCGGATATGGTTTGCCCCCATCATCAGATCGGCGGAGCCAAACATCTCGTTGTTCCATTTCTTGGGCAGCCTGACCCGGACAACAGGTGTACCGTCAGGATTAAACTCTTCGGGCCCCTCCTCGCTCGCGGAGCCGTTTTTTTTCCTGGTATTATCGGTGATGCCACCAACTCCGCATATTTAAATGTCGTTACGAATAATTAACGTATCCATCCGTGCACCGGTCCAGACCTTGCACGCGGCCCGCTCACCGGGGTTCCGGGCCGAGCAGTCTCTGCTGGCCGGCCCCGGGTTTCCTGAGTCCCGAAAGACGCAGGCCGAGCCGTCGGATCGTTGTTCCGTCCCAGAGCTCGCGGAGCAGCTCGCCGGCAGAGGTACGGATAGTGGCCTCGTCGTTGTGGTAGTGGAGAAGGGACGTTGCCTTTGTCTTTGAGACAAACCCTCCGTACCTGACCCGGACCGTGACAGTCTTAAACTGCAGGCCCTCGTCAATGAGTGTCTGCGCCAGTTCGCGGACGAGGAGATCCATGGTGGCAGCGATCTCGTCCGGGTTGTCGGTGTCGTGCACAAAGGTGGTTTCTTTCGAGATGGATTTGACCCCATCGCGCTCGATGACTTCGCTATCATCATGGCCAAGGGCCGCCTCGCGGAGCAGGCCTGCAGATCGCCCGAACGCCCCCACAAGGATCTGGATATCACACGTGGCGAGCTCGCCGATGGATATAATCCCGAGGGCTTCAAGGTGCGTTCCGGTCTTTCCCCCGATCCCCGGGATCTTCCGGACCGGAAGCGGGGCAAGGAAATCCCGGACCTCATCGGGTGTAACCACGGTCAGGCCGTCGGGTTTCCGGTACCCGGAGGCGATCTTTGCAACAATCTTGGATGGGGCGACCCCGAGTGAGCAGCTGATCCCTACCCGCTCATGGATCTCCTGCTTGAGCCGCTGGGCAAGGTTCCGGGCCGCATCAAAGTCTCCGGCCGGGCTGATGTCAAGGAACGCCTCGTCTATGCTCACCTGTTGGACACGGTAGCCGGTCTCTTTGAGGATCCTCATGATCTCTGTGGAGACCGCCGCATACCGGCCCATGTCGGGGCGGAGGTAGACCGCATCCGGGCAGAGCAGGTACGCCTGCGAGATCGGCATCGCGGACCGGACCCCGAAGGCGCGGGCCTCGTACGAACAGGTCGAGACCACGCCTCGCCCGCCCCCGCCCTGTGGGTCGGCACCGACAATCACCGGCTTTCCCGCGATCTCCGGCCGGTCGTGCATCTCAACGGCGGCATAGAAGCAGTCCATATCAGCATGCAGGATGATTCGCTGGTGTGCTGTTCCTGTCTGCATGTCCATGTTGGCCTCCTTTCCACGGCAGAAACTCTAGACTGCCCCTGCTGCTTCTCCCGTTCGCACGGGATCGGTTTTTGGGGCAGCAAAGTCGCTTAATGTGCACTGGCGCTGCCGGAGACAGTCTTTGAGGAGCGTTGTCTCAGTGATAAAGCGCTGCATGGGCAGGGTGAAACGCTCCGAGACCTGGCCAAGCGCCCCTTTGAGATCTTCGAACTCTGTGGGCCGCTCTTTCATCGCGCTCCTGACGTTCTCCCGGACGTTGAAGACCCCCATCGGGACATATCCGGGCAATGCTTCGCGCAGCACAATCACTCCTGCCTGCCTCTGTTCTTTTGCAAGCTCTTCGAGCACCGCCATCTTGCAGGAATAGTAGCAGCCCCCAAGCGGCGAATAGCCGGTCTTTTTCCTGAACCCCTCGAAATCGGAGAAGACATACTCCTCGTTCCCGAGGACATGCAAAAAGGCCTCGGTCCATTCATACTGCCACGCTGTCGGGAGGAGAATCACCGCGTACCGGTTGTTCAGGCTCGCGAACTCGTACAACCGTACGGTATCTATGGCAGGGCATTTCCTGACATTTGCGAGCAGGTGGTCGCCGATCATCGTGTCGCAGGCAGTAATTGACCACCGGGTGGGAACGAAGTGCCGGTTCCCGGCATGACCCATCGTCCCTGCAGAAAATGCCTTCTGGATCGTGGAGAATGCCATCCCCTGCCGGTGGAGATCGAGGACAGCGTCCTTTGAGAGGAGATCGGTATCGTAATAGACCTTCTCGAGGGAATGATCCCAGCGCTGGGCCTCGATCTCGAAGCGTTCGAGCGGGGCGCTTGGCCCAAACGGGGTGTGCTCCTCTGAAAACGAGAGACCGGCCGGGGCTGTCTCAAATGAGGCCTCGCTCTCAAGGGAATTTTCCGAGAGAACGATCTCCTGGAGTTTTCCGACAAACTGGTTGTCGAGGTCAAACGCATTGTTGAGCCTTTTTCCCCGGACAAGATTCATCCGGTACCCGATAATCTCCTCCTGCGAGCACCTGCCCGTGATCCACTCCTCGGGCCGGTCCATGATGCCGGTATCACCGTGGACAGGAGCAATCATCGGGCCGGCAAAGATGTCCGGGTAGTTGTAGCTCCCGATAAAAACCGAGGGTGGGGTACTGCCGGCCAGTTCCTTTCCCACCGCTACCGATTTCATCTGACTCGTGGCGGCGGTCAGCTGCCTGAGGTAGGCCCCTTTCCCGAGGATCATAGATGAAAAGGAGGTTCGTACCGGGATATTAAAGCCCTTCGGGACGCGGAATGAAAGTGAACTCCACCCTCCTGCCGATAGGAGCGGACAAACCTTTATCTCCGCCGGGTACGCGATATCTAGATGGATAATCCCCGGTTATCGGGATCCGAGGTTTGCTGTATGTTTGATGCGCTCTTCCTGCCCACCTGGTCGCCTTATGCAGCAGGCGCCGGTATAGGCGTTGTGGTCTGCCTGTCGTTTTTCCTGTGTAACCGCCCTCTCGGGTCTTCGTCTGCCTATATGAAGGTCTGGGGACTTATCGAGAAGGCTGCAGATCCGGCGGTTGAAGAAAAAAAAGAATTTTACCGAGAGATCCCCCCACGGTTTGACGGGGTGCTGATGCTCCTGCCCGGGATCTTCATCGGTGCGTTTCTCTCTGCCGCACTCTCCGGCCAGTTCCACCTTTCATGGGTGCCCCTGCTCTGGGCGGCCGCTTTTGGCAATAATGCGATCCTCCGGGTCCTTGTCGCGTTTCTTGGGGGTATTATCCTCGCCCTCGGAGCACGCTGGGCGGGCGGCTGCACGAGCGGCCACGGCATCAGCGGCACAAGCCAGCTCTCGCTTGCAAGCATCATCTCTGCTGCCTGCTTCTTTATCGGGGGCATCATCACCGCGTCTGTACTCTTCCATGCGGCAGGGGTGTGATTCGTCATGCCCCTGTGCACCCGGATCCACCATGACGGGCGGGCCCAGCTCATCTTTGGGCTTCTTGTCGGTATCCTCTTTGGATTCTTCCTCCAGAAAGGCGGGGTGACCAGCTATGATGTAATCATCGGGCAGCTCCTCCTGGAAAACTTTACCGTGGTAAAAGTGATGCTCTCCGCGGTCATTGTCGCAATGATTGGTGTCCACCTCCTCGTCCGGTATGGATACGCGGAACTGCACGTCTACCCCGGTTCATGGGGATCAAACCTCATCGGCGGGATTATATTCGGGATCGGGTTTGCACTGCTCGGTCTCTGTCCGGGGACGGTAATCGGGGCAGCGGGGACCGGGGCCCTTGATGCGCTCATCGGCGGGATCCTCGGCCTGCTTGTGGGCTCAGGCCTTTTTGCGAACCTGTACCCCAGGATTAAGCCCATCCTCTGCCAGGGGCCGTTTTCGGCTCAGACGCTCCCGGAACTCCTGCACCTGAACCGGTGGGTAGTGATTGTCATTGTCGAAGCCTGCATGGTGGGCATCCTCCTCCTGCTGGCCGGCATCGGGTTGTAAACGGGGTAGATAAGGACTCCCTTTTTTCCCCGCAGCTTTGCCCTGCATGCTCGCTCCCTGAATAATCGCATGAAAAAAGACACCCTGCTATGATCCTGTCATCTCTGGCTCCTGCTCTCGTTGTTTTGTATGCACTCGTAAATGCCGGGGTTTTTTGCTTGTATGGCTATGATAAGCGCGCCGCCCGGACCGGCAGGTGGCGGATTCCTGAATCCACTCTTCTCGGTGCTGCGCTTGTGGCCCCGTTTGGTGCATGCGGGGCGATGCTCTTCTTCCGGCACAAGACCCGGAAGCTGAAATTTTATCTTGTGCCCGTCTTTCTTGCAGCCCACCTCGCTGCCATCCTGTACCTGGCAGGGGTGCCCGTTCCCGCTCTGGGGTAAAGGATCGTTGCCGGAACCCTCCTGCTTTATTACCGGGTCTGGTCATATTTTCTTTGAATGCGAACCAACAGGCACCAGTATTTCCTTGACCTCGCCCAGCGGTGTGCCAACCAGGGCACCTGCCTGCGGCGTAACTTTGGCGCGATCATCGTGGACGAATTCAATACAATCGTCTCCACCGGTTACACCGGGGCTCCGCGTAAGCAGATGGACTGCACGGAGCTCAACTACTGCTGGAGAAAGGAGCACAATATCCCCTCGGGTTCGAACTACGAGAGGTGCAGGAGCGTGCATGCCGAAATGAACGCGATGCTTCAGGCAGGAAAACTGGCCCGGGGTTGTACCCTCTACCTTGCCGGTTTCGATGTCACCACCGGAGAGCTCACCCAGATCTGGCCGTGCTTTTTGTGCTCCAAGATGATCGTCAACAGCGGGATCACCCGCGTCATCATGCGGACAACCCCTGCAGAGTACAAGGAGATGGACCCCATGGTGCTGTACCAGATGCGGAGCCGGGAATCTCTTGGGGACGATACTCCGTCATAATCTTCTTTTTTGGCTCGCAAGAACTATGCTCCCGTAACTCCCATCAATTCCTGCACATGTCCCCCCGCACCATTCCCGTGGTACTGGTCCATGGCTGGAAGAGCCATCCCGGCATCTGGAACAGACTGGTTCCCCGGCTCCACGAGACGGGCACTCCTGCATGGATCTTCGATTATACTTCTCTTGATGGTGCCACCATGGAAGAGATTGCGGGGGCCCTTGGGGATTTTATCGCCGCACGGCGAAATGAGGTGGAATATACCGGTAGTATCGATATGGTCTGCCATTCTATCGGATCCTGCATTACCCGCTGCCTCCTCGAAGTCACTGACGGTCAGGCCCGGCACGAACGGGTGCGCCAGCTCATCGCGATCGGTCCGCCCAACAACGGGTCCTCTCTTGCCGAACTCTTCTGCGACCCGGTGATCGGGCCGGAAATTACCGGCAGATTGATCGGCACCTTTGTTCCCCGGAACTTTGATCCCGCAGCCGATGTCATCGTCCAGGCCTGCCGCCCGGGGAGTGCAACGATGGCAGCCCTGCGTGCTGCCGGTACCCGCCCCGATATCTTGTACCGGCTTCTCTGCGCGGAGAATCCGGCCGGTATACCCTCGTTTTTCCCCTGCTTTGACGGGAAAACCTTTGAGCTGCAGCCGGATGGCCGGTGGGCGATGACCTTTGCCGGTGACGGCATCGTGCCGCACGCGGATTCTGTTCTTCCCGGTGCGTCACTGGATATTCTGCCTGCACATCCTTCGGACCTTGAAAAGGATCCCAGCCAGTACTGTCACCTCCAGCTGCCCCGGGCTCCCGAGGTGGTGGACCGGGTTATGGAGTACCTGTGCGAGGGTCCGGTAACACCGTAGTGGTCGGACACTCCTCTTCGGGCAGTGACCTGCTTAAGGGGATTCTTCCATCAGGCCGGCGCTTTTTGCCTCATTATAAAGGGAGACCAGCGAGATGCTGATCAGGTTGAGCGTGGTTGCTGCGTACCACAGGACAGATTCGGGCGGTGAGAGCCTGGTGATCCAGCCTGACCAGAGCATGAGACAGATGATCGTAAAGGAGAGCAGGGTATCAATGGCAAGAAAGACCAGCGGGCGGTGCAAAAACCGCCCGATCTCGGCAAGCGTGCAGTACTCCAGCGGTGTGGGGATGTGCAGGAGATCACCTGACGCCCGGAGGGTGTTCATGACAAAATCGATGGCAGCCCATCCGACCACCAGCCATCCAAAGGAGGTGAGGAGAGGATCCGACGGGGTTCCGGCCTGGATTGCGGCAAAACCGAAGATCGCCTTGAAGGTACAGAACGGAAGACCAATGGTCAGGGTCAGAAAAAAAGGCCGGACAAAGAAGGCCTGGATGCGGTCTGCAGGATGTGCATCAGGGGAGGGTGCGGTACCATTCCGACTGGGGGTCTTTTCCTGCGACATAGATGGGAGTAACGGGGGTTGGTGGTCCGCGGTGACAGGGCCTGTCACCTGATATGATGAACGGTATGTCGGGATAGAATAAGAAGGATTTTGGTACAGGATGGAGGCGTCGGATCATAACGATGCGGGGGAATGGATTTATAATCCCCTGCAATGAACCCTTGGCTATGTCACCCGCAAGCCCGGATAAGATCCGCCACAAGAAAGATCATGATCACCACCCCGCGGTCACTCCTGCTGTCCACCCCGCTCACCAGGCCCAGAAAAAGGCAGCGCTCCCGCCCCGACACCATCCCCACTCCGGCCCGGAGAATAAGGACCTGAATCTGGATCACGGCATCCATGAAGACCGGCCCCGGCCCGGAAAGATCGCAAAGAAGGAAGATCCAACCCGGCCCCGAAAAAGTCCCCGCTGACCATCATACGGGCCGGGATTTGCTGCTTTTTTGTCCAGCTCCGGTTCCATCTCCTGACCCGGGAGTCCGGAAAAATGGGTATGATACCTGTTCCCGGTAAGTGGGGGGATTTACCGGTACCGCAGTACCCAGAGCGCCGCACAGAGGGAGAGAATGATGACTGCAGGTTCCAGTGGCGCTGCGGCAGTCGTAGTTGTGGCCGCGGGAGGGACGATTGTTACCGGTGTTGTTTCTGCCTCCGGGGGAGCCGTGCTCTGCGAAGGGACCTGCTGAGTGATAACGGTTGGCCGCGGAGGCCGGATGGCGATGGTGTCGATCGATACCGATCCTCCGGTCACCGCGGTGTCCCCGCGCTGCACGATAAGCGTATTATTGTTGACCGATGTCGGGTTCTCGACACGCACGGAATAGGGGCGCAGGGCGGTGTTCACCGATGTCCCGAACGCAACGACGGCCTGTCCTGAATCATCGGTTGTCACGAGAGCGTAATAACTTGTGTTGGGCAGGAGTGATGACGATGGTGCCACGTCATTGAGTATGGTCCTCCCGTTCCCGTTGTTATATTTGTAAGACCCGATCGTGTATGGCCCGCCATCGGGATCCTGCTGCACGTTCCATTGGTTGGCGATGATGAACGGCGGCTGATCGTAAGCCCCTCCCGAGAGCGACCAGGTTCCGGTCAGCCAGAGATAATAGGCAGTCTTGGGGTTTCCTGTGATATCGACCGTGAACTGGTGACCGCGGACGATCGGGGGCCCGGAGAGATCCGAGATAACATAGTCTGCAGCGACAGGAACGCACAGGAGCACCAGAATACAGGTACACAGGATAAACAGACGGATGCCAGACTTTGCAGACATACAGACCTCGTGTTTTCTGATAAGATGGCGTTCACCGTAGAGAGGGATAAACTCAGCGCTATCGTGCCCGGCCGGTTTTTCGTTTTGCCGGGAAGCCGGAAGATGATCTTTAAACGTTACATGCACCAATCTGGAATTGTATGCATGCCATCGAGGTCTCGCACCTCACCAAAAGATTCGGCACTCTCACCGCACTTAACGATATCAGTTTCTCGGTCGACGTGGGGGAAACGTTTGGTTTTTTAGGTCCAAACGGCGCAGGGAAGACCACCACGATCCGGATCCTGACCGGGATCTCCTACCCCACCTCCGGGACTGCCTCCATCTTCGGTCACGATATCGGGAAGGAGACGATTGCGGCCCGGCAGTCCATGGGGATTGTCTCGGAAACCTCCAATGTCTACGATGACCTGACCGCGTGGCAGAACATGATCTTTTCCGCGGAGCTCTACCACGTGCGCCGGGACGTGCGTGAGAAGAAGGCAAAAGACCTGCTCACCACATTCGATCTGTACGGGCGGCGCAACGACAAAGCGCGGGGTTTTTCCAAGGGCATGAAGCGGCGGCTGACCATTGCTATGGGCCTGGTCAACAGCCCCCGGCTCCTCTTCCTTGACGAACCGACATCCGGTCTGGATGTCCAGAGCAACCTGATCATCCGCGATGTGATCACGGACCTTATCGGTGAGGGCGTTACCGTGTTCCTGACAACCCACAACATCGAGGAGGCCAATATGATGTGTGACCGGGTGGCGATTGTCAACCGGGGTACGATTGCAGCGATCGATGCGCCTGAGCGGCTGAAAAAAACGATCCAGAGCGTGCAATCGATCGTGGTCTCGTTCGACTGTACCGTTATCCATCAGCTCGAGGAACTCCGCCGTCTCTCCATGGTCAATGATGCCATCAAGGAAGGGGACAAGTTCCGGCTCTATACCGAGGATCCTGCAACCGTAATAGAGGCAGTAATGGAGTATGCCCGGTTGCAGGGCCTCCGGGTGATCAGCATCTCTACCTTGGGCCCCAGCCTAGAGGATGTTTTCATCAAATTGACCGGACTGCAGCGGACCGGAGGGGTGGTCCATGCCATCGACTGAAGAGAAAACACCGGACGGCGTGTGGTTTGAGCGGCTCCATCACGAGCTCTCCGCTGCATGGGCGATCTCGCGCAAGGACATGATCACCTACTATATCAAGCCCAATATCATTGTCTCGGGTATCCTCTTCCCCCTCTTCATGTTCCTTGCCTTTGCCATCGGGAAGAACGCCCCGCCCGGCACCCTGATCCCGGGCCTGATTGCGATCACCCTACTCTTCTCGGCCTCCTCGATCGAGCCGGTCTCGATCCCCATCGAACGCCGCGTAAAAACCTTCGACCGGCTCCTCTCCGCTCCCATCTCGCTCCATTCGCTGGTCTTCGGGGAGAGCATGAGCGGTTTTCTTTACAGTCTGGGGATAGCCTGTCTTCCCCTCCTGATCGGGGTTGTCGTGTTCGGCACCCCGATCAAGCATATTCCCGTCCTTATTGTTGCGATGGCGCTGACCGCGTTCTGTTTTGCCACCCTCGGCACCCTGTTTGCCGCATATCCCACCGAGAATGTCGGTGAGGTGATGTCAATGCTCAACACATTCCGGCTGCCCCTCATCTTTATCTCCGGGGTGTTTATTCCCATCTCGGAGATCCCGCAGATCGGCCAGGCAATTGCCCTCTTCTCCCCGCTGACCTATGGCAACGATATGATTTCCTATGCATATACCGGGACATCGCTGTACTCCCCGGTATGGGATGTCATTGCTCTCTTTGTCTTTATCCTGCTCTTCCAGTTCGTGGCAAACCGGCTGTACAAGAAATTCAATGAATAATAAGAGAAAATAATGAGATGGGTAAAAAAGTCCGGGAGAGATCCGGTCCATACTCCCCCTTTTTTGATCTCGGATAATTGTGATACGATAAAGACACAGTCTCTTAAAAGAATGGAAGCATGCACTGGAGATATATTCGAAGGGTTACTCACATCTTCGACTGGTCGAAGGTGATGTTTGCCCCCGCCGGGGTTTTTGCTCTCTTTCCTTTGGCATCAGGGAAAAATTTCCGCACCTTCTCCTTGCGGGATTTGTGGCCGGCATCATCGGCTGCTTTTTTGGCCTCCTCTTCGGCATAGATGCCAAGGAAGCAGTCTACCGGGTTCTTCCCTCCCTGGCAGAGATCGTTCTTTTTATCCTCGCATTCGCTGCACTCGGGAACATGGGAGGGGAGGAGATGAGGAAAATGGATCTTCCACAGTTCCGGGTCGATCTTTCCTTCCTCAAAGAATTTTTTCACATGCCGTGGCGTGTATTTCATCGCTTAACCTATTGTACCAGCGATTTTTTATCTGTATCTCAGGAACCCAAAGACCATCCCGGAGGCTGCAGTCGGACGTATATCATGTTTTCTGATGATGGTGGTTCAGAGCCATGTTCCCGTGAGCATGACTGCCGAGAGGTTTGCATGGGCCTGCGCAAGGTCCCGTGCGTTCTTCTCGATGACCGGCTGGAACCTGGCCCGGTTTTTAAGGATCTTCTGCTGGATCCCATACAGTCGTTCGATACCGGTTAAAATTTCCCGCTCCACAGGCCGGATCTTCGGTTGGAATGTATGGATCAATTTCTGGACATCGGAGGCCGGGACACGCTTTTCCTCGTCAAAGACAAACCTTTTTTCCTGCTGCATTCTCCAGTTCACCAGTTCGCTTGTCAGTGCGGTATCAAAACCCGGGATAGTCATAATCCTTGATGGATCAATATCCGCTGCGGTCTCGATACCGAAAGACCGGAGCGCAGCCCTGCGGTTCTCGTTAAGCCGGGTCGAAGGACAGGTATCGATATGGCAGCTCTCCAGGAATTTCTTCTGCTGACGTTCTCGTGAGGTATGCCCCAGTGCAGCGATCGCATTTTTGTATTCCTGCTCGATGGTCTCGTATCTTCGTTTGGCTTGTGTGAGGACGTTGAACTGGGCAATAAATTCCGCATCCCCGGCTTCTGCCTTCCACTTTTTCTCCCAGAGCCTCCAGCTGTACCGGGCATCCTCAAAGGCCTTTTTCCGCCGTTTCTTCTCTGCCCTGTCCCTTCCCGGGAGCACAAACAGGAGTCCTGCGATCCCTACCGGGACCAGGCTGATCGCATCCGCGGGATGAGAGAAACCCTCTCCTGTGGCAAGCAGGGCAAGCACGAGGACAGCACTTGCGGCAAGGAGCAGAGCCTGGGCACCCTGCCGGAATCTTCCCAGCCGCACCGCCCGCGCAACCTCAGGTGAGAAGGGTGCAGGGAAACATTGGTATTTCCGCGGGCTGATATCGGGGGCCGCTCCCGGTGGTTTTATCGCGAGGACCTTCTGCCACTCTGAACCAATATCGATCCGTGAAATGGTGTCTGCACTCAGGAACAGGAGGATGCCGGAGCTGTTCTCAAGGCTGCACCACGGGCAGGCAGCAAGGCCGGCATAATAGGTATGCATGGATTCGGTCGGGCATTTCCTGATCCTTTTTTCCAGGGCGTCAAGCAGGTTCCACCAGTCGTTTGCACTTGGCCGTCCCCATGACTGGATCCCCGATTCGGCAAATGCCTGCTCAAAGAGGCCGGCGATCTCGCCGGGGACCGCCGAGAGCCCGACAGAGTTTGGCGGGGGAGCCATCGCCCTGAGCGCAGCACTCCTGCCAAACGCAAACCGGTGCTCTGCAATCGCCCGTTCGATGGGCATATCGTCGTTTCCCTTGTATACCCCCGAGAACGGGTGCCTGCCCATAAAGAGCAGCAGGAAGATCAGGATGGCGAGACCGAAGTTGTCATGGTTCGGGGTACGCAGCAGCTTAAAATCCTTTGATTTCTGGAGCTCGGGCGGCGTGAACTGGGCAACGCCTACCTCGCAGAAATAAGTTTTGTCCCGGGCCTTCACCTGGAACGAGTCACAATCGATCAGCCGGACGCAGGCCTTCTTGGTGACCAGGATGTTTCCCTCGTTGACATCCCCAACCACATAGCCGTACTTGTGGATAATGTAGAACGCTGCTGCGAGGTTTTTTGCCGTCCGCACCAGAAACTTCCAGTCCGCATTCGGGAATGCCTCCTTCCGGTGCGACGGGCCGTACACCCGGTGGATCGGTTCGCAGTCGGTGATCCGCTGCATGACAAACCCGCAGACCGGGCCGTTCCTGCCGTTATGGAGCAGATCGAGAGGCCATGCGGCAAACTCCTTTAATTCCTCGTTGCAGCCGCTCACCATTACCCGGAGTTTCTCCTGTCGCTCTGCGCTGAGGGGCTTGTGGTAGATCTTGGCAAGTAAGTCGTTACGGTGGGGTGCGATCTCGTAGACATCACCCTCCCCTCCGCTCCCCACTTTTTTCCCCGGGCTGACCGGGATGCCTCTGCTGTCGAAGAGCTGGTAGTACGGCGACGGGCTCATGGTGGTTTTGCGCTCACGGGATGTTTACGGCAAGGATCAGTGTCTTGTCATCGTCACTTCGGGCAGTCACATCATCACGGGTGAGCAGGGTATGCAGCTGTGCGGTGAGGTCCAACCCTCCTTTCTCGGGATTTTTCCTGAGTACAGTAAATAGGGGACGGAAGAATCCCTCGTGCACGGTCCGGGTGGAAAACGAGAGGACAAGATTCTGGAGACCATCCGTGAAAAGCGCAATTTCGCCTGGCGGCCTTTCCCTGCGATCGATCCTGATGTGATCCAGGAAGTCATCATCAGAGACAAAGAATGTCGTATTTGCGTACTCCCCCTGTTCCGGCCAGAAAACAGTATGGTACCCGTCATCGTTCCCAGTAACGATACAACCATCGCCGATCTGGAAAAATATCGCATGATCCTCAGAAAGGACACTACCGATCAGCGTGCAGGCATAATCCTTCAGTCGCTGACCATCGTCCTGTGCACGGATGAGGATAGCCTCCCGTGAAGCGGCGATCCATGCCCTGGCATCATCATCCGTAACCGAGGACAGGGTTCTCCCTGTACGGATCAGAGAAAGCACCTGAAGGTACAAAGTTTCGCAGGCGATCTCCGCTCCAATACCTCCCCGGATGGTACTGCCAGCCCCATCGGCAGCAAGCCCGATAAAAAAATCCCGGTCCGCGAACCTGACGGCCCCGGTACGACAATAGTCCTGGCCCGGCTCGTTCCGGTCGCTATGGGATTTTCCCGTAACCGATAAGGAGAGGTGTTTCCAGATCATATCTCGCTCCACCCTGACGGTGGAGAGAGCAGGATCCGGTCGCTGGGATTGCTCCGGGAGGCTGATTTCATGGAATTGGAGAGCCACTGGAAGAATTCCCGGAACTTGAGGCCCTGGAGCTTGAGCGGCTGCCGGACCGTAATCTGGCGGAGTACTGACATATCCGCGTTCTGGACACCGACCGCAAAGAAGGCAAAGGACTTGGAGCTTTCACCCTCCCGGACTGCCGCTGCAGCACGCTGCCATTCGTCTGTCGGGGAACCATCCGTGATCAGGAATATCCAGGGCCGGTAGAAGAAGATCCCGTTTGCCCGGTACTCCTCTTTCCGCTTCCTCACCATCTCGATCCCTCTCATGATCGCCTCCCCAAGTGGTGTATCGCCTTCGGCTTCGAGCGTAGGATCAAGGAAAAAATCGGCGGTGTTAAACTCGGAAATGACCCGGACCGGCCCAAACGAGACCAATGCGACCTCAACGCGTTTGACTGCAAGGGAGTCGCCCTGGAGTTCCTCATAGAAGGCTCGCAGGCCGGCATTGAGTTCGGCGATGGGCTTTCCTGCCATGGAACCGGAAGTGTCCAGCAACAGAAGGCAGGGACACCGTGGTTCGGGATTCTCTGCAAAAGTAACAGGTCCCAGCGGTTGCTGGTCGTACATGGTGTCGTCACTCATCAGGGCTCTCCGTACGTACTTACCATATCAACGGTCAAGCGTATATCTTTGTTGAGGTTGCATAATTCCTGGATTTTTCACGTCAGAAAATACGGGTTGCCGCGGCAGACCATGTCCCGGGATCGAAACCATCCGGCAGGTAATCCGTCTTTGTAGACATTCTGCCACGAAAAAGTATGGCGAGGTCAAAAAAGACCGGGGGGTTATTTCTTTCGGCACAGGGAAATGCCGGCGATAACCCCGCAACCGATAAAGGCGGATATCAGGTCATACCCGGGTGACTTGTGAGTCGGAGTTGCCGTGGCAATGGCGTTTTGTTTTGCAAGCCAGGAATCAACGGATGAAGTAGTGCCTTGTGCAGCGGCAACCGCATACGTGGGTTCTGCGGTATACGTCGGAGATGGTGTCGCCATCGCAGCCGAGTCCACCGTTATGGTCTGCGTAGCGCTGTTCGAGCTGGTCCCGTCACTGTTTGTGGCAGAGAGTGTGACGGTATAGGATCCCACAGTCGTGTATACATGGGAGGGGTTCTGGGCCGTTCCTGTACTCCCATCTCCAAAAGTCCAGTTCCAGGACGTGGGAGATCCGGTGGACTCATCGGTGAACTGGACGGTAAGGGGTGTGGTGCCTGCAACTGGCGAAGCCGTAAAGGCGGCATTCGGGATCGAAGAAGTTACAGTGATATTCTGGGTTGTTGCGCTGGTATTGCTCCCTGCTGTGTTTGTCGCGGTCAGGGACACCGTGTAGGTTCCTGCGGTCGTGTAGGTATATGAGGGATTCTCGGTGGAATTTGTATCCCCGTCCCCAAAGTCCCAGTCCCAGGATGTAGGCGATCCGGTGGACTCGTCGGTAAACTGGACCGTCAGGGGGGCCGTGCCTGAAGTTGGTGATGCCAAAAACAATGCAACCGGGAGTGCCGAAGACGTGGTGGTAGTCCCGGCATTTACCGTTATAGAAGTGGTTTGTGTACTGGTAGCACTGGGAAGGACACCTCCGTCTCCGATCGTGAGCGATACTGTGTAGGTTCCTGCAGAATTGTAGGTATATGAGGGGTTCTTGTTCGTGCTCGAATCACCATCGCCGAAATTCCAGTCCCAGGATGTAGGAGATCCCGTAGATGTATCGGTGAACTGGACGGTAAGGGGTGCGGTACCTGACGTGGGTGAAGCCGTGAATGTCGCAACAAGTGGTGTGGCAGTTGTAGCAGTAGTTGTAGGAGTTGCTGTAGTGGCTGTTGTTGTTGGAGAAGCAGTAGTAACCGTGGTTGTCGCAGTAGTTGTAGGGGTTGCTGTGGTGGCTGTTGTTGTTGGAGAAGCAGTAGTAACCGTGGTTGTCGGTACCGCGGTTGTAGCAGTAGTTGTAGGAGTTGCTGTAGTGGCTGTTGTTGTTGGAGATGCAGTGGTAACCGTGGTTGTCGGTACCGCAGTTGTTGCCGTTATGGTGGTGTTATCGGCTGCACACGGGATGACAGTACTAACGATGCATACCATGAGTATACACCCGATGAGGAAAATGAAACGGGTGTTCACCGGGCATCCCTGCCGGATCCGGTATCCATCCTGTGGTCTTCGATTACGCGGGTCATGTTTGTGTTCCTGTATGCGCTAACATAAACCGGAGACTGTTGCAAATCGGAAAGTTCTCTGGATAAATCTTTACGAGAAATCAGGTTTAGTTATCGCACCTTTTTGTAATTTATAAATAACATTTTGTACTATATACACTCTGTTGTTGAGGTAGGGCAGGATTGTATCGCACGATCCTTTATGTAAAAAAAGCTACAGGCCGATCGTAATGTCAGCCGCTGGTTATTCTCCTCAATATGGGCTGATTTTTACCAATTATATTTTTATTTCGAATATTATGCCAATCCGGCAAATTGATCATCCTTTTATACCCCTTTATTTCCACTGGAGATTGGGGCAAATATTACCCTGTTTTATCTATAGTGCCCGAATCGATGGTTTTTTTTAAATAGTGTCAAAAGGAGTCCCGGATCACCAGACCCTGAGGTTTTTATAAATCCCAACGTCATTTTGTGAATTCCCGTCCCCCGTGTGTTTTTCACTCTGTGTCCTTTATACAAAGATTAACAAAAACGCCCGGCCCATGTTCTTCTGGAGAGAGTCCGACAATGAAATACCCGTTTCTTATATCGATCCCTCATGGTGGTATAAGGATTCCCTCGGAGGTTGCGGGCCGGTTTGTGCTTCCGAATCAGGACCTCCTGTGGTACTGTGATCCCGCGACCCGGCATCTCTTTGCCTTCGGCCAGTCAGCATCTGCCGTGATCGATACTGAAATTTCCCGGATGGTTATCGATCTCAACCGCCCCCCCTTACCTCTTCCCCCCAAGGACCCGGATGGAATCATCAAGACCCGGACGATCGATGGCAGACCGGTATATCGTAACGGGCAACTGCCGGACCTGAAGCTCATCCACCAGCTGATGATGAAATGGTATTTTCCCTACCACCAGCGGATCGATGAGCTCATCGATTCTCATGATATTAGCCTCGCGTTCGATTGCCATTCGATGCTCCCGTACGGATCGCCAGAACAGAATGATGCTGGCAAGAAACGGCCGCTGATCTGCCTGGGAAATTATGGTGATGAGACTGGCCAGGCAAAGCCCGGGAGCCTCACTACATGTCCGCCGGAATGGATCCTCGGGCTTGCAGATGCATTTCGTAAAGAATTCAGCGGGGCAGGGGATGTGGCAATCAACGTACCCTTTTCCGGTGGGTTTATCTCAAATGCCCATTACTGGCGAAAAGGTATCCCGTGGATCCAGATTGAGATCAACCGGATCCTCTACGAGGACAATTCCTGCCATATTCAACGGTCTGTTGTCAGGGAAGAGCGTATCCCCGGATTACGCACAAAAATCTGGCAGATCCTGACCCGGTTCTGGGATGACCTTCCCAAAGAGGGACAAGAGGTATATTTCTCGTGATCCGGGAGTCAATAACGGGGAAGCTTTTTCCAGTCTGCGAATTTTTTCGGGTATGGGTTGGTTTTGCATAAGCGATGGTCGTCCTCCCTTCTATGGGCACCACAATCCCGCGTACATATATCCGGATTATATGCAATTTTATTATAAATTCCGAGTATATTCCTTAAAAAGGGGAAAAACCCAAGAATCCGGGTAGATGAGGGTATATACTTAAATGGGATCAGGTGAGAACAATCGTTAATGATCTCCCTGCTCTATGTCGATGACGAGCCGGCACTGCTGGATGTGTGCCGGGTCTTCCTTGAGCGGGAGGGTGATATTACTGTTGTTACGGTTGCGTCGGCTGAGGAAGGACTCACCCGTATTGCCGATACCAAGTTTGACGCCATCATATCCGACTACCAGATGCCTGACATTGACGGGATTGCTTTTCTTCGGACAATCCGCAGCGAACACCCTGATATGCCGTTTATCCTGTTTACCGGCCGGGGCCGGGAGGAGGTAGTGATCGAAGCGATTAACAGCGGCGCTGATTCATACGTCCAGAAAGGAGGTGATCCCCGGGCCCAGTTCACGGAGCTCTCTCATCTGGTCCGCCAGATCGTACGGCGGAGAAAGGCAGAAACCGAACTTCGGCTGATGAAGTATTCCGTGGATCATACTTCTGAAGGTATCCTCTGGATGCGGATAAATGGCGAGATCACGTATTACAATGACGCCATCTGCACCCTGCTCGGGTATACCCGGGAGGAATTTTCCGGCCTTTCCGTTACTGATATCCGACCGGGGCTGTCCTTTTTTTCCCTGTCTTCCGGGTGGAGCCGGCTTCTTACCCAGAAATGTGCCATTATCGAAGAGATCCTGATAAAAAAAGACGGGGCCGTCCTCCCGGTTGAACTGGTGCTCAACTACAATGAAAAGGGGTCGGAATCACAGATATTTGCCTTTATCCGGGATATCAGCGAAAGGCGGCGCTCGGAAGGGGAGCTCAAAAATGCAGTCCGGCAGCTGATGCTGACAGAAGATGGTCTGCATAAGCAGTTTGAGGAACTAAAAGAGAGCGATCACGCAATGAGGGAGATCGGGCAGCGGTACCAGATGCTCTCTGCAGAAACCGAAGACTGGATCTGGGAGTGTACACCTGACGGGCGGATCTCCAGTTCAAATCCACCGGTCCAGAATATCCTCGGCTACAGCCATCAGGAGCTGAACGGAAAGTCCTTTGCCGATATTATCTATCCATCAGATCGATGCCGGGCAGCTGCATCAGAACTCGCCGGGATTATGGCAAAAAAAGAGGAGTTTCGATCCTTCCGTCTTTCTGTGCTCCATCGGGATGGCAGGAATGTGACGCTGGAACTTACCGGCATACCTGTCCATTCCCGGGATGGATTGTTTTCCGGATTCTATGGTGTCGGACGGGAGGTTGCCGGCAATGATTGTTATGATGACGGTCACCGTTCCTGCAAGCCCTGGTACGGCTCTTTGCTGGAACGGGCCGGAGATGCAATCGTTGTTGCTGATACGCAGACCGGGACGATCATAGATGCAAACCAGAAAGCTCTTGGAATGCTGAAACGGACGCTTCCCGAAATTCTCACTCTGCAGGAATCCACGCTCTATTCTCCGGAGAAAGGTGGTCAGGAGAATCTCCAGAACCGGCGTACAAACGAAGAAGATTCGGAGATAGCGGAGGACGTGATCGTGGACCGTGACGGGAACCCTATACCCGTCATCGTGAGTACGAAGGTCCTGAATATGGACAACCGGCGGCTAAGGATTGGAATTTATCATGATATAACCGACCTGCAGGCGATTCAGGAAGCACTCCGGAAGAAGGCCGGGGAACTCGACCGGTTTTTTACCCATGGCCCCGATCTCCTCTGCATTCTTGATACCGAAAGCAGGATCCTCCGGCTTAATCCGGCCGGCAAGGCCTTGCTCGGTTGCGATTCCCGGAGCGAAGAATCAGGTTTTCTCTATACCATTATTCATCCTGACGATCACGCAGCTACCCGGAGCGTCCTTCGGCATTTGCGACAAGGCGGAAAGGCAGCCACTTTTATCAACCGGGTCAGGTATCCTGACGGTACCTGTCGCTGGCTTGAATGGCGGGCATTCATGTCGGGCAGGAAACAGATCTATGCTGTTGCACGGGATCTTACGGAACAGCGAAACATTGAACAGGCCCTGACGGTTGCCAACCGCAAACTCAGCCTGCTCACGGATCTCACCCGCCACGATATCAGGAACAAACTGACCGTACTGACAGGATATCTCGACCTTTTCCGGAACTGCCCGGGAGAGCCATATCTTTCCCTGTATGCAACGAAGATCAGCGAAACAGTTGCCGCTATATCCGCTCAGGTGGAATTCACGCAGGTCTACCAGAACCTTGGCTCATCAGCTCCTGCGTGGATATGCGTTGATCACCTGTTCCGGAAGGTCTGCCGGCAACGGAATGTTCCTGGCGGCTCTGTCTTTTCCCCGCCTGAGGAGTGGGAGATATTTGCTGACCCCCTCATTGATCGGGTCTTTCATTCCCTGGTGGATAACGCATTCCGCCATGGTGCGACCCTTACGGAGATTCGCTGCAGTATAAACGAGAATTCCGAGGGCCTTGTCGTGATCATCGAGGACAACGGTATCGGGATCGCGCAGGGTGACAAAGAGCGGATCTTCGTAAAAGGACTCGGGGAATCTTCCGGGCTCTGCCATAACCTGTGTCTTGCCCGGGAAATCCTGTCAATCACGGGAATCACCATCTGCGAAACCGGCCGGGCGGGAAAAGGTGCACGCTTCGAGATGCACGTACCAAAAGGAATGTACAGGGATGTCACGCCTGAGCCGGATCCTTGCCCCGGGTCGTATAACGCCCCAGACTTTATCTCCCTCACGCACCATAACCACACATCATGATCCGTGAAACGCCGCAGGAGTTCCTGGACATCCTCAAATCGTATGTTCCTGATCCCAACAGGCCGGTGGGACTGGCACGGCAGGAATTTTCGGAATTTTTGACCGAATTCCAGTCCGATGAACGTCCTGAAACAGAAGCGGTGGCGATCCGTGAGGACCTGCGGGGCGTTTGGTGCTCAGTGGCCGGGGGGGTGCCGGACCGGACTCTTCTCTTCTTCCATGGCGGCTTTTTCTCGGTAGGATCAACCGCTGACCATCTGGGATTCTGTGCTGAGCTTGCCCGTGCTACCCGGTCCCGGGTCTTTTCTGTCGATTACCGGCTGGCCCCGGAGCATCCGTTCCCGGCAGCGGCAGAGGATGCACTCGAAGCCTACCGGTTTCTTGCCAAACACGGTTATCCCCCACACCGGATTATCCCGGTGGGGATATCGGCTGGGGGTACCCTCGTAATCGACCTTCTGCTCTCGCTGCGGGAACAGCATCTCCTGATGCCCCCGGCCGCTGTCTGCTTGTCCCCGGTAGTTGATCTCTCATCCGGGAGGGATATAGCGAAAAAAGGCAGGGAGAGCGACTGGCTTACGCTGGCCCGGCTTGCTGCGATACGCACTCAGTATCTTGCCTACAGCGATCCAGAAGACCCCCGTGCCTCTCCGGTTCATGCCAACCTGTCCGGGCTCCCGCGGCTGTATATCCAGGCAGGATCCGGTGAACTCATGTACGATGACATTTCTGCCTTTGCAGGGAAAGCAAAGTGGGCCGGGGTTCAGGTCAGGTTCGAGATCTGGGAAGGGATGTTCCATTTCTGGCAGATCTTCGGTAAGCAGGTGCCCGAGGCCCGCGATGCTCTGGCCCGTGTCGGGATTTTTGCGCGGGAAACGTTTGAGCGATAAGGCATCTGCTGCCGGGCAAATCTGATCCCGGAACCCCCTCTCTTCTCTGACTCGTTTTATCGGGGTTTGTAGTTCTCTCCCGGCTGTGCGCGATCCGGTACCGCCGGATGACCGTGAAGATGTTATTCCCTTTTTTGTCGTCAGAGAACTGAAGTTGTGATCATAGAAGGAAAAATACATTCATCCCGTAAGACGGCAAACACAGGATCATGATAGAAAGGATTACTCGTAGTTTCGAACTGGTCAAGGCGAGCTGGCGGATCCTGATGGAGGACAAGAAACTCCTTGCCTTTCCCATCATCTCGGGTCTCGTTACGCTCCTTGTGATTGCAACGTTTATCCCGCTCATATTCTTCTCCAACGGGTGGTTCTCTTTCTCCACCAATACCGTGGGAGGTATCATCTTACTTTTCATCTTCTACCTGGTCAGCTACTTCGTCGTGATCTTCTTTAACGTCGGCTTAATCACCTGTGTTCACGCAAAGATGAACGGAAAGGATATGTCTGTCAGGGAGGGACTCACTGCGGCAGCAGGCCACCTTGGTTCCATCCTTGCCTGGGCAGTCATCGCGGCAACAGTTGGCCTGATCCTGCATATGATTGAAGATCGCGCCGGATTCCTCGGAGAAATTGCCGCTGCAGTCGTCGGGGGCGTCTGGAGCCTGGTGACCCTGTTCGTCGTACCTGTGCTTGCGTTTGAAGACAAGGGCGTGGTTGATGCGATGAAGGAGTCCCTTGCTCTCTTCAGGAAGACCTGGGGAGAGAGCGTTGTCGGGACGATCTCGATCTCGCTTGTCTTTGCGGCTATCGGTTTTATCGGCCTGCTTCTTGTCCTGGGGTCGCTCTTTATCGGAAACACGATGCTCTTTTGGATTGCGCTCGTGCTCTTCGTCGTGCTGATTGCAGTCCTTGCCATCATCTCGTCTGCGATGCAGGCAATATTCACCGTTGCCCTGTATACCTATGCAAAGACCGGCTCAGCCCCGGGCATCCTCCCGCCGGGGGTTGTGGAAAATGCATTTACTCCCTCGGGACGACAACAGTTTGGCCCGGGAAATATCTGAACACCCATTTTCTGATTTTTCAGGACGGTATCTTTATTTCCTGCCGTCCCGGCGAAATTGGCGGGTAGGCCATTTAACCTGTTTTTACTGGTGGACGGGAAATCCGGGTAAAATAACAACCCTTTTCCCGTTCCTGTGACAAACACGGTCATAATGAGCATACCCAGACCGTGGCAGAAGATGACTGTCAGAACAAAAATCCTGCTCGTTTTTCTGTCCCTTTCCATGGTCGCGCTCGGGATTGTCGGGTACTCTGCTTTTTCCACGATGAGCGACATGGGATCCTATGCTCTTGCAAGCAGCGGACAGCTCGGCAGCCAGGCAGTCTCCGAGAGTACAACCGCTCTTGAAGCGAATGCAGAGGCCTCACTTCTGCGTCTTGCCACCGATCAGGCCGATATCAGCAACGTGGTCTTCTCCCAGGTTGGGGGGGAGATGGATACGCTTGCCGGGTATGCAGCAACCATCCAGCCCCGCCCCGCCGAACCTCGTCCCCTTTATTCCCAGTCTGACATACCGCAGGATCCCAGCATATCCTCGGTATATCTCCTTGCACCCGGAGTTACCCGGGCCGGTGTCCAGAACGAACTGTATTCTCTTGCCTCTCTGGATGATGTAATGACCCCGATGCTTGCATCAGATCCCCGTATCACGCAGATGTATGTCGGAACGGGGAGCGGCATCCTGTACGTCCATCCATGGGTATCCGGTATTGCCGCCACCTATGATCCCCGGAGCCGCGACTGGTACTCCCGTGCCCTGCAGACCCGGACGCTTTCATGGTCTGAGCCTTATGTCGATGCATCCGGTAAAGGCCTGATGATCACCTGTTCCCGGCTGGTCCCAAGCAATGGGGGGAACTCAACATGGGTTGTTGCCGCCGATGTCACCCTCTCGACCGTCAACACGCAGATCATTGCCACCCAGATCGGGGATACAGGGTACGCCATGCTCATTGACAATTATGGCAACGTTATCGCGCGTCCCGGTCTGGCTGCCGGAGATAAGGGATGGGATGAATCATTCGGGACGGAAAACCTCCTGTTAAGCAACAATACTGCCCTTGCTGCGGTGGCACAGCATATGATTGCCGGTGAGAGCGGGATAGCCCGGGTGCCATTTGGTGATGGTGAAAAATTTGTCGCATACGCTCCCGTGAAGAGCGTTAACTGGAGTGTTGCTCTTGTTGTGCCGGTCAGTGATGTGATTGCGCCGGCCGAGCAAACGCGGGCACAGATCGTCAATGCAACCGGTGAGAGCGGTGCCCATCTGAACCAGACAATGAACACGGCAAAGGGCCTCTTTATTGTGCTCTTTATTCTGCTGTTTTTGATGGTTACCGCGCTCTCCATCCTCTTTTCCCAGGTAATCACCCGTCCGGTTCAGGCCCTCAAACGCGGATCTGAGGCAATTGGCGCCGGGAACCTCGACTATCGGGTGGAAATCAGGACAGGGGATGAGTTCGAGGATCTTGCACATTCCTTCAATGCGATGGCCGGGGATCTCAAGGAACACTTGGATGAACTCCAGCGTACGACCGCCGAAAAGGAACGCTTTGCAAAGGAACTTGAGATCGCAAAAGGGATCCAGCAGAGTTTTCTCCCGGAAACTGCACCGAAAATTGCCGGCATTGAGATTGCAGCAAAGAATATTCCGGCCCTGGAGGTTGGTGGCGACTTCTATGATTTCATTCCTCTCGGAAAGGAGCAGTGGGGACTGGTGATCGCTGATGTCTCCGGCAAAGGTGTACCGGCGGCACTCTTCATGGCACTTTCACGCACGCTCATCCGGGCCAGCACACTTGCAAACGCCGATCCGGCCGTGGCCATCGGCCATGCGAACCAGCTGATCTGTGAGGATTCAAAGACGAGTATGTTTGTCACGCTCTTCTATGCAATCCTTGATTCCCGGGCGATGACACTCGAGTACGTGAATGCCGGTCACAATCCTCCCCTGCTTCTGAAAGGCACCTCGTCAGATGTGGTCCTTCTCAAGGCGCAGGGTATAGCGCTGGGGATGACAGATGAGGTTGTTCTCCAGTCGGCACAGGTCGATCTGCGGCCGGGTGACGTGCTCGTACTCTTCACGGATGGAGTGACTGAGGCGATTAACGACCGGGAAGAGGAATTCGGTGAAGAGCGCCTCCTCTCCGTGATCATGGAGAATCGCAATCTTCCCGCTGCAGATATTCTTGAAAAGATTCTTGCTGCCATTACCGGGTTTGCAGGAGACCACCCGCAGCACGATGATATCACTCTTATGGTGATCCGTGCGCTTTAGAAAAGGGTCGCCATCCTGACGCTGAGAACTTTTTTTAGGTTTGCGTTGTGGGATAGTAATTCCGGCGGGAATTTATTCTATTTATGAGGGGATGGCGCCTCCTCAATCTGGCACTTTTCGAAACGCCCGCCCGTGTATACCATCACGGTAATGGGAATGCCTCTCTTATACAGCCGCATTCGCTCATCATAGATCTTCTGGACATGCCGGAGCCGGTGCCGGGTGAACCACTCCTGGACACATTCGAGGAATGCGATCTGGTGATCGAGAAATGCGTGCTCGTATTCCATGGTCTGACGCGCCAGGGTTATACACTCGTCTTCTGATATCGCTGTATTATATTCCCCGTGCTTGTCCAGACCGGAGATCTGGCGCCAGTCCACAGATCCACGTTCATCAGGTTCCCGGTGCAGCATATACGGGTAGATCCTGCAGATGGCAAATCTCTGGTTATATATCCTGCACCGGCCGTTTTCAAGGAACCAGCAGGATCCTTCCCCATCCTCTTTTACCTTCAGCGCATACCCGGAGACATAAAAAGTGCCTTCCTGATCGCAGAATTCGGGCCCCGGCGCAGGTTCTAGTGCGTCAGGATCGATCGATTTGACGATCTCCACATCATGGTCAAGCAGGAAGACATGGCCATTGAATGCACGGGTACAGCACTTTGCACAGGATGTGCACCGGAATCCTATCTCATGGATTATATCGGCAAGACGGTCTGCCGGATACTCAAAGAGGGCATGCTTTTCTGCAGTGAGCGCTGCGATACGGTAGGGAATCGGGATAAGAGAAACGGAGACCACCAGGAGTGATGAAGAAATTAGATGGCGTGGGATATGGTTCTTGTGCACCATCCCGGTACCGACAAAAATATTCAGAGCCGGTGTTATCTCTTTCCCGCGGGAAGGAAATGCATCTATTGGTATTCCGTCGCCACATTTTCACCCCCTTTTCTGGGATATCCCTGGAAAACAGCTCGTGAAACGGTATATTCAGCCGATAAATCAACCGCGAGATAAAACAGGGTGAAACGACTCAGATGCCGGATAAATTAACAGGTCATGTACAATGAATTTTTCTTATAAAAAATTTTGATTATCCTTTTCAGAGGACAGTACGTAACAGGGCGAGGTTTTTTTCCAGTTTTGCCAGAATCTTCTCGCTATTCCGGTTCCGTGAAACAGTCTGGTCCGTAAAATTTGTGTCCAGTCCGTATTTTATGAAGATCTCTCCCTCAGTGTTGACATAGATATTAGTGAGGATCTGCTGATCCCGGAGCCGGTCAAAATCGGCAATTCCCTTCTCCGACATAATCTCGCGTATTCTTTTCACTTTTCCGCGTTCATACGCACTCAGGTTTCTGGAACCTTTTGGCCGTCCTCGTGGCATATACAAAAAGTTTTGTCTGGATCTATATATATGAATGGGGTTCTCTTCAGGGATCGGTACCTTTCTGTCGATAAAATTTAACAGAAATCAAAAGATGCTGGGGGAAATCCGGGGAAATTCCGCAGAAAAATCTCCGTAAAAACGAAAAATATAAGGATTTTTTATGTGGGACGGAAGCAAAAAATGGTATGCGCGGAATCAAGTAAACAGTATTAAAAAAAATGTATTGCCTTACGAACCAACCATTATAGGTGTCTGCTTCTCTGGCGCTTTTTTCTGGACTGCTGGTTTCGGGGGATGTGCCGGGTGTGCCGGCTCTTTTGCCTTTTCCTCGTGCTGGCCGGTGAGAATCCGGTTCTGGTGAGCAAGTGTCTGGAGGATTTGCCGGTTTACCTCAAGGTTCTCCTTGGCAAGAGATGCGAGTTCCATCATGATCTTTGTCTGATCGAGAATCAGCGCCTGGATCTCCTGGGATTGCGCGGTGCCGCCCTCTGCCTGCGGAAGGGTCAGCTGTCGCTTCTTTGCGAATTCACTCCGGCGCTTCCAGATCTTGCTGATACTGTCGAGGCCCTTTTTTGTATCCGGGAATACCCTGAGATACTGCTCGTAAAATTCACGGCTGTCCCTGCACCTGAGGACGAGATCGATCTCTGCCTCCTCGACTACCTGGTATTTCCTGGTGGGGTTTTTCTGCATAACTATACACGCACTAAGTCTACCATGCGGGAAAAAAGAATTGTGGTTCGCTCTGTTCTCTTTTTACACTGGTCATATGCAGAACCCGTTTCATGGTAATGGGTGGCTCATCCCGTTGGGAGCAGATGGGCTCTCTCAGGCATTATATCGGGTAGGGCTCCATAGGATCCTTTCCTGCCTTCCATGAGCCATTA
Source organism: Methanoregula sp. (assembly GCF_035543475.1). GTDB lineage: Archaea > Halobacteriota > Methanomicrobia > Methanomicrobiales > Methanospirillaceae > Methanoregula. Next base: position 33,367 of record NZ_DATKKA010000008.1, read on the forward strand.
TGAGAGAACAATGCTTTTTTGGACAATAACCGTTCGGCAAAAAACAGGCGGCGATCATTTTCACCCTGCCTGCCAGTCTGCATAAAAAGGTGGCATGGCACTATCTTGTATGGCGTCTGAGGATCCTCTCATCTATCTCATCCTGGGCCTGGCAGCCGGTTTTTTCCTTGGCTGGCTCGTTGTACGGGCACAGATTTCCGCAATCGAACAGCGCTACCGGGCAGAGCTTGAGCGCTGGAAAGCAGAATCTGTAGCGGAGATCCGGAAGGACTCGGTCAACCGCTCCCGTTCAACCCTGAAAGGAAAGATCGCAGAACAGATGGCTCCTCTGTTACCGTCGTTTGGATATCTTCCGGCAGATGCGCGGTTCATCGGATCCCCCGTTGATTATATTATCTTCGATGGTCTCTCTGCCGTAGCGGATGAAAATGGATCTGCGATCAGGATTGTTTTCATGGATGTGAAGCATGGATCAGCAAGCCTGACCCGGACCCAACGGGTGATCAAAAAAGCCGTGGAGGAACGCTCCGTTGCGTGGCAGACCCTCCATATCGAGGATACTTCTTCAGAAGTCTGAATGTCTGCAAGTCCGCAATTCTAGGATAAAAAAAAGTTAGTTGTAGGATCGGAACGGGACATACTTGTCGATGATCTTGACCCGGTCGCCCTGAGGCGTGATCACCCAGACTTCTGCCCTGTCGTTGTTCCCGGTTGTTCCCGGGAGACTGACGGTCTGGCCCATCTGCATGTTATCACCCTGGGTGAATTTTCCGGTCTCTACTGTTCCATCGGAACGCGTGACCTGGACATCGATTTCAGGGATCAGGTTCATACCCATTCCGCCATTAAAGGTAAAAACCACCTGTGGGTTGATAGATTGTCCGTTGCTTTGCACCTGGACCGTGACCGCCCAGTTAGCCGATAAGGTCTGAGTGGGTCCGGGAGTGGCAGGAACAAAGGTAGTGGGTACTGCGGTTGTTGTAACCGGTACAGTTGTAGGAGGCACGGTGGTCGGAACCGGGGTTGCCTGGGGAGCCGTAGGCTGGGTACAACCGGCAACAAAGAGGAGAAGGATAAGGAAGGCGATACCGCCCATAATCATTTTCATGTTCATACAGCAGAATTCAACCTGCAAGATATTGAGTATTACGTGTGAAGGAGTCCATACTCGGGAAATTATCTCTCTTTCTATGTAACCCAAGCTCCGGTAATGGACAACATAAGTATCTCATTATACGGAGTCTGCATCAGGAAAAAAGAATAGTTTGGCAGATCTGAAAAATCGTTTTTTAGTCCCGCCTGCCCTGGGCAGGTTCAATTCCGGTGGGCTGGCCCCGGATCGTGCGCTCTTTCATAATTGTGTAGACCTCTTCAGCGCAGTCACGGGGGACCTCGACAAATGAGTAGGTGTCAAGAATCCTTATCGCTCCAATGGATTTACCCGGAATACCTGTCTCTCCGGCAATGGCGCCCACAATATCCTTGGGAGCAACGCTATGGTCGCGGCCAAGGCCAATGAAGAACCTTACCATGCCGGCTTCTGCACCGGTGTCACCGAAATCCACCGGGGCTGTGCGCTCCTTGTGGGTGTCAGCACCCTGCTCCATGCGCATTTTTAAGAGCGCTGCAGCGATCTCAAGCGTTGTGAGATCCCCTTCGCTTTCCTGTTGCACGATCCGTGCATACGGCTCAATACCGCCATTTTGCACCGTAGTACGAACCACATCTATGATGGCATGCGTCTTTGACTCCATAACGTCATCTGCGGTCGGGAGGGGTTTCCTGGGAATCTGGACTTTTATGTATTTCTGGATCTCGCGGAGCTTGGTAAAGTCCCGGGGTGTAACAAAGGTGATCGCCCGCCCACTCTTTCCCGCCCGCCCGGTCCTGCCGATACGGTGGACGTAGTAATCGACGTCCTGCGGGACATCATAATTAATCACGAGATCCACGTCCTCGACATCGATACCGCGCGCGGCAACGTCCGTTGCGATCAGGATATCAAGGGTACCTTTACGGAATCCGCCCATAACCCGGTCACGCTGGGACTGTTTCATATCGCCATGGAGCTCCTCGGCACGATAGCCCCGTGCCCGGACACGGCCGGCAAGGTCTTCTGCCCCTCGTTTGGTGTTGGAAAAGATGATCGCCAGCTGTGGGTCGAAGACATCGATCACCCGGCAGAGTGATTCGAGCTTGTCCCGATCCCTGACCTCGATATAGGACTGTTCGATCGCAGGAACCGTGACCTCCTGATACTCGACCCGGACAAATTCGGGACGGTTCTGGAACCGTTTTGAGATCTCGATGATCGGCTTGGGGAGCGTTGCGGAGAAGAGGAGCGTCTGGCGCTTCTGGGGTATACGCTTTAAAATGAGCTCGATATCGTCCCTGAAACCCATGTCAAGCATCTGGTCAGCCTCGTCGAGAACTACCATCGAGACATTGTCGAGAGAGAGGGTGCGGCGCTTGAGGTGGTCCATTACACGCCCGGGTGTGCCAATCACGATGTGAACCCCGTTTGCAAGAGCCTTGAGCTGGCGTTCAATGGGCTGGCCGCCGTATACCGGTAGGACGGAGATTTTTGGGAGGTGGGCGAGAAGGTGGGAGAACTCCTCGGCGATCTGTATGGCGAGTTCCCGGGTGGGGCACAGGACAATAGCCTGTACGACACGCTGTGATGCGTCGATATTTTCTATAACGGGGATGCCAAATGCTGACGTCTTTCCGGTACCGGTCTGTGCCTGCGCGGTCACATCGCGGCCGGCCTGGATGAGGGGAATAGCGAGTGCCTGAATAGGGGTGGGCTCTTCAAAGCCCATATCTTCTATGGCTTTCGCGATCTCTTTTGAGAGCGAGAGATCGGAAAACTGCAACCTTGAATTCATATCGCACGACTATTTGGCGCGTGGGTTCTTAAGATGGTACCCCAGAAAATAGCATTTGCCGGGTATCTCCCTGCACTCTCCGTGCCAGTGTTGTTTCCTTGCGGATGCTCCCGTTTTTTTGTATCTTCCGGTCTACTGATATGATTATTGCGTGGCGATGCCATAGGGTGATAATACAGGAATAAAATCCATGAAAGTCATCGCATTCAACGGAAGTGCCCGCAAAGACGGGAATACTGCGATCCTTGTGCGGGCGCTGTTTAAGGAACTTGAAAAAGCAGGGATAGAAACTGAGCTGGTTCAGCTGTCAGGGAAGAAGATGCATGGGTGCACGGCCTGCATGAAATGCATGGAGAAGAAGAACCGCCGCTGCGTGATCGCTGATTTTGCCAACGAATGTATTGCAAAGATGGATGAGGCAGACGGAATCATCCTTGCCTCACCCACTTACTTCTCTGATGTGACAGCAGAGATGAAAGCCCTGATCGACCGGTCAGGTTTTGTTGCTATGGCAAACGACAGCATGTTCCGTCGCAAGGTTGGGGCAGCGGTTGTGGCAGTCCGCAGGGGCGGTGCAATTCACACGTTTGATACGATAAATCATTTCTTCTTCATCAGCCAGATGGTGGTCCCGGGTTCATGTTACTGGAATGTGGGTATCGGGCTTGCCCCCGGTGATGTGGAGAATGACGATGAGGGGCTCAACACCATGAAGGTACTGGGTGAGAACATGGCATGGGTCATGAAAAAACTGAAAAAATAACCACATTCTTTTTTCGTGAAATACTGACCGTTGTCTTTGTTGCCTGCTATTTCCAGCATGCAAGAGTACTCGTGTCCTCATCAATCCTGCTGTGGTGCCGGCTGTAGAGGAGATAGATCACAAGGCCGGCGGCAAGCCAGAGCACGAAACGCAGGTGCGTCACCAGCGGGAGAGCGAGTATCAGCAGGCCGCAGGAAATGATACAGATGATGGGGACGAATGGAACGAGCGGGCATCGGAATGGCCGGGGCAGTGACGGCTGCGTGTGCCGGAGCACGATCACTCCCAGGGAGACGATAATAAAGGCAGCGAGCGTGCCGATATTGACCAGTTCGGCGATGGTGGTGAGCGGGAGAAACCCTGCAAGAAGAGCAGTAACCGTGCCGACAAGGAGAGTAACCTTGACCGGTGTGCGGTACACGGGATGGATCTGCCTGAAGACTCCCGGCAGCAGCCCGTCCCGTGACATGGCAAAGAAGATCCGTGTCTGTCCGTACAGAAGGACGATGATAACTGATGTGATTCCGCAGATCGCCCCGACCGAGACAAGGGCAGACCCCCACGAGATCCCGATCTGTCCAAGAGCAAAGGCAACCGGGGCACTGGTCCCGGCAAAGAGCGTATAGGGAACGATGCCGGTAAGCACTACAGAGACCGAGATATACAGCACCGTAGCGATGGCAAGGGATGTGAGAATGCCGAGGGGAACATCCCGCTGCGGGTTTTTGACCTCTTCTGCAGCGGTCGAGACCGCATCAAAACCAATGTAGGCAAAAAAGACAATGGCGGCACCGGTGATAACTCCGTTCCAGCCGAACGGCATAAAGGGCACCCAGTTGGCCGGCTGGATGTGGCCAAAGGCCAGGTACAGGAAAAGAAGGATCACACCCAGTTTTATTGCAACGATGAGGGTGTTGACCCGGACGCTTTCCCGTACTCCTATGATGAGCAGGAGCGTGACCAGCAGAATGATTCCCATTGCCGGGATATTGAAAAGCCCCCCATTGGTTCCGGGGGGGTTTGCCAGAGCGGCGGGAATGATGATCCCGGCACTTGCCGCGAGGCTGGTGATATATCCGGACCAGCCGACCGCTACAGCGGCGATAGAGACTGCATATTCGAGGATCAGGTCCCACCCGATGATCCAGGCCCAGATCTCACCGAGGGAGGCATAGCTGTACGTATAGGCGCTGCCGGCTACCGGTACCATCGCGGCAAATTCTGCGTACGCAAGGGCGGCAAATGCGCAGACTATGCCGGCAATGATGAACGAGATTACCAGTGCCGGCCCGGAATAGTTTGCAGCAACTACACCGGTAATAACGAAGATGCCGGTTCCGATGATGGCCCCGATCCCCATGAGGGTGAGATCGAGCGGGGAAAGCACTTTCCTCAGTGCCTGTTCTCCGCCGGTACACTCCATGAGTTTATCGATGGACTTGGTCCTGAAAGCCTGTGTGTTCTTCGTAAGGAGCGCCCAGAGATCCATACTACACCTGAGTGATCGGTGTCATGATTTATAGAGGATACGGAGCCGGCGATAAGCGGATCGTTTTTCAGGAGCCCGGTTCCGCGCTGATCGTGACTCCGTCCGGACCTGACACAGGCTGTCTGGTATTTCCAAAAAGTCGTTCCGAATTTACGGCCCTACAGATTTTCAGACTGTATCTTATTCTCATAAGTATCCCGTCACACTTCTATCGTCATCCCGTCCTCAGACACAACGAGTCCCGGGCAGTCCTTTTCAAATTGTACCTTTAATGCCCGGCGCTCCTCCATTGTCTTGTAGACTTCCGCACCGAAATGCATCAGCGCGAGCCGTTTTGCTCCTGCCCGATGGGCAACCCCAATCGCATCCTCCGGGTTCATGTGAGGCCAGAGGGGGCTCTTCTCTCCGGGTTTTAACCCGCATTCCGTGATGAGGAGGTCGGCATCGCGTGCAAGGGTTACCGCGTTATCGCAGACACCCGTGTCGGTGCAATAGGTAACCACCTTTCCGTCAATCTCGAACCGGTAGCCCATGCAGGGAACGGGGTGGACGAGGGGCAGGCAGGTGACCCGGAAGGGGAGCTCTGTCGCACCTTCCGCAAGCTCGGTCACCGTTGTCGGGAAGGGGACCTCTTCAAGCGGGACTGTGTACGGCTCCCGGAGAAGGCCTGCGAGGTTTGTCCTTGTCCCTGCCCCACCGCAGATGGTCAGGCCCTTTTTAAAACGGAACTTCACAAGTACGTGAAGCCCTTCCGTATGATCGAGGTGAAAATGGGAAAGGAAAAGAAAGACCGGCTTCTCCTGCGTAAGGTACTGGTCAACTTTGGCGATCCCGTTCCCCGCGTCGAGAATAATATCAAAGTCCCGCGCCGAGATCAGGGCTGAGACCGTGTTTCCTGTTGCTGAATCATACCACCCGTTCGTCCCAAGGAAGGTGACCTGCATACCCGGAACTTGTCCGTCTTTCCTCATCAAGATACAGTATCTGGCAGGTGAATAACCGGGAGTTCAGGATTCGCGATGTTTGCTGCGCATCAGGGTAACATCACCGCTGCGCCACCATCAACCCCCACGGGTTCCCGTTTCTGTGGGATCGATCACAATCTCCATCTACCGGTGCGCTGCAATGTTGATCAGGTACGATGATTGCCGATATGGAGCAGGATCACTCATGGTACAGGTAAAAGTCGGCGTGCACGTCTCCATTGCCGGTTCGCTCGACCTCGCGGTTGACCGGGCTCGGGATGCCGGCTGCGATGTCTTCCAGATGTTCTCCCGCAACCCCCGGGGGTGGGGATTTAAGCCCCTTTCTGATGAGGACAGCGACCTCTATAAAAAAAAGATTGCCACCACCGGGCTCCTCCCGGTCGACCATATGCCGTATCTCCCGAACCTTGCCTCGCCCAAGCCCGAGATCTGGGAAAAGTCCGTCCAGACGCTCACGGCAGAGCTCGACCGGTGCGGTCGGCTCGGTATCCCCTATCTTGTGACTCACCTCGGCCACCACCTCGGGGACGGCATTGCCGGGGGCAGGGCCCGCGTCATCAAAGCAGTGACAGCTGCGCTCGAATCTTCGGAATCAGGGACTATGCTGCTCCTTGAGAATACCGCAGGGGAGAAGAACAGCGTTGGGAGCAGTTTCGAGCATATAGGTGCCATCATCCGAGGGCTTCCGGCGGACAAGCGGATTGGCGTCTGTTTTGACACCTGTCACGCATTTGCCGCCGGTTATGAATTGCGCACTGAAGAGGGCATGGCCTCTACCCTTGCACAGTTCGATGAGCAGGTGGGTCTTTCGCGGCTTCGTATCATCCATCTCAATGACACAAAAGGTGATCGTGGGAGTGGACTCGACCGGCATGAACACATCGGGATGGGGTTCATTGGTGAAGAAGGATTCCGGTGTCTCCTCCACAACCCGGTCTTTTCACGCCTGCCCCTTGTCTGCGAGACACCGGTGGATGAACGGCGGGATGACCGGGGCAATATCCGGGCTGTACGCGATCTTGCCCGCTGATTTTTTAGGATCTCCGGATGCGGGCTGCCTGTTCTTCCTGTACCTGCGGTTCGTAGTACGCCGGCAAGTGCGTCCGCTCCTCAATAACTCCCGCGGCGTTTTCGAGGTTCCTGGTCAGCTCAAGACATGAAGCACCGTGTGCCCCGTTCACTTTCACCAGAACTTTCCCTTCCTTATTGATGATAATCTCCATTTCCTGCATTTCCATAGATATTTCCTCCTCTCCTCAGCTCAGCTGGTGCACCGGGGTATCTTTCTTCACAAGTATGCCGGTCACAAGATCCCGGGCCGTAACCAGCAGTTTTCTCTCGCCGTCAAGCCTGAATGTCAGTTCGAACCGCGGTTCGCCTTTTAGCGCCGGCGGATCAGCAGGCAGCAGCACCGGTTCGCGGCCATTTGCCAGGAGTGGTCTGTTTTCAGTGCCGGTATCTTCTGGGGGACCGGCCAGGCGGATCCCCCCGGTTGCGTCAGAAACAAGTTCAAGGGAGGGTACCTGTGCATCCGGGCGCGTGCGGATCTCATACAGGGGTATCCCGAGACGCGTCTGGCCATCGTAGGCAGCGCTGATGGTGATCCGGGCGACCTGGCCGGCGCTTGGGTAACGTGCCCCGCTGCGAACGAGGAACCGGTAACGGTGCTCCCGGGTTTTCGGCTCCCAGTACCGGAGTGCATAATCATGTGTGATCAGGTCCGATCGGTTTGCGGGGGGCAGAGAAAATGCAGCACCCCGGGCAATGGCATCAAACGGGTGATCGGAATAGACCGGCAGATCCCCATACCGCTTTTTTATCAGATCCAGGACTCCGGGAAATGCACATCCCCGGCCGACCATCATGACGGCGGCAGGTATCATCTCGTCGCTCCCGTGGGCCTGGGCTGCTGCCCGTGCACGATCGATCGTACTGTCAAGGATCGATCCAAATCCACGCTCCTGAAGGATCCTGCCGATGTCTTCGTGGGAGACACAGGCAGGTGTTGTTGTTCCGGAAAGCGGATCTCCAATCACCATCGTTACCCCGCCGGCAGCTGCCAGCTGTCCGTACCTCTCTTTTATTTTGCCGGCCATCTCCTCGCGTAACCGCTGCTCTTTTCCCCGGGTGAACTTTACGGGACTGCGGTCAAGTATGTCCTGTGCTACCCACAAGTCCATCGCGCTGCATCCGGTATTGTCATATGCCGTGCCGGTGACGATCAGGCCCCCGGCAGATCCCTCATCCGATGCATCGTCGGACCGGATAAAAGACGCTGAAAGGTCAGTCTCATCCCAGCGAATAATAAGATAGTCTTTCTCCCCTTCAGGGATCAGCCCGTATCCAGCCACAATAGCAGCGGGTTCGGAAACTGTATGCCAGTACCTGATACCGGCAGCCTGCGCAATGCTCCCGAGCCATGCGGTATACCATTCGGGGCTCTCCGGGGGAAGAGCAAAGACTACTGAAGACTGCCCGGGACAGACCTGTGACGCACGAGAGAGAACGGTTGTCAGGAAATCTGTTGCTGCGTCGCGGAACGTGATATGGCTCTCCGGGGTAACCGGAATCCGTACCGGGCTTTCCTCCAGCAGGTATTTCCGGATCCATCGCGCTGTTGCAGGATGACCGCACTTACCGGCGCGGACCACTTCGTCTCCGAGTATCCGACCGCCCCCTTCATCGTAATGAACCAGCACCGGTACACTATGGACAGGCTCCCCGGCTGCCGGGCGGGTCATCTCCTGAGACCAGCCGGGGAAACCGAGAGTATGGCACCCGCTGCCACCTCTTACCCCACGGGCAATGACCAGTGAACCGGCTCCGAAATCGACGCCAAGACGGGCAACTGGCTGGTGGGATGGTTCGAACCTTTCCATGCTGCTCACCCGACAATCTGGATATCATATATGCCGGCATCACGGTACAGCGGACAGAGTTCGATCTCATTCTGGAACCGGAGAGAAAGCAGAGCGGAAAGAAACTGCCATTGTTCTTTCAGGGCATCATTTGTCGTCTCATGTTCCTGTTCCCGGGCCAGTGCAAGATCGTCCAGGGTGGTTTGCGACAGGGGCCGCATGAAAGGGAGACGGAATGTGTGGATCATCCCATCAGCCCCGCTTGTAACGATACAATCGTTTCCTTTTCCAGGAGCAAGGCCCGTAACGGCGCCTGTGTGGGCAGACCAGGTCCGGATCAGGACTCGCTCATGTACAGAATAGAATACGATGAGCCCGTGATCGTACCCCGCAACAAGTAGCTCCCCGTTTTCGTTGAAAGCCAGAACCGTGGGCTTGCCGGGAATCTGTGGAATTGTCCCTGCCAGCATCCCCTCCGGCAGATGGTAGATCCGTATCACAGGATCTATACCTGCCGCAGCAAGGAGATTGCCGTCGGGGCTGATCGCACATGCGCTCACTTCTTTATCTGCCTCACGGAGGACAGGACCCGCCTTGCCGGCAGGCAGCAGCCACAACCGGACGGTTGTGTCATTACTCCCGGTAACGAGAAGGTCACCCTTTGGGGCAACGCAGCAGCAGGTAATGACACTCGAATGTCCGGCCAGCGTTCCGGATTGTTTTCCTCCGGCAGTGTCCCAGATCCTGATCATGCCGTCCCAGCCGCAGGAAACGAATCCGGCTGAATCCGGTAAAAATGCAAGGCACTTTGCGGTGGTGGCGGGAGTTTCACATGTGGCAGCAAGCCCACCATTTTTTAAGTCCCAGATACGAAGGCTTGCATCACTTCCTGCGCAGGCAAGGCAGGTCCCGTCCGGGCTGGCTGCAAGGGCCCTCACCGACGGTGTGTACATATCCTGGGATCTGACCGGCGTGCCATCATTGCAGGCGAAAATGCGAATCATCCCCCCGGCAGTCCCGGCAATAATGCCAGCGTCGTTCGGGCCGGAGAGATGGGAGAGTGCTGTGACTGCACCGGATGGCCTCCGAAGAGTCCGGGAGATCTCACCGGAGGGTATAGTTCGGAGGGTGACCTCACCATCCCCTCCTGCGGATGCAAGAAGGTTGCCGGCCGGAGAGATGGCACACGCCGTGACCCTCTGCCGATATCCCCGGAATTCTGCAATCCTGCGTCCTTCCGGGACACTGATGAAGTTTATGGTTCCCTCATCGCAGCCGATGACAGCGAGCGTACCGTCTGGTGTGAGAGCGCAGCACGTCGGGAGGCGGTTATATAACGGGATTTCAGCTGCTGCATACCTCTCCCGTCCGCACCACAACCGGAGAATGTGATCCTTTCCCCCGATGAGGAGGAGCGATTTTTCTGCCGACATATCCTGGCAGACAGGATGCGCGGAAAGTCCTGCATAAGTCAGTACTATGTTTCCGGTGATCCCATCCCTCAGTGCCGGTAAAGAACGTTCATAGACCACAAGGATCTGATCGGCCTGTTGTGAGAATGCAAGAGCCCGCACCCCGTCGCCAGTCCCTGGTACACTCCACATTTCCCTCCCCTCGGTGCCGGCCCTGCAAGAGATGGTTCCGTCCATATGGCCTACGGCAATACAATTTCCTTCGGGGGAAGGTGCGATTGCGGTGACCGGGGAGGGGTGCCCGGGAACATCCAGCAAAACTTTTCCGGTCCGGCAGGAAAGACGGATCATTCTCCCGGTATCATCTCCGGCAAGGATCGCCTCCCCGTTTCCCGTAACCGCCATACAGCAGAGATGACGATTCTTGTCTGCATACGACCAGATCGTGTTTCCCGATGAAATGTCCCGGCAGGAGAGCATTCCGTTGCCAGAACCTGCAACCAGGTACGTATTATCCAAAACGATTGCAAGAAAATCAATGGGCCCGGTATGTGCCGTGAGGGAAGTGATGGGCCGCCCCGATGATAACTGCCAAATCTCGACACGGCCGTCGCTGTTTCCGGAGGCAAGAAGGGTGCCGTCAGGAGAGAAGACCAGTTTCAGGCACAGAGAGTCCTGGTTCCTTATTGAGACAAGGGGTTTTTCCGGCATCGGAAACACCCATGCTTCCGGGATCATGCGGATGAGATCCTCAAACGACCTCCGATCATCTCCAGCTGGTCTCCAGCCCGCTGTCTTCATATTGCGGAGGGCGGCAACAGCGTATGAAGGGGGCGCTGAGGGTACCAGCTGCCACAGGAGATCCCATGCTCCTTCATCGGTGAGACCGGAGATAACAGCCTCCCATTCACCGTACGACCATCGTATGGCAGCCTGTTCCGGATCCGTTCCTATCAATGCATGGGCGAGGATCCGGCCCATATGGGCACCGGAAAAACTTCGGAGCGCCCGGGCTTTGATCCGGTCCGGTGCCGTTCTGTATCCCCGGGCAAGGATTGGGTGAGAGGGGTCAGGATCGCAGTGGCACAGCGCTTCTTCCTGCCCGGAGATATACAAAAAGAGTGCCTGCGATCCTGGTTCCACGGGCATATATCCCTGGTGAATGGCCACCTTTTCCAGATGTTCATCCCCATGGAGTAGTACATCGTTGCAGAACACTTCAATAGCGTCCCGCGAGGGCAGGGAACCCAATGCATGAAGCGCGATTGCCCGGGCAGTTGCGTCCACTCCCGTCCTGGCAATGGATGCAAGGTCGCTGACAGCCTGAAGGTCCCCCTGCAACACCGCAGCGGCAATCCTTTCGGTTGTACGCCGGAAAAAAAGGGGCCCGAGAACCGGGAAGGTACAGGGAATCTGCATTGAGGCTCACGGGCTTCCGGTCTCGAAGGTTTCCAGCAGGATCGCCCGGTCGTTCCGTAGACCGGCGGCAGCTGCCCGCGATGCTGACTGTGCACGCCCTTCTCCTAGCCATCCCCTCAGTTCAGCCACCGTCTCCCGCTGCGAAACGGAGAGGGGGACCTGCGTTTTTAAGCAGTGGAGGATATCCGCAGTCGTAACCCGGCGCATGTTCTCGCTGAATGCCCGGTACATCGCATCGATGATCGTCTGCTCGATCTCGGCACCCACGTAACCCTCACTTTTCCGGGCAAGAATATCGAGATCAAACTCTATGGGGAGGCACTTGCGCTTCTTGAGGTGCACGGTAAAGATCTCGCGCCGCTCTTCGAAGGTGGGCAGGTCCAGGAAAAAGATCTCGTCGAAACGGCCTTTCCGCAATAGTTCCGGCGGGAGTGCGGCAATGTTGTTGGCGGTCGCCACCACAAAACAGGGGGCGGTCTTGTCCTGCATCCAGGTGAGGAGGTGGGCAAAGACCCGCTGGCTTGTCCCGGCGTCCCCGCTGCCGAAGGCGAATGCTTTCTCGATCTCGTCCACCCAGAGGATGCACGGGCTGATGGTCTCGGCAAGCGAAAGCGCACGACGGGTTCGTTCTTCAGATTCACCAACAAGGCTGCCAAAGAGTGCTCCCACATCAAGTCTGAGGAGGGGCAGGTGCCAGAGATCGGCGATCATTTTGGCGGTCAGGCTTTTCCCGGTGCCTGGAATCCCGATTAACGCGATGCCTTTGGGGGCCGGGAGCCCGTAGTCACGCGCATCCTGGGTGAAGGCACGTTCGCGCAGGCGTAGCCAGTCCTTAAGGACCACAAGACCCCCGACGTTCTCCATGGCCTCGGTATAACTGTAGAATTCCAGCGCATCCGAGGCACTCAGGATATCTTTCTTGTCAGCAATGATCGCATCGATATCCCGGTCATCAAGGGAACCCCGGGTGACGATCGCCTTCGAGAAGGCCCGGCGTGCCTGGTTCAGGGTCATGCCAAGGGCGGCCTGGATGATCTTCTCGCGGCCTGCCGGAGAGAGCGAACAGGAAATTCCGCTTGTGCCAAGGAGTTTGTCGAGATCAGCGGAAAGCTCGGCAGCTGTCGGTGGCGGGAAATGCACGATAACGGCTTCGTCACGGATCTCATCCGGTACACGTGGGGCGGGGGTCAGGATCACGATTGTGCGGCGGTTGTACCGGAATGCCTGGGAGAAGTTCCGGATCCGCCGTTTTACCTGCGGGTTGTTCCAGTACTCGTGAAAGTCCTTGAGAACAATGACCGCATCCTCGCTGGTCTTGATAATATCATCGAGCGCCGTAAGAGGATCCTTGGACTGGTTCATGAAATTTTTATTTCCGGCGATAACAGAAAAGCCGTCCACGCTGTCCCACGCAACGCACTGCCGGGGAGGATCCCATCTCTCGCATACCTCCTGGATCTGGGACACTACCCGCTCTTCTTCCGGTGTGATTACCACGATCAGGGTGACCCGCGCCCGGAGCGAGACATCCAGCCTGCGCGAGAAATCGGGTTCCGCACGGTGCACGGCTACCTCCACCTCCTGACGACAATCCGTACGGTCCCGTCAGTCTCTTCTGTCTCTGAGACCAGGTCAAACCCGTCCGCAGCGGTTTGTTCGAGCACGATTTTTTTTGCGTATTCTTTCTGGAGAGTATCTGCCTGGTGTTTCAGTTCGAGAGCGATCTTCCTCTCACTTTTTCCCGACACCCCCCACCAGTCTCCGATGAGATCGTACGTACCTGCAGGGTTCATGACAAAACCAAGGCCGTATCCCGTGGATTTTTTTGCAGCAATATCCACATTGTGTTCCCCGTGGTAGCCCCTGATGGTCGTATTGACCTCAACAGTATACCCAAGATCCTGCATGCACTGGATCAGTACTTCACGGTGCCGGAATGTGGTCCTGATACGGCTGAAATGCGAAATGATCTCATCCCTCCCTGCAGCGGACAGCGGTCTGACCTGCACGGTAGTTCTTGGGAAATCCCGTAATCGTGGTCGTACCGCATGGGTCGATGGAAAATTCGATAACCTCTCCTTCTGCCTGCCCGTGACAGGGATCCTGCCGTATTCTCCCGGTCAGGGAGATGAGCTGCTGGTTGGATGACCCGATGAAGGGTGAAGAACAGGAAAGGACGCTGATGTACGGGCCGGCGATAAGGAGATCGGTAACGCCAAGGAGCCGGTTCCAGGCAGGATCTCTGGCGGAGAGCAGGTGCTCGTAGGTGTATCCCGTATAAGTCACAATGGTATATCCCATGTTCCGGACCTGTTCTCCGACAACCGAAAGGGCATCAGCCTGTGCAAAGGGTTCTCCACCGGAGAATGTGACTCCATCAATACCTTTCAGGGCACAGATCCGGTCGGCCACTTCATCCGGCGAGAGCACCATAGCAGGAGAAAAGGACAAAAACGCCGGGTTGAAACACCCTTTGCAGCGGATCGGGCATCCCTGCACCCAAATAACGGCCCGGATGCCAGGGCCGTTTACGGCTGACCTTGCGAGAAAACCCGCAAGGTTGAGTCCGCTTTTGCGTCGGCATCCGTGGTCGCTGGTATGAGGCACCATCATTTTTCGCCATTGAGATATTGGCTGCTGAAATGATTCCGGTGAGGGTGATCGATGTACCTAATAGTATTACCCAAATCTTCCCGGGATGAGTATCACTCTCGGGGACGTGCAATCAGCATACTTATGAGATACAATCTGACTCTACAAGTTTGATTTTTGCCTTTTAATAGGTATTGTTCCGGATTTTGTAATTCATAAGAATTCCCCAAGGGGCGAAGAGTGGCGCGCGGGGCATCGTCCCCGCGCTTCTTATAACCCTTCGGTAACAATAGATCCTGCAGTGAAGGCGATATTTGACGGCACCTCGGTGCTGACCGGAAAGGACGGGCGGATACTTTACGACCAGAGCGGGTACGGGCGCCCGGAAGGCGATGGGCTGCACCTTGCGCCTCAGGAGGCCCTCTACCTTGTCCATCGCCAGAAACTGGAAGTTCCGGGCTATACATTCGATACACTCCTTGCCGAGTTTGCCGAACAGAGCAATTTCCTGCGCAGCTTCCTTGTGTACCGTGACCTGCGGGAACGCGGGTACGTGGTCCAGACCGGCCCCCATGATTTCCGCGTATTCCGCCGCGGGGAAAAACCCGGGACCGGGGAATCGCTCTACCTGGTCCGGGTGCTCTCGGAGCGGGACCCGGTCCGGTTTGCCCGGCTGATCGAAGAGGTGGTCACGTCAAGGAACATGCGCAAGCAGTATGTGCTCGCGGTCGTGGATGATGAAGAAGAGCTCACCTATTACGAGATCAAGATCCAGAAGCTTGCCGATGCTGCTGTCCCTGCACCACAGGTTGCAAAAGCAGAAGCACTCCTCGTGGGGAAATCCGCCATAATCCGGGTGCCCCCGCAATCGGATCTTGAACGAGCCGGGTTCGGCAAAAGGTTCGATGACGAACGGCTCATGTTAGCGCCGGTTGAACTCCTCTATCTCATGGAGAGAGGGATTCTTCAGGCAAAAAAAGACGGGGTGCTCATCAGCAACGCTGAATATTTCGCCTGGGCTTCGCAGTCAGACCTGGAACTGGCCACAAAGGACAAGGTCTACACAGAGCTGCGCCGGCATGATTTCACGCCCCGGACCGGGTATAAGTTCGGCCACCACTTCAGGGTCTACTGTGGTAAAAACGTGCACTCCGATCTGCTGGTGCATGCTATCGAAAAAGAAGCGGTCATGCCCATGAGCGTTATTTCACGGTCGGTCAGGATGGCACACAGCGTCAAAAAGAAGATGTTGTTTGGCTGTGTACATACTACCGGTATCCAGTTCGTCGAATTTGCGCGGATAAAGTTATAATTCGTAAAAGAAGCGTTTCCACCATGACAGAGCCGCAGATCAACCCGTGGTCGAGCACCCCAACGCTTGATGTCGAGAAAACGTTTGCCGAGTTCGGCATCGACCCGATTGCACCGGTCCTCGCGGAACTTCCCGAGGTCCCGTACTTCATGCGCCGGGGGATCGTGGTCGGCCAGCGCGATTATCTCCCGATTGCACGAGCAATCCGGAACCATACGCCGTTCCATCTTTTGACCGGGTTCATGCCCAGCGGCCACCCGCACCTCGGGCACCTGATGCTGATGCGGGAGATCGTCTGGCACGTGCAGCAGGGTGCAAACGGGTACGTGACAATTGCTGACCGGGAAGCCTACGCGGTGAGAGGCCTGTCATGGGAGAAATGCAGGGAATACGGGAAGGAATACCTCTCCTGCCTGTACGCCCTGGGCTTTGAAGGGGAGACTTATTTCCAGAGCAAAAACGAACGGCTCAAGGATCTCGCTTTCGAGGCGGCAACCAAGGTAAACTTCTCTGAACTCACTGCGATCTACGGTTTTTCTCCGGAGACAGCACTTGCCCACGCGGACAGCGTAATCACCCAGGTCGCCGATATCCTGTACCCTCAGGTCGAGCGGGAACCGGCGCCGACACTTGTCCCCGTGGGAATTGATCAGGATCCCCATATCCGGCTCACAAGGGGGATCGCCCACAAGTTCCGGATGTTTACCGTTGAGGAACGCGAAGGGCATATCAGCGTGCGCTCGAAGAATGCTCCCGATGCGGCGCTCGAGGCGGTGAAGAAAGCATTTCCGCACGCGAAGAAATACGAAGGTCACGTGGACATCAAAGGCGCTGCCTGTGCCGACGTGAGCGCAAAGGTCCGGGAGATCGAGCGGGCCTGCGGGGGCTATGCGTTTTACACCCCCTCCTCCACCTACCATGTGTTCCTGCCCGGCCTGACCGGCGGGAAGATGTCGTCAAGCATTCCCGAGAGTTTCATCTCGTTCTATGAGCCTGAGGCGGCGGTGCGAAAAAAAGTGATGAGCGCCCTGACCGGCGGCAGGATGACGCTTGAGGAGCAGCGGCGGCTCGGTGGCGAACCGGAGAAGTGCACGCTCTACCTGCTCAACATGTTCCATATGATTACCGACGATGCAAAACTGGCGGAACTTCACCGGAAGTGCAGATCGGGGGAGATCACCTGCGGGCAGTGCAAGAAGGAGACCGCAGAGCGCGTCGTGGCGTTTTTAAAGGACTTCCGGGAGAAGATGGACGTAGCAGCAGAGACGATCGAGGTGTGAGTGGCGATGGCGGAACTGACCTTAAACGAGAAACGGCTGCTTGCTGTGCTGGCAAAGGAGAAAAAGGCCGATGCGGAGCATCTTGCGTCTCTTCTGGATGCAACCCCGGAAGCGGTGGTGCAGTGGGGGCATCTTGCTGAGGACAAGGGACTTTCGAAGGTTGAGCGGATTGTTGAGAAAACTCCCTCTTTGACGGAAGAGGGGATAAAATACCGCAAAGCTAAACAGCTTCCCGAGACGCAGATTCTCAATGAAATCAAAACAGGTACAACGCTTGCGGATCTCCAAGAAAAGAAAAAGGATGCATTTAAGATTGGATTTGGTCAGTTACGAAAGAAAGGTCTCGTAAAGGTCGAAGGAACTTCTGTCATTAAAATGCCGAATGCTTCGACAGAAAAAGTAAATAACGTTCTTCTTCTTTTTGATGAAACTGGCAAATTGCACATTGAGCCTTCTTTAAAAATTGGAGAGGATTATGACCAAGATGATAAGGAAAATATCAAAGACAAAAATGTATCCAATTTTTCTTTAAACGATTCCAAAGAGATCAAACACGAATTAATCGAGGACGAGGATGGTACTATCAAGTTAGTATCGTCAACTCAGAATAATAAAAAACAAAGTCATATCACCGTCAATCAGCGCGGTACGATGGTGAGAACGCATTCATACCCAATTAGCCATGATCGTTTCCAAGATATTTTTAAAGAATTTGTCAAACGGGGAATCGTTCGGGAGTCTGAAACCGTCTATTATTCCCTCTCAATCACTCCTGAAGGTACTCTCCGTGTAAATCAGGGCCTTGACCTCCGGGAAGAGATCGGCACCCTTACCCGGGACCAGATCCTCTCCGGCGCATGGAAGACCGCGAGCCTGCGCAGATACGATGTGAAGAAACTCCCGAAGACCGTGTATCCCGGTAAGTCCCACCCGTACCAGCGGCTTATCGACGAGATGCGCCAGATCCTTCTTGAGATGGGCTTTACCGAGATGCACGGGGAGATCGTCCAGAGCGCGTTCTGGAACTTCGATGCCCTCTTCCAGCCCCAGGACCATCCGGCCCGGGAGATGCAGGACACCTTCTATCTCAAAGAAGAAGCACCACTCCCCGAGGGATGGGAGTGTCTCCGCGACATGCATGAGCATGGCGGCAACACCTCGTCTACCGGCTGGGGCGGGAAGTGGAACCCCGGAAAAGCAAAGCAGTGCGTGCTCCGTACCCACACAACCAGCCTCTCGATCCAGTACCTCGCTGCCCACCCGGAACCGCCGGTCAAGGCATTCTGCATCGGGAGGGTGTACCGCCGCGAGGCGATCGACCCCACCCATACCCCTGAGTTCGAGCAGCTCGAAGGGATCGTGATGGACAAGGATGTTACCTTCCGGCACCTGCTTGGTTTCCTGAAAGAGTTCTATTTGCGCATGGGCTTTTCCGATGTCCGGTTCCGGCCCGGGTTCTTCCCGTACACGGAACCATCGGTCGAGCCCGAGATCTGGGTTGACGGCCTTGGCTGGGTGGAGATGGGCGGGGCAGGGGTCTTCCGGCAGGAAGTCACCGACCCGTGGGGTGTGAAGTGCCCGGTGCTCGCGTGGGGACTTGGCGTGAGCCGGGTGGCCATGCTCCGGCTGGGCCTCAGGGACCTGCGGCAGCTGTACCAGAGCGATCTTGAATGGATCCGGAACAGCCCTGTGCATGCCCCCGCCGCAGCGGGGAGGAAGGCGTAATATGGCGATCATCAGCCTCTCCTACAAGTACCTCGAACGGCTGACCGGTGCCGACCGGGAGACGATCCTCAAACGCCTCCCGATGATCGGATCCGAGGTCGAACGCCTGGAGGAGGACCACGCCGACGTTGAGTTCTTCCCCAACCGCCCCGATCTCTTCTCGGTCGAAGGCGCGGCAAGGGCCATGCGGGGATTCCTGGGAATTGAGACCGGCTTGCCACGCTATGCGGTGAAACCTTCCGGGATTCGCTTCACCATCGATTCGAAGCTCGCGGCGATCCGGCCCTGCCTTGCCTCTGCGGTCATCCGGAATGTTGCCTTCGATGACGAGTCCATCCTCTCGGTGATGGCGCTCCAGGAAGCCCTGCACTGGGCAGTGGGACGGGGGCGGAGCAAGGTTGCCATCGGCATCCACGACCTCGATACGGTTATCCCGCCGTTCCATTATGTCGCCTCACCGCGGGTCAGGAAGTTTGTCCCGCTCGATTTTACCGAAGAGCTCACCCTTGATGAGATCCTCGAAAAGCACCCGAAAGGGCGGGACTATGCAAAGATCGTAAAAGACTTCCCGCTCTTCCCCCTGATCGTTGACGATGAGGATCACGTCTGTTCGTTCCCGCCGATCATCAACGGCGAGCGGACCCGGGTGACGACCGCGACAAAGAATATCCTCCTCGATGTTACCGGCACCGACCAGCGGGCGGTCAATGTGGCGGCAAACATCATCTGTACCGCGATGGCAGAAGCCGGGGCCACAATTGAAAGCGTGGAGATCAATGGCGCTCCCTTCCCCGAGCTGGCTCCTGCAGTGCGCACGGTCAGCGTCCGGGAATGTTCCGATCTCATCGGGGTTGATCTGACCGCACCGCAGATGGCTGAACTGCTGGAAAAGATGAGGTTTGGTGCAGAGCCGGTCGGGCCGGATCAGGTCCGGGTGCAGGTGCCCTGCTACCGGGCGGACATCATGCACGACTGGGATCTCTTCGAGGATGTCGCGATTGCCTACGGGTACGAGAACTTTGCTGTTGAGGTGCCGCCCACCTTCTCCATCGGAAGGGAGCACCCGGCAAACCGGATTGCCGGCCAGGCGCGGGCGATCCTTGCGGGACTCGGGTACCTGGAGATGATGCCCTTCACGCTGACGAATGAACGGGCGCTCTGCGACCGGATGCAGCGCCCGGGTGCCCCTGCCACCCTCCATCTCATGCACCCGATCAGTGAGGAGTACACCGTGGTCAGGACCGATATCCTGCCGCTCCTTCTGGAGATGCTCCAGGTCAACCGGCACCGGGAACTCCCGCAGCGGCTCTTTGCCACCGGCGATGTGATCGCCGATCTCCGCACCACCCAGCGTCTTGCGTTTGTCAGCACCCATGCCGGCGCTGATTTCTCGGAAGCCTACGCCCACGCAGACGCAGTGCTCCGCGAGCTCGGGATTCCCTATAGCGCAGAAGTGTCGGACGATGCCGCCTTCATCGAGGGAAGGCGGGCGGATATCCTTGTCAGCGGGAAAAAAGCAGGGGTGTTTGGCGAGATCCATCCAGCCGTGCTCACCGCGTTTGAACTGGAACAGCCGGTGGCCGCATTCGAGCTCGATCTCAGAGCCGTACCGGGATACCCTTCCCTTTAAGGTACTCTTTTACATCGCGGACACTCAACTCACCGTAATGAAAGACGCTCGCCGCAAGGCAGGCATCAGCCTTCCCTTTGGTAAACCCGTCGTAAAAATGTTCAAGCGTCCCGACCCCGCCGCTTGCGATCACCGGGATGTTGGCCACTTCCGAGATCGCCCGCGTGACTGCGATATCGAAACCGTTCTTGGTGCCGTCGGTCTCCATGCTGGTTAAGAGGATCTCGCCGGCTCCCCGTTCCTCGGCTTCCTTTGCCCAGCGCACCGCATCGATCCCGGTCGGCTTGCTGCCGCCGTAAATGACCACCTCGTACCAGCAGGTACTGCCGTCACACAATATCACCGGCACGGCCTCCGGGTTCGGGGTAAAGTTCCGCCGCACGTCCATGGCAACCACGATGCACTGCGTCCCGAACGATTCCGCGCCTTTGGTGATAATCGACGGGTCATGAACGGCACTCGTGTTCAGGCTCACCTTGTCCGCGCCGGCCCGGAGGATCTGCTGGATATCGTCGAGTGTTCGCAGGCCGCCCCCGACCGTCAACGGGAGGAAGAGCTGGTCCGCCGCCCGCTGGATAAGATCGATGATGATGCCCCGTTTCTCTTTTGATGCGGTGATATCGAGGAAGACAACCTCGTCTGCTCCTTGCTCGTTGTAACGCCCGGCAAGTTCTACCGGGTCCCCGGCGTCCCGGAGCCCAAGGAAATTTGTCCCTTTTACCACCCGGCCGTCCTTTAGGTCAAGGCAGGGGATGATCCGTCTCGTGAGCACCATGTCATTTCCGGTTTCTCCGCTGATCCCTATCTACCTATCTGCCATTCGGATTTTGCGGGGAAGTTTATGTGCCATTGTCGCATTATATACAGGGTACGTGATAGGGCGGTACCTGCCGCGAGGCCGGGACCGCACAGGTGTTTTCATGAGTACCGGAAAACTGAAGATCGATTGGGCGGCACAGTACATGCCCGTACTTGCCTCGATAAAAAAACAGTTTGAGAAGGACAAGCCCTTCAAGGGCATGACGATCGGCATGGCCCTCCATGTCGAGGCCAAGACGGCAAACCTTGTCCAGACGCTTGCCGCGGGCGGTGCAAAGGTCTACATCACCGGCTGCAACCCGCTTTCCACGCAGGACGATGTCTCTGCGGGGTTAAACGAGGTAAAAAACGTCCGCTGCTATGCAAAGCGCGGGTGCACAGTCGAGGAGTACTATGCGGCCATCGAGCAGGTGCTCGATGCTGCCCCGTCGATTACCATTGACGACGGGATGGACCTCATCCACTACCTCCATACCAAACGCCGTGAACTGCTCAAGAAAGTGATCGGCGGCTGCGAGGAGACAACGACCGGTATCCACCGGCTCCGGGCAATGGCAGCCGAGAAGAAACTGGAGTTCCCCGTCGTTGCGGTGAACGACACTCCCATGAAGCGGTTCTTTGACAATGTCCACGGGACCGGGGAGAGTGCGCTCTCCTCGATCATGATCACCACGAACACGCTCATTGCCGGGAAATACTTTGTTGTCGCCGGCTACGGCTACTGCGGCCGGGGCCTTGCCCAGAAGGCCCATGGCCTGGGTGCAAAAGTCGTGGTCACCGAGATCGACCCCCGCCGGGCCCTTGAGGCGCACATGGACGGGTACCATGTCATGACCATGGACCAGGCTGCGGAGATCGGTGACATCTTTGTCACGACCACTGGGAACACCAGTGTAATCGGGAAGAACCACTTTGGGAAACTCAAGAACGGAGCAATCCTTGCAAATGCCGGCCATTTCAATGTCGAGATCGATATTGCATGGCTTGCCAAACACGCAGACTCGACGATCGAGCGCGACGGGATCATCACCTATGTCCTCAAGGGAAAACCGGTCCACGTGCTTGCCGAGGGCCGGCTCGTGAACCTCGCAACCCCCAAAGGCATGGGTCATCCCATTGAGGTCATGGACCTGAGTTTTGCCCTCCAGGCGCTCTGTACGCGGTACATCGCAGAACACGGCGAGTCCCTTAAGGGCGGCGTGTACGAAGTCCCGCAGGAGATCGATGAGCAGGTTGCCCGGCTCAAGCTGGCATCGCTGGGTCTCTCCATCGATGAGATGAGTGCTGCCCAGAAAAAATACCAGTGCAGCTGGGATATCGGGACGTAATTTCCCTTACATCAGTATTTTTTTCGCGATTGTTACCAGCATCAGGCCTAGAGGGATTCTTTTTTCTGCAGATCTTTTTTTGTCGGGCCATTCGTAGTGGAGGGACACCCCAGTTTCCATTGTTCCCGAATCACGAGCAGCGCCCCCGCGGTAAAGAGGGGAAGGGCAAGCCAGAACTGGCTGCCTAGGGTGTCGGAAAAGATAAAGAGCGAGGCAATACAGCCGATGAACGGGGCTGCGGCATAGATCGCTCCTGCCCGTGCCGCACCCATGTCACGCAGGGCCACGATAAAGAGGATGAGCCCGAACCCGAAGGAGAAGAACCCGGTAAGGAGCGCAAGGGCGATCAGGTTCACTCCCGGCAGGGGCTCCCCGAGCACGATCACGAAGGCCGCCGCAATGCTTCCGCCAAAGATCACCTTGTACAGCCCGATCAGGTCCGGAGAGTAGGCCGTGATATGCGCCATGCAGTTGTTGTCTATGCCCCAGAAAAATCCCGAAAGGATGATCCCGAAAGCTCCCAGCGAGATGCCAAGGGCGCTCTCACCGCTCCATGCAAGAAGGATGCTGCCGGCAAAGATGAGGAGGAGGGAAAATCCGGTCATTTTATCGGCGGGTTCATGGAAGACCCGGAATGCGAGCATTACGGTCGCAACAATCTCGAAGTTAAGGAGGAGAGCAGCGGTCGCTGCCGGGGTAACGGTGAGGGCAAAGCACTGGGTCACGGGTGCCACGAAACCACCCACGATTACGGTTCCTGCCAGGAGATACCGCTCTCGCTGAGATACAGGGGGCCGGAGGTTCGTGGGGCGGGAACCACCGGCTATCCGCCAGCAGAGGAGCCCGACCCCGGATCCGAGGGCAAGGAGGGCAAGGAGAACAAGGGGTGCCATCCCGTCGACAAGGATTTTCAATAGCGGTGTTGCCGTCCCAAAAAGGAGGGTGGCACCCGCAATCGCAATTACCGGCTTTGGAATGGCACGAAAGGGGAGGCAGACCATGGTATCAGGAGTTCAGGAGGTTGCACGGGCGAAATGTCCCGGGTTTTCTGATCTATAGGACGATCTATCTCTTTGAACCTTCCCGTGCCGCATAGATATATTCCTGCGCAATCCCGCAGTACGCACCGAAACGCTTCCGGGCAAAGGTTCGTATGGCATTGTACTCTTTTCCCGTCAGGGTTGTATCCTGCGGGAGTGCCGGGAGGTAGTGCTCCCGCATGATCCGGCGGATCCAGACATCGACCGGAAATGCCTCGTATTTCTGGAAGGCAAAGAGCAGGACGCAGTCTGCGGCCTTGGGACCGATACCGGCAAACTTCATCATCTCATGACGGGCCTCTTCGTACGGCAGCACGGCAAGGGCATCTGTCCATGTGGTCTGTGCAGCGGCATCGCAGGCTGATTTAAACACATACGGCATCCGGTAGCCGAGCCTGCATTCCCTCAGGGAAGATGCAGTTCCGGTGCATGCGATCCGGATTGGATCGGGAAAAGAGAAGGAGGGAGTGTCTTTCTCTTCGATCCTTTCCCCGAACTGCTCTGCAAGGGTCGCTACCCGGCGCCGGACTGCAGGGATGTTGGTATTGGTGGCGCAGATATACGAACAGAGGCACTCCCATGGAGCTTGCCGCACAAGGCGCAGGCCCCGGCATTGTTCGATCGCTTCGTGGATGAACGGGTCACGATCAATGGATTCGAGAATGGCCGGAAGGTCGAGATCGAGAGAGAAATAGTGCCGGATAAAAGGTTCGCCTGCACCGGTAAAAGAGAGGGTGAGACCGTTTTGCCGGCAACGGATCACCCGGCCACCCACCACACCAGTCCAGCTCCCGTCTGGCATGTGCTCCCAGCGGAAGACCTGCCCGCACCCAAGTGTCTGGTCAAGGGAGAAGGGCTGGTCGTGGCGAAGCGTGATCCGCGGCATGGAAAAATATCCCTGTCAGATATCTGCGTTTACCCTTTTAGAGTATAGCGGGTGCGCCGGATTTATTTTCGCACCGGACGGATAGTCTTTTAATATATCGGCTAACAGTTCTTTTCATGGAATTAACAGAAACCCTCAAGGCTTTTATCGAGGAAGGCGCGGATTGGGAGCGCAAGCAGACCACGCTTGCCGGGGTCTCCATAATCAGGCTTCCTGCAACAAAAAACCGCCCGGCATCCCTCGCGATCGATATCAACCCTCTCGGGGAGAACGGGCTCCCGATGAAAAAGAAGGGAATTATGATCATGAATGCAGCCGAGCTCGCAGCCTTCCGGGCAGTCTTTAACAATGAAAAGGCCGACAGCCTGATAAAGGCCCTTGAGGAGATCCTCCCCGAACGCAAAGCGGCAGCCAAAACCAAAAAAGCGGACGTTCTTCAGCTGTAAACCGGAAAATTCCCGGATTCCCTTGAGCTTGTCGGAGTGATGCGTATTAAAATAATGCATATCATCCCCCTTTTTCTTCTCATTCTGGTACTTGCGGGTACCGGCTGCATCGGGACCAAAGGTATCACGGTCAACAAGACTGCGCCTCCGGCCATCCTTGTCGATTACCACCGCGTGGGGGGTATCGGCGGAACAGATGATCGCCTGGTGATCTTCACCAATGGTATTGCTGCAATCTCCCGGGGATCAGCTACTAGCGAGATAGCCTTAAACGACACAGACCTTGCCCTCCTCTCTGTGCTCTTTAACGAGTCTGATTTCGCGCAACTCCAGACCAGCTACCCGGCAGCCCGTCAGAGCCCGGATATTCTCACCTATACAATTACGTATATGGGTAAGACTGTGATGGCTCAGGATACGGATGTTCCCCCCTCTCTTGAGACGATTATTGATAAACTCAACAGCATCCTTACGAGGGCCGTCCCGCAGAAGACTGCCTATCCGACACTGGGGCTCTCGTCGCCATAAACTGTGGTCGGGGCCGAGGGACACTCTCTGAGATCTGCGGAGCAGCCATAGAAAAATAAGGTTTTGGAGATTGCGGGATTGCCCGTGGACAGATTTTCTCTCTCTGTTTCCGGTTCATGGCTCGGGCGGCCATTCGGATTCAGTACAGGGACAGCCTGCGCCTCGAATGCATCGATGCCCGGAGGAAGGGTATTCCTGTCCGCAAACAGGGTTCCGGGGAAACAGATAATGCATTAAAAAAGAAGGATTACTTGTTCTCGTACATGCACGACTGCACATCGTGACCGAGTTTGCCGATTGCATCGGCACGGCAGCGCTGGCAGTGCCGCATCTGTTTGACATACTTCGAGCAGGCATCCTGCATCTTTTTCTTCATCTCGGGGGTCGGCGGGGCGATATCAGCAAATTTGTACTGTGCAATGAGGGGGATAATGTTGAAGGTATACACACCCATTTCCCCGACCTTCTTTGCAATATCCACGATATGGTCTTCGTTGATGCCCGGGATGTAGACCGTATTTATCTTGACGATCATATGCCGGGCCACGGCCATCTCTATGCCCTTGAGCTGCTGGGAGAGGAGCAGCTTTGCAGCCTCAATGCCCGTGTACCTCTTTCCCTGATACTCGATGAACTGGTAGATCTTCGCCCCGATCTCCGGATCGATCGCGTTGAGCGTGACCGTAATATTGCCTACATCGTACTTCTGGAGCAGGTCGATCTTGTCCGGCAGGAGCAGGCCGTTGGTGCTGATGCATTTGATGACCCCCGGGTATTTTTCATGGAGGCGCCTGAGCGTCTCGAACGTCTCCTCGTTCGCCAGCGGGTCCCCAGGGCCTGCTATCCCGACAACCTTGATATAATCATATTTCTTGGTGACCTTGTCAACCATCTCCATGGCCTCTTCCGGGTTGAGGATCCGCGTGGTCACCCCCGGTCTGCTCTCGTTGACACAGTCAAAATCCCGGATACAGTAGTTGCACTGGATATTGCATTTGGGGGCCACGGGAATGTGACAGCGCCCGAAGGCATGGCATGCCTTCTCGGAAAAACAGGGGTGCTCCTGGATCTTTCGCATCTGGGCAGGATCCCACTGCACTTTCTTTCCCGCGACCTCTGTGGTCTTTAATTCGTCTGACATAGGCGGTACGTTCTACTTTTCGTGTTCCATCTATAAATAAAATTCAATAGGGGTAGTTTTCATTCTGTGCACCCTGTCTGGTGCGGCAGGAATTCTGAATTACGGTAGGCAAATCAGCCGGTAATTTTTTCGTTGTCCTGAGGGATATGGGTAGAGAATACCCAGGAAAAATCCGGATTAACGATATAGACCGGGAATGTTCCCAGCAGTGTCTTTTGCTCGACCTGGTAGATCTGTGTTTCGAGCAGCAGCGCTGCGGCTTTGCACAGCGCGGAAACCCCGGGGTCCTCTGTCGCTTCCCCACCAGTGACAGTCCTGTCGGATTGGCTGGTGATCTCGATCTGGCGGAGGAGGCATGCAGCCTTATCTTCCGTGAACCGGTTCAGAAGGTCGCGGCTGGTGATGCCGTGGATGTACCGCATGATGAAGTACAGGGTGACAATAGCCACGCCTATGGCAAGGAAAAAGTGCCCGAGTTCCTTTAATTCTGTCACCGAGAGGACGTTACTGACGGTCATTCCGGGCAGGAGGATGATGGTCGAGACGATTGCAATAAGGGCAAGCGCTGCGCCTAACAGGAAGAGGAAGGAGACCACCTGCTCCGGGATCTTCCTTCTGATCAGGTGTGCCTTCATCCCGGATACACCGGAGAAGAAATCGATGGTATAGGGTTCCAGTTTCCAGACAAGGAAGTAGAAGGTGATGATGGCGATGGACTGGAAGAGGATGATCCCGGTGTGGGTGGGGGAGAGTGTACCATTGGCGGCCATCGCAAGTACCAGAAGAATATCGAGAGAAAAAATCAGTGCAAACCCGTAAAAAAGCGGCCGGCAGTTGATAAAAAACGCATTGAGGAAGACGCGGGTGAACCTTTTTGTGCTGACAATGATGCCATTCTCGCGGAGGCGGACAAGATAGCGGGAGATCTCGGTCTGAGGGAGGGTCGTATGCCGCAGGTTGTGGGGAATGAGGAGGGTAATAAAATAGAACATAAACAGGAAGAAACTGGCAGAAACAAAGAGCAGAGGGTAGATCGGATTCTCGATAAAGAAGAAGATATTGACGAGGATTGCCACCCCAAGGATGACAAGGGTGACCCTGCCCGGAGTACCTGAGGCATACAGGCGCCGGTGCCGCTCCCGCTCCTTGTGGATCTCCGTCCAGAGCGTCTTGTGCAGGGCGGAAATGGTTCCGGAAATCCGTGCGGGGTCCTTGTGTTCCATGACACTCTCCGGAATGGCCGGGAGATGGTGTCCGGGCCGGTCCTTAACCTATCTATCTGAGAAGCAAGGGTATATTGTTTACCGGCGAATTGTAGGTAGGAGTACCATGAAGAAGTCCGAGAAACTCAAAGGAAAGGAGAAAGTGGCTGCGCGAAAGGATCAGCACAAAAAAGTGGGAATCGCGGCAGCAATCATCGTGCTGGTCATTGCCGTTATCGCCATCTATTTCGTGTTCGTTGTGCCGCCCGTGGTGGTGGCAGCAGGGGATACCGTAAATGTCACGTATACCCTTATGTTCGACAATAAGACGGTCTATCAGACCAATGTCAACACATCCCCCTTCACCTTCACGGTCGGGAGCAGCCAGGTGCTTCCCGGTTTTGATGCAGCAGTACGGGGGATGAAGGTGAACGAGGAAAAGACAATAACGATCCCTGCCGACCAGGGGTATGTCTATAATCCAAATCTTGTAGCTATTGTTCCAAAGAGTCTGTTCTCGGGAAATCAGACTATTTATCCCGGTGAAAAGGCCTATTTCCAGAGCAACACAGGAGGTATTATTCCGGTTGTCGTGCTCAATGTCACTGATGCCGGGGTGGCGGTGGATGGAAACAATCCGCTTGTGGGTCAGAATCTGACATTCGATATCAAGATCGATTCCATCCAGAAAGCGGCCTCAGGGAGCACTGCCACGACCACGGCAACTTCCTGATTTTTTTAATTCGCTCAGCAACCGGCCGGGCTTTTTTGGAAACAGGGGGCCCCTCCCGCACGTACGAAGGGTGGGGCCCTCCTTCTTTTCATGATCAGGGGGTCCCCTTCACTATGAGGAAAGCGGGTCCGGCTTTTTTTTGTGCGGACACCTACTATGGGGGAAGGGGGTACTTTCGATCCGCAATTGTTGAAAGGGACTCCCGCTTGTGATCATGATAACTGGGTCCCCCTTATCATTGAGGAAAGGGGGACCCCCGATCCCCTCTCGTCTGACACTTCAGTGGAAACACAGGTTCTGAAACTGGAATAAACCAAGGGGGTCCCGCTTTATGCTGAGTGAAGTGGGCCCCGGTTATTTTTTTGCAGACGCCCCCATGGGCCGGAGGAGGGCCTGTGATTTTTTTGAAGGGGGTGTCCCTGATCATAAAACCGGGTAGGGAAGGGTGATCATGCTGAGGGGAGGGGGTGGAATCATAATGGGGCGATACCCCCTTCTGCTGTATCCTCACAAACCTGCCAGAAAAGAATGGGCCCGACCGGATTCGAACCGGTGACCTTCGCCGTGTAAGGGCGACGTCATACCGCTAGACCACGAGCCCGATAACCTACTTATGTCGGACTGGAACGTATTAAAATTGTCGTGAAACGCTCCCTCGGCGGGAAAAAAAGGGATTACTCTTTCTTCGCTATCTTGATGTCGATGCCGTACTTCTCGGCATTCCGGTCGGCCATGGCCTGGATGGCAGCGATCTCGGCATCCTGCCTCTTGGGCTTGAAGAGGTGGCGGAACCGTTTCTGGGTCTTGAGGTACTCCTCAACGGGTTTCCTGACAACTTTCTTTGCCTTCGTCACTTTTCCGTCCACCATCTCGTAGTTCACCCAGAGGCCGGTCTCGATGGCGAGCTTTGCAATCGCGATCGTCTGCTCCCCTTCAAAACCCCAGCCGGTGCAGCAGGGCACGTGGATCTGGACATAGGTCGGGCCTACCGTGTTGATCGCCTTTTCCACCTTCTGGATAAGATCATTCGGGTATGCTATGGACGCGGTTGCAACGTACGGGGCGCCGTGAGCCGCGAGGATCTGGGGCATGTCCTTTTTCGGGCGCTTGTTCCCGAAGGACTGCGACCCGGCCGGGCTCGTGGTTGTGCTCGCATCGTAAGGGGTGGCCCCGGATCGCTGGATGCCGGTGTTCATATAGGCCTCGTTATCGTAGCAGATATAGGTGATATCGTGGCCGCGTTCGAACGCGCCGCTGATGCAGAGCATTCCGATATCGAATGTCGCCCCGTCACCAGCCATCACGATGACCTTCTCTTTCCTGCCCTGTTTCTTGAGCGAGGACTCTATCCCGGAGGCAACTGCCGATGCGTTCTCGAAGAGCGAGTGAATCCACGGGACCTTCCACGCGGTCTCTGGATACGGTGTGGAGAAGACCTCCATGCAGCCCGTTGAAGAGACCACAATGGAATTCGGTCCCGCCGCCTTGAGCATGAGCCGGGCTGCGAGAGCAGCGCCGCATCCCCCGCAGGCCCGGTGGCCGGCGTCGAAGAGTTCGCAGGATTTGTCCGCCATGATCAGAGCACCTCCTTGCGTAGCCCGATAAACTGGTCGCCCTTGCCCTTCTCCGCAAGCGCGACAACTTCGCGGATGTCCTTCTTCCGCACGTCCCTGCCGCCAAGGCCGATAATGTAATCGTACACCGGGACAGCCGAGCCGTAAAGTGCGTCCTTTACTTCGAGAGCCACGGCACCCTTTGCGCCAAGCGAGATGTTCTTGTCGAGAACCGCAACGTGCTTTGCCCCTTTGAGGGCCTTTGCCACATCCTCGGAAGGGAAGGGGCGGAAGACCCGGATCTTGAGAAGCCCGACCTTCTTTCCTTCAGCCCGCATATCATCGATGGTGTCCTTGACGGTGCCGCAGATCGAACCCATGGCAACGATCACGGTCTCCGCATCCTCAAGTTTGTATCCCTCGACCAGTGCGCTGTAATCCCGGCCAAACATCTTCCCGAACTCGGCCCCGGCAGTCCGGATCGCGGCCGCAGCATCCTTGAGCGCCTTGTCGGTCTCGTACCTGAACTCGAGGTAATACTCGGGTGTTGCGTACATCCCGAAACTGATGGGGTCAGCCGCGTCGAGTTTTTCTTTTGGTACAAACTTCGGGAGGTACTTATCGGCGTCTTCCTGCGAGATCATGTCCACCGGTTCATAGGTGTGAGAGAGAATGAACCCGTCGAAGCAGACCATGGCCGGGAGCAGGACCGCGGGGTTTTCTGCGACCTTGTAGGCGATATAATGGAGGTCGGTTGCCTCCTGGTTGTCCTCGGCATAGACCTGGAGCCAGCCGGAATCCCGCAGGGAGATCGAATCCTGCTGGTCGTTCCAGATGGAGAGGGGAGCCCCCATAGCCCGGTTGGCAATGGTCATGACAATGGGCAGGCGCATACCGGCCACGTTGAAGCAGACCTCGTACATCAGGGCGAGGCCCTGCGAAGTCGTTGCGGAATAGGTCCTCGATCCTGCTGCGCTTGCCCCAATGCAGGCGGAAAGTGCGGAGAACTCGCTCTCGACCGTGATGTAGTCCGCGTCGAGTTTCCCGTTCGCCACCATCTCGGCGAGCGCTTCGACAATGTGGGTCTGGGGCGTAATCGGGTACGCGGAGACGACTTGCGGGCGGCAAAGCCGGACCGCCTCGGCGACAGCCATCGAGCCTTCGGTAATTTCGAGCATCTACTTCTCCTCCTGTTTCATCGAGATCGCATCTTTCGGGCACTCCTGTGCGCACATGCCGCAACCCTTGCAGTAGGCATAATCGGGATCGAAAAACCCTTCGGCATCTTCGGTGATGCAGCCTTCGGGGCAAATGATCTGGCAGGTCCCGCATTTGGAGCATATTTCGTGATCGAATATGGGCTTGAAGACCCTCCACGAACCGGTCTTATTGTCCCGCGCCTTTCCCGGCCGGGCCCGGCAGCCAACAGCCAGCGCCATTATGCAGCACCTCCCTTGACAGCCTCGAATGCCTGGCGGGCAGCCTCAATGTTCTTCTCCGCGAGCTCTTTGGGGAACCGGTGGGTAAGCGCGTTCTTGAGTGCATCGAACTTGATCTCGCCGGTTGCGGCGGCGAACGCTCCCATGAGGGAGGTATTGGTGATGGGAAGACCGATCACCTTGAGCGCAATGGACGTTGCGTCGATGGTGATCAGCCTGACTCCCTCGGGCACCTTGTAATCCGGTGCCTTCTCGGTATTGACGATGACGATCCCGCCCTTCTTTACCCCGGAAAAAACATTCACGTCCTTGATGAGCGTGCTGTCCTGGACAATGATATAGTCCGGTTCGTACACCTGGCTCCGGAGCCGGATCTTCCGGTCATCGAACCGTACAAATGCCTGGACCGGAGCGCCGCGCCGCTCGACACCAAACGCAGGGAACGCCTGCGAAAAAACGCCCCCTTCAAACGCAGCAACAGCAATAAGTTCCGCAGCGGTGACCGAGCCCTGGCCGCCCCTGCCGTGGATACGTAGTTCTCTCAAAGGAAAAATCCCCCAGAGATCTTACATGATAAATCGATATAAATCTAGAGATCTACATCGACGCCGAGGATGCTCCGGGCCCCGGAAAAGACTTCAAGAGCAATGGCTGCAAGTCCGCGGGATGCGCACCATTCATCGTAAACGGCCACATCCTGCCCCAGAAGCGCTTCCACCTCAGGTGCAATGGTGGGCGCAAGCGACCCGGCCAGTGCTACCCGGGCGCGCGGATTGAGCAAAAGGAGCGCGGCGCACTCCATGGCCGAGAACATGGCCACGGTCCGCATGCGCAGGTCCCCGTCATCGGGAAGGGAATAATTTACACCGGCCTTCTGGAACGCCTCATTTGCCGTGCACTCGCCGGCATCAACCCGGCGGATGGCGTCCACGTCGAGCGCGCCGTGCCGGGTACCGGGCGCAAAGATGCAGGCGTCAAAGGCCCCGGCCAGTTTTCCTGCGGAGACGAGCAGGGTCACGGTGTTGGAGCTGGCATCGGAGACCACGACATCGTCCCCCAGATCATTGCAGACCGCAAAGGCGATCCCGATCTTTTCCGGGCTTGCCTGGTGGGAGTAGGCCTTGAACCGGGGATCGGTGGGAGAGCCGCGGTGCAGGCCGGGAATGACCACCGCGGGGATGCCGCTCTTTTTTACTTCGTCAAAGACCTTTGTCCCGCCGCCGATGTGCTTGCCCGCACCCTCGCGGCTGACAATCCCCCGGTTTTTTACCTTATCAATCGGGGTGATCTTCGAGAAGTTGTCGCCCATCGAGTAACAGAGCGCAATACCCTCTATCTCGTCAGGGGGGCAGAGCCGGGCAAGATCGCTGATCGAGAACCTGGTAGCCTCTTCGCGCGTCATCTTGAACTGGTTCTTCCTGGAGGCAAACCGCATGGCGGTCGTGCCGTGGTCGATCCCCACAAACATAGCAGTAATCCTATAGCATAGGCTACATATTAGGTAGTGATGTTTGATGTGGTGACAGGCGGGGCCGGGTTTATCGGCTCCCATCTGGTTGATACACTCGTTGCACAGGGTAACGAAGTGCTTGTCATCGATTCGCTCTGCGCAGGACACCGTGAATGTATTGCCCGCCACATAGACACGGGCGTGGCCCGGTTTGTCAGGGCTGACCTTTTGCGCGATGGCTGGCAGGAGCATATCGAGGGAGCGGACCGGGTCTTCCACCTTGCAGCCGACCCGGATGTCCGGCAGAGCGCAATCGACCCCGAACCGGCCCTGCAGAACAATATCATGGCCACGTACCGCGTGCTCGAAGCCATGCGCAAATACGAGGTCCCGGAGATTGTCTTTACCTCGACCTCCACGGTCTACGGTGAGGCAACGGTCATTCCTACGCCGGAAGACTATGCTCCTCTCCTGCCGGTCTCGGTGTACGGGGCAAGCAAGCTGGCCTGCGAGGCGCTGATCTCCTCGTACTGTTATTCCTTTGGCATGAAAGCCTGGATCTACCGGTTTGCCAATATCGTGGGCGAACGCAGCGGCCACGGAGTCATCACGGATTTCATAAAAAAACTCAGGGAGAACCCCAACGAGCTCGAGATCCTCGGGGACGGGAAGCAGGTCAAGTCCTATCTCGAAGTCCACGAGTGCGTTGCCGCCATGCTCTTTGCCCTGCGCACCAAGGGGACCGTCAATATATTCAATATCGGTTCCGAGGACTGGATCGATGTAAAGAGCATTGCAGAGATCGTGGCAGAGGAGATGCACCTGCCGGACGTGAAGTTCCGGTTTACCGGCGGCGAGCGGGGATGGGTGGGCGATGTGCCGAAAATGCAGCTCTCCATCGACCGGATCAAGGGGAAACGCTGGAAGCCACAGCTCGGGTCGCGCGAGAGTGTGAAACTGGCGGTCCGCGACCTGCTTAAATCCTAAGTGAGGGGAGCGCTACGAAGCCTGCAAAGTGTATCCTTATCCTTGGAGATGGGATGGCCGACGAGCCGATCCCGGAACTCGGGGGGAAGACCCCGCTGGAGTACGCAAAGACCCACAACATGGACCGGATGGCGCGGGAAGGCGCCTGCGGCATGGTGCACACGATTCCCGACGGCTTTGAAGCGGGAAGCGATATCGCGAATATGTCCATCCTCGGGTATGCCCCGGAGAAATACTACACCGGGCGGGGCCCGCTCGAGGCGATGAGCATGGGGATCGATCTCGCCCCCACGGACGTCGCCTACCGCTGCAATATTGTTACCGTCCGGGATGAGGTGATGGCGGACTTTTCCGCGGGCCATATCACGAGCGCCGAGGGCGCTGCCCTCCTCGCTTCCCTTGCCCCCGAGGTGCCCCGGGTCACGGTAAAGGCCGGGGTTAGCTACCGCAACCTCCTGATCGTCCCCCACGGTTCGGCTGCGGAGTCCACCCCGCCTCACGATATCGTGGGCCAGCCGATTGCGGAATACCTGCCCCGGAACGGGGATGCCGATCTCCTCCTCTCCTGCATGGAAACGAGTCGCAGGGTGTTTGCCGGTCACCCTGTCAATGAGGCTCGGATAAAGGCGGGGAAGACCCCGGCAACGCAGATATGGCCGTGGAGCGGCGGGTTCCGACCGGCGTTCCCGGCATTCTCTGAAAAATACCGGCGCACGGGGGGCATGATCTCTGCTGTGGACCTCCTCAATGGTATCGCCCGCTGTGCCGGCATGGAGGTCATCA
>NZ_DATKKA010000009.1:0-75268 GCF_035543475.1 Methanoregula sp.
TTACCAAGGACACCAAGAAGGTCCGGCTCACGATCAGCTGCTACACCTTCGCCCGCGCCAACATCGCCCAGGAGCACGCACTCCGGAACGCGATCACGGCCGCCCTCGCTGCCCAGGCGCAGGCATGGGACCTAAACGCGCTCGTCAACGGAATCGTCTCGGGCGAGATCTCCAAGGATCTTTTCAAGAGCGTAAAGACCCTCTACCCCACCCGCCGGGTCGAGATCATCAAGTCCAAGGTCGAGCAGGTCGCAGCACCGGTCTCCACCGCCTAAATCTACCCTTTTTTGTTTCCCGTTTCCACCGGCCATTCATCCCCCTGAGGCATACAGAGGACTGTTTTTTCGCGGTCGATAAAACCGGGAAACATAATTAATCCGCGCGTCCAACCATTCCGTAAGAATGACCGCCCGCAGGATCCTTTTCATCGTCATCGACGGGTTGTCCGACCGGCCCTGCCCGGAACTGGGCGGACGGACCCCGCTTGAGGCGGCGCATCATCCGGTGCTCAACCGGCTTGCTGCCGAAGGGATCTGCGGGATCATGGATACGATTGCAGCCGGGGTCCGGCCCGGTTCGGATACGGCCCACCTCGCCCTGCTCGGTTACGACCCCCATACATACTACACGGGCCGGGGCCCGCTCGAATGTGCAGGCTCAGGGATCCGGATGGAACCGGGTATGATCGGGTTCCGGTGTAACTACGCGACACTCTCGCCTGCAGGACTTGTAACCGACAGACGGGCCGGGCGGATAGCGGACACAAAATCCCTCTCGCGGGCGGTGCAGGAGGGAGTCGATCTCTCCGGTTTTGGCGTAGAGTTTGTCTTCCGGTCCGGCGCCGGCCACCGTGCCGCCCTCGCCCTCAAGGGCGAAGGACTGGGCCACTGCGTCTCCTCCAATGACCCCAAAAAGGATCATGCAGCCCCTCTTGCCATCGTCCCGGTCCGGGACAGGGTGCAGGACCGAAAGACTGCAGAGGTCTGCAACGAGTTCGTGCGCCAGTCGCAGCGGATCCTCGTGGAGCACCCGGTAAACCGCGAACGCCTTGCCCGGGGCGAAAATCCGGCAAACATTGTGCTGATGCGGGGTGCCGGCGAGATGGGCAATTTCGAGCCGTTTTCGAAAAAGTACGGCATGGAGGGGAGCGTGATCGCCGCAGCACGCCTGATCGCCGGCATCGGCAGTGCCGTCGGGCTTGAAGAGATCCCCGTGGACGGGATTACCGGCTCACAGGAGAGCAACCTTGACGGGAAGATCGCGGCAGCGGTCCGCGAGCTCGCGAGAAAAGAGTTCGTGCTCGTCAACATCAAGGGGGCCGATGAATCGGGACACGACGGGCTTGTCGCCCAGAAAAAGGCCTTTATCGAGAGGGCGGATGCAGCCCTTGCACCACTTACCAGTCTCCGGGACTGCCTGATCGTGGTCTGTGCCGACCATTCCACGCCCTGCGCAATCAGGGACCATAGTGCCGACCCGGTGCCGGTGCTGATCCACGGGGACGGTGTCCGGGTGGACGACGTGACAGAATTCGGGGAACGCACCTGTGCACGGGGCGGTCTCTGCCGGATCACGGGGGCAGGACTGCTCCCGATCGCCCTTGACCTGGTCAACCGGGCGCACAAGTATGGGGCCTGATATGGTGAAACGGAATATTTCGGGGGATCAATGAAGGGAGAATCGGTGAAGAACTGGCACAGGCACTGCCTCCTGCCGGACGGGACGGAACTCCAGGAGCACAGCATCAAGACCGACCGGGACATCGTGGTCGGGGAATTCTGCCAGATCGATTACGGGCTGCGGGGCGCTGATGTGTACGTCGGGGAATCCACGAAGATCCGGGAGTACGTTTGGGC
The DNA here is from genome assembly GCF_035543475.1 of Methanoregula sp. Taxonomy (GTDB): domain Archaea; phylum Halobacteriota; class Methanomicrobia; order Methanomicrobiales; family Methanospirillaceae; genus Methanoregula. The sequence continues at coordinate 1,857 of NZ_DATKKA010000009.1, forward strand.
AAACGGCGACGCGAGGATCGGCAATCTCTGCGAGATCGGAAGCGACGTGGTTGCAAAACAGGACGCGTACATCGGCGAAGGAGTAAAGATCGCCGGCAAGCTCGTAGTGAGCGGGGCGCTCGATATCGGCGAGAAGGTGGAGATCGCCCAGGGATTCGAGGCGACCGGGGAGATCGCGGTCCGGAATCCGATGCCGGTCATTGTCTTCATCCTCATCTACCTCATGACCATGCTCCATATTGAAAACGAGCGGGAGCTCGACCGGATCCTCGACAATCTCTTCTCCGAAGACGACGCGAAGGTTGAGGTACCGCTCATGATCCCGGCCCGGTCCCGGCTGAATATGAAGGTTTTCTCCGTTCCCTCGTCGATGAAGATCGGGAGGAAGTGCCGGCTGCATGGCAACATCCGGGCCGGTTCCATCGAAGTTCTTGAGGGGACCGTTATCTTCGGGAGCCTGCGGGCCCGGGGCACCATCAGCGTGTCGGGCGGCGTCACTATCCACGGGAACGTGGAGGGCAGCGGGAAGGTGTACGTAAAGAGAGGAGCCCATATCCTTGGCGACGTGATCGCCAAGGAGATCTTCCTTTCCGACGACGCGAAGATTGACGGGATCATCGAGGCCCCGCACGGGATGCATATCGGAGGGGAATGAGCACAAGAGCAGCCACGATCCTTGAGCTCGAAGCCGTCACGTTCATCGAGCCCTCGTTTGCCGCTCTCACCGACCCGCTGTACACGGACCTGCTGGCCCGGGACAACGCGGATGAAGGCCGGATGCTCGTGGACGAGAGGAACGATCCGGTTGCGGTCGCCTTCCACGAGCCCGGCGGCTGGATCGCCGGCTCGTTTACCTGCCGGCCGGCGAGTGTCGCCCTGATCGATGCGTTCGAGCAGGTGAATGGCGAGATCTACCAGGAAGACCGGGCGGTCTGGGAGGCTGCAATACGGGAATATTTCTCCCTCCGGCTCGCTGCAGAAGTTCCGGCGGCCATGGAGGACCTCAACCCGGCACGAAAGGGCATCCTTGCGGATGTGATCACCGGGGTCTGGGGAAAGGGGGCCGGGGAAACCTGTATCGACTGCGGCTGTGGATCCGGCGTGGGTTCGCTCGTGCTCCGCGAACTGGGCTTCACCCCGCTCTCGTACGACAACGATGCGTCACTCTTAACTCTCGGTATCGGGAAAGGCCGGCTGCTCCCGGAGGAGACAATGTGCATCGATGCCACGCAGGTCGCAGCCTATACCCGGCCGGTGCCCCGGGGCATCGGGATCATGATGGGGGAGATCAACTCTTTCTCGCAGGAGATGTGGCAGCAGATAGCAAACGGGCTCTTTTCCGTTACCGGCGAGACGCTGATCACAGTGGGAACTGAGCCGGAGGCATTGCAGATCCGGGAATGGGGCAACGAGGCCGGCCGCCCGGTCGAGATCCGGGAGAATCCCGGGGATTCCTTCTACGACCACTGGGTCTGTATTGCCCGACCGGCGGGCACAACCAGGTAGGGGCAATCTTTTTTGAACATTTCCGGCTTATCGGCCATTTGTTTCCGGATACCCGGGGATGTTCCAGGATCACCGCAATGGTGACGGGTATCTGGGAAACCGTTGTCCCACCGCGGTAAACACCGGCTCCTTTTCCACACCAGCGGCCAGGGACTCATGCGGGATCAGAGTATGTTGCCCTCAATAGTGATCGTCTTATCTACCACCGGGATCGTCTTTCCGGATTTTTCCAGTGCCTGATCGACGACATACCGCACGCCGCTGCAGCACGGTACCTCCATGTGGACGACCGTGATTGACCGGATCGTATGAAGGGAGAATATCTGGCTGAGTTTCTCAATGTACCCCTCGATATCCGTATCCAGTTTCGGGCAGAAGATGATCACGATCTTTCCTTTCAGGAGCTCTGTATGGAACCCGGCACAGGCAAACGGTACGCAGTCAGCGGAGATCAGCAGATCCGCGTTGTTGAAGTACGGGGCTGACGGGTGGAGCAGGCTGAGCTGGATTGGCCACTGCCGGAGCTCGGAATCGGTCGTCCCGCCGACCGGCTGGCGGGGCCCCCGGCCTCTCCGGATACTCCGTGCAGCGGCGCCGGGACACCCGGCGAACGGGTGGGCCCCGTGGGGCCCGGGGTGACAGACACCCGGGACAGAGGCAGCGGATCCCGATCCTTTTGCTTCTCCGGTCTCTGCGGCTTTCCCGGTACCGGATTTGTCCGGCCCAATATGATCGGGAACCGGTATTCCCTTTTCGGTGAGGTACCCGATTGCCTGGTTGTAGAACGGGATCTGCCCGTGGCCTGCAAGGTGTTCAAGATGGGCCCGGATGACCGGGGCACCCTGCTTTACGATGGTCTCCATCACGGCTTTTTCATCGTACGGCACAGCCTCCCGTTCGACCACCGAGATGGCTCCTTCCGGGCAGGTCCCGATACACGCCCCGAGCCCGTCGCAGAACAGATCGGAGACCAGACGTGCCTTTCCGTCAATAATCTGGAGTGCTCCCTCCGGGCAGTCCGGGATGCACTGGCCGCATCCCGTGCATTTCGTCTCATCGATGCTGATAATCTTTCGTTTCACAGGTCTCATCCCTCACTGGAGTTTTAGAGTACACAGATCTTGCAGTCCTGGCCACCACAGGGGATATTGTCGATCTTCCACCTGAGTGCCCACGTCTTGATCCCGCGGATCACATTCACGAGTTCGAGGCCGCTTGCGGTCAGGGTATACTCGCTTTTCACCGGGAAGGTGGTGGCATCCACCTTTTTCTGTACAATCCCCTCGGCCTCGAGCTCTCTCAACCGTTCCGACAGGACCTTCTGGGTGATCCCGTCCAGCGCATCCTTGAGGTCAGAGAACCGGCGGGTATAGCCCTCTCCCTTGTAGAGCTCGAGGATGATGAGGAGCGTCCATTTTTTGGTCAGGTACTTCACGGTCAGGTTGACCGTGCACGATTCGTCCATGGTATAGTTTCTGAAACTCTCGGCTATTTATAATTTAGTATACAAAAGAAACCTTGTAGGAAAAAGATACGAGAGGCTGACAAACCATGTTCTGTTACCAGTGTGAAGAGACCGCAAAGGGAACCGGCTGCACCGTCAAGGGTGTCTGCGGGAAGGAAAGTGTTACTGCAGGGCTCATGGATGTCCTGATCTACCTGTGCAAGGGGATTGCCGAACGAAACATCGCTGCCGCAAAGGCAGGAAAGGAGAACAGGGAGGCCGGCCTGTTCATCGCCGAGGCACTCTTTGCCACCCTCACCAACGTGAACTTCGATGACCAGCGGTTCCGGGCAATGATTGCGCAAGCGATCGCGATCCGGGACGCGCTCCCTGTCTCGGCTGCCCATGAGCCAACTGCCTGCACGTGGACCCCCGGGAACGATGCGGAGATCGCGGCAAAGGCAGAGGAGATCGCCCGGGAGTCAAACGTAAACGACGATGTCCGGTCCCTGCGGGTCCTCCTCGTCTTCGGACTCAAGGGCGTAGGTGCGTATTACCACCACGCAGCGATCCTAGGATACACCGATGAGAAGATAACCGCGTTTATGGAAAAGGGGCTCGCATCCACCCTCCATGACCTGCCGGCAGCGGAGATGACCGGGCTCGTGCTCGAATGCGGCGCGATCGGTGTCGCAACGCTTGCCCTGCTCGACGCGGCAAACACGAAGACCTACGGCATCCCGCAGATCACCCCGGTGAAGACGGTTGCGAAAAAGCGCCCGGGCATCCTTGTCACCGGCCATGATCTCAAAGACTTCGAGATGCTTCTTGAACAGTCCAGGGACAGCGGCGTGGACATCTACACCCACGGAGAGATGCTGCCGGCGAATGCCTACCCTGCGTTCAAGAAATACGCAAACCTTGCCGGGAACTACGGTTCCTCATGGTGGCACCAGAAAGAGGAGTTCGAGAAGTTCAACGGGCCGGTGCTCGTGACCACCAACTGCCTTGTGCCCCCGAAAGACAGCTACAAGGACCGGATCTATACGACCGGACCGGTCGGTTACCCCGGCGTGAAGCATATTGCTGCCACAAAGGACGGGAAAAAGGACTTTTCCGCGCTGATCCAGCACGCCAAGACCTGCCAGCCCCCGCAGGACCTCGGCTCGCCCGGCCGCGACCTCATCACGGGCTGCGGCCATGACGCGGTGCTCGCCCTTGCCGGGACTGTGATCGCGGCGGTGAAGAAAGGGGATATCAAGCGGTTCGTGGTCATGGCTGGCTGCGACGGCCGCCATGCGGAGCGTGAGTACTACACAAAGTTCGCCCAGGCACTGCCCAAGGACACTGTCGTCCTGACGGCGGGCTGCGCCAAGTACCGCTACAACGGCCTTGACCTCGGCACCATCGGCGGCGTCCCCCGGGTGATCGATGCGGGCCAGTGCAATGACTGCTACTCGCTCGTGGTGATCGCCCAGGCCCTTGCCGGGGCATTCGGGGTCGGGATCAACGAACTCCCGGTCTCGTACAATATTGCATGGTACGAGCAGAAGGCAGCACTTGTCCTCCTCGCTCTCCTGCAGCTGGGCGTAAAGAATATCACGCTCGGGCCCAAGCTCCCGGCCTTTGTCTCACCCGGTGTGCTTAAGGTGCTCGTGGACAACTTCGGGATCGCAAAGAACAGCACAATCGAGGCTGACCTTCCCCGCCTTGTCCCGGGCGCGACGGTGTAGAACAGGAAATGAATCTGTAAAAATCTCTTTTTTAAGTTGTACTCCCCCTTACGCCAGCCCTGCCCCCAGGGGGGAGGGGGCGTTTGCGATGCCTCTGTATTACTACCTGTGTCAGGATACAGACATGAGTACAGGTAATACGGCATTATCGCTCAGCGGGGGATGCCCACGCGGCGGGGGCGGAGGCATGCCGGAGCCCCCAAGAGCGTTCACTAGCTGTTCAGAAGGTCTCCAAAATCAAAATATTATGACCAAATCAGGAGAATTACCGTCTCCCGCGACCCTTTTTGTGCCCGGGAGCTGCCTTCCCGCCCTTTCCCTTTTTCTCTGGTTCGCCATCGAGACCCTCACTCTCCAGCTCCGCGATAATATCAAGGGGATCGTCGAGCTCTTTGACCAGATGCATGACCTCAAGAAGCCGTTCCAGACCGATGAAATGCTCGGACATCACCCGGGCGAGCGGGGAGAGGACCAGTTTTGTCCCTTCTTTATGTACGAGCCTGTGTGCGACCAGTTCCGGCAGCACCGGCTCCATGCTCCCTACCATCGTGGTGTTGATCCGGGCAAGGTCCGCCTCTTCGCCCCCGCAGGCAACCGCGTTTGCCACGTACTCTTCGGAGCTCTGCTCGAGGTCATGGACAGGCGCCACCTCCTCCATCTCCCCTTTGAGGAGTTTGAGCGCAATCTCCTCTTCCGTACCCCGGCTCTCGCGGGAATAGCTCCCGCCAGGCTCGGCAAGGAGCACAACTTTCCCGAGGTCGTGGAAGTCCGGCCGTCCGGCACGACCGGCCATCTGGTTGAACTCCTGCACAGTGAGCCATTCCCGGCCCATGGCAAGGGCATCGAAGATCACCTGCGAGGCAGGGAAGTCAACCCCGGCCCCGAGCGCTGCGGTGGTGACGACCGCCATCAGTTTCCCTTCAAGGAACTTGTTCTCGACTTCCCGGCGCTCCTGGCTGGTGAGCCCCGCGTGGTAGGCCGCGGCCCGCATCCCCAGCGCATCGGCGATCGTGTGGCACCGGGCCCGGGCATTGGTGAAGATGATCGTCTGGCCCCGGAAACCTTTCGTGGAGGTCTTTGCGTACTCTTCCGTGGTCAGCTTCTTGATCGTCGGGATCTTCTGCTTTCTCTCGGTAAAGAGAAGGTAGCGTTCGAGCGCTACCGGGCGGTCGTCATACCGGACGAGCTGGCAGTTGAGCTTCTTTGCGAGCAGCCTAGGCACCCCGATTGTGGCCGAGAGATACAGGAACTGGGCCTGCGGGGCGAGATACTTGAGCCGGGCGACAAGCCCGTCGAGCCGGTGGCCCCGGTCGGGATCCTCGAGCATCTGCACCTCGTCGATGACGACCGTGGCGATGTTGGACATCTTCTGGCCGCACCGGATCATGTTATCCACGCCCTCGTAGGTGCCCACGAGGATCGGGGCCTGCGGGTTGCGGTCCCCGACCTTGCGGGTCTCGGGGAGGTTGAGGCGCGAGACTCCGGTCAGAAGGCCGGTCTTTGCAAGGGCGCCGTACCGCTCGGAGAACCGCTCGTACTTCTGGTTGGCGAGAGCCACAAGCGGCACGAGAAAGAGCATCCGGCCCCGGCCGGCAAGGTAGTTCTTCATCCCGGCCATCTCGCCGATGAAGGTCTTGCCGCTTGCCGTAGCCGCGACCACGAGGAGGTCTTTTCCAAACAGCAGGCCCGCCTCCACCGCAAGCTGCTGGGCCGGCATGAGTGATTCCACCCTGCATGCAGTGACAAAGGCATGCGGGAGCGGCAGCTCGGTGATTTTCGCGGTGGTAAGAACCGGGTGAGCCTCGATCCGGTCGAAAAGCGCCGCCTTCATCGAGACCTTCTCCGGCTGGACGAGCGCGATCACGCGGTCGAGGTTGCGGGTCGCTACCAGCAGCTCCTCGAAGTGCTTCAGCGTCTCCCGCCCCATGTGCCCGATCGGGGCGATCTCGCGCCGGAGCTCCCGGCGGGCGCAGTCCAGGCAGATCTTCTCGTTTTTACCGAAGATCACGAAGTTGTCATCATTGATCGGGGTGTACCTGTCATCGAGCAGGCAGATCCGGCAGGCATTGACGGTGCCGGCCCGGATCTGGAAGGCGTGCAGGAACTCCTCGAAGACCGGGTCGGGGCGGACCATCCGGACGTCCGCCTCGCGGAGCTGGGCAACAAGGTCCTTCGTGGGTGTTGCCCGGTACTCCCTACGCGACCCCCAGCGGAGCCGGTACCGGACGGGCCGTGGCCCCTTGGGGGTCTCGGTCATGTCGCAGATACCGACACCCATTACGTGCCCATCGTCGTAATAGAGGAGCTTGTAACTGCCTTTTGTCGGCTGGACGAGGATCTTCATGGGGAGATCAGGTCCACGATGCTGTACGAGAGGCCGACACCCTCGAGCCTTTTTAAGAAATCCGTGAACTCTTCGTCAACGATCACGATCACGCAGTCAATCCCGTGGAAGGCCGCTTCGATGACCCCTTCCCGGGCCCCGAAGAAGAGATCGGGCTTGTGGCCGGCAGCCCGGAGGGCGATGTATGCCTCAAGGCCCACGGCCGCCACCATGCCGGCCGGCCTGGCGAGATCCCTGAGCCGGTCCAGGTGCACCCGGCGCGAGCCCCCGTGCTGGACCCGGGGTACCTTGCAGATCGTGATCGCACCCTCGTGGTGCTCGATGATCCCGTTGAGCCGGGCCACTCCCACGTCCTCGTCCTTTTTCGCATCTGCCACAACCAATCCCATGGCGGGCTGCGGCTTTTTTGTGGCGTATAAAAAGCCGCCTTTCATGAAGACCCCGACCTCGTCACCGGCGCTGAGGTTCTCGGCCGCAATTGCCGTCCAGATCGAGACCTGCTGGATGATGTCGCGCCGGATGTGGCGGGCATAGGCCTCCAGTGACTCGGCGTTTGCAAGCACCCACTCGATACCGGCCTTCGTAACCTCGTAGTTCCCGCGGCCGCTCGCCGAGACCATGCCCTCCTCGGTCAGTTCGCGGATATACTCTGAGATCGCCTGCGGTGTCACACCGAGCTTGGTGGCGATCTCCTGCTGGCGTACCGCCGGCTGGTGCTCGGCGATCTCCACCAGAATCTGTAATCGTGAGACTTCGCGCTTGCTGCGCAGGATGGAATAAAGAGGATCCTTAGCGTCCGGTGTCAAGGAGCACCAGTCCCTGTCCCTTCACGTCCAGGTGAGGTATCCTTTTCGCGAGGCCCCGGATGAAGACCGGGCTCACGCCGAATTTGCGCGAGAGATCGGAGATGGAGGTGTTGCCGTTCCCGAGTTCGGCCTCGATCCGGCCAACCACATCACGGAGGTTCTCATCGTTCGAGAGCGAGATGTAGAGGATATCGGAGAGGTCCTGCAGATTGCACTGGAAGTTTGCCCGGAACTTGTTGTAGGTTCCCCGGAACTCCTTTACCGGTTTCTCGCCGGGCTTGGGCATCCGCCACTGCTCCTCGACAAGGTTACCTTTCTTTAAGATCTGGAGGCAGACCGCGACCGATTCGTCGTTCACCTGTGCCTGGATCTCAGCCTCGGTCATCCATGACTTGCTCAGTAGATCGTACACCTTCTTGAACGCAGGACTGTTGAAGGTCATGAGAAGGGGGACCAGTTCGACAGGATCGTTGACAATTCGGATGTGTCCCGGCACAGTGAAAACCCTATACATATATGGCCGTGTAATTCAATAAATTTTTGCGGCTTTTCCATGCAGACAAAGGGCAAAATACTGGTTCGCGGCATCGTCCAGGGTGTCGGGTTCCGCCCTTTTGTCTATGCCCGGGCAGTTGAGCTCGGGATTTCCGGCCGGGTCAAGAACCTCGGAAGCGAGGTGGAGATCTATGCCCGGGGAGAACATTTTCCCGAGTTCCTCGCAGCAGTCTCCCGGGGCCCGCGATTGTCCCGGATCGATTCGGTCGAGGTGTTTGATACCGATGCAGCAATCCCCGACGGGTTTGTGATCGAGAGCAGCGGGAGCGGCTCCTTCTCCGGCATGATCCCCCCGGACATTGCGATCTGCGACGACTGCATAGCCGACATCTTCACTCCCGGGGGGCGGTACGAGGGATACTGGGCCACCTCCTGTGTCAATTGCGGGCCCCGGTACAGCATCATCCGGGCAATCCCCTATGACCGGGAGCGGACATCCATGGATGAGTTCCCCATGTGTCCTGCCTGCGCCGGGGAATACGGCGACCCGTATTCCCGGCGCCACCATGCGCAGACGATCGCCTGCCATGCCTGCGGCCCGGCCCTCCGGCTCCTGGACCGGGCAGGGTCAAAAATCCCGTGCGCGGACCCGGTCCGGGAGGCTGCAGCACTCCTTGATGCCGGGAAGATCCTCGCGATCCGGGGCGTGGGGGGCTTCCACCTGGCCTGTACAGAGGAGTCCTCCGGTGAACTCAAAAAGCGCCTCGGCCGCGTCGAACAGCCTTTTGCCGTGATGACGCGGCCGGGCTATACCGGAACAATAGCCTATGTCTCACCGGCCGAGCGCGGGCTGCTCGAGAGCCCGGTCCACCCGATCGTGGTGCTCGAGAAACGCGATCATGCCGCGCATTCCTCTATCAGCAACCTGCACACCATCGGCTGCATGCTGCCCTACACCGGGCTCCATCACCTCCTCTTTGCACACCTGACCCACCCGCTCCTGATCATGACGAGCGCGAACATGCCCGGCTACCCGATGATCACGGACACGGACATTGCACTCGCAAAACTCGCAAAGGATGCCGATTATTTCCTTGTCCACGACCGCACCATCGAGAACCGGGTGGACGATTCGGTGATGCGTGACGGGCTGATCCTCAGGCTCTCCCGGGGGATCGCCCCGAAACGGACGGCAATTGACCTCGGGACCCGCTGCATCCTCGGGGTCGGTCCCGAGCTGAACGCGAACGCCACGATCTACAAGGGCGGGTTTGCCATCACTTCTCCCCACGTGGGCAATGTGCGGAACCCGGCAACACTCGCCTATCTCCAGGAGACCGTGGCAAAACTCCAGCGGTTGCTGGGGGCCGAGTACGAACTGGTGGCCCACGACCTCCACCCGCAGTTCCTCTCCACCCGGTTTGCCCGGGAGATTGCCGAAGAGCGGGGGATCGGGCTTGTCCCGGTCCAGCACCACCGGGCACATATCGCCGCCACCACCACCGAACCCTGTATCGGGATCGCGATCGACGGCGTGGGCTACGGGGACGACGGCACGGTCTGGGGCGGCGAGGTCTTTTGCGGGCAGGTACCGGATCTTGCCCGGGTTGCCCACCTCGAACCGGTGGCGATGCCGGGCGGCGACCTTGCCACCCGGTTCCCGGAGCGGATGTTGTACGGTATCCTGCCCGACGATGCGGTCCTCGGCCTCCTCCGCGGCCGGGGCTGGTCGGAGGTGGAGATCGGGGTGATGAAAAAACAGGTCGCAACCGGTTTTAACGTTACGATGACGAGCAGCACCGGGCGGGTGCTCGATGCAGCGGCAGCGCTTCTTGGGATCTGCCGGGAGCGCACCTATGACGGGGAACCGGCCATGAAACTCGAGGCCGCCGCTGCCGGCGGGACCGCCGAGGCATGGGAGCTGGTCTTTACCCGGCTGGGCGGGTGCGAGTGCCTCTCTACCCGGGCGATCCTCAGTACAGCCCTTGACCGGTTCTCCGCTAACCGGGCATCGGTCCGGGATATCGCGGCATCTGTCCAGTATAACCTTGCCCGGGGGATCGCGGCGCTCGCCATCCATGCAGCCGGGAATGAGGGCATTTCCCGGGTTGCTCTGAGCGGGGGCGTGATCGCCAACCGTGCCATCCGGGAGACCATTCGTGCGGAGGTCACCGGCGCCGGTCTCTCCCTTCTCATCAACGAGGCCTACCCGCCGGGCGACGGTTGCGTCTCCTTTGGCCAGTGTGTCTGGGCGGGGATGCTTGAACGGCAGCAGAAATAGATGCCGGCAACGCGAAAAATCCCAAAACAAGCATTTTTCTTAACAGAAGTATAAAGATGAGATCAACGTTCGATGTATCCGCTGGACATCATTCAGGAACAGGAAAAAAGGATCCAGAGCCTGGAAAAGGAGCTCACCGAGCTCCGGCAGGGACTTGCGGCCGTACACGACTATTTTCTCCAGATAAAGGCCCAGGCCGATGCACAGAGCATCTCTGCGGAGATCAATCTCGGGATTGTCCGGCCGCAAAAAGACGATGATGCTGAGTTCGAGGGGATCTGGGACTTCCACGAAAAAATGCTCGTGAGTGATCCCAAGGGCACGATCCCGCTTGACATCATGTACGACACCTATGCCCAGTTCTGCCGGAAGAGCAACAAGAAGCCGGTAGACAAGGACGCCTTCGAGTACCTCCTTCCGCAGATGGAGAATCCGCGGCCGGTGGTCTTCCGGGGAAAATGGCAGGGATGCCGGTTCCGGTAACCGCGCCTGCCGGGCGGGCATGAATCATGGTACATGTCCGCATCACCGCTGATTCAGGTATCCCGCTCGTGGGATCGCTCTATTTTGGGGTCATTGACCGGGGCACAAGCCTCCTCCAGGTACGCCCGAGCTGCGGATGCAACCTCAACTGTCCCTTCTGCTCGGTGGATGCCGGTCCGGCCTCGACCACGAGGGCCGCAAGTTACGAAGTCGAGCTGGAGTACCTCCTCTCTGCCGTGGAGGAGATCGCCCCGTTCAAGGGTACAAATGTCGAGTGCCACATTGACTCCCCGGGCGAACCGCTGATGTATGCCCGGCTCCCGGAGCTCGTGGCGGCGCTCAAGGCAATTGAAGCTGTCTCAGTCGTCTCCCTCCAGACCAACGGGACACTCCTTGACGAGAAGAAGATCGAATCACTCGCCGCGGCCGGTCTTGACCGGGTGAACCTCTCGCTCCATGCTCTCGATCCTGCGCTTGCCCGGGAGCTTGCCGGGGTGGAGTGGTACGATATCGAAAAGGTAACGGATGCAGCCCGGGCGGTGGCGGTGAGCTCTATGGATCTCCTCATCGCTCCGGTGTACATGTCGGGAATCAATGATGCCGAGATCCCGAAACTGATCGCCTTTGCCCGGGAGTGCGGGGCGGGAAAGAGATTCCCGCCGCTCGGGATCCAGAAGTTTGAACGGTACAAGTACGGCCGGACGCCCAAAGGCGTGAAAGTCCAGAGCTGGTGGCAGTTCTTCAACCGGAGCATTAAGGAATGGGAGAAAGAGTCGGGTCTGCACCTCCGGCTCAATCCCGAACGGGACTTTGGAACCGTCCGGCGCCCCTCGCTCCCGCAGGTCTTCAAAAAAGGCGAGAAGGCGACCGTCGAGATCAAGGCGCCCGGCTGGATCCATGGTGAGCAGCTGGGCATTGCCCGGAACCGGGTGGTCTCGGTCTTTGGCTGCGACAAAACACTGGGGCAGGTCCGGGTGAAGATCGTAGCCACGAAGAACAACATCTACGTGGGCGTGCCGGTATAAGGTACGGGAGCCTCCGCTCGATGGTGAGGCGGATGCAAAGAATCGATCGGAAAACAGCTTGCCTGCGGGGATGCAGGAGAAAGAAAAAGGATTAGCCGAACAGGGCACCGAGCCCTGCCATGCCGCTCTCTTCTTCTGCCTTCTTGTCCTCTTCCTTGTGCTCTTCCTTGGCCGGTGCTGCGGCTGCGTGGCCTGCTGCGGGTGCGGCTGCAACGGCGACCGGTGCTGCGGCTGCCTTGCTGATAGCCTCCTCAATGTTCACGCCGTCGAGGGCTGCAATAAGCGCCTTGATGCGGGACTCGTCTGCTGCTACACCTGCGGCGGTCAGGACTGCCTTGACGCCGTGCTCATCGACCTTCTTGCCTGCCTTGTGCAGGAGAAGTGCTGCATAGATATATTCCATCTCTAATTCACCTCAAATACTGTTTATTTTACCAGGCTCTTGATTGCCTGGCTTTCTCTCTGGGCTTTACCAATAATCGCATCGATAACGTCCTTTTCGTAGACGTCTGCCTCGATCGCAAGGCCGCGTGCATCCCTGACGGCCTTCGTCAGGATCGCTGCCATGGTCTCCTTCGTCGGGATCGCCGCATTCACCGACAGGTTGAATGCCTGCTGACCCGCGAGCTGGAGCTGGGCGAGGAGTTTCTCCTCATCCACCGCGAGCACGGACGGCTCGTAGATGGTGCCATCGTGGAAGGCTACCTGGAGGGCGAGCCCCACGTCCATGGGCTTGATGTCGAGCTTGACGAGCACTTCGGCGAGCTTTGCCGAGATGACTGCGCCCTTCTTGACAACGGTCTTGGTCTCCCTGATCTTGACCTTGCCGCCTTCGATGGCTGCGGGAATGCCGGCCTGCTGGAGTTCACCGACAATCGGACCGGGCTTGAAACTGGTTGGGCCCTTCTCGATGACGATGTCCTCGGGAGCGGTCTCACCCGCTTTTGCGGCCATCTTGGTCTTGGTCTTTTCGAGCTGCTTGTAGAGCTTGAACGGGTTGTCGTTGGAGAAGATCACCGCGGAGTGACCCGAGATGAACTTCGTGAGTCCCTTTGTGTCCCCGCCGATCTCGGCAAACGCGTGCTCGATTAAGGTGTTCCTCGTGACCTTGATGACTGCCTTGCCCCGGAGGTTGCGCCGGATCTGCTGCACCTGCTGGGCGGGGATGCCGTACATGTCGACAAGCCCGATCAGGGTGAACTCCTTGGCGTGCTTCTTGATATCCGCGACCTCGTCTTTTTTCCACGCGGGCAGGTGGTGCGTGTAGACTGCCATTTAGACCAGCCTCACGGACGGACCCATCGTGGTCTTGACATAGATCGAGCGGACGTTCAGGTGACCCTGTTCGAGGACGGACTCGACACGCTTGACAATCGCGTCGATGTTCTCGGATACCTGCTCCGGTGTCATGGCCGTCGAACCGACCTTGGTGGAGAAGACCGTCTTGTCCTTGGTCCTGATCTTCACCGAGTTCCTTAGGCGCTCGACAATCGGGCGGATATCGGTCTGCCCGGGGATCGGCATCGGCATCCTGCCCCTCGGACCGAGCCGGGGACCCAGGAAACGACCGACCTGCGGCATGACCGCGGTCTCGGCAAGGAAGTACTTGTAGGTACTCGCGACCCTGCGTGCTTCACGCGGGGCGCCTCCGAGCCGTTCTACCTCTTCAGGGCCGATAATCAGATCAACCTTGGCTTCCTTTGCCTGCGTGACGATATCGCCTTTCCCGATAACACAGATACCGGTCTTTTCTCCGGTCCCGTTCGGGAGCAGTATCGTCTCGTCGATACGATTTTTCGGCTGCGCCATATCGATATTCTTGAGATTGATGGTAATATCGATGCTTTCGGAGAACTTCCGCTTTGGCGCCTTTTCAATCGCCGTTTTTACGGCTTCCAGAATTTTGGCCCTTTCTACCATCAGATTCCTCCATAGTTTGCGACCGAACCCTTCGATCTCCTATGGTGTTTTCCTGACCTATTTCAGAAGGACGCTGTCATACTTGCCAGCAGCGATGTCGGCGAGCACTTCTTTTGCGCGCTTGCCGTCAACGTTGACTCCCATGCTCACGCACGTGCCCACGACTTCCTTGGTGGCAGTCTTGAGCTCGTAGGAGAGCATGCCTTCGAGTTTCATCTTGGCAATCCTGACAGCGGCCTCGAATGGCAGGTTTCCTGCCACTTTGGCGTTGGGCTCTGCGGAACCTTTCTCGATACCGGCCTCTTTCTTGATGAGAGCCGTCGTCGGGGGGATACCCACCGTGACCGTGAACTGCTTTTTGTCGTTGACTTCGACCTTGACCGGGACCTGCATTCCGTTGAATGACGCGGTCTTGGTGTTGATCTCATCGACGACTGCCTTCACGTTGATACCGAGTGGTCCGAGCGCGGGTCCTAATGGCGGACCTGCGGTTGCCTTCCCGCCGGGTACTAAAACCTCGACCACTTCTGCCATAGTTTTGCACCATGCCGTCCCGCCTATGTACGGGCACTCAGCTTGGGTCTGTTACATTTGACGTGAAGGGAAATAAAGGTGATCGTCTGGTGGAGATGGGATAATTTATACCAGCGAGGTCCCGATGAGGCGGCCGGGCGACCCCCGCAGGGGGTGGGCAAACTCGTTATCTTTCGTAACCAGATTCCGAGATTAACAATCTTCCCGGCTCAGCACTTTTGGATAACGTGACCCACCTCACGCCCGTCCTGCATCCCGGTCCCACAATCTCACTCAATTTTCTCTCTTAAAATGAATGCCACGACCGGCCAGAATCCGTGCAAAAACACAGGACCCCTGATGGGGGTCACACGATCCATTTCTGTACAGGGCAGCTGCAGACGCTTCAAAAATAATACATTTTTATGACGTGAATAATCCGGATATGCCCTGACGCAGCAGATCACTTTGTACCAATGTGACCCCCTTTACAGGTTGTGAACCGGATGGGCCGGGTAACGTTTACTTTTTTGACCCGGGACAAGTGGATCCGCGGGGATTCCGGGCCGCATATTCACCGGCCAGCATCCCGTAATAGCAGGTCGAGCGCCAGTGATCACGCAGCCAGACGTTCTCGCGGAGCGTACCCTCGTACACGAGGCCACCCTTCTCCAGGCAGTGGGCCGAGGCCATGTTGAGCTCGTCGCACTTCCCGTATAACCGGTGGAGGCCGAGCGGCCCGAACCCGAACTCGAGCAGCGCCCGGAGAATTTCCGAGGCATAGCCGTTCTGCCAGTACTCCGGCCGCAGGATGCACCCGACCTCGGCAGTGGTCGGCTGCATAGGGTCGATCTCCAGAAGAACGAAACCGGCGAAATCCCCGGTTCCCGGGATCCGGGCCGCAAGGATGTACCTCTGACGATCCGGCCGGGCCGCCTCTGTGATCGCGTGGCGCACGAACCCCTCAACCTGCTCCTCGTTCTCGAGCCAGATCCAGACAAACTTCATGACCGCATGATCGCGGGCCATGCGCCGGACAGGATCGAGATCACGCTCGGTCATGTCCTCTAAGATCAGCCGTTTCGTGGAAAGAGAGAAAACCATTACAATGCTCCGTGAAAAAGATCGGCGAACAGGTTCACCAGCCGTTCCTGATCTCTGTATACCGGTGATCGTTTCAGCCGGCATCGTATAACAATGGCGGTGAGTGAAAAATATCCGGCAGCTCTTTTCACCCTTCAGCCGGGGACTCCCCGGCCCGCTGCCCGCCAGCCGGTTCAGATGAGGGATAAAGCTCGGCCATGGTCCGGGGCCGGTGGTCCTCGAAAACCTGATCGGCGCACCACTTGGCCCCAAAGGCAAGGAAACCCGTGAGGATCGGGATCGTATCGTTCCCCTTTTCCGTAAGCTCCCATTCCACCACCCGGGGGCTCTCTTTGATGACCCGGGCCCGGAGAAAGCCCGCCTCTTCGAGTTCCTGCAGCCGCAGCGTAAGCACCCGGGGCGTAAGGCCGGGAAGGGAGCGGCGGATCTGGTTGAACCGGGTGATCTTCCGCAGCGCAATGTCGCGGAGGATAAGGAGTGTCCACTTCTTTCCCAGAACGCCAACCGCCGCGTGAATCGGGCAGGTCACGAACGGGACGGCCGGGCCTCCCGTCCGGCATACCGTGGGCAAAAGATGGTTCCGGTGCATGGTATACATTTGGTTCCTGCCATCTTAAAGTGATATTATTAGTATACTGGATCTGAGACACCGCGGATGAGTACGCGGGGGAAGGGGAATGACTACCGGAATATCCGCCACGGAGACAGTGTACAGGGACGAAGGCGCGACTGCCCTTCCCGGGCAGGCACCGGGCACCGATGCGGAGGAATTCCGCCGGGTCGCGACCAGGATCGCCACCGCACAGACCAGAGGGGAACTCGGGGCGATCCTTGCAGAGGAGATCGGCCGGTACACGCTTGCGGACCTCCAGGTGATCGGCGGGAGGCTGTACGCGGAGATGGTCCGGCTGCCCCGCCCGTACCGCGACCAGGTCCACCCGTATATCACCGAACAGATCCTGGGCGCGTACCACCGCCTCCTCCTCATGCACCGCGCTGGCACCTTTGCGTCCCTGACCGGGCCCATCGCCGACCGGGAGACATTTGCAAAGTTCTGCACCATGATCCCGGACGGGTGCTTCCGCTGGGACGAGGCAGCAGAGCGGACACCGTTTCCCTACACACCGCGTCACCGGTTCTTTTACTACCTGGTCTCGGCATTCACGATCTTCTTGCTCGACCGCCCGGGCCACCCGGTGGGAATGCCCTTCCCGGGGGGCTATAAGGTAGAAGAGCGCAATGGCACGTTTTACTGCCTCATCCGGGACCATGAAAAAGAGGTCCCCTTCTCGATCTGTAACTTCTGCCCTGCCTGCCAGACCCCGGGCGTGTAAGACCCGGTCACTCACAAAAAGAGGATTAAAAGATGACACCGCACCATCAGGACAAAACGGACAGAAACGATCCTGCTTTATGGATCGAAACCGCCATCCGGGAATTCTGCGAGACTTCCCCGGAAAACGACATGCATTATCCCGAGCGCGAACCCCTCGCCGACGAGCCGTTGGTCGGGTTCTCCTCCGCAGCTGACCCGCTCTACGAGCATCTCAAACAGGATATCGGCGCCCCGTGCATGACCCCGCTCGAACTCTTCCGGGCAGCATTCCCGGACACCGATGCGGATGCCGGCGATCTTACGGTCATCAGCTGGATCCTGCCCCAGACCACGCTCACCAAGGACGAGAACGGCAAAGAGACGCAGTACCCGTCGGAACGCTGGGCACGGGCCAAACACTACGGGGGCATATTCACCATCGCCCTCATGAAGTATCTCACCGGTGTGCTGGCCGATCGGGGCATCCCGGCCGTGGCCCCGGCCCTTTCCCCGGAGTGGACGCTCGGTGTCTCGGAAAAATACGGCATTGCCTCGTCCTGGTCAGAACGTCACGCAGCGTATGTCTCGGGCCTCGGGACGTTTGGCCTCTGCGATGGCCTTATCACACGAAAGGGCAAGGCCATGCGGTGCGGATCACTTGTCGCCCGCATCACGATCCCCCCAACCCCGCGGCCCTATACGGATCACCGCGCCTGGTGCCTCTATTATGCCAAAGGCACCTGTAAGCTCTGCATCAAGCGGTGCCCGGCGGGGGCGATCTCCGAACAGGGGCACGACAAGAACCGCTGCCGGGAGTACTGTTTCGGTGTTGCCCAGGATTATGTCCACGAGCAGTACCATATCGACAATTACGGGTGCGGGCTCTGCCAGGCCGGTGTCCCCTGCGAATCGAAAAATCCCGTACGACCCAAGAAAGGGGACAGGGCCCCGGCGTAAGCGCCGGTACTGCAGCCCGCGGGGACCGGCATGTACGCTTCCGAACTGCTCTCCCGGATCCGCTGCGATCTGGATACGATCCCGGAGTACATCGCCCGGATCGAGCGGGAGCGTCAGGCCGTACGGGAAGATCCGCCCGGGACGTTCACCCTTCTTGGGGACTACAATTACGCCACGTACACCGAGATCCGGGGCCGTTGCGCCGTTGATCCGGATTTTGCCATTGATCCCGGGGCTGTAAAGGAATGCGAAGACGTGCTGGACCGGTACCTTGAGCGGTATGCCCCCGGGAACGAGAACCTGAAACACTACGTTACCGCTCTCTCGCTCTACCTGGCCTTTATCGAGCAGAGACCGCTCCATCCGCCCGGCGTACCGTTCTCTGATGATATCCGGATCGTGAAGAGAGGGGACGGTTACTATTGCACCGGGAAGAGACGGTACCGGGACGATCCCGCCGCGCTCTGCCGCTTCTGTATCTGTAAACCGGTTTCCCGGTAATTTTCCCCGCCGGGCTGGTCTGACTGGTGCTTATCTGATCATCCCAGATGAAAGGGATTGACGGAGAACCAGGTTTACCTTTGCGGTACATCTCCCGCAAACAAAAAGATACCCTCATATGATCCCGCCCGGTAACAATTGTACAGGAAACCTTACATGGACATCATTGAGGCTGATCATCTCAGCAAGTCCTTTGATTCTTTTTCGGCTGTTGACGATGTCAGTATCTCCGTTAAAGAAGGGGAGATCTATGGTTTTCTGGGCCCGAACGGCGCCGGGAAGACCACCACCATCCGGATGCTGACCGGGGTCCTGACTCCGGATACCGGCGCTGCCCGTATCTGCGGGATTGATATCGGCAGGCACCCGCTCGAGGCCAAGCTCAAAATGGGGATCATTCCCGAGAACGGCACGGTCTATTCCGACCTCACCGCCGAACAGAACATCCTCTGGACGGCAAAGTTCTACGGCATGGACCGCACCTCCCGCAAAAAAAGGGCAGAGGATATCCTCGCCTATCTGGGACTTACCGAACGCAAGGATGATATTGTCCGCACCTTCTCCAAAGGGATGCGGCAGCGGATCAGTATCGCGTGCGCCATTGTCCCCTCGCCGCCGGTGCTCTTCCTAGACGAACCCACGGGCGGCCTGGACGTGTTCAGCCGCCGGCTCGTGCTCGATACAATCCGCCGGATGAACAACGAGGGAAGCACGGTCTTTCTGACCACGCACAACATCGAGGAAGCAAACGAGCTCTGCACGGTTATCAGCGTCATCAACAAGGGAAAGATCGTGGCAACGGGCAGCCCGGAGCGGCTTA
Organism: Methanoregula sp.; assembly: GCF_035543475.1. Lineage (GTDB taxonomy): Archaea > Halobacteriota > Methanomicrobia > Methanomicrobiales > Methanospirillaceae > Methanoregula. Next base: position 21,104 of record NZ_DATKKA010000009.1, read on the forward strand.
AAAAGACGTTTGATACCGCAAAATACGTGGAGGTCGCGTTCGAGCAGCCGGTGAGAAGGGAGCTGCTCGAAGCGGGGGGAGCCTTCCGGGTGGAGCCCCACGGCGACAAGTGGCGGCTGTACACGGATGACGCTGATCCTGCCGTCAAATACCTCGCCGCTCTTGCCGAACGGGAACACCTCAAGATCATCTCGGTTGCGACCTCAAGCCCGACGCTCGAAGAGGCATTTGTCCAGCTCACCAGAGGTGCGTGATGGATCCCCGGCTCTTTGTACGGAGCGTCCTCCTTGTGGCCGAAAAAAACATGCGGATCTACTATTACAAGGGAGCGGTCGTGATCTTTGGTCTCCTCTTTCCCTTCCTCATGTTCCTGACCTTCTTTATCGGGCGCAACCTCGACCTCGTCCTCTTCTTCCCGGCGTTCCTGGGCATGATGCTCTTCTTCTCCTCCTCCTCAACCGGCCCGCTGATAACGCCGTGGGAGAAGCGGGAAAAGACCTACGAGCGCCTCCTCTCCCTGCCGGTGACACTGGAGAGCATCATCCTGGGCGACATCCTTGCCGGGGCGCTCTTTGGGATCGTGATCACCACGATTGTCTGGAGTGCGGGAACCCTCCTCCTCCACCTGCCTCTTGCCCATCCCCTGCTCCTCGCGGTTACGCTCGTCCTTGGCGGGTTTACCTTCGCAGCGCTCGGCACTCTCCTCTCATCCCCGGCCATGAGCAACCCCTCCAACGTGATGATGGTCTCCAACCTCATCCGCCTGCCCCTGATCTTTGTCTCGGGCATCTTCATCCCGCTCGCCCAGCTCGGGAGCTGGAGATGGACAAACGAGCTCTCCCCGCTCACCTACCTGGTCGACTTGTTCAACGGGGCGATCACCAACACCGGGGTCTACTCCCCGATCATGGATATTGCCGTCCTTGGGGTCGTCATCGTGGCATTCGTTATAGCGGCAAAACTGATCCAGCAGTACAACCTTTCAAAAGGGATTTAGGAGAGAGGGCCGGGTTAAACCCCCTTTTACCTCGGGGCGCATTCGTGTATTCTCCGGTGCGGCCGGAACCCGGTCGGGAGAGAGGATGAGGACCCGCGGGAGTGTCAGGTAATATCCACGGGCACTTCCTCAACAGGTTCCGGTCCTTCATCCGTATTCCCGCGCCCTGCCTGGTTCTCGTAGACAAAACGCGAGCCGGTCATGGAGGCAAGAACCGCCGCGATCACCGAGAGCAGGGCCCCGATGTAGAATGAGAGCCTCAGCGAGGGCATGAACGCATTCGCGAGCGTTGTCGGGAACCACGTGGTGCCAGTCAGGACCGCGACCGTTGCCGGGCTGATGGCGGCAACGGTTGCCTGGGGGAGGGCGGCAAGGATCGTGTGGACCGGGTTGTAACCGAGGAAAGCGGCAAAGAGGGCGCCGGTCGGCGGGATCGCGCTCATGGGAACGATCAGTTCCGGGGCTCCTGCAGTGGTCAGCGATGAGGCCAGTTCCGGCGGGAAGAGGTGGGTGAGGCTCACGATCACGATGGTAAAGAAGAGTGCCATCGAGACCACCATCCCGCTGTTCTGGAGCATCGACCGCATGCCCGAGGCCACGCCCCGGTCTTCGGGGGGAACCGAGTTCATGATGGACGCGATGTTGGGCGACCCGAACATGCCGTTTCCTATCCCCATGATGAGGAGAGCCACGGCAAAGACGGTATAGTCGAAGTCATAGGGCAGTGAGGCGAGGATGACAAACGAGAGAGCAATCAGGAGCAGGCCGGATGTGGCAAACCACCGGGCACCGTACTTGTCCGAGAGCCATCCGGAGAGCGGGCCCATGATCACGAAACCTGCCGTGAGCGGCAGCATGAAGATTCCGGCCCAAAAGGGGGTCGACTCATAGCTGTAGCCGTGAAGGGGGAGCCAGATGCCCTGCAGCATCAGGATCAGGATAAAAAACATGCCACCCCGGGCAAGGGCGCTCAGGAAGCCGGCGGCGTTCGCAAGCGAGAAGACCCGGATCTTAAAGAGGTTGAGCCGGAACATCGGGTCCTCGACCCTGCTCTCGATGATCGGGAACGCGGCTAACAGGAGGAGACCGGCGGCAATCGCCGCAATGACCCACGGGTTGCCCCAGCCCATCGGGTCGTTCCCGTAGGGAAGGAGCGCGTAGGTGATGCCGATGAGGAAGATCGTGAGCCCCGCGACGAAGGTGATGTTGCCCCAGATATCGATCTTCCGGGCCTTTTTGGGAAGCGGGGTCTCCCGGAGCTTGAGGTAGGCCCAGATTGTGCCCAGAACGCCGACCGGCACGCTCACCAAAAAGACGTACCGCCAGTTGTAGAACGCCAGGACACCGCCAAGGATCAGCCCCACGAACTGCCCCGACAGAAAGGAGATTGTGTTGAGTCCCAGCGCCTTGCCCCGCTCATCGGGAGGAAACGCGTCAGTCAGAATCGCTGCGCTGTTGGAGAAGGTAAACGAGGCGCCCACGCCCTGGACAAGACGGAAGATGATAATCTCAAGGGCGCCTGCGTTCCCCTTGTCCGGTGTAAGGAAGAGCAGGATGGACCCGAGGGTAAAGATCGCAAAGCCGAGATTGTAGAGCTTCACCCGCCCGTACATGTCCGAGAGCCGGCCGCAGGAGAGGAGAAGGGTGGCAGTAACGAGACTGTAGCCCATCAGCACCCAGATGAGGTACTGGAACGAGGTGAGCGGGTCGATATTGATCCCGTTGAAGATCGCAGGCAGCGAGATGAGCGTGATGCTCCCGTTCACGGAGACCATGAACATCTCGATGGTCGTGATCGAAAGGACGATCCACTTGTAGTCGATCCCCTTTTTTACGGCCCCGGCCTCCTGTGTCTGGGTGGTTTCCATGCGCTCTCCTCTCCCGGTCCTCTGTACAGGTGCCGGGAGATGTAAAATACAGTTTACAGGGTTGATCGTGGGGGGCTATAATGATTATAGTTCCCGCATAGGATGCAGAAATCTGCCGTGAGAGGAAACCTTGAAACCCCTCACGGTTAATCACTCCACAGAGGTGGGATGCATGAAATACGCTGATATCGACAGGATTTACCAGACCCTGCCCCTCGAAACAATTCCCTGGTACAGCGAGACTCCTCCCGATGCGCTGGTACAGCTGGTGCAGGAAGGCATTGTCCGGCCCTGCAGGGCCGTTGACCTGGGGTGCGGTGCCGGCAGCTATGCGATCTATCTTGCCGGTCTTGGGTTTGATGTCACGGGTGTGGACAGCTCCCCTGCCGCGATCCGGATCGCACAGGAGCATGCCAAAAAACAGGGGGTCCGGTGCAGATTTATTGTCGCAGATCTGCTCGGCGACCTGCATGAGGTGACCAGTACCTTTGACTTCGCCTATGACTGGGAACTCCTGCACCACATATTCCCGGAAGACCGGGAGACGTATATCAGGAATGTCCATAAAATCACCAGGCCGGGCGCCTTGTACTTCTCGGTCTGCTTCGATGAGAGCGACCCCCAGTTCGGCGGAACCGGCAAATACCGCACCACCCGGATCGGGACGACTCTCTATTTCTCTTCGGAGACCGAGATCCGGGACCTCACCTCCCCGTATTTTGACATCCGGGAGCTCAGGACCGTGGATATCCGGAGTAAATTCGGCCCCCACCGGGCCGTATACCTGCTGGCTATCCGCCGCTGAAATTAAAAAGGTCTCGTGAAATCATTGAGCCTCTTATTATGGCGCTCTTGGGGGCTCCGGCAATTCCTGCCTCCGCCCCCGCCACTGGGGCATCCCCCGGTTGCGATGATGCTGTATTATCTGTACAAAAATTTCCGAAGTCCACATGAATACCGGTAACAGGGGGTCATCGCACGCGTCCCCGCCCCCTGTGGGGGCAGGGCTGACGCAAAGGGGGGCTGCATATCCGGAAAAAGAAAAATCCCCCCGGCCCTACTTAACCAGATGGCGGGGGAAGGCGACCTGCGGCCGGCGGGTAATGAACGAAGCATCGAGATTTTCCACCATCCGGGCGGCCATCCCCGCGGGGATCCCGAGCGCCATCATCTCCGGCGGGAGGGAATGGTTCTGCGTGGGGTCCTGCGGGCCCATGAATGCCGTGTTTTTCGGGGTGTTTTCAGCGAGACCCGCCGGGAAGGTAATAAAAGTAGAGCAGGCAGAGCCCCACGGGACAATGACCGGCGAGAACGGGTCGTCCCGGTCGAAATGGATCAGGGCCGCCATGTTCCGGATCTGCTCGCCATTCCCGAAGATGCAGAGGGAGAGAACGTCGGGCATGGAGTCGGGGAGGGCATCGCATGCCTGCACGACAAGATACTTCCCCGGCGGGTGGATCGGCCCGGCAGCCACCGAGCAGCGGTCAACCAGCTCGGGACTTGCCTTCAAAAATTCCGCTGCCCCGCCGCGGACATCCTTCCTCCCGGTCGAGACGAAATATTTGATATCTGCCGGTACCGGGATGTATCCTGTGTGGAAGAGCCCGCCCATGCAGCAGCCTTCGGTTGCCCCATCACCGATATAGATCGCCGAGAGCTCACGCCCGGCCGCCATCCGGTACAGGGAGACCGCAAAACACCGGTTGATCCCTGCCATCGGGGGAATACCTGCAGGCAAAACATCCGTCCCGTACACGGCAAGGGGGCGCGTCTGGAGCCGGAATGCCGAGGTAAGTTTCGATCCGATCTCGCGGAAATCCGCTTGTTTCATGATATCACTCCTTTCTTCTCCTTTACCAGACCCTTCCAGATCGGGCCGTCGAAAACACCGTCCCGGGCCTCCTCCTCCATCTCACGGTAGAGCGAGTACGGCACCGCGAACGTGAACATGTTTTCCGGTATGGTCTTTCCCACGTTTTCCCGGGCTGCAAGGTCGGTGTACCCGAGCACGGCCCGGGGACACTCCTTTTTCGCCTCGTCGTACACGAAGGCCCCGATCTGCTGGCAGGCGGCCATAGGCGGGACCCGCACGGGATCCGTTCCCTCGCGGACAGCGCCCACGAGGGTAACAAGGCCGGTTACCTGGAGGGGATCGGCAAGGAACACCACGACCACCGGCCGTTCGCCGGGTTTTACTTTGCTTAAGGGAGTAAAGATCACGTACTTCTCGGCGATATCCGTGATCGGGAGGTCTGCGGTCATGAACCGCTTTGCCTTCTCTGTATCCCTGTGGAGGCGCTCGCCGTGGATGAACTTCTCGCGCTCCCGTTCAGGGATGTGCTGCAGGGTGGCGCAGTAGGCCTCCGGGTTTTTGCTGCTCTCCGCTCCTTTCACAAAGAAGGCGGACATAAAGTCCACTCCGGCGCCGCCGAAGGCATCGTAGTACCCGTTCCCGAAGCCGAGACCGGCCCGGGCACCGGGACAGCCATAGCTCTCCCGGTCGAATACGGCGGTCTTCCCTTTCATTGCCACTTGGGCAAAAAAGGGCATGATGCAGGCATGGCCGTGGGGCTTTATCTGGAGCGCCCCTTCGGGCTTTGTGTTGCTCCAGAGGATGGCCACGGGTTCGTGGGCAAGCCCGAGTTTTTCCGCGGTGAGGCTCTTCATGGCCGCTTCTCCCGGCTCACTTCATCCAGCCCATCTGTTCGTACCACTCGTATTCGTGTGCGAACCGGTCCTTGTTGAACTTGACCAGCTGGCAGAAGTACTCCCGCTTCTGCCGATGGATCTCGTCCTGTTCGGGATAGGTGATCTCGCCCCGGATAGCCTGTGCAAGCGTCTTTCCGAGCGTATGGGCGTCCCCTTCCGCTCTCCCGAGAGCCGAGGGATCACGGCCGATCGCCACGCCCACGCCGCCAACGGTGGATGCCCCGAGCGTGGAGAGTGCCTTGTTCATGTACCCCATCACCTCGTTCTCACCGGCACCGCCGGCGGTACAGACCGAGCACCCGAACTTGCCGGTAAACATCTGGCAGTGGATTGCGTCCGCCATCCGGTCAAAGAGCGCCTTCATGGGGGCCGGCACGCAATCGATGTAGTTGGGAGCCCCAAGAACGATCCCGTCAGCGTTCATCATCCGGTCAAAGAGGTCGGAGAAATCGTCCAGAAGCGTGCACTCGCCGGTGGCGTAGCAGGTCCCGCAGGCCGTGCAGTACTCGATGCGCAGCGTGTAGAGATCGATCAGTTCTGTTTCCGCTCCTTCTTCCTTGGCCCCTTCAAGAACTGCGTTTGTGAGCCGGAGGGTGTTGCTCTCCTTTCCGCGGGGGCTTGCGTTTATTCCAATGACTTTCATGGTTATCTGCTCCTGCAAAGAGGGGAATCAGAGGAGGACGCTAATAAACATATTGGCTTGCACCTGATGGACTCCGGTTTTAACAACGGGCCGGAGCAGGAAAAAGAGAGAGCCGACCGGGACCTACTGCCCGGCTGCGGTTGTCATCATGGCCATGGTCTGGTTACCATGGTGGAAACTCCCGGCCGGGAAGCCGAAGGCCGCCCGGAGCTGGTCCGGGGTCACACCGAGCTGGTTCGCTGCATCGGTGAAGTTGACCCGCTGCCCGTTGGTGGGCGTGAGGGCGTTTTTAAGGTCCTGCTCGGGAACACCGAGCTGGGCTGCAGCCGAGCTCATCAGGGTCTCGTTCGTTAAAAAGCCCTGCCCGGAGAACTGGTGACCCCCGTAACTCGCGTTGCCGGCATACGTACCGGCTGGCGTGACCTGCTGGTTGTCTGTGGCTGCAGGGGCGCTGCTGCCGGATTCCTGCGTGCATCCTGCCACGAGAACCCCGGCGAGCACCAGGGATACGGCAAGGAGCATGATAACGGATATCGTGATTGGCTTCATGGGTGGATATCTCCACAAAGGCACCCGGAGGGTGCCGTTGTAATGTATAGATTACATTTTGTAATATAAAATTGATGCGGTAACAACATCTTTCCCGGAACCAGAAGGGCCGGGGGAGCAACCGGAGGGAGATGGATACCGGTACATCTGTGGAAGGTGCAAGGAGATCGGGTATGAAAAAAGATTAGCGGTCGCTGACCTTGTCAACGACACGGACATTGTCGCCGCGGACCGTGATCGGGATGGGGACCACGCTCTCGTACAGTTCCACCGTGATCTCTTCCTTGGCGGAATCGACACGCTTGACCACGGCCTTCTCACCCTTGAACGGCCCTGCGATCAGCTCGACGATGGTGCCCTCATCGATACCGGAGACCACCGGCTTGGGGATCAGGAAGTGTCCGACCTCGGCAAGGGTGGTCTGGCCCTTGGCCACTGCACGGGCATGGGCGATCATCTCCACGAGCTGTTCGATCCGGTTGCGCTGCTCCGGGGTCTCCACCAGGACATACCCCTGGAGTTCGTTGGGGACTATGATCGAGGTGACCTTGATGTCGGTCGCCTTCGTCTCGATCGCCTTGAGGATATTGTCGGCAACGGTCCGTTCCTGCTTGGAGGTCGTCTTGATGGCAAAGATGCGGTTATTGAAGACCTCGGGGGCGGCAGGTGCCGCTGGCGCCGGCGATACGGGGGTAGGTTCTGCTGTCATGGCCATCAGGATCTAGAATCCCAGCAGTTTCTTGTGTTCGAAGAACAGGTAGATGATGAATCCAATCAGCCCGATGAGGAGGACCCCGGCCGCCGCTACGGTCGCGATCTTGGAGAACTCCTCCCGGGTGGGTGTGCGCGCGAGTTTCAGGACCCGGATGTACTTGCGGAATAACTCCTCGTGCACATCGACTTTGATATCTGGTTTCGATATTTCCATAACTACTCACTTGAGAAAATCAATCTCGTACTGTTTCTGTACTTTGGGGGTAAGCTTCTCATTGCGACCATATATTTGTGGCGACCGTACGCCCGTGACCACCAGGAGCGTCCGCATCTTGTTGGACATCGTCGGGTCGATCTGCGCACCCCAGATGATCCGGGCATTCTGGTCAACGCGCGAATAGACTTCCTGCACTACACCCTCGGCTTCCGCCATGGTCATGTCCGGGCCGCCGACCACGTTCACGAGCGCTGCGGTGGCGCCGGAGATATCCACGTCAAGGAGCGGTGAGCGGATCGCTTTCTTCACCGAATCTGCCGCTTTGTCCTCGCTGTCGCTCTCACCCATGCCAATCATGGCAACGCCGCCGCGCTCCATGACCGTGCGCACATCGGCAAAGTCGAGGTTCACGAGGCCTGGCATCGTTATCAGTTCCGTGATGCCCTTGACCGCCCGCATGAGCACCTCATCCGAGACCTTGAATGCTGCAGAGAGAGGGAGCTTGGGAACAACCTCGAGCAGGCGATCGTTGGGGACCACGATCACCGTATCCGCCACATCCCGGAGGCGTTCGAGGCCGGCCTCCGCGTTCTCCATCCGGATCGCACCCTCGGAGGCAAAAGGCAGGGTGACAACCGCGATGGTGAGCGCACCTTCTTCCCGGGCGGCTTTCGCCACCACGGGGGCGGAGCCCGTGCCGGTACCGCCACCGAGGCCGACCGTGATAAAGACCATGTCGCAACCGGAGACGATCGCCTTGATGTCCTGCTCGTTCTCGAGCGCCGCTTCCTCACCGATCTGCGGGATGGAGCCGGCGCCGAGGCCACGGGTCCGCTGGCGGCCGATCAGGACACGCTGGTCGGCATGGGTACGGATCAGGTGCTGGGCATCCGTGTTGATGGCCACGAGCTTTGCGCCATGGATACCCTCTTCCATCATGCGGGTGACGGTGTTGGATCCGCTGCCTCCGCAGCCGATCACGGTGATCTCCGTCTTGAGTTCGCTTAAGATCTGGTCCAGATCCTCGTTATTCTGCGAGGACGCTGCAGTCTCGTCTCTCGCTTTGGTAAGTGCCTCTTCAACAATAGACCTCATGAGTAGTTCTCCAGTCCCGGGATGTGGATTCTGGTCTCGGTAATGACGGATACCCGGTCGGGTGTAATCACCTGGCCCTCATACTCCACTGCCTGCCCTGCGGCAAGCTGGCGGTAGGCGGGCCCGGCCGGCACACCCAGTTCGCGCGCTTTTACGGGGTCGAACCGGACCCTTCTGATGACCAGGTAATCGTTTTCCGTCGCTGTGCTTTCCTTATTACGTAAGATTTTCACGCACAATGTATTTAAAGCATTTATTATTTCCGAAGAATTTTTACTTAATACCACGAATCGGGGGAGCAGCCGGTTGTCCTGCGTTGCAAGGTGGGCGACCGGCAGCAGGGAGAGACCAGCGACCAGCTCAGCCTCCCCGGTCTTTGCCGCTTCCGCCACGAGCACCGGATCGAGGGAAACGAGGGTGAGCGGACCGGTACCGGCAAGGGCATGGATATAGCAGCGGGTACCAGGTGCCACGGTCCCGGCCAGGTCCCGTATGGCACGGTAGGTCTCCCAGGGAAGCCGGCCAAGGGAGGCAAGCTCGCTCTCCGAGAGGCGCGGTATCCCAAGACTGTCGATGATGCCGGTAAGGCGTTCAAGGTCGCCCCGGTCCAGGGATTTTTTATCGATATACGCGGCCACCGCCCCGCACTGCCGGATCATCTGCTGCACCATCTCCCGGTCAATGTCCGCAACCTGGCGCCGGGAGCTCGCGATGTGGCCGAATGCCCCCCGGGTTGAAAGTGCGATCTCCGTCTCCCGCACCGCGTAGTGCGTCCCCCCAAACCCCACGAGGGGGACAGCATCGGGAAGGGGAACGGCATCCAGCACCGCCTCCGCGACAGCCCGCCCGGCTGCCGGGTCAGCCCACTCCCGCTCGGTGCTCCCGATCTCGACAAAGAACGAAGGGTGGGAGAGCCCGGTCGGGCCGTGGTGGGTGACCTCGTACGAGATCCGGTAGCCTTCGGGACAGTGCCGGGCAAGCGCCCGCAGGGTTGCCTGCATCATGGCAGGCGCTGATGGCGCAAGCACCCGGGAGATCCCGCCCAGCTGCGCCTCGCCAAAATTCCCGGTGGCGTGGACGGTGAGGACCGGCACCGGGTTGACACTCGAGTGCCGCGAAAGGAAGATCACGAGATCACAGTCGATGGCTGCGTCGACACCCTCCGCGTGGATAAGCCGGCCACCAACCTCGAAAAAATCGTAGATCCTACCGTTTTTCCGGCCCGGATCTTCGGCAAGGCACTGTTCGATATGGTGCCTGATGGTACAACCCGCCCGGTCCTCGCGGGAGTTGATCAGCGCAACCTTCATGATCATACCGTAGGCTGTATCTCACAAAAAGCCTCTCGCTCTCTGCCTGGACCGTTCCGGGAAATACTATTGAGGCATGAGCGACCACCCCTCAGGTACATGGACGAAAAGACGATCGAAACGGCATTTGCACACGAGAAGATCGTGAAAGTGATCCCCTGCGAGCAGGCATTTGCAGTTGCCGAAAAATACGGCATAAAAAAGGATGAACTCAGCGCATACTGTAACACGCATGGGATCAAGATCCGGGCCTGCCAGCTGGGCTGTTTCAAATAATACCCTGCCCGTTTTTCCCGCACGGGATGGGGCACCGTCAGGTAAAATCTCCCCGTCTGAATACATAAATTAAATAATTTATTTAATATGGACAACCAGTATCTGGATACATACCGGGGGAATTTTCATGGCACAGACTATCTCCCTTCTCTGCATCGATGACGAACCCCTGTTCCTGGACGCCTTCAAGGCCCGGCTCGAACAGGAAAAAGACCTGGCGATCACGACGACCATGTCCGCCGCCGACGCACTGGACCTGCTTAACCGCCAGTATTTCGATGTGATCGTCTCCGACTACTCGATGCCCGATATGGACGGGCTTGTCCTCCTTAAGGAGATCCGGGCGCGGGGCGGGCAGTCGATCTTTGTCATGGCCACGGCAAAGAGGCTGGCCCATATCGCACGCGATGCCCTCAATTCGGGGGCTGATTACTACCTCCAGAAAGGTGCCGATATGGCAGGCGAAGTCGCACGCCTGGTCGATTTTATCCGGGTCCGGGTCCCGCAGAAGAACGCCGAGTACGAGCTGATCGCCTGGGCCCGGTTCTACAACTCAATTGTGGACAGCGGTGCAGATCTCGTGGCGAGGATCAAAGCGGACGGATCTTTCACCTTTGGTAACGAGCGCTGTGTCCACCTGTACAAGAAGCCCTACCGCCAGCTGGTCAAAGAGAACTATTTTGCCTTTATTCCCGACAGCGAGCGCGGCGAGATCCTTTCCCGCCTCCAGGCACTCACCCCGGAGAAGCCGGACTGCCTCCTCCAGCACCGGGTTATTGCCGGAGACGGGAGGAGTGTCCTCCTCGAATGGGCATACCATGGCTTCTTTTCCCCTGCCGGCGCGATCCAGGAGTACCAGGTAGGCGGCAGGGATACCTCGGGCCTGATACGGATTGGCGCCGGAGCCCCGACTGCTGCAGAAGAAGCGGGTGCAGCCGCAACAGACGGGGAGCACGTCAGCGCACCCGCGGAAAAGGCTGAGGAATGGAGCGACCTGATGGCTACCCTCCAGTCGCTCGATGCTCCGGTCTTTGCAATCGACACAAAAGGCGTAATCATTGCCTGGAGCGCAAAGCTCGCCCAGCTGACCGGCGTACCCGCGGCCGAGATGATCGGCAAGGGCGGCCAGGAGTACGCGGTTCCCTTCTATGGCAAGCCGGGACCCATGCTGATAGACAACGTGATCCGGGCACCTGGAAGCAGGACGGACCGGATTATCCCCCCGGCCCAAAAGGTGGGGGATACCTATATCGGCGAAAAGGAGCACGTGGCAATCCGGGGCAGGCCCATGATCCTGCAGGCCAAGTGCTCGCCGCTCCAGGACGCAACCGGCCAGGTGATCGCAGCAATCGAGGCGATCACGGTGAGCGAGGAAGAGGCGCAGGCCCCCGGCGGTGCCAGGACAGAAGAATATCTCGGGGGAATCTCGAGCCTGACCCTGAAGACGGCAACCGAGGGAGTAAGCGGTGCGATCGCCGGTGCAATCGGGTCTGCTATGGGCGGGTTCGGGATCTATGCCACCTCCCGCAGGCTCTTTATTATCCGGAACCCGGACCTTGATGTCAGCGGGCCGCAGGGAGGAGTCCAGTTCGGCACGTTCATCATGGACGAACTCTTCGGGACATCTTCCGATACCAGCCAGAAAACTCTCGGCGAGCTCGAAAGCCTCCGGGTCTTCGAGGCTGATAGGGAAGACCTGGCAAAGATCGTCCTGAAAAAGCCGGTCCTCCTCTCGGGGTACCTCGATATCCGGAAAACGGACGGGACAAGCTTCCGTATGTATATCGATCACAAGAAAGCGTATACCTATATCGAAAACCTGCTGAAGATGTTTGCCCCGGACATTCTCAGCTTCGAATAACCCGAAAAATCCTTTTTTTAGTGAGGGTAAAAGTCACATGCCGGCTTTCCTTGTTGACCCTGCCGGTTGATCACAGCCGGGGCTCGGCCATCTTCCCTAGTGCCTGCCGCGGCCCTTTGCGCCCAATAACGGACCCCTTGAACCGCCATACGCACAGGTTTGCCCGGAAGGGGGGATATCATGGACCGGCACGCAACCGGCCTCCGGCATCTCGTACGCGCCGGTTACCCGGCCGCAGAAAGCAGCACGGAGGGGGAATGCCTCCGATATGCCGGCCTTCGGGAAAAATGTCGTTTTATGTCACCAGCACGTACGTGAACAGGTAAAATCCGATGAGCGGGAGGAAGAGGAGAAGATAGAGCGGGCGGTTCCATCTCCACACCGCAAGCCCGTCCATCGTTTCGATGGGGATCAGGCTGTACACTGCAGTGACCAGGTTAATGCTGAAGCCGATCCCACCGGCAACCGCAAAGACCCCGCCCCACGTGATCAGGTACAGGAACAGGAACATCAGGGCAAGGCTTACCAGGGGGCCGGCAACACTCTCCACACCCGCTTCCCGGGTTTCCTCCTCATCTTCCTCCCTCTTCACCAGATTCCGGTACGACTGGGCAAAGGCATTCCCGTACAGCCACGCGGTCACAAACATGATCACAGTCCCCAGGCCCCAGAACCGGGTATCTGCATCATGGCCGTGCCGGGTTGCAAAATAGCGGTGGGCCATATCGTGGAGTACAACGGAGAGAGCACCAACGGCGATATAGATCAGGACCATCTGCAGCGTGAGCGCGGCCCTGTCCGCGAGGAGGAACGCGAGCGCGATCATGATCACCGCCGCTTCAATAACCAGCACTTCCGTTGCTGAAAAGCCAAGGAAATGCTGCTCTGTCCTGCGGGCCTCGAGCCTCCGGAGCTCTATCTCCTTGTCATTCAGTTTCTCCACCGCGTGGCCACCTGCAAGATCTGCAAAGAATTTTGCCACTTTCGGGACAAACTGGGCGAGGGCACTGATGTTTGCAATAACAAACTGGATCAGGACAATCGCAAGGCTCGTGAGCATCGCGGCCACTGCCATGAACTGCTGGGGGATGAGCCCCGCGGTCGGCAGGTTCTTTTCCGTTGTACCGCGTGCCTCCCGGATCAGATCCACAAATCCCTTGGGTTGCTCCCCGGAAATGCCGGTCTGGTTGGCCGGGACCACCGGGGGCGGCGGACTCACCCGGAGGAGGTCCGGACGGCTGACTGAGGCCTCCCCATAGGGATTCCAGACATGCAGGTGCACCGTATAATTGCCGGGAGCAGAGTACACGTGCACCGGGTTTTCCCCGGAGGACGAACTGCCGTCACCGAAATCCCATGACCAGTTAGTGGGCACGTTCGTTGACGTATCGGCAAAGGATATGGCCAGTGGCGCAGTTCCGCCGGATACGTTGGTGGTGAAGTCCGGTACCGGGGGATCACCCACGCCAATATATGCCACCCGGGTCAGGGTGTCCGAGCCATACTGGTTGGTGACGGTCAGCCGGACGGTATATTCCCCAAGGGAAAGGTAGGTGTGCGAAGGATTCTCCATGGTGGACGTTGAGCCGTCACCGAAGTCCCAGAGATAGGTACGGGGCGTCCCCCCGTACGAAGTGTCGGCAAAACTGACGGTGAACGGTGCACTGCCGTAGCGTGTGCTGGTAAAAAAATTCGCGGTAACGGTATTAGTGACCGTGATGTATCCCTGGCCGGAGACCGGGCCCACACAACCGAGGATAACAAGGACCGCGAGCAGAAAGAGGATACGTTTTGTCATCAGGCACTGACCTCCCCAGAGTGGATCAACCACATCTTTATTTTTTGGATCTTATGTTTTCTGCGGTATGTATGGGCCGCTCACAGTACAGCAGTTCTGACAGGATGAAAAAGAGGGGATTCAGAGGAGCGGGATGTTTTCAGTTTTAAACCGCTCAACCACCTGTACGTTCAGGTAGTCCCGGATCACATCGTCATACATGAAACCCCGGGCATACACGGTAACGATAAAGGTCATGGCGGATTTTTCCACTTTCTGCAGGTAGATGGTGGGGGCTGGATCTGATTCAAGCATATCGCTGCGGGCCTGCACTGCGTCTGCGGTTACCATTCCCAAGACCTTTTTCACCCTCGCGATCTCCACGGACGCCGGTACCGTTATCGGGATCTGGATCCGTACCTGGGGATTTGGCTGTGAGTAGTTATGGACGACACTTGTGACGATCTTCGTGTTGGGGATGGTGACAATGTCCTTGTCAAGGGTAAGGATGCGGGTGCTCCGGGGCCCGATTTTGATGACATCGCCAACCACATCGTTGATCAGGACGCGTTCCCCTACCTGGAAGGGCTGGTCGGTGATGATCACGGCCCCCCCGAAAAAATTGGAGAATATATCCTGGGCCGCAAGCGCGATGGCAATACCCGCGATGCCGGCACCGGCAAGCAGCGGGGTAATATTGACATTGAAGAGCGAGAGGATGTACATCAGCCCGATGAACCAGATCAGATATCTTCCGATCTTCTGGAGGATCTCGATGATCCGGTCGTCAAGCTCAGACTCTGTCTTCTGTGCCAGCGTCATCCCGTAGGTCTGGAGGAGATCGTTTGCGAAGGTTGCAGTCACCCATGTACCAATCAGGATATAGAGGGAGATCAATAACCTCGGATCTGCAAGCCACGAGTCCTGGGGGAAGAGTGCGATTGCCTGCTGCAGTGCCAGGATGAACGGGATAAAGAACCCGAGGAGGGTAACCGGGGAGGCAAGGGAATGGACGATGAGGTCGTCAAATTTTGTCTCGGTCAGCTCGACTTTCCTTTTGAGGAAGGCAAAAAAGAAATGAATGGCTGTTGCGGCTATGACACCTGCGGCCAGGTAAGCAACAATGAGTGTATACACGTTGTCCATGGATCCTCCGTACTAAGGTTCACACGCGGGATATTTTCAGGTTTTCTTTTGAGATCACGATAATTACTTTGTGCCATAATGCCAACACTGGTATACATACCGGCGTTCATCCGGAGACCAGTAGAGGGATTTTGTGAAGGAAGTCACCGCGAACTTTTCTGCAAAGGATATTGAGCGCAGAGTCCAGGACTCCTGGCGCACCAACGGGACCTACCGGGCGGTAAAGGATCTCCGTGGTGCCGGCAAGGCCTTCTTCTTTGTGGACGGGCCGCCGTATACTACCGGCCAGATCCACCTGGGAACCGCGTGGAACAAGATCATCAAGGACGCGCTCCTCCGGTTCCACCGGATGAACGGCAGGAACGTGATCGATCGCGCGGGCTACGATATGCACGGCCTCCCTATCGAGGTCAAGGTCGAACAGGCACTCGGGTTTGCCTCAAAAAAGGATATCGAGACGTTCGGGATCGAACAGTTCATCGGGAAGTGCCGGGAGTTCGCGGTAAAGAACAAGAAACTGATGGATGCCCAGTTCGAAAACCTCGGGGTCTGGCTGGATTTCCCGGGCGCGTACCAGACGATCACCCCGGGATACGTCGAAGCGGCATGGTGGACGCTTGCCCGGGCCCAGGAGAAAGGGATGCTGGAACGCGGGCACCGGGTCGTGAACTGGTGCCCCCGGTGCGAGACGGCGATCGCGGACGCCGAGGTCGAGTACTGGGACGAGACTGACCCCTCTGTTTTCGTGAAGTTCCCCCTGAAAGAAAAAGAGAACGAGTACCTCGTGATCTGGACAACGACCCCGTGGACGCTCCCGGCAAACGTTGCGGTGGCGGTCTCGCGGGACTTTGCGTACGCAAAGGTCCGGGCCGAAAAAGACGGGCACACTGAAACCCTCTGGATGGCTGAACCGCTGGTAAAATCGGTGCTCAAGAAAGGGCGGTACCAGAAATACGATGTGCTGGAGACAAAAAAAGGCGCAGAGATGGTGGGCTGGGAGTACGACTCCCCGCTCCGGGACTGTGTGCCACTCCAGCGTGAGATTGCCCACCGTGTCGTGGAGGCGGACTTCGTGGCGCTGGAGAACACCGGTATGGTGCATATCGCACCCGGCCATGGCTGGGACGACTATGTGCTCGGGACAAAGGAGAAACTCGCAATTGTCTGCCCGGTAGACGGGGCAGGAAAGTTCCGGCCCGAGGCCGGGGCATTTGCCGGAAAGGTGGTCCGGGACTCCAATGGCGAGGTGCTGGAGGCCCTGGGCAGCCACCTGCTCGCCACCGAAAAAATTGTCCACCGGTACGGCCACTGCTGGCGCTGCAAGACCCCGATCATCTTCCGGGCTACCTCGCAGTGGTTCCTGAAGGCATCGGAGATCCGCGACCTCATGCTCTCTGAGGTGGAGAAGGTCACGTGGTATCCCGAGTGGGCGGGCAGCGCCCGGTTCTACGACTGGATCAAGGAGGCCCGCGACTGGTGCATCTCCCGGCAGCGTTACTGGGGTATCCCGATCCCGGTCTGGGTCTGCGAAAAGTGCGACACGTACCGGGTCATTGGTACGATCGCCGATCTCGAAAAGGCGAGTGGCGTGGCGGTGCCCGATCCCCACCGCCCGTTCGTGGACAAGGTGACAATCCCGTGCACCTGTGGCGGTACGATGCACCGGGTCGGGGACATTTTTGATGTCTGGTTCGATTCCGCGGTTGCCTCGTGGGCAACGCTGGGGTTCCCGAAAGAGACCGCAGAGTTTGAAAAACTCTGGCCGGCTGACTTCATCACCGAGGGCCAGGACCAGACACGGGGCTGGTTCTACTCACAGCTGGGCGCGAGCACTATCGCATTTGGGAAGGCGCCGTACAAGAGCGTCTGCATGCACGGCTTTGCCCTTGATGCCGAGGGAAAGAAGATGTCAAAGAGCCTCGGGAACGTGGTGACGCCCGAGGAAGTGATCGCAAAAGTGGGCGTGGACGTGCTCCGGTTCTACGTGCTCTCCTCCTCGGCCCCGTGGGATGACCTTAAGTTCAACTGGGACGGGGTGGCGACCGTCAACCGTGCGATAAACATCCTCTGGAACGTGTACCGGTTCCCAATCCCGTACATGGTCCTTGACCAGTACGAACCGCAGTCACCGGAGGGAGTCTGGGACGGGGCGTTTGTTGCTGCCCGGCTCCGCGAGCTCCCGGACGAGGATCGCTGGATCATCTCCCGGATCAACTCGGTTGCCGGCATCGTGGATACAGCCACAAAGGAGTGCCAGCTCCACCGGGCAACCCGGGAACTGCAGAACTTCATCCTCGAGGACCTCTCGCGCTGGTACGTCCAGCTCGTGCGGCCCCGGATGTGGCTCGAGGGCGAGTCGCAGGAGAAACTCTTCGCCTACGAGACTATCTACTACGTGATGCGCCGGCTCATGGGCCTCATGGCACCCTTCTGCCCCCATATTACCGAGGAGATCTATGGCAATATCCGGTGCAGAAACGATCCGGCAAGCGTGCACATGCTCGACTGGCAGGCCTGTGATGACCGGCTGGTGAACGCAGAGCTGGAGCACGCGATGGAGCTTGTGCGCTCGTTTGACGATGCGGTGCAGAACGCCCGTCAGGCAGGAAAGAGGAAACTGCGCTGGCCGGTGGACGAGGTCGTTGTCGTCACGGAGAAAACCGGGGTAAAGGACGCCCTTGCCCGGCTCAATGATGTCTGTAAGGACCGGGCCAATGCCCGCAAAGTCACGGTCGTGATGGGCCGGTGGGACCGGATCGGCTGGCACGCGGAGCCGGTGATGAAGGCGCTCGGGAAAGGGTTTGGCAAGAACTCCTTTACGGTAAAGGGCTTGATCGAAGCCGCGGACGGGAACGCCATCAGGGTCGCAGTCGAGGGCGGGCGGACTTTTACCCTCACGAGCGGCACCGCGACGTTTGAAATCGGGGCCGACCACGTCACGTTCACCGAGAAACTCCCGGCGGATATCTTCTCGGCCCCCATGGAAGACGCGACCGTGTATGTGGACGTGGCGCTCACGCCCGATCTCGAGGCCGAAGGCTATGCCCGCGAGGTGATCCGCCGGATCCAGGAGATGCGCCGGCAGCTCGATCTCGCGGTCGAGGACTTTATTGCAGCCGACGTGGCTATTGCCGATGAGCGCATCTGCGGGCTCCTTTCCACCGGCTGGAAGGCAGGGATCGCAGATGAGGTCCGGGCAAAGGACCTGTCCCTCCGGCGGGATGGCGAGGGTAGCACGCCCGTGCACCAGCTGGCAAAGGACTGGGATGTCGAGGGTGTTGCAATGACGATCGGCATCTCGAAAGCGGCGTGAAAATACCGTCAATTTTTTTATTCGTGAGATTGCCGGACGCCAGTTGCTGCTCCGGAGTGCGTTTGCCTGCGGGGACCGGGCATTTCCCGCAATCCGTTTGCCTGCTCTTTGCGGTACACAGGATACCGTTACTTTGTTGTCACGGTCGTGACAAAACGCCAGTACCCCACCGGGATCCGGAGCTCGAAACGGGCACCTGTCCCGTATATGCCGTTTTCTTCAATGGTTATGCCGGTAATGGCGAGAATCTCTGCAGTCAGGAATAATCCCATGCCCGTATTCTTTCCGACGCCCCGTTCGAAGATCTCGCGTTTGAATGCGGGTTCAACGCCCACACCGTCGTCTTCAAAAACGAGAGAGAGTTCCTTATCGGAAACAACTGAATATACTGATATGGAGGTAATTTTCTCGCCGTATCTCACTGCATTATCGATAAGGTTATAAAATACTTTTTCGAGGAGGGGATCTGCATAGATCTCGATATTCTCAAACTCGTAGTGAAACGTGATCCCGGAATGTGCAAAGTTTTGGGCCGTCCGGGTGATCAGGTCATGGACATCCTGCCATTGCGGCAGGTGGACACCGACTTCCTGGTACTCCCGTGTGAAAGAGATCTGGCGCTGGATGACAAGAGTCAGATCCCGGATATCGTTGAGCAGCTCCACCCCTTCCTGAGGGAGGCCTCTGGATTTCAGCATGTCAATACTCCCGAGCAGCCCGGTAATGGCGTTGATGATGTCATGACGGGTAATCTGGTTCATCAGGTTCAGTTTCTTATTGGCAATTTCAATGGCATCTTCGGCTTTCTTTCGTTCGGAGATATCACGGAGGATACCGTAAATCCCGACCGGTTTTCCTGATTCGTCCAGCCGGAGCGAGCTTTTCTCCTCGAACCAGTGGGAGGTGCCCCATTTGTCGACGAGCCGGAACCGGGAATTAAACTGGGCTCCGTTTTTAATTTCCCGGGAAAAATTGCTCTCTATCTCTGCAACATCTGCCGGGTGGATGAACACGCGGAACGGTTTCCCCACCACGTCTTCCTCAAGGAAACCGTATTGGTTGATCTGCGGTGAGGCATAGGTAATAATCCCGTTCATATCCGTAGAGTAGAGTATGTCGGGTGTATTTTCTGTGAGAGCCCGGTATTTTTCCTCGCTCTCCCGGAGCGCCTCTTCGAGTTTCACCCGTTCGGTAACATCGATCACGCTGCCACGGAACCCGGCTGCGGAACCGTTACGGAATATGGCCGAGGTATAAATGATGGCGCTCATGATAGTCCCGTCAAGCTTTTTTAAGTGGTAAATTTCGCCGGAAGACTTTGCACCGGATAAGATGTAAGCCAGTCCCTTGTGCATGCGTTCGATTTCCTCAGGGACAAGGTAATCGCGGACCCCCGTCCCCCTCCGGATTCTTTCCGGGGTGATACCGAATACCTCCTGGCCGGCGCGGTTAACATAGGAAAGAGATCCCTGCAGGTCCATCTCAAAAATCGTCTGGGGGAGGAGTTCGGCAAGGTCACGGAACCGCTCCTCGCTATGAACCAGGCCCTCATGGAATTTTTCGATGGTCTCAAGCATATGGTTCATCTCCCCGGCCAGATCGGAAAACTCGTCGGTACCTCCAATACGTATCCGCCGCGAGAGATTGGTCTCCCGGTCAATATCATGCACTTGGCGGCTCAACGCATGGACCCGGGAGAGGACGAGGCGGTTGAGGAGGAGGAGCATCACAATGCCAAAAAGGAGCCCGGCCCCGAGGACGATGAGAACGTACTGGAGAGTTGTTGATAATCCCTGCTGGTAAATATCCCGGGGTTCCTGGATCTCGAGAGCCATGACACCCCTCCTGTTTACATCCCTGATGAGCGCGTATCCCGCAATCTCACTGCTGTTTAAGGGGGTGACAACGAAACCGCTCTGGTTCTCACCCGGTGAGAGGGACATGAGGAACTCCCGGGGAAATGCGGGGGAGTCGGACGGGATAAAAGAAAGGTCCGGCTTTGTCAGTTTGGCAAGCTCGGCCACCTCTGCTGAGCCAAGGTACCTCCCCATAATGACCACTCCCGTAGGGGTCCCGGAAAAATCTGAATGGATAATGGGGCGGGATGCAACGATAAAGGGTTTTTTGTCCAGTATCAGGACACCTGTCGTTGTCGCCATAGGATCGGTCATGTTAAGCAGGGGATTCGATGGTGTCAGCTCTGTGCCAAGGCTTTCCGGGACGGGAATCATGGTATTGTTACTGAGGTCATAGAGGCCGGCGTAGACAATGTCGCCGCTCGTGTTGGTCATGACGATAAGGTTGACCCTCAGGTTGGTGTAGGCTGCCGGCAGAAGGTTCGTGGAGACGTAATCGGGTTTTTCCCCGTTGACAAAGGCATACGTGTCGTCCCAGGGCGCCCAGTCGGAAACGATCGAGGTTAGGGAGATATATTCGTCATTGAGCCTGTTTACGGCCTGGTTGACATCCTGCACCACGTACCGCTGTTCCAGGGCATTATAACTGGCCATCGAGACAAATGAGACAAAAATACTGATTATGGCAAGGAGGACAATGAAAAGGATCACGATGATAAGGCTTGTCTTTTCCTGGAGTTTCATGGATATCGGCGGATATGTTCCCGATTACGGCTGATCTGATAAATATCATTCTATATGATCGCCAGTCCCCGGCACTCTATAAAATCCCCTGGCGGGTCCGGAACAGGAGCGGTCATCAGACCTTCCGGTTCTCGTGGTGAGGTTCCGTCTAGTGGTGCAGGTATCAGGAAAAGAGGGATTTAAACGCGGGACAATGACGAAAAATTTTCTCATTCCCCGGAGATCAGTGCCCTCAGGAATGCCTGCCCTTCCGGGGTTGAAAAGAGCGGGAGCTCACGGTCTTCCGTAACCCTGCTCCGGGAGACGGTCACATGCTCCTTTGTCACCGGGTTGAACCCCTCTTTCTCCACCTCTTTTTTGCAGACCAGGATTCCCCGGCGCTGCCAGGCCGGGGTTTTTGCAAGATTCACCCCGCGTTTGTGCATCATCTCGTGGAGCTCCTGCGCCGGCATCCCTTTGAGCCGGGCCGCTGCATCGGCAGCATCCATTCCTTCCGTGATCAGGGCCTGCTGGCAGTAGGCATTGAGGTGGTTGCGCCACGCTTCGTCCTGCCGGCCGGTCATGTACGCGATCGCGGTCTCCGGGGTTGCCTGGACGATCCGTGAGTCGAAGGCAAGCGGTTCGTCCGCGTCGAGGGCGATGGTCAGGGCGCTTGCCGCATACGAGGCAGCCACCGAATCGATCTTCTCCACCCGGCCCGAGAAGGGGAGCATAGTGAAGTACAGGCTGATCTCGTCCGAGAAGGTATAGGCAAAGACCGGTGCAAGGCCGCTCTCGGCCACAAGCACCCGGCAGGCTGCCACCATCGCTGCAGAAAAGCGGTCGTCAAACGGCCGGGCAAACCCGTACTTCTTTGTCAGCCCGTGGAACGCCCGGCCATCGAGCCGGACAAAGACCGGGGGGATCGTAGCAAGATTAGCAAAGATCTCGAAGTTATCCATGGAACACCCCTTATGATTGCGGGAGAGAAAACAAAACGGCGGGGGTTCCCGCACCGCCCGGAGAAATTCACCGGAATAAAAAAAATCCGACTTATTCTTCCTCGAGTGTCCCGGATCCGGCAAAGGCGCCCGGCAGGTGGCGGATGAGCACGATATCGTCGATGGCGCTGATGATCCGGTACGGGATCTTGAGCCCCTTGTAGTTCTTGAGCTCGAAGAGCTGGTCGTTGACCTTACCCACGACGAGCGCTTCGATCTTCTTTGAGTCCACGTCAATGACTACATCGTCGACCTCGCCGATGTACATGCCCTTGTCCGTGTAGATCGCAAGCCCGAATAAGTCCGTAATCTGGGTTTCCATCGTTATCAGATGAAAGTATATACCATATGGGTTAAAAAGATAATCCATACTTTATGGATGGATCTCTTCGGATCGGGCGGCTTTTCGGGATCCCGATCCTGCTCCACTACACCTTCCTGCTCATCATCCCGCTCTTTGCGTTTATCATCGGCAGCCAGATCGATGCTACTGTCGATATGCTCCAGCAGATCTTCGGGATCGCCATCGATAAAAGTCTCATCACTGCAGGGTTCTTGCCTTGGATCCTCGGGACGGTCGTTGCCCTTGGTCTCTTTTTCGGGGTGCTCGTCCACGAGCTCGCCCATTCCCTCGTGGCCCGCTCCAAGGGCATAAAGATGCAGAGCATCACGCTTTTGATGTTCGGCGGTGTTGCCCAGATGGACGAAGGGATACCGGAGCCCCGTACGGAGCTGCCCATGGCGCTCGCCGGGCCGCTCATGAGCCTTATCTTCGGCCTGTTCTGCTGCGGTCTCGTGTACGTCACACCGGAGATGACCCCGGACCCCGCCCTGCAGGGTGTGCTCGTTTTCCTCTTCGGGTACCTGGGCGTCCTCAACGTCATCCTCTTCGCTTTCAACCTGATCCCTGCCTTCCCCATGGACGGCGGCCGGGTGCTCCGGGCTGTGCTCGCCACGCGGATGCCACTCGACCGGGCCACCCGGATCGCGGCCAACGTCGGCAAGGCATTTGCAGTGATCTTCGGGATCATCGGGTTGTATTTCTTCTCGCCGTTCCTGATCCTGATCGCCCTCTTTGTTTATATCGGGGCGAGCCTGGAATCGACCGCTGTCCAGTACAATGTCCTTTTACGGGACGTGACCGTGGGCGAGATGATGAGCAGCCCGGTCATCACGGTGCCCTCAAACATGCCGCTTACCAAAGTGGTGGAGATGATGTATACAAGCAAGCACCTCGGGTTTCCCGTCACCGAGCGCGACACGCTGGTGGGCATGCTGACACTTGCTGACGTGAACCGGACCTCACCTATCGACCGTGAGGCGATGCAGGTAAAAGACGTGATGACCCGTGATGTGATTACCCTCCCGCCCACGGGCTCGGTGATCGATGCCCTCCGCCTTATGTCCACCCGGAACATCGGCCGGATCCCGATCGTGCACGAGGACCGGATCGTCGGGATCGTGACCCGCACCGATATCCTGAAAGTGACCGAGCTCAAAAAAATATGAGAGCTAAAAATCGCATCACCGTTGTTCTTTTTTCTGATCTGTTGAAATCCCGGATGGATGATGGGCGCTCTTGGGGGCTGCCGTGCCCCGCAAGGGGTCCTGAGGCGGGGAGCCATCGCTACATTCTCATGAGTCACTGTTCTGCCGCCAGCATCGCCGACGGAAAATTCCTCAAACCTCCAAAAACCGGTCCAGCGGCGAGCTTCCTGCGATCTTTGTAAATGCCGCCACATCGGCAAACGGCCTCTTTGCCATCACGGCAGCCACCCGTTTCTTTCCCACGCCGGGCATCCAGCGGAGGACGGAGGCCGGCATCGTGTTGACGTTGAGCGGGAGCGGAAGCGCAGTGATCGAACGCATGCCCCAGTCTACGACGACCGTATCAACCACAGTCCGGACAGGGAGATTTGCCGGTATCCCGGCGAGAATCGGGTACGAGCCCGGCTGCCGGCCAAACGAGAGTTCCCCGGAAATTTCTATCCGCACATCACGGAGGATGGTCCCGACCGGGTACACCCGCTGGAGCATGGGGAGATCGATCTTCTGCCGCACAAACTCCTTGAATGCCTTGAACCGCCGCTCGTTCCTGCCGAGGGTATTGTCCGTGTATGCCGGCGTCCCTTCAAAGGGCATCACCTGCCGGATGTTGACGCGCCGGACCACGAGGCCGGCTGCGAGAACCCGGGTGAGGAACTGTTCATTTGCATCGTAGGTCCCCGGTGTCTCCCCCGCAAGCCCGCAGACAAAGTTGAGGCCGGGGAGCAGCTCCGGGATCCCGTCCCGTCGTACCCCCCCGACCTCGTTCGTGATCTCTATTGCCCGGAAGACCTCGTCCGGCTGTGCCTTGAGGTTGTTTGCCGCGATCACTGCGGGGTCAGCGGTCTCCATCCCGAACGCGGCCACGTCCCCGGGCGTATGGTACCGGATGATTGCGGCGAGGGCCTCCCGGCTCTTCTCTTCGTGCCGGGCAATCGTAGCCGGGTTCGTGTTGTCGATGTGGAGGGTTTTGAGATTGGGTGCCGATGTTCGGATCGCGGAGAAGAGCGCCTCAAGGAGATCCGGCCGGGGGGCGGGATACTCTCCTTCCCCCGCTCCATAGGCAAGAATATCGGGCTGCCGGCCCACCCGGAAGTGCAGTGCACCATGGGAAGCAAGCGCCGCAACCTCGGAGGCGACACCGGCTACTGAGCGGTACCGGGGCCGGCCGTAGAACGGCTCAGTGCAAAAGGAGCAGCCGCCGGTCGCCCCATGGGAGCAGCCACGGGCGGTCTCCAGCTCGCACATCACGAACGGGAAGTCCGGGTGTTGTGCGATGATGCCGGCGCCTGCCACACTCCACGGATCTGTCAGCGTATAATCAAAGACCCCGGTCGGATCTCCCCCGGCAAGATACCGGTCAAGCGCCACAGCCGGATCCCCTTGGAGCAGTGCATCAAAACCGGCGATTACCTGCCGGACGGCTTTCTTCCCTCCTTCACCGGCGTACCCGAAACCGATGGGCCCGCCGATCAGTTTTTTTGGCCCACGCAGCTGGTGGCCCACCTGCTGGATCTCGGTAAGCGTGGCGGGTGTGCCTCCGAGATACTTGCCCGGCACCGTGACTCCCGCAATCATGACCAGCAGGCCGGCCCGGTCCATTGCATCGAAGAGTTGCGGGTCGTTCCTGAGCTGGTCGATGGTAATGTACCGGACAAAAAAACCATGAGCGCTGAGGGCCCCTGCAACCGTCCGGATATAGGGCGAGAGGTACGGCGGGACCCCGAGGCATGCAGGTTCGTCCACGTACCCGTCAAGGATAACGGCTGTCGGCTTCCGGGTATCAGAGGTCATGGCCGATCAGGGCAAGCAGTTTCTTTGCCCACTGGAGTTTTCCCCTTTTCACCGGGTCAACGTTTTTGTCATCGAGATCGAAGCCGATAAGCGTGATCGTTTTTGCCCCGAGAGCATCGGCCGCAAAGACCGCCCGGTCCCCATCGGAAAAGCCACCGAAGTTATGGACGTGTTCGAGCGGGGTGCTCTGCGTGGTGGCGACAAGAGGGCCGGGCAGTCTCTTTACCCAGTGCTGCAGGAGCGGGATGTTGTCGCCGTGGGCATGCACCACCACAATGGTCCCCGCCCGGTTCATCTCAATGAGATGATCGGTTGCGCCGTCAAGGTCGGTGAATACTGCATCCGGCCGGATGCCGCGGGCAAAAAGGACATCGGCAGCGGCATCAGCGGCGAAAACCACGCTGCCGGGCGTGATACGGGTGAGATCCCGGGCAAGGCAGGGGGCGTTTCCGCAGACCACCACGTCACGGCCTTGTACCAGCATTGAGAGCGCTAAAAGATCATCGCGGGTACCGACAAGATCGGCAAGCAGCCGGGCAGCCCGCTCGTCGTCCTCCCGGGAGAATCCGAAGTACGCGAGGATCTCGCGGTAATGCGGTTCCCACGCGGAGAACTTCATACCTCACCGGCACCCGGCCGCTGGAGAGGGGCGGGGTACGGTCTCACTCATTTTTCCGGTCCTCGTTCTCCAGGCCCACGAGGTTCTTGAACTTCTGGAGGATCGGCTCGATGGTGATCTCAAGGAGCGCTACCTTGTCGGCCACATTCCCGAAGTAGTGGAGCGGGAGGTTTGCCGCCGCCATGTTCGGGTGGCCTCCGGCGTCCCCCATGTCCCCGAACGCTTCGGCAAGGGCGTTCCCCACGTGGAGCCGGATATCCCGGTTCCGGGCCGAGATCACAATCGACGTGTCCGTGATCCCGTACACCAGCGCCGTGTTTACCCCTTCGAGCGTGATCAGGAGGTCTGCCGCCTGCGGGAGGGCGTCGCGGTTCATCACGTACCCGACGTTGGAGAAGAGATACCCGCTCTGGATCTTCCGGTTCTGGATCGCCTTCCCGATGACGTCAATCGTCTCCTGCGACATGGACGGCGACATGATCTTGTCGAGGAGATCCGCGTCCGTGAGGGGGAGCAGGAAACCGGCATTCCCGAGATCCTGCGGAGTCACGTTCCGCTTGAACTCCTTGGTATCGGTCCGGATCCCGTATAACAGAGCGGTCGCCACCCTCTTGTCGACCGGGATATCGAGCTCCTGGAGGTACTGCGTCAGGATGCTTGCCGTCGCCCCGATGCCGGGCCGGATATCGGTGAACGTGCCCTGCGCAGTGGCGTGGTTCCCATCCTTGTGGTGGTCGATGATGATCTGGATCTTTGTCTGGGGCGGGACATCGTTGTTCGCCCCGGGTCCCGAACAGTCCACCATCGCGAGGTAAGCGCATTTCTGGAGCGCCTCGGGAGTCAGGTGCTCCATCTTGATATCGAGGAGGTTGACAAATGTCCGGTTCTCCTGGTGGCCGATATTTCCCTCGTAAAAAATCCGGGTTGTGAGCGTTTTTGAATTCGCGTGCCGGGCGATCTCGGCAAGGGCCATGGCGCTTGCGATCGCATCCGGGTCCGGGTTCTTGTGGGTGATGATCCCAAGGATGCCGTCCCAGCCGGCAAGGAGCGAGAACAATTTCTGCGAGATCCGGCTCGCATGCTGCTTTTTTATCTGGAAGACCGCGGTCTTTGCCACGACCTCCTGCGGGTAGAGGACAAGGTCAGCCCCGGCGGCCGTGAGCCGGCCGCCGGTCACGGGATCCACGGCGCGGGCGATCACCTGGCCGGTCGGGTACCGTTTCCTGATGGTTGCTACCGCAGCAAGGTTGGCATCCGCATCTCCGCTCATCACGAACGCGATCTCGAAGGGGGGAAGGCCTGCCAGCATATCTGAGGCAGTGATGTCCCGCACGTACGCATCGTACTTCTGGTCGCGGAGGTGGCGCACGCGCGTCTCATCGCGGTCAACGACAATGGCACACTCGTTCTCCTTTGCCAGTTCGAGAATGATGTTGTACCCGCTTGTACCGCACCCGAAGATGCAGTATTTTGTCGGACCTTGCGGCTCAAACGCGGCGGTATCGGGCATGTTAGAAAAAGATGGGCGAAACCCACGTATAAAAGGATTCTACCGGCCATGCCGGCCTCCGTGTTCCAAAACATTTATTCGGCCGTACCGGCCACATTATTAGGCTACGTGGGTCTGTAGCTTAGTTCGGCATAGCGGCGGACTCTTAATCCGCAGGTCAAGGGTTCAAATCCCTTCAGGCCCGCTTCTTTTATCGTGGTTTTCTTCATCAGGGCAACCGTGTTCACACCCCGGTTCCGGCATCGTTCCCCACTCTTCTGTCGCACCGCCGGTCGTGCTGCCACTATCACAATATTGATGATGGCAGGATCCTATCGTCTGTTGAAACGGGTGTGCCGGCAGGGCACCTTCCCGGAACCCAAATCCAGAACAGGTGATACAAACCATGGAATTTATCGGCAGTAAAACAGAGAAGAATGTCCTTGCGGCATTCGCCGGGGAGTCCCAGGCCCGGAACCGGTACAGCTACTTTGGCAGGATAGCAAAGGACGAGGGGTACGAGCAGATCGCAGCCATTTTCCTGCAGACGGCCGAGGAGGAGAAGGAGCATGCGAAACTCTTCTTTTCGTTCCTGAAAGGCGGGATGGTGGAGATCACGGCCGCGTATCCTGCCGGCGTGATCGGAAAAACAAAAGAAAATCTCAAGGCAGCCGCCGATGGTGAGCTGATGGAGTGGGGTACGCTGTACCCGACCTTTGCCGGAACCGCAAAAGAGGAGGGTTTTCTCCCGATCGCAAACCTCTTCCGGCAGGTAGCAGTTGCCGAGAAGTACCACGAGCAGCGGTACAACCGGCTCCTGGCAAACCTGGAGAAGGGAACCGTCTTCAGACGCGATGCACCGGCCCGGTGGTACTGCCGGGAGTGCGGGTACGTGATCGAAGGCACAGCCGCCCCGGCAAAATGCCCTGCATGCGGGAAACCGCAGGCGTATTTCGAGATCTACGCGGAAAATTTCTAAAAAGGTAGTTCCGGCGGAATCATTCCGCCGGTTTTTTTTGGCGCCCGTTTACTCTTTTACGATACCGGCGAGCCTGCCCCGGAACTGGCTCATGTAGAGATCGTAGTAAAACCCTTTTCTGCCCATCAGCTCGGCGTGCGTCCCGCGTTCCACGATCCGTCCCTTGTCGATGACCAGAATCTGGTCAGCATGCCGGATCGTGGAGAGCCGGTGGGCGATGATAAACGAGGTCTTCTCCTTCTGGAGGGACAAAAGGCCTTCCTGGATCAGCTTCTCGGTCCGGGTATCGACATTGCTTGTTGCCTCGTCAAGGATGAGCATCCGCGGGTCGGCCACGATCGCCCGGGCAATGGTGAGCATCTGGCGCTGCCCCTGCGAGAGGTTCGAACCGCCGTCCACGAGCACCGTGTCGTAGCCTTTGGGCTGCTGGAGGATGAACCCGTGGGCATTGGCCTGCTTTGCCGCACGGATGCACTCCTCATCCGTTGCCCCCTCCCGTGCGTACTTCAGGTTTGCCATAATCGTATCGGAGAAGAGGAACGGCTCCTGGAGCACCTGTGCGATCTGGACCCGGAGTGTGTCCTGCTGCACCGACCGGACATCCGTCCCGTCAACCCGGATCGCGCCACCCTCGATGTCGTAGTACCGCGTCAGGATATTGATGATCGTGCTTTTGCCGGCGCCGGTGGGGCCGCAGAGGCCGAAAACCTGCCCGGGCGCCGCGTGGAACGTGTTGCCGGAGAGCACCCGCCGCCCTTTGATATACGAGAAGTCCACGTGGTCGAACTCCACATCCCCGGTAACAGGTGCCATGGCCGGGGCTTCGGGCAGATCAGCCACGGCCGGCGTCTCGTCCATGACCGCAAAGACGCGGGACATCCCGACTATCGCGTTGAGGATCTGGGCATACACCGAGAAGATCGTGGTAAAGGAATTTAAGAGCGAGAACGAGAAGCCGATGAATGCAATCAGGGTGCCGATCGCGGCCATCCCGTTCATCACTAAGAGGCCGCCCACGACAAGGAGCGCTACAATGAGCACCGTGGTAAAGATCGATGAGATCTGCTGGCTGATGAGCGCGGAGAACTGGGCCTTCTCGCCGATCGTGGCCACCCGGGTGCTGATCGCGGAGAACCGCTCGGCAGCCTCTCCCTGCTGCCGGCTCGCGATCACGGTCTTTTCTCCCGAGAGCCACTCCTCGGCAAACCCGTTGAGGTCGCCGGTCTTTTCCTGGAGCAGGGCAAACGCAGGCCCCGAGGTCTTGGTGAGCAGCCACGAGACCCAGACAAGCCCCAGCACCACGATGTAGGCAAGGACCGTGAATTCCACATTGACACAGAGCATGACAATGCTGATGATCACGATTGTCATGACGGCCTGGCCGGTCTGGAGGGCCCCGATGCTGATGTACTGCTCGATCACCTGCGTATCGTTGGTGACCCGGCTCATCAGTTCGCCAATCGGGCGGCGGTCAAAGAAGTTAAGCGAGAGCGTCTGGATGTGGGAGACAAGGTCACAGCGGAGGGAGTACAGTGCATCCTGCGCGATATCCGAGAGGAACTTCTGGGAGACGACCCCGACAAGCCAGATGACAAGGGCCGCTGCGGCAAGGGCTGCGATCACTTCTTCGAGCGGGGCAAGCGGACCCGGGCCTGCCGAGATCAGGGTGGTGGCTTCGCCCATCAGGAGCGAGAATGCGGCAGTGAGCAGGGCCGAGAGCGCCATAAAGACGATCACAAGCGCGAGCCTGAACCGGTGCGGGGCCATGTACCGGAAGAAACGCCGCACGGTCGGGATCATCGGGGGGAGCTGGTCCGCGCCGGGAGACACCGCATCTGCGGTCATGATGGAACTCTCCCGACAATGCCCCGGCCCAGCTGCGAATCATAGATCTCGCGGTACTCCGGGCTTATTGCCAGCAGTTCCTCGTGGGTGCCCGAGGCAACGATCTTCCCGCTGTCAAGGAGGAGGATCCGGTCCGCGGCGATCACCGTGCTGATCCGTTGTGCCACAAGGATCTTGGTAACACCGGCGAACCGCTGGTTGATCCGGTCCTGGATCCGGGCCTCGGTCGCCACATCGCAGGCGCTCGTGCTGTCGTCAAGGATGAGGATCTTCGGTTTTGCCGCAAGGGTCCGGGCTATGGCCAGACGCTGGCGCTGCCCGCCCGAGAAATTTGCCCCATGCCGGGCCACGGCATCATCATATCCCCGGGGAATGTTGGTGATAAACCCTGCAGCATCGGCATCCTCGGCAGCGGCGATCATGTTTCCGTCCGACCGGTCGTCTGCGCCAAAAAGGATGTTCTCCCGGATCGTACCAAAGAAGAGGTTGGGCTGCTGGAGGCAGATGGCAACGGTCCGGCGCAGCGTGTCCTGGGGGATCTGCCGGATGTCGGTACCGTCCAGGGTGATCCTGCCTTCGGTGACATCGTAAAACCGGGGAAGGAGATGGATGAGCGTGGACTTTCCCGAGCCGGTTGCGCCAAGGATCCCGATCGTCTCGCCCGGTTCAGCGATAACGGAGATATCGCGGAGCACAAGCGGCCCCGGTGTGCCCTCCGGGGTCCGGTACCCGAACGAGACATGGTCAAAGACCACCCGGCCTTTCACCGCTGCCGGGTCAAAAACCGCAGGCCTTGCCGGGTCGGTCACTTCAGGCTGCGTATCCAGCAGCTCGTAGATCCGGTCAAAGGATGGCCGGGCTGCAGAGATTGCCGGGAGCACGGTACCGAGGATCATAAACGGCATGATCAGGAGGAAGAGGTACTGGATCGAGGCGATCACTTCGCCGATGGAAAAGCCCGTGCCCGAGAGCACACCGGTGCCGCCGATAAAAAAGATTGCGGCAAGCCCGAGGTTTACCACGAGCAGCATGGTCGGGATAAGGATGGCAATCGAGGTCTGGGCGCGGAGCGACGCCCCTCGTACCTCCCCGGCAACCCGGGAGAACCGGTCGTTTTCCAGCCGCTGGCGCACAAATGCCTTGACCACCCGGACACCGGCAAGGTTTTCCTGGAGCCGGCCGTTCATGGCATCGTACTTCTCCTGGCGCACGGTAAAGACCGGCAGCACGAACCGGAGGTAGGCTGTAAGGAGGATCGTAAAGACAACCAGGAGGACAACCATGAGACCGATGAGGGCCGGGGTGTGGAACGCAATGAGCAGGATGGTGATAATGAGCATGACCGGGACGAGCGGGAGGTTGAGGATTCCCTGCTGGATCGCGATCTTGACATTCTGGATATCGTTTGTCAGCCGGACGAGAAGATCGCTCGGGCGCATCCGGTCGATGTTCCCAAAAGAGAGATCCTGGATATGGCGGTACGATTCGGTCCGGAGATAGCTCGCGGTTCTCTCGGAGAACTTGACTGCAATCAGCGTATTTGCCACCTGGCACCCTGCGGCCACCATGGTGAGCACGAGCATGTACCCGCCGTATTGGATGATCACGCCCAGGTTATTGCCAAGGATCCCCCGGTTGATAAGGGCCTGCGAGAGCAGGGGGATGGCAAGAGTGCACAACGCCCCCGCAATGGTCAGGACGAGGGAGAGAACAAGCCATTTCCGGTAACCGTTCCATACTGTCAGGATACGCCGATGCCAGTTTGCCGCCATGATCTTTTCCGTATTGCTGTACTTGAACGATGCCGTCCAACCTTGTTAAGATTCCGTGACGGGAGGCCACGGAGGGGTCTCAAGGAAGAAAAGAAAAAAGGAAGTCCGGATTTATATCCAGCCCATCCGCACCCATCGCTCGTACTCGTCGATGCGGAAGTCCCGGTTCTCTTCAACGATGGTTCTGAAATACGCCCGGTTCTCTGCAATCACAGCTTCCTGTGCCGGGTCGGCATAGCCGTTCCGGACCGCATCTGCAAGTTTCTTCCCGAGGGCCCGGGCGGCAGGTTCCGCGGCATCGACCGCATCCGGGTTTCCCCCGGTGGCAACGCTCATGCCCCCGACCGAGACCGCTCCCAGATAATTGAGGACATGGTTAAGGTATCCGGCCACCTCGTCACCACCGGACTCTGCCGTGGTCACCACTGCACAACCGTATTTCCCGGCACACTGCTGGTAATGGATCGCATCCGCCAGCCGGTCGAAGAAGACCTTCATCTGGCCGGTAACATTGTCGATGTAGACCGGCGAGCCAAAGACGAGCGCGTCAGCCTCTTTCATCCGGACCAGCAGGTCCGGCATAGTATCGGGGTTGACACAGATACCGTTGATACTGCATGCCTCACAGGCAGTACAGGGAAGGATCTGGTAATCGGTGAGATCGATCATCTCCGTCTCTGCGCCGGCCTCTGCCGCCCCGGCAAGGACAAAGCCGGCGAGCTGCCGGGTCATGCTCCGGGTCGTGCGCGGGCTGCCGTGAATCGCAAGAATCTTCATGGTTGGGGTTCCCTGGCGTACTATGGGGTGCCATGAGTTATGAGATTCACCCCGGGGCAGGGACTTCCGTCACAGCTTTTCGTCTTTTTTCGTGCAGAACTCAAAGACGCATTTTTTATCGCCGGGATGGTGAGCCTCGTGGGATTTTACCATAATGGCCGGTTCTGCAAACCCGGCTGCCATCATATGCCGGACGATCGCGGAACGGGGAGACACCCGGGGCGGTCCATGCTCGTCCGGGGAGCAGGCATCGCAGTCCTCGATCCCGAGCGTGGAGCCGAAGAGAACGCCCCCGTGCCGGAGTGCCCGCCATGCGTTTGCCAGGTACCCGTCAAGCTCGGCATCATCGGCAATCACGTGGATGACCGATCCGGAATAGATCGTATCGAACTGCCCTTCTCCAAAGGGAAATGTGTCCTGTACCACGAAGAGATCCCGCAGGGCGTCCCGGTCGCGGTACAGGTCGAAACCGAGATCGATGCTCTCCCAGGAAAGATCAAAGCCGGTGATATGATCCCGGGGAAATCCATCGCGGAGGAGCTGCCGGATGTTATCGCCGGTCCCGCAGCCGTAATCAAGGAACGGACCGGTCCGCTGCAGGGCAGTTTTGTAATAAAAGTGACCGAGGATCCGGGGTTCTCCCAGGATGGTAAGGATATGCGGGTAGGGCACACCACCCTTCCTGTACTTCGCAACCAGCGTCTCGTAGTAATGCGCCGGGTATATGACGCCGTGTGCCTCCACCCGGTGCATGGCGGCGGCAAGTTCGCCTTCGAGTGTCTTCCCGTCACGGAAGCTGCGGGAGTGTGGGGCTGGCATGAGTGAAAGAGATGTATGCTATGCTTTCCATTTCAGATTTTGGCCAAAGAAGACGCAGGTACGCAGCGTTATTCCCCGGGATCCGTCAGGTTCCTGCGCACGTCCAGAAAATCCGCGGATGTCGAGAGCAGGTGGACAACTTCCGGGAGCGGGTCGGAGAAAATGCCGGCAAGATCAGCTTCGCCCGGCTCGGTGGGGACAAAGGCGAGCTGCTCGTCCGGTGGCGTAAATGCCGCGTTCACCCCGGCCCGGTTGCCCCGGGCGTCCGCCCGGTACCAGCCATATTCTTCGAGCCAGACCGCGTTGAAACCGTGGAGGTAGTAGGCCGGGCCCACGTCTGAGTGGTTTTTCAGCCGCTGGTAGCAAAACCCGGCGGGGATGGCGTTGGCCCGGAGCAGGGCAGCGAGCAGGTGGCTCTTTGCAAAACAGTAGCCTGTTTTGTGCTCAAGCACCGCCGATGCGGAGAGCGTGACCGGGTTTTCTTTGGAATCCCAGCTGTGGTGGATC
The DNA here is from genome assembly GCF_035543475.1 of Methanoregula sp. Taxonomy (GTDB): domain Archaea; phylum Halobacteriota; class Methanomicrobia; order Methanomicrobiales; family Methanospirillaceae; genus Methanoregula. The sequence continues at coordinate 55,305 of NZ_DATKKA010000009.1, forward strand.
TCGTCGCGGACAAAGGTAAAGCAGGACCGGGCTACCTCCACGTCACCCGTACAGCCCTTTGCAAGGGCAAGTGCCTGCCGGCGAACGGCCGGGTGGTCGTGATCGATGACCGGGGTCGCACGGAGAAACTCTTCATGGCCTGAATGTTTCATTGCCGGAGATCTTTTGAGCGCGGAAGGTAAAAGGGACGCGGGCGCGAAAAAGATCAGCAGAAGTCTTCGGTAATGTACACCTTGTCGTCTGCAGCAACCGCGACCCCGATCCCTTCGCTCTGGAACGTAGAGGTCAGGATATTTTTCCGGTGCCCCGCGCTGTTCATCCAGCCGGAAATGGTGGACTGCGCAATTGCTTCCGGGGTGCTCCACGCGTAGGAATAAACCCCATTCGTGTCTGTCACCGAGGTGTAGAGGTTGTTCTGGTAAAGATTCTCCGCGATCCCGTACGTGTAGTACGAGCCATAGTCCTTGATGCAGAAGATCCCGCTCGCGTTCCCCCGGGCGGTCGGATCTTCCCCGGCAGGATCGACATGCGAGAAGTAATTGTTCTCTGCCATGTCCGTACTGTGGTTGAGGGCAAGCGTAGCTAGCGCCGGGTCGTACGAGAGCGGGGCAAGGCCGTTTTCCGCCCGCTGTTCGTTGATCAGGTCATGGATCCGGCCGGCAAGTGATGAGGCCTGGAGGGGATACGGGTCATCGGAGACACGGCCCGTTACGAGGGGAAAGGGCGGCGTGGCAGTTGCCGGTGGAGAGGTCTCTGTGGGGGTCGTCAAGGGGGGAGACGGGGTGCAGGCCAGGGTGAGCGTGGGGGGAGGTGTCAGGGAGGATGTCACGCCGGGTGTGGCCGGGGGTAGAGTGGGTGCTGCTGTTCCTGTAGTGGCGGGAAGCGTGAGGGGCAGCGCAGGTGTCTGCGATGCGGGAACCGTCACATTATTCCCTCCCGGCTGCAGGCACCCGCCTGCGAGGATAAAGATAAGGATCAGGAGGAACAGGATAACGAGCACCACCGCGATCCGGAAGTACGGGTGTTTCCAGAACGGCACGGACGCGGGTTTTTTGCCTTTCGGCGCTGCCGCGTACCCGCCACCGTACGCGCTCGCCCCGCCGGCACCGTACCGGATGCCCACGCCCGGCGCCGGTGTTCTCTTCCATTCGGCAAGGCCGGCACAGTCGTGGTTGGGGGGGAGCCGGTGCTCGTCGCAGAAGTTTTTGCCGCAGTACTGGCAGTGAAACGGAAGTGCAACGTTCTTCCCGCAGAATTCACAGCGTGGCATTGTTCTCTCTTCTCTCTTGCCCGTAAACTCATAAGGGCTCCGTTAAAGTGGCGATGAGCGAAAACGGGGTGGCCGGACGTATGCCCTCCCGTGTTCCCTTCTCCGACGGAGAGGCCACTGCACGGGATCCGGGCACAGAGGGTTCCAGTGGAAGGGGTGCCAATCCACTCCACGAATTTTTGTTTAAATCGTTATTTTTGCAAACAAGTCATTTTAATGAGGAATAGACCGTGCAATTTAGCGGCGTTTCTGCACGGGCAAAAAATGGCTCGATGAAATGGTCATGACATCACCCGGTAAGGGAAAAAACACGTTTATTGACCAAAATTAAAGGGGGTTGCCTGGAGGGGGAATGGGATCGGTTTTCTTCCCGGAAATTCTGAGATCTGCCCATACCGGGCTTCTGTGGCTGTGCAGGGAGTATCCGTGAAGAGAGATCCCCTGATTTTACGGTTTTTCTGGTGTCGGGCCGATACACAGGGAAGGAGGACCGGCTTTTCAGAATACGATATCCTCTCGATCATACCGAATCTTGGGTGCCGGCTTGTCGGCAGCATAGCCGATCGGGCAGAGCATCACGGGGGTCAGGTGCGCCGGGATGTCGAGGATCCGCGAATATCCCTTCGGGTCGAACCCGCCCATCGGGCAGGAATCAAAGCCCAGCGATTTTGCGCCATTGAGCGCGTTCCCGAGCGCAAGGTACGTCTGCGCCTGCGACCATGCGGCCTGCTGCTCTTTTGTCATGCTGCCGGCAAACATCGAGGCCATGCCGGTTACCTTCCCGATAACCTCGTCCGGGACATGGTTTTTCTTCATCAGCGCCCCGAGCTTTTTTACAAGGCTTGCATAATCCGCATCTGCACAGAAGACAAGGAGATGGGAGCAGGTCGTGATCTGCTCCTGGTTATTCGAGACTGCAAAAAGTTCCTCTTTTACCTTCTGGTCGGTGACAACTTTGATCTTCCAGGGCTGGAGGTTCAGGGCCGAGGGCGCATACCGCACGAGATCGAGCAGTTCCTCAACCTTTTTCTCCGGGATCTTCTTTGTATCAAACTTTTTTGTCGCGTACCGCTGCATCACGCATTCTGCAAACTGCATGGAATTCCACCACCGGTTCCTGATCGCGATCATGGGCGGACAGGTAAAAAAGGGTTGGTATCACGGCATGCACCCGACCGGTGATCTTATGCTTTTTTGGAACTGTAAAGTACCGGGTATGGGACGTTACAGCCGGGGGGATGTGATCCTCGCCCCGGTACCATTTGCGGAACAGCGCGGCGCGAAGACCCGGCCCGCCGTGGTCCTCGCGATACGGGAGAACGGCGACCTGCTTATCTGCCCGGTCAGCAGCCGGCCAGCCGGTGATATCGCATGCATCCCCATAGGGCTTGACGATTTTACCACGGGAGGTCTCGATCTTTTCAGCGAGAGCTATGTCCTGACTGCAAAGGCAGGAACGCTCCCGGCCCGGGACGTGATCGCTCTCAAGGGCCGGCTTGCACCGGACGCCATCGAGGCCATTGGCGCACAGGTGCGGCTCCCGCGGGATCCTTCTGCACCAGGAACACCCGGCCGTCGTTCCCCACCGCGCCGCTGAGATCCGTAACCTTATCTTGTCCGGCACGCAGGTTCTGTGGATGGATACAATAGGACGCTGTCTTACCGAGATCGAGAGCCGGGTGGGCAGGCTCTCGGCCCTTCAGAAGATCCTCCTGGGGACCGACGGGTCGGTCACAAAGCTCCTGGAATCGGCCACCGGTCACCCGGTTGCGGTCCGGACCTGCCTCCAGGAGGTCGTCCAGGCAGACACCCTTGCCGCAGAACGCCTCGGTGTTGCCCCGGGCGATGCGGTGAACCACCGGATCGTGGAGCTCCTCGATGGCACGACCGGCGAGGTGCTCGTGTACGCGAAGTCCCAGACGCCGGTCGCCCGGCTTGCCCCGGAGTTCCGGGACGACCTGATGCGGGCCGATATCCCGATAGGGAAGATCATCGAGCGCCACCACATCGAGGCCCGGCGGGAGATCCTCACCGCTCAGGTCACCCCGGACGATACCGGCGGGATCTTTTCCCTGTGCAGGAACGAGCCGCTCCTGATGCGGCAGTACCGGATCATCCATGGCGGGAAACCGCTCATCTTCATCCAGGAGCAGTTCCCGTACAACCAGTTCCTCGATGAACGCCGGGTTATTGTCGAAGCCCCGTCGCGCATCCACGTCACGCTCATCGATATGCATGGCGGCTCCGGGAGAGTGGACGGGGGCGCCGGTTTCGCCCTTGACGACCCGTGTATCACCATCGAGGCACGGATGCACGACCGGATTGTTGTTACCGGTTGCGATCCTGCAACCGCGGCACGCGTGGAAGAGATCGCCGACGGGGTCCTTGCAGCGATCCGTGCCCCGGGCGCGGTCGCCCTCACCGTGAGGAAAACCTGCCCTGCGCACAACGGCCTGGGCAGCGGGTCGCAGCTGGCGCTCGCCGCGGCAAAGGCGATCTGCGAACTCTACGGCCATGATATAGCGACAAGGGATCTCGCGCAGCTGACCGGCCGGGGAGGGACCTCCGGCATCGGCACCGCGGCGTTTGAGCAGGGCGGGTTTATTGTTGACGGCGGGCACCGTTTCGGGGCCGGGAAGGAAAAGACCGGCTTTGCACCCTCGTCCGCCTCGCGAGGCGTCCGGCCCCCACCGGTGATCGGGCGACAGGAGTTCCCCCGGGACTGGCAGATCCTGCTCGCGATCCCGGATCTCCCGGCCGGGGCGAGCGGGGCAAAAGAAACAGACATCTTCCGGTCCTGCTGCCCGGTACCGCTTGAGGAAGTAAGGGCGCTCTCCCACGAAGTACTGATGCGGGTGCTGCCCGGCATTGCCGAACACGATCTCGACCTTTTCGGTTCATCGGTGAATACGATCCAGACGCTCGGTTTCAAGCGGATCGAAAACTCCCTCCAGCCCCCTGTGATCGGCAGGCTGCTTGAGACAATGCGGAACGCAGGAGCGGCCGGGGCCGGCCTGAGCTCGTTTGGCCCGGCCTGTTACGGGATCTACGATACCGGGATCCGGGAGGGCGAACAGGCCGTGCGGGCCTTCCTGGACGCAGAATGTGGCGGCGGGACTGCGCTTATTACCACCGCCCGGAACTCGGGCGCACGGGTCCGGGCATTATAACCAGGAGAGCGGGACTACCGGGCAGATACAAGGGGATGGTGTTCCGGGTCCCGGGAGACCTATTCGCCGATCGCAACGAGCATCTCTTCAAGCGACGGGGAGCGGGACTCGATCCGCTCGACCCTCCCCCCGGCCGCCGCGATGGCGGCAGAGCATTCGTTCAAGGTCCCCATGTCCCCGGCATCGCAGGCCAGTCCCCGGTCGTCCTGCCGGTACGGTAAAACACCGCGGTCAAGGCGGGCGGGATCGGGGTGTGAGAACCAGATCGTGTACGTGATCGAACCGAACTGCTCGCGGAGCTCGTCCATGGTGCCCAGCGCCATCACCTCCCCGCGCCGGAGGATCATCACCCGGTCGCAGATCGCCTCCACCTGATACAGGTTATGGGCCGAGAGCACGATGATCCTCCCCTCCCCTTTGAGTTTTCTTAAGTAGCCGGCAATGAACCGCGAAGTCATGGGATCAAGGCCGCTCGTGGGTTCATCGTACACCAGGAATTTCGGGTCATGGATAAGCGAGCGGGCGATCGCGGTCTTGCGCTTCATGCCCTTACTAAATTCGCCCAGTTTCTTACCGCCGGTCTCCAGCGAAAGGGCGGCAAAGAGCCGGCGGGTGCGGAGTGTTATCTCCTCTTTGGAGAGGCCGTAGATCTCGCCGAAGAACGCGAGGTACTCCTCCGCGGTCATCGTCTCGTAGAGCCGTGACTCCTCGGGCAGGTAACCCAGTGTCTCCTTGAGCGAGAGCGGGTCGCGGACCACATCGATCCCGTTCACTTCGAGCTCGCCTGATGTGGGGGCCACGAGGCCGGCCACCATCTTCAACAGCGTGGTCTTGCCTGCCCCGTTGTGCCCCACGATCCCGAAGATCCCTGCCCCGGGAAAGGTAAAACTCACGTCACCGAGAGCAGTAAAACCATCGTAGCGCTTGGAGAGATGGCGTGCGGTGATCACAACTGGTGCTCCGGGTAAGGTTTCTGATGTACTGTGGTGGGGGCAGGAGGACATATACGTTCGGATAGGGACAGGGCCGGCAATCTCCGGCGTGTCAGTACCGAACAGTATTTGAGGCTGTTTCCCACACCTAATGACTGTCCACATTTTTTGGGGAGAGACACCATGAGTGCCATCAGGGACATTGCGACCATCGCTCGCTGGGAGGTAAAAAAGACCTTCTCGGTCATGTCGAAAAACGTCCTGCCGGTCGCGATTCTCCTCTTCGTGCTCCTCATTTTCGTGACCGGGTTTGCGGCACAGAGCGGGCTCCACATACAGGACGGGATGTACCGGATTGGCATCGATGACCCGAAGGTCGCTGCCCTCTTTACACCCGATGCACGGTTCACGGTATACCAGGCAGGCGACCCTGCACTCGCTGCTGACAGGGATGCGTACGATCTCGTCATTGTCAAAGGCGTTGTCTACGCAAGCCCGACAGAGAAGGGGAGGTCGGCACAAAACGCCCTGGCCCGGGACTATACCCAGTACAAAAACAGTGTCTATGCCGGCGAGAGCGATCTCTTTGCCGCGTACCCGCTCTGGATCGATACCCAGTCGGTGGAGAGCGAACTCAACTTCACTGCCACCCAGAACGGCCAGTTTGTCCAGGTGGCACCAGGCCGGGGGACCCCGGTACCGCAGGGCCCGGTCGAGAATGTCCCCACGCCGTCACCCACTCTCGGGGTCTCGCAGGACGAGCTCCGGCAGGAAGTGACCGCCACCTCGCAGGAAAACACCGCGGTCTCCCGGTACACGGATGTGCTCTCACCCGGGCAGGCGGTGATGGGATCCTTTGTGACCCCCGACCAGCTCTCCCCCCCGCTCCCCTTTGATTCGATCATCCTTGTCTTTGTCTTCATCTTCCCGCTCTACTTCACCTCCCAGTTCTTCATGATGAGCATCATGAACGAGCGGATCGAAAGGCAGGGCGAGCCCCTCCTTTCCCTGCCGGTGAGGACCTCGTCCATCATCTTAGGAAAGATGCTCCCGTACTTCCTGGGGATGCTTGCCATCTGTGCCGGGATTACCCTGTACATTAAAGCGTCCCCGCTCGTCCTCCTGCCCCTTGTCCCGATCATCGTCTTCTTCCTTGCGAACGCGCTTGTTATCGGGATGCTCGCCCGGAGCTTCCGCGAGCTCTCGTTTATTTCCATCTTCTTTTCCACCGTGGCTACCTCGTACCTCTTCTTCCCGTCCATCTTTGCCAATGTCCACGTCATCAGCCTCGTCTCCCCCCTCACCCTGATCGTGCTCACCATCCAGGGAACCGCATGGACGGCGGCGGATTACGTGTACGCCACCGCCCTTTTCTGGCTCACCGCGGGGATCCTCTTTGCCCTTGCGGCAAAAAACTTCAACGAGGAACGACTCTTCTCCGAGAAGAAACTCCTGCCCCGGGTCCGCGAGTTCCTCTCCTCCATCCTCCCGCAGGAGCACCCGTACGTTGCGCTCTTTGTACTCGCCGTCCTCTCGATCCCGTTTGTCTTCATGGCCCAGATGATGGGCCTCGTGGTCTTTTTCAACCTGCCCATGCCGTACTCGCTCGTGCTCCTGCTCGTGCTCGCGGCGTTTATTGAGGAGATGGCAAAAGCGGCAGGCATCTACACGCTCTTTATGCGGGACCCGGCATTTTTTTCCTGGAAGCACCTTGTGCCTGCCTGCGCCGCTACCGCGATCGGGTTTTTGGTCGGCGAGAAACTCCTCCTCTTTGCCACGCTCGCCCAGATCACCCAGTCTGTCTTCGGGAGCGTCCTTTTCCTTTCGCTGGGGGTGCTCTGGATGCCCCTTCTGCTCCACTTTGCCTGCGTGCTCATGGTCGCCTGCTCGCTCAGGCTCGGGGGGAGGCGATGGTTTGTGCCCGCTCTTGTCGCAGCCACCGTGATCCACTGCTGTTATAACCTGTACTTCATCCTGGGGTGGCCGAGATGAAGGCACGGCATGTCACGGTCGTGGCAAAAAAGGAATTCTTCGGTCTTGCATCCGAGAAGACAATCCTTTTAGCCGTCCTGCTCCAGGTATTCATCGCCCTCTTCTCGTCTTTTTTAATGGTGGGGCTCACTTCCATGTACGACCCGGCAGCACTCTCGGGATACTCCCATTTCCGGTACGACATTGCGTACGCGGGCAATGAGACTCCCCTGCTCGGGTACCTGGAGGAGGGTTCTGACCTCCGTGTCCATCAGATGGATCTCTCCACCGCGGTTGAGCTCTTAAAGGAACGGAGGATCTCCGCGGTCATCTATGTCCCGGACACGCCGGCTGTTTCTGATGACCCGGTGAAGATCACGCTCTATACGCTTGCAAACGATCTCCAGGGGGCGGTCGTGGATGTGCGGCTGAAATCGGTCTTTTTGCAGTACGAGCAGAACCTGAGGACGGCCCGGGCCGGTCGCCTTGACGTAACCCCGATACCGCTCCAGGTCCCGGCGTCGGCAGGCAGCGGCGACTTCTACGGTTTTGTATACGGCCTTCTCGTCCCGCTCCTTGTCTTCTTGCCGGGGATCCTCTCTGCGGCCCTCATCATCGACCTCATCACCGAGGAATACCAGCACGGGACGCTGGAGACGCTGATCTCTACGCCGGTCACATTCGCGGAAATGGTCTGGGGCAAGGTGCTCATCTGCACTCTCCTTGTACCGATCCAGGCCGGGGCATGGATCCTGCTGCTCTCGCTCAACCGGATCGCGATTGAAGATCCATTCCTTATCCTGCTCCATGTCACGCTCGGGTCGCTTGTTTTGATCCTCCTCGGGGCATTCTGTGCCCTCCACTATAAAGAGCGGACCGCCGCCCAGTTTGTCTTCTCAACGGCCCTTGTGGTTATCCTGCTCTTTGTCCTTGCCCTGCCCTACAACCCGCTCAATCTTGTGGCCCGGATCGCGGTCGGGACCGCGGGAACGGAACAGTGGCTCCTGCTCGCTGTCACCACCCTCGCCGTCATCGGGCTCGGGTACGCGATGCAGGCATATGCCGGCAGGATCGAACGGGCTCCGTCAGGAAAATAAGAGCGGCGTGACGGTAAAAAAGATCAGGAATTGGAGTTGAGGGAAGAGTATGTGGAAGAGTAGGGGTTGACCGATCCAACATCCTGATCATAGACGAGGAAGGTGTTGCCCCCCATGGTGATGTGCACCCGGGCATGATCGGTGCCGTCGAGGGTTCCCGGGACGGTGATCGAGGCGTCGCTTTTTATCTGGCCGAGATCGTTGTTATTCGTGAGTTGCTGATCCACCACGGTCCCGTCCGCATGAGTGACCGTGAGATCGATGACCTGGGCGGAGCTCATCCCGGGACCTCCGCTGCACTGGAGGGTGATCTTGCCGGTGGGCCGGTCCTTCGTGACCGAGAAATAGATCGTCTGGCTGGGCGGGAGCGGGACGACCGATTCAAAGGTCGGGGTAGGGGGGACCGCAGCCTGCGTGGTCTCCTCCGGGGTCACAACTGTGGTCCCGACAGGCTGGATCCCGGCCTCTGTCGGGCTCGTGCACCCGGCAAAAAGCGCACAGAAGAGCAGCGCACAAACTGCGGCTGCAGGAATCAGGAATTTCATGATTATCCTTTTTGCTTGGAGATATTTCTGGTTTTGCGTCTACGCAGCCGGAAGCCGGCATGCAGGCAAAAGACAGGCCGGCCGATTTTTCGTCAGGGACCCGGGAAAATCCCCCGGAAATCAAAAATAAGAACAGTTAAATTAAAAAGGACACCCGGATTAACTTTACCTATCAGGAGTTTGAGGAATGTTCTGTCCAAAATGTGGGAAAGAGACTGACGCTTCCGGACAATTCTGCCAGTGGTGCGGGGCACCGATCGATGCAGTGCCCGCGGGGCCGACGGTCATGGCCTCTCCCGAGGTGGAAGAAGAGCCCGAAATCGGGGTCTATGCCGGTCTCGGGCGACGGTTTGTCGCGTTCATTATTGACATTATTCTTATCGCCCTCTTCGGCGTCATCGTGGTTGCATTCTTCAACCAGGCCAACGGGATCATGTACCTTTACTATCTTGTGGCACTCCACGCGCCGATCTCTTCCCTCACTGATGCGGGAACACCGATCGCGGCTCTCGGCCCTATCGTTGCCGCTGTCGGCCTTCTGGTCGTGGTCGTTCCCTGGCTCTACTATGCAGGCTTTGAGTCCTCGCGGGGACAGGCCACCCCGGGCAAGGTCCTCATGCGCCTCGAAGTGACCGATCTCGAAGGCAACCGGATCTCCTTTGCCCGGGCAACGCTCCGGTTCTTCGGGAAGTTCATCTCCACGCTGATCATCTTCATCGGATTTTTGATGATCGGCCTTACCAAGAAGCGGCAGGGCCTCCACGACAAGATTGCCGGCTGCCTGGTGCTCCTCCAGGAATAAGCCCTTTTTTCCCTCTATCAAAAATGACCGCGGATGCGGTTGTTGATCTCACCTTTTGATCGTTTCACCTGTAGTGCAGCTTGATCCCGAGAAGGAGAAGGATCAGGACCAGCGAGATGCCATTTGCCGCTATGATGGGAAGAGCACCGGTCAAGACCCCGTACACGAACCAGAGGGAGACACCGATGGCGTAGAGCACGAGCATGGAGAGCGAGATGTCCCGGGTCTCCTTGAGTTTCCAGCTCCGGACAACCTGCGGGATGTAGGCCACGGTCGTAAGGGTCCCGGCGATAAAACCGACCAATGTTATGGCGTCCATGCGTCTGTATCCTAATACCTGTGAGTTATCCGTCCATTTATACAGGTCAGATTTTCCTGTGGCCCTTCACCCTTCGGCTGGTTCCGGGGAGAACTGATCGGCGGCGACCAGCCAGCGCCCTCCCTGCCGGACGAGCGTGAACATGTCCCGGCCCTTCATCGTGACATCCTGCCCGCCCATGTCAAACCGGATCACAAAGAAGTACGTCACCACGGCACAGGTATCCCGGCAGAAGAACCGGATACGGTGGCCGGTCTCCTCCCATGCATGGATAGTCGCCCCTTTAACAAACGCCCTCCACCCGGCGATGTATGCATCCCGGCCTTCGAGGCGCCCGGGGGTTAAAGGAGCGATCGCAACGGCGTCCGGGTGGATGAATTTCCCGAATGCCTGCTCATCCCATGTCTCTGTCCAGCACCGGTTCATCTCCTGTATCATTGCGAGCACCTCGTGTTCGCGTGCTTCCCTCCTGGTATCCATGATCACCCGTGCGAAGCGATCAGGTAAAAACGGGCAGGTATGCGGGGGGTGAAAGTGCCGAACTCAGGCACCCGGCGGGAAATACCGGCAGGTGATCGCGTACGCTTCACGGAGCCATCCGGCCCGCTCCGCTTCAGTACTGGTCACGACCACGGAGAACATGCGCCGGTGAAAGACCGGCACCCCGCAGAAAGAGAAGATACAGTCCTTCCAGAGCCGTTCGAGGGGATCGCCAAAGACTTCCTGCTCTCTCTCCACCGGGGTGTTTGCGGTATTGAAGACGAGTGCAGCCCGGGCCTTTAAGAGGCCGATCGGAATCCCCTCCCCGGCGTCGCCCTCCAGGAAACGGTACGCAACGCCGGGCCGGACCACGCGGTCGATCCACCCTTTCAGGATCGCAGGCGGCTGGCCCCACCAGTCGGGATGGATGACAATAACCCCGTCCGCTTCTGCGAGCTCCCGGCAATGCTGCGCAACGACAGGGTCGAGAGGGGCATCACGGGGGATCTCGTCGTGCGGCAGGACCGGGTCGAACCGCTCGGCACAGAGATCGTGGAAGTATGCAGTATGGCCATTCTCTTTGAGGGCATGCACTACGGTGCCCGCAATGGCGTGATTGAAGCTGCCCGGCCGGGGGTGGGCAAGAATGACCAGGACTTTCATTACGGTACCTTCCCAATCCCTTTGAAGAACGTATAACAGAAGACACCGTCCGATGTGCAGGTCCGGTATAGATCGGCGATCCCCCGGTCCCAGTCCTCCCCGGTCATCATTCCACGCCCAAGAGCGGCATCTTTCACCCCCTCGACCATTGCGGTGAAGGTCTGGCGGGTAAACCCTTCCACGAGCGTCGGACGCGAGGCATCCACATACACCATGCGGGGAGAGACCTGCACGTCCGCGTAGCCGGCCGCAACGAACAGCGGGTACAGTTCCCTGCCGATGAGCGCATTGCCCCCGGCCTCTTTCTGGAGATCCACCAGGCACTGGATTGCCCGGTGCGCTGCAGGGCTGTCCGGGTGGAAGTATGCTGATCCGTGGTCTCCTTCGATCACGGTGAGCGTCCCGCCCGGCCTGATGAGAGAGCGGAGGGATGCGAGTGCCCGCCGGGGATCGGGAAGGTGTTCCAGCACGAAGCAGACAAAGACATGATCGAAGCTCTGCGGAGCAAACGGGAGGCTGAAGAGATCCCCCTCCTGGAACATCACGTTTGTGATCCCTTCGGACCGCACACGTTCCTCTGCCCGCAGGAGCGAGGCCGGAGAGATATCGATCGAAGTGATCCGTGCACCCGGGCTGTTTTTTGCGAGGATGACCGTCTGGGCTCCGGTACCGCAGCCGGCTTCGAGCACCCGGCTCCCGGCCGGGTACTGGGTATCGTGATGGAGAAGTGCCGTCAGTGTACGGGCCTGGTCACTCAACCGTTCCGCTTCCCGCTCCGTGTACCCGTGGACGTACTCTGCCCGGACCATGTCTATATCCCTTACGTACCGGTGCAGCATGGTTGGTATAAAAGTGCCGCGATCAGGGAACCACCTGTTTCCCGGCCGGGATCCTGACCTGCTTATCATGGGGAGGATAGAAAATTTTCCCTGATACCCGAAGGGGATCGGAGAACGTGATCATTTCCCCGCTCCGCTCAGCGGTGACAATATACGAATGGTACCGCAGCCGCCGGACTTCCGGCAGCGCGAGATACGATGCCGCTTCTTTTTCGGACATCTGGGTGAATTTGGGATACACCGCAGCGGATCCGACACGCCCGAAACCGATCCGGTACTCCTGCACCTCCCACGCATCCGCGTGATCATAGATCGCCAGCCACCTCAGCGGGTTCACCTGCGGGATAGCCCTCACCGCACCCCGGAGCGCCGGTCGGGAGGCGAGGAAGGCCGCTGCCCGGACAAGAAGGAATGTGCAGAAGATCGCCGCGTATACTGCCATCCCTTCCGCGAGGGTGACAACGCCAAGCGCCATCCATATGGCGAAGAAGAGGCTTACCCCCATTAAGAGGATGCTGGGGCCCGGCAGGGCAAAGAGCGAAAATTTCCGGTCCGAGACCGGGGCAATGAGCGGGATGCCCGGGGTTGCCGGGAGGTCCATGACCAGATGCAGGAAAGCGCCGCCAAATACCGCACCGGCACCGGCAGGACCGGCACCAGCGATCACGGCAGGGCTGATGACACCCGAAGCAGCGGCAAGCAGGATTCCGGTGTACGCAAGAACTGCCATCGCAACGGCACCCGCAAGGCTGTGGGCGATCCCCCCGTGGATAAAGAGGTAGAGCGAAGGGTGGCGGCGGGAGAAAAACGAGAAGAGAATATCGGCATCGATGATGACCGCACCGAGCACAAAGAACGGCAGGATTTGCGGGAGGCCGAGCGCGTACGCAAGGATCGCGGCTACCAGTGCATGGGTAAGGGAGTCCACGGGATCCGGTTGCCGGCATACCTACAAAAGGCTGCCCGTCACGGCAGGATACCACGGGCAGGGTTCCTCCCTGTCCGGATCACTCCACCCGCGGATAACCAACCGTTTCATTGATATAACCGCGTGGTTCGATCAGCACAAAGTACTCATAACCCATGCAACAAAGTATGCGCTTACCAAGGGAGGGGGAAATTGGGAATGTCACTGGGAGGAAAGCATCTGTTCCGGTGCCTGCGGGGGGCCGGGCCGGCCTGCCTGGCCGTGCTCTGCATCAGCGCCGTGCTCACCGCAGGGTGCATCGGGGCGGGAACTGCGGATGTGGCAACCGTAGCCGCCCCGTCCGTAGTTTCGGCACCGCCGGCCCGGGCCCTGTCTGCATCGCTCTCTCTCGATCCCATCGTAGGGGCGTGGAGGACCCCGGGGCCGGCATACCTGCTCAGGATCACGTTTTATCCGGACGGGACAACACAGGAAACCTTTGCAAACCAGCCGGGAGTCATGTACAACGGGACATGGCAGGCAACGGGGAACAACCTGTACCTCGTGACCCGGGATACCGGGTTACATACCGTGTGGGTCTATACCGCGTCATCCGGGACCATCGCGAAACAGTCTGCCCCCGGTCTCACGTACTCGCTCTACCAGGGAACAACCGATACATCCTCGGCATCGCTCTCCGGGAACGGGAGCTCGGTGGTCCCCTTTACTGCAGCCGGGTCCGGCACCTGGGCATTTACCCTGAACTATACCGGTGAACGCAATTACATTGTCTGGCTCACCGACAGCATGGGCAGCCGGGTAGCGCTCCTCGCAAACAGTATCGGGACAAGTTCCGTGACCATCACCAAGACATTAGGCGGCGGGAAGTATTACCTGGATGTGAACGCGAGCGGTCCCTGGACCATCCAGGCATCGCTCTCCGCATGATTTTTTTTAATTTTTTTGCAGGGCGACAGGGACGGCCCGATCCGGGCAAAACGATAAAATTCTTCCAGCAAAAACGAGGCCAGGGCCGAGATTTGAACCCGGGTCGAGGGATCCACAGCCCCTTAGGATAACCAGACTACCCTACCCTGGCAGATGTTCCAGTTAATTTGGGTGTGAACTCTGATTAATATTTCTCCCTGCACAACCGTGGTCCTGCGGCTTTTTTCCGGGCTCAAGGGATCCGTGGGATCGTGAGCGACTATTAATAGGGAGAGGCATCCATTAAGTTATCAGGTGGCCCTGACAGGATATCGTTAATAGATGGCATGCGTCGTCCGGCGACGCTGCGCCACGGATGATTTTTAATCTGCGATCAGGGCACGCGCGAACGGGAGGGTTGGGGAAATGGCGGCAGACCCGAAGATCAGGACGCCGATTGTGTGCGTTATGGGACACGTGGATCACGGGAAAACCTCACTTCTCGACCGGATCCGCGGTTCATCTGTCGTTTCCTCGGAAGCGGGTGCGATCACCCAGCATATCGGGGCGACCATCGTCCCCATTGAAGCAATACGGAAGATGAGCGGGACGATGGAGAAGATCCCCATCAACATTCCCGGCCTGCTCTTCATCGATACCCCGGGGCACCACGCGTTTACCACGCTCCGGGCCCGGGGCGGGGCGCTCGCCGACATGGCAATCCTTGTCGTCGATATCAGCCAGGGATTCCAGCCCCAGACGATCGAGGCGCTCCAGATCCTGCGGAACTGCAAGACGCCGTTTGTAATCGCGGCAACCAAGGTAGACCGGATCCATGGCTGGCGGATCAATAAAGACGAACCATTCCAGTCTACGTTCACAAAACAGAACGAGCGGGTGAGAAACGATATCGAGACCAAGACCTACGAGATCGTGGGGAAACTCTCCGATCTCGGATTCTCCGCCGACCGCTATGACCGGGTCTCCGACTTCCAGCGCAACCTGGCGATTGTGCCGGTGAGCGCCCATACCGGAGAAGGGATTGCTGACCTCCTGATGGTGATGATCGGGCTTGCCCAGCGGTACATGGGCGAGGAACTGAAACTCTCGGCCGATGGGCCGGGCGAGGGGACCGTGCTCGAGGTCAAGGAGGAGCGGGGCCTGGGGACGACGCTGGATGTAATCCTGTATAACGGCACGCTTTCGGTTGGCGACGAGATCGCGATGGCCAGCCAGGACGACGTGGTGACCACCAAGGTCCGGTCGCTCTTACAACCCCGGCCGATGAAGGAGATCCTCGTCGAGGACCGGTTCGAGCGCGTGAAATCGGTGGTCGCGGCTGCAGGGATCAAAGTCTCAGCCCCGGGCCTCGAGAAAGTGATCGCCGGTTCGCCGCTCTTTGTAACCCGGGGGAACGCGGATGAGCTCGCGGCCCGGATCAGAAAGGAGATGCAGGAGATTCACGTGAACCTTGCCGACGAGGGAATCGTGATCAAGGCGGACACGATCGGGGCGCTTGAGGCACTCTGCAAGGAGCTGGAGACCAAGGAGATCAAGGTGATGCGGGCACAGGTCGGCCCGGTCAGCCGGCATGACCTGATCGACACCGAGACGATCAAGAACCCGACCTTCCGGGTCCTTCTCTCGTTCAATACGCCGATACTTCCCGATGCGGCAGAGATGATCAAGGACCCGCTCTACACGCAGGTGAAGGTCTTCTCGGGACAGGTAATCTACCAGCTTATCGATCAGTACGTCGCGTATCGGGACGAACAGAAACGGATCGCGGAGAAGGCGCAGTTCGAGCATGTGATGATGCCGGCAAAGATCCGGCTCCTGCCGGACTGCGTCTTCCGGCAGAGCAACCCGGCGGTGGTTGGCGTCCGGGTGCTGGGCGGGAAGCTCAGGAGCGATGTCGACCTTGTCAAGCTCGACGGAAAGAAGGTCGGGCACCTCAAGACTATGCAGCTCCGGCAGGAGTCGATCAAGGAAGCGGACGCCGGCCTCGAAGTGGCGATCTCGATCGAGGGGGCGACCGTGGGCCGGCAGCTGAACGTGGGGGACGATCTGTTAGTGGACCTCCCCGAACGCCATGTGAAGGTGCTTGAGCGCGAGATGCTCAAGAACCTCAACATCAGTACGCAGGAAGTGCTTGCAGAGTTTGTTGCAATCCGGCGCAAGGCCGAACCATTCTGGGGCAAGTGAGGCGGTGCCGGGCGGCACTGCAGCAGGCCTCCTGAGGGACGCGAGGGTTTAATAGCGTACCGGTATAATTACATGGGTACTTCACGTGCACAGGCGTTTTTGGCGCCAGTGGGCAGGAAAGTGAACGGGATGCCCGTGTTCCGTGGGTGTGCCGGGATAACCAATACGGAGAATCAAGCATGGTTGAGTTAAAAGTTGTCGTATCAGACCCGAAGACCGGTCGCGCTTACAATGTCGATGCCAGCACCGGCGCGGCAGGGGCGATCGTGGGCAAGAAGATCGGGGACGAGGTTGACGCCGGCCCCCTCGGGCTTGCCGGTTATAAGATCCTGATCACCGGGGGTTCGGACCAGACCGGCACGCCGGCGAGAAAGAGCCTGCCGGGCGCAGGGAGAAAGAAACTCCTGCTCGCCGAGGGCGTCGGGTTCCACCCGGGCATGGATGGCGAGCGCCGGAGAAAGATGATCCGCTCCCACCAGATCACCCCCGAGTTCGTACAGGTCAACGCACGCGTGACCACGTACGGTGAGAAGACCCTGGACGAGCTCTTCCCCAAGACCGAGAAGGCTGAGGGCGAAGAGAAGAAACCCAAAGAGAAGAAGGCCCGGAAATAATTTCCCGGCACAATACTTTTTTTGCGCTGCTGTTTTTTGCGGTTCTCATGGATTTTACGGTACGCGTGCGTATCGCTGCCCGGTAGGATCCTCCATCATAGGCGGCATATAGCCGTTTTTTAGTGCAGAAAAAACTGCGTTCAACGCCAGATATATTCCGTCCCGGAGTAATTCTCCTGTATGCCAACCAAAACGCAATGTCCGAAAGGACTGAGATACAGCTGCTGCGGCTGCTGGTTCAGGGCCATATGCCCGTATTCCAACTGCGGATAACCGCATGAATCCGGCCGGATCGGGCCGGCCGGAACAACCCTCTGTCCTTGGGGGATTTTCCCCCCTTTACCCTCCCCGGAACATGGCCTGTTATTTTCCCCCGGGAGCTTCCCGGCTTTCCAGAGCGCAACACTGATAATCCACCGCGGTACAGCACTCCCCCAAAGGAAGCATGCGTATGACACAGCCGTACGAAGGAGTCCTCCAGCGGGACGGCAAGACCCGCGCCATCGTAACCCGGATCCCGGCCGGGATGGTCCGGCCCGAAGACCTCGAAACAATCGCAAGTGTAGCCAGGAGGTACCGCATCCCGGTCCTGAAGATCACCTCCGGCCAGCGCTTTCTTCTGGCCGGCATCGCGCCGGAAGAAGTTCCCTCGGTTATCCGGGAGCTCGGGACGCTTGCCCAGCCCGAGACAGCACCCTGCGTGAAGTTTGTGCAGGCCTGCCCCGGCACGGAGTGCTGCAAATATGGCAACCAGGATGCCGTAGCTCTTGCCCGTGCAACGGATGCGCATTTCCGGCACCGGCGCTTCCCCGCAAAGGTGAAGATCGGGATCTCGGGCTGCCCCCGGTGCTGCGGCGAGAGCCACACCCGGGACATCGGGATCATGGGGACGAACAAGGGGTGGACGGTGCTCTTTGGCGGGAACGGTGGGACCCGCCCGCGGTTTGGCGACGTAATTGCCCAAAGCCTGTCAGCCGCCGAGGCCCTTGATTGCGCAGAGCGCCTGATGGAATACTACCGGAAGCAGGCAAAGCCCCACGAGCGGACAGCGAGGTTTGTGGAACGTGTCGGGATGGACACGATAAAAGACGACGTCATCTCGATAATGCCGTACGTGGAATTGGCAGCAGACCGGTAAACGTAACAAAGCCCCGGTATCTGGTTCCCCTCCCCCATATCCTCCTTTCTGCAGCCCCCCTTCCTGCCCGGGACCCCTGGTGATCTCAAAAAGCCAGAACGACAAAACCCTGTACTTCAGCACCCGGCCGGAACATTCCGTGATTGAGAATCATTCCCGGTGGCTGAACCTGAGAATTTTCGGGGGCCTCGCGGTGTCCTGCTTCACCCTGTTTGCCCTGCTCCTCGTGGTGGGACTGATCACGGATGCACTGTTTGCCATGAGCATAGCCATTGGCATCCTGGTGGTCTGTTTTGTTCTCAATAAACCGGGGATCTGGTAACCGGGAATAAACGGCCAGACAGGAAAAAGAGATCTTTTCGGGAACGTTACACGTTTGCCGTGACTGTTACCTTCCCGTAGCCTGCGCTCGTGCTCTGGGTGGCCAGCTGATTACCGTTCTCATAAATGGTCACCGTGAGCGCATGGGTAGCGGTATTGTCCATCTTCTGGAACGTGGCTGAGATCATCCCGCTCGCCCCGGATACCGTGTATACCTGGGAGCCCGAGCCGGTGACCGGGATGGTCACGCCGCCGGTAGTGTAGGTGCCGTTGAACCCGCCGATGTAGCTGACGCTGATGGAGACGCCGCTTAACGGGATGGACGCTGCCGTTGTCGGGACGACAACAAACGTGGGCGTGGGGGTGACTACACCGGATGTGGGGGTGCCGGTCGTCACGTGGGCCGGGATCATATCGGACGAGGCGTGCGTGGAGGGTACCTGAACGCCGGCGCCGGAGAAATAGATGACCGCCGCCCCCAGGACCACCACAACACCGACAATCGTGGCAACAAAGAGCCACGGGATCCCGGCGGAGTGCGGTCGCCGCCCCCCATGTATTCGTGCCTGCATATATAATTGTATAACCATGGAATTATATGGGTTTTCCGGGGAAACCCGGTAAAAAAGAGTGTGCCTGCGGAAAAGAGGTGGGGAAAAGACTGCACCTGCGGGAAAAAGGCTATCCCTTTTTCACCGCGGCGATGAGGGCATCACGGAGATCCTCGTACGGAACTGCGTATTTCTTTGCGAGGAGCACGAGCGCTGCCGGGGGGAGCAGGTTCCCGCCGAACTGCTCCCGGATTACCCTGTTCATCTCGGCAACCACATCGGTCTCCGGGATATTCCGGGCCTTCATGATCCGGCCGATCAGCTCCTGGGCCGGATCGCTTGCCTCGAACACGGCCGAGCCCGGCCGGAAACCGATGGGAATGGTCTCGGTGGCCGGGTCAAAGAGGATCGTGTAGACGCCGCTCTCCTGCCGGACAAGGCCTGCCTCTTCCGCCCGCTTTAAGAGGACGGCGGCCTGGTCGGTGCTCATCCATTTGCGGTCGAGCGCGTAATAGTACACGAGCTCGTTCCTGCGCAGGGCGTTCTTCCGCGTGTGCCTGAACGGTGCTGCCACCGTGATCCGGAGCGTCAATTCGATTTTCCGAGAAGGATGTTTTTCACATCGAGAGCATCGAGCCCTTCACCGGCATCCTCCCGGGCAATGTCAATATCGGTGGCTGAGCCCCGGTCGGTGAGCCGGACATAGAAGACGTCGTTGGCCACCGGGACTTTCCCGCTCCCGCGGAGAGCAAGGGCAAGTACCGATACCTTGAGATCGGCGGCTTCGGTGATCACGCCCGGCCGCAGGACATCGGGCGTGATATCGCCAAACTCCGCACGGTTGGTCGCAAGCTCCACTTTCACCTTGACCCGGACGAGCTCCTTTCCCGTGGTCTTGGTAGACTCCTGCCCGTTCAGCTCCGAAACGTACTGCAGGGTTTCCGGAAAGGTCATCCCCATTGCAAACGAGAGATCCACCCGCTGGGGATAACGATAATAGATCCTCCGCATGGTTACACTATGGGGCAGCAGAACCTAAAAAAACAATTGCTGCACGCTGGCGAAACGAATGATCCGCACAGGAGTGACCGGGTGCGAAAAAAAAGGCGGGGACGATCCCCCTTGTTTATTCGAGTAACACCGCGTTGATGATGCCGTCCTGTCCCGGGCGGCTTGCGATCCGGGCGCGTCCGAGCTCGGTCCGGATGATGGC
>NZ_DATKKA010000010.1:0-76100 GCF_035543475.1 Methanoregula sp.
CGACACTCTTTGGCATTTTGAGTAACCTTAATCTTTTTCGCTGCTCTTTATTAGAGGTATTGGAGTGCTACATTATTAGTGCTGAGTCATTCATAATACCATTGCTCTCGACACTGCTCGCCGCATTCTGGATCATGGTTCCTGCATATGTTCCCAACCCCGTTGCAGCACTCTGCGGCGGGGGAACCCCCATAGATTTTCGTAAGAACTATTCTGACGGACGTAGGATCCTTGGAGACGGTAAGACCTACCGGGGCCTTGCATGCGGGGTCCTCGCAGGGATAGCAGCCGGGGCGCTCCAGATCTGGCTCGCCGGGACCTATGGCTGGACATTCCTTCCCCAGCAGACCGCTGCCTCGATTACGATCCTCGCATTCGGGGCACTTCTCGGGGATATGGTAAAGAGTTTTGTCAAGAGACGTCTCGGGAAAGACCGCGGGCAGTCATGGCCGATCGCTGACCAGTATGACCTTGTGGCCGGGGCATTTATCCTGATGCTGGTCTTCGATCCCGCATGGCTTTTTGCCACCGTCACGCTGCCTGTTCTTATTGTTATCCTGATCCTCACCCCGATCCTTCACCGGACGGTCAACATCATCGGATACGTGTGCGGAGTTAAAAAGGAACCTTGGTGAAACGTCATGAATGCCATAGCAGATCTCCTCATCCGGTACAAAGCCATCGAATTTGGTGACTTTACCCTCGCCTCCGGTGCAAAAAGCCGGTACTACGTTGATGTAAAGACCGCGGTAACCCATCCGGAGTTCCTTGAAGCCATTGCCCGTGAGATTGCGAAACGATATGAATTTGATGTTGTAGCCGGCGTGGCTGTGGGAGGGGTACCTCTTGCCGTTGCAACAGCTCTTGCTGCACAGAAACCGTTTGCCATCATTCGGGCAGATGAGAAAGATCACGGTAAGAAAAACCCGATCATTGGAGAGGTCAAAGGAAAGACTATCCTTCTGGTCGAAGATGTCACGACCTCCGGGGGATCGGCGTTGTATGGTATTACAATGCTGAGGAATGCCGGTGCCCGGGCAGACCGGGTTGTTACTGTTGTTGACCGTGAACAGGGTGCTGCGGCAGCACTCAGAGCGCAGGCCATCGATCTCTTCAGTCTGGTCAGAGTCAGCGAAATTCTCTGACGAGGGCTGACCGGAAGCATAAACCATTTTTAACCAATAGAACCCATGTGATGGATAATGAAGATCCTCGTTGTCGGTGGCGGCGGGCGGGAACATGCAATCGCATCCGCTCTTTCCCGTTCCGGCGGAAATGTGATCTATGCCGTGATGTCGCGGGAAAATCCCGGCATAGCCCACCTTGCACAGGATATCTGCCTTGCACCGGAGACGGATCTGGCCCAGATCACGGCATTTTCGCAGAAGACAGGTGTGACCCATGCCTTTATCGGACCGGAAGCCCCCCTTGAGGCGGGTGTGGTCGATCAGCTCTCTGCAGAGGGCATTGCCTGTGTCGGCCCGACCAAAGCAGCGGCACGGATCGAGACAGATAAGGCGTTCTGCCGGAACCTTATGACAGAGCATGGGATTGAAGGAAACCCGTTCTACCGGGTCTTCCATAATCCTTCGGAGGCCATTGCGTTTGTGAAGGATCACGATGGCGATCTGGCCGTTAAGCCTATCGGCCTGACTGGGGGAAAGGGCGTCAGGATCATGGGAGAGCAGGTTGATCTCAACGGGGCCATCAGGTATATCCGGGAGATCAACGGCGGGGTCGTGCTTGAAGAACGGCTGCAGGGTGAAGAATTCACTCTCCAGGCATTCGTCGATGGCACGCATATTGTCCCCATGCCGCTTGTCCAGGATCACAAGCGGGCGTTTGAGGGAGATACCGGACCTAATACGGGAGGGATGGGATCGTACACGATGACGGACCACATGCTTCCGTTTGTGACCAAAAAGGATTTCACGGCGGCCTTCTCCATCATGGCTTCGGTTGTGGCTGCCCTGGCATCCGACGGGTATCCCTACAAAGGCATCCTGTACGGCCAGTTCATGAACACTGCACAGGGGCCGAAAGTGATAGAGTTCAATGCCCGGTTCGGTGACCCCGAGGCAATGAACGTGCTCTCACTCCTCTCATCGGACCTGACCGAAGCAGTTACCGGTATTACCGAGGGCACACTCTCTGCATCGAAGATCTCCTTCGAGCATGCGGCAACGGTCTGTAAGTATCTCGTGCCTGAGGGATACCCGGGAGCACCGGTGACCGGCAGGCCGTTATCCCTGGGCCGGAAAGGAGATGCACTTCTCTATTACGCAAACGTGGAGGAACGGGGCGGCATTCTCTATACACTTACCTCGCGGACACTTGCCTTTGTGGGGAAGGGTGACACCCTTGCGGAGGCGGAGAGGATCGCAGAAGAGGCTGCATCAGCAGTCGCGGGAAGTGTCCACCACCGGCGTGATATCGGGACAGCGGCTCTGCTCAACCGGCGGATCGCCCACATGAAGGAGCTGCGATGAAGAAAGACTTCCTTTCCATTCTCGATATCACCAAGGCCGAACTTGGCGAGATCCTCTCCGATGCAGAGCGTCTCAAGCGCCAGAAACGTGCGGGGGTTCCCCATGAACTGTTACGGGGAATGTCCCTTGCCATGATCTTCGAGAAGTCCTCAACAAGGACGCACATCTCGTTCGAGGTGGGCATGCACGAGCTGGGAGGCCATGCGCTTTTCCTGAATGCAAAGGATCTCCAGATTGGCAGAGGAGAAGAGATCCGCGATACGGCCCGGGTCGCATCCCGGTACGTGTCTGCCGTGATGATCCGTGCCAACCGCCATAGTACCATTGAGGAACTGGCGCAGCACGCCACCATCCCGGTTATCAATGGACTCTCTGACTTGGAGCATCCCTGCCAGCTCCTTGCGGATATCCTGACGATACGTGAACACTTTGGCGATGTCCGGGATCTCAATGTTGCATGGGTGGGGGACGGAAACAATGTCTGTACTTCCCTTGTTCTCTCGACAGCTCTGACAGGCATGTCGGTCACCGTATCAAGTCCCAAAGGCTATGAGGTGGATCAGGATATCATCTCACGGGCACGAACGCTAGGAGGGAAAGTAAAGACCGCATCCTCTCCGGCAGAAGCCGTAAAGGACGCCCATGTGATCGTCACCGATACCTGGATCTCCATGGGGGATGAGAAGGAGAGGGAAAAGCGGCTGGCGGCGTTCCGTGGATTCACCGTGGATGATAAATTAGTCCGGCACGCTGCCCCGGATGCCCGCGTACTTCACTGCCTCCCTGCTCACCGGGGGGAGGAGATCGCCGGGGATGTCCTCGATGGTCCGCAGAGCCTTGTGTGGGATGAAGCGGAGAACCGGCTCCACGCCCAGAAAGCACTGCTGGTCAAAATTCTCAAAAAATAAGGGTGAAAAGTTCCCCCGGTTATCGGAATAAAGCTTTTACTCCCCGATAAACCGGCGAACCTGATCGATCATGTATTTCTCTACCTGTTCTGCCACGTCACGTTTGGCGCGGAAGGCAAGAAGCTCCCGCTCATCCCCATCCATATTGGCAAAGCTGAGCTTCTGTTTGCGTTCCACGACTTCAACATCAAATTTTTTTGCAATCTCAATGATAATGCCGCGTGGTACGCCGGGGGGTATCAGCACATCATAGAGATCTTCATCGGGTGTCGGTGTGTTCTGGTTCTGAGCGGGATCGGGCTGGTCTGTCATGGTCTGATTCATCCTACTTACCTATTTTGATGCGCCGGTTCATAATACAGGGCCCGCCCCTTACCCCGCCAATGGGATTCTTGGGCTTACCCAGCGAGTTCATGCACCGGCCCATGAGGGAGGCGCCGCGGGCAAGGCCATCATCAACAAAGACGAGGTGGTCATTTGGCTCATCGAAAAGATTCCGCTGTGTGATCCCTTCCAGGATATACTCGGGCTTCCTTCCGGAGATGGCCGCCCGCCCGGTAAATCCGATCGAGGAATTCCGCGGTACCAGGTGCTCTTCGACAGCGACATCAATTAGGCGAAGCGCCATCTGTGCGCAAACCCGGTCGACCACCTCGTTGAGGAACGACAGGTTATAGTTCTTGTGGATTTCCGCGCCGATCTCAAACAGCTTGTCGAGATCGCCGGAATTGACCCCGCAGTCACACCCGATCATCGCCACCCCGGACTCCATTGCCAGCCGGGCGTTGACCGGCACGCGCCCGAACCGGTCGCGGTCCGGCGGCACAATCCTGATGTCGATGTGCTCATGACACCGCCGGACAAATTCATCAACAGTCCTGCGGTTGCCCCCGGCAAAGATACCCCCGCTGACGCTGTGCTCGCCAAAGATGTCAAGGGCAGTACCGGTCCGTTCCTGCACAAGGCCGGTACCCCGGACGATTGCATCGGGGATGGCCCCGGCAAGACCACAGAAATTCCCGATGGTCTTTGCAAACGGGTTCGCGTCGTCAGCCTTCACATCACTGGTGATCCGCCCGTCAAGCGTTGTCCCAAAATCGACGGAGATGCAGGGATTGCGGAAATCGACCGGAGTCCACTTTGCGCCTTCCTTGATCCCGGCCATCGCAAGTTCCCCTTCCATCTCGTTTGCAACCATCTCAACACCGGTCGATCCCACCGGCGGGATCACCCCGGCAACCGCACCTACGAAAACAACCTTATCGGCAAAACTGAACGGCTGGAGTTTCTCGGACTGGTTGGCCTTAGTCATGGGAGGCGTCATCTTCTTTGGAGGAACGCCTGCGACGAGGCAGCCATTCGCGAGGGCGATCACAAAATCCCCGACCTGATCCGGCGAGTCCATCTCGGCCACCACACCGGTACTGCGGACGACAAAATCCAGATCGATCTGGATGTCAAGGCGCGCCTCCTTGTGGCACTGGATGAGGGTGTCCCGTACCAGTTCGGTGACAGCCTGACGGGAGAGTTTTGTCCCGTCCAGGGTCTCGCCAAAAACCTCCTCTCCCGGTTTGGGCGGTCGTATATCCCGGCTCATGCTGACCGTCTTGTTGATAACATACGATTTGCCGGTCTCCAGACTCACCCCGGTCAGGATGCACTTGGTGGTGGTATTTCCCATCTCCACAGAGGCCACGATAAAATAGGGCTTGTTCTTGTATTCCGGGATCTGCATACCCGCGCCGTGCACAATGGAGGGAGGCGTGGGGCTTTCCACGATATGGGGATGGGGTTTTGAAAAGCGGGAAAAAAAACCAGGGCACATATTCTAACGATCGGAGTGTGATGGCATATATGTTTCTTTTTTCCCGCTTTTCTGAAAGGAGATTCCGGAACGTTTTACCTCATACAAAAAAAGGAATATTTTGGGAGGTTATTTTTTACCGGCGTTTTTTGGGGTCTTTGCGTTCAGGGCATGGACAAGGCGTGCCTGTATCCCGAAATACTGGGAGACACCGATGGCATGGCATTGGTCGATGGATGCACTGTCGAAGGAGACCAGATCCCCGGAGTAGATCGCCTGAGGGGAACTGCGGCCGAGAACCCGTACCGACCCCTTGTACAGTTCGAGATCAACGCGGCCATTGACCCGTTCCTGCGTAGTATCGATAAACGCATTGAGAGCGGCATACAAGGGTTCATACACCAGTCCTTTGTAGGCCAGTTCTGACCACTTATCATCCACCATCCGCTTGAACACCAGTTCCTGCCGGGTGAGGACAAGACTTTCCAGATCGCGGTGGGCGGTGAGGATAACCGTTGCTGCAGGGTGTTCGTAGTTCTCCCGTGCCTTGAGACCGAGGATGCGGTCCTCGATCATGTCGTTCCTGCCTACCCCATGCTTTCCGGCAAGGGTGTTGAGTTTCCGGATAAAGTCATACCCTGATAGTCTCTTCCCGTTGAGGGCTACCGGAACCCCGCGGGAGAACGTGATGGTGATCTTTTCCGGTTTCGCCGGGGCCTTTTCGGGAGAGACCGTCCAGAGGTAGATCTCCTCCGGCGGGTAATACGCGGGATCCTCAAGCCGGCCGCCTTCGATACTCCGGCTCCAGCAGTTCTCGTCCATGCTCCACGGCTTGTCTTTTTTGACCGGTACCGGGATCCGGTGCTCCTTTGCATACTCGATCTCCCAGTCCCGGGTCAGGTTCAGCTCGCGGATTGGTGCAACAACCTCAAAACCTGCGGCACGGATAATAAAATCGAAGCGGAGCTGATCATTACCCTTGCCAGTACAGCCATGGGCAATAGCCGTGGCTTTCTCTTTTTTTGCAATCTTTACTACTTCTTCTGCAATCAGGGGCCGGGCAAGCGAAGTGCCCATCGGGTATCCCTCGTAGGATCCGTTTGCCTTGATGGCAGGGATAATCTGTTCAATGACAAAACGCTCACGAACATCTATGGTATAATGGCGATCGGCAAGTTTCCGGCCTTTTTTTGTGGCCACCTCGATCTCATCGTCGCTCTGGCCGACATTAACTGCAACGGTGACTACGCGGTCGTAGTCATACCGTTCTTTCAAGAGCGGGATACAGATGGAGGTATCAAGCCCTCCGGAATACGCGAGTACGATAGTACCTTTTCCCATAATGGTTACTTCCGTTGTCAGATCATCCGGTTGGATGTCTGACCATATATTTGCAAAGGATTATCCGAATAACACCAGAGTGAAAGAGAGTCCAAAGTAAAAACAGCCAAGATCAAAAATGGAACGTTCGGGATGAATTCCCGAACGCGTATATCAGGAAATTTAGCTTACAACAATCTTCCAGTTGGCAGTCGGTTGGAACACAGTGACGTAGTCGTATGCGCCCTTGTTGTTAAACGTAACATTGAACATTGATTTGTACGGGATTGCTACCGTGCCGAAATTGTACCCACTGTTAGTACCAACAGAGGATATACCATGGGGCTTGTAGGGGTCATTGTTAACCCACGAAATGGTCGTTCCCACGGGCACGTAAAGTGTCCCTATAGGTGACAGGGTTAGAGCCTGGGTAAAGCTGATCGTTACAACATTCGGGGTAGGTACAGGGGTCGGCACTGCAGTTACATTAGCAGTCACGTTTGCCGTTACATTTGAAGTGGCCACTGGAGTGGGAACAGCGGTCGGTACGGGGGTAGCAACTGTTGTGGGAACAGGTGTCGGTGTCGGCGTGGCTGCAGGCGCGGACTGCTGGGATGTGCATCCCGCAAACAGGATCCCGATAAACAGGACTGCAAGAACAACAAATACTTTCTTCATGCATGTTTTTTTGTTATCTCGGTATATAAGAGTATTCAATTATTTTACACGATCAGGAATTTTCCGGAACACCGGTGTCTTCCTGTCCCGGATAGCAAAAAAAGAGGGGAGATAATTTTGTCGTCGGTATCAGCAGAGATAATGGCTGAGCGGTTCAAGCGTCATCTTCTCGCGCTTGATCGCATCGATCGCCAGTGCAGCTGCCCGCGCTGCCTGCAGGGTGGTAATATACGGGATCCCGAAGTCCACTGCCGCACGCATAATCTGGTAATGATCCTGGCGGGACTGGCGATCCTGGGGGGTATTGATGATGAGCCGGATCTCGCCATGGTGCATCATGTCCAGCACGTTGGGCGATCCTTCCTGCACTTTCCGCACCAGATGCGCTTCAACACCGGCTTCGTGCAGGTAGTCAACCGTGCCTTCGGTGCCATAAAGCGTGAGGCCAAGATCCCGCAGGCGCCGGGCGATCGGGATCACCTCATCCTTCTGGCCGATGTTGACCGAGATAAAGACATTCCCCTTGAGCGGCAGCTCGTTGTCCGCGGAAATACAGGCCTTGTAGAAGGCGAGACCGAAATCGTAATCGATCCCCATCACTTCTCCCGTGCTTTTCATCTCGGGCCCGAGGATGGTATCGACACCGGCCAGCTTGTTGAAGGGAAGGAGCACCTCTTTTACGGCCACATGATCGATCTTTGCTTCACGGAATCCCAGGTCACACAGTTTCTTTCCGATCATCACCTTTGCGGCTACTTTCGCAATGGGAAGACCGGTAGCCTTTGAGACGAAGGGGACAGTCCGGCTTGCACGGGGGTTTGCCTCGAGAATATACACCACATTATCTTTGACCGCCATCTGGATGTTGACGAGACCTACAACACCAAGACCAAGCGCAATCTTCTTGGTATATTCCCGGACCGTGGCAATAGTCTCGGGGGAAAGCGATTGCGTGGGGATGACACATGCAGAATCCCCGGAATGGATGCCTGCCTGTTCAATGTGTTCCATGATCCCCCCAATAAGGACATCTTCGCCATCACAGACCGCATCGACATCGAGTTCTATGGCATTCCTCAGGTAGGAGTCAATCAGTACGGGGTGATGCTGGCTTACCCGTACAGCCTCCTTCATGTACGTTTCAAGTTCGGCCGTATTGTGGACGATCTCCATTGCCCGGCCGCCAAGAACATAGGATGGCCGGACAAGGACCGGGTAGCCAATCCTCTCGGCCTTCTCCCGGGCTTCAGCCTCCGAATATGCAGAGCTGTTGGCCGGGCTTGGGATTTGCAGGGTGTCCAGAAGCATACTGAAACGGTCACGGTCCTCGGCAACATCCATTGCATCCGGGGTCGTCCCGAGAATCCGTGTACGAAGTCCCCGCCTCTTCATCTCCTTTTCCAGGGGAACCGCCAGATTCACCGCGTTCTGGCCGCCAAACTGCACCATCACACCGTAATACTCATCCGTTAAAAGAATGTTTGTAACATCCTCGAGCTGCATGGGCTCGAAGAACAGGCGGTCGGAGGTATCGAAATCCGTGGAGACGGTCTCCGGGTTATTGTTGACGATATGGACCTCCACCCCTTCTTCCCGGAGCGCTTTTACCGCATGGACCGTGCAGTAATCGAATTCTATCCCCTGCCCAATCCGGATCGGGCCTGAACCGAGGATGAGAATTTTTTGTTTGGTATCCTTGACAATCTCAGTGGTCCCTTCCCGGGTCGAATAGAAATAGGGCGTGCTTGCCGGGAACTCTGCTGCGCAGGTGTCCACCATCTTGAAGGCCGGGGCACCTACCAGGTTCTCAATTGCATCCGGTTCCCTGCCGGTGAGTGCGGCAATTTCCGTGTTGGTAAACCCATAGGACTTCGCAAGGAATATGTTCTCATCAGAACCCTCTTCAGTAAGGCGTTTTTCCAGATCGACAATATTTTTGATCTTTTCCAGGAAAAACGGGACAATCGACGTGAGACTGGCTATCTCGTCGATAGAAAAACCCTGACGGAAGGCATCAAAGAGGCAGTGGAAGCGCTCATCGGTCGGACGGGAGAGGATCATCCGGATTTCGCTCTGGCTCGTGTGGGTCCGTACATCGGTGTCGATCGACCGCTTGGCCTTCATGAAAGCCTCCTCGAGCGTCCTTCCGATTGCCATCACTTCCCCAGTACTTTTCATGGAAGTAGTGAGCGTCCGGTCCGCACCCTTGAACTTGTCGAACGGCCAGCGGGGAACCTTGACCACGATATAATCGATGGTCGGCTCGAAGGATGCAGCGGTACACCCGGTCACCGAGTTCTTAATCTCATCCAGACGCAGGCCGATCGCAATCTTTGCCGCGACCCGGGCGATGGGATACCCGGTTGCCTTTGAAGCGAGTGCAGAAGAACGGGAGACCCGGGGGTTGACCTCGATGACCCGGTAGTCCCCGTCCCGGAATGCGAACTGGATGTTGCAGCCTCCCTGGACATCAAGGGCCCGGATGATATGGATGGCGGCGCTGCGCATCATCTGGAATTCATCATCGCGGAGCGTCAGGATGGGTGCTACCACAACGCTTTCCCCGGTGTGGATGCCCATCGGGTCAACGTTTTCCATGCTGCAGATGATGACACAAGTATCCGTGGAATCCCGCATAACCTCGAATTCCAGTTCCTTCCAGCCCATCACGCTCTCTTCTATGAGCACCTGGTGAATACGGGAACGGGAGAGCCCCAGTTCAACGATCCGGGTCAGTTCTTCCCGGGTCCTGCCAATACCGCCCCCGGCCCCGCCCAAGGTATAGGCAGGGCGGACGACCGCCGGCAGACCGATTTTTGCGATCGCTTCATCGATCTGGCTCAAGGTATTGATGATGGTGCTCTGTGGGACCGGCTCACCGATCTCGTTCATGAGGTCCCGGAATTTCTCCCGGTCTTCGCCTTTGTAGATCGCCTCAAGCGGCGTGCCGAGGATCTCCACACCCTTGAGCGCCCCCATCTCCGCGAGCTCCGCAGTAAGGTTGAGGCCGGTCTGGCCGCCCATACCGGAGAGGATCCCATCAGGCCGTTCTTTTTCGATGATTTTTGCAATAATATCTGCCCGGAGCGGTTCGATGTAGATCTCATCGGCCATATCCGGATCGGTCATGATCGTTGCCGGGTTGGAGTTGACCAGCACGACCTCGATCCCCTCTTCCTTGAGGGACCGGCAGGCCTGCGAGCCCGAGAAATCGAACTCTGCGGCCTGACCGATCTGGATGGGGCCGGAACCGATGAGGAGCACCTTTTTGATATCCGTCCGTTTCGGCATTACTCCAGCCTCCTGAAAAGATCATCGAAGAAATGGGCCTCCGTGTCCCGCGGCCCGCCATGTGCCTCAGGGTGAAACTGCACGGTGGTCAGGCGGAGGTCTTTATTCTCAAAGCCTTCCACCGTGCCATCATTAACGTTTGTATAAGTCACCCGGCAACCCTCCGGCAGGGATTCTGCATCCACTGCAAAACCATGGTTCTGGGTAGTGACAAAGATGCGGCCGTCCACAAAACGCACCGGCTGGTTTGCTCCACGGTGGCCGAACTTGAGTTTGTAGGTATCGCCACCCAGGGCAAGAGCAGAGACCTGGTTTCCCATACAGATCCCGAAGATCGGGAGCTCCCCGAGAAGGTCCTGGATGCAGCGTATCGCGTCAGGTGCCTGCTTGGGATCTCCCGGGCCGTTGCTCACGAAGAGAGCGGCCGGTTTGCAGGCCCGGACCTGGTCAGCGGTGGCATTGTACGGGAAGACATACAGGTCGCCGTTCCTTTTCGAGAGACTGGAAAGCATATTCTTTTTGATTCCCAGATCAATGACAGCGATGCGTTTCCCGCTGCCGGGGATATGATACGGCTCCCTGCAGGATACTTCCGGGATGGGAATGATATCGCAGATGGTAGGCGTCTTTTTCGCCAGTGCTACGGCATATGCACTATCATCACTTCCCACTACGAGGGCAGCGCGCATGGTGCCATGGACCCGGGCTTTGATGGTCAGGGCGCGGGTATCGACACCGGTCATGCCAAGAAGGGAATTTTCTTCAAAAAAGGTTCTGATGGTTGGTCCGTGTTCGGGTTTCTCGCAGATCTCCTTTGCGATACACCCCAGCGCACAGACACGGGGGTTCTGGAAATTCTGGGGATCAACCCCGTAATTGCCGATCTGGGGGAAGGTAAACATCAGGATCTGCCCGAAATAGCTCGGATCGGTGAGGGATTCCATGTAGCCGGTCATCTGGGTGTTGAAAACCAGTTCCCCGGCACATTCACCCTGTATCCCGAATCCTTCCCCGATAACAAAATCCCCGTCCTCGAATCCCAGAACCGCCTTCATGATGTCCATATATTATGTGCCGGATTAGTTATTAACGCTGATGCACAAGGACGAAGCGGGCTCATTTGGGAGGATCACCCTAAAGTGGTCAGAATATGAATAGGGAGGACAGGATCTGAAATATAAGGCAGCCGGTGTTACCCAGACCCCGGCACTCAGCACGGACCGCTCTTTTTGTGCGGGGAGAAGTGACAGGAAGGGGATCGTCCACATCCCCATTTTTATATAGTACCCGCCGCAATTTTCTCCCGGAAGTGTTTACCACGGGAATGCACGTGAACGGAAAAGACCGGGGTTCGATAATGCTGTATGCCCTTTCAACCTGCCAGTGGTGCCATAAGACGAAAGTTCTGCTGGAAGAGCTCGGGGTGGCGTTTGACTATGATTACGTCGACCTTCTCGAGGGAAAAGAGCAGGATGATGCAATGAATACCGTTGAGCGCTGGAACCCAAGCGGATCGTTTCCTACTCTTGTGATCGGCAATAAACGTGCCATCGTGGGATTCCGGGAGCAGGAGATCCGGGAGGCACTTAAGGTATGAATGTGCCCGAAGTTACGGAAAGCTCTGTTGAATCAGCATACCTCGCGCTCAGGACGGACGCCGAGAAAAACGGGTACCGGCTGAACCCGGATGCAGAGTTCACCAAGAACCTGGTACGGGGTCTTTTGAAAAACGAGCAACGGTACGGGTACCACTCCTGCCCCTGCCGTCTTGCTTCCGGGAAAAAGGACGAGGATCTTGACATTGTCTGCCCCTGCGATTACCGGGACAACGATCTCGAGGAGTACGGGGCCTGCTACTGCGCCCTGTACGTGAACGAGGCCATTGCCCGGGGACAACAGAAGGTTGCACCGGTTCCCGAGCGCCGCCCGCCCCGTTCCCAGCGTGGAAAAGCCGCGTCGGTCAAGGTCACTTCAACAACAGCGATGCCAATCTTTCCCCTGCCGGTCTGGCGCTGCAAGGTCTGCGGTTATCTCTGTGCCCGTGAGCAGCCGCCCGGCGTCTGCCCGATATGCAAAGCGACAAAAGAGCGGTTTGAGAGGTTTGTCTGACCTTTTTTTAGGTCCCATCAAGTGTGATTCCGCCCCCCTCGCTGAATGAGTGCGGTTTTCTTCTTACTGATCCGCCGCAGGGGCTTCCTCCCGGGGGCGGCGGCACTGCTCGTTCATGGGGGTGTAAGGGCGACAGCCCCCGTGATATCTTCACCACCCGCTCTAAGCCACCCCCATCCGGCCCCAGATTGAGCCCGGATTACCCTTTTCCGGGACCCCATCGGAGCCCGTATCGGGCTCTGTTTAAATCAGAGTCCAAATTGGCCGTATTTTAGCAATCGGACGATTTTAATGAATCTCATAAAGGCCATTTCATGCCCTGATCTCACCTCAAACAGGCATTTGACCATTCTCGGAAAAAGAGGCCAAAAAAAGGCCACTATGGGCCGGTTATAGGCATTATATGGGGCTCATTTTGGGCTTATTTTGGCAAATAAATAGATTTATTGGCTTTATTCCACACGAACCGAAACGGACGGTTTTACGGGTGTATTTTGGGAGCTGCATCTCTCCCCGCGGAGGGATAGGGGGTGCGACAGTCCCCCCTCTATTTCCACACACAACCCGGATCTTCCGGCCCGCCCACAAATTTCCGGAAAACTCCGGGTCCGTGAAGGCAATTCCGGAAAAAGATCTTGGGGGGGTGACCCCGACCTCTAAAAAAATCTGTCGCCCCCCTCCCCCCTACCCCCTGCACTGCAAAAAAATTGATCGGACCGATCGATCTCCGAGATCGGTCGAGGTGGCTTGTATTGTTTCAGTCTTCTGACTTGTGTTTCCCCTGGACTTTCAGACGAGAGGGGGAGGTCGCACCGCAAAAAAATGATCGGACCGGCCGATCATCAAGAGAGGTCACCCTCACCCCTCACCCTCCTTTTTTTAGAACCCGGCTAAAAGATGTGGCCCGAGAGCGATGCCCCCTCCCAATACTAAAAATACAGTTTCGCACCAACCTATCCACCATGAGTGATACAATCCTTGTCGAAATTGTCGGACTGAAATCATCCGAGTGCTCACCGTTTCCCTGTGACGGGAACCGGACCTGCGGGTTGTCGGCATGCTATCCCTCGGGAAAACTGGTGCAGGCATTTGAGGCGCTGAAGAACAGGGTGGCTGAAACCTACAGTGACAGGGTTACGATGAAACTGACCCTCATCGATGACAATGTCCCGGAGCACATCCGTGTCATCCTTGAAAAGGATTACCCCCCCATCCCGATAGTGCTGGTAAACGGGAAACTCACCCGGATCGGCAGGATTGTCTCTGACCGGATCATGACTGAGATAGAAGCCTGTCTTTAACGCCTTTTTACAAGAAGAAACCGGGAGAATGGATCTCACCCTGTCGCAACACCCCGGTGTGGCGACAGAAATTTCCAGAATTTTGAGGATCCTGTTTCCCGCACGATGAACACTTTATAACCAGAGAAGTAACAGGATATCAGCATGAGCCCGGTGCGGAAATGGGGAGTCGGCCCGTATGCGGTTGCAGTAATTCATGGCGGACCGGGTGCCCCGGGGGAGATGGCCCCGGTTGCCCGGGAGCTTTCTACGGTCAAGGGGATACTCGAGCCGTTCCAGACTGAAACCACCCTTGAAGGACAGGTCCGGGAGCTCCGATCCGTCATCACCGAGCATGGCATGCAGCCGCTTACTCTGGTTGGTTTTTCATGGGGGGCGTATTTATCATGGATTGTCGCCGCCCGGTACCCTGCTCTGATAAAAAAACTGATTCTTGTCGGCTGCCCCCCATTTGACGAGCAATATGCCGCACAGATAACAAAGACCCGCCTCGACCGCCTGACACCGGAGACCCGGAAAGAGACACAGGTGCTCCTGACAATGATAGAGACACCTGCGGCAGAAGACCGGCCGGAAGATAAAAATGCCCTTTTTGCCCGTCTGGGGGATCTGCTTGCCCATGCCGACAGTTATGCCCCCCAGATGGCAGAGGAAAAATCGTTCTGCTGCCAGTATGATGTCTTTAAAGGGGTATGGGACGATGCGTGCGATCTCCGCCGCAAAAAGGCGCTTCTTCATATGGCACGGGAAATTACCTGCCCGGTGATCGCGATTCACGGGGATTATGATCCCCATCCGGCGGACGGGGTAAAGATCCCTCTTGAGCAGGAACTGAAGAATTTCCGGTTTATCTCCCTGAAAAAATGCGGACATCGTCCATGGATCGAGCGGAATGCTGCAGAAGAGTTCTACCATATTCTTGCCCAGGAGATCTGAGCAGATAGAAGATTAGCAGGATCTTCAGGACAGTAATAAAAAAGCCCCGGTAATTATTTTCATCCTATAAATCCAGTTCACAGGTTTAAGATTTGAAAAAGAAAATAATTATCCAGACTTCTGTTAAGATGCCATACCTGATCTGGAGAAATTTCCCTTTTTCTTTAGCTGTGCAAGTACTCGCTCTTTTTTCCCGATAGCTGCCTGTGATGCCCGGAGAACACCCTTTTTCATCTCCTCGAAATCCCCGGGTTCCGTATCCACCACTTTTTTTACCGGCGTATAGGCAGATTCCCGGAACCGGGGCTGGAAGTCATGCTCTTTTCCCTCGGTTATCAGGACGGACGCGGGTTCCCCTTCTTCAACGTACCCTATCTCACGACAGGCAACACCGGTAGACCGGATGACACGGGCGATCTCACCTGCCGACGATGCCGGTGCGACTACCAGCAGGGCATCTAATGAAACCCCCAGATAATCGATCTCCAGTGCCTCAAGCATCTCTCTTACTTTGGGGTTGACGAGGGGGAGCGTATCCTCTTCCCTGACTACCAGACGGCACCGGGCGGTCTCAGCCATCTCAAAGATATCTCCCCGCAGGCCCCCGTTGGTGACATCGGTCATCGCGTGGATCTTGTCAAAAACGGGACTCTTTATCAGCGCCTCGCAGGTGAGCAGGAAGTTGAGGTTGATCGTTTCTTCGACCACCTCGGGGAAACCGGAATAGATCGCCGCGGTTGCAATCGTCCCTCCACCTGCCCCTTCCGTCATCAGCAGCACATCCCCCGGCTGCGTGGATTTACGGGCAGTCAGGTGGTGTGCCACTCCTACCGCACCGACACAACCGGTCAGACGGTTGCCCAGAACCATATCTCCTCCGATCCGGAGGGTTGACCCGGTAACAAGGGGGACACCCATCATTTCACCCACGGTCGTGATCCCCGCCGTATAATCAAAGATCTTGGCCACATCCCCGTCGTCGGCAACATGGATATCGGAAAAGAGCATCACCGGGGCTGCCCCCATCACATAGAGATCCCGGAGAGTCGCCCGGGTCACATGAAAACCAGCCAGATAGGGATAATCCGAGAGCCGTGAATGCATCCCGTCAACAGTACAGACAATATATTCTCCCCCGGCTTGTACAGCCCCGGCATCGTCCATCTCATCCACGCCGACCGATGCCTGCGTCTTTCCGATAATCCGGGCGATCTCGCGGTGGGCAAAAAAATCCCCTTTTCCCCGCGAACCTACCCCGAACTCTCCCATACGGACGCGGGCTGGTTCAAAGGAGAAAAAATCTCCAGATAATCCCTGTGTGTTTTTAACTTCTTCAACAACGGCCCGGGCAAAGGCAGTGGTATAGGTTTCCTTCGACTTTTTTATTTCCGAAATCCTTCCGGCAAGGTTCTGTATGATGCGCTGTTCATCT
Source organism: Methanoregula sp. (assembly GCF_035543475.1). Taxonomy (GTDB): domain Archaea; phylum Halobacteriota; class Methanomicrobia; order Methanomicrobiales; family Methanospirillaceae; genus Methanoregula. Next base: position 16,269 of record NZ_DATKKA010000010.1, read on the forward strand.
TCACCGGCTTCCAGATGACGCCGGGCATATTCCTCCACATCCATGCATCCGTATTCGTGCCAGATCCATAAATACCACCGGTACATTCCTGTTTTGGCCGGGATCACCGTCGCAGGATACCGAGAACTTCCGAGATGCAGTGGAGACCGTCTTCGAACCTTTTTGCCTTGAAGAACGCCAGCCCCTTGACGATTCCCTCCCTGACATCATGAGCGTCAATATAATAGGCCTGGTCAAAGGCATGGGCAGATTCCTCCAGATGCCCCAGCGCAAAACAGGAATTGCTCAGTACCACCCATGCATCCGCCATAGTCAGATCCAAGGACAGTGCTGCCCGGAGGCAGACAACGGCCTCTTCATGCATACCGAGCTTGGAGAGGGCCAGCCCTTTCCGGTAAAGGCCCTGCGGATGATGCGGGTTAACCGCAAGCGCACCCTCGAGAGCATCAAGCGCTTCGCGGTACTTTTTCTGGTTGATATATGCGACACCCTTTTTGTGAAGGGCAGAAAAATAAAAGGGATAGATCTTCAGGGCGCGGTCGTAACAGGAGATCTCCTCGTCAAAGCGTTTCAGTTTTCCAAGGGCGTATCCCTTGTTTACCCACGCCGACAGGTACCGGCGCCGCAGCCGGATGGCTCTCTCGCAGCACCGGATCTCGGCTTCGTACCGCCCCAGCATACCCAGTGCCACACCCTTATTGTTCCAGGCCGACGCATTCTCCGGATCGAGGGAAAGGGTCTGGTCGCAGCAGGCAATTTTCTCCTCAAAAAGGCCCAGCTTTCCCAGGGCAAATGCCTTGTAGTTCAGGGCTTCAATGCAGACCGGATCGATATGCAGAGCCTGGTCACAGCACTCTATCTCTTCCTGATACCGCCCCAGTTTTCCAAGCGCAAACCCACGCCCAGCCCATGCAATGGCAAGAACCGGATTAAGAGCAAGGGCCAGAGTGAACAGTGCAAGGGCCTCATCATGCCGGCCTTCCTTTCCCCGCGAGACTCCTTCTGCATAATAACCGAGAGCCGAAGGCATCAGCCTCTCATTTTCTGCGGGTGACGGTAAAGCAGTCATTGTCCATGAGGTGTCCATCCTGACTCTTCCTCCCTGACCGGGAAGCATTTCCGGGACACCAGCCCAGATGACTATTCTTTTTCAGGATTTTAATATATCTGCGAATACGGGACCGGGAATCCGGGACGCGTTCATCTTCCCCCTGGTGGGGGAGGTCTCTGTACCCGGGTTCCACAATTATCCTGCTCTCCATCATCACCCATTTTTACATCTAAAAAGAGAGAAGATATACGCCATAAAAACGGCTCCCGGAGGACGGCAAACCCCGGGAGGTTCAGCTGATCCGGTACCCACGCCCGATCAGAAACTGCTGACGGCGTTTTTCAGCATCCACAGAGGATTCCGGGATACACTGTTCCGCTTCTCCCCATACCTCCCGAAGCATTTGATCATCTGAATGGAGGTGGAGTGTACCGGTCACAACTCCCACGGCATTACCATTCCGGTCCGCGATCCGCATAACGATACAGCGGTAAAATTTGCACTGGGCCGGGCTGTCGTTGTGAATGGTGCACCGCAGGAGATCACCATCCGGGCGGAGAAACCGGCAAGCATGGGGGTGGCTCTCGGGAAATGAATGGTCCACGAAGATCTCCCGTTTGTCCTCATCAACGCAGGCAGTAAATTCCGTTCCGCTGGACACCGATTCGCAGGCAAACTCAAAGGGACCTGTCTGCCTGTTGATAACAATATAATCGCCCAGGTACATGCAGCAGGTTCCACACTGCCTGCAGGTAAATGTCACTGCCATCGCCCCAATCGGCAATTGGATCTCTTCAGAATGATGGTGATCATATCCTGTCACCTGATAATTTTACCATGCATTTCCTGGAATTTACTGGATTTTCCCGGCTGCGGTCTGGGCCAGGCTTTTAAGGGCTTCGAAATCAGTTGTGGTCCCGCTCATGGTCAGTTCTTCATATACGTCCTTTTTTGTAAAGAGGATACCATAGGTAACAGATGAGAGGGGGCCCTGCGTTTCGGTTTTGCGGTATGCATAGGTATGATCACCCATATTAGGGCAGGGAAGTTCGTAGATCTGATCAATTCCAGTTGCCTGTCCGGTGATTGCATCCTCATGGATATTAAATACCGTGTTCATATTTATCGGGGTGAAGATTTCGATCACCTGGCTGACTTCGGTCATATCATATTGCTGCTCGTTGAATCGGTAATACGTAACCTTATACCCTGCTCTCCACCCAAGGTTCAGCGAGATCTGATCCATTTCGGGATAGGTGATATCAGACCGGTCCTTGAGGATGTAATCAGAAGGCAAATCAGAGGGTTGAAGTGCCATCTGCGAGACCGGAATTGTCGAAGACGGACTGCTCGTGGTCGGGACTGGTGCCGGCGTCGGAGTGGGGGTTAATGTACCCCCGGGTGGAGACGGAAAAATGGTCGACAGACAGCCTGCACTCATCAGAATCACGAAAAGGAAAAGCCCGAGGATTCCGTACCCCCGCTCCATGAGAAACTATTGTCCAGACCAGATAATATGCTTGCCGGAAGAAATCCTTTCGCCAGAGAAGGATACGGAATGTGGCAGGAGACATGAAAGGATCCCCCAAGGGTAAGATTTCAGGGATGAGGAATACATACCGACAAATATCTTTTTCATGGCATACATCCCACCGTTGCGTATTGAAGGAGGGAGATGCAGAATGGATGATCCAGAACTCCAGGGTGACGAGCGGATCCTCATCCGGACCCAGGCGGTCCATGTAAAGTCGATCTCATTTGAGGCAATCCTTACCAACAAGCGCATTATCCTTGTTGACCGGCTGAAAAATGTACTGCCGCCCAAGGAGATCCCGCTTACCACCGTCCAGTCCATTGAACCGGGAGAAAATGCAATCCGGGAGCTGACCATTATCCTGGGAGTTGTGACCAAATCCGGAGGAACAAGGCAGATGGTGCTGACCTTCTCCCGGGAAGGAGGCGGGAATCGGAGCAAAGAGCGGGATGAATGGGTCCGTCAGATTAAGGCGTCTCTTACTCCCTCGTTCGAGCAGGTAATCCGAAAGGTTATTCCGGGCATGGAACCCCAGCAACCCATGCCGGAAAGGACTGTACCGGAACGGACTCCGGCTTCGGTACCTACGTCCCGTACCGCAGAGTTTTCCCCCGCGCCCAAAAAGATTGTGAAAACCCAGCCCGAACCATGGCAACCCCCGGCTCCCGAGCCGGATACCGGATCCATTCTCGGTACCTACTGCACCCGGTGCGGAACCAAAGTTCCAGAAGGATCCGGTTTCTGTACCCGCTGCGGAGCCCCGATCACTGCTGCGGGCGAAGCCCCCCTTGCACCTCCGTCCGCCCCATTCTCACCAGAACCGGTAACGATTCCACGAGGGGCGGCCCCGGCGGCGAGGCCCACACCTGAAGTGATCCTCCCGGAATTCCCTGTAATAGGCACACCGGAACCGGTCATTCATGAACCGGCGGCGATAAAAGCCTCGTCTCCTGATGTTCCCCCGGCAAAGAGACATTTTATTCCAAAACTCTTCTCTCCAAAAGATTTGCCACCCACGCCGCTTGTTCCCTCTTCCATGCCCACGGCAGCTCCACCCCTGCCCAAAAAACCCTCAAACCGGAAAAAGATCCTGCTCGTGGCCGGCATCATTGTGATCATCCTTATCGCGGTCGCCGCCGTGGTTGTTGTCCTCCCAAAACTGGGAAGTGGCGGGACCCACAGTTCCGCAGGAGCCGGGAGCGTCACGCCCACGACCGCATTACCGGTCACCACGGTGACAACGGGCGCAGGTGCAACGCCCACGATTGTGATTGCCACGCAGACCCCCGCATCCGTGCCGGCCACAGGGGTGGCCATTAGTGTCAGCTACATCGGCGGATTCAATGGCACATATACGGCGGGTGGCGATACCACGCCGGTTACCGGTTCGGGATCCAGGGTTTATGAGATCGGTAACGTCACCGGTTCCGTTACCGCAGTATTCCAGAAAACGGACGGGACAACCACCCACCCCCTGACCGTGGGAATCTACGAGAACGGCAGGCAACTTTCCGTCAGTAACACAAGCGCGGCCTATGGGAAAGTCACTGTCACGGCCTCCGCGTAACCGGCCCGGTTTTCCCCTTTTTTCATGGTGCAACTGTTAAGAGGTTCGTGATCCATAGTTGTGGGTGAAGAGATTATGACTGACACCACCAAACCTCCGGCTCCTGAAGGGGCCGAGGATCTGGAGCGGCAGGGGATCGAAGTCCTGATCAGCACCCTGAAGAACAATGCTGATCCCGCCGTCAGGCGATATGCTGCATTTCTTCTTGGCAATGCCCGGACACACCATGCCATCAGGCCCCTGATCGAAGCGCTCGGGGATCTGGACAAATCCGTCCGGGAGCAGGCCATGCTTGCTCTCGTTGCAACCGGCAAAGCCACAATCGAACCCCTTTCTGTTGCAATGAAAGATCCTAAGTGGGAGACACGTTACCGTGCCGCTGAAGCACTGGGCAGGCTCGCTGATGAGAACGCCGTAAAGCCCCTTATCCGGGGGCTCCAGGACAGCCGCGATCATGTACGGTACATGGCGGCAAAGGGGCTGACCGGTCTTGGTGATTCGACGGCAATCGATCCCCTGATCATCCTCTTAAAGGACGAAAATCCGGTTGTCAGGATGATGACCATAAAGGCACTCTCCGCCATCGGAGGAACGAAGGCCCGCCAGGCAATTACTGAGGCTATGGCCGGAGAAAAAGACGAGCATGTCCGGAAGGCAATGACAGAAGCACTGCGGTAAGTTGCCAGGTGGATCCCGTTTTCTGTCCCTTCCGGAAGTAAGGCAGAATGAGAGACGCATTGTCGTTAAGAGGGTTTTCTGACCGGGGAAATACCATTTTTATTGATTCTCCAATCAAAAGATCATTTCCGTATCTTTATCATTAACTTGAGAGCGATTCATAAGATGACATACATTAGTGCTCTGTGCTAGCAGTGTTCATGGTGATGCAGCATGGGAACCAGCAATCCAGTACCCGGGAGTACTCACTCCTTCTCACGATCTTTGCTCATCATAATGTTGATCCTTGTTCTCTTTCTTGTAGGTCTCATGACCGTTTACGATTATATCAATCTCAAGAGCAGTATCGATACTGAATTTTCAACACTGCAGAACCAGACTGAAGACAGCATTGCTGCCGCATTGCGGATGGACGATTCGGCAACAACTGTGCTGGACGACCAGCTCAACGATCAGATGATAAAAGGATTCGATGTTCTCTTCGCCGAGTACAACCGCACCCGCGGGAACCCGGCGGCAATGAATCTTTCCCTCGTGCAGGGAGAACTGGGAAGCGGGTACGATATTTATATCATTAACCAGTCCGGTGTTATTGTCTATACCACCTATCCCCCGGAACAGGGTGAGGATTTCCGGAGCATACCCTATTTTTACAGTTATCTTACGACCGTCAGGCAGTCCCAGGGTTTCTTCCCGGATCGTGTCGTGAGGGATATTGCCGATGGAAGATTCATGAAGTATGCCTATGAACCTACCCCGGATCACCAGTATATCATGGAGCTGGGTTACTCGCCTTCTGATTTAAACACCACGTACCTCAGGCTTGACGATATGAGTAATATCGCGAGATCGGTATCATTTAATCCCTTCATCGTGAACTACCAGGTATTCGACACCCTGGGACGGACCACTGAGGATAACATTCTACCGGACAACACCACGGAAGCAGATATCAAACAGGTGATAGCTCTCCAGACAACCCTCCAGACCATGAACCCGGTTAACCATACGGAAACACGGTATCTCTTTGTCAATCTCAAAAATCCCCGCTATGGTTCTGACATGAGCAGGATCGTGGAGCTCACCTATGACACCGGCCGGGTCCAGGATGAGCTCAACCATCTTCTCTTTGTCCACTTGGTCTTCGGGTGCTGTGCGCTTGTAATCGGTTGTCTTCTTGCCTATATCTTCTCCCGAAGGATGACCCGCCCGATAGAAAACATTGCACATGACGCGGATATCATTGCCGGAGGGAACTTCGAACACCGTATCGGCACGACGGATGCCCGCGAATTTGTCACTCTTGAAAAAAGCATCAACACGATGGTTGACTCGCTCAAGTCTGCCATCCAGCGACTGGATGACGAAGAGATCTTCCACCGGGATCTCATCGATCAGTTACCGGTAGGAATCTTTCTTAAAAAATCGGAGACAGGTACCTATGTATTCTGGAACCGTGCCAGCGAGGAGATATTCGAACGGCCGGCAAAAGAGGTAATCGGAAAGAGAGACGAGGAGATATTCACTCCGGCTATGGCGGAGCAGATCCGTAAGGAGGATAGCGATGCACTGGCATCCCGGGTAGAGATCAGGTATAAAAAGATCACATCAAAGACCCGGGGAGAACGCGTTATCCATATGATCATCGTCCCGATCTACGATTCGAAGCGATCGGTACGGTACATGCTTGGCATAGCAGAAGATGTCACCGATGAAGCGGTCACCATCAAAAGAGACCTGATCTTCTCAATCACCAGAAGTGACATCCTGGATCAGCTGGCAGTCATCATGACGTACCTTGAACGGGCCCAGCTCAAAACCACGCATGAAGAGATGCAGATGTTCTTTGACAAGACGATCGGATCGGTGGAGTCTATCAAGAATCAGATTGCGTACGAACGGGCTCTCCAGAACCCCGGTGTTATAGCACCCCGGTGGCAGTCCGTAAACCAGGCGTTTGCCGAAGCAATCCAGATGCTTCCCGAACATGAGGTCGATATCACCACCGGTGTCGGGGATCTCGAGATCTTTGCCGACCCCCTGCTCCCGCGGATCTTCTTCAGCCTCCTCTCATTGTCGTTCCGGCATGGTGGGGCGGCACTCTCCACGATCCGGATGACAACCCACCAGAGCCATGACTCCCTTATCCTCGTCTACGAGGATGACAGCGGGGGTATTCCTGCAGGGGAGAAAGAGCGGATCTTCGAATTCGGATACAGCGAGGACAATATGGTCAGTCTCTTCCTGATCCGGGAGTTACTCGGATTTACCGGGATTGCCATCGCTGAAACGGGAGAACCGGGACAGGGCGTGCGCTTTGAAATTGTCGTCCCGAAAGGGCGATACCGGAATAAAAAATAGATGGTTATGATGATACGCCCCGGGTAAAGAGGGGGGGTAGTATCGAGGAATACGCAACCCGTGAAGAGAATGCCTATCCCCGTTGAGATCAGGTAACACAAAAACGAGGGTTACCGGATCTTCGTGCCGGGCTCCACCGGGTTTTCCGGCCGGAGCAGGGATGCGGAATCCCCGGCCGCGAGGATCATACCATTGCTCTCTACCCCAAAGATCTTTGCCGGTGCGAGGTTGGTCAGGACAACAACCTCCTTTCCCACCAGATTCTCAGGTTTATAGAACTGGGCGATACCGCTGACGATCTGCCGGATCTCGCCTCCGACATCCACCCTGAGTTTTAAGAGTTTGCTTGATTTGGGAATTGCCTCGGCGGCAAGTATCTTCCCGGTCTTCATCTCTACTTTGCCGAAATCCTCGATCGAAATTAACGGTACCTTCTCCATCTTTTTATTCGCCTCCGCAACGCGACGCTGGAGAACAGCATCCAGCTCCGCAATCTGTTTCTCCTCAAGCCGCCCAAAGAGCGGGACCGGGGCCGCAAGTGTGCGGTCCGGCACCGGGCCGGGTGCCTCGTTGATACGGTGCGAGGCCACACGATCCGTGTATCCCAGCTGCGTCCAGCACTCCTGCGCCTGTACGGGCATTACCGGCTCGATGAGGAGGGCAAGGGCTTTTACAATCTGGATGCAGTTCCTGATCACCTGGGCGGCCGCTGCGCGATCGGTCTTAACCAGTTTCCACGGCGCCTGCGTCTGGATGTATGTGTTCCCGAAAGCGGCAAGAGCCATGACGGTATCCACGGCCCCCTTGAATTCATACTCTTTCATCTGGCGGTCAACGCCGGTAAGACACTTTTCGATCTCTGCCGTGATAGAGGGATCAACCGTCCCGGGAGGGATCCCCCCGAACTCCTTGTGGGCAAAGAAGAGAGAACGGTAGATAAAGTTCCCGAGAATGTTGACGACCTCGTTGTTAATACGTTCGCCAAAGACCTTCCACGAGAAATTCAGCTCCTTGGTGTGGCTGGTATACGCGAGCAGGTAGTACCGGAGGTAATCAGGGGAAAGGCCCTTGTCCAGATAATCCTCGTTGGTCCAGACCACGTACCCCCGGGACTTCGAGAACTTGTGGTCATCGACCTTGACCATCCCGCTTGCTACCACAGCATAGGGTTCACCATACCCGGCGCCTTTCAGGAGCCCCGGCCAGAAAATGCAGTGGTGATAGATAATATCCCCGCCGATGAAGTGGGTGACCCGGTTTTCATTGCACCAGTACTTCTTCCAGTCTTTCCCGGCTTTGGCCGCCCACTCTTCGGTAAACGCAATATAACCGATCGGTGCATCGACCCAGACATACACGACGAGATCGTCCCGGTCCGGAAATTTCACGCCCCATTCAAGCGTGCGGGTGATACACCAGTCATGCAACTCATCCCGGATCCAGCCGATTGCATAGTTTTTTGCGTTGCTTGTACCCCGCAGCTTGTCAAGGAAGGGAAGAAGGTATTCCTTGAACGCTGAAAGCCGGAAGAAATAATGCTCCTGGTCCCGGAACTCCGCCTTTGTCCCGCAGACCTTGCAGACCGGGTCCTTGATCTCGCCCGGTTCGAGGTGCTTGCCGCACCCCTGGTCGCATTCGTCCCCCCGCGCCTGCTTGCCGCAGTACGGGCAGGTACCTTCGACGTACCGGTCCGGGAGGAAGCGTTTGCAGGTGGGGCAATACGCCTGGTGAACGACCTGTTTGTAGATATAACCGTTCTTTTCCAGGTTTGCCACAATCGCCCTTGTCCGGTGGTGATTAGCCGGGTTATCTGTCATACCGAAGTGATCGAATTCCACTCCTATCCGTCTGAACGTCTCATCGAAATGCCGGTGGTACTGCTCGGAGAGCGCCCGGGGGGAGATCCCCCTCTCCTCGGCAGAGACCACGATGGGCGTCCCATGGTTGTCAGAACCTGAAACAAAGACAACTTCTTCACCGGTCCGCCGCATGTAGCGGACGTAACAGTCGGCAGGGACGTACGTTCGCAGATGCCCGAGGTGGCAGGGCCCATTGGTGTAAGGGAGCCCGCAGGTGACCAGCAGCGGTGGTTGAGTCATTGAAGGTACTTTTTAGCATGCGATAGGTAATAATTCATGTACCATGCCAAAGATGGTACCACTTCCCACCCGGGCGCTTGGAGCCGAACCCGGCATCCCGGATCGCGATGCTCTCGCTGCATGGATAGCCGACCATCGGGGAATGGCTGCTGATCTTTTTGCATACCGGCTCGATGTATCGCTTGTCCAGGAAATATCTGCCGGGATTACTTCTCCCTGTGGCGGAGGTCTCTTCTGCCGGGATCGGGTTCGCGAAAGTCTTGCCGGCCTGAACACGGCCCGGGATACGGTTACCGGTGACCTGCATACGGATACGGAATTCCTTGTTCAGGATGCAAGATCGCTTACCGCACAGAAAAAAGAGGCCTGGTGTGCACTTCCGGCTCCCTGCTCACTGGGGATCACCGACAGATATTACGGCGATGATGACGAGTGGCACGACGCGATCACCGCAGCCTACCGCACTCTGATGCGGGCGATGCGGGACGAGGGGATTGGGGGGCATGTGCTTATCTGTGACCGCGTGGATGAACAGGAGATCTCCCGGCTGGCCGGAAAGAAGGTCCTCTTTTTTGCTCCGGCACCCAAAGAGAAGGACCTGATACCGCTGCTGGAATACCAGCGCCAGGCAGCTGTCAGCCCGAAGATGCTCGATAAGGCCCTGGATCTCGCAAACGAGTATGAGGTCCACCGTTGGATCGTGATGGACCCCGACGAGGAAGATGTACGGCTTCTATTATCCCATGTTGATCCGGACCAGGTGATTGTCGGAGGGTACTGTACAGCGGAATGCGACGCCTACTGGTCCCATCTTGTGGAGCATGCGGTATACAGCAAATGATATCTCCCGGTGTTGCACAGGGAGAAAATGACAGAACCATCCGCAAAAAAAATACCTGCATATGCATTCCTTTAAGATCATTATTTTACCCGGTGACCAGGTCATACGTGGACCCATCGTATCTGGCCGGCTGCCGTTCCCCCCGGTGAATCTCATGCCTGCCAGCAGGGTATACAGCCTCCTCACGGGATGACCGGGGGAGCAAACATTAATAACAGGAGATAAAAGCAATGGTACAATGGACAGATGGTGCATATAAAAAGCGACCGTCTCATCTCGTCCCCGGGAAAAACGGTATCGGAGACCCTGCATGAAAATAACACCATTCTTCTGTATTGTAGTTCTCTTTGTCTGTGGTATAGGAATCACCTGCCCGGCGCTTGGAGCGGTTCCGGTAGCATCGTTCATATCGAATGCCTCCTCAGGAAACGTTCCGCTCACGGTACAGTTTGTGGATTCATCCCTGAACTCGCCGACGTCCTGGACGTGGTTATTCGGCGACGGAGGGATATCTACCCTCCAGAACCCGTCACATATCTACACAACCCCCGGCACCTACACGGTGACGCTGATCGCTGCAAACTCTGCAGGAACCAATACCGCAACGTACCAGGGATACGTTACCGCAACGAAGGCCGCATCAGTACCGGTGGTCTCGTTTGTGACCAATGTTACCGCAGGATCCCCACCCTTCACCGTGCAGTTCCTGGATACGTCAACCAATTCCCCGGCTTCCTGGGTCTGGTCCTTTGGTGATGGAGGAACATCGGCCAGCCCCAACCCGGTACATACATATACTTCGTCCGGTTCCTTTACGGTGACACTCACCGCCACGAATGCAGCAGGCAGCAACACCACATCAATGAGTAACTACATCACCATCCTCCCCGTCACGGTCGTCCCCACAGCAATCTTCAAGACCACCATAACCAGCGGTTACGAGCCATTGACCGTCCAATTCGTTGACGCCTCCACGAACTCCCCGAACTCCTGGGTCTGGTCTTTTGGTGACGGCGGAACCTCCACACTCCAGAACCCGTCACATACCTACACTGCAGCCGGGTCCTATACGGTCACCCTTACCGCATCAAACATTGTGGGGAGCAATACCGTCTCCCAGCCCGGGTACATCACCGTAAACGCGGCCATGCCGGCGGCGGCCTTCACTTCCAACGTGACTTCAGGGACAAATCCACTCAGTGTCCAGTTTATCGATACCACCAACAATACTCCGACGGGCTGGTACTGGACTTTTGGTGACGGTGGAACCTCCACACTCCAGAACCCAATTCATACCTTTACAACGGTCGGTTCCTATGCAGTCTCGCTTGGTGCAACCAACTCTGCAGGCAGCAACACGACTACCATGCCCGCGTATATTACGGTCTCCAATGCCCTTTCGGCACCGTCAAGTTCCTTTAGTGCCGATATCCGGTCGGGAAATGCCCCGCTGACGGTTCAGTTCCAGGACACCTCGAGTAATTCCCCGAACGGCTGGCAGTGGCTCTTTGGCGACGGTTCTACCAGTACCGACCAGAACCCCATGCATACCTATACCACAGCGGGTTCCTATTCCGTCAGCCTCACAACGGTAAATCCGGGCGGGCACAATACCACAGTCATGCCGGGATTTATCACGGTTGCCGAACCCTTTACAACCGCCACCCCGACCATGGCCGCTGCATCAACCACATTCCCGACGGCACAAGGGACAACTGCACAGCCAGCGCAGACACCCTCCTCAATAGTGACAAACGCAACATCAGCACCGGCCGGAACATCCCCCTCATGGACGCTTCCCCTGATAGGCATCGTGATCCTGGTCCTGGCTGGCATCGCCTATATTCTCCACTCCCGGGGCCGTTCCGGGGGCAGAAGGCATTCGGGACGCAGGGAACTGTAACGGGCCCCGGGGTTCCCCGGGCATCCCGCTTTTCTTTGTGGCACGTGACCGGATAAAAAAAATAAAAAGGGGGATCCCGCTCAGTCCATTTTTTCCCGGGCGATACACTCGAAATCGATAAAGCCATTGTAAGGATCCGTTTTCAGGAGCCGGACCCGTACCTTCTGGCCCACACGGAGATTACGCTCTCCCTTCACCACCCGCCCTTCTGCCGGGGGCGTCAGGAGCCGCACGTACGTTCCCTTGTCCGCAACCCCGGTCACCAGCGCCTCAAACGTCTTACCGAGACTGTCCTCGAGCAGCATGGCAGCAACGGACTTCCGCATGAACCTCTTCACCTTCTTTGACGCCTTCTCCCGGTCCGTCAGCCAGAGCGCCTTATCCTGAAGCTCGGCAGCAGAGTAGGGACCGGGACTCTTCGTCAGGATGGCCTTTATCTGGCGCTGGTTGATGATATCCACGTATCGCCGGTTCGGTGCTGTGGCGTGCGTATAATCGACAACCGCAAGGGCAAAATGACCGGTCGGGGTCTCACCCGGTTCAAGCATGGTATACTCTCCCGGACCCAGCAGTTTGATGATCGTAAGGGAGAGATCCGGAAAATGGAGCGGATCAACAGCCTTCTGCCGGGCGAGGAAACGTGCAAGCGCTTTGGCATCCGGCTTGTCGGGCAGGGTCTCGCCAAGGGCTGCAGCAGTGAGTAAGATACCGGCCCAGTTTCTGGGGGTCTTGACCACCCTCTGGATCATCGGGACACCGGCAGCACCCAGCCTCGCGACCATGGTCCCGTTCGCGGCCACCATGAACTCCTCGATTAAGGCCCGTGCAGGGTCGGGAGTCCGGGTCACTAGTCCCCGCACCTCGCCATTCTCCATGACCACTTCGGCTTCCAGGGTATCGAATTCAAGCGCTCCCTGAGCCCTGCGGAAGGTGCGCAAAAGCTGTGCGGTTTCATTCTGGAGGCGGACCTGTTCTTCGAGCCCGGGAATATCCTTTATCGCCGGGGGTATCGGACCGGTGCCGTCAAGCCAGTCCCCCACTTTCTCGTACACCAGTTTTGCCCGGTTGCGCACCAGCCCACGGTAGACCTCCTTCGGGGTAAAGCTCCCGTCCCGGTTGACGACAAACTCAATAATTACGGCAAGACGGTCCCGGTCCTGCAGGAGGGAGGTAATACCATAGGAGAGACGCTCGGGAAGCATGGGGAAAGTGATAACCCCTGTGTAGACCGATGTCCCGTTGTGGGCCGCGTACTCGTCAGTTGGGGAATGCTGGTGAACATAGGAATCGACATCGGCGATGGCAACCTTAACGCGGATCGCCCCCTCCGGAGTACGTTCGCAGTATTCCAGCTGGTCAAGGTCCTGTGAATCGTGGTTATCGATCGATGACCAGAGCAGGTGCCGGAGATCACAGGTCTCCTCGGGACATCCGGCAAATATCCGTTCCTGCATCCCGTTGACCTCATCCATCACCGGAGGGGGGAACCGGGCCACAAATCCGTACTTTTCCATCGCACGCCACGCAATGGTCCTGAGATCGATATCATGGGGCCGGGGTTTTTTCATATCTACCGTGTGTTCTCGCTGGATGCTTAAATATCTCGTGAATTGCTCTCCCGGTTTTTCCCATAACGGGTACAGAAACGAAAAACACAAGTGCGGGGCAGATGAGGGAATCGAGGAGACAGGATGTGTTTATGCCCCTGAGGGGATCTCAAGACTTTCTCCGGGTTGCAATATTTTCACGGTGAGATCCGTGGTCCGCTCGATGGCCATCTTAAACTCTCCGGCATCTGCCGTAATCTTCTCCCAGGTATTGTAATGGATCGGCACCACGGTCTTTGCACCGACAAACTGTGCTGCCATCATCGCCTCCCGGGTCCCCATTGTATACCTTCCGCCAATGGGGAGGAGGGCAACATCGGGATGATAAAGCTCGCCGATCAGTTTCATATCAGAAAAAAGTCCGGTATCCCCGGCGTGGTACACGCTCACCCCGTCCATCCGGACCACAAACCCTGCAGCTGCGCCAGTACTTCCTGTCATGGCCGGATCATCAATCCTTGAAGAGTGAAGTGCCTGGGTCATGGTGACCCTGACACCGCAGATGTCAAGAGTACCGCCAATGTTCATGCCCTCTGCAGGAACACCTTTGGCCTGAAGGTAATGGGCTAACTCGCCGATTGCCACGGTTGGTTTTTTAAGGTGTATGGTTTCTCCCAGGTGATCGAAATGGCCATGGGTAACCAGAACAAGGTCCGGATCGATGCCGGCAATGCTCCCCTCATCAACAAAAGGGTCGATGAGGACTTTTTTTGTACCGCTGAGCAGGACACAGGCATGGCCAAACCACGTGAGGTGCATATATACCGGTGGGGCGTGCGCAGGGATGAACATTTTTATGGCCGGGAGGGGGGCGAAAAAAAGGGTAAAGGAGATAATGAAACGGTTTTATGTCACATCGATCAGTTCGGCTTCCGTAATATCAATGGATTCGCCCAGGTTGTCAGCGGTCGCGCTCCGGGTCATCTGTTCGGAGAGATCGCGGTCTTCCATGACGTCCCGGATCCGATGGATGTACGGATCGATGGTGGGGTCTTCCTGTTCTTCAATGACATGCCGGTATTCGCGAAGCGTGGAGGGACTGACGCCAAGTTCATCGGAGACCTCCTTCATGGTCTTTCCCGAGGCTATCAGGTCTTCCATTTTCTCCTTGTCAAACGGCATTCTGAAATCCAGGTCGCGGAAGAGCTTGAGCCGCACCCTTGCCCTTGCGACGGTCTTGCTCAGCTTCTCGTCTCCCAGTTCGCGGGCGATCTCGGTATCGTTCTTTCCGGCATAGAAGGAGGTGACCAGCTTCGCGAGCTGGATGGGTTTGAGCGAGGTCTTGAAGATCCCCTGTTCGATGATCTCCCGCATAACGAGGGCGACCTCGCGTTCGATCGCATCACTGTCCCGGAGGGTGCCATGAATGTTTTTCATCGGCTCGACAATCTTTGTCTTGCCGGACATGGTGCTGAAGAGTTCCAGCAACTGTGCTTTCCGTTTGTCTTCCGTCATTGGATACCCCGTCTTGGGATTAGGATATACAATACTTCGTCAACTATTTAATGCTATCTTTACAGTTCTTTTGACCAGAAACCTTTTATTTAGCGCTGGATCGCATTTTATGGACTTTCGGGATTCGCGCACAAAATGCAGTTCCGGACTGGATAAATGAAATCTGTATCAGTACAGATCCTGTTGCTGCCAAACACCCCATGCGGTCATGCAAGACCCGGACGCGAGCCTTTTTGTCGGGAGTGGTGCAACTGTATAAGAGAAGATTCAGGGAACCTGCATGAGCGATGTTTTTGAAAATGTAATGGATCTGGCCAAGCGTCGGGGTTTTATCTGGCCGACCTCGGAATGTTACGGGGCGGTGGCCGGTTTTATCGATTACGGCCCTCTCGGTGCCATGATGAAGCGGAGGATAGAGAATATCTGGCGGCATTTTTACGTTGTCCAGGAAGGGTATTACGAGATCGAATGCCCGACGATCGCCCAGGAAGCAGTCTTTATCGCCTCCGGTCACGTCAAGGGATTCTCCGACAAGATGTGCCAGTGCCCGCACTGTAAGGAATACCTCAGGGCCGACCACGTGGCTGATGGCGGCGGGGTCTGCGGAGCCTCAACAATGGACAATGCAACGCTTGCCGCTGCGATTGCAACCTGTAGGTGCCCTGCCTGCGATGAGGTACTCGGGAACGTCGACGTATACAACTTCAACCTCATGTTCCAGACAACGATTGGCCCCGGGTCCCAGCGCGTCGGGTACCTCCGCCCCGAAACTGCACAGGGTATGTTTGTGGACTTTTCCCGGCTCCTGAGGTTCTACCGCGACAAGCTTCCGTTTGGGGCGGTGCAGATCGGCAAGTCTTACCGGAACGAGATCTCGCCCCGGCAGGGTATGATCCGGCTCCGCGAATTCACCCAGGCAGAAGCCGAGATCTTTGTCCACCCGGCCGAGAAGAACCGCCACCCGGCATTCAAGCGATATGCGAATTACCGGATGCCCCTGCTGACCTACACGCACCAGCAAAAATGTGAACCCGCAGTTGAAATGTCGATGCGTGACGCGGTAGACGGCGGTATTATCGCAAACGAGTATGTCGCCTACTATGTAGCCCTCACCCATGAACTGCTGGTGACCGTTGGCATCAGGCCGGACCGGCTCCGGTTCCGGCAGCATCTTCCCGACGAACGGGCGCACTATGCCACAGATTGCTGGGATGCGGAAGTGTACTCGGACCGCTTCGGCTGGGTCGAGACTGTCGGGATCGCCGACCGGACCAGTTACGATCTCAATGCTCATGCAGGACAGAGCGGCACTTCGATGACGGTCTTCATCCAGTACGAGACGCCAAAAAAGGTAGAGCGCCGGCGCATTATCCCGAACATGGGAGTGCTGGGCAAGCAGTACCGGCAGAAGGCAAAGGCGATCTTTGCCGCCCTCGAGACCGCAACACCGACTGCAGAAGGTGCAGATGTCACCGTGGATGGCGAGACCATCCATATCCCGGCCAACCTCTTCGAGGTAAGAGATGAGGTTGTGGATATCCGGGGCGAAGAGATCGTGCCCCACGTGATTGAACCCTCGTACGGCATCGACCGGATGTGCTATGCGGTGCTCGAGCAGGCCTACGATGAGGACACCGCGGACGGCGAGAAGCGCACCGTGCTCCGGCTCTCCCCGCAGGTCGCCCCCGTACAGGTTGCCGTCTTCCCGCTCATGGCCCGGGACGGCCTCGACACCCTGGCCGGGGAGATCACGACAACGCTCCAGAAGCAGGGTATCCTCGCGGAGTACGACGATTCCGGTGCAATCGGTCGCCGTTACCGCAGGCAGGATGAGATCGGAACCCCGTTTGCGATCACGGTCGACTATGATTCGAAAGAGAACCACACTGTTACCCTCAGGGACCGGGACAGCATGAAGCAGGTCCGGGTGGCTATTGACAGCATCCCGGGCACAATAAGTGCACTGGTCAGGGGCGACAAAAAATTCGCGGAACTGGGATAAGATATCCTTTTTCGGGTTACTACCTATATCATTTAGTAAATTTTTGCTCCCTGAGAGTACGATGCCTGCCGCCGCCCCGACGGGGCGCCCCCGCGGCGGCCTCAATTACCTTTTCTTTTCCCGCCGACAAAACCGGTAATTTGCCCCGCCGTGCCCCGGGGGCCCTGAGGCAGGGAGCCCTCGCTCCAATGAGAGAACGGAAACAGAATTCTCCTTTCCCCCCACAATTCCCTATATTACCCGGCGAGATCAAATCCTCATCAGAAATATGCCCTGCATCAGCCATCCCCTCATCCGTCCTGACAGTATCGAGTCGCGGGAGTACCAGCTCGCGATCGCGATGAAGGCGCTGGATGCCAATACGATGGTGATCCTCCCCACGGGTCTTGGGAAGACTGCTGTCGCCCTGCTCGTTGCCGCTTCACGGCTTTACAACGAGGGGGGACGGGTGCTGATGCTTGCCCCCACAAAACCACTTGTAGAGCAACACCTCCGTTTTTTCGAGAAGTACCTTATCGCGAAGAGCCCGGCAGGCGCTGAAGGTTCGCCGTTTGCCATGTTTACCGGCGAGGCCCCGCCCGCCGAACGCACTGCAGACTGGGAACGCTCACAGGTGGTCTTTGCCACCCCGCAGGTGGTAAAAAACGATCTTATTGCCGGGCGCTATACGTTGCAGGACGTAACGCTCCTCATTGTTGACGAATGCCACCGGGCAGTGGGAAACTATGCCTATGTCTTTCTCGCCCGTCGCTACCACGACACCGCTGCAAAACCCCTCCTCCTGGCCATGACCGCCTCGCCCGGGGGAGTGCAGGAGAAAGTCAGCGATGTCTGCGCGAATCTCGGCATCGCCCAGATCGAGAACAGGACCGAGAGCGATCCCGATGTCAGCCCCTATGTCCACGAGCGCGAAGTTGAAGTCCACCAGATCGATCTTCCGGCAGAACTTAAAGGCGCCATCCACGCCATTCACACGCTGATCGATGATCGGCTGGGACTCCTGGCCTCACTCGGTTTTGCAGTCCCAAAAAGGGACAGGCTGTCGATGAAGGAGCTGGCTGGTATCAACGCCCAGATCCAGCAGCGGATCCAGAACCGCGACCCGGCGGGGTATTCGGCCGCCTCGGTGTACGCGGAGTGCTTAAAACTCAAACATGCCGTGACCCTTGCCGAATCACAGGGGAGTGAGGTCTTCCGCGGCTACATCGCAAAACTGGTGGCCGAGGGGACGGGTCCAGGTGGGAGCAAGGCAAGCCAGCGACTGAGCAGGGACCCTGCCTTCCATACCCTGTACGAACAGACGCTTACCTGGACCGGGGAACTTCATCCCAAACCCGCAGCAGTCCTTGAGATTGTAAAAGAGCAGATCGATACTCATCCCGACAGCCGGATCATCATCTTTGCCACCTTCCGGGACACGGTCCAGCTTCTCGTCGATTACCTCTCCAAAAACGGGATCTCCTGTGAACGGTTCGTGGGCCAGGCCACGAAGGACGCGGAGAAAGGACTCTCGCAGAAGAGGCAGATCGCTGCCCTGGCCCGGTTCCGGGCCGGGGAATTCAAGGTGCTCATCGCCACTTCCGTCGGCGAGGAGGGACTTGATGTCCCCTCCACCGATCTCGTGATCTTCTACGAGCCGGTCCCCTCCGAGATCCGGTCCATCCAGCGCAAGGGGCGGACCGGGCGGTCTGGTGCAGGAAGAGTGGTGGTGCTTACCACCAAAGGAACATCAGACGATGTGTACCGGTACGTGAGCCAGACCAAGGAGCGGCAGATGCAGAAGAACCTGCGGCAGATGAGCGGACAGGGAATCACGGCACAGCAACCGGTTGTGGCCGACCAGACCCGGATCGAGGAGTTCACCCCGCAGGGCCCGGCGATCCGGATCGACGACCGCGAGACTTCCTCGAAAGTTGTCGAGGAACTCTCCGGCATGGGAGCGGCGATCCGGCTCCAACGCCTGCCCCGGGGGGACTATGCCATCGGTGACCGCATCCTTGTCGAGCGCAAGACCGCACGGGACTTTGTCGATACCCTCATCAACCGCGACCTTCTCGGGCAGGCCAAGGCACTCGCGGATGCCGTACCGCGGCCGGTCATGGTGATCGAGGGAGGCGACATCTACATGCAACGGGATATGAACCCGAACGCACTCCGCGGGGTGCTCGCAGCACTAGCCATCGATATGGGCATCACCCTGCTTTTCACCCGGGACGAGCAGGACACGGCGCAGATGCTCTTTGTAATGGCAAAAAGGGAGGAAGGCGAACGCGGTGAGCGCAAACTCCATCCGCACAAGTCATTTACGTCGGCAAAAGAGGAGCAGGAATATATTATCTCGGCGTTTCCCGAGATAGGACTGAAGAACGCAAGGCTGTTGCTGGCGCATTTTGGATCCATCCAGGGGATTGCAAATGCAACGCTTGAGGAACTGGTTGCGGTGAAGGGGATCGGAGAGAAGACGGGGACGAAGATCTTTGAGTTGTGCCGGAGAAAGTACGGGTGATCACTCTATTTTTCCATTGCTGTGATCGAAGGGAGTGGCGAATTTACCATATTTATTGTGCAAATTGTGTCTGACAATTCAAACATTCAATTTTATAACGTGATGCTTTACTCCCGTTGAGCCAAATCTACCATCTCTGAATTCTTTTTTGTAATTTTCGCCAGACCTGCAACGATGCCTTGCCGCCGCCCTGAAGGGCGCCCCACGGCGGCCTCAATCACCTGCTAGCCGGGAAACAGGTAATCTGCCCAGCGAGGGCCTGTCGAGGTCCCCGAAAGGGATGGGAAAACTCATTTTGCAAATGCATCAGATCGTTAACAATCAGTCCCGCCGTGTCCCGGAAAAGCCCCTTGACGGGAAGAGGTCGCACACCAGCCCATGTGAACCGGTGAAAAAAATGTTTACAAAAATATTCCACTTACAACCGGCACAAAATCTCAAGTGCCTCGGCCCCGGTCTTCACCGCGGTCATCAGCGTCAGGATATGGTTTGGGTCTTTTTCGTTATTGATCCGTTCGCAGAGCGCATGGACCGTCATCGCAATTTCTTCGGCAAGCATGCCTCCTTCCTCCTCTTCGCATGAACAGGGCTCAGCATTATGATCCCCGCCACAGGAACATCCTATGGCGTGGTTGTGGGAATGGGGGTCTGCTGCCGCCGGCGCTGAAGGGGCCTTTGTGGTCTTCGCGAGCTTTGCCGCGGCATCTTTCTCCGCGCAGACAACACAGAACGTCTTTTTCTTGTATTCAAAGAGCGGACAGCCGCATACCGGGCAGGACTTTTCGAGCATCTTTCCCCCTTTCAAGAGATACTCGGCCATGATCTCATCGTCTTTTTTCTCGGGCATACGTCACCGTCTGGTTAATATCCAAACTATATATGCGAGTTATACGTATTAACTACAGGTACGCGGTAGGTGATACCATGCCAAATCCCGAAAAGACAATGGAAAACTGTATCCTGATGCTGCAGCACATCCAGGAGGACAGCACGATCCCGAGAAACATCCGGCGTGTTGCCGATGAAACCCGGATCCTGCTCTCCAACAACAACAAGGCCATGGGCCTGCGCGCTGCAGAAGCAATCTCAAAAATCGATGAAATCTCCAATGATCCCAACATGCCCATTCATGCACGGACCCGGATCTGGGAGCTGGTGTCCCAGCTCGAGACAATACCGCTGGACTAGGCCCGGCGGCGGTTTTTTCTGTTTTATTTTAATTATCACTTTTTCCCTGATCCTCTTTTCCGGGCGCCCCGCACTCACGCCGGCACGGGAATGATGCCGGAAGAAGGACAGGCAATCCCTTCGGGAAAAAAAGATGATGTTTTCTGCTGTTCAGGCTGTGCTGGCAGCGCGGACGCAGTACCCGAGGACAATTCCCACGATCCCGTAGATCACCAGAAGTGCGCCGACAATGATCACCATCAGGGCAACACCGATAACCGGGACCAGGGAGATCAGGAGACCCAGGATGATCGCAAGGACCCCCTGGAGAGCGAAAAGGCCACGGTGCATCATGTGCGGTTCACCGACAGCGAGGACCAGCCCGATGAGGCCTCCCAGGAACAGGGCGATGCCGGCGATCACGATGATCACCTGACCCATGATTATGGGAGCAATAATCGTGGCAATCCCGAAGAAGAACCCGATGATCGCAAGCAACGCAAGGAGGAACGATTCTTTCCAGCCTCCTGGCGAGAGAGCGGCAAGCATCACCGCAGCAAACGAGGACAGGATGATCAGGATCCCGATCAGTTCAACAAGCACCGTTGCTGAGAGTGTCGGGAAGAGAACAACCAGAAGACCAAAGATTACTGCAAGCAAACCGAGAAGCACGAGAGCTCCCCATTTTACGCCGGTAGTATTGTCGCCGGCAGATACATTCGTGGCCATAGGCACCAATGAACCGTTCCGGCGTGCACCACGATAAAGATTTTTATATTAATTCCCGGGTTCCGGGAAAATAGGTTCTCAGGCGCCGGTTTGTGCTGCCAGCGTATGAGTGAGGGAGGGGATGCTGATCTGGTTGTTGAAGCCCGCCTGGTAACCGTCCGGGAAGGTGATCGTGGTGGTCTGCGGCGCGAAATTGGCAGAGATCAGGGATCCGTACCATTCGTTCCTGACTTCCTGCTGGGCATTTGCAAAGGAGAAGGCCGGTGTGGTCATGATAGTACTGCCTCCCGACTGCACGACGCTGGCAAAAGAGGGGATGATCACGTCTGCCGAGGACATGTCGGCGCTGACTACGGTGACCGGCCGGCCGAGGTTCTCTGAAAGGGCGTTCTGGAGGGTGGCAGAGGGGTTGGCCGCGTGGAGAAAGATCGCAGCCTGTTCCACAAACGAGAGATCGTACTGCATATCTGCCTGTGCATCGCCGTTCCCGTTTAAGGTCACGGTAAGCGTCTTTGCGGTGAATGCCTGTGCCGGCATGACCGCCAGTAAAACAATGAGGATTCCCCCAAGGATCAGATAACTGCGCTTCATAGGTGTCAGGTTTAGATTACAATTTTAGCTATAAAGGCTTGCTGCTGACACCATAATTACGTCGGAGAAGCGGTTATTTTCCCGGGGATGTCCCGGATCATTCAGGATCGGATTTCCTGCACAGGAAAATGGTGTTTTTCCGGATAAGAACAGGTCGGCGGCTCTCAGAGCCGCTCGGCAACGGTAACCAAGTCATCGAAATGCCGGCTCTTCTTGAAAAGCCACCACGTGAACCGCTCGACAACGGTAAAGGAGAAACTCCCGCCTGCCGCGTTCGGGTGGCCCCCACCGCCAAACTCCCGGGCGATCAGGTGGCTGACCGGCGGTACCGATCGGATCGAGAACTTCCCGTCTTTACCGATAATCACCTCGATATCGGTCCCCTTCTCCTTCCTGATGAAGTGTGCTGTCTCGCTCGGGTACCCGTAGAGCGGGGCAAAGACAATCCGGTACTTCTTCCCCCGGAAGCTCGCATGGGCAAGGCTGCGCTTCATCATCTCTGCCATCTCTGCACGGATCTCAGCGTTCTCGGCCTCGATGAGTGCATCGGAGAAGATCCCCGCCACCAGGCAGTCCCGGACATGCTCCCGGTTCTTCTTGCGCTGGAGCACCTGGCCCAGTACCGCGGACCGGGGATCTGCGTGCCGCCAGAGATCATAATCGCAGACAACCCGGGCCACTTCCGCCGCCACGGGGTTGTCCGGCAAGAGGTCGCGGGCAACGATCCCCGTGGCGCAGATCTCTGTATCGATATGAAGAACAGAGACTGCGTTCCTGACACCTGCGATCTCCTCCTCGCGCCATCGGTGGTGGTCGCGCCACTCGATCACCCACCCGTTTGCCCGTGCCCGTGCAACCGTCTCTTTCATATCCTTCCGGCAGCCTAAGTCGGAGACCGAGAGAAGGTCCCCTTTTCCGGGGCAGGACGCAACAAGAGAGAAGAGCCCGGGGAACTTTCCCACCGAGCACCAGATGGTAAACACGCCCTCCTTTCCAAACCTCATCCGGTGGATTGCATCGGCCCCGACCGCGTCGAGATCATTGTGGGTCAGGTGGACCACATGAGCGGTACGGGACGCTACGGCGCGGGCCAGGCCGGCATCATCCTCGTAGGAAGGCGGGGGGGGCATCAGGTTAATACTGGCATGGCGGGATATAAATAGGAGACGTCAGGGGAGATGATCCCCGGCCGGGCGTATCATTTATTAAGCACAAGTGCCAACATTTGTACTCCTGCCCTAGTAGCTCAGACTGGGAGAGCGCCAGACTGAAGATCTGGTTGTCCCCGGTTCAAATCCGGGCTGGGGCATTTGGACAAAGGGTTAAATCCTGATTTTATTTTCGGGCTTTATTTGCCCGCATTTTCCCTTTGCAGATTACACATAATACAATTCTCGTGGTGTAGTTCCGGCATTTCTGCGGATTTCAGGTCGCCGGGTCATCCTGAATTGGTCGATGAAAACCCGGGAAATGTACTGGCGATAGTGTAATAACTCCCGGGGAATCATTACCAGAACTAAGCAGAACAGCGTGGTGGCGGATACGTTGTGAAAATCCGGACAAAGACCATCCTCATCTTCTCTGCAACGCTTGTCGCCATTTTACTCGTTTTTTTGATCGCCTCGGAAACCATCGTTATGGATGCATTTCATACCGTTGAAGTCCAGAGTGCCCAAAAAGATACGAACCGTGCCCTCTCGATACTGGCAGCAGATACCAACCAGCTCGATGCTGTCGCCCAGGACTGGTCATCGCGGAATTCAATAGAGGATTCCATTGTACAGGCGAATAAACCCGGCCTTCTTTTGGAACTCGATAACCGAACGCTCGATCACCTCAGGTTCAACTATATTCTTTTTTATAACGCTTCCGGGGGATTAATCGCCGGAACAGGGTACGATATAGAAAAACAGCAGGAGACACCGGTCCCATTATCTCTTGTAACCATCCCCCTGTCTCCGGCCGTTATTTCAACCATGCAATCGCAGGGGACCGGTTTCATCGGTATTATGAGTGATCCAAAGGATCCTCTTCTCCTTGCAGTCCAGCCGGTATATGGTCCTGACTCATCAGCCACACCGGTTGGCTATATACTCATGGCAAGGTATCTCGATGCAGCCGAAGTTCAGCGGTTGGGCAACCTGGTACAGCTGCCACTTGAGATACGTCGCTATGACGACCCTGCCCCTCCCGGGGACTATGAAGCGGCGATGGCATCATTTGAGAACGGAACGGAACCTTTTGTCCAGATCCAGGGAAACGATGCCATCACTGTCAACGCCCCGGTGTATATCGCAGTCCTTGACAGTAACAATATCGGGACCTACGCACTCATACGGGACATAAACGGGTCGCCACTGCTTATCCTGCGACTTACCATACCCCGGCTTATCTATGCCGAAGGAAATTCGACGATTATTTACTTCTTTGCATGTCTGGTCATTTTAGGGATCTCCCTGGGAGTGATCATGCTGATGCTGCTCGATGAAACCGTTATCTCCCGGCTCCTGTACGTGAGCAATCGCGTGAACTCTATCGGAGCTGCCCGGGATTTCTCGGCGCGTGTTTCGGTTACCGGGACCGATGAAGTGGCGCAACTGGCCACCGGTGTCAACTCCATGCTGGGTGAACTCGAAGTGTCCCAGCAGTATCTCAAAAGCCGTCTGGACCAGAGAGAGAAAAGTTATCAGCTTTTTTTTAACAGTATCGTTGATCCCGTTCTTGTCTGGCGGTTCAGTAACGAGCAGGGGTTCGGCGAGTTGATTGAGGCGAATAATGCAGCAGTTGAAATACTCGGGTATTCCCGCCCTGAACTGGCCTCAATGAAGCTGGTTGATTTCCTTGCAACAGAAAATTCAACGGATCATGATTCCCTGATACAGCAGCTTATCTCAAACGGGAAGGTTCATTTTGAAGGATCGTATCGCACAAAGCAGGGAACCCTGATCCCCATCGAAGTCATTGCTCACACCTTCGACGAGTTTGGTGAAAAAGCGGTTCTGATCATCACTCGCGACATCACCGAACGAAAGGATGTTGAGCGACTGAAGAGGGAAGCATTCCAGCAGATCGAGAAGAACATGCAGCAGTTTGCAATCCTCAATGATCAGCTGCGAAATCCCATCCAGGGTATTATCGGGACCGCCGATCTGATGGAGGATGTCCATAAAGAAAAACTCATCCGGCTGGCGAAAATGATAAATGAGATTGTTTGTAAACTCGACCAAGGCTATATTGAATCTGAAAAAATCCGCGAATTCCTGCGGAAATATTACGGCCTGGGAAAAAAATAAAACAACAGTCGCGTTTCAATTTTTATCCCGGATGTTAAAAACAATTGGTCTCCCTTAGTACAGGAGATAACTACGGGGATTTCCGGAAATCATTTTGTCAATGGGATTTATTTAATGACAATTATGCGAAAAATTTATCATTCCATACTAGGATAGCAGAACCTACCCTCAATCGTATATTTTTTTAAAAACGGGTACAATGTCGCATATAATATCAAAATATGTTGGTAAGAACGAGTATCTGGTCAGGATACGGATGTCTGGACCCAATCTGTACATGCACATCAGAAAAATTCTGGTGTTCCTTGTTGTTCTGAGTGTCATGCAGATGACGGTAAATGGTGTGTTGCTTACGTCATCGTTCTCACAGAATGGTTCGGGACGAGCAGGAATACAGGAGAGCAGTTCCGGAAATTCGGTTCCGGTGACCGCAATGGCAGTCCCTGATTCTTCTGCCTCCACCACACCATTATTGGCACGTGGAGGCGGCGGCCATGGCGGTGGCGGTGGCCACGGCGGCGGTGGCCACGGCGGCGGTGGATCCGGTGGTGGTGGATCCGGTGGTGGTGGATCCGGTGGTGGATCCGGTGGCGGTGGATCCGGTGGCGGTGGATCCGGTGGTGGCAATGGAGGCGGCCATTCCGGGGCCGGTAACTCCGGGAACAGCAATTCCGGAGGGAGCGGATCCGGGAATAATGCCAATTCCGGAAACGGTAACTCCAAAAACAGCAATTCCGGAGAAGGCAGATCCGGGAATAATGCCAATTCCGGAAACGGTAACTCCGGAGGGAATCAGGGGCAGGCGCAAACAGGAACCCAGCGTGAAGGATCCTATTTTGTCACGGCAGGTGTCAAGGGAGCAACAGTAAGCTCTGCTGGTACGGGCAAGATGATCACCATCAACGAGCAGGAAGCCCAACGTTCAGGAGAGAAAATTTCAGAACATAATAATGCCATTTCGTTGGAGAATGGCCCGGTGGTAATCACCATTACACCTCAATCAGCCCCGACAGTGAATAACGGACAAATTTCTGCAGAAATTGGATCAATTTCAATGCAAAGTTTCCCCGTTACCGCGCAGTTTGCCGGAAAAGGCATGGTTTCTGCGGCATTCCATTCAGAAATGAATAATATGCCTCCTGAAGATGCCTTGGTCGGGCTTTCTCTTGCCGAAAAGCCGGATGCCCATACGGCGACCGTAATCGGGAATACCGTCAATGAAAATGGATATCGTCTGGATGCAGTTGCCTATACTGCGCAGGTTAAAAAGACGGATCTTGCAGATAAGACCTATATCGGTCAATCTTCTGTCACCATGAGCATTGCGCCATCGTGGGTGCTGAACCACGGCGGGATCTCGGGTGTGAAAATCGTCCGGCTGGCAGATGACGGGACATCCCAGCTGCTCAATACACAATTTTCCGGACTGGATAGCTCTTTCAATATGATCTATACCGGCGAATCACCAGGGGGACTTTCCATGTTCGCGCTGGTATCTGTTGTGCCACAGAAAGTGATCGTTGCCCCCACCACTTCCACCACAATATCCCTGAGGCCCCTGACACCAAGTGAAACCTCGATATTCTTCGTCCCCATCCTGGTGCTTTTTATCGCTCTCTTTACGCTACGGAGAAAATAGTCCCCCTCTTTTCGGTGCCGATAAGGTTCTGAAAGGCATGATGTACCGGCCCCTGCCTAAGCTGCCCGGGGAATTTTGATCTGCGAGGACCTTGCCATTATCCCGGTGATGCTGATCGTACCGCTCCCTGCCGGGAACAGCCCGACGTTCGATTTCTCCAAGGTCCCCTACGGGCCAGCCAGGATAGCCCTCATCTTTCTCGTTATCGTTGTCCCGGGATACTTAAAAAAGTAAAAAATGGCCCTGCAAAAGAAGGTGAAACTACCTTCCTTTCAGCTGACACGTGAATATACCAGTGACGGATATTCGGTATCATGGGCCGTACCGGAACTGGCATCAAGCACCCAGTTCGCCGGTGCAGTCCGGCCCGTGATCGTTATGGTATACTTGCCATTGCCGGCACTCTGCCAGGTCCCGGATTTCATTACCTGGCTCCCCCCGTTGAGATAACCGGTGAAACTTCCGTCAGCACCGAAGACAACCTGTGCGCTGTCACCCTGTACCGTGGGAGTTGACCATTTGCCGACAATAGGATCCTGCGATGCTGCAGCTCCGGGTGCTGCTGCCGGAGTTGCCGCGCCAGGTGTTGAAATCTGTGTTGTGGCCGGCGAAGCCGGCACCGTGCCAGCCGGAGCACTGGAACTGGTCGTGCTGCTGGTACATCCAGCCACAAAAATCACCGCAAGACAAACAAGGGCAAGAAAAACAATGGCTTTTTTCTTAGACATATGACGGGGTAGATCATTACCCGCAATAATTGTTTCTGTTTTTACCTGATATTCAGCCCGGGGACGTCCATGTCCTGTACGGCAGCGAGGCCCCTATCCGGCAATTCCTGCCCCTGGTGACCGGCCCGGCGGATTCCCGGAACCTATAATACTTTTCCCGACGGAACTCTGGTACTTCGTTGTGGGGTACTCAGGGAGGATTCTTTCATGGACATCATGCTTGCTGCCGTCGGTGTTATTGTCCTGTCGATTATCCTCCTGTACTATGGCCACCGCTTCGGCCTGCCCAGCATTGTCAGTTTTCTTGTGATCGGGATGGTAGCGGGGCCTTTTGGCCTTGCACTCATCACTGACCAGTCTTTGATTGCCACGATCGGGGAGATCGGTATCGTCCTGCTCCTCTTTACAATCGGTCTCGAGTTCTCGTTCCAGTCCTTCCTGCGCTCGTGGCGGGCAGTCATCATCGGCGGCCTTGCCCAGATCTGCACTACCATCGTTGCCACGACCGCGATCAACCTGGCGTTCCAGATGCCGTTTAACGAGGCACTGCTCTTCGGCTTTATCGTCTCCCTTTCGAGCACCGCGATCGTGATGAAGATCCTCCAGGACAAGGGGGAGGTGGACACGCTCCAGGGTAGGACGCTTCTGGGGATTTTGATCTGCCAGGACCTTGCCATCATCCCGATGATGCTGATCGTACCGCTCCTGGCCGGGAACAGCTCAACCTTCGATTTCTCCGAGGTCCCCTACGAGGCAGCCAAGATAGCCCTCATCTTCCTTGTGATCGTTGTCCTGGGGTACTGGGGCATCCCCCGGCTCCTCTTCAAGGTTGCAAAGGAACGCAGCCGTGAGCTTTTCCTCTTCACCATTGCCGGCATCTGCATCGTCATTGCCTGGCTCACGAGCGAAGCCGGGCTTTCGTTTACGCTGGGGGCATTCATTGCCGGCCTGATCATCGGCGAATCGGATTACAACATCGACGCCCTGGGCCACATCATCCCCTTCCGCGATGTCTTTGCCGCCATCTTCTTCCTCTCGATCGGGATGCTCTTAGACACGGGCACCATACTCGACAATCTCTATTTTGTCGTGATCACGATCCTGGGGATCTTCCTCGTCAAGGTCCTGACCGGGTCCTTCGCCGCAACGGTGCTGAGGATGCCCACCCGGGTCTGCATCTTTACCGGTCTTGCGCTCGCCCAGATCGGGGAGTTCTCCTTTGTCCTTGCCGGGACCGGCCGGGATGCCGGGGTCATCCAGGAGCCGGTGTACCAGGTCTTTTTGGCCGGCGCCATCGTAACCATGGCATTCACGCCCTTTGCCATGCGCGCATCCCCCCGCGCGGTAGACCTCTTCTACCGGGTCTTCCCGGCGCGATCGTCACGGCAAAAGACCCCGGAGCCGGAAGAGAGTTCCCCGGCCGAGATCCTCTCCAACCACATCGTCATTGCCGGCTACGGCATTACCGGCAAGAGCGTGGCACGGGCGGCAACGCTCGCCGGTATCCCCTACATGGTCATCGAGCTCAACCCCGAGATCATCCGGCAGGAGCGATCCCAGTACCGTCCCAACTTCATCTTTGGCGATGCCGTGCAGGAGGAGGTGCTCGAACACGCCGGCATCCGGCATGCACGGGCGATGGTCGTCACCGTTTCCGAGGAGGAGGCCGTTCCCCGGATCATCCACACGGCCCGGCAGCTCTCACCCGGCGTCCATATCCTTGCACGGACCCGGCATGTCAGGAATGCCCAGCACCTGCTCGACCTTGGGGCGGACGAGGTCATCTCCGAGGAGTTTGAGTCGGCCCTCGAGATCTTTGTCCGGGCCCTGAAACGCTACGAGTTCCCCGATGAGGAGGTGAACCGGATCATCCAGCGGACCCGGCGCCTGGGCGACGCTCTTTTTACCCGGTGCACCGACCCCACGCAGCACCAGAAGGTCCAGAACTTTGAGACGCTTTTTAAGGCAACGCACATCCACACGGTCCAGGTGGAGGCAGGTTCTGAAGTGGAAGGAAAGACCATCGGTGAACTGGCATTAAAAGAGCGCTTTGGCATCCGGGAGTTCGGGTTCCGCCGGGGATCGATGCGTTTCTCCACTCCTGACCCGTCCCTCCGCCTCGAGGCCGGGGACACGCTGGTCTTATTTATCACGGACGAGAAGGCAGGAAAGATCATCCCGCTCTTCTCGGCGCCGGTATGATAGTCTGCCCGGGCACCGGGGAATATAAAAATTACCACAGCGAGACACTTATGCATATGCGCCCCTCGGTCGTGGTCAACGTGGCGATGAGTGCGGACGGGAAGCTCTCCACCCGCGAACGCCGGCAGGTGAAGATCTCCGGCAGCAATGATTTTGCCCGCGTGGACCGGCTCAAGGCCGGGTGCGACGCGGTGATGGTCGGGATCGGGACGGTACTTGCCGACGACCCTTCGCTGACGGTGAAAAACCCCGATCTCAAAGCAGAGCGCCAGCAGGGGGGGAGGCCGGAGCACCCGGTACGGGTCGTCATCGACAGCGGGGCCCGGATACCTCCCGAAGCTGCGATCCTCAATAAGGGCGACGGTTTGCGGGTCGTGGCAGTTGCAGAGCGGGCCGACCCGGCACGGGTGGCGACGCTCCGGGAGAAAGCAACGGTCATCACCGCGGGCAGGGACGAGGTGGACCTCCCCCGGGTGCTTGATGAGCTTGGGCACATGGGCATCCGGCGCCTGATGGTAGAAGGTGGGGGAACGCTGATTGCCGGGCTCGTCCGGGCCGGGCTTGTAGACGAGATCTACACCTACATCGGGAGTATCGTGATCAGCGGGAAGGATGCACCCACCCTTGCCGACGGCGAGGGCTGGGTACGGGAGAGCGATTTTGCCCGGCTCACGCTTGCGGACGTGACCCGGGTGGACGACGGTGTTCTCCTCCACTGGACCGTCCGGCGCTAATCTGCTTTTTTGTCCGATGCTTTTTTTGCCGGCACGGGAAAATAATCTGCTACGTATCTTGCGGTTATTGTCCTTGCCGCGGTCTTTTTCCTGATCGCCGTAAGGCAGGTGAGCAGGTTCACCCTCCGGATCTGGCAGGTCATGCTCGGTGGAGCACTGGCAGTCCTCCTCCTGGGCCAGATCTCCCCGGTCAACGCCATTTATGCGATCAACATTGACGTGATGGTCTTTCTCTTCGGGATGTTCGTCGTGGGGGAGGCGCTCTCCCGGAGCGGGTACCTCGATATGCTTGCCCGCCGGCTCTTCCGTCATGCACGCACCCCGGGGGAGCTCGTAATCCTTGTACTCTTTTGCTTTGGGATCCTCTCTGCGCTGCTCATGAACGATACGCTCGCCATCATCGGTACGCCACTCGTTCTGGGACTTGCCGCCCGGTCCCGCCTCCCGGCAAAGATGCTCCTTCTCGCCCTCGCCTTTGCCATCACCACCGGGAGCGTGGCAAGCCCGATCGGTAACCCGCAGAACCTTCTTGTGGCGGTCAACAGCGGGATGACCGCACCGTTTGTCACGTTTGCTTCCTCGCTCCTCCTGCCGACGGTGATCTCTCTTGCCGCGACGTGGCTGGTGCTCTTCTTCTTTTATCGGAAGGAATTGGGTGTTCCGCTGGCCGGTGAGACCGGCCCGGCAACCGCACCGGACCCCGCACTCACCCGGATCGTGCAGTGCTCGCTTGCGATCCTTGTCGGGCTCGCACTGGCAAACATTATCGCATCGCTTTTCACCGGTGCGATCGTCATCCCCTTGCCACTGATCGGGGTTGCCGCCGCCCTCCCCGTCCTGGTCTTCTCGTCCCGGAGGGTCGCGGTGCTCCGGTCCATTGACTGGTGCACGCTCGTCTTCTTTGCCGCGATGTTTGTTTTAATGGCAGCGGTCTGGGAGACCGGGTTCTTCCAGTCAGTGGCCGGCACCGCGGGGGTGACTTCCGTCCCCGCAATCCTTGCAACAAGCGTGGTCATCAGCCAGTTCATCTCGAACGTGCCCTTTGTTGCCCTCTTTTCGCCCCTCATCCTCCAGGCCGGCGGCGGCACCGCCCGGCTCATGGCGCTTGCCGCCGGGAGCACGATCGCCGGCAACCTCACGATCCTCGGTGCGGCAAGCAACGTGATCATCATCCAGCAGGCGGAATCACGGGGAGAAACCCTTACCTTTTTTGAATTTGCAAAGATCGGCGTACCGCTGACACTCTTACAGGTCGGGATCTATGCAGTATGCCTTGGGGTACTCTAGGAAAAACAGGGGAAGAGGGATACGTATTCCCCTTGAGCTGCCTGGATTCCACGTCCTGGAAAATTCCCTGCCTGCCGGTGAATGAAAACTCCCGGGCCGAACCGCACGGATCTG
The DNA here is from genome assembly GCF_035543475.1 of Methanoregula sp. Taxonomy (GTDB): domain Archaea; phylum Halobacteriota; class Methanomicrobia; order Methanomicrobiales; family Methanospirillaceae; genus Methanoregula. The sequence goes on from NZ_DATKKA010000010.1 coordinate 48,357, forward strand.
ATAATAAGTACGGCCAGCACATCTGGGCCGATCAGGGCCCGGAAGCCCGAAAAATAATCGGGATCGGGATAAAAAATTCAGACTTTGTTTGACACATCACCCTTCATGATGTACTTTACGAGCAGGAAAATCACCAGGGCAATGATAACGAAATTGATCAGGGCACTCGCAAAATCCCCGGGCATGAACTTGATGGGCCCGATCTGCAGTACCATGTTCTGCCAGTCCCCGCCGGGGATGATGACGCCTACAAACGGCATGATAATGTCCTTTACCAGTGCCGTCACCAGGGTCGATGCAGCCGTGCCTATGACAAATGCAACGGCAAGACCGATGACCTGGTATTTCTTCAAAAAATCCATGAACTCTTCGCTGAATCCCTGTGCCCCCTTACTCAGGTTCATGACGCCGGCCTTGAGCTCTTTTTCCGAGACTTCGGGTTTTTTAATCTCCATAATAAATCACCGGGGAGAAGGTACCATCCCCGAATCAATGATCCTTTTACAACGTATTAATTATAATTCCCCTTTTTACCAAAAGACACTCTGCCGCTTCCCGTAAAAGAGATCCTGGCGGGCTACGGAAGAGACCGGCAGGAGATCGTCAGGTGAAAAGAGAGGTTTTTTGGACCGCCAGAGCCACGGCCACACCCTGAAAAATCAGAGCCGGACCAGCTCGTAATCCCGGGTGCCCATCCCGAGCTCCTCGGCATACCGCAGCTGGCACGGCCCGTCGGTATTCGGTCGCATGCCGGCAAACTTGTCCTCTCCTGCATGGTGGTGCCGGGGCAGGAACGATTCCTTAAAGCCTGCCTGCTGGTTCACGAGATCGCAGGCCGCCGCATCGATCGCCACCGGGTCCTTCGAGGCGAGGATACCGATGTCCGGAACAATGGACGCATCACTCCACGGCACGCAGTCGCAGTCAGGTGTGATCCGGGTAAGGAAACTGATATAACCGATTTTTCCGGCCTTTCCCTGCACCGCCCCGTACGCGTACTCGATCACCCGTTCCGTGAAGAGCGGGATCTCGGTCTCCCAGTCGATATCGATCGCATGGGCCGGGCAGACCGTCATGCACTCGAAGCAGCCGATGCAGAGTTCGTGGTTGATCGAGGACTTTTCGTGTACGAGCGTGATCGCCGACTTCGGGCAGACCTCAACGCACCGCCCGCAGCCGGTGCAGGCATCCCGGATCGAGAACGGCTTTGCCTGGTGCTGCGCCCGCTTCCCCTGGGGCGGGGCACAACCCATGGCAAGGTTCTTGAGCGCCCCGCCAAAGCCTGCCACCTCGTGCCCCTTGAAGTGCGTCAGGACCATCATGCTCTCCGCCGCTGCAATATCTCCGGCGATCAGAACGGTCTTGAAATGTTTTTTGTTAATCTGCACGTGTGCCACGTTCTTCCCGCAGAGGCCATCGGCAATGATCACCGGCGCCCCGACCACTGCGTAATCGAACCCGTGGTGGATCGCGGTCGTGATATGATCAACGGCATTTGAGCGGCTCCCCAGGTAGAGGGTATTGGTGTCCGTCACAAACGGCAGGGCACCTGCTGCCTTAACCTTCTCCACCACCTGCCGGACATAGACCGGGCTGATGTAGGAGTCGTTTCCCTGCTCCCCGAAATGGAGCTTTATCGCCGTGCGGTCCCACGGCTGGAGACAGGCATCAAAACCCGCGGCCTCAAAGAGCCTGCGGACCTTTGCCTCGGTACTCTCGTTTGGCGATCGCGCCCGCATGCTGGCAAACCAGACGGTGCTTTTCATTTCCGAACTCATCCCCGGAAGGATTATTGTCGCAACACCTATCTAAAAGTCGTGCCCGCACCCTCAGACCAGTGTGTCAAGGTTGCGCTTGCGGATCTTTTCCTTGTTGTACCGCCTGAGGTCCTTTGCCCGCTCGAAGTACTGGCGCGAGAGGTCGTCACGCCCCATTGCCTGGACGCAGATCCCCATGTTGTTCCAGGCCGCGGCGTTGGCAGGGTTCTTGTCCAGCAGCTGGTTGTAGGTGTCCACTGCGGCCGAGAGGATCTTGCTGTCGTCCCGGAGGATCCCCAGTTTCTGGAGGGTTTCCCCACAGGTAAAGAGGATCTCCTCTTCCGAGGGGGCAAGTTCGAGTGCTTTTGTGATCGAGGCAAGGGCCTCCTCGTTTCGCTCCAGGGCACGCAGGCAGATACCCCGGTCATGCCATGCAAAGGCATGCGAGGGCTCGATCTCGAGCGCTTTGTCAAAGGCGGCTATGGCCTCCTCGTACTTCCCCTCCCGGTAATAGAGGCGGAGCCCTTCCTGGTAATATGACTTGGACCTGCCCAGCAGCCGGTCGAACATCTTTCCCTGGCCGGCAGGAGTGGCAGGCTTTTCTCCCTTTTCTGCCTTTTCTTCCTGGAGCAGGAGGTCGGTCCCGATAGTATGGGTGATGTCCCGGATGGCCTGGATGATACCGACAAAGATCCCGCGGCCGTCATACAGCGCCTTTGCCTTCATCCAGAGAACCCGCTCCCCTCCTTCCTTAGCCGGGGCCTTGATCCAGGCAGTAATCATCCCGTCCTCCTTTGCGATGACCGAGTACCGGTTCTTCCGGATGACCGCCTCGTCCTCGAAGACCATGTCTGCAAGGAACGGCACCTTGCTGCCGAAGAAGGCGACCGCATAGGCATGGTCCTTCTTTCCCAGTACGTCCGCTGCAGCCACACCCGAGAGGTCTGCCATCCCCTTGTTCCAGGCGATTATCTTGCCGTCCCGGTCGATTGCAAAGGCCGGCTCGGAGAAGAAGTGGACAGCATCGGAAAGGATCTTCTGGGAGGTCCCGATCCCTTTGCCGACGATTTTGCCTTCGACGGCCCGCCGGATCATGTGGACCATCTCCCGGAGCTGCGGCTGGATCTCCTCGCCTTTTTTTAAGTAAAAGTTCGCGCCGTTGTTGAGCGCCTCGATGGCCGCGTATTCCCGGCCTACCCCGGTAAAGATGATAACCGGTGTCGAGTCCCCCTTGGACCGGAGGATCTTTAAAAACTCGATCCCGTTGATCTCCGGCATATCGTAGTCCACGATAATTGCATCGAAGGTCTGGGTGTTTAAAAGGGTCAGGGACTCCTTTGCGGAGGTGGAAGTGATCACCTTCATTTCGCCAAACCGCTCCAGGAACTGCCGGGTGACGTTGAGGACCTCCGTCTCATCGTCAATAATAAGCACTGAGAGCATGTCAGACCGTTATGTCGTTTTTATCCGGCAAAAGATAAAAAAGGATGTATTATCAGGCGCGCTTGGAGAGCTCGTGATCGAGATAGAAGAGGTGCCCGGGAATATCCCCCAGGGTCTTTATCTTATCCACGATCAGGGCAGCATTTGCTTCCTCCTCGACCTGCTCTTTGACAAACCACTGGAGCATCTCGAAGGTCGCGTGATCCTTTTCCTTAATTGCGAGGTCAACAAGGGCATTGATCATCCCGGTCACTTTCTGCTCGTGGGCATACACCTCTTCAAAGACCTTGCCGGACGACGACCACTTTGCCTTGGGAGCCTCGATGGTGTCGAGAGTTGCCTTCCCCTGCCGTGCGAAAATGTACTCGTAGAACTTCATGGCATGCCCTCTTTCTTCATTGGACTGGATCATCATCCAGTGGGCAAAGCCGGTGAGATTGACCGAAGTAAAATAAGCCGACATTCCCAGGTAGAGGTACGAGGAATAGAGTTCGCGGTTGACCTGGCGGTTCAGTGCTTCTTCCATGGTTTTGGATAACATACTAAGATCTCCTGTATGCGCGTGAGATTGATTTGGTTTTTAATAAGGGTATCGCCCGTGACAACAAATGTCCGGGAAAAACGGGATGCCCACCCGGAAGCGGGCAAAGAAGGATGGCGGCCCGGGTTATCGCCGGATCCGGTTCTTCTCTTCCTTGATATCGAGAAGGATCTCCAGCTCGAGCGATTTTGCAAAAGCGATCTCTGCCTCATCGCTCTTCCCGGTCTCCTCAAGGCAGATCCCCTTCACGTACCAGGCCACCGCATCGTTAGCATTGAGGGTCGAGGCCCGGGTGGCAGCAGCAAGGGCCGGCACGTACTGCCCGACCTGAGAAAGGGCCAGAGCCTTCCTCGACCAGGCATCGGCCTGGTTCGGGTTGAGGGCGAGTGCCTGGTCGCAGTCCGCGACAGCATCGGCAAAACGCTCCATCTCTATCTTCGCCCCCGCCCGCTGGCTCCAGCACTCGGGGTTTCTGGGTTCGAGCCGGATCGCCTGGTCGTACAGTGCAAGGGCTTCCTTGTACTTGGTCTGCCGGACGTACTGTTCCGCCCGCTTCAGGATGCGGGGGATCTCGCTCACCGGCATACGGTGCTCCCGGCCGGGTTGGCTTTTTCCAGGTGATGGGATGGGTCGGTCATACTCAGGATTCGTCGATCAGGTCGCCGAAGATCTTTTTTAAGGCTGCTTTTTCGTACACTGGCGCTTCCTGCTCCGCGGCAAGCAGGTGTTGGGGCGTTTCCCAGATAAACCAGTCCTTCATCGTCATGTAGGCGAGCATGGCGTTGGTGAGGTTCACCCCAACCTTGTACAGGTTCCCGTAATACTCGAGACTGGAATCTGCACTCCAGTCTGCGGTCAGGTGCTTTTCCATGATCGTGAGCATGTTGTCGCCAAAGACCTTGGACTGGTACCATGCCGTATGCGTCCAGCGGGTGGTGAGCATCTCCTTGACCTCGAGGTGGTCGAACTTCTTCATCTGGGGGATGTTTACTACCGGCATCAGCTTGTCGGCGGGAAGCGTCTTTGCCAGGTAGAGGTCCCGGGCATAGAACATGGACTTGTCGAGCACGAAGTACCGCCGGGGGATGATCTCCATCATGTCCATCATCTCATCCATGTCCTGCTTGCCGTCCTTGAGGAGGATGTAGAGCTGGGTCTTTCGCAGCTGCTCCATCCGATAATAGATCCGGGCGTTGACCACCGGGTTCCAGGGCAGTTCGTTGATATCATCGTGGAACTGCTTATACAGGATAAAAAGCATGTCGATGAGTTTTTTGACCGGCAGCTTTTTGTCCTTCTTTGCCTCGTCCTTGAGCGCGTCGAGGTACACCTGCCGCATCCCGGTATAGACCGTGTCCGCGTTGTACGAGAGGACCCGGTACCCGCCGGTCTTTGCTGCCGCCCCCTTGACGAGGAGGTGGGTGCACTGTTTTGCGATGACAAAGTCCTTTAACAGGCCGATGTAGTTTGCAGGAAAGATGATGATGTTCTTGTCAAGGTTATACGAATAGACGTCGATGAGCGTCCCGCCCGGGGGAGCCTCGGGTTTGCGCAGCAGGGTGACCTCGGTGTCAAGCATCCGCTCGGTCTCCGCAATGAACCGGCGGATAGGCCGGGTGAGGGGCATGTTGGTCTTCATGGCCCGTCATCCTCTCCCGTCTTCATCCTGCTGCACCGCCATATCTTCTTACCTGACGTAACGGGTAGATTTCACGTAAAGAGGGAAAAACGTTAGGATCCTGCTCACGGGGCCGGAAAATCAAAAAAAACCGGGAGTGCTGCAGGGTCCGGTCACGGCCTTTTCCGGGGCCGGGCAAGGGAGTGGATAAAGCCGGTGAGGGGATCCTGTTTTTTGGGCCGGAAGACGCCCTGGTTGACGTACCTGACATCTTCGATCGAGAAGAATGCACCGGGGTTGGTCTCCTCGATATGCCGGGTGATCCGGGGGACATCGTCGCGGTTCACCAGCGAGATGATCATCGTAACCCCGCCCCGGGCCCCTTTCGCATCCAGGCAGGTGGTGCCGTAGTTCTCCGCCTGCATAAACTGCATGATCCCGTCACCGCTGCCATCGGTCGTGATGATGCGCATGATCACCATCCCGATCGAGAGTTTCTCCTCGATGACAAGGCCCACGTACGTCCCCAGCGCAAACCCGAATGCATAGGCAAGGAAGTACGAGATATTGGAGAGGTTGTTGAGAACACCGACAATCGCCAGCAGCCAGATGATGATCTCAAAGAACGCGATGACCGGGGCGAGATACTTCATCCCCTTGGACAAAAAGACGATCCGGAGCGTCTCCATGCAGACGTTTGCGATCTGGGCAAGGAAGATGAGCAGAGGGATGATAACGTAGTTGAAGATCTCGGGATTGACAAGGTAGAATGCCACGGTATTTGCCTTCTGTCCGGGAGGAGGTCATCTGGCCCGCCGGGGCGGCGGGGTTAAATTGCACAACATATGCCGTCGTTTCTATATCAACATTACGGGGAAATCCGGTTAAAAAAGGGAGATCTGGTAAGATTGGCGCGATCGCGCGGATGTATGCGCCCGGTTTCCTTTCTCTTAAGCGCCTGCGTACTTCGCGGGATCGGCATCGAACTTCTTCTTGCAGCCCGGGGCGCAGAAGTAGTACTTTTTCCCCTTGTAGTCGCTGGTGAACTTTGCCGTCTTTTCATCGACGGTCATGCCGCAGATCGGGTCAATGGCCATACTCTTTCACCTAGGATCCTTCTTCTTTGCTTCCGGTATATACCCTTTGAGGAGAAGCGAGAGGGTGACGACGGTGACCGAGCTCGCGGCCATCGCAAGGGCGGCAAGCTCCGGCCGGAACATGTAGCCGGTGAACGGGTACAGGATGCCGGCGCCCACCGGGATGAGCGCCGCGTTGTAGGCAAAGGCCCAGAAGATGTTCATCCGGATCCTGCTCATCACTTTTTTGGAGAGTTCCAGCGCCGCCACCGCGTCGAGCAGGTCGTCACGCACGAGCACGATCTCCCCGCTCTCGATGGCCACGTCCGTCCCGCTCCCGATCGCGATCCCCACGTCCGCCTGCGCAAGTGCCGGGGCATCGTTGATCCCGTCACCGACAAAGGCCACGACATCCCCCTTCGCCTGCAGGGCTTTGACCTCTGCGGCTTTCTGGTCCGGGAGGACACCGGCCACCACCCGGTCGATCCCGAGAATCCGGGCAATGCCCTGGGCGGTTCGAGGGTTGTCGCCGGTCACCATGAGGGTGGCAAGCCCGTGTGCCTTAAAACGCCGGACCGCCTCAGCACTGGTCTCCTTGAGGGTGTCGGCGATCGCGATCGCCCCGGCAAGTCCACCGGAGGATGCCACGAGGATGACCGTTTTCCCGTCCTGTTCGAACGCAGCAATCCGGGTCTCGAGATCTGCGGGCACTGCGATACCATGGTCCTGCATCAGTGCGCGGTTGCCTGCAAAGACCGGTTCGCCCAGCACCTCCGCCGTCACGCCCTTTCCCCCGACCGTATCGAACTTCTCCGCCGGTTCGACCGCAACCCTGCGCTGTGCTGCAGCCCGGACCACGGCCTGCGCAAGCGGGTGGGCGGAGCTCTTCTCGACCGAGGCTGCAAGGGAGAGGAGCGTCTCTTCGGTAACCCCGGCAGTGACGAGATCGGTCACCTCGGGACGGCCCTTCGTGAGCGTGCCGGTCTTGTCGAAGATCACGGTGGTCACCCGTTCCGCGGTCTCCAGCGCTTCGCCATTCCGTATCAGGATCCCCAGTTCTGCCCCGCGCCCGACCCCGACAGTCACCGCGGTCGGCGTGGCAAGTCCCAGCGCACAGGGGCAGGCAATCACGAGCACCGAGATGAGCGCGGTCAGGGCCAAAAGAAGGGTGGCGTGGAGCACGAAGTACCAGGCAACAAACGCCGCAGCGGCGATGATGAGGACAGCCGGGATAAAGTACGTGACCGCCACGTCCGCGATCCGCTGCACGGGAGGCTTTGACCCCTGCGCCTCCTCCACGAGCCGGATGATCCGGGCAAGTACCGTGTCCCGCCCGATCTTTGCAGCCTTGACCGAGAGGATCCCGTTCGTGCTGATCGTGCCGCCGACTACCCGGCTCCCCTTTCTTTTCAGGGGCGGGACCGGTTCGCCTGTGATCATCGACTCGTCCACGTAGCTCTCGCCCGCTACCACCTCGCCGTCAACCGGGATCCGGCTGCCGGGTTTTACTACGACAATATCGCCGACCGCAAGGTCCGCGACAGCCACCTCCACCTCTTTTCCTTCGCGGATGATGGTCGCGGTCTTTGCCTGCAGGCCGGCCAGTTTCTTTATCGCGTCCGAGGTTCGCCCCTTGGCCCGGGCCTCGAGGTACCGCCCCAGCATGAGAAATGCCGCGAGCATGATGGCGGTATCGTAGAACATGTACTCGCTCGTGAGCACAACCGAGAACGTGCCCATCACGCTTGCCACGAAAGCAACGCCGGTACCCATCGCGTACATCACGTCCATGGAGAGGACGTGGTTTTTGAGCGATCCCCACGCGGCCCGGAAAATGGGGTACGCAACGTAGACAAAGACCGGGGTGGAGACGATAAGCATCCCGTATGCGAGGAGCTGCATGGGGATCCCAAGGGGCACCCACATGAGCACCATCAGGGAGATGGCGACCGCAAAACCAAGAGAGAACCGGAGCAGCTTGTCGTGGAGGTCGGCATCCCGTGCCGCCTTCTCCGCTTCGTCACTGATCTCTCCTGCAATCCCGAGGTACTGGTACCCCGCATCCTCGATCGCGTGCCTCACCTCCGGGATCGCCGTAACAGACGGGTTATAGGTAACGTAGGCCTGCTCGTTTGCCAGGTTGACATTTGCCTCAACCACACCGGGCAGTGCCCGGAGTGCCGCCTCGATGGTCTGGACGCAGGTGGCGCACATCATGCCGCCGACCCGGATCGTCACCTCGCGGTTGATCACGTCATACCCGGCCTCACGCACGGCCTTCTCGAGATCGTGGATCGAGATCGTGGCCGGGTCATATTCCACCCGTGCAGTCTCGGTCCCGAAATTGACCTGCGCCCCGGCAACGTCCCTGACGTTTGCAAGCGCCTCTTCCACGGTGACTGCACAGGTGGCGCAGTGCATCCCGGTGATCTTCAGTTCGGCGTTCTTCTTTTCATCCGGCATAAAAAATGCACCCTCCCGGAGTGGATCTCTTTTGCATCTTTTTCTTGTTCCCTAATAACGATTCTGAGGAGACAAGAGCAGGTACGAATGGAATATTTATTGCGCTGTACGCCAACATGCAGGATATCCAGCGGGGAATGTACATGAAGGTGACCATCGACCGGATGCAGTGCGTGAGCTGCGGTTCGTGCTGGGACTCCTGCCCGGCACTCTTTGTACAGAATGCAGACGACTCGTTCTCCCAAATCGTATCCGAGTACCAGGAAAAGGGGGACCTTGCGTCGAGCGTGGAGCTTCCTGAAGGCATGGACTGTGCACGCGACGCGGCCGATCTCTGCCCCGCCACAATTATTACCATTGTGGAGTGACCGCAGGGAACGAAGAACCGGTCACTCCCTGATCATCGTGAGGATCATCCGGAAGCGCTCGTGCGCGAAGACCGCGTGCGGCTTGTTTGCCGGCATGATGATCATCTCACCCGTTTTTACTGTATATGAAGTCCCGGCGATCTGCACCTCGGCAGTCCCGTCGGTTACCATGAGCACCGCATCGTAGGGAGCGGTGTGCTCGGAAAGGCCCTCCCCGGCATCGAAGGAAAAAAGGGTGATCGTGCCGGCTTTTTTGAAGACCAGCATCCGGCTTGCCACCGTCCCGGGCTGGTACGCGATCAGTTCATTGACCGGCAGTACTTTCTCCCGGATATCTTCCCGTCCCGTTTCCGTCATAACAGGTCACTGCAGAGGGTATGCGCCTGCACCCTGATATCTGTACTGTTGATCCGGACCGGGAACGCGAGACAACAGAAAAGGAGATTCTCCCCTGCAACCGCATGGTTTAAGAAAGAGCGAACCCGACTTCTCTTCCTCACAGGATGATTGTATGAAATACAGTACTATTCTTTTCCTTGCACTCGTGCTCTGCCTTTTCTGCCTCCCGCTTGCCGGGGCAGATACCCGGAGTGCGTCCGCAGGACCCGCGGCCGTCTCTTCCGGCCTTACGGCCCTGAAGGCCGAAGATGTGACCACTACCGAGACCACGATGGAGCCGGTTACGATGCCGACCGAGGAACCGACCTTTGCTCCGGTTACCGAGACGCCGACCATTGCGCCGACAACGGAAGCGACCACCCAGCCTACGGAAACGCCAACGATCGCACCGACTACCGAGGAGACAACCCAGCCCACGGAAACACTGACCATAGCACCGACAACGGAACCCACCGTGATGCCGACCGAGACTGTCACCACCGAGGAGACCACGTCACCAGTGCCGGGACCGTATGCACCGGTCGCCGACTTCTCGGCTTCGCCTACCTCCGGCAACGGCCCGCTGACCGTCAGGTTCACGGATACGTCCCTGAACAACCCCACGATGTGGAGCTGGGACTTTGGCGACGGCTCTGATACAGGTACGACCGGGTCCCCGACGCATACCTACACCGACCCGGGCAGCTACACCGTGACCCTGACCGCGTCCAACCGGTACGGTTCGGACACGATCACCCAGTACGACATCGTGACGGTGAACGGCCAGGTGATGAGCAACGGGGCAATCTACGCCCAGTCGGTGCCGGCAGGGGCCGCAATCTACGTGAACGGCGTAAGTTACGGGACCTCCCCGGTAACGGTGAACAGCCTGTTCCCCGGCACGTATTCCGTGATGGCCACGTTAAACGGTTACAATACCGATGTGCGGACGGTCACGGTCTCCCCGGGCAAAACCGCGGGATACTACCCGACCCTCCAGCCATCCCCCAACCCGCCGGGGACTCTTGGTGCGATCTATGCCCAGTCCACCCCGGCCGGGGCCGGGATCTACGTGAACGGTGTCTATTACGGGACGTCCCCGCGCACGATCAGCAACCTGCTGCCCGGCACCTACTCCGTAATAGCCACCCTTGACGGCTATACCACGAACACGCAGCTGGTGACCGTGACCGCGGGCCAGACAGCCGGTTACTACCCGACCCTCCAGCCATCGCCTTCGCCGGCCCGGACCGGCGCGATCTTTGCGCAGTCCACTCCTGACGGCGCAGCCATTTACTTAAACGGTGTCTACCAGGGAGTTTCCCCGCTCACCATCACGGACCTTGTTCCGGCTACCTACACGATGAAGGCCACACTGAACGGGTACGCTGACGATGTGCAGCGGATCACGATAAGCGCCGGCCATGTCTCGTTCTACTCACCGGTCTTCTACCCGTCGCCACCGCCCGTAGGGTCCAAGCAGGGGATCATCGCGGTGTACGCGAACGTGAACGGCGCACAGGTGTTTTTCGACAACACCAATGAAGGGACCATCAGCAATGGCGTGCTCTTTGTGACAGTCGCAACCACGGGAACCCCCGTCCAGACCGTCAGGGTCGAGAGCACCGGGTACATACCCTATACCACCAGTCTCTCCCAGTGGCCCGGTGACGGCGAGACGGTAAAAGTGCAGGCAACGCTTGTGCCCGCACCGGTGCCGACCACCACAAAATCCCCGCTGCCGGCCGCGGTCACGATCGGGGCCCTCGGCGCCGGGGCAATGCTCTTCCTCGCCGTAAACCAGCGCAGGAACCAATAAATCTTTTTTTTATTATCCGTCAGGACGGTTGCATTCCCGCTGCCTGAATCGTATCAGGACGTCCGGCACTACTTTTCTCCTGAACAAGGGGACGACACTTTTGAATGAAAAAAGAATTTCCCCGGCCGGGGGTAAGAACAGCGCTGCCTCTCTGCAACGCTCGCCGGGAGAATGCCTGTGTACTCCTTTTCTTACAGGGATGCCGGGGCAGGTTCGCTCTTCCGGGGGGCACGGACCTCCCGGATGACCAGGTAGAGGAGATCGGTGAGGTACCCGAAGAAGGGCAGGATCGCAAGGATGGTCCAGACCGGTGCCAGCATCTTCTGTTCCTTTGCGTCCCGGTAGATGAGGAATGCAAGGAGCAGCTGGATGACCCAGAGTCCGATCATCAGGATCGGCCCGGCAAATGAGTGGGTATGATACATCATGTACGGTGCCATTGTAAAGTATACATTACGCGACCGTATATAGATTCAGCTCCGGGCAGAACGTTCTCCCGGTCGCAAAGGGTTTTCTCATATCACGGATGTAGGGAATATCATGGCACGAATTATTCCGTACCTGCTGCCCGGCCTCTTCATTCTTCTCGTGCTCCTTACTGCCGGCTGTACCGGGACAATGCCCGGTGAAAACCAGACGGTCACGACTGCCCCGTCCCCGGCAGCCATCCCCACCACCCTGCCTGCAACCGCGGTGGCCGCAAACACAACGATCCCATCGCTGGTGACCACGGTGACTCCGGTCGCTCCCGCCACGGCCACAACGGTGACGCTGACCACCAGGCCGATCCCGCCGCCCACACTCTCATCGATCAATGTCTACGGGATCAACTACCAGGTCTTTGCGCTCTCCCGCGATACACAGGGCGTGATCACGACCGGCAACATTACGCTCTCCGGGGTGATCGATTCCCTGTCTGCCTATCCCCTGAAAGTCGTGGTGAGGGGAGATATGTTCGGCGCCCATTCACCCTTTGACCAGCCCAAGGCCACGGCGTACGACACGGTCTACCTCACGCCACACGGGACAGCGGGGTTTGTGCTCCACATGGACAACTATGTGTTCAACGACTGGCCGGGATACGCGGTAGAGCCCGATACCTGGAACCTGACGGTGGAAAACGTCTCGGTGGCCACCGGCTGACGGGGATTTTTACTCCACGAACCGTTCCAGCCAGATGTACGGCTTCTCACCGGCAAGGCCGCACTGCCGGAAATAGCCGGAGAGATACCCGTCCGATCCGGCCACCAGCGTCGAGAGGTAGGCAATCTTCTTCTCCCGGAGGAGATCGAGGAGGGCCTGCATTAAAAGCCGGCCGTACCCGGAGCCCCGGGACACGGGGTTGACGTAGAAATTATCCAGGTATGCCCAGTGGGAGGACATGATCTTGGAAAAGCAGAACCCGGCGATCTCCCCGCCGTCATCAAGCACAAGGAGAATGTTTGCCCCGGGTGCCGCGATCCACTCCGCCAGTTCTTCGCGCTCATAGAACCGGATCCGGGGGCTGACCCCAAAGGCCGGATCAGCGGTACCGAGCGCACAGAGCGGATCGATATCGTCAGGTCCGGCCCTCCGGACGATCGCGGTCATGGTACTGTACGGTAGAAGGCAGCGAAAATGAAGGTTTCTTTACCGGCACAATGCCCCGCAGGTCATGCCCGGTTTCCCGCCCGGCCCTTCCACAAGCCGGCCGCAAGCGGGAGGATGACCATCAGGAGATAGTAGATGTACACGTCCGGCTTGTAGTACCCGCCTGCCGGCTGGAACAGGAGTACGATGAAGAGGTAATCACAAAGCACCGCGAGTGCGGCCCAGGTAACGGCGAGAAGGGCGTAATATCGGATGCCCGCGCCCCGGATGCGGAAAAGGAGCACCCAGAGCGTGATGATGACCCCGACCGGCAGGATCGCCCAGCCGATGAGAGATGCGGGGAGCGCAAAGAAGAGGAGGATCCCGAGCAGGTAGCCGATGAGCCAGAGGGCCAGACCCCAGCCGATTGTATCGATCAGTACCTGTTTGTCCATGGTATTCCTGCAGGAAACCTATGGAGCTGATGCAGGATAAAGGCAGGGCCCGGGTCAGGTGCATAGAGCACCCATTACCTGCCCAGCAGGAGGGAGAGGAAATAGATGCCAAAGATGATGGTAACGACCATCAGGCAGATCGCGATCCTGCCCAGCCAGCGATGGCCCGTGCGGACACCCCCTTTCGCCGTCTTTACCCGGCGGATGCTGTACCCCACAACAAGGGTGAGTACCACCAGAAGCCCGGTGGTCACCCCGAGGATCTCGTGGATGTTCCGGAGAGGGGGAAAACCGGAGAGCGCGACCATGTACACACCAACCGCTATGCCGGCGATAATACACGATGCGCCGCAGGTCTGGAGAATGGCATGGGACCGGTACCAGTTTCCGGTCTTGTGGTACCGTGCAACGAGAAACCCGGTAAGGAGGAGGATAAAACCGGTCAGCATGAGGCCTGCATGGTACGGCCAGTAGACCGGTATTCCCTGGCTGAATTGTGCAGCGCCGCCATGTGCCGGGGGTAAGGGAAGGGCAAGGACGGGACCACAGAGGAGTGCGATAAGGATGACGGGGAGGAGGGCACGGACGATCCCCTTCCCGCCGGGGATCCTACAATATCCCAAGAGGTATTCTCCCCGCCGGGCTGTAACCGGAACACTGGACAGAAAGGGCATGAGCTGGTACGAGCAATGTTGATAATTCCGGTATTTATTCCTTCAGAAGATCGTCTGCCTTACGAGTTGTCCCAGGCAGGCGAATACATGATGGGATGGTGATGGGCCGGACAGATCCTGATCCGTGCGGAATTCCATTCCTATAAAAGGGAATAGTCCCCGGGAGCCTGCTGCGTTCCTGGAATACTCGCGGCCCCGGTCAGAGCACATACGGGATCAGCGCCTTTACTTCCTGCCGGTACCGGGCGTACTCCTCGCCAAACTCTTCTTCGAGATATTTTTCTTCCATCCGGAACTTGATCACAAAACCGGCGAGAAGGATGAGGACACAGGCAAAGATGATGAAGTACCCGATGCCGATCGCGGTCCCCAGGAGGCCAAGGAGGATCCCCGAGTAGATGGGGTGGCGGACGTACCGGTACGGCCCGGTACGGGTGAGGGTGTGTTCGGTGCGGATCGTGGGGCGTGCGCTCCAGTTTGACCCGAGGTGGACCCGGGCCCAGACCGCAAAGGCAAGGCCGGCGACCGTGATGAGCAGGCCGGCAAGGGTAAAGATGAGGCCCGCCGGAACCAGGCGGGCTGCGACGAGCTCCGGCGAGATCCAGCTGACAAACAGGAGGCCGATCACGACCCAGATGACCCCGTACATCAGAAACGAGAGCCGGGACTGGGTCCGTTTTACCGGCGACCGGGTCTGCCACGCGGAGATAAGCCAGTACGCGTAAAATACGATCCAGACAAGGGCAAACAGAAGATCGAAAACCTGCATGGTATCTTCCCGGCGCCTGCGGGGATCCCGGAAAGGATCACAGGTGCGACCCTCCCCGGCCCACGTCCAGGCGCAAATCTCTCACCGGTGTGCGTGCGGCCGGATAATGAAGGTATGCTCACCTGACGGGGGCCGGCCAATCCACCTGCGGGTTTTATAGGCAGTGCCGGCAAGACTACCTTCAGATGGCATTATGCAGATCACACCGCATATCCACGCTCTCAGGACACCACTCGGGCCCGATCCCGATCGGTTCGTGCACGTGTACCTCATCTACGGGGACGGCATCACGCTCATCGATACCGGGGTTAACGGGACGGAGAAGCTGATCGCGGATTACATCCGTTCAACCCGTCATGACCCTTCGGAGATCAGTAAGATCATCCTGACCCACGCGCACCCGGACCACACGGGCTCCGCAAAGGTGCTCCGGGAACTCTCGGGCTGCACGATTGCCGCCCACCCGCTGGACGCCCCGGCGATCGAGCACCCGGACCCGGCACTCCTCAAACCGCCGGCCCCCGGGATGCTGCCTCTCGTGAGCGGAGGGGTGCCGGTCTGTCGGCTGCTTCCTGATGGCGGGACGGTCGACCTCGGCAAAGGGCTCATCCTCGAACTGCTCGCCACGCCGGGCCATACCCCGGGCTCCATCTCCCTGTTTTTAACCAAGGAACGGGCACTCTTTACCGGCGACGCCGTGCAGGCCCCCGGCCGTACCCCGATCTATACCGACCCGGTGGCGCTGGTCCGATCGCTCCGGCGCCTTGCGGCGATCCCCGATATCCGGCACTACCTCCCTTCGCACGACCTTCCCGCGAAGGGAAAGGAGTCCTACAAGCGTATTGATGAGTCCCTTGCCTACATCCGGCACATCCACGCGTTTGTCCAGGAGGCCGTGGCTGCAGGGCCCGGGACGCCGGACACGCTCGCGCTTGCCCACCGGCTTGTTGCAGAGCTCGGGCTTCCCGCCATACCCCCCCATCATGCAGCCTTTATTGTGCGGACCATTGAAGCCGATCTGAACGCCAAAGGACTGGACGAGCTGCTCAGGGAGTGACCGGGTGAAGGGAGCACAGGATCGCGGGGAGGCGTGCTGAAAGGATGGATATCGTCTACCTCCTCTGGCAGCGCTCGATGCGGCAGCTCTCCCGCTCCTGGAGCCGCACGGCTATGAGCGTGATCGTGCCGTTTGCCTTCCTCATCCTCATGGGGGCAGGGCTCAGCGGCGTTGTGGAGATGCCGGGCATTGCGAAAAATTACCTTCTCTTTCTGATCCCGGGCATGGTAGCGGTGACCGTGATGTTTACCGGCCTGGGGCATGGCATCGAGCTCCAGTGGGACCGGAAGTTCGGGTTCTTAAAAGCGGTGCTCGTCGCCCCGGTCTCGCGCATGGAGATCGTGCTGGGCCACACGGCCGGCGGGGCAACGACCGCGATCATCCAGGGCCTTGTCCTCCTCTTCCCGGCGCTTCTGGTGGGATTCACCTTCCCCGGCCTTGCCGGGTTCTGCCTTGCGTTTCTCTTCATGGTCCTTATTGCCATCTCTTTTACAACGGTTGGGGTGGTAATTGCGTCACAGATCGGAGATTCGGAGGGGTTCGGGCTTGCGACCTCCCTTGTCACGCTTCCGGTCTTCGGCCTTTCCGGGGCGATCTTTCCCATCAGCACACTGCCTGCGTGGGTCGAGCCTGTCACGCTCATAAACCCGCTGACCTACAGTGTTGAGGGCATCCGGTACAGCCTGACCGGGATGTCCCAGATCCACCCGGCGATCTGCCTTGCGGTGATGGCGGGGTTCTGCGTGGTGACGACCGTGGGCGGGGCATACCTCTTCCGGAAGATGCGGTAAAAACATCCGTAACTCCCCGCCCGCAGATCCGAAACGTTAAACCCCGTCAGTATGATACTCCCCATACGGTAAAGAGCACAAACCCGTTGACGCCGGCATGTTCAGGTCAGCATCCTGTTGCCAGGCCGGATCCGGTGGGTTGCGCTCCGGTTATTCCGGGTGGAGTGGTTTTTGTATGCAGAGGACTCATCGTGCGGGGTATATTTTGGCGGCCTGCCTTCTCGTTGCCGGACTGATAGCACTTTCCGGTTGTACGCAGCAGGGACAGGACCCAACGATCGTAAAGACGGACGCCGGCTATGTGTCAGGAATAAACCAGAACGGCACCCGGGTGTACCTCGGGATCCCGTTCGCAGCCCCGCCGGTTGGGGATCTTCGCTGGAGGCCTCCGGCCCCGGTCCGGTCCTGGGAGGGAGTGAAAGCGGCAACGGCATATGGGGCAACCTGCCCCCAGGCACAAAAAGGCTCCGTGCCGGGAACACCTGCACTGAACATGAGCGAGGACTGCCTGTACCTCAATGTCTGGACCCCGGCAACGAACGCGAGCGATAAGCTGCCGGTCATGGTCTTCTTCTACGGCGGAGGATTTACCGGTGTTGAGGGCTCCATGCCCATGTACAACGGGACCACCCTTGCGGAGAAGGGGGTTATTGTCGTCACCACGAACTACCGGCTCGGGGCTCTGGGCTTTCTGGCCCACCCGGCACTGGACCTCGAATCAGCGCACAATGCCTCGGGCAATTACGGGATCCTCGACCAGCAGGCCGCCCTGGAATGGGTACAGGATAACATCGCCGCGTTCGGCGGAGACCCGTCAAGGGTGACGATCTTTGGCCAGTCTGCCGGTGGTGAAAGTGTCTATATCCACCTGGTCTCTCCCGGGAGCAGGGGTTTGTTTTCCCAGGCGATCGTGGAGAGCGGTCCCTTCCGGGCCCATGGGGCGATCATCAATGCCACACATCCGAAGGATTATGCCGAACAGTTCGGAGTGCAATTCGCCCAAAACCTCGGGTGCTCCGGCCCGGATGCCATTGCCTGTATGAGGAATGTCAGCCCCGATGCCCTGATCAATGCAACGCCATCGTCGCCTTCAGAGTTCTGGAGCACCCATACCGTCATGTTCGAGCCCAATGTTGACGGGTGGGTCCTCCCGGACACACTGGACAACCTGTATCTCACGCACCAGGAAGAGCCGGTTCCCTTAATGGTCGGGAACAATGCCAATGACGGGACAACGCTCTCTGCGGATGCCAACATGAGCGTTGCGGAATACCGGTTATTCCTTGCGAGCCGGTTCGGCAGCGATGCCGATGCGGTCTTCGCACGGTACCCGGCCAATTCCACGGCACAGGTCCAGCTCCAGCTTGCGCAGATCATGGAGAACGAAGATTTTATCGACTCGGTGAAGTTTACGGCAGGGTCGATGAGTGACATCAGCCCGGACACGTACATGTACCGGTACTCCTACATCATTCCCGGGCAGCCGGAGGGGGCATTCCATGGCAGCGAGCTCGTCCTGCTTTTTTCCGTCCCCGGGATCAGTACGGATCCGGCAGTGGCCGACAATGTCGTGGACCTCTGGACCCGGTTTGCAAAGACCGGGAACCCGAACGGAGGGATGGATATCACCTGGCCGAACTACACGCGGGCACAGGGGCAGTACCTCGATATCAATATCACCCCGTCCGTGAGAGGCCCGTAACGGTTTACTGCATGTACCCTGCCATCGGGGAAAGGACGGGCGCAATACCGGGCCACAACGGATGACGACACGGTCCGGGCATACAGGGGACGGTGGCATAAAAGAAAGAGAGATATGCCGGCCCCCTTGCCTGCTCAAGGTTCCGGGACTGCAGGAGCCTGCCAGTCCTGGTTGAATTCCATTTCAATCCGGTCGAGGATCGGTTGCTCTGTCACAAGGATCCCCAGGTTGCGGCTCTGATCCAGGGATTCCGCAGCAAAATACGCCGAACCCACGTACGCAACCTGGCGGGGTGTCCCGTAATCTGCAACCGCCACCTTGGCATGGATGTACGGCGATGCAATCGATTTTGCCTGGGCACCGCCGGCAGTGAGCGTGGCAAGGGCCGGTGCATTGATGTTCGTCCCGTTGCTGCCCACATTATAGGCCGCAAGAACCCTTACCGCGACCCCTCGTTTTGTTGCATCGCTGATTGCTCCTATCACCTGAGGGTCAGTTATTGCGTCATTGTAGACATCGAGCGTCTTTGCAGAACCGTTAATTACGCCGAGGATCTTTTCCCGCGCATTGACCGGGCTCCAGACAAGCGCAGGCTGGTCCGGCGTCACGTTCTTGTAATTCCAGTCAGCCTCGAACACCTTTTCGATCTCCTGTACTTCTGCCGGGTCATTGGTGATGATCCCGAAATCCCGCGTGGTGCTGAAAAATGTCTGGTCCAGGTTAAGCGTCATGATGATCGCGACTGACCCGTCTGCAGTGAGCGTCTTCTGGTGGGTGAGGACAAATGCGGGAGACCCGGGCATCATCTGCACGCCGAGCGGGGTGAGGTTTGCAATCGCATAGTTGTTCGGGTTCGTGACGTTCTCCGCCGCAAACGAGGCATTGTTGTAGATGATCCGTACCGAGACGCCTCGCACCTGTGCTGCGGCAAGCGCGGTGACGATCTCCGGGTCATCGAGTTGGTAGATGGTGAGCGTGATGGTCTTTTGCGCACCGTTAATCGTTTTGAGGATCAGCGCACGGCCGTCATTGGACTCCACAAAGATCGTGTGGATACCCGTGTTTCCCGACGACACATTTGCGGTTGTCCCGGCGTTCGCCTGCACGGGGGAAGATGTAGGCCCGGTACAGCCTGCGGCAACAACCGCAAGCACGGCAAACATGACTGCACCGGCAAGAAGGATCGGCATTCTGGCATTCATTGATTCAGGATATCACTGGCAGGACAGAAAAGTCATCCGGTAGATTGCCGGGAACGCACAAAGACTGCGAAACAAGAACGTTCATATCTCTACACTCCGACTATGAACAATCCCCTCTCCATCGATCATGTGGTGCTCTTATGAAAAAACCGATCTCCTGTTTCCTTGCCATTGCCGTTCTTCTCTCAGTGATCCTCGCTGCCGGGTGTACGGGCAGCACGACGACAAGTACGCCGGCAGTCAGCCCGGCCCCTGCAATAAACGTTACCTCCCTTCCTGTCCAGTACGCCGATGTCAACGGAGTCAGGATCGGGTACCGCGAGTTCGGGTCCGGCGAACCGCTTCTTATGATCTGCGGGTTCAACGGCACCATGGATACATTTTGGAACGGGACGTTCCTAGGGGTCCTCGCCTCGCAGTACCACGTATACATCTACGACAACCGGGGCATGGGGTACAGCAGCGATACGAATGTTACGCCTGAGATCTCCCAGTACTCTGACGATGCAGCCGCCCTGATGCCGGCCCTTGGGTATTCGAGCATGAACGTGTACGGGGCCTCGATGGGATCCTCGATTGGCCAGCAGCTGGTGATCGATCATCCCGACAGGGTCCGGAAGCTGGTGCTCGAATCCGTTACCTACAGCATACGGACGCCCGACACCAGAGTGCTCTACGCTGTGATCGCGGCGACCGCTCTCGATCCCGCTGCATCTGCAGGGGTGAAAAAAGAGGCCGAGGCAAACCTTGCATGGAACGGTACCTGGGACCAGCTCTCGGGGATCAACAAGAGCGTGATGCTTGCGGTTGGTACCGATGATGTCCTTACGCCCCCGAATGTCACGCACCAGATTGCAGGCCAGATCAACGGGTCGTGGCTTGTGGAGTTCAAGGATCTCCCGCATATCGGTTCGGGGTATGCGCCGGTTGAATATGGAGAGACCACGCTCACGTTCCTCGGGAACAACGAGACGCCGCCGTACTAAACCCTTTTTTGTAAAAAGAATTGCCGGCATTTTTTTTGTGAGGGAAAGTCCCGATCGGAAACACTCCTTTGCCGGCTTTCCTTACACCACGCACACCAGGACCATTACGGCCACCACGAGTGCAGCGCCAACAGAGTACATTCCCCTGAAGGCAAAAAATCCCCATCCACTCGTACAGTTCACCTCATTTGTGTGCTGATTCGCTGACCGGCATTCCCCTTCAAAATTTCAAATACCCGGAGATGAGTGAAAATACTTTGGGTCTCACCACGAACCGGGCCTCCACCGGGGAAAAACCGCCGGAAACCCCGCATCTCTTCCACCGGATACCTCCTTTCCCCGTATAACCGGGCCCGGTTGGCAGATCCGGGGATTTTCCGGAAGAAAACCACTCCCGGATCCCCGTTGCGGGACCGCCCTTATTTTCAGGCCGTATCCGCGTTCCGGTAGCCGAAACAGTACCGGGTGACCTGTTGGTTGTTCCCGTTTTCGCGGCCAAAGAAAGGCCGCTAAATTGCACGGTCATTTCCCGCTTAAAACGGCCTGTTTGACAAAATAACGATTTAAAAGAATATTCGTGGAGTGGATTGGCACCCCTTCCACTGGAACCTGTTGTGAGCGGGTCCTGCCCTGGAACCCCTCCGACGGAGAACAACTCCCCATTGAACGCAGGTCCGGTTGGGACCCCCTTTTATAAAGGAACCGGAAACAGAGCCTACCGGGAGTACGGGTTGACGTAATCGTCCGGCTTCCACCAATCGAGCTCGCCTACCGAAAGTGTATGGACCCGGAGCCGGCGCCATGCCCGTTCGTGCTGCGTGCGCAGCCAGATCTCTTTTGGGATCCAGGGCGGGAACGGCAGGGCCCGGACCTCGCGGAGATCGTCCGGGATAATGTCTTCGTAGATCGTCCCGGGATCGATCCGGTACCGGGTCTGCCGGACACGGACAATGCAGGCCGCCTCAGGTTTGAAGATGAAGAGGTCGTACGCAAGGTCAGCCTGTGTGTTCTCCTGCCACCGGTAGCCCATCCGTTCCGCGAACTTCTTGGCCTCCTCGATCGCGGCCACCGGTTTTCTCCCGCGGGTCATTCCTGTACAGTGGGAGGCGGGGCGTTGAAGGTTTTGTGGTTGGAGGGGGATGATGTAAACGGTGTAAGAGTATTTTATCTCCTGACCTCCCATAACGGGTACTGATGTGGTGACGGATGACGCATTGGTCCGTCACGTCCGCGAACAATTCCACCGGCAACCACCACCGGATCCGAACCACTCCCTGATCCATTCACGAGGCAATCACCATGCTGCGGGGCCCCAGAGCTATCTTCAAACGGGACTTTAAAAAATTCTTGAGCACCCCGTTCCTCATCATAGCATCGCTCTTAATCCCCGTGATGTATCTCATCGTGTTTGGGAGCGCGATGGGGGGGACGCTCACCCATATACCGGTCGGTGTCGTGCAGGAAGGACCGCCCTATATTGACACGCCGCTCTTCACAAACGGGGCATACCAGCTCAACCATATCAGCCAGGGGAGCGACAACGATGCACAAAAACTGCTGGACGTAACGGTTTACACCGACGAGGCGGTGGCCAAACAGGATTTGGCGAACGGGAAGATAGCCGGGGTCGTGGTCTTCCCGTCTTCGGTTTCAAACGACAATGCCGTCAGGGTCTATGTTGACAGCTCGGATTCTGTCATGCCCCCGGTCATCATCGGTGCGGTAGAGGGGTTCCTGCAGGGCATCGGTGCGCAGACCACGGTTGTGGTCGACAAGATCTACGGGGATATCACCTATATCCAGTTCTTCGGTGTGGGCGTCATCGTAATGGCCATCTTTACCTCCACCTCGTTCGGTGGCGGTATCGCGCTCATCAAGGACCGGGAGAACGGCATCCACGAAGGCTACCTTGTGACGCCGGTCAAGCGGACCAGCATCATTCTCGGGATCATTTCGAGCGGCACCGTCCGTGCATTCATCGCGGGGACGGTCATCTTCTGGATCGACCTGCTGATTACCGGCATCACGCTCCAGAGTTTCCAGGACTTCCTGCTCGTGCTCCTCGTGATCCTGATCGTGAGCATCGGGGTGACGAGCTTTGTCGTCTCGTTTGCCTCCCGGTTTTCCTCGCAGCAGGAGTACGGCCCGGTGATCGCCTTCTTCAACCTCATCCTCTTCATGACCTCGGGGGCGTTCTACCCGGTGATCGGCATGCCGGGCTGGCTGCGCTGGATCACCGTCATCAATCCGGAGTATTACGGTATCCATGCCCTGCGAAGCATTGTCCTGCGGAACCAGGGATTGAATGTCATAGGAATGGACCTTATTGCCCTCATGATCTTCTCAACCCTGATGATCATTATCGGGATTGTCACGTTCCGGAGGACGCTGGAGTAGGGGGGGAGTATAATATGGGATACTGTTGAACTCCTCGTAAAGGAACACAGTTTGTAATCTGGTCTCGTGAAGATGGCACTTCATTTCTGGATCTTAATGCTGAACTGGATCCAGATGATTTATGCCCAGAGAAAGATGTTACAAAGCAGTTCTGGAAGAATTTGTATTGGGGGATTTATCAAAATTAGAGATATTGAATTATGAAAAAATATATTACTTTGATTTTCTTAATAAACTATCGATGGTTAAGAAATTTTTTTTAAGGTGAAAAATGAAAAAAATTAATCTTCTAGTTACTGGTTCTGCAGTAACAAAAGAAGAATGTCAATCTGAAGGACTTCCTCATAATTATAATTTTACTTTTTTATTGAATAAACCCTCTATGCTTCTTTGGTCGGATAAAATAATTCTCACAAATCATTGTAACGATTATATTCAAAATACGCAGGATTTTGATGCTGGGAAAAAAATGGGTACAGCAGTCCGAAATATTTTTGATATAGCCAAAGAATATAATATGGTTGAAATAAAAGATCCCGATGCAATTTTGACTTCTAATATAGTTGAAAAAATTGAGGAAGAAATAAAAAACGATCGAATAAGACTGGCAAGAAGATTTCCAAGAGAAATCCGATTGGGCGGTCCTGGAGTTCCAGGAGAAATATTTGTTAACAATGAGCAATTTTGTGGGGTAAGACTTCGAGGTGTTTATGAAAGTTTATTTTTAGCTAAAGAATGGAAAGCAGAATCTCTTTTTTCAGATGAAATCTACGATTATTGTAATCACAAATTTGCACTTTCTCTACGTCAATCTGGAGCGATAAAAACCAGACAAGAAAGAATCAAGGCTTTCAATCATATTTTTAGTGTCGCATTACCCGAACAAGATTTAATTCCAAATTATGCATTAGATGATCTACTAACAAATGAAAAACTCCGATGTTCAACCTGTAACAAAATGGAAATTTGTGATAAAAATTTTGTATCGGACTTAGAGAACAATGTTAGAACATATTTAGAATTAAGAGAATATGATGAAATTCAACAAATTCGAGGAGTTTTACAAGATATTTCTAACAAATTAGAAAATGGAAATCCAGAAGTTGATTATACTGAAATTATGCGAGAATTTCAAAAACAAGAACGTGACTTTAAGCGAGATCTGTATTCAACATTTCCCAAGATGAAACAATGGACGCTTCTTGGTATGTGGGCTACAATTCCTTTCACATTGTTCACAGCAGCTAGTTTAGGATTAAATCCTGTAAACCCGATTACTTACACTGGAGCAAGTGCCGCTGCTGCTTGTACTGCTGCTGAGATTGGGGTAAAATTTTTTGAGGCAAAATATAAATGGGTCGGTTTCATTCAAAAAGCCCAAAGAAAAAGCCATTAAATTACATCATTAGATGGCTTGTTCATGGTAGTATACGCTAACTTGGACACTAATACCAATTGAAGGATCTAATAGAGGAGAGATTGGGACTTGAATGATGGAGCGCCTCAGCCGGGCTTTTAACTAAAATTAAATTCAATAAAAAATATACATTATGACGGTTTAAAAGTCCGTCACTACCTGAAACTGGACGATCTCTTCGCAGTTGATCATCCCGCTGAACTAGTTCACCGCGTACCCGCCATCCTTGCTCTCCCTAATACCGCGATCGCTCACAAGGATCCCCGCACCTAACCTGGCGTGGTGTGGAAATTTCCCCCCTCTTTTTTTCCAAATTCCTGCCGTTTATACCCCGGCGAAATCAATGACGTTATCAGGCCCACAGGATCTGGGCAGGAGAATGTCCCATGACTGCAGAAGTGTCAGCACAACCGGCCCTCAATGGATTCAGGGCCCTTTCCAAAGCGGAGAAGCGATGGTTCATGATCCGTGTGCATGATCTGCCGCGTATCCCCGCTAAGGAGAGCCCGGCGCTGAAGTGCCAGCCGGTGTCGTGAGCATGTGAGGATAAGGGAACGGCTGGTGGCCGGTGTTCTCCCCGGAAAACATCCCCATCAGCCAGAACCTTACCAGAAACGTACCCCGTCTGCGGACAAAAGAAACAATACCTCTTCCCCGGCAAGGAAGAGCCAAAAATGATTCTAAAAAAAATATCCATTCCGGACTTAGAAGTCCGTCATTACCCGGAACTGATCGATCTCTTCGCGGTTGAGCTGCTCGATGAACTCGTTTGCCGCGTGCTCGATGTCCTTGCTTGCCGTGATACCGCGGCCGACCACGAGGATGTCAGCGCCTGCCTTGAGGGCATCCTTTACGACTTCGACACGGATACCGCCGGCGGTTGCCACCAGCAGTTTTCCGCCTGCTGCCTTCTTCATCGCAGCGATATCGCCCCACGCATGGGCGGTCTCCTCGGTGTCGATGGCCCGGTGGAGCTCGACAATGTCAGGCTTCACCTTGAGCTTCTCGATGAGTTTTGCCGGGTTCTGCACGTTGAGCATATCGATGATCGAGTAGATGCCCACCTTGCGGGCTTCCGCAATCGCCTTCTCGATGGTGGAGGTCGGGGCAAGGCCCGAGACCACGACCGCGTCTGCGGTGGCGTCGGCCGCCATGCGGGCCTCGAGGTTGCCGGTGTCGAGGATCTTCATGTCCGCGATGATGAACGCGTTGGGGCGGAACTTCCGGATCTCGCCGATGACATTGAGGCCGAACTTCTTGATCAGCGGGGTTCCCGCCTCGATGATCACGTGGTCGTTCTGCGGCACTTCCTTTAAGACCTGGGCAACCTTGCCCATGTCCACGAGGTCCATGGCCACCTGCAGGTACGGCGGGTCCCAGAGGCGCTGCACCTTGAATCCCATGATCGCGTGCGGGGCCCGGTCCTTCTCGTACACGAGCGTCTTTGCGTCCGGGAACTTCTCAAGCGCCCGGCGCAGGGCAAGCTTGGTGGCGCCGTAGTTGTACCGGTAGATCCGGTTGTAGTCCTTTGCCTCGGGGTGGACAAATGCCGATGCAATGATCGCGATCTCCTCGATGTCCACGTTACCGAACACGCCTTCCTCAAGACTGTCGGCGATTGCCTTTGCAACCGCGGCCTGCACGGGCCCGAACATCTCGTTGACCTGCTCCATGCCCTTTAAGGTCACCTTGGGGATGATGACCGTCGCAGGCTTGGTGAGCAGGTTGGGGCGGACGACCGCGAGGAGCGGGGTGTGTCCCATAGACAACTGGGATACCGCATTGGCAAACGCGGACCCGACCGGGCCTTCCTTGTTACCCAGCAGAAGATCGATGTGGGCGAGTTCCGCGCCCTCGCCGATAAGTGCTTCTCCGACAAGATACATGTGAATCTTTTATCTCCGGTTACTTATGTGACCGTCAACCATGATAAGATTACGGGGACAATGTGACGGCACCCGGCTGCTCCCCCCACTTGGGACCGGCGGGAGAACGAAAACAGGATAAAATGACCGGCACGTATCAGGACTTCCCGTCCCGATCGCGTTCAGAAAAGACCTCTTTTGCTGCCGCTATCCCATTGAGCGCAGCGGGGAAGCCCGCATACACGGCCATCATCGTGATGATCTCCACCACTTCTTCCCGGGTCACCCCGACATTGAGGGCACCGTGGATATGAACCCGCAGCTGCGGAGCTGCGTTCCCGAGCGCCGTAAGGGCAGCGACCACCGCGATCTCCCGCGACCGGAGGTCAAGGCCCGGCCTGCTGTAGATATCCCCGAACGGGAACTCAATGGTGTACCGCCCCAGATCAGGCGCGATATCTTTGAGGCTCTCGATCACCTTCTCCCCGGCATGGCCGTCAACTTCCTTAAGTTTCTCCCATCCCCTTCGGTAGCGTTCGCTTTCCATATACCGGATCTGCACCGCCGGAATTAAATACCTGCAGG
The DNA here is from genome assembly GCF_035543475.1 of Methanoregula sp. Taxonomy (GTDB): domain Archaea; phylum Halobacteriota; class Methanomicrobia; order Methanomicrobiales; family Methanospirillaceae; genus Methanoregula. The sequence continues at coordinate 75,289 of NZ_DATKKA010000010.1, forward strand.
CCGTTTTCGCGGGCATCAGACATGCAGTGTTCCGGAAAAGATGTCCACTGCGTGGCCGGCAAGGATCACCCGGTCGCCGGCGAGCGTGACCTTCACCGACCCTCCCCGGGCAGAGCACTGGAACCCGGCAAGTTCGGTTTTGGCAAGTTTTCCTCCCCAGTACGGTCCCAGGCAGCAGTGGGCGGAGCCGGTCACCGGGTCCTCCGGGACCCCTGCGGACGGGGCAAAGAACCGGGAGACAAAGTCCACGTCCGGGAGATCGGAAGCCGCGGTCACGATGATGCCCCGGGCAGGTAACGCCGCAAGGGCGGCCATGTCCGGCTCGCAGTCGCAGACGTCTGCTGCGGCGGGCAGCTCCACGAGAATGTCGAACCGGCCCTTCCCGGTAAAGACCGGGACTGCCCCGAGCATCTTATCGAGCCCGGGAATGGGCGGGATCGCCTGTGCCGGATCTGCCGGGAAATCAAGGGTGATCCATGCCCGGTCCTGCCGTGCGGTAAGCGTCCCCGAGAGCGTATCAAAGGAGATCGGCGACCCCTCTCCTGCCCGCCCGGTCTTCCAGAGCACAAACGCGGTGGCAAGCGTTGCATGGCCGCAGAGCTCAACCTCCTGGGCCGGGGTGAACCAGCGCAGGTTCCAGCCGTTTGCCGCCGGGTGGACAAACGCGGTCTCCGAGTGTTTCAGTTCGGCTGCCACCTGCTGCATCCAGCCCGGTTCGGCAGGGCCGTCCAGGATGCAGACCGCGGCGGGGTTCCCGCGGAACGGGTAACCGGTAAAGGCATCGACAACGTGCAGCTCAGCGCTCATAAAAG
>NZ_DATKKA010000011.1:0-188513 GCF_035543475.1 Methanoregula sp.
CCTGTCGATGAACCCTTTGAGCTGGGCAGTGATCCCCATACTGTAGATCGGCGAAGCGACGGCCACGATGTCTGCAGCGAGGATTTTGTCATACACTCCTGGTGCATCGTCCTTTACAATACAATCCCCTGTTTTGTGACATGCGTTGCACCCACGGCAGGGGGAGTAGTCGATCTCTTTAAGCACTACTTTCTCGACCGATGCCCCCGCAGACGTTGCCCCGTCAAGGAAACTGTCCAGCAGCGTCTCGGTGTTCCCGTGCCGGCGCGGGCTGCCGGAGATCCCGAGCACTTTTATCGTCACGGGGCTGTCCCCTCCGACAACCGATTTTTGAGCTCGGCAATCACGGACTTCCCCAGTTTTTCTGCATCGGCTTTTGCGGTGGGGTGATGGGCGATCACCCCTTTCTCGTCAACCCCGTTGACCATCAGGTAGCTGATGTCTGCATCCCGGATCTCGATCACGTGGTAAAAACACTTGACCGAGGGTACGGCTGCATCGAACACATGGGGCCAGGTCTGCCCGGCAGTTGCAAGGAAGATGCCGAGGCGTTTACCTTTCCGCTCCGGTGGGACCACCGGCAGTTTGAGGACATATTTCCGGGACCGGAAGACCTGTGCCCTGTCGACAAGTGCTTTGACCTGCGAGGCAAGACCCATGCAGAAGATGGGGGATGCAAGAACGATACAGTCTGCCTCGATGATCTTGTCATGATAGGTGTCCATGCCGTCGCGCTGGATGCACTTGTTCAGCTTTTCGCAGGCATTGCACCCCCGGCAGGGGCTGATATTGGCATCGGTGAGCGGGACCTTCTCGACGACAACATCCCCTTCTTCTGCCATGGATGCAAGCGTCCAGTCGAGCAGGGTCTCCGAATTGCCAAACCTCCGCGGGCTGCCGGCAAACGCGAGGACCTTTATGGGCATAGATGATGCTTGGATACGGAGGGTGAAAAATCATTGGATGGGGGACGGCTGGCGGATACAGCGCCCGTTACCCACTTTAATGTATCATAATCCCGTCTGTAAAAGAAAAATAAAGGAAAAAACGGATGAGGATAATTTTTCCTGTGCCACACAGAGGTGAGGCCCACCCTCACTTCTTCATGACTTCGTCAAGCTGTGCCTTGCCGTACACGTAGGCCGGCATGCCCGAGAGCAGGAAGGTAACCCGGAGTGCCTCTTCGATCTCGGCCTTGGTGACCCCGAGGCTTGCCGCTCCCATCAGCTGGGCCCGGACCGCGTGCTGATCGCGGAGTGCGGCAGCGATCGCAATCGCGATCAGCTTCTTGGTCTTCCTTGTGAGCTTACCGTCGTCCCAGACATGGCCTTCCATCTTCATGACAAGGTTATACATGTCAGGATCGTTGACGGTCAGCTCCTTGAAGAACTTGGGCACCTTGCCGATCTTCTTTTCCAGTCCCTTGAGTTCCTTTACCGTCTTCTTCGCAACAGGTTTCTTTGTAACTGGCTTTTTTACAACCATACTCATTCACTCTCCAGAATCATTGGTTCGCCGCAGCAGATCAGTTCTCCACCGCCGGCTTCCTTTACGATCACAACATTCCCGCAGATCTCGCATTTGAAGACCTGCCCCTCTGCTGATACATTTACCATGCTGAACCTCGTTTTTTGTGACGTGGCGTTCTGCTGCACCACCGGACCCGAAGAACCCTTTCAAAGGTCACTTTGGGCGTTCACCACTGGCAGTACCGTTGCCGGAAAAATGAGAAATTACTGGAAACTCTTACCGCGCTTGGGCGGGTTTTTGGCATCTTCCGGAGTCTTGATATCCGGCCGGATATGGGTCATCGGGAAACACTGGTACTCCTCGCAGGAACAGGCCGGGCACTTGCGGAGATCCTGTTCGCTCTTGTCCAGAGTAAGTTCCTTGCCGCAGTCGAGACACACGTATTTTCCCGGTCCGACTTTCTGGCCTGCTGCATACGTCTTTTGTTCGGTCAGAGATATCACCAGACTTCACTTTTATGTCAAAGATATATATCAGTTGTGTTCGTAGGTTCTGTCAAGTTGTCGGCGGGTGAACTAATCCAAAAGTCTCTGTCAAAAATCGGCAGTTACAACTTACTGAAAATATGCATTATTGGTTTTATCAATTGGGTTTGTAACATATTTTTATGATAAAAAGTTAAGCGAGACAAAATTCATGCAATTTTTTCGAATTTGACGTTGCCATTTGATGTCAATTTATTTATACAAGAATTCATATCTATACACAAGAAATCTGCATACACAGGTTTCAAATCCGCGTGGATTATTGCGGAGAGGGAGGCGATAGAACATGGTGACCAGACAGGAGAAAATCGGTAAAAAATTTGATTTTATGAAACTCGGCAATGAACATGATAGACAGTCCTATCGCGATTTTGGGTTAAGAATACATGATACTTCTAGTGAAACAGTAACCTTCATAGTTTATGATAAAGATACCAGCATTCTTTAGGTAATTTTTTTATGACAAGCTGGAATGACGTATTAACTGAAATAAAAGAAGCGGGTAGCACCCACGACGTTATCCGTAGAAAATATTTAAAAAAACTTCACGAAGTAACGCAGAGAAATATTATTGTGTATTATTCCGGATGGTTACAAAAACCCGGAATAAATAGAGTTTCAATTGAAGATGAAGATAAAAATGGCTTTATGGCCTCGATTAAAGGGTTAGATAGAAGTATTGGGTTAGATCTGATTTTACATACCCCCGGGGGTTCAATATCTGCAACAGAATCTATTGTTGAATACCTCCATGATATGTTTGATGAGGATATTCGTGTAATTGTTCCACAATTGGCGATGTCTGCGGGGACAATGATTGCATGTGCCAGTAAATGCATAATTATGGGGAAGCAATCAAGCTTAGGTCCAATAGATCCACAATATAAGGGGTTACCAGCGCATGGGATTATCGAGGAATTTAATCGTGCATACATAGAATGCAAGAAAGATCAAGACAAAATCCCGGTTTGGCAACCTATTATTGCGAGATATCACCCCACCCTTATTGGCGAATGTGAAAAATCAATTACGTGGTCAAACAGCTTGGTTAGAACGTGGTTAAAACAGTACATGTTTAATCAAGATGGCAATGCAGACGCAAAAGTTAAAAAAATTATAAATTATTTGGCGAGCCACTCAAAAACAAAAGCACACGACAGACATTTTTCTGCAGCAACTTGCCTTGAGTTGGGCCTCAATATTGAAATGATGGAATGCGACCAAAGATTGCAAGATGCAATACTAGCGGTTCACCATTCTTATATCCATACACTTTCTTCTACAGACGCCTTTAAAATTATAGAGAATCATAACGGTGTGGCCTTCGTTCAAAGTGCAAAAATTGTAGCGATAAAGCCGTCATAAAATATTTTTTTATTTTATCTGTGCACTTGCAGCGTTCTGGATTAATGTCATCCACTTGTTTTCACCATTAACCTGTATCCCGCATGCCTCAGCCGGTGTCTTGCCGTCAAGTCCTTCGTGCGGCTTGATATAATTGTGATAGACCTGCATCCCCTTGAGGATCGGAGTGTTCTTTTTCTTTAATCCCCGCATGGTCTTTTCCCTGTCGCGGATCTCGCCGTTAATGCGTTCCATCTTGTTATTGTTGGCCTCGTTCTGGTGGCCGGTGATCTTGATTGCGTTAATGTGGCGGGGTTGGGGGAGCATTCTGCTGTAAAACTCCCTCTTGAATGCGTCGTGGTATGCCGGCAGTCCATCGGTGATAAGGATACTCGGTACTTTGTCCATGAGCTGCTTGCCTTCGTGGAATAATCCCTGTGCATCGTGCTTGTGCTTTGAGTCGGCTACCTCCTGCGCGATCCAGTACCGGGTTTCATCGTCCATCAGGGCAAAGAGGTATTTCATATTCCCCTTAACCTTGATGTAAACTTCATCCGCTCTCCATACGTCGCCGACCTGCGGGTTGAGCTTGTCCACATATCCCTTCATCAGCTCGGTGTATTTCGCGATCCAGTTGCTGATCGTCTGGTGGCTGACTTCTGCACCGAGAAGCTTTAACGACCGCTGAGTATTCCGCAGAGATTCCCCGCTAAAGTAGAGCTGCATCGCTGCTGTGATCGCCTTCGGGTTGTGCTTCATCCGCTCAAAGCCGATGTTGATGCTGAACAGCTTACCGCAAGCCTCGCATAAGTACCGCTGAATATCGCCGCTTCGGTTGTGCCGGACACCTGCTTTCTGGATCTGTTCAGAGCCACAAGCCGGGCAGTTGGTCACGACTACCGGGTCCAGGATCACACTTGCCTTAACCTGTTTCCTCATCGCAAACGAGAGTTTCACGGCGATGATGTGTTTGCACTCAACTCCGCGAGTCTGGTGGTCGGGGCATGAGCAGTTCCACCCGATGTCGGTTTGTGATACTTCGTATAGCTGGTCGTTTCTTGACTGTGACTTAACGATATAGTGTGTCTCATCAAGTCTCCTGATCTGACCAACCTTCTTTGCAATAGCCTCTCCGCGTTCCTGCCGGGTTGTGGTTAGTTGCTGCATCTCTCTCACCTACTTATTTACTTGTTAATTACCTATAAGTTGTATTAGTATAAATAGTTATAGGTAATTAAAAAGGCAACAAAATATAAATAAAAAGGCGACACATAACCTATTCATGGCAAAGAATGCAAGGGCGGATGAGTCGGTACTGAACCCGGCAACAACTAATAGTATGTCACTGAGGACGACGATACCGAGTTACATTGTGGCGAAATTGGAATTAAAGAAAGGGCATCGGTTCCGATGGTGTATTGAGAGCGAGGGGTTGAGAATTGAGGTTATGAGAGATTAAAAAAGGAGTTTGGGATTACAAGTCGCTTGGAATGTTGCGCACCGAAACATTGTATAAATCAAATGAGTCATAAGTGGCGGAATTCTTTGTCGATGCTGGTTGGGATAATGGATAATCGTGTATTAACTCTGTAGTAATTTTTCTTGCATTGCGGCTGGCCAATATCATATTTTCATACATATCTGAGTTCATCGAAATAATTTCGCTCTCAATCGGCCATTGAAGATTGACTCTTTCACCCGTCATAAAATTTTCATTGCTTATTTGTTCTAGATAGCTTCTCTCGCTTTCAATTTCCATAACTTGGTTGTAAAATGTGTACAAATCGGAGGATAGTTGAAAATCTTTAAAATTTGTAATGTCCTTACTAAACACAAAATAAACCCCGTTTGATGTGTAATAAGGTGTGGTGGAGAAATAGATCGTGTTGTTTGGACTTTTATTGATTTGATCCAAATCGGTAATTAATCTAGCATTAATTGTCCCAACATCAAAGTATAGTGTTTGAGCAATATTTTGTTGCTCAATTGCTTGCTGGTCTTGGGATATCTTTACCGTAACATAGTACGTAATGACACCCAATGCCATCGCACCAATTATTGCACCTACAATGGCTCCAGCAATGACGCTTTTCCAATCGGAATCGCCCATAAAAAATTATAATATTTCACTTGATAATAAGATTCCTATGAAAAACTAACATAACTGTGACAGCGGAGGCGCATACTGCCCATGCGATCCCTACAAAATACAAAAAAATTACAAAAAAGTTAATGGGCAAATTTGAAAACAACGCCATAAAATTAGCAAAGAGATAACTAAAGATTAGCATCCCAATCGCCGCTACCGCAAAGACTTTTTTTGGATCGTCGGAACGATTGATAGAACTTGTTAAATTCTGACCACCTGCCGCGTTTTGACAGGGTGTCATACTAACCCCCACCCGCCGACAACTTGACAGAACCTCCTTTTTTGCCGGATCCAAAGCTATATTGGTTTTTTCCTCCTAATGCCGGTATGGCTCCCACAGTCATCGCTCTTCTGGGCAGCCCTCTTCCCGAGGGCAATGCGGCACAGCTGCTGGCCCGGGCTGTGCAGGGAGCACGGGATGCCGGCTGCACCGTTGAGCTCATCCCCGTGACAAGCCTCGATTTTCAGGGCTGCCAGGAGATGTTTTTCTGCCGGGACCACGAGACCTGCATCCTTGACGATGATATGCAGCAGGTATACCCGAAATTCAGGGAAATGGACGGCCTGATCCTCGCTACTCCGGTCATGACCATGGGGATCCCCGGGACACTCAAGGCTTTCATGGACCGGTTCCAGGTCTTTTTCATGGCCAAGTACCACCGACACCAGTCCCTTATCCCCCCGGATCGGAAGCCGGCCCGGGCCGGCCTGTTCATCTGCATCTCAGGGATGGACATCCCTGAGGTTTTTGTTGGCGCCAAACTGACAACCCGGGCCTTCTTTGACATCATCGACTGCCGGTACCAGGACGAGCTGCTGGTGAACGGCATGGATACCATCCTGGATATTTCAACTCGCCCGGATCTCCTCGATGCTGCGTACAGGAAAGGGCTTGCCCTCGGGAAGTCACTGGCTGCGTCCGGTGAGAAGTGATCCCGGCGATTCCCGTAGTATCCTCAAAACCCGTCCGCAGGGTGCAGCAGGTGGTTTTCCTTCCCGGTTTAGATCAGCCCTTTCTCTTTCAGGCTGGAGAAGCCGGACCTTGTGACAATAATATGGTCGAGGAGCTGTATGCCCAAAAGTGTTCCTGCTTCCTGGAGCTGCCGGGTGATTGCGATATCCTGCGGGCTTGCCTCAAGCGATCCTGACGGGTGGTTGTGCACGCAGATGACCGAGGCGGCACGGTCCGTAATCGCCCCGGCAAACACTTCACGGGGGTGGGGACGAGACTGTGGTTGAGAATACCTATCGTAACCACCCGGTTCTGGATCACTTCGCCGGCCCCGGAGAGGGAGATGCAGATGAAGTATTCCTGCGGCTTATCCCGGTACGAACTGACGATGGGCAGGATATCCTCCGGGGTACGGATCTTTACGGCGTCAGATGGCCTGTACCTGCGCCGCCCGAGTTCGAGACAGGCCAGGATCTGGGCTGCCCTGGTGGGCCCCGAACCTTCGATCTCCAGCAGGTCTTCGTACCGTATCTCCCGGGCCGGGTCCCGGATCAGGAGATCGATATCGCGCGCAATCGCCCGTACATCCCGGTTGGGCATCCCGCGCCCGATGATCGCCTCGATGAGTTCCCCATCGGTGAGCGCCTGCACGCCTTTTTGTGCGATCTTCTCCCGCGGCCTGTCGTGAGCCGGGAGATCTTTCATCTTTTTCATGGTACGCCACGGGTGGGGAAAGACAGTTCCCTGGCCGGTACCTGTTCGCGCATAGGTATGCGTGGGATGCCGGAATCTATAATCCCTCTCTTATGTAATGCATCTTATCCCGGGAATTCAAGGGAGGTAAACCGGCACTGCCTCATGAAGAATGTTTAAGTAACTCCCTGACTATACGTTCCCGTATGACAACCGAGAAGAATGCCATGGAAGCGTTTGCCGGGGAATCCCAGGCCAGCCGGAAATATCTCGCATTTTCCGAGAAGGCTGCAGCAGAGGGATTCACTGCGATTGCCACCCTCTATAAGGCGGCCTCTGAGGCAGAGACCATCCATGCAAAGAAACTCATGAAAGTGCTCGGCACCGTGGGCACGACAGAGAAGAACCTGGAAGGCAGCATTGCCGGTGAGATGCACGAGTACACCTCGATGTATCCCGGCTTTATCAAGGAGGCAGAAGCCGAAAAAAAGAGCGAGGCCATCCTTGCATTCACCCATGCGATGAAAGCCGAAGAGGTCCATGCAGGGCTGTACAAAAAGGCACTTGCCGCCATAAAAGCCGGCCACGATCTCGGCAGGGAAAAGGTCTTTTTGTGCCCGGTCTGTGGGAACATCGAGATCGGGAAGGCGCCCGACAAGTGTCCGATCTGCGGCGTATTCGGAAAACAGTTCCGTGAAATTTCACTCTAATCTTTTTTTAACGGTTCTTATCGTCACGGGTACTAGGGATCCCGTGTCACGTTCCCACAAAGAATACGTTGCGTTATTTTTTGCTTTGCCGCCGGTGTGCCCAGATAATAACGACGATAAGTGCGATCAGGGTAGCCCAGGACGCGGAATAGATCACAATAGTCGGGTATTCGAGAATGGCCTTGGGCAGGGAGGTAACCGGGTTTTCAGGGGCGGTGCAGGTGAGGATAAGGTTCATGGCCGCGGGGAACCGGCCCGGGCCTCCAAAGTAGTGAAGGAGCACCGTGGCGTTTCCCGACTCAATAACGCCGCTGGCCGGCGCGTTAATGGCCGACGGGAAGGCAACGATACGCGTAAGGCGGGTATCCTGGTCCCTGAGCTCCACGTACCATTCGTCGGCATAAACGTCCGGATAGGCATCCGCCGCTCCTGCGGAAAGCCGGGAGCCGGGGGGAACGCTCACCTGCCAGATCCCCTGCGTACTCTGGTTGGCAAAGGTCAGTCTCCGGGTGGCGGTCTCACCATTCTGTAATCCGAGCGATCCCGAGGTAAGGAATTCCGGTGGAGTGCCCGCGGGAAGCAACAGGATCCCGGTTCCCGGTGCAGCGGTGCACTGGTACCGGTCGTCCATCTCCTCACCGTAGGAAAGTGCCCGGTCGTAGATCCTGACCTCGTCAACGGCACCGGCCAGGTAGCCAGGAGACGTGGTATCGGGAATATCCGCCGGCCCGGCATTGGCCCCGATCATGACCGCATTGTTGTCCGTGTACCGGATTGCACCGGTGGCATTTACCTGGTTACGGAGAATGCCATCCAGGTAGATCTGTGCTACGGATCCATCGTAAGACCCCGTGACCTGGTGCCATTGCCCGGGAGAAATGGCCTCATGGGGGATCACCACGGAAACACTGCCTTTCTGGCTGTCAAGGCCGAGTGTCCACCAGAGATCGTTGCCCTCGTCGAACCCGAGCCGGTACCCGCCTCCATCAGCGTTCGTGGAAACAAGCGCCTGGGGGTAGGTATCGTTTACAGAGAACCAGAGTGACACCGTTATGGCGTCGGTGGGATGATTGGCGGCTGTATATGCCACTGAAACGTAACTCCCGTTCCCGTCGAGTACAAGAGCTCGTACACAACCGTTGTTATCGATCCGGTAGGCATTGCCGTGAATCATTCCGGCATTTCCGTGACCGGAGGAATCAAGTGCGAGGTTGCCACCCCCTTCATTGAAATTGAGGTAAACCGTCGGTCCGGCAGCAGAGGTATCGGATGCAGCTGCGGCAGGGAGGGTAAAGAGCAGCAGTATCGCGATGCATCCCCAGAACAACCAGGGGTGACATCTTCGGCAGGAGACGGTCATGACGGACTCTGGTGTTGTATACCGGGGTATTGGGGTGTGCAATAAAAAGAAAGTTGCGATTGATACGGGTGAAAGCATGCCAGTGGCATAATCTTTATATCGGACGCAAACCTCTTCGCATTGATGAGCACGGTCACCGTTTATTCCACGAAAAACTGCCCGTACTGCCGGATGGCCAAGGCATTTCTCGACAAGCAGGGCATCCAGTACACCGCCATTGATGTCGGGGCTGATGCTGCAGCGGCAGAGAAGATGATCGCGCTGTCGGGACAGCGTGGCGTCCCGGTGATCACGGTTGACGATGAGGTTATTATCGGGTTTGATTCCCAGCGGCTCAACGAGCTGTTCGGCACGCATCCCTCCAGTGAAATATATGACGTGGTGATCGTAGGTGCCGGTCCGGCCGGACTGACTGCGGGGGTGTACTGCGCCCGCAAGCTGCTCAAGACCCTGATCGTCTCGGAGAGCATTGGTGGCCAGGCGCTGGAATCCTGGGCAATCGAGAACTACATGGGTTACCGGATGATCACCGGTGAGGATCTCATGAAAAAGTTCGAAGAACAGGTCCGCACCCTTGATGTACGGCTGGAACTTGACCGGGTTACCGGGATCGTTCCCGACGAAAATCTCTTTGCAGTTACAACCATCTCGGGAATCACGGTCAAAGCCAAAAGCCTGATTCTGACCCCGGGAAAACAGCCAAGGAAGCTCGGGGTACAGGATGAGGAGAAATATCTCGGGCGCGGCCTCTCCATCTGCTCGACCTGTGACGGCCCGCTCTATAAGGGAAAGAAGGTGGCCGTGGTAGGTGGCGGAAACTCGGCGCTCCAGACCGCGGTCGAGATGAGCGGGATTGCTTCCTCGGTCAGTCTCATCGTCCGCAGCACGATCAAAGCCGATCCGGTATACGTCAAAAAGCTCGAAGGAATAAAGAACATCACCGTGCACCTCCATGCCCATATCACCGGGCTCGCCGGCGAGCCGTTTCTCCAGAAGATTACGATCGCGACGGAGGGGCAGGATGAGCAGCATATCGATATCGACGGGGTGTTTATTGAGGTTGGCTGGACGCCGAATACCGACAACCTCAAAGATCTGGTAACCCTCAACGAGAAGAAAGAGATCGTGGTGGATGTGGATGGCCGCACGAGCCGGCCCGGCATCTTTGCGGCCGGTGATGTGACTTCCGTAAAGAGCAAGCAAATCATTATTGCTGCCGGGGATGGGGCCAAGGCAGCGCTCGAGGCGTATGAGTACTTAATGAGCCAGGGCTGACGCTTTTTTCCGTTTGGCGTATTTCATAGCGAAAATCATTGCACTGAATGGATTTTTATACACGAAAGTTTCCGAAAGATTGGCGCAATATTTTTTCGGCATGATTATTCTGGCATGAAATGTGGAAAATCAAAAAAAAAAATCCAGATAAAAGTCGTTACCCTCACATTTTGCCGGACTGCATCCCAAAATACCGGAAAATTATGTGGGGGAATGCACGTGTTCTTATGTCATGCCTTCCCCTTTGCGCCAACCCTGCCCCCGTTGGGGGAGCGTGTGATGTTGCCGTATTACAGGGATGCATCAGCGGCGGGGGGCGGCAACCCCCCTAGAGTGTCCCCTTATCTCTGGGAGCACCCTCGATCCCATCCCCAATGGCTCGGTTTCTCCGACGTAAACTTGAAAAACGCTCACAGAAGCCTCCGGACAGCCGATCTCTCCCACAGATGACCAACCGGATATCTCCAGAAACCCAGTCAACAGAAGCCCGCTATTGTGCAGGTTTAAGTGGCCCTTAAATCGGGGCATTTTTAAAAATACGCGGTTAAATCAGGATTTTCTAGGGGCGTGGACATCGTTTCCTGTGGAGATCAGATCCCATGTCCGGAAACGGGGAATCGGAGACCAGTTTAGGCCCGGATTTGGGTGGAGGAAGGTACGGTTATGGGGTGGCGGTTCAGACTTTGGCAGCCGAACAGCACCATTATTCTTTCTTCTGTTCCTGCCGGTCCTTCTCCCGGTACCCTTCGAGCAAAACCGTCATGATATTTTTCACCGGCTTATCCGAGTGGCTCGCGATATGGAACTCGCAGAACGGGCAGGAGGTGATTACAATATCGGCCCCGGTCTTCCGGATCTCTTCGCGCCGTTTCTCCCCGAGCGCTGCTGCCTCATCCGGAAGGCCGGACTTTACCCCGCCGCCGGACCCGCAGCAGATGGCCGGCATCTCCACCAGGTCGACCACCTGACGGATCAGCTGGCGTGGCTCGTCTTTCACGTCCTGTCCCCGCAAGAGGTGGCAGGGATCGTGGTAGGTTGCTCTGAGCGGGAGCTTTGCCGGTGGCTCGATTCCGTAGTGGGTGAGCAACTCGTTAATGTCTATAACTTTGAACGGCGTCACGTAATCGTGCTTGAGGGTAGAGCCGCACCCGGCGCACATCGTCATCACGGTATCGATCCCCCGGGTCCGGAACGCATCGATGTTGCGTTTCCTGAGGGTATCAAGATAGTCGAGCTGGCCGGTCCTGATCAAGGGTGAACCGCAGCAGATCTGGTCACGGGGGATGATCACCCGGATGCCGTTTCTTTTGAGGATTTCTATTGCATCCAGCGCGGACTGCTGCTGACGCAGGTTGTACATGCAGCCAACAAAGAATCCGACGGTTGCCCGTACCGGGCCGTACGGCTCGATGGTGGTCCCAACCTGCTCCATGAAACTCGGCGCGGTCCGGACAACGCTCCTGCCGGTCTCTTTTATGAGTGCCTCGACCTCCCGGTGCCGGGGGAGGGTGAAGCCCTGCCTGTTTGCCAGTGCCCGGAGTTTCTCGATCGCCTTCCCCGGGATCTGGATCTTTTTCGGGCAGGCCTTGTAGCAGGCCTGGCAGCTCGTGCAGGTAAACAGGCCGTCGCGGATTGCGTCAGGTACCCTGTTTATGGTGTCACGGGGATCGAGAGCCAGCCGCATCTCCTGCCGCATCGCAGTGGGCCCCAGAAACGTGGTCACATCCATCGCCGGGCAGACCGAGACGCAGGCCATGCATTCGATGCAGTCCCGGAGGGGTTTTATCTCATCGATCTGCGCTTTCGTTGGCAGCGGGGCCTCACCCTCCGGCGGGACAAGGGACGCGATGGTGGCGATCTTGGGGAGGAGATCGACTACCAGATCCTTTTTCACCGGCAGGTTCAGGGGGGCGATGGTGATCCCTTCGGCCGCCTCTTTCATGCACGCGAGTACCGGTTCCCCGTTGACCTGTACCGCACAGCTCCCGCACTGGCCAGACCCGCAGCAGTACCGGTAGGAGAGCGTGGGATCGATCTCGTCATGGATCGCATGCAGGACATGCAGGACCCGGGCGCCCTCGTTGACCCTCACCGTATAGGATTCCGGGTGGGGGGCCGGATCTTTTTTCGGATCGAAGCGGAGGACGGCTACCCGGATCTCTTTCATGCCGTCACCCCGTGTCGTATGATGCCCTCGCGGTGTTTCGAGATGTAGGTGTGCCCGAAGGGTGAATGCTCCGCATCCCATTCCTGCGTGAGGTCCACCCGCATGTCTGCCCCACGGGACTCCGGCCGGATCAGGGCCGAGCGGCAGATGAGTACCGATGTCTGGCACATGTTCTGCACGATACAGCACTCTGCCACCCCCGCCGGGGAAACTGCCCGGATCGGGGCAGCAAGGAGACGCTCTGCCGTGGCAAGCGCTGCCTTGAGGCCCGTCTCGTCCCGGAAGATGCCTGCACCCCGCCACATCGCCTGCTGGAGATCCTTTCGCACCCGTGCCGGGTTTTCCGTGCCGGAGAAGAAACGGCCGATCCTTTCCTGTATTTCTAAAGTCTGTGTGGGATCGATCTTTTTTGCCCGTCGTTTGCTCTGCCCGGCTGCCTCCCCGGTGCGTTTTCCGAAGACCTGGGTCTCGGCAAGGGCATTTCCTCCCAGCCGGTTGGCTCCCTGGACACCGCCGGCCGTTTCCCCGCAGGCATAGAGACCCGGCACCGTTGTCATCCCCTGCGGGTTGATCCTCAGGCCTCCCATGATATGGTGGGCAGTGGGTGCAACTTCCATCGGCTGGGTCCGGATATCAACCCCGTAGGAGAGGAACTGCTCGAGCATCACCGGCAGCCGGGTCTCGATCTGTTCTTTGGGAAGATGCGTGACATCAAGGTAGACACCGCCGTGCGGCGTGCCCCGGCCGCCTGCGATCTCCGTGGCAATCGCCCGGGCAACCACATCCCGGGTGGAGAGTTCCATCCGCACCGGATCGTACCGCTTCATGAAGCGCTCGCCCAGGGCATTTTTCAGGAGGCCTCCCTCGCCCCGCACGGCTTCCGTGATGAGCCGGCCCCGTGCATCGTACGGGTATACTGCACCGGTGGGATGGAACTGCACCATCTCCATATCGATCAGCTCGGCCCCGGCCCGGTACCCCATGGCAAAACCGTCTCCCGTGCCGCTCGAGGAATTGGTTGAGATATCGTAGACCCGTGCTCCCCCGCCGGTAGCAAGGATGGTGGCATCGGCCGTGATGGTGACCAGCTCACCATTCTCATCAAGGGCACATGCCCCGATCACCCGGTCGCCTTCCTTAAGCAGCTCGATGACCGTCACTTCTTCCAGCTTGGTCACGGGCACAGAATCCAGATGCTCCACGAGGGTCATCATCATCTCGTGGCCGGTCCGGTCGCCTGCATAACAGGTCCGGGGGAACCGCTGGCCGCCGAACGGCCGCTGGGCAATCTCGCACTCGTTGGTGAAATCGAAGACCGCACCCCAGCGGATCAGCTCACGGATCCGCTCAGGGGATTCCTGGACAAGGATCCTGACCAGTTCCGGTTCGTTGAGGTACGCACCCCCCCGGAGCGTGTCCTCGTAATGGATCTCGCAGGAATCTTCCTGCCGCAGCACAGCGTTGTAGCCCCCTTCTGCCATGGGGGTACATCCGCCCTTTCCCGCGATGGTCTTGGTAACAAGCACGGTCTCCCCGTACCGGGCGGCTTCTATTGCCGCCCGGACTCCCGCGCCGCCACTGCCGATCACCAGCACGTGGCAGTCCATCGCGTCATCTGCATGCATATTATAATTCTGTGCGTCGTATAGTTACATAAATAAATGGTACATCCCAGAGTGAACCGACATGAGATTTTTGATGAAATTTGGCGGGACATCCGTTGCCGATGCACAATGTATCGGGCGGGTTGTGGATATTCTCGAAAAACACCATAAGGCCGGTGACGAACTGGCGGTCGTGGTCTCTGCCCAGCGGGGCGTGACCGATCAGCTCATCGCCCTTGCAGAGAAACTCCCCGCGGCAAAGAACTGTTCCGAAGTCTCTCCCTTAATCGCCCATCTCCGCGAGCGGCATATGACCACGCTTGCCGGGGCAGCGCCGGATTATACTACGGAAGTCGGGGCAGTCATTGAGAAGCGCCTCGCCAGCCTCCAGCACATCCTCTTTGCGGTTCACAATCTCCGGGAGCTTACGCCCCGTTCAAAGGACTATATTATCTCGTTTGGTGAGCGTCTGCTTGCCCCGGTCGTTGGTGCCGCCCTCCGCCAGCGTGGCATCCCATCAACGGTTTTTGACGGCTGTGAGGCCGGGATCCTCACCACCCCCCAGCACGGGGAAGCAACGGCGCTCCCTGAAAGCGATGGACGGATCAAACGGAAGATCGGGTCTCTCCTCTCAAAGGAGGTCCCGGTTATCATGGGATTCATGGGCTGTACCGAGAACGGGATCCTCACCACCCTTGGCCGGAGCGGATCCGATTATTCTGCATCCATTGTCGGGGCCGGGATCGATGCGGACGAGATCTGGATCTGGACCGATGTCGATGGGATCATGACCTCCGATCCCCGGGTGATCAACGATGCCCGGGTCCTCAAAAGCATCTCCTATATCGAGGTGATGGAGCTCTCCTACTTCGGCGCCAAGGTCATGCACCCCCGCTCGATCGATCCCGCCATGCGCAAAAACATCCTTGTCCGGGTCAAGAACACCTTCAACCCGGCCCATCCCGGCACCATGATCGTACGCAACGGTTACCGCGACAGCCGTGTGGTCAAGGCCCTCACGTATATCGACAAGGTTGCCTCGATCAACATCAACGGCGCACAGATGATCGGGAGGCCGGGCGTGGCAAAGGCGATCTTTTCCGCACTTGCCGACCACGAAGTGAATGTGATGATGATCTCGCAAGGCTCGAGCGAAGCAAACATCTCACTCATCGTGGATGAGTCCCATCTCGATGCAGCCGTAGATGCCCTGGCGTTTCTTGTCAGGGATGGTATCGTGCGGGAGGTCACCCACAACCGGGATGTCTGTGCCGTTGCCGTGGTCGGGGCCGGAATGGCCGGTGCAGCCGGCACGGGAGGCCGGATCTTTACTGCCCTTGGCAAGGCCGGCGTAAACGTGATGATGATCTCGCAGGGCTCAAGCGAGGCGAACATCTCGTTTGTGGTCAGACAGCAGGACGGGCCGCGTGCCGTCAGGGTGCTGCACGATGAGTTCCGTCTGTCGGAGGAATGCGAGTGACCGCAAACGCATACCGCGAGGCCGGTGTGGACATTGACCTTGAAGCGACGGCGATCAAGGCGCTTATCCGGAATCTGACCTTCCGGAGGAAGGGAAGCCATACGATGCTCGGGAATGTCGGCCATTTCGCCGGGCTGATCGATTTCGGCACGCAGGCCCTTGCCCTCACGACTGATGGGGTGGGAACGAAGATGCTCGTGGCCGACAAGCTTGCCGACTGGAGCACGGTCGGGATCGACTGCATCGCGATGAACGTGAACGATCTCTACGTGATGCACATGGAGCCGATCGCGTTTGTCGATTACATTGCCACCGACACGCTTTCCGTGGAGAAGATGGCGCAGATTGGCATCGGCCTCAACGAGGGGGCCCGCCAGGCGAATATCGATATCGTGGGCGGGGAGACCGCATCGCTGAAGGGCCTCGTGAACGGCCTCGACCTTGCCGGCACCTGCGTGGGCGTCCAGGCGAAGGACCGGATCGTAACGGGAGAGAAGATCCGTCCCGGCGACAAGATCATCGGTGTCCCCTCCACCGGCGTCCACAGCAACGGCCTCTCGCTTGCACGGATGGTAGTGGAGAAGTACGCGGACTACGATGAGAAGATCAGCTCGGGAAAGACGCTCGGGCGCGAACTGCTCACCCCCACCCGGATCTATCATGAGAGCCTTGCGGTTGCCGATGCCTGCACGGTGCACGGCATGTGCCATATCACCGGTGGGGGACTCCTGAACTTCCTGCGCCTCTGCCCGTACGGGTTCCGGTTCGATGCTCCGCTCCAGCCGCCCGCGATCTTTTCCTGGATCCAGGAGACGGGAAAGATCTCCGATATCGAGATGTACCGTACCTTCAACATGGGTATGGGGTACGCCTACGTAGTGCCGCCGGCATCAGTGGACGCGGTAACCGCGATAGTGAAGGGCGCCCGGGTGGTCGGCGAGGTGACGGAAAGACCGGGCGCATGGCTCCGGGACGCGCAGGTTACCTGAACCCCTGCACGTTCACTCCTGAATCAGGAATTGATGTGGGATTCACCAAGGAGGTATCAAATGACAAGCGATCATTCCCCGGACTCAGGCGAGTTCAAACGAAGCCGTATCGCTCTCACGTCAAAGACCAAAAAACAGGTCCGGGAAATGGTGGGGAAATGCGAGTACTGCGATCGTCCCTGCCCGCCCGATGCACTTGAGGTCTTCCAGCTCGGGATGCTTTCACGTTTCCCGAACCGGCCGGAAGAGAACCCGGGCCAGCTCCTTGTCGTCCTCTGCCAGGAGCATTTCACTGAAGCGACTGCCGGAACACTCCTGAAAACCACGTTGCGTTCGAAGATCGCAAAACGCCCGGACAAACTGAAAAAATCCCTGCGATCCCTCCTGCAGAAACATGACCGGACCTATGAAGGGTCAAATGTCCGGGAGACCCATGACCCGAACCGGTTCACCGTGGGGGCATTTCTGAAGAAAAACCCGGATGACGCCCGTAAGTGACCTGGCAGGGACCTGTCCCCGGAGAGAAAAAAAAGGGACCGGGACGGTCCAAAGCCCGTGGACTCACTCCCCGCAATCATCCGGTTCGTCAGCGACAAAGGCGGTCTTTTGTGCCTTCTCCGAAACCAGGAGGCTGTTTCCCATAGGGTCCTGAAGGATCAGCGTTACGGGCAATTCTCCGGCTTTGACGGATGCTATCCGCTCGATAAGGATCCGCCCGTTTTCCCTCTCGGTGTCATCACCGTCACGGATTGCGGCCCTGATGGCTTGGAGGATCCGGTCGAGCACTCCCTCCACGTTGGTCACGAAGCCTTCGCAGGCCGGCCCGGGATCGATCCGGACGCCCAGCTCCGGTATTTCAAGATGTGCGGTCATGCTCCGGACCACACGCACATTGAGATCTTCAGGAGTCTCCACAGCGAGCTCGTACCGCACTGGATCGGCATTCTTGAGCAGCTGCGTATCCACGTACCGGTACCCGCAGGACGGGCAGATAGCAGAGATGATAAGGATATCCGAAAAATAGGGAATATTTTCCGTCTGATAGAGGTATTCTATTTCGGTATTGCAGTATGGACACGGTCCCGGGACAATGGTGCGCACCGCGTTATGCCCCGCCAATCTTGTCGCGTGAGATCTTGACCGACATCGGGGTAAGGACTACATACCGCTGGTCGCCAAGACCGATGATGTCCCCGTTGACGTCCTTTGCAACTTCCTTTAAGTCCTTGAGGACCCGTTCGTACGAGATCTTGTCCATCTTGAGGCGCGAGATATCGACGATCACAATATTGCCGTTGTACACCTCGTCCTTGACCCGGGGCGTGTCCTTGAGGTCGCCGATCGTGGCGATCTTGACCAGGAGTGCGGGAGCGTCCCGGCCATGCTCCTCGTATGAACTGAGGTCCAGCTCCATGTACTCATCGTCGGAACTGGTGGAATTTTTTCCTAAAAGGGTATCAAAGATCTTAACCATAAAAAAACTGTACGAAGAAAATTATTTAATAGTATCGATGTAAAAGGCGGAAATGGCCCTTTTTTTCATCAGCGTTTTTCATTTCAGAAATGTTACAGTTCAAGATTCCAGAGTTCATCGCCGACATGGTGGAAATTTTTGCACATCTTTCCCTGTGCGCTCGCCCGGATGGCCGGCCCGTCCAAGAGCGCCACTCCGATAGCAAGGGGCTTCTTGTGCCGCTCGTCCACGATCTGGACCGGGCCTCCTGCAATGATGTCATCGCTGACTGCGACAATGCCCGGCCGCATGACGTCTGCCCCGTTCACTACGTACGGGATCGCCCCGGCATCGACTGCTATCTGCCGCTCAGGGATCGGGCACTGCACAGCGCCTTTCAGCGTGGGGAAGACCCACTTCCCCGCGTCCATCAGCAGGGGTTTTTTGTTCACGAGGTAAAGGGCGACATCCGCGTTGGTTTCCAGGATCTCGATCATATCTGCATGGAAAAGCGCTGCGGAGGGTCCAATCTGGAGCGCAAGTCGCTCGAGCAAATCCTGCGCCTGGCTTTTTCGGATCGAATGCCGTTTTTTTACTACGATTTTTTTCATTGTCCTATCTACCATCTCCCGGGTAATGGCTAATATTTTTCCCGGCCAATGGGTACGTGGTGTGTTTTCGTATCACCGGGTACAGAGTCTGTGCCTCCCGGTACGGAAGGCAGAAAACCTATCAGGCACGTGCAGGTGTACGCTATGTTTAAGTAGAGTGCTCACGCACATATATTACTCCAGAGCGATGGTAATACAGGGATAAGTATGACCAAGAGACCGTTGGATATTTTGGATCTGGTGCTCAACCGCCAGCCCGTTATCGTCTCCCTCAAGGGAGGAAGAGAGATCCGGGGAGTTCTTCAGGGATACGATGTTCACATGAACCTCGTCCTTGATAAGGCCGAGGAAACAGAGAACGGGCAGGTTGTCAAGGTAGGCACGCTTATCGTCCGTGGGGACAACGTGATCTATATCTCACCATCGCTGGAATCCTAAGGTGAAATAACATGTCAAAAGGCACTCCGTCCATGGGTAAGATGAACAAGATGACCCACATCGCCTGCCGGCGCTGTGGCAGGATCTCGTTCCACGCCCAGAAAAAAGTCTGCTCTTCCTGCGGGTTTGGAAGAAGCACCAAGATGCAGAGCTTCAAGTGGGACACCAAGAGACCAAAAACTCCGACGCATTAAGCGGGCCGTACCATGTGTGGTATCGTTGGCATCGTCGATGCTGGCGGTGTATCCATCCAGCTCTATTATGCCATGTATGCACTCCAGCACCGTGGCCAGGAGAGCGCCGGAATATCCACGTATGACGGGACAAGTCTCCGTAAGTTCAAGGGGCAGGGTCTTGTCGCCGACGTTTTTTCCCCTGCTGTTTTAAAAGATTTAAAGGGCACCGCCGGGATCGGCCATGTGCGGTACCCGACAACCGGTGCAAACCTGCCGGAGAATATCCAGCCCCTCAATTTCCAGTTCCAGGACCATTTTATCTCGGTCGCCCACAACGGGAACCTGGTCAATACCTGCGAACTCCGTCGGGAGTACGAGCAGGCCGGCCAGATGTTTACGACAACAACCGACACGGAGATCATCGCGAAGATCCTCATCGAAGAGATAACCGCCTCGGGCTGCGTGGAGGATGCGGTCCATGTCTGCATGAAACGGATGCAGGGCTCGTACTCGGTCGTGATCATGATCGACGGGGTCATCTATGCCTTCCGCGATCCGCTCGGTATCAAGCCGTTCTGCCTGGGAAAGATCGAGAACGGGTATATCGTGGCGTCCGAGAGCGTGGCGATCGATGCGCTGGGAGGAAAATTCCTCCGCGATATCAAACCCGGCGAACTGATCCGGATGGATGGCGAAGGGGTAAAGTGCACG
The DNA here is from genome assembly GCF_035543475.1 of Methanoregula sp. Taxonomy (GTDB): domain Archaea; phylum Halobacteriota; class Methanomicrobia; order Methanomicrobiales; family Methanospirillaceae; genus Methanoregula. Next base: position 20,128 of record NZ_DATKKA010000011.1, read on the forward strand.
CAGATTGCGGTGGCCGGCCGGCGCGCCCACTGCATCTTTGAATACATCTATTTTGCCCGGGCGGACGCGATCATCGACGGGGTGCTTGTCTATGATGTGCGACGCACGATCGGCCAGAAACTCCACGAAGAGGCACCGGTGGCGGCAGATTCGGTCTGTTCGGTGCCGGATTCCGGGACCGCGTACGCGATCGGGTATGCCGAACGCTCCCGGGTCCCGTTCGTCGAGAGCCTCATGAAGAACCGGTACATGGGCCGGACCTTCATCATGCCCACGCAGAAGGAGCGCGAGCGGGCAGTCCGGATCAAACTCAACCCTATACCGGCCCACCTGAAAGGGAAATCGGTGGTCCTTGTGGACGACAGCATCGTGCGGGGGACGACCTCGAAGCGGATCATCGAGATGATGCGGGATGCCGGGGCGCGTGAAGTACATATGCGGATCGGGTCGCCCGCGATCAAGGCACCCTGTTACCTGGGCGTCGACATGCCGACGCGACAGGAGCTGATTGCAAGTGACAAAATGGAGGACGAGGTCCGGCGCTCGATCACCGCTACTTCCCTCCACCATATCTCGCTCGATGCACTCGTGAAGGCGATCGGGTTTGACCGCGACGATCTCTGCACCGGCTGTCTTACCGGCTGCTACCCGCTTTCCATCGATGGTGAGACCGCAAATCCCCGCCAGGTGAATTTCATTGACGGGACCTTCCAGTCCAGGCTCGAATCGTTCGAAGCAGAGACCACATAATACCGTTCCTCCGTTCTCTTTTTTCAGTCCGTTGTCCTGTGCACCGCTGTACTTTTTGCCTGTTCCGGCACAACCCGGTTATAGCAGCCGTTCGTGCGTGCGGATCGGGCGGGATGGAGAAATCATGGATTATATCAGGAAGGCCTTTGATGCGGTAGCCGCGGAATACGATGCACAGCGTGAGTCCATTATCCCTGACATGCGGAACTATTACGATGCCGCGATCTGGGCCGCGGAGAGCACGACATCAGCCCCTGCCATTCTCGATATCGGGGCAGGAACCGGGCTGCTCTCCGCACTCCTCCTGGAAAAATATCCTGCCGCGACCATCACCCTGCTCGATATCTCGGAAAATATGCTTGCCGTTGCCCGGGAACGCTTTTCCGGCCGGAAGAATATCTGGTTCCGGGCCGGGGATTATGCACAAGTGGATCTGGGCGGGCCCTACGATCTTGTCTGTTCCGCCCTCTCGATCCACCACCTTGAACCCGGCGACAAGTGCCGGTTGTTCAGGAGGGTGTACCAGGCTCTCGCACCCGGCGGGCTCTTTATCAACGCCGATCAGGCAGAAGGGGAGACGCCGTACTTCACGCAGCGGTACCTCGATCACTGGAATGATTTCCTCGCGAGCGGTCCGCTTTCTGCGAACGAGCATGCCGGGATCCTGCAGCGCCGGGATACGCTCGATAAGAACGAGAAACTTTCCACCCAGCTTGTGTGGCTCTGTGAAGCCGGTTTTTCGGATGTGGACGTAGTCTACAAAAACCGGACATTTGTCGTCACCGTGGCGCGGAAGGTCTGACCAGCCCCGCAGTATGGCCCCCGGGAAAAAAATCCCCACAACTTTTCCAGAAAGAAGGTGGGTATATACCCGCCCGATCCTACGGGAATACCGGTGAGTCCGTATGAAAATCCCGGGCTGTATCCTTGTCTTCCTGGTTGCGCTGCTGGGCCTCTTTGTGCTCTTCCCCGGCCACGTGGCGTAAAAGGGCGGTGTAACACAGGAAAGCCGGCGCTCGTGCGTGCAGCAGAAACAACGACAAAAGAACAGTAGCGAGGGATGGATTTGAACCATCGATCTACGGGTTATGAGCCCGTCGGGATATCCTGACTACCCTACCTCGCTTCCTATAATCAGGGTTATAATATAGACGACGGGCGCAGATATACTTTACTCACGGGGCACCCGGTTGTCCTGTTCGTTAATTTCAATTATCAGTGCTGCCCTATTCACAGCTATGGACGATCACGAGCTTGATGAGATCCGCGAGAAGCGCAGGGCGGCACTCAAGGAGAAGATGGAACACCGTCAGGTGGCAGGCAGTTTGATCCCGGTCGACCAGCTGCATATCAGCGAGCTCCTCAAGGCACACCCGGCCCTGGTTATCGATTTCTGGGCAGAGTGGTGCGGGCCCTGCCGGCGGGTCGGGCCTGCCATCGAGGAGCTCGCGCAGGAATTTGCCGGGAAAGTGACGTTCGGGAAGTGCAATACGGACGAGAACCAGCAGCTGGCGATGGAGCTCAACATATCCGCGATCCCGAACATTGTCTTCTTTTCACATGGAAAGATCGTGGACCGGGTAGTTGGTGCGTATCCCAAGGAAGCGATCCGGGAGAAGGTCATCAGAAACTTCCCGTAAAAAAACAAAAATGGGCCGTTGATCGTTGGCCCGTTAAAAATTATTTTGAAAAAAGTTATTCGCAGTACGGGTCGTTGATGAACTCTTCGTACACTTTCTTGGGTGGTTTGCCGCCGCGACGATGGCCGCCACCGCCATGTGATCGGTGCCGGGACGACTCCGCACGTTCTTCCTCGTCCTCTGCCGCATCAAGATTATCACCCGCTGGTGCCTGCGGCGGTCGTGGTTCCTGTGCCGGGCGGGACTGTGCGGAAGGGGGGTCCTGCCGGTGACGGTAATAGGATCGCCGGTCATGGTGCTGTTGGGGCGGTTGTTCCGGATGCGTCTCCTCAGCCATAGGTATCAGTTATCATACGGGTTCGGGAGACAGAAATAACTTGTTATTTCCGGGGTCTGTTATCATAACGCACCCGGAGCGGCTATTCTCCGGTGTAAAGCGTGCCCTCCTGGATCTCAATGACGAGTGCGCCCAGTTCCTCAACTACCTTGAGCAGGTCGGGGCCGGGAATGACAAAAGGCCGGACGTTTTCAAACTCCCCGACAGAGAGAGTCCATGCAGTCCCCCAGATCTCGAACCGGAACAGGTTCTGTCTCCAGAGAACCCCTGCAAGGATCAGGATGATGCCGGTGATGACGCAGCCGATCCCTGCCGCTTCAAAGATCAGGTTTCCGCCAATCAGGCCGATGGCGGCGACAAGAATCCCCGCGATGAGGAGGAGTGCTCCCAGGGCAACCGGGGCGGGCCGGTATCTCCTTGACTGCACCACCCCAATCCCCTTGATATCGGCCAGATTCACCTGCTGGTAGAGCGATTCCGCTCGCGGGTCAAAGAAACTCCTCACATTGGAGTACACAATAAGGCGTTTGCTGGTGGCAGCAATGCCGATCTTTGCCCTTACCGGGTAATACATCCTCAGCCCGTCGTACTCTTTGACCAGTGTCTCGTTCTGGGCAAAACCGACAAAATTCCGGATATCCGCCATGTCCGCACGCATCCCGTACGATTACATTCGGTGCACAGTATTACAAAATTTGTGGTCGGCAGCCCTCTTTTTTGGCCCCCTCTCTCCCCCTGAGGAAGATAAAATGAACACCTAAATACCTCAAAGTCTCACGCGTATCATCAGATCTCTCCACGGTCATGTCCAATGTTACCACGCTCCTTGAGGCAAGAAGTGTCCCCGAAGCCAAAGCGGCACTTGTCTGTCCTTCGCGGAACAGGACCTACAGCTACCGGGAACTCCGCGACGAGATGAACCGTATCGGGGCCGGCCTTGCCGGTCTTGGCATCAGGAAAGGCGACCGGGTCTGTATCTATCTGGACAGCTCCCCGGAATATCTGATCAGCTACTTTGCCATCTGGCGGATCGGCGCAGTTGCCGTCCCGACAAACATCGTGTACCAGGCAGACGAACTGCTCCATGTGGTCAGCGATGCCGGGGCCCGGGCGATCATTACGGATACGCAGGGCGTCAGGGTTGTTGCCGAAGTCCGGAAGAATACCCCGTCCCTCGCGTATGTCATCTGCGTTACCGAACCGGACCAGGAGCCCGGAGGGTCCGGTTTTGTTGTCTGGTCATCGTTCCCCCCGACCCCGGCATCCCTGCGGGCTGAAAATTGCGGAATGGACGATCTCTGCCATATCCAGTACACGGCCGGTACCACCGGGAAACCCAAGGGGGCAATGCTCACCCATGGCAACTGGATGACCGCGCTCGATGCAGAGCGTGAAGCGCTCCGGCTCCGGCCGGACGATGTCTACCTCGGGATCTATCCGATGGGGCATGTTGGGTTGTCCTGGGGGCTTGCGGTCCTGCGGGCGGGTGGGACATTTGTAATGATGGAGCGCTTCAACCCCACGGACTATCTTACACTCGCCGAGCGGTACAAGGTGACGGTCCTTGCCGGTATGCCCCCGGTCATCCACACGCTTGTCCACGGCGAGCCGGGGACCGGGGAGGCACTCTCCACCGCCCGGGTCATTATATCCGGCGGGGGGCAGTTGCTCCCGTCGGTATGGGAGGCATTCGACCGGCGTTTCCACATCCCGGTTGCAAATTCCTACGGGCTCTCCGAGACGATCGTGATCGGTTCGGGGACCACCACTCTGCCTGAATACCCCGCCCTCACCCGGAACTACCAGAGCGTTGGCGTTGCGGTCGGGTACACGGAGGTCAGGATCGTGGACGCAGATGATCCGGGAAAAGAACTTGCCGCCGGTCAGACCGGGGAGATCGCCCTGCGCGGACCCTCCGTGGCACGGGGATACTGGAACCTGCCCGAAGCGACCGCGGCCGTCTTTCAGGCAGACGGCTGGTTCCTGACCGGGGACATCGGGTATCTCGATGCAGAGGGGATCCTCTACATCACCGACCGGAAAAAGGACATGATTATCATGTCGGGCTGGAAGATCTACCCGACCGAGGTCGAGAACGTTATTGTCCAGCATCCTGCCGTTGCGGATGTAGCTGTTTTCGGGATCCCTGATGAGCGCCGGGGCGAATCCCCGGTGGCTGCGGTGGTCCTGAAAGCCGGGGCAGTGCTCACGGAGCAGGAGCTCGAATCGTTCTGTCGCACGCACCTTGCCGGGTACAAGATTCCCCGGAAACTCCTGATCGTGGACGATCTTCCGCGGGTTCATGGCTGGAAACTCCTGCGCCGGACCCTGCGGGAAAAGTTTGGTAAAACCATCGTATAGTCCAGGAATCAGACCAGGAATAGCGAAAATCGCATCGGGAATGTCCCTTCACATTACGGAAACTTTTTAAATAAATGATGAAAAATAATAGCCGGAGCATCCCGACGTGGACACAAAAAGCCAGATCGTTGATATCCCCATAGCCGGCAAACCGAAGAAGCGGTCGACCGGCATTGTGGGTCTCAACCTTCTTCTTGACGGGGGATTTCCCGGAGGGTCGGTCATCATGGTGTACGGGACGCCGCTGTCCGGTGTTGATCTGGCGGCGATGCAGTTCTGGAAGGTAGAAGGTGAAGAAGGGACCTACCTGATGAATGACGGGGATGTGGAGACGGGCATGCAGGATGTGTCCGAGCTCCACCCCGATATGTACCTTCCCCTGATGATTGGTGGCAGGATCGTTGTTGACTCCCTGTCCATGATTATTATCAAATACGGGATCGATGCGGCGCTCAAGTTCCTCCGGCATGCACGCGAGATGATGCGGGATCGCGGCGCAAACCTGATGTTTATCGTGTATACCAATGTCCATACTCCGGTTGAGATGACCAGGATTATGCGTGCGGCAGATATTGTCCTTGAGCTCAAGACCGAGATCCACCAGAGCGAGATCGAACGGACGCTTGCGGTGCACAAGATCCGTGATTCCGCCGCTCCCCAGCGTCTCCTTCCCTTTATCATTACGGATCGCGGGATCGAAGCCTCGACTACGTCAAGAGTCGTGTAGGGCCCGGAAATTTTTTTTAAAAGACTGTTCTTCTGGACCGGAGGGTCGGGCGCCTCCAAAGGAGGTGCGATACCCACTCGTTTTCATGATCTCCGGGTCTTTAAGAAAACAGAAAGTGCCGGGCCGCCCATTTCCGGCTGTACACTTTTACACCCTGTGACCCCCGTATCCCTGTCTTACATCGCAATCCTGTTTTCCCGTTCCCTTTCATCTCTTAAAATCTTCCTACTGTCATATCAAAATCCGGGTAAAAGGGAAGGTCCCTTATGGGGGTCACACGATCCATTTTTGTAAAACGGGCCGGAGGATCATTATTTTATCCCCCATTTTTCTGACGATATGATCCCGGTCTGGCGAAAGTACCGGAAACATTTTTGGTATGCGTGACCCCCACCATCTCGCAGTCAGGACAAAACCTAGAGTACCGGCCACTCCCCGCCCTTTTGTGCGATCTTAAAAAAAACCGGCCGGACTTATCGAGGGTAAAACGGTCTCCCCGGCCCTGTGCTTATGCCGGGGCCCTGTTTTCCTAAAAAATGGTCCGGCCCTTACAGCGCGAGCCGCACTTCCCGGGCCGCTTCTGCCATATTCTTGAGTTTCCAGAACGCGGATTCCCGGGAGCGCATCCGCAGGCCGCAATCGGGATCCACGAGCATGGATTTTGCCCCGAAGATCTCGACGCCTTTCTCGATCCGCTTTTTGATCTCTGCGACTGTTTCCACCGCTTCCGAGGTGGAATCAACGCAGCCGTACCCGATCATCCGGCCCGCGAGGTCCCGGGAGCCAAAGAGGGCGAGGTTTGCCGGGTTCTTGGAGAACTCGAAGTCCAGTACCTGCACGTTGATCCTGAGGACATCGTCGATAACGTTTTCGAGCCCACCGCAGACGTGCATGCAGGTCGGGATTTTTATTGCGCCCGTGATCAGTTCAACCGCCTGTTTTCCTACGGCAAGATCGGCAACCCCGGTCGAGAAGATCGGTTCGTCAATCTGGATGAGCGTAGCGCCGGCTGCTTCAAGGTACCGGGCCTCTGCGGCAAGGGCCGCGGCAAGGTCAAGCGCCAGCTCCTCCTTGTTCCGGTACATCGGCGTGCTGATGTGCAGGCCGTGGGCGAGCGTTGACGGGCCGGTGATAATACCTTTCACGTACGGCGATTTTGTCCGGGCGTACTTCGTATCGGCAGCCGTGATGGCCCCCGACGCCGGCTGGATCTTTCCCACCACGTCCTGCCCCTTGATCCCGGGCAGTTTGCCGGAGAATGCCTGGATCATATCGCCCCGGACCTGCCCGTCCGAGATGATATCGATACCGGCGCTGACCTGGTCGGCAACCGCCGTCTCGACAGCGGATTTGAACGGATCAAAAAGAGTCCTGAGGCCGGAGCCCTTCACCACGGGGTAGCTTCCGACCACGGTTGTCGCTAACACCTTGTTGACGAAATACGCTTTCATGGCACAAGCCGGTGCATGTCACGCGGGAAGAGGACGGCTTCACGGACGTTCTGGAGCCCCAGCATCGTCATGACCAGCCGTTCTGCGCCGAGGCCCCATCCCGCGTGGGGCGGCATCCCGTACCGGAACGGGCGCAGGTAGAACTCGAAGCTCTCGGGGCTCAGCCCCTTCTTTCTGATCTGCTGGACGAGGAGGTCGTACTGGTGGACGCGCTGTGCCCCGCTGGAGAGCTCCATTCTCGGGTGCATGAGGTCGAAGGCCTTGCAGATGGACGGGTCGTCCTCGTACGGCATCGCGTAGTAGGGCCGGATCTCGGTGGGCCAGTCGACAATGAAGTAGTGGCCGCCCATCTCGTCACCGATTGCATGCTCCGCTGCGGCAGAGATGTCGTCCCCGTACTGGATCGGCTCACTGCAGGTCTTCTGGGCGATCGCGATCGCCTCGCTGTACGGCAGGCGGGTGAAGGGGGCCCTGGGCACGGCAAAGTCCGTACAGTCAAGGTTTGCCAGCTGGTCGCTGCAGGAGCGGTTCACGTACTCGTAGACCTTCACGATCAGGTCCTCGAGGATCTTCATGACCACGTGGTGATCGGCATACGAGACCTCGATATCGATACTGGTGGCCTCGTTGAGGTGCTTGGTGGTGTTGTGCTCCTCGGCCCGGAAGATCGGCCCGATCTCGTACACCTTCTCAAAGCCGCCTGCCATCATCATCTGCTTGTAGAGCTGCGGGCTCTGGTTGAGGAAGGCCTCCTTATCGAAGTAGGCGATGGGGAAGAGCTCGGTTCCCCCCTCGGTTGCCGCGGCAACGATCTTCGGGGTGGTGATGCTCAAAAAGCCTTCCTTGTGGAAGAAATTGTTGGCTGCGTGCAATGCGGCACTGCGGATCTGGAAGACCGCGGAGACCCGGGGGCGGCGCACATCGAGGAACCGTGCGTCGAGCCGGGTATCGAGCTCTGCCCCTACCTTTTCCGAAACATCGAGCGGAAGGGGGGTCTCGGCAAGGCTGATGATCTCAAACGACTCGGGCACCAGTTCCCTTCCTCCGGGCGCTTTCTCCATGGCCTTGACCGGCCCGGCAACCCGGACCACGGATTCACGGGACACTTTCTTTGCAGCGGCAAGCACTGCATCAGATGCTTTCTTTTTCGGGATGGTCACCTGGATGATCCCGGTCCGGTCGCGGATCAAAAAGAACGCCAGGCCCCCGAGATCCCTGACCTCGTGGACCCATCCGCAGACCTCGGCATGGCCGGTCTCTGGAGTGACTGATTGTATGGGAATATGCATCAAAATCCTAGTACAATGGTACGGGGAGGGTAATGGATTTTATGGGCTGGCCAGAGATCCGGGGACAGATCCGTCCGCAGGAACCGGGGTACAGCAAACCAGAAGAATAGTATTCTCAGGCTACGGGAAGAATCGTTCCACCTTTCATGTTTATCGCCCGTCCCGGAGCATAAGATACTATGACCGATCTCTCTCCCCACGCATCCGGCCGCAGCAAGGGTGGCGCACACCACAGGACAAAGCTCCTGCTCGGCATTGGTGCCGGCCTCGTCATCGTTATTGCCATTGCAGCAGTCCTCACCTACACCATGACGGTTACGACCGGTACTGCGGGGGTCTCGCTCCCGTACCAGACGCATTATGCGGTCTCCCTCCCGGACGGGAACGCGGTTACGATCGGCAGCATCCGGATTGCCGTGATGACCTATAACGGTTCGGTGATTACCGATGCGGATGGCAACCGCGAGCAGCTGGCCATCGGCCAGACCCGTATCATCAGCCCGCGGCATGCCACCATTTCGATCTTCGGGATCCCGATCTTTAATGCTGATTTCCAGATTACCCTACAGTACCTGGGTTCATCCGGTTCCCGGGACAACTTCAACCTGACCGTGGCAACCTCCCAGAAGATCCCCTCGTTCCTGCTCGACCGGCTGGTGCCCTCATCGGTAAAAGCGATATCGTTCTGAACGTAGGGAACTGGGGCCAACCCCTTTTCCCCCAAGGGCATGAGTGCTCCCATAACCTCTTTTTCCTGCGTCACGCGCCACCGTAATCGTCCCGTCCTACGGTGAGATGGAACAATAACCTATAAGCCTCCTCTTTTCACATTCTCTCTTATTCACCATGCCCGGGTACCAGAATGCGGCGATAGAAACAATGGACAGGGGCAGCCTCGACAGCCTGATCGATGAACGCGTACGGTACACCGTGACGTATGCAAACGAGCATTCGCCATTCTACCGGCACTGGTTCCGGGAGAACGGGATCGATCCGGCCGAAATCCGGATCCATGAGGATCTCCTCCACCTCCCCGTCATCTCCGGGCGGACCATCCGTGAACACCAGCCTCCCGTAACAAAGGACTTCGGTTTTCTCTCGGCGAAATGGGGTGATGTCTTCACCATTCAGGAGACCAGCGGGACAAGTGGCACTCCCAAAAGTTTTTTTCTCACCTGGGATGACTGGCGGCGCTATGCAGAGAAATATGCCCGCAGTTTTGTCTCGCAGGGATTTTTACCGGAAGATCGCGTGGTCGTCTGCGCCTCATATGGGATGAACGTTGGGGCCAATACCATGACCCTTGCGGCCCGGCGCATCGGGATGACCATCATCCCGTTCGGGAAATGCAGTTTTACCTCAAGAGTGATTACCTCGTACCGGCCGACATCGATCGTGGGCAGCGTCTTCAAACTTCTCCGCCTCGCCCGTCATCTGGAATCGGAAGGTATCGACCCCCGGGAGACCTCGATCCTCCGCCTAATCGCCGGGGGAGAGAGCTTTGCTGACGAATCGCGGGCCTATCTTGCCGGGGTCTGGGGATGCCCGGTGTACAACACCTACGGGAGCACGGAAGGGACCATGTGCGGGGAGTGCACGGCCGTTTCCGGGCTCCATGTCCCGGAGGATCTCGTCCACCTCGACATGTACGACCCGCAGATGAAGGATTTTATCTCAGACGGCAGCACCGGGCGGGCAGTCCTTACCACCCTGCTCCCGGAAGGGGCAAAGGCCGGGATGCTCCTTCTCAATTACGACACCGAGGATATAACCACGGTCCTGTCCCGTTCTCCCTGTGCGTGCGGCAGGACGCACATGCGCATAAAAAACCCTCAGCGGGAAGCAGAAACGGTGTGGATCTTCGAAACCCCGGTAAACCGGGTAGATATCGAGGCGGGAGTCTTCCAGGATGGGAACATGGCGTATCTTACCGGTGAATATGAGGCCTTTGTCACGGGTGGGGAGGCAACCGGGCGGGTTACCGTAAGGATCGCATTGGAATGTGCCGATCCTGAAGCGGTGGATCGCCGGCTGGTTGAAGAACAGTTCATTACATCCTTTGCCAAACGGAAACGCAGCCTTGGCCCGCGGATCAGTGACCAGACCTTGGCCCTCGAGTTCTCCTATGTCCGGCCGGGCGGGCTTGAGCTGCACACAGCAAAAGGGCGGCCAAGAAGATTGACCGATCGCCGTGAATAATAGCGGGATACAGTTCCCTGTCACACAGAAAGGAGGAATGTGGCGACCAGTTTCTATCCCATCAACCGGTGTGCAGTCCCTACTGCGTCGACCGCATCTTTTGCATACGCGTCCGCCCCGATCTGTTTCCAGAGAGGGGGATCCACCGCAAACGGATGCCCACCGACAAGGATCTTTATCTTTTTAGTCCCGGCATCCGCGTGCAGGGAGCGGATCAGGTAATGGAGCGTTGGGAGAAATGGCGGCATACTACAGGAAATAACAATCAGATCGACATTCCGCTCGCGGGCCGCCCGCAGCAGGCTCAGTGCCGGGGTGTTGGGACCGATGTAATACGTGCTCCACCCGTCCATTTCGAAAAAGTCCGCGATCATCCGGATCCCTATCTCATGGAGATCGCCCTCGACCGCTGCCACAAGAACGGTCTTCCCCTCCGGCGATCCGCGAACCCCGCCAGGGATATACCGGTCGTGGAGGCGTGTCATCTCCGCCCCGATCGATGCCGTGATGTAGTGCTCTTCTGCAACACTCAGTTTCTGGATCTCCCAGAGACGTCCTGTTTCCTGGAGCACCGGGACAAAAATGCGAAGGTAGAGGTCCCGGAGCGGGACGCCGGAATCTGCAGCGGCGGTAAGGATCTCTCCTGCTTTGTTCCGGTCGGTCCTGATCAGTGCTTCAAGATACGCATGGGCCGTACCCGAGAGCGGATCGCTGTCGTCAATGCCGGAGGGAGGTTCGGGAGAGATCTTCCGTGCCGCCACAATGCCCGTTCCCAGGATCTTTTCTGCGCGCTCCCGGAGATCCCCGTCCAGCTGGTCTCGGATCACCTCGCGCAGTATGCGGAGACCATCAGGGATATACGGTGGGGGAAGGTGACGGAACGCAAAAAAAGTGCTGGCATGGTGGACATAATCGAGAAACAGGGCCGGTCGGCCGGTGGCAAGCGACTCCTGCAGGGCCCCGACATGATCTTCCATATCCGCGGCCGCCCTCGAGAGCTGGTATGCGCTTGATTCCTTAAACAGCGCCGGGTATTCGTGTTTGAACCGGTCGAATGCCACCGCTGCAAGGCCAGCCTTGTCGAGCTTTACCGGTCGATATGTCCCCTCTAGGGAAGATTTTTGTCGTACCATGCCCCCGCACCTGATCTAAACTCCTTGCGGGAACGATATTATCTTTGTTATACCAAGACCGGGCAGGAAAGGATCTTCCTCGTTACTCCTGCTCTAAATCCTTCTTTGCCTTGCTCAGCTCCTGGAGTCTCTCGTCCGAAAAGGCCGGATAGGAGAGATGGAGTCCCTCTATGGCCGAGGTGATCACCTCGGCGACCGCGGTACGGGCCACCCACTTATGATCCGCGGGCACGATGAACCACGGGGCATAGGTGGTCGAGGTTGCGGCAAGCATCTCCTCGTACGCCACCTGGTACTGGTCCCAGTACTGCCGCTCTGCAATATCGGTAAAGGAAAATTTCCAGTATTTTTCTGTATGACTGAGCCGGTCCAGCAGCCGGCGCTTCTGCTCGTCCCGGGAAAGGTGGAGGAAGAACTTCAGAATGACCGTGCCATTACGGACCAGGTGCTTTTCAAAGGCATTGATGTCCTTAAACCGTCCCTCCCAGAAACCATCTGCGCCCGACCCGATTGCCGGAGGGAGTTCCTCCATGCGATCGGGATGTACCCGGACTACCAGCACATCCTCGTAGTAGGAGCGGTTGAAGATGCCGATCATTCCTCTCTCGGGGAGTACCCGTTCGTATCTCCAGAGAAAATCGTGCGCATGCTCTTCATCGCCGGGCACCTTGAACGAATGGACCGAACAGCCCTGCGGGTTCACCCCGGACATCACGTGCCGGATCGTGCCGTCTTTTCCCGAGGTATCCATGCCCTGGAGCACGATCAGGATACTGTACTGCCGGGATGCGGCAAGAAGCTCCTGCGCTTTCGCAAGCTCCATCCGGTTTTTTTCGAGGAGAGTTCTGAGCTGGTCCCGTATCTCATCCTCGTTCTCGATTTTCAGCTCTTCACGGGGTACCCAGGCCGTATCATAATTTTTCAGCCGGACCTTCTTTTTCGGCTCTGCGACAAACTGCCTGAGATACTTCCTAACCTGGGGGCCATTGACGTCCATATTCTCTCCGTTTCAGTTTGCCTTCGTTGCCCGGGATCGCAGCTGGATCCACCGGGCCCAGGAAAAATATCGGGAATTACCGGTCAAAACCAGTAATTCTTCACAAAAACCTTGGATTTTGCGACGCTTGGGGTAAACCGGTGCAGCACCAGCGGTACGATGATGACAATGATGATCGCGTTTCCTATCAGCCAGGGCAGGAATACTCCCATCACGTTCCCCCACCCGGTGACACCTCCCATTGCGAGCGAGAGCGAACCCCACGCCGCGGCGATAACATTGTTGAGGATCGCCCCGAAGAGGATGAGGTGGAACAGGTCGCGGCGGGACTCGATGCCCACGTTCACGTCAAAGATACGGAACGCTGCAAGGGGGACGAGTACCATCCAGAGATCTGCAAGGGAAAAGTAGATCGCAACGGTCGTTGGCATTCCCGAGAAGAGCCCGGCACCTAAGAACCCTCCGATGTATGCAGCGATCGCCCCGTACATCCCATACCAGAGAGTAAAGATCAGCATGAATGCAGCGGCGATATAGATCGTCGCGACACCGGTGGGAAGGGTGGGACTGAGGAAGTGCGAGAGCAGCAGGGAGAACCATGCCAGCAGGGTGTCGATGAGGATCAGCCCGATCAGAAGGATGAGGAACGAATAGGTTGGAGGTCTGGCAATCTTCATAAATAACCTCTATATCTCCATATTATCCTGCCCCTACATAGAATTTATCCTCCTTTTTCCGGCGGTACAGTTTTATGAACAGAGGCTTTTTTCTTGCTGCCGGTCGTACCTCTACGTGCTTTGGGTGATCCGTGAGTCCATGATAGTGATTGGCATTGATCCCGGGCTTGCGCGACTCGGTTATGGAGTGCTCCGGGGAGACCGGGGCAGCGTGGTGCCGGTCTGTTACGGCTGTCTGGAGACCCGGGCACGGACCCGATCAGGAGAACGCCTGCTTGAGATCTATACCGGTCTCGCCTCGCTGTTTGATCGCTACCCCCCTGATGGTATTGCCGTGGAGAAACTCTTCTTCTCCAAAAATGTCACCTCTGCAATGGGGGTAAGCGAGGTCCGTGGAATCGTTTTGCTCGCGGCCGAGCAGCGGGGGATCCCGGTCTTCGAGTATACCCCAAACCAGGTGAAGCAGGCCGTTACCGGGTCAGGAAGGGCGGATAAGGTCCAGGTGCAGCAGATGATCACGCGCCTCCTCCGGCTCTCTGAGGTGCCCCAGCCTGATGATGCCGCAGATGCCCTTTCGATTGCCTTATGTCATATCCACGTCATGAGATAGTACAATGATCGCGTCGCTGGAGGGAAAGCCGGTTGCCACCGGTGACCGATGGGTGGTGCTGGAGGTCAACGGCATCGGCTACCGGGTCTACGTGCCGGAACCTGAAATCCGGGAGATCGCTGGCGCAGACACCGTGGTGAAACTCCATACCCACATGGCCGTCCGCGAGGATGCGATCACCCTGTATGGCTTTATGCACGAGAGCGAACTTGAACTCTTTACGGTTCTCATCAGCGTTTCGGGCATCGGACCGCAGATAGCACTCAATATCCTCTCGCAGATCTCCCTTGAGGATTTCGTCCTCGCTATCCTTTCCGGTGACGAGAAGAGCCTTACCCGTATCTCCGGGATCGGGCAGAAAAGTGCCCAGCGCCTGATCCTCGAACTCCGGGACAAGATGAAGAAGGTGCAGGGCGCCATGACGCCGACCCTGCCCGGGAAACAGGATACATCACTCCGCGATGCAGCCAGTGCTCTTGTCTCGCTCGGGTTTGCCGAGTCCGCATCTTACGAAGCGGTCAAAGCCGCAGCCCGGGGGCTGTCATCTCCGTCGGTCCAGGAGATTATCAAGGCAGCGCTCCGGTACCTCAAGGAGGCTGAGCGGCGGTGAGTGAACGGGTGATCTCCCCGGAACCTGCTGGAGACGATACTGAGGAGATTACGCTGCGGCCGGCAACGCTCGATGCCTTCATCGGGCAGGAACCGGTAAAGAATGCGCTCCGGATCGCCATTGCGGCAGCGCAGCAACGGGGCGAACCGATCGATCATATTCTCTTTGCCGGGCCCCCGGGCCTGGGGAAGACCACCCTTGCCCATATCATAGCACGGGAGATGGGTGCTGCGATCCGGACAACCACCGGCCCGGTGCTGGAAAAGCCCGGGGATATTGCCGCACTTGTCACGGCACTCCAGAACGGCGATGTCCTCTTCATTGACGAGATCCACCGCATGAACCCGGTGGTCGAGGAGATCCTGTATCCTGCAATGGAGGACTTCTTCATCGATGTCATGATCGGTGAGGGGCCCAGTGCCCGCTCCATCAAGCTGACGCTCGAACACTTTACCCTGATCGGGGCCACGACCCGGCAGGGTCTCCTCTCCTCGCCGTTCCGGGACCGGTTCGGGATCATTGTGCGCCTGGACCTGTATTCCACGGAGGATCTTGTGGAGATTGTAAAACGGAGTGCAGCGATCCTGAAGATCCCCATTACCGATGACGGCGCCATGGTGATTGCAGCCCGGAGCCGGGGAACGCCGAGAATCGCAAACCGGCTCCTGCGCCGGGTACGGGATTACGCGGTGGTGAAAGGCGACGGGACAATCACCGCTGACATCGCCGGGGACGGCCTTGCCCTGCTCCGGATCGATACGCTGGGCCTTGACGATATCGATCGTCGCATCATCTCCATTATCGCCGGTGATTTCAGCGGTGGCCCGGTGGGTGTCAAGACCATTGCCATCTCTGTCGGGGAAGAGGTCCGGACGATCGAAGAGGTGTATGAACCGTACCTCATCCAGATCGGGTTCGTGAAACGTACTTCACAGGGCAGGGAGACCACCCCTGCCGCCCTCGCGCACCTTAACCTGAATCACTCGCAGAAAACCCTGTTCTGAACCAATGCTTCGGTTTCGGCTGTTGTGCCTTATCCCCGGATTCCCGGAGAAAAAAAGCGGGTTTTCGTATACGCGCCGGATTTATCCCTGTTACGCTCTTGTGTGAGCCCGCCGGGAGTGGACATACCACATCACGACTCTCATCAGGAGAGGGAAGATCAGGTACGTGTACATGGAGGAGAACGGCTCGCTGGAGATGACAAGTGCCATCCCGACGAGTGCCGCAAGAATGATGGGGACCCGGTCCATCACTGCATCCAGGATCCGGTCGGGATGGATTGGCCCGGTTAGGAGTGCGGGGCGCCGGATAATGTACTGCCAGTGGACCAGGAAGAGAGAGCTGAGGATCAGCATGTTTGCATGGAAGATGAGGGGTGCAATCGGGACATGCGGATACGCCCCGGAGAGATTGGTGGAGAACGGGACCAGTACAACGAAAATCAGGATCAGGATATTGAGCCAGAGAACGATCTTATTGACCGATCGGATAAAATGGAAATGTTCGTGGTGGACAATCCAGAGACTGGCCAGGATAAAAAAGGCGATCAGGAAGCTGAGGAACTGCGGAAACATGGACGAGATGTACACGGGCAATTCGGTTGCGGCTTCTGCCTTGGGGATGGAGGGGATGCCCAGGCCCACCACGAGCAGGGTCATGGCAAAGGCGAAGACTCCGTCGACCAGTGCCTCAAGCCGGTTCTTGGATATGAGCGTATCGCCCAGTCCCTCTTCTGCGTCCATAGGTATCTTCCACACTAGTGTGGATTTTTTCCTTTTTTACGTATTCCCTTTTGTTATTGTCCATGATCGTTTGTGTTTTCGTGAAATATTACCGGATCACCACTTCATCAGCTGCCTGCCATTTTGGTGAGACTACACAGAGAAAGACCAGGTCGCTGTCACCTGTGTTTTGGATATACTGGACCGCGCCGGGCGGGATAAGAACGATCTCCCCGGGCCGGACCGGTGAGGCATCCTCCCCGATATGCATAACGCCGGATCCTGCGAGGATATAGTAGATTTCGGTGCTTTTGTTCAGCCTGTGGGGCAGGGTCGAACGTCCCGCGGAAACGACGGCATGGGCTATACTGCATCTGAGATCTTTTGCCCCGGGTGTCGTATCAGGATGGAGGAGCTCGCAGAGAAGGGACCGGTCAACGACTTCGTTATGGGGGCATTTCGCACTGTCGCGTATGAGCATGAACGGTTTATATGCAGAGGCGCCGCTTAATTTGCTTTGGTCTCCTGACAAAGAACCGCAGGGATCCGGATGTATCCGGTGCCTTGTTTCCATAAGCGATAGAATGTCCCTCGGGAGGGAATGAATATATTTCAGGTTCTGAAAAAAGGAGAATACTGATTATTGAATCGATCTTTTCTTGATCATTTCCAGCGCTTCGAAGGCTTCGCGTCTCACGGAAACGTTCTCGTCGGATAAGAGGCCGGTGAGATGGTCCGCTGCCTTCTGGTCGCCAATCTCTCCAAGCAGAAGTGCCGCCCGTTTGCGCACATCGCTCTGGTCGTCCTTGAGAACCATGATCAGGGGTGTTGTGGCCGGCTGGCCGAGCATCCAGAGCGCCTCCATAGCGCCGGTGCGGGTACGTACGTCGCCTTCACGGAAGACCTGCATCAGCGGGGCAATGGCGGGTACGCCCAGTGCTGCAAGTGCCTTGACAACATCTATCCTGACTACCCGGTCTCCATCGGAAAGCGCTTCGATGAGTACAGGGATTGCCTTGGTGTTCCCGATCTGGCCAAGCACCGATGCTGCCTCTTTCCGGATCCCCGGGTTCTGGCTGGCCATCGCAGCGATCAATGGCTCGACCGAACGTTCTCCGACGGTGACCAGTGCAAGAGCCGCACGGCGGGACACATCCTCGTTCTTGTCGACCATTGCCTGGATGAGGGGTGCAATTGAAGCCTCGCCCAGCGAGCAGAGCGTCGCCATCGCGGCCATCCGCACATGTTCCAGGGGATCGTTGAGACTTTCGATAAGGGGTGCCACTGCGCGCTCGTCGCCGATTCTGCCGAGGGCTACTGCGGCCTCATGGCGGACCCATGGATCTGCATCCTTGAGGGCCTCAACGATGTTAGGCACCGCCCGGCCCTCTCCCATGATCCCGATGGCCTGAACGGCGCCGCGGCGGATAAACGGATGGTTGTGCTTGAGGGCGTGGATCAGAGGGCTGACCGCCGGCTCCCCGATCAGCTGGAGCGCCCTGATGGTCTCCTGCCGGACATCCTCACCCGGCTCTGCAAGCGCCCCGATAAGGGGTACAACCGCCGGTGCCCCGATCTTTCCCAGCGTATCGGCAGAACCCCTTCGGATAATCCAGAACTCGTCGCGGAGACCACTGATGAGCGGCTCAATGAAAGGCTCTCCCAGATCCCCAACCGAACGAACAGCGTTCCAGCGGGTGTCGAGATCCCCACTGGTCAGTGCCTTAAGGAAATTTTCATAGCGCTCCTTCTGGGCACGCAGCCGGGCTTCTTCTTCCTCGCGGTTCCCGGACTTGAATATATTCAGAATTTTTTTAATGATCGCCATGGATTTTCTCCCACGGGTTCAGTGTTTGTATAAAATCCCTCAAATAAGTATCGGATGCCTCTATGATGACCAAATAACCGGTCAAATGAAAAAACACCCGTTCTCCTCGGTGGTTTTTAGGAAAAAAATGGGGGGAGAATTGAGGATAAACCGTATCAGCCACTCACCTGGACATTTGTTGATGCCGAGGCGGTGTGCTGTTGATCGTTGACCGTCATCGTATAGGTACCAGCCGGCCGTGAAATATCGAATGTGTACGTATAGGAATAGGTGTTGTCCGGATTCAGTGACAGGGTTGCAATCTGTATCCCGCTGGCAAGCTGTCCCGGGCCATACAGGGTCAAGGTTACACTGCCTGCGCCCGTGGAACACTGGCCGAAGAACGTGACAGTCCCTCCCTGGCTTACTGCGATGGGGGTTGCAATGATGCTGACCGTTCCTCCTCCAACTACGGAGAATGGTGCAGTTGCCGAGACCGTCTTTGTCTTGTCCAAAGCGATCATGGTGTACGAACCGGAGATTATCCGATATCCCGGGTTCCACGTGTAATTCCAGGTATTGATCACGCTGACCGGCACCTGTGCAATTTGTACCCCGTTGGTATACGCGCCCGGGCCGGAGAGGTAAAGAATAACCGTATCGCTCCCCGTGCAGCTACCGGTAAACACCTGAGAGTTGCCGAGGATCATCGTCTTTTGTGCGGCCTGGATGGTAATGGTTGGCAGGGCCCCGCTCGTGGGAGCCTGCGTGGTCGATGCCACCGCTGCCGTTGTGGGTTGCACGGTTTGAGTGGTTATGGGGGTGAGTGCTGCATAATAGGTTGAGGTCCCGGTAGTGACGGTGATATTGGATGTCCAGCTCTGGTATCCCTGATAACGGAATTCTAGGGTATGAGTCCCTGCAGATACGCCGGAAAGAGTACTGGGGGTAGTCCCGTCATACTGGTTGTCGAGATAGATCTGGGCGCCCTCGGGTGAACTTGAAAACTGGAGAGTACCTTTTCCCTGGGTCTGGCTTGTTGTACACCCGGCGATAAGAATGCAGGCAATCAAGGCTGAAATGATAAAAAACCGCTTCATTCCGTCTCCCTTATACAGGAGAGGTTATCATGATACTCAATTAAAATACTTATGGCCTGCGGCGGGGACATTGCGCTGGTGCTTTCTCTCTTTAAAAAAATGCGCACAGAGGGCTCAGGCCCTCTTTGCGAGGGCAAGAACCTGTTCGGCAAATTCAATACTTTTTTCCTCCCCGGGCATCAGCGTATCCAGCCGGATTGCATCTTTTACTTCGACTGGATCGCGGATATCGTGGATAAAAAGATCGATGAGATCTTTATAGCATGCAGCAGTCCCCGCCGATGTGGGCTCGAAACCGGAGGCCTCCATGAGGGCCGCCGCCGGGCCGCTCACCGGGGTATTTCCGATGAACGGGCTTACGGCGATCACATATTTTTCCGCCATAACCTCTTTGATTCCCCCGCATTCAAGAATCGGCGTGATGCTCGTGATCGGGTTTGAAGGCCCGATAACCACCACATCGCTTGCTTCGATGGCCTGGATGACCTCCTCCGGGCTTTCCGGGGGTGTCTTGGAGCAGCGCACCACATCCTCGATCTGGATCTGTCCTCGGGACCGGATCCAGTATTCCTGGTAATGGATCAGGCCCAGTTCCGTCTTCACCCGTGTCGTGACTTCGGTATCCGACATCGGGAGCACGTTCTCGCGGACGCCAAAGCGCTCGCAGAGCGTCCGGGTGACGTTTGTCAGTCGGATCCCTTCCCGGAGCATGTTCCCCCGCGCGATGTGCACCGCCCGGTCACGATCCCCGATCGCGATGTATTCCCCGAGACCCATATGGAGGATCTCCTCGTGGGTGGTGAACGTGTCGTTTCGGATTCCCCACCAGGTGTCCGTATTGAGCACCCCGGCAAAGAGGTACATAACGGTATCGACATCCGGTGACATGTGGTTACCGGAGATCCAGATGTCTTCTGCTGTGTTGACCACGACCGAGATCTCATGACGGTCCATCACCTTCTGCATCCCGCGAAGCAGCTTGGGGGTGCCGGTCCCCCCGGAAAGGAACGTAATCATTACTCAATACTTTTATGCGATGTATATGAAGATTCTTTAGCGTGAGTCCCAAGATCATCAAGGATCCTGTTCATGGCTATGTGGAGGTGGATGAGGCACTCCAGCCGCTCCTGGACGCCCCTGCCATCCAGCGCCTTCGCTATGTCCGTCAGCTCGGCTTCTCGTACCTTGTGTACCCGGGGGCCAACCATACGCGGTTCGAACACTCGGTGGGGACGATGCACCTGGCGGGTGTAGCCTGCCGGCAGTTTGGTTTCACCGATGAGGATCGCCGGCTGGTGATGGCTGCCGCCCTTCTCCACGATGTGGGTCACGGCCCCTTCTCCCATGCAAGCGAACCTCTTATGGAGTCGCGGCTCGGCAGGACCCATGATGAGATCTCCGGGATCGTAGAACCTCAGTTCGGGCCCCTTCTGGCCCCGATGGGAATAGAACCGGCGGAGGTCTGTGCTGTAGTAAAGGGCAGCCACCGCCTTTCCGGGATCATTCACGGGGATCTTGACGTGGACCGGATGGACTACCTGCTCCGGGATGCGTATTACACCGGCGCACCCTATGGGACCGTGGATGCCCATCGGCTCATCCGGAACCTTCACCTTGCCCCGGAAGGGATCGTACTCGATGAGAACGGTATCAATGCGGCCGAGTCCCTCCTGATCGCACGGACGCTGATGCGTCCGACTGTCTATTTTCACCATGTCAGCAGGATTGGCGAGTGCATGTTTCAGCTGGCTGTTCTCGATCATATGGAGACCGGCCCTGACGGCGGGTTTGCGCGGATCTGCACTCTCGATGACGGGGATTGCATGCATGCACTCAAAAACTCAGCCAGTTCCCTTTCGCGGGAGATGGCCGCACGGCTCTATGAACGACGGCTCTATAAAAGGGCCGTGTATGCCGGGCAGGATCAGGTTAATGCCGCGGTATTCCAGGCCGGCTGGACGGTTGAACGGGCGCGGCAGATAGCCGGAGAGATAGCTGAAACGGCCGGGTGCCGGCCCAGTGACGTACTGGTGGATATCCCCCCGGTCCCCGGGGAGATGTCGCTTGATGTCCAGGTGAAAAACCGGCATGCGGTTGTAGGTTTTGCCGAGATCTCTCCGCGCCTGCAGACGCTCAACCAGACCCGGCGTGAGCAGTGGCGCCTTGGAGTGTATACCCTCCCCGGGTATCGTGACAGGGTTGCCGATGCCGCAGTGGAGATCCTGCACATAAAAAAGCCAACCCGGCAGGATACACTCTTCTGAGAAGATGCCTCCGTGGAGATAAAGAATAAGAAACTCTAATATTTGCCCATTCCAACACTATCCCACAGATGAACCGTTGCCTTATTTCCTGTACTCTTCTGGTCGTCGTAGCTCTCCTCGGTGCAGGATGCGTGGGTACTGGCACTCAGGCTGGTAACGGGATCAATTCCACACCCTCATTGACTCCCTTGACCCCCGTGTCTCTCATCCCAACCATGGTTGCTACAACCCCGCCCCCCCTCTCTCTGGGTAACCAGTATATCTCCCGCTCCTACTCCTTCTCCGGCATGAACAATACGTATTCAGAGCAGATCAGGATCACGGATCCCTCGTGGGCGATCACCTATAAAATCACCAACCTGAGCGACACCCCGCAGGACTGCCGGTTTGCAATTAAGGTAACTAATCTTGATACGCTGACATCCCGGACCCTTACGTGGACATATCTTAATGACACATACCAGCAATATCCCATGTATACGCCGGGACTCTACCAGTTTGCCATGACGGGGACGCTCGTCAAGGTAGACCTGACGGTGGCACAGCGGCTTCCCTAAGGCGGGCGAAAACCATGGCTGATATCACTGGAGATACGCTGATCATAACCTGCGGGGTTATCATCGTTATTGTCGTTCTTGCGATTACCTTCCTGCGGCTCCGCTCCGCAGAGCGCAGGATGCACGAGAGCAGTTACAAGCTCCGGGCCTATACCGATCTGCTCAACGCCGTGACCGAGATCAACCTTGCCGGTGGCGACAGCTACAAAATGGACATCGCGAAAAAGAACTTGGCGCTCACTCTCAACCGGCTCAACCTGATCGCAAGTTCGGGAGTCCTCAAGAGTGTCAACGACCTGCTCGATTTCTTAAACGAGCACAAGGAAAAGGACTTTGACACGCTCCGGCTTCACAACATCCTCAACACCCTCGTCATTGAGGCCCGCCGGGATCTCAATCCGTCCCATGCCCGCCGGGTCGAGGAATCCAAGGTCCGGTACCGCTTCTTTGCCCCGACCCGGAAGTAATACACCGTTTTTCCCGGCTGGTTTTTGCATAAATCCTTTTACCTGCGGGCTCCGACATTGGTACCACAGAAGAGCACGAGTGGGGTTGCCATGAAAAAGGAATACGTCATCGGAGTGACCGGTGCAAGCGGGGCATGTTATGCCCGGCGCCTGCTTGAGGTGCTGTGCCAGGATGCCCGTGTGCACCTGATCATCTCTGAGGTAGCACAGGAGATTGCACGTCACGAGCGGGTTGACTTATCGGGATTTGACGCAATCTATCATGATGTCCATGCGATCAGCGCGGAGATCGCGAGCGGATCGCACCGGCTTGACGGCATGGTCATTATTCCCTGCAGCGCAAAGACGCTCTCTGCGATCGCGAGCGGCTACGCGGACAACCTGATCACCCGGACTGCTGACGTCTGCCTTAAGGAGCGCCGGAAATGTATCCTTGTCACCCGCGAAATGCCACTCTCGCGGATCCATATCTCCAATATGCTCACAGCACACGACGCAGGTGCGACTATCATGCCGGCGAGCCCGGGGTTCTATCATCACCCGGAGAAGATCGACGATCTCGTGGACATGGTGGTAGCCCGGGTGCTCGATCATCTTGGTGTTACCCATACACTCTCGGAACGCTGGAGTGGTTATGATGCGTGAGTTTATCGAAAAGATGCGCAGGGAGGGGCTTGTCGTCGACGTAAAGGACTCATGTTCCCCCGATGATATGAAAGCGGCACAGCAGGCCGCTGCTACGGACAAGCTCCTTTTTTATCACCATATGGGTGGTGCCCGGACTGTCATGAACGTGACCGCGACCCGGCGTACCCTTGCATCTGCCCTTGGACCTAACGAGAAGGAAATGGTAAAAAAGCTTGCGGATGCTGCATTTGACGGGAAGATCGTCCATGACGGGAAACTGGCGATGAAGAAGCCGGATCTCTCGCGCATCCCGGTCATGAAATTTTTCCCCAAAGACGCAGGGAGATACTTTACCGCAGGGATCGTCTTCTCGAAATGGGACGGCGTGGAGAACGCGTCCATCCACCGCATGCTCGTCCTTGACGACCATCGTGTCGCTGCCCGGCTCGTCGAGGGCCGGCATACCCACGTGATGCACAAAAAGGCCCTTGCCTGCGGCGAACGCCTGCCGATAGCGGTCGTGGTCGGTGTCCACCCGGCCGTAACGTTCGCCAGCTGCACGCGGGTCCCGGCCGGGAAAGAACTCGCCTATGCCGCTGAACTGCTGGGCGGGACGATCCATGTGAAGGAGTGCAGCAACGGTGTGCTCGTTCCGGCGGATGCCGAGATTGTCCTTGAAGGATATATCGGCCCCGAGGTCACCGATGAGGGCCCGTTTGTTGATATCACGGGCACGTACGACCCGGTCCGGCGCCAGCCGGTGATCGAGTTCACCGGGATGCATACAAAACCCGATTTCATTTACCACAGCATCCTGCCCGGGGGTGACGAGCATAAGATCCTGATGGGTTGCCCCTATGAGCCCAAGATCTATAAGGCGGTCGCCGGGGTGACGGAGGTCAGGAATGTTGTGCTCACCAAGGGTGGCTGCGGGTACCTCCACGCGGTGATCCAGGTAAAAAAGAGCACGCAGGGTGACGGCAAAAACGCGATCATGGCAGCCTTTGCCGCCCATACCTCACTCAAGCATGTTGTCGTTGTAGACGAAGATATCGATCCCACAGATCCGGGCGAGGTCGAGTACGCGATCGCAACGAGAGTGAGCGGCGACCGGGATGTAATGGTGGTCGCGGGCGTCCGTGGCTCCTCACTTGACCCCTGCCAGAAAGAGGATGGCACCAACGTGAAGATCGGTGTCGATGCCACCATGGTGCTGGGTCACGAAGACGAGTTCCGGCGTGCAACATGGTAGCCGGCATGCACCTTGACCCGGAAGACGAGCGGATCCTTGCCGGAGAGCAGGGAGAGACCCTGCAGAAGATGCTCGAGCTGCTCGTTGCGCTCGGTAAAGTGTTCGGGGCAGAACGGCTCGTCCCGATCAAAAGCGCACAGGTGAGCGGGGCGTCCTACAAGACGATTGGGAAATATGGTCTGGAATGGCTCTCCAGCCTTGATGCAAAGGCCGTGGTCCCGGCCGTGCTCAACCCGATAGGGATGCCCCGGGGGCGGTGGGAGGAGATGGGGATCGATGCGGACTTTGCAGAAAAGCAACTGGCTGTGGTCGCGGCGTACGAGCGCCTGGGGATCCGGCTTGACTGTACCTGCACCCCCTATTACCTGTACGAGACCCTGTGCGGCGATCATCTGGCATGGTCGGAGTCCTCCGCGGTCAGCTATGCAAATTCCGTTATTGGTGCCCGGACCAATCGCGAGGGCGGCCCCAGTGCCCTTGCTGCCGCACTTTTGGGAAAGACCCCCTGTTACGGCCTGCACCTGGACAAGAACCGCGTACCGCAGCTGGTGATCGATATTCATGCCGATACCTCCGCATGGGGCATTGCCGAATATGGAGCCCTTGGTTTTCACGCGGGAAAACTTGTAGGCAACCGGATCCCGTACTTCCGCGGGATCCGGCCGGAGCCCGACCAGCTCAAGGCAATTGGTGCCGCAATGGCAGCAACCGGCGCCGTTGCGCTCTATCATGTCGAGGGTGTAACTCCCGAGGCGCAGAAGAACCGCTACGATCTCTCCGGTCTTGATGTGGTTACGGTTGAACAGACCGAGATCGCCAGAGTGTTCTCGGAGATCCCGGTGGATGCCGTAGCGGTCGGCTGCCCTCACTGCTCCCCCGCAGAACTTGCCGAGATCGCCCGGCTCCTTGCCGGCAAAGTAGTGAAAAAGCCGCTCTATGTCTTTGCGGCACAGGGTGTGATCGACCGGAATGCCCGCGTGGTCGATTCCATAGAAAAGAGCGGAGCCCGGGTCTTTGCCGACACCTGCATGGTGGTCTCACCGGCCATGGAGCAGTACCATTCAATTATGGTCAACTCGGGCAAGGCCTTTGCCTACGTGCCCAACATGTGCGGCGGGAATGCCCGGATCGGGACGATCGCAGACTGTATCCGGGTTGCAACTGAGTAATGCCCCGCATTTTGACCCGGACAGAACGGAATTTTTACTGCATCCAGCTGCCATACCTACCGGTCTCGGGCTGCCGGCAAAAAAGAGGATCAGGAGAGCCCCAGCAGGATCGTTTTTACCGTGTCAACGGATTCAGGTGACGGGTTCCGCCCGGGCCTGACCCCTTCCCCGTTCGAAAGGATCTGCCTGACCTGGCCGGCGGTTATACTGCCAAAGGGGATCTTCTCCCAGCGATCCTGGTCAATCACATTCCAGGTGCACTGCAGCAGGTGCGACAACAGGCGGACATCGTCCTCGGAGAAGGATTTCCATTCTCTTCCTGTTCCCTGCTGCATCAGCTTGATCGCATGTTCTACTCTCTTTTCACGGTGGACGTGATACAGCCGCCTTCCCACCTCGGCCTGGGTTGCTTCCGGCATACGTGTTCCTCCCACCCCATGTGGGGGATGATGAGTGAATCCCGTTATGCACGCATATACTTTATGGTGGCGGCAGGCATCTCTTCCGGCAGGGACCGTGGCCCTCCCGGGAAAGGGAAAGCGTATTAACCGGAACAGAATAATTCCGATACACCACAGGTATGTCCCGTACCAGTAACGAGGAGCTGGGCCGGCGGCGGTTCCAGCTGGGAAAGGCGCATGCGGTTGAAGAGGCCATCGAGAAGATCCGGCGGGGCCCTGCCGTTAACTGGTCAACCCTCTGCGGGGCGGAATGCAGGCAGCTCCGGGATATTCTTGGCGAACTCTGGGTCTGCATCGGGAAGGAGAAATGGGAAGAATACACTTTCTCGACACTCACAGAGCAGGAGATCCGCGATCTCCTCGCCCTTGGTGCCGGAAAGGAGGGGCATGCACTCACCTGTGCAACGGTAGAGAAGATGGATGCAATCCTCTCCCACAGAAAGAGTACCTCACCAGACCCGTGACAGGCATATGGGCTGGTACTGGGGATGTCCCGTGGGTAATGGCTCAATACCTTAATATGTGTGCACTCGTTAGGTTGTATCAGAAGGAGGAATCGATATGGTCGGTTGGGAAGTTCCGATTGGAGCTGCCATCGCATTTGCCGGTGGTGCCATAGGTACCGGATGGGCACAGTCGAGGATTGGTGCAGCAGGGGCGGGGGCGATAGCAGAACGGCCCGAGACAGTAGGATCCATCATCATTCTCGAGGCGATCCCGGAAACGCTGGTCATCCTCGGCTTTGTGGTAGCCGCGATGATTATCCTGATGGTTACCTGAGACGCAGACCGTCCCGACGTGCGCAGTGGACCGGGGTGTATCACCCGGGCACCGCACTGCCCGTAACAGGGATGAAGGATGCGACCGGTGCTGATGCGGGCCGGTGCCGGATCGCCTGAAGTGAGTGACGTTCCCATGGCCTATGAGAACCTTTTGAGATCCGTGGAAGAGAGCGCAGAGGAAAAGGAGCGTGAGCTCCGGGAAAACACGCATAAACAGGTCGAGGTGATCCGGCGGGAGGCAAAAAAACTGGCAGCCGAGCTTGTGGAGCATATCGTGCGGGATGCAGAGAACGCTGCGGAGATCGAGAGAAACAAGCAGCTGTATCTCGCAAACGGCTCCGTCAGGGAGCAGGCACTGAAAAGCCGGGAGGCGGTATTTGCGTCTGCCTTTGAAACGGCTGCACAGCGCCTTGCAGTCCTGCGCCAGAGCGAAACGTACCCGACAGTCTTCCGTAACCTTGTGGAGGAGACGGTTGGCGCTGCCGGGGGAAGTGGATTTGTCATCCATATCGATCCCCGGGACGCGGATCTCTGCACAAAAACGCTCGCGGCGCTGAATATCTCGTGTGAAATCCGCACAGATCTCTCAACCCTGGGTGGTCTTGCCATCAGCTCTCCGGATGGCAGGACTCTCCTCAAAAACACCTTCGAGTCCCGGCTCGAACGGGTGCGCGAGCTCAGGCGGCGGGAGATCCACGCAGTACTTTTCGGGTGACCGCTATGGACTGGGGATACATCAATGCCCGGATGCGGGGGATGAAGAGCCGGCTTCTGGACCACCGCACACTTGATACCCTGATTCTCCAGCCCGATCTCGGCTCCCTGATGAGCGAGCTTGAAAAGACCACCTACCGCGACGATCTTATTGAGGCCAAAGGCAGGTATACCGGTATGCCCTGCATTGAGTATGCCCTCCGGCAGAACTTTGTCCGGACCTTCAGGAAGATCCTCTCGTTTGCGAAAAAAGAGGAAGCAGAGGTCTATATCAGAATCTTTCTCCACCGCTGGGATGTCCAGAATATCAAGACCATCCTGCGCGGGAAGAACATCCATGTGACAAGCGAGGAGATCCTCGGGTGCCTGGTACCTGCGGGAGAGCTCGACGAAACAACGCTCACCGAGCTCGTCCGCCAGCAGGATACCAAAGCAGTCATCGACCTGCTTGCTACATGGCGCCTTCCCTGGGCAAAACCGCTCACCACCGCGTTCCTGGCGTTTGCAAAGAGCGGGGACATCAGCGGTCTCGAGTGTGCTCTTGACCGGTACTACTACGAGGACACCCTCCATTCTGTCCTGGGCCCCGATCCCAACAAGGCGATGATCCGGCAGATCCTCGCCACCGAGATCGATGTCATCAACATCAAGACGGTCCTGCGGATGATCCGGGACCACATCGATCCCGCTGAAGGGGATCGGTTTCTTATCGAAGGCGGGCTGGAATTCGATCTCAAAACGCTGCGCCGGCTGCTTGCCCTCCCCACGATCGGCGATGCACTTAACGGGATGGCCACCCCGCGGTACAGGTTCCTCTCCTCTATCCCTGAATCTGTAATAACTGCCCAGAAGATCTCGGTTATCGAGAAGGATCTGGAACGTTACCTGATAAGCCGGGGCACCCGGTTCTTCTCCGGCGATCCGCTCTCTGTCTCCTCCCTTATCGGGTACTTCTGGGCAAAGTACAACGAGATCACCAATATCCGGATCATCGCACGATGCAAGACCGCAGATTTTCCGGTCGAGCATCTCCGGGAGGAGCTGGTGTATGTATAGATTCGTGATCGTAACTGACAGCGACCGGGCGTCGGGCTTCCGGCTGGCCGGGGCCGAGGTGTATGAAGTACGGGATGCAGAGGAGGCAAAGACCTCTATTCCTCCCCTCCTCCACAAAGACGATATCGGGATCGTAGCAGTGAACGAGGAGTACATGCTCATGCTGGATGAGAAACTCATGGACCGGATCGAAAAGATGCACCGCCCGCTCATCATCCCGATCCCGGCAAAGAAGAAGGAACTGGACCGGCGCACCTACATCGAACGGCTGCTCCGCAAGGCAATCGGGTACAACATCGTGTTGAAGAGGTGATGGTATGATTTCGGGAACAATATCACGGGTCTCGGGCCCGGTGATCATCGCAAAGGGGATGACCGGGTCACGGATGTACGATGTGGTACATGTCGGGGCCGAGGCGCTTCGCGGCGAGATCATCCGGCTCGAAGGAGACGAAGCCGTAATTCAGGTATACGAGGATACCACGGGACTTACGCTTGGCGAGAGCGTGGAAAACACCGGCGCTCCGCTCTCGGTCGAGCTCGGCCCCGGCCTTCTCTCCTCGATCTATGATGGTGTCCAGCGGCCGCTGCCGGAGCTGTTAAAAAAGAGCGGGGATTTTATCGGCCGTGGGATCACCGCACCGGGTCTTGACCGTTCGAAGAAGTGGGAGTTTGTCCCGAAAGCAAAAGCCGGTGACCGGCTCGCTCCCGGTGACATCATCGGGACTGTTGCGGAGTTCCAGTTCGAGCACCGGATCATCGTGCCCCCGAAAATCACCGGTACGGTCACCGGGATCTCCGCGGGAACCTTTGCGGTTGATGATGTTGTCTGCGTCCTGGACTCAGATGTCCGGCTCACCATGATGCAGTCCTGGCCGGTGCGGATCCCCCGGCCTGCAGCAAAGAAACTTGATCCCCTGCTCCCTCTCGTGACGGGCCAAAGGGTCTTTGACTGCATGTTCCCGGTGACCAAGGGGGGCACCGCCATGATACCGGGTGGCTTTGGAACGGGGAAGACCGTCTCCGAGCAGACCCTTGCCAAGTGGTCGGATACCCAGATTGTGGTGTACATCGGGTGCGGCGAGCGGGGGAACGAGATGACCGATGTGCTTGCCGAGTTCCCCGAGCTCGTGGACCCCCGGACAAAACTTCCGCTGATCCAGCGCACGGTCCTGATCGCCAATACCTCGAATATGCCGGTCGCTGCCCGCGAGGCCTCGATCTATACCGGCATCACCATTGCCGAGTACTTCCGGGACATGGGGTATGACGTGGCCCTCATGGCGGACTCGACCTCCCGCTGGGGCGAGGCCCTGCGCGAGGTCTCCGGCCGGCTTGAGGAGATGCCGGGCGAAGAGGGATATCCCGCGTATCTTGCGACCCGGCTTGCCGCCTTTTACGAGCGGGCCGGCCGGGTCATCTGCCTCGGAACCGGGGAGCAGACAGGTTCGGTTACCGTGGTCGGTGCGGTCTCGCCACCCGGCGGGGACTTCTCGGAGCCGATTACCCAGAACACGCTCCGGGTGGTGGGGACGTTCTGGGCGCTGGACACAAACCTTGCCTACCGCCGGCATTTCCCCTCTGTGAACTGGATCAAGAGTTATTCACTCTACCTGGATGTTATCGCTGAGTGGTACGGGCGGGAGATCGCCAGCGACTGGAAGGAGCTTCGGGACAAGGCGATGTACCTGCTCCAGAAGGAGGTGGAACTGCAGGAAATCGTCCAGCTCGTTGGCCCGGATGCGCTGCCGGACAGCGAGAAGGCGATCCTTGACGTGACCCGGATGATCCGCGAGGATTTCCTCCAGCAGAGCGCGTATTCCGATACCGATTCTTTCTGCCCGGTGGAAAAGCAGTACCTGATGCTGAAAGCAATCATGGCCTACTACGAACAGGTAAACCTCGCGATGAACCGGGGGGTCAGCCTCCGGCAGGTCCAGGCCCTTCCCCTCCGGGTCTCTATCGGGAGGATGAAAGAGGCGGGTGTCGAGGAGATCCGGGGCATGATCGGGAATATCGGCGACCGGATGGCGGCTCTGGAGGTGGAGAAATGAAGGACGCATCCCTCCTGACACGGGAATACCGCACCATCGGGTACGTCTCCGGCCCGCTGATCTTTGTCACCGGGGTTTCCGGGGCATCGTTCGGGGAGATCGTGAAGATCACGCTCCGTGACGGCGAGATGCGCACCGGTCAGGTGCTCGATATCTCGGAAGACCATGCGGTGATTCAGGTTTTCGAGGGCACCCGGGGGATCGATCTTGTGAACACGACCGTCCGGTTTACCGGGGAGCCGGCGCGGATCGCGGTCTCAAAGGATATGCTGGGCCGGATCTTCTCCGGGGTGGGAACACCCCGCGACGGCGGCCCGGAAATTATTCCCGAGGCAGTGCTCGATATCGCGGGAATGCCGATCAACCCGTCCGCCCGGGACAAGCCAGCCGATTTTATCCAGACCGGCATGTCGGCCATCGACGGTCTCAACACGCTGGTGCGCGGGCAGAAGCTGCCGATCTTCTCGGGCGCGGGCCTCCCGGCAAGCAAGCTTGCCGCCCAGATCGCCCGTCAGGCAAAGGTGCTGGGCGAGAACGAGCAGTTTGCGGTGGTCTTTGTGGCCATGGGGATCACCCACAAGGAAGCCTCGTTCTTCATGCAGGACTTCGAGCGGACGGGTGCTCTCGACCGCGTGGTCTTTATCATGAACCTGGCCGATGACCCGACGGTCGAACGGATCGCTGCCCCGCGCTGCGGCCTCACGGTAGCAGAGTTCTTGGCTTTCACCCACAACCTCCACGTGCTCGTAATCCTGACCGACATGATCAATTATTGCGAAGCACTGCGCGAGATCTCCACTGCCCGTGAAGAGGTGCCGGGGAGAAGGGGATACCCCGGCTACATGTATACTGATCTGGCCTCTATCTATGAGCGGGCCGGGCGGCTCAAGGGCAGGCACGGGTCGATCACCCAGATCCCGATCCTGACCATGCCGGACGACGACATCACCCACCCGGTGCCCGACCTGACCGGCTACATCACCGAAGGGCAGATCGTGCTCTCGCGGGACATCTTCCGCCGCGGTGGCGACCCGCCGGTCGATGCCCTCCCCTGCCTGTCCCGGCTCATGAACCTAGGCATCGGCCCCGGCAAGACCCGGGAGGACCACCGCGGTGTGGCCGACCAGCTGTACGCCTCCTACGCATACGGGCGCGACCTGCGCCGGCTCGTGGCCATTGTCGGCGAAGAGGCGCTGACCGATCTCGACCGGAAGTACCTGAAGTTCGCGGATGCCTTCGAGCGGCAGTTCATCACGCAGGGAAACGAGGACCGGCCCATAGAAAAGACCTTTGCGATCGCGTGGGAACTTTTCAGCACGCTGCCGATAGACGAGCTCAAGAGGATTAAAAAAGAGCATATCCGGAAATACCATCCCGCGGTACAGGAAGTGGCAGGGACGCCGGAAGGGAGCTGAAGCACGATGGAGCAGGTCAGGCCGACCCGGATGGAGCTGATGCGGCTTAAGGCCCAGATACGGCTCGCGGAACAGGGACGTGACCTGCTGCGGCAGAAGATGGATGCCCTGATCCAGGAATTCTTCAAGATCCTCAGTACCGTATCGGACTCCCGCGAGGAGCTGGAGCAGGTCTCGCAGGCCGCGGATCTCGCCCTGATGCTGGCGGAGGCCACTGACGACCCGGTCACTCTTCGCTCCGCATCGTTTGCCACCCGGCGATCTATCACGGTCGATATCACCGGAAAGAACATTATGGGCGTACCCGTACCGGTGATCGAGAAGAAACGGGTTTCCAAGAGCATGCTGGAGCGGGGCTATGGCATCATCACCACGAGTGCCCGGATCGACGAGACAGCCGAGCGGTACGAACTGGAGCTGGACCTGTTGATCAAGCTTGCCGAGATCGAAACAGCGATGCGACGGCTCGGGGCCGAGATCCAGATGAACCGGCGGCGGGTGAACGCGCTCGAGCAGATCCTGATCCCGGAGCTCCAGGGCCAGGCCAAGTATATCGAGAATGCGATTGAGGAGCGGGAACGCGAGGACCTCTTCCGGCTCAAGAAGGTCAAGAGCATCATTGAGAAAAAGAAGAAAAAGGCAAAAGAGAAAAAGCGCGGCATGTGATCGTTTTTCCGGCCCCTCCTCTCTTGTTATCGTGTTGAGGGGTACTATGAATCCTAGGGGGCCTCTTTCTTGAACGGCTTATATGGTGTCCCGCCACCCTCGTAGAACTTCGAAAAGAACTCAACCAGGTGAAGACGCACCGCGTGAATTGATGGGGAGAACATGGCAAGGATCACGTTGAGCGTATGCAGTAGGAGGGCAACGATGATCCCGATGATTGCAAACGCGAACGCCCCGCTCAGGCGATTTGCCACCATCGCGAGGATCACCGAGGCCATGCCGATGGCCATCAGGCGGGCGTAGGAGAGAATATTCCCTACGGTACTCATCACCTCGATAGTGCCAAAGACGCCGGCGCCAAGCAGGATGAGAGGAAGGGCGATGACAATGAGGACAACCGCCGGGTAGACCGCAAACGCCGGCACAACCTTCGCGAGCATCGCGATAAGGACGATGATCGCGGTGATCATCAGCAGCATGCCGATCTTTTCGTAGAGATGTTTGCGTTTCTTTGTGATGATCGCGTTCCGGATACCAATAAAGAGCCCGAGAAACACATGGATCACCCCGAGCGTGATGGCGACCAACAGCATCGGGATCATGGCGTCCACCCGGTTCCAGGTGATGCCGAGGACGTGCACCGGGGCAAGCCATCCCATCGTCTCCCCCAGATCGCCGAAGAACTCGCCGAATAAAAAGCCGAAGATGATCGCCGGGATCGAAGAGATGATCAGGATGTTGGCGATGTTCTTTGCAAACGCAATTGCCTGGAACCGGTACCGGATTACCAGGCCGAAAGCGAGGATGACAAGACCATACCCGATATCCCCGACCATGAGCCCGAAGAAGAGCGGAAAGAAGATGGCGAGGATCGGTGTGGGATCGAATTCATGGTACCGTGGGGGGCTGACGAGCTGCATGATGAACTCGAACGGTTTCATCCATGCGGGGTTGTCATAGAAGACTGGCGCATCATCGAGATCCTTTTCGGTCACCGGGACGTCATAAACGATCACCCGTCCGGAAAACCTGTCCTGGATCAGCGCCCGGGTCCGGTCCAGGTACTTTTTCGGGATCCAGCCCTGGATCACGAAGATGTACTCCGAGACCCCAAAGTTCTTGTATACACTGACCTCGGTGTAAGCCCGCTCGAGCCGGTTTTTTAACACTGCCAGCTCATGGTACCAGGTATTCGAAAGGGTGAGGAGTTCCTGATCAATGCGGGCGATCTCATCCTGTGCCTGGATCCGTTTCTCGCCAATCAGGGCATACATTTCGTAGAATGGACGCCCCGTGTATTCCCTGGGGAGCCGGACCTCGTTCACGTTCACCGAGTAGATGAACGTGTGGATCTCCTGGGAATATTTTTTCGGGAAGACCATGATGGCGGCAAGCGTATCAGAGTCAACCGTTGTCGCGGTCATCTCGAAGCGGTTGCCGGTGATGGTGTCAAGCTCCTTTCGTATCAGTTCGAGGACGTCCCGGTGCTCCTCCTGGATCAAGAGGATCGTTACCTCGAAGCCGTCGAGGGCCGGCAGTTCCTTCTCCACCGGCTGGATGATATCGAGGACCTTCTCGTACCGGTTCAGCATCGTGATGGAGAGCGCAAGCTCGGTCTTTTTTGCTGCAAGCTCCCGGGTCGTGGTCTCCAGTGTTTTTATCATCTCCCGTGCCCTTGCGATGAGCTCGGTGTGAGTCATTTTACCGAGATCAGCAGGGATTACGGCGTGGGCAGCAGGATTTCCCGGGAGGACCGGTAATGTGGCAAAGATTGCGGTGATTGCGCTCAGCACCCCGGCGATCTCCTCCATCTCGTCCTGTCTGACTCCGGCAAGGCTGATCTCGTCTTTTGCTATACGCTCCGGTGTGTTCTCGATGTGGAGTGTACCGGTCTCGTACAGCAGGTCGACAGCAGTGCCCAGTTCCGCTTTTGGCCCGATCACCTGGATACGTTTCATTGTCTGGAGCATACGACCTCTTGCCGGGCAGGGCCGGGATTATTTCATCGTTACGAACTGAACAATCAGGTCCGCTGCTTCAGGGATGTTTCTCTCCCCCCGTTCGCGTGCGGCAGCGCGCTCGGTGTCAGCGGCTTTTGTGAGGGCCTCGATCTCAAGTGCAGTCTTACCCCGGACCGTCCAGTAAACCTGCTCAGCACTCTTCTTTCCTTCCGCATCCGCCGTGCAGAGCATCTCATCGGCCTCGCTTTTTGCGGCTGTTACCATGACATCAGCCTCTTTTTTTGCCGCTTCGATCCTGTGGGCAAACTCCTGTTCCTTGTCCCGTATCTGCTGTAACAGGGTCTTGTCTGTATCCATACCACACCTTCACAACCCGTATTTATCCTTCAGAAGCGAGGTCACCCCGCGTGGAGTCTTCCGCTCGCAGCACGGCACGTTCCCGTTATGATCGCCATCGGGGGGTATCTTCGGTTTATGCGCAGCCTCCTCTATGCGCTTCCTGCAGTTCCCGATCGCCGTATTCTGCAGATCCTTTACGGTTTGTTCAAGATCCCGTGTCATCGCGAGAACCGCCCCCGGTAGAGATGATTATGTGCACTATACCATGGACGTTGGATAAATACTTTCTTTTCAGAACAGCGTTTCCCGCCCCGGAAAGGAAGCCCTTATACTTCGCCGGGCTGACACTCATTGTGCGAAATGTGGCAGGACGCAGCGTATGTGTTTTCAGGTGATCTGACATGGATGGCATGGTAACTCTCGGTCTCTTGGTCATCTTCTGTGCCGTCCTGATCCTCCCGTTTGTGCTCAAAAGGGTTGAGGAGAACCTCGAGATCTTTCTCTTCCTTTGCGGGATAATCGCCCTCACGCTCTCCGGGTTTACTACGCTTGCCGGGGAACAGACCGGCTGGAGCGCGGCTCTTGTCACCCAGGCCCTGACCAGTCCTCTCGACATCGCCTCCGTAGGGGGAATACCGATCGGGATCGTACAGATCGTTCTCGTATTCGGTTTTCTCATCTACTTCTTCCACCACCATATGGAGCGTGCGATCAATCGTGTCGTCGAATCGTTCTCCCTTAAACTGATTGTACCCCTGCTGATCATTGCCCTCGGTCTTGTATCCAGCATTATCTCGGCAATCCTCGCGGCGATCATTCTGGTAGAGATCGTAAATGCTCTCCCCCTGGTAAAAGAAGCCAGGATTGAGATCACGGTCATTGCCTGTTTTGCCATCGGGATCGGTGCCGGCCTGACACCGCTAGGCGAACCGCTCACCACCATTGTTATCACCAAGCTTGCCGGTGATCCCTATCATGCAGATTTCTTCTTTTTAGTGGACAAACTGGGGATCTATATTGTTCCTGCGGTCGTCTTTTTGGGATTTGTCGGGCTTGTTGCCCTGAAAAAGCGTCAGACCGATGAAACGAACCTGAAGTGCGTGGTTGAACGTGAGAAGATAAGCGAAATCATCCTTCGCGCCGGCAAGGTCTATCTCTTTATCATGGCGCTTGTCTTTCTTGGGGAAGGGTTCAAACCCCTCATTCTAGACTACGTCGTCCTGATTCCTCCGCAAGCCCTCTACTGGGTCAATATGGTCTCTGCGGTGCTCGACAACGCGACCCTTGCAGCAGCGGAGATCAACCCGCTGCTCTCCTTAAACCAGATCACCAGTGCGCTCCTTGCCCTCCTGATCTCGGGTGGCATGCTCATCCCGGGGAATATTCCCAATATCATCGCTGCCGGAAAGACCGGGATCACCAGCAAGGAATGGGCCCGGCGGGGGATCCCCCTCGGTCTCGGGCTGATGGCAGTGTTCTTCTGCATCCTCTTTGTTCCCGCCCTTCTTGGTCTTGCATGATGGACACACCTTGACGGGCAGGAGATTACCGGCAGCAACACAGATGTGCCGGGGGCACGTACCTATGTGTATACCGGTGTTCCCATGACCCCTGACCAGAGTGCGGACAGCAGCGATACAATCGCATTCCAGATCGGCCAGCTCGATGATCCCTCGATAGACAACCGCCACCACGCGGTCCTCGTGCTTGCTGAGGCCGGAAATGCCGCGGTAGAACCCCTGATCCGGTCCCTTGCCAGTGTGGACAGCGATGACCGCCGCTGGTACCGGGCGATCGCGCTTTCCCGGATCGGCGCGCCTGCGGTAGCCCCGCTTATTGCTGCGATGAAGAACACATCGGACCGCGAGTTCAGGCGCTATGCGGCTGCAGCGCTTGGCGAGATGGGAGAGCTGGCGGTAGAGCCGCTTATTGCTGCCATGGGAAGCGAGGACAAGGAGCTGCGGGGCTTTCTCTCCAAAGCGCTCTGCCGGATCGGGAAACCTGCGATTGACCCGCTCACCCGGCGTCTCTCCGATGCGGACGAAATCATACGCTCCTGCGCCACGCTCACGCTCTGGCAGATGGGCGAGACCGGTCTCCCCTCCGTGGTGGATCAGATCCACAAGGAAAACCAGGCCTGATCTCGTTTTCTCCATTTTTCCCGGCGGCGGGATACCGGATCCTACACTATAAATTCCCCGCCACCGGATTATTCCACAATGCTGAAGATCTCCCCCGAGATGGAGCAATACGGGAACGGCCTGATGGAAGGCTTGGACCGCGCCATCGCGCTTGCAAAAGAGGCGCGGAGCCGGGGCCTTGATCCGAGCACAGAGATCGAGATCCCGATCGCGAGCGATCTCGCAGATCGTGTCGAAGTGCTGGTCGGGATCAAAGGAGTGGCGGCCCGCATCCGGGAACTCGAATCGCAGATGTCCCGTGAAGAGGCGGCACTCAAGATTGGCGACGACTTTGTTGCAAAAATGTTCGGGGAGAAGAACAATAACGAGATCCTTGACCACTCCATCCGGACGGCGATGGCCCTCTTAACCGAAGGTGTAGTCTCGGCCCCGACCGAAGGGATCGCAAAAGTGGGTCTTGGCAAGAATGACGATGGCAGCCAGTACCTGATGATCTATTACGCCGGCCCGATCCGGAGTGCCGGCGGGACGGCGCAGGCGCTCTCGGTGCTTGTGGGGGACTATGTGCGGGGAAAACTGGGGATCGGGCGCTATCGCCCCCGGCCGGTCGAGGTCGAGCGGTATATCGAGGAGATCCGCCAGTACAACTCCATCATGAACCTCCAGTACCTCCCCAGCGAGGCGGAGATCCGGCTGATCGTGGAAAACTGCCCGGTCTGCATTGATGGCGAGGCAACGGAGAAGGAGGAGGTCTCGGGGCACCGGAACCTCGAACGCGTAGAGACCAACGCGGTGCGGGGCGGAATGGCGCTCGTGCTTGCGGAAGGGATCGCAGGAAAGGCCCGCAAGCTCAAGAGCAAGGTTGAGAAGATGAACATGGCCGGCTGGGACTGGCTGGACAAACTCATCGCCGGCGCGGGAAAACCGGGTGCCGATACAGAGAGCCATGTCCCCGGGGTCAAACCGCTGGACAAGTACCTCCGGGATCTCATCGGAGGCCGGCCGGTATTCTCTTACCCGATGCGCAAAGGAGGCTTCCGGCTCCGGTATGGGCGTTCGCGAAACACCGGTTTTGCCACAGCCGGGTTCAACCCGGCAACGCTCCATCTGCTCGGGGGATTTTTGGCGGTCGGTACCCAGATGAAGCTCGAACGGCCGGGCAAGGCCTGCGGGGTTGTCCCGGTCGATACCATCGAGGGACCGACCGTGCGCCTTACCGGGGGCGAGGTCCTCCGGGTGGATGACGAGAAGACCGCCCTTGCTGTCGCCTCAAAAGTAGAAAGGATCCTTGATGTCGGGGAGATCCTGATCGCGTACGGGGAATTCTTGGAGAATAACCACCCGCTCGTGCCCGCCGGGTACTGCGAGGAGTGGTGGCAGCTTGACCAGCTACCGGGCACAAAGTCGCCACAGGATGAAGCCGAGGCACTTATCCAGGCAAAGGGTGGGGCATACCTGTACCCTGCCTACACCTGGTTCTGGGACGACATTTCCGTTGACCAGATCCGGCTCCTTGCCGATGCCGTTTCCGGCACCGGGGCGATCGAAGAAGGGGGTCTCATCCTCCCGCTCGCTCCCAAGGTAAAGGAGGCACTTGAGCTCCTGCTCATCCCCCACAAGGTGAATGGCGGGATGATCCGGATCAAAACATTCCGGGCATTTATCGCCTGCCTAGGCCTTGACGAGACATTAAAGAAACGTGATACGTGGAAGACGGCACCGGCCGATGCCCAGCCTCTAGCTCTTGTCATGCACCTGAGCGGTCTTTTTCTCCGCTCCCGCTCGGGGCTCCGGATCGGTGGGAGGATGGGCCGGCCCGGCAAGTCCAAGCCGCGCAAGATGAGCCCGCCGCCGCACGGTCTCTTCCCGCTCGGGGAGTCCGGGGGGTCACGGCGGTCGTTCCAGGAGGCATCGAACCATACCGAGGAGTCGGATGCCCATGCCACCGAGATCGATTTCCAGAAAGAGGGGGGCATCATCGAGATCGAGGTGGGGCGCCGGCGCTGCCCCGGATGCGGTGAGATTACGTACCTGAACCGGTGCCAGAAATGCGGGACGCACACCACGCCGATCAATACCTGCCCCAAGTGCGGCCACGAAGTCCCGGGTGAACGCTGCCCCAACTGCGATGTCCCGGCCACCTGCAGCCAGAGGATCGCATTAAACGTGAAAGCAGAGTATGCGCAGGCAATGGAGCGTCTTGGGATTAAAAAAGAGAGCATCGCACTTGTCAAGGGTGTCAAGGGTGTCATCTCCCGGGAGAAGACAGTCGAGGCCATGGAGAAAGGCATCCTCCGCGCCCAGCAGGATATCTATGTCTTCAAGGACGGTACAACGCGCTTTGATATGATCGACCTCCCGCTCACCCACATACGTCCGGACGAGGTCCGGGTGCCGGTGGAACGGATGCGGGAGCTCGGGTATGTCAAAGACATCAACGGTTACGATCTCCAGAACGGGCAGCAGGTTATCGAGCTGCACGCGCAGGATATCCTCCTCTCCGATTCGTGCGCTGACTACATGATCAAGGTCACGCAGTTTATCGATGACGAACTCACCCGACTTTACAGCCTTCCGGCATTTTATAAGGTGAATACCCGGGACGACCTGGTCGGCCATCTCGTGATCGGTCTTGCCCCCCATACGAGCGCCGGGGTGCTCGCCCGGATCGTTGGCTTTACCCGGGCAAACGTCGGGTACGCTCACCCGTTCTTCCATGCGGCCAAGCGCCGGAACTGCTTCTATGGCGAGACAACGATCGAAGTCTCCGACGGAAGATCGTGGACATCCCTCCCTATCCGGAAATTCGTAATGGAGAACTTCGACATCAGCCAGCCCGGCATCGACCGGCTGGGCACCTATTATTCCGACCCGGTGCGCCCGTACTATACGCGGACAGTGGACACGAACGGTGG
Organism: Methanoregula sp.; assembly: GCF_035543475.1. Lineage (GTDB taxonomy): Archaea > Halobacteriota > Methanomicrobia > Methanomicrobiales > Methanospirillaceae > Methanoregula. Next base: position 60,380 of record NZ_DATKKA010000011.1, read on the forward strand.
CATGCACCTGCGTCGGATCACTTCGGTCTCCATCCACCGTTCGCCGGCGAGCATGATCCGCTTCGTCACGGCCCGGAAGCGCGAACTGACAGTCACCCCGGACCATGCGATGGTGGTCTGGGATACCGGGTATTTACGCAAGATTAAGGCACTGGAGATCAAGGCCGGCGATGCAGTGCCCATTCTTGAAGGCGGTGTGGTAATAGCGGACCGGATCGTCACGGCCGAGACAGTGGCCTCCCTTGAGGACCGGGTGTACTGCCTGACCGTGGCCGAGGACCACACGCTTGTCGCAAACGGTATCTTCACCGGCCAGTGCGATGGCGATGAGGACTGCATCATGCTCCTCATGGACGGCCTTTTGAACTTCTCCCGATCGTTTTTGCCTCAGAACCGGGGTGGCACGATGGACGCACCGCTAGTGCTCACGAGCCGGATCGACCCGGCGGAGATCGACAAGGAATCCCTGAATGTAGACGTTGGCCGGGGATACCCGAAAGAACTGTACGAGGCGGGCCTTGTATACGCGAAAGCCAAGGATGTGGAGCCGCTTATCGACCGGGTTGAACGGAGGCTGGGAACCCCCCAGCAGTTGGAGGGGTTCTTCTTTACCCACGATACCTCGGACATTTCGGCAGGCCCGCTGGAATCCACTTACACCCAGCTCAAGACCATGGCCGAGAAGCTCGAGGCTGAGCTCGACCTTGCCGAGAAGATCCGGGCGGTGGATGCCGATGATGTGGCCGAGCGCGTGCTTAACACGCATTTTATCCGCGACCTGATGGGGAACCTCTCCGCGTTCTCCAAGCAGAAGTTCCGGTGCACCAAGTGCAATGCAAGCTACCGGAGGATGCCACTTGCCGGCAAGTGCACGAAGTTTAAGGGCAAGGGGATCTGCAACGGTAACATCATCCCGACTGTACACGAGGGATCGGTCAAGAAATATCTTGAGGTTTCCCGTGCGATGGTGAAAAAGTACAAGGTTTCGGAATATTGCCGGCAGCGGGTCGAGGTGCTCGACCTTGCCATCGAATCGACCTTTGGCGAGGAGAAGCAGGAACAGCTGGGCCTTGCGGACTTTATGTGAACGTCGGTCTGCAGAAAGTGTGCATTGAGGAGCACCCGATTTTGTGGGGGATTGCCTATCCCTCAAAGCCTTTTACTATCCTGAAATCCAATAATATGCTGAGCGAGAATACCCAAGTGGCCAACGGGGATCGACTCAAGATCGATTCGTGAAGACGTTCGCAGGTTCGACTCCTGCTTCTCGCATCTGCGTTCTATTTTCTGATTTGATCATTGCATCTCTGGATTAAACTATTGCAAATAGGTTAACGATATCATTGCCCCTTGGGATTCCTAACTGGCAGGTATGATATCGCGGATCTCTCCACCGCTCTTTGGGTCGAGTGACTCCGGTACAATCATAACCGGCGAATCTTCGGGCAGAGTTAGCTCCGCGCTGATAAACCATTCCCTTGGCTTTACCCGATTTTCCATCTCTCTCATAAGAGTTTGCCAAAAAATTTTGGGATTGTGTCCGGTAGAGGATTTGCGTAAATTCCGATGTATCTATCTTTATTGAAGTCTGATGAAAGCTTTCGGAGAGAGTCCGATCTGGATTCCGGCAGGAATGATCTCTTTACCACTGTTTGCATCGTGGGCATAGGCAATGACTTCGACAGAGTATGTTCCAGGTGGCAGACTACCGACGTTCCAGTCATAGGTCTGGGTCCAATTGCCCGGGCTGATCGGCTGCTGGTACATAAATCTCCACGTGGGATCGCTCTCGGAATTGTAGTAAACCGTTTCGGTAGCAAACTGGCTGCCCGGGTACGTGATGTTCCATTGCAGGGGTACGACATTGGTGACCTGGTTATCGGTCGATGCCTGGAGGTCAGTAATACTGATCGATGGCATTGAGAAGCCGGTGTTGGAGTAGTTATAGACCCCGTTGATCGAAGCCCCGTTCAGCCCCATGCTCTCTCCGGTGTTGAAATTGATGGTAGACTGGTTGCCGATGATGTTTACGGTTCCCGGCTGCAGAAGTTCCAGCTCAAACGTGGTACTCCACGTCTGGCCAACGGTCATCTTTCCGATATTGAATATCAGGGTTTGGTTGGCGTTCCATTGGTCCGTCTGGTTGATCACAGAAGTAATCCCATTCTGATCGGTAATCTGGGTTGACGATGGCGTACCATTGGGATCGTACACATAAGCGAACACTGTGTTCCCCGGATACGTGTTGGTAACATTATTGTAATTCACAGAAACACTCTGCAGGTTCAGTGCCATTGTGGTGTTGACCCCTGCGGTATTCTGGATCTGCCCCTCGATTGTCTGGAAGATGCCGGTCATTGTAGTGGGATCCGGCGCAAAATATAATGTACTCGGAGCGGATACCATGCTGCCGAAAAATGCCATGTCCGAGATGTTGTTATGGCCGGAGAGATCGGCATCCGGGAACCCGATCCCATAAATGGTTATTCCTTGGCCTTTTGCCCTGTTGGCGGCATCCACAGAGGCCGCTTTCCCAATATCGCTCTCATCGAACCACCAGAGCTGGGGTGGTTCGTTGGTGCCGGATGCATTACGGGGATTCCAGTCAGAGGGCCAGTAAGATTCAAGGGAGCCGGGCGCGATCGGTGCCATCATGTTGATGCCATCCCCCATGATGATGACGGTCTGATTGTGGGTTGGGTTGCCCTTCGAATTGAGCTCTTTGAGTGCGGCATTGATCCCCGCAGCGTAATCCGTCCCGCCGTAGTTCGTATAACTTGTATATCCATTGACAATACCGGTAAGTGCCCCCTGATTTGTAGGATAGGTAGGTCCTGCGTTCATCAGGTCGGTATCGATCTTCGCATCTGACCCTGGGTTCAGATACTGGTAACTCATGGGATTGGTAGCGTTTGTACAGGCTCGCCCGCTCCCCACCGAATATTTAAAACAATATGCAGATGAACTCACAATGCTGTTCCAATGCGCCGGATCGACAAGGTTAAAGTCCCACACATTCCCGTAAGGGTTGAATGGTTTCAATGTATGTGAAGCATTAGCTACCTGCTGGTTCCAGAGATTGATGGTGTCTGCAGAGGCATAGGGGGGACCGGTCGGGGTTGGACTATCTCCGAAGGACACGAGAGAGATATAGGTATTATCGGTTGCATTCTTTATAAATCCGGCCTCCGAGGCTTTGGTGTTTGCCAGTCGTCCCGCCCCACCGATACCCCCTGCCAGATCAGTAACAATAACGACATCTGCCGGGGTTCCGGTGAGGTTCCACCCATCCGCAGTGAGGCTAATCGTGACATAAAATTTTCCGCCTACGTTGACATTCTGTGAGGAGATTGTGGTCTGCTCGCTCAGATACGGATAGTTCTTCCAGCTCAACTGGATCGGCTGACTGATGGTGTTCCATGTCGCTGTTACAGTGACATAGCCGCTATCGGTCGGATCATAACTGACATTTGCCTTGTTCGTGTCAAATTTTCCCGGTTTGAAGATAACGGTAGCAGTTCCGTTTACATTGGTGATCGCTGTAGTATTGAGAAGCTGCGGTCCGGCAAGAGAGGCATTCGCATATGTATATGCGGGAGAGCCCATGCTGAATGTTACTGTCTGGTTAGACACCGGGTTACCCATGATATCTACTACCTTTGCCACGAGTTGTGAAGTCTGACCCGGTGTAGCATCGAGACTTGCCATGACCTGTGGCGTTGCCGAGAAGAGCATGTTTACGGGTGCCGTGCTGTAGAACTGGACGGTCTTGGACGTGCTGACTGATGAATTCGATATTGCTGTTGCGGTCAGAACCACATACCCGGCTGCGCTGTGGGGGCCATAGGTATAGATCACCTGGCCAAAGGGATTTGTTGTCAGGTTAGCGGAGGGATCTCCCGCCCAGTTCGATTGCACCTGAATTCCCTGGTTTTCGGTCGGGTTTCCGTATTTATCGTACAAGGTATTCGTGATGGTAAATACGTGAGTCGCTCCGTTATCTGCCGGCTGTGTCAATGTCGACGGCAAGATCGATTCCGCAATAGAATAGGGAATACCGTTATTGATACCATAAATAAACTGCGGTAATCCCCACGGGATTCCGACATTACCAAAGGGGGAGAGCAGGATCTCATTCTCTCCTGGTGCCGTATCTGGTATGACGTTGACAGAAATGTTCCCGTTGGGGTCAAGCGGGAGGGTGGTATACTGTACATGGCTGCCACTTATATCGAATGCTGCCATGTTATCAGAGGATGCTGATATCCAGAGGGATATATAATGCGGATCGTAAGGATTCCGGTTGTCAATGGGGTTACCGTACTGGTCGGTAAAACTGATGTTAAATGGGGTCTCAGTGCCCACGGTTACTTCGTTCTGGAAATCAAAGGCCGCGTTTTGGGCTACATCGTGATCGATATTCTGGGTATATACTTTGGTAACCGTTACAGTATTTCCAGCGTCATTATAGGTGATTGTTGCGGTGACATTAACTGACCCCGGTTTGGTTCCCGCTGAAAAAGTTGCGCTTGCCTGTCCGGTGGCGTCGGTCGTACCGCTGACCATAGTAAGCGTCCCCAATGTCGTTGTGTTCAGCGCCATCGATACAGTAGCACCGGGAACCGGTATCAGACTACTCGAATTGTAGGCATAAACGGTTATGGTAGACTGGTGATGTACAACCACCCAGTTATTGCTGCTGGCTATCACAGAATTTTGATCTGGGACGATCGCAGCAGATGCTATTCCCGCAAGCAAGACCACCCCGGCCAATAGGATCACAACAAGGCGAACTCTCATACCCCATCACATATGTATGGTATTGACAGGGACGTTATATAAATATTATTATTTGGAGAAATCCTCAAAATGAGGTCAATTAAGAAAAATCAATGGAAATATTGGTTATTCTATCAGTCTTGTGAGAAAAGGATTTTTTTTATCAAATGGAACCGTTGAATCAGTAATTGTTCTTTTTGTTAATTCATGCACACCATATGAATGATTTTCGATATGTACTTCCGGTAAGAAGAGGGAATATGCCTCTCCATATCTGCCTCTGCACGACTATACCGATTCGATATTGACTTGGTATTGATATATTACTACATTTGCAGGCTCTGTGGTATTCAGGGGCCATAAATATTCTCCGGGTGCTCCCGTTGCTGCCAGGTTCATCCCGGCAAAATAATTGCCCCATGCGGCCGAATAATCCGCGTTGTTATTTGGCAAGTACCTGACATAAAGCATGTCGCCGGCAGGGAGAACATAGGACATGTAATTGGTCTGGCCCAGATTCATCTTTACCGTTCCCACCCCCGTCTGTGCCATAATATCCGACGCAGAGAAGCCTATTAGGTATATGACCGCTGTGTTGGTCTGGCTGTCGTAATACCACCGTGGATTAGCGAGCATAGCCGATCCATTCTCTGCAATCATCCTCTTGACAACCGCACCGTTCTCCAGGGACAATCCCGTCTCGGCATTTATCGACTCATACCGGAGATCCCCGGAAGAGAAAAGCAGGGGATTAGCCGCGGATGCGATTAACCCTTCACTGTCGTAAACGGAGAAATTCGATTCCGTTGCATTGTTATAGGTCATGTTATAGACGGTAAGTGATCCACTGCCTACTTTCAGGGACGTCTCCGTGTAGGGAATAGTTTTGTAAGCAATGCTTTTAAGATCGTTCTGCAGGACGATCATATTCTTCTCCATGATCTGCTCATCGGCACTGGTTTGCCGCTGTGTGAGCATCGGGTAACCGTATAACGTGACAATCCCGACACCCCCGATAATGATCCCGAAAATGATGATAAATCCGATTGCTTCGGATACTGCACGATCCGATATGAACACACCTTTTTTCTTTTGCTGCATGGTCTCAGAACCCCTCCGAGTCATAACTTATCTTGTTTAATCCTTCTCCTGTTGTATTTCCGGTCACGTTCCGCGTCGAGCTGATCCCTGCAATACTGATATTGCTGAAAATGGATCCCCCGCCATGGACCATTACCCCCTGGTCTGCAGCAGTCTCTCCTGTATAGATCTCGACAAAATAATTCTGACCCGCCACATCCCCGGGAATATTAAAGTTCGTGGTGATATTTCCGGTAGAGGGTGAGATTGAATACACATCGACAATCCGTGTCGACACACCGTTTCCGATGTCTGTAAAGGCATTGTATTGCAGGGTTTCAGCGGGCCCCTCCATAAAGTTAGCATTTACCTCGAGGAGCACCACTACAAAGAGGATGATTACGATCGTGGTGATCATAACATACTCAATAAGGGCGCTTACCCCGGCCTCGGAATGGTTTTTATGATGATACCCAGGTCTCATTGTATGCTGTCACCCCGTTGTTGTAATGGATATACACATATGTATGAATATCCGCTGGAGGGTTTGGATTGGTGATCTGGAACTGTATTACGGCCTGCTTCCTGCTCTGTGCGATATCTATAATATCCTGCTGAAGAAGTGCAGCGTGATTTGCATCGATCTTACCTGATGATTCAAGCAGTGAGGACTGGATGATCACACTCCGCACGTCCCGGATATCGTTCTTCGGGAAATCGAGCACGCTTTCTGCGGTTGTCTGGCCGACAAGCGTGGACTGGTTGAGAACCATGGCAAGGAAGAAGAGGCTGAAGCTCACCACAAACCCCATCATCACGATCCACTGTGCATCATCCCTTAATCCCGCCATAAAAGCACCTCCACAAGGACCGCACGGGGGTAGGTACTACCTCCGGGCACTCCATTATTGACCAGCACCCACTCCGTTACCCGTACCGGGTGCTCGACACCGGTAAGATTGCGGTTGGAGACCAAAGGATAACTCCACGTTGCATTCGAGTTGGTGTCAGAGAGGTTCCTGTACGTGATTAAGGCCTCATAATGCAGGTTGTCCGGAGACGATCCGGTTTTGTTGTTGACGTAATCGAGAAAGGTCGTGTTGAACGTCTGGCCATCGCCGTTTTCCACGATCTCCTGGAGCTGGCTTACCGATGTACCGTTGACCGGGATATTCATCATCCGCAGGGCATCCGTTCCTGTCTGTTCAAGCTGCATGTCGCTGATGTGACTGTCGCCCGGGGTATACACTGAAGTTGCCCCGAGGACAAGGTACACCGTAAAGAGCATGATCACTCCGGCAGCAATCCCTTCGATGGTATAGAGCTGACCGGCATCATTTACCATACTGACACCTCCACGACGCCGTCCTGCAGGTAGGGCTGGGTAATGTTCGGATTGGTATAGTTATACTGGAATGCCCCGTAGGGGGGCACCTGGGAACTGTTGAGGTAGCGATCCGGCTGATCCAGGTTGAACTGCAGGGTGATGTTCAACAGGGTACTGCTGTCACCCTGCCCGACGAAACTGAGGAGACCCGGGGGGATGAAGACAGATACATTACTGGTTACGTTCACCGGAAGTGTTGAAACGGAGGTGTTGCTGCCATCAACAAATACTTCGAACTGAGTGGGACTTGAGGCATTCAGGACCGGTCCGACAAAGGGCGACTGGCCCGTTCCGAGCGGGGCTAACGAGACGGATCGGTAAACAGAAATACTTGACAGATTCACGTTGGCCCCGTTTTCCGGGAGGCTGTCCAGTCCCGTGAGGTTGACAAGTGCACCCTCCCCCCCGATGATCTGCCCGGCACCTGAGGGGGCGAGGGGGTTGATCTGGTATGCGGGGTTGTTATTGGCAGGACCATTATTGAGCAGATCGGTATAGTTGAAATAAATCGAGAAGACCTGACTGGTCGCGTTCTGGGTCTGGAACTTGTCCTGCGTATATTGCGCAAGGGGCCCCGCTCCGTTGAAGTTGGTGAAATCCAGAGTGGCATTGCTGTGCTCTTTTACCTTCACCACCCTACGGCTGTAGCCGTAATCTTCGGGAGGGATTTCCCCTACAGACTGGGTCACGTTCGATCCCGCCATCGCAAACGAGATATTGAAATGGTACGGGTAATCTCCGAAAACTGCCCGAGACTGGTAATCTTCCGGGTAACTGAATTCCGTTGTGCAGAAAAACCGGTTTATTTTTTCATGGGACAAAACATTGGGCGTATCTTTTGAGAGGGCAAGCCCGAACCGCAGGATCTGGTCGTCAGAACTATTCGGCAGCGTTTCCCACGAAGGATTGTATGGCATGCCGGGGTCCTCTACCAGGATGACCCCGGTTCGGTACGCAACCGCATCGTAATCAATGGAGGAGCTCTTGAGACCGATAAAGAGACCCGGGATCATGGTTGCCACGTAGATGAACGTGATCATGAAGATGGTGAAACCGGCCAAAAAATCGATGGACAGGTTTCCGGCATCATCAACCATGGGTGGCAATCAGCTCTCCTGTTGTTGCATTGATGGTAACTCCCTCGCTTGAGGATCCTGAACCGGCGATCGTATATTCCTCGTTCATCAGCTGCAGCGTTGCCATCCCCCCGTTCAGGTCCAGAGAACCTGCTCCGGGCGAGTTGGATGCAATCCTTAACGCATCTGCAGGGGATAAGACGCCTGCAGGAATATCTTCCTGGATAGTTAAGTTTGTCGGCAGGGCAAGTGTTGAGACGCCGTGTGAATCATAGACGATCATGGAGGGAGTACTTCCCTCACGTATACCGAAGATCCAGCGTTCGGCCTTTCCCGAGCTGTCTACATGTTCTCCCCGCAGGTAAAAAAACGACTGGTTTGCCTGAAGCGCTGCGGACTCTGCATCTTCAAGGGTAAATCGTTCAACCTGGCTGCTGGCGGTGGCGACTGCCGCAAAGCTGCCCGTGTTCCCGGTCGTGTTCGGTGTCACCGGGCCCTGTCCGGACGATCCCGAGGTACATGCCGCACACAGCACCAGCAGGACAACCAGACCGGCAGCCAGTATGGCCAGCCCGGAAAAACGCATCAGATTCATTAAATGGCTATAGTCGGTTGAAGGGATATAAATATTGTTTTTATTCGGGTTATTCCATGGCAGTTTTCTCGTATTGAGGAATTTGCCCTCTCAAAAAAGGGGACGGGATATTACGGTACGATCTTTGCGATCGGGATCTCGAGAATGTCTTCAGCCCCACAGGCCTTCAGCGTGGGGATCAGGCTGTTGACCGTACTCTTCTGCACGACCGTCTGGACGCTGTAGTAGTCGATGCCATGGAGCCGGCTCACGGTCGGCTTTTTCATGGCCGGGAGCGCCGAGACGATCTTTTCAAGTGCTGCAGTCGGGACATTCATGGAGAGGAGAACACGGTGCCGGGCATCGAGCACCCCGAAGAGCAGGGTCTTTATCTCCTCGATCTCGCGCCTCTTTTCCGGGTTTGCCCAAGCGGTCTTGTTTGCGATGATGACTGTATGCGACTCCATGATCTGCCCGATAATCTTGAGGCCGTTTTTCCGGAGGGTTGTACCTGTTTCTGTCAGGTCAACGACCACGTCCATGAGGTCGGGAACTTTTGCCTCCGATGCACCGTACGAGTGGAAGAGCTGGACCGGGATCTTCTTTTCCGCAAAGTACTGCTTCGTGAGCTCGGGATACTCGGTGGTCACGCGGCTGCCTGGCCGGATCTGTGCGGTATTTTCGATGGGTTCGTCGCGGTGGACAGCGATCACGATCTTCACGTTTCCCTCACCGGTCTTGCTATAGGAGAGGGCGGCGACTTCTACGACATTCGCACCGGTCTCCCGTACCCAGTCCAGACCGGAGATGCCCAGGTCAAAATAGCCCTTGTCCACGTAGGTTGGAATCTCCTGCGGGCGCAGGATCTTTATCTTGCCGATCCGGTGGTCGGCAATCACGGGATTGTAGTCGCGGTCGGTGCGCCTGACTTCAAGGTCGGCCTCCTTGAAGAGCTGGAGAGTCTGCTCTTCAAGGCTGCCCTTGGGAAGTGCGAGGGTAATCATTGCATACACCCTCGGTCTGCAAAAACAATAAAGGTTCAGGTCTGTCCTGGTCCATGTTGGCTTTTTACGCAAATGAGTGGATGACCAGCCCCGAGAGGAGTTTTGGCTCGAACCACGTGGACTTGGGAGGCATGACACCACCGGCATCTGCGATGGAGAGAACGGTTGCCACCCGGACCGGCTGCATGGCAAACGCGAGCTGGTACGTGCCGGCGTCTACGAGTTTTTCGAGATCGGCAACCGGCCGGGCCCCGCCGAGGTACTGGAGCCGGGCATCGCCCCGGGGATCGGTGATGTTGAGCATCCCTTCGAGTACGAGCTTCTGGAGCACGGCGACATCGAGCACATCAAGCGAGCCGGCTTTTGGGTCGATCGGCCGGGTGCACTCGTACCATGTTCCTTTGAGGTACAGGTGCATGACGTGGAAATTCTCCGGCCGGGTGATATGCGGCGGGATATTATACCCACTCCCGTCTACTTCGCCGTACGGAGCGACAGCGTACAGCTTCCCGAGAGCGGCGAGGAATGTCTCCGGGGTAAAAGAGCCGAGGTCAGTCAGGAGCCGGCTGTACCCATGGATCTTCACCCTCTCGTAAGAGAAGAGTACGCCCATGAACCAGCTGACCTCACAGTCTGCCGGCTTTCCCGCATCCCGCAGCCGGTCAGCGAGGTTAACTGCGGCCTTGGCCCGGTGGTGGCCGTCGGCAATGTAGAGGGAGGGGATGTCCCGGAACCGGCGTTCGATCTCATCGAGTGCCACCGGGTCCGTGACCGCAAAGATCTGGTGGACGCCACCCTGCGGGGTAATGACCTCCGCATCGGGGTTTTTCTTATCGGTGATCAGCGATTCGATAAACGAAAAGAGCGTGCCGGGATCCCGGTACAGCAGCACGACCGGGCCGTCGTGGGCCTGGACCGCCTCGATGTGCCGGGTCCGGTCCTCCTCCTTATCGTACCGGGTAAGCTCGTGGCGCCGGATCCGGTTGGTGCGGTAGTCCTCCGTATCCAGGCAGCAGAAGAGGCCCAGAAACGTATCGTTGTCCTGCCGGATCCGGTACACGTACATCCCGGGCAGTTTGTCCTTTACCAGCCGGCCGTTAGCAAGGAGCGCAAAAAAATTCTCCCGCGCCCTTTCGTATACCCTGTCATCGTGAGGGGACAGGTCGGGAAGCTCCGCATCGGACCGGCTGACCGTAAGAAAACTCTTTGGATTTTCTGCAATGATCGCCCGCGCCTCGTCTGCGGTCACGACATCATACGGGACGGCTGCAATGGACTGGGCCTTGCCTGGCGCGGGCCGCACCCCGGCAAAACGATAGACATTAACCATGGTACCTACCGGCGCCCGGGAAAAATTCCGGCGCCCTTTCTCATACATTTGGGTGCGGTCACATATATAACCGGAGACCCGGCCCCGTTACCCGGGGCATAATGCTTAATCTGACGCGGGGTAATTGATGATATCATCTCAGAAAAGGACCTGTAGCCCATGATCCGTTCACCCCCCCATGCGATCTCCCCGCAGCCCCCGCTTATCCGGCGGGCCGCTCCTGCCGATGTCCCGGCAATTGTGGCCATCGAGCACGAAGCGTTTGCCGATCCGTGGGATGCCGGGATCTTTACCGAGGCCATCTCCTACTACCCCACCACCTATTTTGTTGCCGAAGTGGAGGGGAAAATTGCCGGGTTCATCGTAGGGGCGCTCGAAGATACCGGAGAGAATATCTACGGCCATATCTGCAATTTTGCCGTAACCGCTCCCTTCCGGAACCGGGGGATCGGCCGGCAGCTCGTGCTCCGGCTCGAGCACCAGTTCGCCCTCGAACTTGCAAGCGGCTCCCAGCTCGAGGTCCGGGAATCCAATGCCCCGGCCCAGCGGTTCTACCGCCGGCTCGGGTACCAGAACGTCTTTTACGTGGGCGGCTATTACGCGAACGGCGAGGACGCTATCGTGATGATGAAGTGGTTCCGGTTCTGATCCACTACCGCGAGCACCCCGTGCCGGCACTTTTCACCTTTGTGACCCCTTGCATTCATTTCCCGCATCCCGGTTCTTTTATCCTGCTTGATCTTCTGGCGTGAAACCTGCCCGGGACCTGATAAAAATCCGGATAAAAAGCGGGACCCCGATGGGGGGTCACACGATCCATTTTTGTAAATGGTTAATGACAGTGGCCCGCAAGATCCCCTTTTTCTGACGTGATTCGCCCGGTCATGGCCAGATACAGTGGATCACTTTGGACCCATGTGACTCCCGCATCAATTCTTGGCAAGCTCCGATACAGACCCGATCGGGCACATAAAAAAAGAAAAGTTTCTGTCCAGGTAAAAAAAGAACAGGTTTGGCCGGCCCGGCCTTACCTCTTTGCGCCCCGGCCCAGTTCCTGGTGGGCACGGGCAAGATGCTGGGCGGCTAAAGCCCCGATAAGCGAGAGCTCCCCGGCAAGCACGCCGGCTGCAATAATCTCCGCCAGTTTCCTTGCATTGGTGCCCGCGGGCGATCCCCCTCCGGCAACGCCAAGGATCTTCAGGCATTCCTGCTGGGTGTCCACGCCGGTCCCGCCGCCAACGGTCCCGACCGGGAGCGAGGGGAGTGTGACCGCCACGTACACCCCGGACTCCGTGGGATCGATCGTGGTCATGCAGGTGCTGCCGTCAATGGCGTGGGCTGCGTCCTGCCCGCAGGCAATAAACATCGCGGCAACAATGTTGGCTGCATGGGCGTTGAAGCCCATGGCGCCGGCCCGGGCCGAGCCGACAAGATTTTTACGGTAATTTACCTCGACCATCGTGGCCGCATCGGTCTTGAGGACCTTTTCGATCAGCTCGTGGGAGAGCGCCACACCCGCAACCACGCTGCGCCCCCGGCCCATGATCCCGTTGATCGCGGCCGGTTTCTTGTCAGAGCACATGTTCCCCGAGAGCGCGATCAGCCGGGCGCCGGTGGCCTGAGCGATCTCATCAGCGATCTTCGCGCTTGCGATGGTTACCATGTTCATTCCCATCGCGTCCTTGGTGTCGAATTCGAGCCGGACAAAGACGCTCGTGCCCGCGACAAAGGTGACAAGGGCGGTCATCTTTCCGTGCGAGGTGGTAGTCGCGGCGATTGCGGCGAGATCGTCCTGGTGGGCCCCGGCCCAGTCTGCGATCTCCTTTGCGTGCCCGACGCTCTTTGCTGCAAAGACCGGAGCCCGGGTCATGCCATCATGGAGGATGCGCACTTCAGCCCCGCCGGCTTTTGTGATCGCTCCGGCACCCCGGTTCACTGAGGCGACAAGTGCCCCTTCCGTGGTCGCAATGGGCAGCCAGAATGAACCCTTCGCATATTCTCCGTTGATAACCAGAGGGCCGGCCACCCCGACCGGGACCTGCACGGTGCCGATCATGTTCTCGCAGTTCCGGGTCGCTGCCCGGTCAACGTCGATTGAGAAGATGCCGATATTCTCCAGTGTGGTGCCGGTCTCCTCCTGGATGAACTCCCGGCGCACCCGGACGGCATCGACCGGGGGGAGCTGTTTTTCGAGCTCATAGACCCGGATCGACCCGTCCCTCAGCTTTGCTTTGATCTCCGCTTCTTTCCCGTGATCCGGGCCGCTGCCTGCCCGGGCTGTATCGCGGTGCCCCTCATCACCAGCCATGAATATATGTTAGATCTATACTGTTATGAGTGCAGTGGTCGGCTATGACGGTTGAGCATTGGGGTGTACGGGTCCCGGTCCGGAAAGGCGAGGAGACCCGGCAGGCTCTCCTCCGCGAGGGATTGCTCGACTGTTCACTCAAGGTGACACGGGACGGCAATGACCTGGTCTTTCCCGTGATTGCAGAGCAGGAAAATGCCGGGCGTTACCTGTTCGAGGGTCAACCCGGACGGGAGGAACTCCCCCGGCACGAGCTCATTGGCGGGATTGCGATCATGCAGGAGAACGACCCCGCCGGGGCCGCACGGATCCTTACCTCCCGGCCATCGCTCCATACCGTCCTCTACCCGACAAGTGAGGTTGCCGGTGCATTCCGGACCCGCAGTTTCACCGTCCTTGCCGGGACAGATACGACCCGGACCGAGGTGGTGGAGCACGGGCACCGGTTCTCCGTTGACCTTGCCGGGGCCTACTTCTCCGCCAGGCTATCGACCGAACGCCAGCGTATTGCGGAAAAAATGGGGAAGAACGAGCTGGTGCTTGACATGTTTGCCGGGGTAGGTCCGTTTGCGATCACACTCGCCCCGAAGGCTGCCCTCGTGGTAGCAGCGGATCTCAACCCCCGGGCGGTTGCGCTTCTCATGGAAAACACCCGGAAGAACCGGGCCGGAAACGTGCTTCCGCTCCTTTTCGATGCCCGGCGGCTTGGTGCGGTCGTGCCGTGGAAGTTCGACCGGATCGTGATGAACCTCCCTCTTGCCGGGACGGAATTTTTGGCTGAAGCGTTCCGGCTTCTCCGGCCCGGGGGCACAATCCACTTCTATTCCCTGGTTTCATGTGAAGGCGAGCACCAGGACCGGATCCGGGAGCTGGGCGGTACCGGGGTGACCGAGAGGATGGTGCGGTCGTATTCCCCCGGCCAGTGGCATGCGGTATACGATATTGTGACCGGACCGGCCTGATGCTGCACAGATCCGGCTTGTACTATGCGGGTTATTCTTGGCGGCTGAGCCCGGCTTTTTTCAGGAGATAAAACCCCGCGCAGAGCGCGATGATGATTGCGGCGATCCCGAACATGTCCATGGGGTCCGTATTCATGGTGTCAAGGAGAATGACACTCCGCGCTATTGCAATGATCGCGATCATGATCACCACCTCGACATGGATCACCTTCTCGTTGATATAGGCCGCAACCGTCGCCAGCAGCTCGACACCGATCAGGACCAGGAGGAAGTACCCGAAGATGCCCAGGAGCTCGCTGTTTTCCAGGAGCAGCGGGGTGGTGACAAAGAGCGCCTGGTACAGGATATAGACCAGTTCCCCGAGCGAACAGGTCACAATGATCGCAAAGAGTGTGATGAGGACGTAGTACACGAAAGTCTCGTATTTTTTCAGGATCATGCTCGCTTCCATGGGTGAATGTGACCGATCCATGGATAAATAATCTCCGGCGAAAAAAATCCCCCTGCTGGGTCTTCCTGCCGCTGATCCGATACACATCTTTATAGTTAGGGAAATCCTAACTAACCGGGATCGATCCATGGCAGACCCGCGGGAGCAGCTCTTCGGGGAGTTCGAAAAACTCCTCCGGATCCGGAATGAATGTTCCTGCAGGATCTTCTCCGACTGCGGGCTTTCGGAAATGACGGTCCGGCAGATCGCCTACCTCAGAACGATCGATGAGGAGGGGAATATGACCTTCTCGCGCCTGGCGGAGATTACCAACACCTCCAAGCCTACGGTCACCGAGATGGTCAACCGGTTTGTCCGGATGGATTGCGCGTACCGCGAATCCTGCCCCGATGACAGGAGAATCGCCTACATCCACCTGACCGAGAAAGGGAAAGCGATTGCACAGGCTGAACATGCAGCCCTGCGCCGGCTGGTCGAACGGATGGCAGAAACGCTCGATGAAGACGAACTGGATCTCCTTGTGGGCATCCTGAGAAAAATCCGGTAATTTTTTTCGCCGGGACATTAGTTAGGTAAACTCAAACTAAATATGCGGAGCAACCATGCAGTGTGAAAAACAGACAGAACCGACCGAACACCTGATCATACCTCTCTACGAAATCGTTGCCTACCCCGGGAGCCGGACAAAATTCCCGGTGGACCCGGAGACCGGCGCACTCCTGATTGCCGCCCAGGCAGAGAAAGGGACCGTGCACGCTATCGGCCTGACGCTCAAAAGCGGTACCCGGCTTTCCGAGGTGACCTCCGGGTCCTTCTACCGGGTGGGAAACCTCTTCCGGATCACGCACATCCAGCCCGCGGATCACGGGTACCTGGTCTGCGCGGAGTCCGAACAGCGGGTAAAAGCCATATCCCTTACCGAAAAGGACGGCCGTTTTGTTGCTGCCTGCGAACCAGTACCCGATGTTCAGGACCTCGATGCCGATCTGCAGGACCGGATCCTTGCCGATGTCAAGAGCACGATCCTCGAGATCAGCAGCCGTTTCTCCGGCTCTGAGCAGTTTACCCGCCCCATCGAACGGATGGACTCGGTGGACCGTATCATGGGCTTTGTGATGCCGTTTTTGCCGGCCAATATTTCCGAGAAGCAGGCGCTCCTGGAGATCGCATCGGTGAAGGAACGGTGCATCGGTTTTCTGGATCTCCTCATTAAAACCCGGGAGAGTATCCGGATCCGGATGGAGATGGCCGAGAAGCTCTCCGAGAAAGTGAGTAAATCGAACCGCGAGGCCATGCTCCGCGAGCAGTTGAAGATGATCCAGGAGGAGCTGGGTGAAGGCGGGAGCGGCAGCGGTGATGCCGGGTACCGCGAGCGGGTCGAAACGTCAAAAATGCCGGAGGAGATCCGGAAAAAAGCGCTTGAGGAAGTACGGAAACTGGAGGCCGGCGGGCCCCAGAACCACGAGAGCACGGTGATCCGGAACTATCTCGACCTCCTGCTCGATCTCCCCTGGGAGACAAGCGAAAAGAAGAGCATCGATATTGCCACGGCCAGGCGCGTGCTCGAGAGCCATCACAACGGCCTAGAGAAGGTCAAAGAGCGGATCATCCAGCACCTTGCGGTCATGAAACTCCGGCAGGAGAAGCAGGGCTCGATCCTCCTCTTTGCCGGCCCGCCCGGTACCGGGAAAACGAGCCTGGGCAAGAGCATCGCAGAGGCGCTGGGTCGAAAATACGTCCGGGTCAGTCTTGGCGGTGTACGGGACGAGGCGGAGATTCGCGGGCACCGGAGGACGTATGTTGGTGCCCTGCCCGGGCGGATTATCCAGGGAATCCGGAAAGCCGGCACAAAGAACCCGGTCTTCATCCTCGATGAGATCGACAAGCTCTCCACCTCATTTGCGGGTGACCCGGCGAGCGCCCTTCTTGAAGTACTCGACCCGGAACAGAACAGCACGTTCTCGGATCACTACCTCGAGGTCCCCTACGATCTCTCGGACGTGCTCTTTATTGCGACCGCAAACTCTCTTGCCACGATCCCGGCTCCGCTGCTCGACCGGATGGAACTGATCGAGATCTCGGGCTACACCACCCACGAGAAGTTTGCCATCGCAAAGGACCACCTCATCCCCGCGGTCCTTGTCGAGCACGGCCTGGACGCGGATAAACTGCAGATCGGGGACGAGGCCCTGCAGCAGATCATCGGGAAGTACACCCGCGAGGCAGGTGTCCGCTGGCTGAAAAAGCAGCTGGCCAAGATCGCCCGGCATGTCTCCGAGAAGATCGTTTCCGGCACCCCGGATCTGCCGTTCGTGATCACACCGGAGAACCTTGCCGCAATCCTGGGAAAGGAGCCGATCCGGCAGGAGGTGGCCCGGCAGGAGCCGGTGCCCGGCGTGGTGACCGGCCTTGCATGGACGCCGGTGGGCGGGGAGATCCTCTTTATCGAGGGGACATTCATGCCCGGGACCGGCAAGCTCACGCTTACGGGACAACTCGGCGACGTGATGAAGGAGTCTGCCACGATCTCCTCCAGTCTCATCCGCTCCCGGCTGGCCGGGAGCAGCAACACCTTCAGCTTCATCGCAAGCGATATCCATATCCACGTACCCTCGGGGGCCACTCCCAAGGACGGCCCTTCGGCAGGTATCACGATCTTTACCGCGCTCGCATCGCTGGTCTCGGGCAGGACGGTGGATTCCCACCTTGCAATGACCGGCGAGATCACGCTCTCCGGGACTGTACTGCCGGTGGGCGGAATCAAGGAGAAAGTGCTCGCGGCGCACCGGGCAGGGATCAAAAAGATCCTCCTGCCCAAAGAGAACGAACGCGATCTTCCGGATGTTCCTGAGGATGTCCGGGCCGATCTGGTCTTTGTCCCGGTCGGGACCGTGGAAGAGGTTCTCAAAGAGGCGCTCGGGATCGAACTCCCCCGTCCCGTTGCGGTGCAGGCAACCGGCGGTCTTGTGCCGGTACAGAACGCCTGAATGGCGGAGGGCTGGCACTGCTCCGACCGCAATCTCTTTTTTGCCCCGCGTTCTATAGATCAGGAAGCATGGTTCATCATCCCCTTCCCGCATGTCCCGTCTGCCAGCGGGAGAATACCGTTGTTATTCACGAAGATCTTGGTGCGGACGGCCATTTCTGCATGTGTGCGGGCCCCGACGGCTGCGGTTCGACTTTTGTCCTGAACCCGGACGGTTCGCTCACCGATATCTTCTGATCTGCCTCACCGGCACTCGGTCGCCAGGTCTCGGTCTCCCTCCTTTTTCCCGATATCGCCGTCATGAAAAACTGCTGCGATATTTATGGCCTCTCAATGATAATTCCAAATTATTAAAACGCAGGATGGCAAAGGTTGCACACATGTGCAGGAAACCGGACTATCAAAAGACGCTGCAGCAGTTCCTGTGGCTGCCCCGGAGTGCCACATGAAACCCGAGGAACGCCTTGTCGTCGGTATTGTTGATGATGTAATCCATACCGAAACGCCTCACGGCAGAGCATTGCAGCGGATCATCCGCGATCTCGAGGCATACGATATCTTTGTTGCCGACGTTGCCTCGCCCGCCGATGCCCGGACCGCATATTCCAATCTCCCCGCGGTCAGCTGCGTCATGATTAACTGGAACCTTGGGAACCGGTCCAAAGAACAGCAGCAGGACACGCTGAAACTGATACACCAGATCCGGAG
Organism: Methanoregula sp.; assembly: GCF_035543475.1. Lineage (GTDB taxonomy): Archaea > Halobacteriota > Methanomicrobia > Methanomicrobiales > Methanospirillaceae > Methanoregula. Next base: position 79,025 of record NZ_DATKKA010000011.1, read on the forward strand.
CGTGAACGAGGATCTCCCGATCTTTTTGATGGCCGAACCCACGAACGAGCCGCCGATCGGGCTCACCGTGGACGTCCTCAGGGAGGTCAATGAGTACCTCTACGTGATGGATGATACCCCCGAATTCATTGCCGGGCGTATCACCGCCGCGGCAAAACGCTACCAGGACCGGCTGCTGCCTCCCTTCTTTGGCGAACTCGTGAAGTTCTCCAAAGACTTTGAGTATTCCTGGCACACCCCCGGCCATGCCGGCGGCACGGCGTTCAGGAAGACCCCTGCAGGCCGGCAGTTCTTTAATTTCTTCGGGGAACAGCTCTTCCGCTCCGATCTCTCGATCTCGGTCGGGGAACTCGGCTCGCTCCTCGACCACTCGGGGCCGGTCGGCGAGGCAGAACGGTACGCCGCGAAGGTTTTCGGGGCGGACATGTCCTATTTTGTGACCAACGGTACCTCTACGGCAAACAAGATCGTGTTCTTTGGCCGGGTCACCAAGGACGACGTGGTACTGGTGGACCGGAACTGCCACAAGTCTGCAGAGCACGCGCTCACCATGACCCATTCTGTCGCCGTGTACATGATCCCGACCCGGAACAGGTACGGGATCATCGGTCCGATCCCGCTGACCGATATGACCCCGGCGGCGATCAAGAAAAAGATCTCATCCTGCCCGCTTGCAAAAGATCTTAAGGACAATACCCCGGTCCATGCGATCATCACCAACTCGACCTACGATGGTCTCTGTTATCTCGCGACCGAAGTGGAAAAGGAACTGGGCAAAAGCGTGGACAGCATCCACTTCGACGAGGCCTGGTACGGCTATGCCCGGTTCAACCCGCTCTACAAGGACCGGTTTGCAATGCGGGACGGGGCAAAGGACAAAAAAGGCCCGACCGTCTTTGCAACGCAGTCGACCCACAAACTGCTCGCCGCCCTCTCGCAGGCGTCCATGATCCACGTCAGAAACGGCCGGGTGCCCATCGAGCACGCCCGGTTCAACGAGGGCTTTATGATGCACAGCTCCACCTCGCCGCTCTACACGATCATCGCGTCTCTTGACGTCTCTTCAAAGATGATGGACGGGGCGTCAGGCCGGTTGCTTACGACCGAGTCGATCGAAGAGGCGATCCGGTTCCGCCGCACGATGGCCCGGATCGGAAAAGAGATAGGGACCGGTAAAACAAAGGCCGACTGGTGGTTCCCGATGTGGCAGCCGGACATGGTCACGGACCCGAAAACCAGAAAGAAGGTTCCGTTTGTAGAGGTACCCATCGAGACGCTCCGGGCAACCTCCTCATGCTGGGTTCTCCACCCCGGGGAATCCTGGCACGGCTTCTCCGGCCTCCCCGACAACTACTGCATGCTCGATCCCATCAAGGTGACCGTGCTCATGCCGGGGGTCAAAGAAGACGGCTCGCTTGCCGCATGGGGTATCCCGGCGGCAATAGTGGTCAAGTATCTCGACACCAAGGGCATCATCAACGAAAAGTCCGGGGACTACTCGATCCTGTTCCTCTTCTCAATGGGGATCACGAAAGGCAAGTGGGGCACGCTCATTACCGAGCTCTTCGAGTTCAAACGCCGGTATGACGAGAACGCTCCGCTCGACGAGATCTTCCCGGACCTCGTGGAGCGGTGGCCGGAACGTTACGGCTGCATGAAGCTGCAGGACCTTGTGGCCGAAATGCATGCGTTCAAGCGCGACCATGACATGTGCGGCCTGCTCCAGAAAGCCTTCTCGATCCTGCCGGAGCCGAAGGTTACCTATGCGGAGACCTTCTCGAAGCTGGTGAGAAACGAGGTAGAGCAGATACCGGTAGCAAAGGCGGCAAACCGTACTGTTGCAACCGGTATCGTGCCCTACCCGCCGGGCATCCCGCTCTTAGCGCCGGGCGAAAAGACCGGGCCAAAGACCGGACCCGTCCTCCAGTACCTGCTCTCGCTGCAGGACTTTGACCGGTGCTTCCCCGGCTTTGAGCATGATACGCACGGCATCGAGTGTGTCAAAGGTGAGTACATGATGATCTGTTGTAAGGAGAAGAAACGATGAGCGAAGCACCGGTCAATAAAAAGGTGCTCGGGCTCTTTGCGCTGGCCATGATCAACGTGGCGGCGGTACTCAGTATCAGGAATTTCCCGTCAATGGCGGTCTACGGGTGGTCATGTATCGGCTGGTACATCATCGGGGCCGTCCTCTTTTTGATCCCCATCTCCCTTGCCGGGGCAGAGCTTGCGACCGGCTGGCCCGAAGGCGGAGGGGTCTACGCGTGGGTCAAGCGGGCATTCGGCGAGAAAGGGGGCTTTACCGCCCTCTTCTGCGAGTGGTCCAACAACCTGGTCTGGTTCCCGACCGTGCTCTCGTTCACCGCATCCACGCTCGCATTCGCGCTCACCCCGAACCTGGCGAGCAACCCCTGGTTCATGTTTTCCGTCATGATGATCGTGTTCTGGGGCACCACGGCCATCGCGTACTTCGGCGAGGAGGCCTCGGCGAAGTTCTCCAATGTTGGCGTGATTCTCGGGAGCATCATCCCTGCCGGTCTCATCATCCTCCTTGGCCTCTGGTGGCTGGGCTCCGGGCAGACCATTGTTCTCCCACCCTTCTCGTTCGGCCAGATTGTGCCGGCAATCGATCTCTCCACGCTCCCGTTCTTTGCAACCGTCGTTCTCCTCTTTGCCGGCATGGAGATGGCCGGGTTCCATGCGCTGGAGACAAGAGACCCCCAGAAGGACTTCCCCCGTGCGATGGCGCTCTCGGCCGTGATCATCGTGATCTGCACGGTCCTTGCAACGGTTGCCATCGCGATTGTCATCCCCGTTGACCAGCTCAGCCTTGCCTCCGGCGTCATGCAGGCCATCCAGTACTTCTTTGACGCGGCAGGGATCGCATGGCTTGTCGGGCCCATGGCGCTGTTGATCACTCTCGGCGGTGTCGTCAACCTTGCGTCGTGGCTTATCGGCCCGGCAAAGGGCCTGGGGATCGTTGCAGAGGAGGGCAACATGCCGCCGCTCTTTAACCGTACAAACAAGTACGGTGCGCCGGTTGCGGTACTTGTCATCCAGGCGCTGATCGGCTCGATCATCTCGCTCCTCTATGTCTTTTTGCCCTCGGTCAACCAGGCGTACTGGATCCTCTCCGCGATGACGGTTGAACTTCTCTGTATCGTGTACATCCTCGTCTTTGCCGCACTTATCAAGCTGCGGTACAGCCAGCCGGACACGCCCCGGCCGTTTAAGATCCCGGGCGGAATGATCGGCGTCTGGATTGTCGGGGGACTCGGGCTCTTTGGCACGATCCTTGCATTTGTTGTCGGGCTTATGCCCCCGTCGTACTTCTCCAGCGGGATCACGTATGTCTCATCGGTGCTGCTGGGTACATTTATCCTCGCCGTGCCCCCGCTGATCTTTTTGAAGTTCAAACATCCGGGCTGGCTGAAAAATCCCCAGGGAGGTACAAATCCATGAGAACGAGTGCGGTAAACGGTACAGATGTAGTGGGAGGAAGCATATGACCCTGAGTAAAAACGGCGAAATCGCCCTCGCGGTTCTCCTCGTTCTGCTGATCGTGCTCCCTGCCCTGATGCTGGGCCTGATCTACGGGGAAGCACCCTACCACATGGTGCCCGGAGAACCGGTCAGGGAAGCGGCAGATGCTGCAGGTATCTCGATTGCAAGCGTCAAGGGGACCCTCTGGAACATGACCGGGGCGCTCGGCGGGAAGACCTATGTCCTCACCGATCCTGCGGGGGATACGGCGACTGTCGCAACGCAGGCGTTCGACAGCGCGGATTCCCGTGATGCCGCTGTCCGGCTCTACAATGCCCATGCACCGGGCAAGGGCAGGGCAGTGGGCAGCCTGATCGTGGTCGGCCAGTATCTCATCTACGCAACGCCGGCCAACAGCCCGATCTTTGCAAAACTCGCCCCTGCATTACAACAGGCAGCGAAAGCAGCCGGTGCACAATCCTGAAGCACCGGGGGGCCTCTCTCTTTTTTCATTGCCGGCCCCGGGCCGGCCGGTTTAATCCTCCAGGAATTTCCCGAGATCGTACCGGGTGTAACAGAGAGCAAAGCCGAGGATGGTGTAACCGACGAGGATTGCGGAGATAATGGTCCCCTCCCGGAGCCCCTCGACGGTCCCGAACGCGGCAAACGAGATGAGGGCGGCGCTTGTCACGAGTGTAGTGTCGAACATGACCTTGACGATCCCAAACCGCCGGTGCGTTTTTTCCGCAATGGCCCGGACCAGCCCTTCCCCCGGGTTTAAGATAACGTTGGCAGAAATCTGCAGAAAGATCCCGAGGGCAAGGACGGCGGAGCCCAGGAGTACAACGGCGATCTGTTCCGGGTAGACCCCCGGGTGAACACCGGCAGAGAGGAACATACCCAGATCGACAAAGGTGCCCAGACACAGGGCAACGATGATCTGGAAGTACTGGAGCCGGGGAAACGTTTTCCCGATGATGGCGACCTCGGCGATAAAAAACAGCAGGGTAATGGCAAAGGTAAACTCGCCGAACGTGACCGGGAAGGCAAGGCTGAGCACGTAGGGGACGCTCGAGATGGGCGAGGTCCCCAGTGTCGAACGGGTGACAAGGCTGATCCCAAGACCCATAAGAAAAAGGCCACACAGGAGAACAAGACAGCGCTTGGCGATTCCGGCAGACGGCATTGCAGCTCAGATAGTGGGGGTTGGATCCCCATTAAGGGTAGTACCGGCCCGGCACGGCCGGCTGCCTGTGCAGGAATGCTCTATTACCTGCTGCGACCAAGATCGTGTCATGGCCCTGCCCCCTCCGGAGAATTGCACCGTTGGTGATGTGACGCTTGCGTACCGGACGTACGGGAGCGGGTACCCGCTCGTCCTCATCAACGGCCTTGCCTCCGCGATGGATACGTGGAACCCGCCGGTCATTGACGCGTTGGCCCGGCACTTCCGGGTGATCGTATTTGACAACCGGGGCACCGGGTATTCGGGCGCGTCGGGCGTGCCGTTCTCGATTCCGCTCTTTATGCAGGACACGGCCGGCCTGATGGAGCACCTGGGGATCGCCCGGGCCCACGTGCTCGGTTTTTCCATGGGGACGTGCATTGCGCAGGAGCTGGCGCTGACTTTCCCGGAGAAGACCGGACGGCTCGTGTTGGTTTCCGGAGACTGCGGGGGCAGTGAAGCGGTGCGGATCGACCCGGGAATCTTTTCGCGGCTTATTGACAAGAGCGGGACGGTTGAAGAGATCGTAAACCGCATGTTCCCGCTCCTCTTCCCGCAAGCGTGGCTTACCACCCATGACCCGTTCCGTTACTGCCCTCCCGTGGAGGAGATCACGAGCGATGAGAACGCAGCCCGGCAGCTTGCAACATTCCTGTCCTGGCCCGGCACGTTCACGCGGCTTGAAAATATCCGGTCGCAGACTCTTGTGATCACCGGGGATGCGGATGCGGTGGTTCCGCACGAGAATTCGCGGTTGCTTGCCGGAAAGATCCCGGGCGCAGAACTTGTTGTATTTCCGGGCGCCGGCCATGGGGTGATGTACCAATGTCCGGACCGGTTCAGCGAGACAGTGATCCGGTTCCTGGAACGGTGAGAAACAGGGGGAGGGAGTTGGCGCTGGGGTGAGGAATGCCCTCTCTCCCTCACCCTAAATCCGGGCCTGATACGGCCTCCGATTCCCGGAAACCCATGACGGAAACGCCCGTAAAACGCCCGGATTTGGGTCCCCGGAAAATACCCGCGATATTGGCCCGGATTGCGAAAATACCTGATTATATCGCTCAAAAATGACCCCCAAGATCTGGGGGAGTTTTCATTTTGACATACCAATGGTCGTTTTTCCTGAGAAACGGGGCAGAAAGGGCCTCTATGGCCGTCCTATGAGATCGGCCCTATTTTCGCATATTTTGGCGAAATAACTGTTATTTCCGGGCATTTTTCTTCGGGAGACCTAAAAATATGGCTCTGAATTACCTGCCTGACCATTAACTGAGGAAAATTGCCGGTTCTCCCGCAAAAAAAGAGATTTTATTCCACCGGCACAAACTTCGTGCCGTAGTGGATGATGCCGCTCTCGCCATCGGTGACGATCCGCCGGAAGACGCTTTTGACCTTCATGCCGATCTTAGCCTTTGCCGGGTCCATGACGATCTGGGTGGTGATCTGCGGACCCTCATCAAGCTTGACAATCGCGAGCACGTAGGGAGTGAGCATCGAGTACTGCTCGGCCGCCGTGTGGATCACGGTGAACGTGACGACCGTGCCCTCTCCTTTGAACTTGTGCTCGACAATCTTGCCCGCCCTGCGGCAGTCGGGGCAGAAAGTCCGGGGCGGGAAGAAGTGCCTGCCGCACTTCTCGCATTTCGTCCCCACCATGTTGTACCGCTGGGGCAGGTGTCGCCAGAACCGTGCAACCGTCATGATTATACCCTCCCGAGGATGTGAACGGCAACTGTCGCACCGGTCCCGCCCACGTTGTGCGTCATACCGATCTTTGCCCCGTCGACCTGGCGTTTGCCGGCCGTGCCGCGGAGCTGCTGGACGATCTCGCAGACCTGCTTGATGCCGGTCGCTCCGACCGGGTGACCGCAGGCCTTGAGGCCGCCGCTCGTGTTGACCGGGATCTTCCCGCCAAGGGCCGTCTCGCCGTCAGCGGTGAACTTGCCGGCCGTACCCTTCTTGCAGAAGCCGAGGTCCTCGATAGCGCAAATTTCCGCGATCGAGAAACAGTCGTGCACCTCGACCATGTTGATGTCTTTGTGCGAAAGGTGCGCCATCTTAAAGGCACGCTGCCCTGCGGCGACCGTTGCGTCCAGCGTCGAGATGTCGCGCCGGTCGTGCAGCGCGATCGTGTCACTTGCCTGCGTACTTGCGAGCACCTTGATCGGTGTGTCCGTGAACTCGCGGGCCCGTTCGAGTGGTGCCACGATCACCGCGGCTGCCCCATCTGTCACCGGCGAGCAATCGAAAAGCCGGAGCGGCTCTGCCACCATCGTGGACTTGATCACCGTATCGAGCGTGATCTCGTTCGGGAACTGCGCGATCGGGTTCCTGGCACCGTTGTAGTGGTTCTTCACCGCCACCTGCGCCAGCTGCTCGCGGGTCATACCGTACTTGTGGATGTAGTCGTTTGCGATCATCGCGTACAGGCCCGGGAATGTTGCTCCCATGAAGCCTTCCCACTCACGGTCGGCCGCGCCGGTCAGCGTATCGGTGCTTTCGTCTGAGCCGACATCGGTCATTTTCTCGACGCCGGCGGCAACCACGATATCCTCCATCCCGCTCGCGACCGCGATCACGGCCTGCCGGAAGGCAAGGCCGCCCGATGCACAGGCCGCCTCGACACGGGTTGCGGGGATGTGCCGGGTTGCCATACCCGCGTAGTCGGCGATGAGCGCCCCGATGTGCTCCTGCCCGATGAACCGGCCCGCGCTCATGTTCCCGACATACATCGCATCGATCTTCTCGCCCGAGAGCTGTGCGTCTTCAAGGGCAAGTGTCCCTGCCTCGACAAAGATATCACGGAACGAGCTCTCCCACTTCTCGCCAAACTTCGTGCACCCGATCCCGATAACTGCTACGTCTCTCATGATTGCATCACGATCTTTCCCTTGTGTTTTGCGTACCGTGCATAGTCCAGGTAGATGGGGTTGGCCAGCAGCTGCTGCACCGAGGGCGCCGCGTTGCGGTGGAAGTCCCCGGAGGCGATCGCGTCGGTCACTTCGATGTCGAATGCATCACTGCCCGCACCGGATCCAAACGAGCAGACAAAGATCGTGTCTCCCGGCTTTGCAATGTCCAGCGTTGCCGCAAGGCCCATAGGCGATGCGCCCGAGTAGGTGTTCCCGAGTTTCGGGACGACAAGGCCCGGCTTGATCTGCTCGGAGGTAAAGCCGAGGTCTTTTGCCACCTTCTGCGGGAACTTCGCGTTGGGCTGGTGGAAGACCGCGTAGGTGAAGTCTTTCGGGGTCTTTTTTGTCTGTTCGAAAAGGAGCATACTTGCGCCCTTCACGTGCTTGAAGTAACCGGGATCCCCGGTAAACCGGCCGCCGTGCCGGGGGTAATCCTGCCCCTCGCGTCGCCAGAAGTCGGGCGTGTCGCTCGTGAACGAGCAGGTGTGGTGGATCGTGGCGATCGGGTCATCGTTTCCTATCACGTACGCCGCCCCGCCCGCTGCCGCCGTGTACTCGAGAGCATCGCCCGGCGCACCCTGCGAGACATCGGAGCCGATGGCAAGCCCGTACGGGATCATCCTGCTTTTCACGAGACCCATGCAGGTCTGGATCGCGGCCGTTCCCGCCTTGCAGGCAAACTCGTAGTCTGCTGCGGTCATGCGGGGGGTGGCGCCGATCGCTTCCCCGACCGTGCAGGCCGTGGGCTTGACCGCGTAGGGGTGCGACTCGCTGCCCACGTACACGGCGCCGATCTTCTCGGGATCCACACTGCGCCGCTTCAGGGCGTTTCTTGCCGCCTCGACCGCAATGGTCGCGGCGTCCTCGTCGAGATCGGGCACGGACTTCTCAAAAACGCCGAGGCCTCCCGTGATGTCTGCGGCATTGGCGCCCCAGACTTTGGTGATCTCCTCAACCTTGATACGGTATCTCGGTATGTATGCACCGTAGGTAATGATGCCTACCATTCTTTCTCCCTCAGTATACTCACGATTTTGTCAATCTCCATCTCTGTGCAGAGCACCGTGATGTGGTCCCGGTCTGCCATCTTTGCAACAAACGGGTGGACGTTCTCGGCAGAAATCCCCTGGAGGATTACACACCGCGGCTTGAATGCCGTGACACGGATCGCGACCATGGGCGATTTGCCTGTAGAAACGTTCGTAAAGATGAGTGCCCGTTCCGTGCTCCAGCCGTAGATACGGTTGAACTCCTCAGCCGAGAGCTGGAGGATTGCATTGAGGCTGTTGACCACGGTATAGCCGAAGATGGTCTGTTCCATCGACCCGCAGAGCAGCGTGCACCCGATTGCATCGGTGAGTTCACCGAGCGGGATCGGGTTCGTGTTCTCGTGGATGTCGAGGATCACATCATCGGCAACGCCAATAAAGAGCATGGAGGAAAATTTGGAAATGTGTTTACCGTCGCTTTCCTCATCGATGGAGAGGATGGTGTCGACAATCTTGCCGACCACGGCGGTTCCGGGGCTTTTTCTTCTGCCGCTCTCGTAATCGCTGATAACGGAAGGGGAGACCCCCAGGCGGTCCGAGAGGACACCCGGCGGTATCTCGAAGTTCTGGCGCCACTTCTTGAGCGCAAGCCCCGGTGAGTCCGACAGCGTAATCTCGCCTGCCATCTTCTCTGCAAGCTGGTTGCGCAGACCGGATTTCATGCTCAGCTAAGTTGACCCGGCCTGTTAAATAATTAACGAACGTACCTTCGACAACGAACGAACCTCGGGGATCCCACGCCACAAAGCAACTCATAAATAGCAAGCAACTCAAATTTGGTAACTATGATTCCCGCTGAAGATCTCCAGTGTCTCAAGGGCATTGCATTGCGGGGCGGGTGCCGCGGCCCCATCTTTGTCTCCACCCAGAGCATCGGTGAGATGCTGGGCATCAGCCAGCAGACAGCATCGCGCCGGCTCAAAAGCCTCGAGAGCGCCGGGCTAATCACCCGGAACCTCGCGGCCGACGGCCAGCACGTGACCGTGACAAAGGCCGGCGAAGATGTGCTCATACGGGAGCACCAGGAGTACTGCAGGATCTTTTCGGAAGGCGGCAAGAACCAGTACCTCCTCAGCGGTGCCGTGGTCAGCGGCATCGGCGAGGGCAAGTACTACATGAGCCTAGGGCCGTACAAGGAGCAGTTCACCGCTGCCCTCGGGTTCGAACCCTACCCCGGCACACTGAACATCCGGCTCGTTCCTTCGAGCCTTGCGATCCGGAAGAAGATCGATGCGCTTGACTGGACGCGGATCAAGGGCTTCTCCACGGACGGCCGTACCTTTGGCGACGCCCGCTGCATCCCGTGCCGGATTGGAACGATCAAATGCGGTATCGTGGTGCCCGGGCGCACGCATTATCCCGATGATCTCATCGAAGTCATCGCCCCGGTCGCCCTCCGCCGCAGGCTTGGTGTCGAAGACAACGACAGCATCAACGTAGAGGTGGGTCCGTGATCGATGAGGCCCTTGCCGCGCTGCGGGACGGGAAGTTTATCCTGCTCTACGATTTTGACGACCGCGAGGGGGAGACGGACTTTGCTATCCGCTCCGATGCAGTGACCCCTCGGGATATCGTGCGCATGCGCAAGGACGGTGGCGGCCTGATCTGCACTGCGGTTCATCCCGTTGCAGCACAGCGCCTCGGCCTGCCGTTTGCAAGCGACGCCCTGCGGGCAACCGCGGTGGCCGAGCGCGAGGGAGACATTCCCTACGACCGCAAGAATCACTCCTCCTTTTCGCTCTGGGTGAACCACCGGAACACCTTCACCGGCATCACCGACCGCGATCGCACACTCACCGTGAACGCGATCGCAGAACAGGTAAAGCGGGCACTCAATGGCGGTGGCGAGAACTTCCATGAGACCTTCAGGACGCCCGGCCACATGGCACTCCTGCGAGCGGCCGATGGCCTGCTTGATGTCCGGCGCGGCCAGACCGAGCTCTCGATCGCCATGGCCGAAATGGCGGGCATCACCCCTTCGGTCACGATCTGCGAGATGCTGGACGACGAGAGCGGCTATGCGCTCTCCAAGGCCGATGCAAAAAAGTACGCGAAACGCCACAACCTCGTCTTTATCGAAGGAAACGAGGTGCTGGAGCGGTGGGAAGAGCAAAAAAAACAGAAATAATCCCCTCTGTTCTACCCTTTCACCCTTTTTCAATCCGGCCCGACCCCTTTTTTTCAGCATCACTAAATAGCGTCCCGGCCAATAGATCCGGCAGCATATGCAGGTTCCCGCACACGAGCTCCTGACCCGGATGGCCCGGTTCCGAGACCGGATGGACCGTGATCACCCGGACTGGGAATCGGCCGGCATTACTGGCAAGATCAATCTCTATTATTTCACCGGCACGATCCAGGACGGCCTTCTGTTCATCCCGCGGGATGGGGAAGCAGTCTTCTGGGTCCGGAGAAGTTTTGAACGTGCGACTGCGGAATCGGCATTCCCGGATATCCGGAAGATGTCCAGTTACCGGGATGCAGCGGCGGTCACCGGAAAAGGAAACACGGGGGTGTACCTGGAGCTCGAGGAAATCTCGCTTGCCCAGTACGCCCGGATGCAGAAGCATTTCGCATTTTCCGGCACACACTCCCTCGATGCACAGGTCCTTGCAGTCCGGGCGAAAAAAAGCCCGTATGAACTTTCCCGCATGGAACGGGCAGGAAAGATCCACCGGCATGTCCTGGAGGACTGCGCACTGGATCTCCTCAAAGAAGGGATCGATGAACTGACGCTGACGGCAGACCTCTATTCGGTCATGGTTCGTGAAGGCCACCAGGGGCACATGCGGTTCGGGATGTTCAACGAGATGCTCCTGGGACAGATCGGCTTTGGGACCAGTTCGATCTCGCCCATCTGCGTCGATACACCCGGCGGGGTCTCCGGCCTGCACCCGTCGCTGCCGATGTCCGGGAGCCGGGAGAGAAAATTACACCGTGGCGATCTTGTCGTGATCGATATTGGCTGCGGGGTCGAGGGGTACTATACCGACAAGACACAGTCGTACATGTACGGGAAGGCAATCCCCGATGAGGCGATCCGGGCCCACGAGCGGTGCGTCAGCATCCAGGACGAGATATCCACACTCCTGAAACCGGGTGCGATCCCGTCGGAAATCTATACCGCAGTCATGGGGGGACTTGAACCGGCGTTCCGGGAGAATTTTATGGGATATAAGGAGAACACGGTGAAGTTCCTCGGCCACGGCATTGGCCTCCAGGTCGATGAGAACCCGGTCATCGCGAAAGGATTCGATGAGCCGCTGGAGGAAGGGATGGTCTTTGCAGTCGAGCCCAAGAAAGGGATCCCGGGTGTGGGCCTCGTGGGGATCGAGAACACCTTTGTCGTAACCCCTCAGGGTGGGCGCTCCCTGACGGGCACCCACCGCGGGCTGATGCCGGTCGGGTTCTGATCATCGGGACCTGCGTCCCTATCCTTACCTATTTATCCGACCGGGCGCCATCGCTCTTCATGATCGGCATCTCGACCTATTGCCTCATTGATCAGCCGCTCCTGGTGGCGCTGGACCGGCTGACTGCCCTGACCGGGTTGGTCGAGGTGATGGACGAGGGCCCCCATCTTGTGGAACGCCCGGAGCTCTTCGAGAGCCATACCGCAGATTTTATTCTCCATGCCCCGTACCACGGGATGAACATTGCCTGCCTCTTCGAGAGTATCCGCAAAGCGAGTGTGGAGGTGATGACCGATTGTTTTGCACGGGCCGCAGAGATCGGCGCCCCGGTCGTCCTCCACCCCGGCTATTTTGCCTGGGAGCAGGAGCGGGAGCAGGCCAACCGGCAGTTTGCCAAATCCCTTACGGAGCTGGAAGCAGCCGCACGCGAACACTCGATCTCCTTCTCGTTCGAGAATATGGGGGACATGAACTTCTTCAACCTGCGGACGCCGGCGGACCTCGCGCTCATCGACGGCTGCTCCTTTACCCTCGATGTCGGGCACGCAAACCTCAATGGCTGCCTGCCGGCATTTCTCGGGACCCGGTTTACTCACCTGCACCTTCACGATAACGATGGGAGACGGGATACCCACAGTCCCGTGGGGGAGGGGACAATCGATTTTCCTGCGGTGATGGCCGCGATGCGCCGGGAACATGCGACCGCAGTGGTCGAGGTCCGGCAGTTCGACGGGGCTGTCGCGAGCCTGCGGGCGCTCGAAGGGATGTGAAGGGCCACCCCCTGCCGGCATCATCAGCTCCTTGCCGGGTACTCATCGATCTTGGTCAGGATCACGCTTCCGTTCAGGCTGATGATCGTGACATTGCCCCCGGCAGCCGAATCGATCATCGCACCGTTGGGTACTCCCATCATGTGTGCCTCGTTCGAGTCGTACACCGCAAGATACTGGACACCGTTCTCATCGTACACCCGGCAGACCCCGTCCGGTGCGCAGTCGATGATCGAACCATAAGGGACCTCATTGTTCTGTGCAGAGGCACCGGGAGGCACGATCGTCCATTCCCCGACGAGGAGGACCGGTGCCATGGTCTCGTTGGTGGCAAGGGTGGGCAGGGCAAGTGCGGACCAGTTGATGTAATTACCGGGCCCGGCCTGCGTGGAGATCGGGGCAATTACGTCAGCGTAACCCATCGCATCTGCCTGAAGAGCCTGGTTTTCCGGAGAAATGTAGACCATGTACCTGCCGGAATTAAGCAGGGACGTATTGACCGTACCGGAGTACCGGTTTATCCCCTCCGTGCCGGCAGTGACTGCCGCAGATCCGCTGGCGATCTCATGGGAGAAATCGTAATTTTTGGGTGTCGGGTGTGTATTGACCGTACTGACATCTATGGAGAGCGAGGTCCCGGCCGGCAGGCTGGTGTTCCCGGAGACGGTCATAATTCCCGGGGGCCCCTGGGATATCGGGTCAATATCAAGGGTGGCATCAACCCCGTTGAGGAAGGTAATAATGCACGAATTGTTCGTGCCGGGGGAATCGATGGCTTGTGCCAGGAAATCCTCCTGTGTTGTAGGATAGTACTGTTTGTCGTTGACTTCGGTGAGGATCCGGGACGGTATCACGGATGATCCGGTGATCTGCCCGGTGGCCGGGTCAAGAGTTACTGCAAAATGATTGGGCGGCGATGGGAATTGTGCGATGATCGCAGAGGAAAAATTCCGGGAGAGCGCCGAGGTCACGCCGGCATCGAGAGTGACGCTGAATGATCCATCCTGCAGGGCCGGTACGAGGGAGGTTGAGACGCTGCCGTTCAGCAGCCAGACCTGGACTTCGGTCATTGTCCGGTCGGGCACAGTGCCGGTGAGGGTGAACGGTTCACCCCTCAGGACGTTCAGGCTCCCGTGGTCGCTGAATGTCGGGGCCGGGCTGACGGTTGCGGTTGCATCGCCGGCCCGGGGTGTTGCCACCGGGGTGGCGTTGCCCGAGGCCGCGGTACTCTGTGATGACGGCCGGGAAGTGATGCAGCCTGCAGAAACAAGGAGGAAAACAACGAGCAGGAGGAGAATATACCGGCGGAATAAGGGTCTCATGGAATCAGGACAGTCCCGACCCTGCATGAAATGCGGGTCAGGGAACTGTTGGTCCGGGATACCAAAAGGGTTGTGAGTAACCCCACTGCCCTCGGGAGCAGCGCCAGGTGATGCCAGAAGGGGGGGTGGAATCTGATGATATTTTCCGGAATAAAAAAAAATCAGATTTAATCTCACATCTTGATTTGCGCCAGCGCATCGTACACGATCTTCCGGTACACAGCCGGGTCGAGCGTGGGGTACTGCTCCTTTGCCTTTGCGATATCCGGGCTTGTCCCGGTGGCAAGGGCGTCGAGCCGGTCGAGCGTCCGGGCCGCGGTGTCCAGCACCCAGAGGTCCCGGGTCTCCTTGTCCACCACCGTGATCGATTCGACCCGGACCGAGACGAGATACGATCCGTCCGGCTTATGGTACAGGTTCGGCTTTCCCGTCACCGTGACAAAGGCGGGGGTCTCGATCTTGGCCAGCTGCTGCATCGCCTCGGGCTGGTAACTTCCCGCCATCACAAAGAATGTGCCGGTCGGGTCGATCACCCGGCCCCGGTAAAAAATATTCTGCTCGCCCTGCCGGCTCTTCTCGGTCAGCGTGCCCGAGATAAAGATCCGGTTGGAGCGCTCGCCCGTGGGCAGGAGAACAAAGGTCGGGCTCTTCTCGTCCTCACCCTCCTTGAATTGGTACCGGCACTCGCGCAGCTCGCTGGCAAAGACCCGGCGGGCCGGCTCGCGCTCGAACCCGCCCTCGCGCCGGCCGCCCATTTCCGGTGCCGTGGAACTCATGATGCACCCCCGGCCCGGTTGAGGAGCTTTGCATGTTCCCCGCTCTCGAAATGCATTTTTTCACAGGTGTTGACGAGCAGCCGGTTATCGAACTCGCGGCCCCGGCAGACCACATACCGGCCCAGTACCCGGTCCCGCATCTGCAAAAAGACCTCGTCCATCCCGAGCGGGTTGTTCTCTGCGATCTCCTTTGCCTGCTCAAGGGTCATGCCGGTCAAAGCCTCCACCACATCGCGTTTCATCAGCAGGTTGTGGGTCTTCTCGCCGTCGTCCAGCCACCCTTTGATACGGAGGTCGTACTCGAACCTGGGCTGGATCTCGTGGATGGGGCAGTAGTTCTGCCGGGAGAGGGCCCGGTTGCAGCCCGACACCGGGCAGCGCTTGATGATCCCTGAGCCGGGAGCGATATGGACCAGCGACCCGCGGATCTCCACATCCCCGCCACCGGAGATTGCGATATCCCCCTCCTCCTGCATGATCGTGGCGCCCGTGATGTTAAGCGAGAGGCGCTCGTTGAACTCGTCTACCTGTGCATAAAAGATCGAGTAGACCGATCCCGGGACAAGCTTCTCTTTTCCCTGCTCCTTCCAGATGATGAACTTCACCGTGCCGGTCTCATCTCCGAGGAGGCCGGACTGGAGCATCCGGTCGTGGGTGACATCCCACTCCTGGAGCACCTTTGCGCGGACGCTCCCGATCCCGGGCCGGAGCTCTTTTATGGCGCACGGTGTGGGGATAAGGGCGTCGGTCCGGTCGATCGCTGCGATCGTGGTCCCCGAGTGCACCTTCAGGTTGGGGATGTTCTTGTACTCGTCTACGACGGCCGATTCAATCCGGTACCAGGCGCCCTCATTCATCTTCGGGGCATTGGACTTGGCCCAGACCACGAACCGGATCGCGCCCGATTCATCGGCAAGGATCCCACTCTGGGCGATTGCCGGCGACGCGGGTGTGGCCAGTGATACCACTTTACCCTCGACCGTCACCCAGTCCCCGGGCCGGGCCTCGGCGATCTTCTTCTCGCCGGTTGCACCGCTGCCGGGGCCGGGCATCCCCTGCGGGCCTGCGGGTGCGATGTTGAACTCTTTATTCAGTTCGTTTGTGACGCTGCGCTCAGCCTCGGCCGGCTGGACGCCGAACTCCTCGATGAGCCGGCGCAGTTTTCCCTCGACCTTGCCGCGGTCGATCTCGTTGCCGGTTTTTTTGAATTTTCGGGAGATTCTCTCGGTAGCTTCGGAATAATCCATTTCTTACATCTCCAAGGGTAGATCGGAACTTATCGGTACTATATACCCGGTAGCGTGCGCTGTGAAAGTAAAGAGGCTTACCGAAACGAAGCGCCCGCCGCGATGGTGAGGTTTATGTCCCCGTACGGGAACTAAGTGTTGTATGGCTGAATTAACCGCAGACTCTACGATCTACGATCTTCTCCAGGCAAAACCGGAATCCACCGAGGCCCTCTTCAAGTTCGGTATGGGCTGTGTGGGTTGTGCAATTGCCCGCGGCGAGACCATCCGCGAGGCCGCCGAGGCCCACGGCATCCCGCTCCCGGAGCTCCTCAAGGCTCTCGGGATCAAGGAATAATCTTCTCTTTTTGCTGTTTCCGGTACCGTACCAGTTCTTCCCGCGGCGCATCAGGATAGCGTTTCAGGTAGTCTGCGATTGCCGGCTCGTGGAGCAGGGTGCAGCGCGAGCAGTTCCAGACCCTGCCGTTTGAGGCACTCTTTGACCATTCGCCCAGCGTCTCGTCCTTGCATGGGTAGAACGGGCAGTAGCAGAAATCACAACGCTGCCCGGCAAAGTGACAGGGGTAATAAGGGCAGTTGACCGGGGACCACTCCACCCAGTGCCCGCCTTCAAACCTGCTGTAGATAAAAAAGGCCGGCCCCTCTTTTACCGCCCCGCGCCTGTACCGGCGCAGCGCCTCGGGCACGCCCCGGAGCACCGCCTCCCGCACCCGCCGGCCCGGCTCCGTGACCCGGCCGGCGAACCGGTGCTTAGTCTCCCCTTCGCACGCGGCGATGACGGCATCGGTAGAGGTACCGGAACCAAGGCCGGCGGCAAGCAGGGCCTCGGCTTTGGCCTCGGTAGCCACGAGGATCATTTCGAGGAGTGCGGCATCCTCCATTCCCTCGCTGCTGTACGCAATGATGTTGATTGTCCCGGCCCCTTTTACCTCCTGCTCAGGCCGGGCACCTGCCGTAATAAAAACGGTGATAAAATCATACTGGAGGACGAAGAGGTGGCGGATGGGCACGGCGGTCAAAAGGCCGAACACCGGGGAACCCGTGCCGGCTGCGGCCGCGACCAGTTCGATCTCTTTTTCCGGATGTGCGTGGTCCCAGCCGGGAAGGACCGTGTGGTTGAAAAGTGTGGTAATGTCCCGGATGCCTCCGGCGATCCCGGTACTTGCTGCGCGGAACACCCCGCGGATGAAAAGGGTCTGGGAGTCCTGGTAATAGCGCATGATGCGTCCGACCTTCCTGTTACCGTTTTGGCCTGCATCCGATAGTAAGATTGTGATACAGGTACATGGGGAAAAATCCCGGATCGCTACCGCATTTCTTTTGCCTGTCCCCCTGAATCTTCACCAGGGATTCCGGCCCCGGAAATATCCTGCACGATCCCGTTGATAAAGATCAGGTCATTGTTGGCATCGAACTCGGCGAGTGCCGTTACGTTGACCGTGAGTGGGGAGCCGTCGCCCCGTTTCAGGGACAATACCCGGTTTTTGACAAATCCCTGCCTGCGCAGGGCATCGAGCAGCTGCGCCCTGCCATCGGGCTTGGAAAAAACGTCGGTCACCTTGATTCCCCGGAGATCTTCCAGCGAGTCAAAACCCAGTATTTTGATGAGGGCGGTATTTCCCCAGACAAACTGTCCCCGGGGATCACCGGTACTCCGGTATACGCCCACCTTTACATCGTCGACAAGCGTACGGTACTGGTCTTCGTACATCCGGGCGTGCTCGTCCAGCTTCTCATAAGTAATATCGCGGATAATCGACGATGCACCGGTAATGGTCCCATCCCCGTCCCTGACCGGACAGATCGTGATCAGCGCGTCAATGAGTGTGCCGCTTCGCGATAACATCTGCAGGTCGTGCCCCTGGATGCATTCCCCTTTGCGGATATCGGCAAGAAGTTGTTCAAGATCCGGGGAAGCCCCGTGAGTGGCAAGCCTGCCAAACGGCTGGTGCAGGATCTCCTTCTCGGAATACCCGAAAAGCCTTTCCGCGGCAGGGTTCCAGTTCGTGATCTCTCCATCAGGAGCACTGCCAATTATGGCCTCTCCCGATGACATGACCAGGCCCCGGTACCGTGCCTCGCTTGCCTCCAGCATCTGCTGGTAGGTCTTCTGGGGGGTGATATCTTCGATAAGAAACGTAAATCCCTGGCTCCCGTCCTCAAATGCGGTAGGTATTTTTTTGATACGGAAAAACCGGTTCGTAGTTCCAAGATGGCTGTTTCTCTCTGCAACCTGTTCCCGGAGCACCCCGTCCGCCGGAGCAGGGTCCGGTGCGCCCAGATTGAGATCCTTAAAAAAATGGTGGTCGATCTCGTCGATTCGCTTTCCTTCAAGAATCTCACGCTGGATTTCAAGGAGGATCGGTACCCGTTCATTTACATAGAGGATCTTCCGGTTACGGTCGATCATGATCACAAGATCAGAAGAAAACTCAAGCATGGAGGAGACCGGCACCCTCTGTGCAAGGAAATAGACTTTCGCTGCGCCGACCGGCTGCATCTCCACCTGCCCGGCGATGATCAGCATATCCAGGGTTTTTGCCACAAGGTTCCGGTTCATCTGCAGCTTCTTGGTGAGGTCTGAGATGGTCATACCCCGCGGGTTCCATTTCAGGGCCTGTTTAATCCGGTGAGCCCTCTCCTGATCGATCACTGTCATCATCGTTAGTTGGACATGAGATAGGTATTAAAATTATTTATTGGTAAAATATATCGTCTCCGGAATGATCTGTTTCCGGTAGTGTGATAGAACGCACTCTCCATGTGGCCTTTTTTCCCTGCATTGCAGGGTTGCATGCAGTTCTGCATGGCACTACCGGCGTGCAAATGCTTAATGTCACACACCGTGAGGAGAGGTTAGCCACGGGGGATTACCCCCGGGGAAATAAGACGAGAGAGGGAGGGGAGATGGGATATGATACCACCGTTAAGGAGTGCGGGGATCCCGCTCGAAGCGCAGTATCTCTACCGGTGTGCGCTGGACCTGAAAACTAACGGGAGAAAGGAAGACGCTCTGAATTACCTGAAGATGGCGGTGTCGGTTGACCCCCGCTTCTGCAAGGCGTACAACGTGATGGGGAACTGTCTCGATGAGATGGGCCGGTACGAAGAAGCGATGAAGAAATACGATAAAGTCCTGGAGCTCAACCCCGGGCACGCTGAAGCGCGGTTCAAGCGGGAGTTACTCCAGAAAAAGATGCAGTATGACGGCAGGATTCCCGCGTTCCCAGCGGTATCTTCGGTGTTCCTCGGTTGTTAACCGGTCACCCCGTGTCCGCGAGCTCGGGCACAGTACAGCTCCGTTTACGGGTTCGCGTCTGAAAAAAAGGCTGGTGCCTGATCAGGCGACCGAGTAGCGGACCCGGTCCTTGAGCTCCTGCTGCTTGCCGGCGTTCCAGCCGGAGACGTCCTGCAGGTAGCCGGTCACCCGGCTGATCTGGACAACATCGTGGGAGCCACATTCGGGGCAGACGGGTTTACCGCAGAGCGGACAGTACTCGACCCCAGAGGTCATTTCGTGGGCGCAATGGCAGTTGTCGAGCGGGCACATGATCTCAAGCTTGGTATCCCCGCAGTTCGGACAGGGATTTTCTTCTACAACGAGATGGCAGGTATGGCACTTGTATTTTCGCTCGGATTCCGGGATATCTTCGAGTTTTGGGTATTTTTCTGCAATTTTCCTCTGCTCTGTGCTCCAATCCATACTACTACATTGCAGAAGGGCTTAATAAACTTTCAGGCCGTTTCCTGAAGGTTATATTGTATTTAAATAGCAGTCTGGCGCGCAGGAAGAGATCGGGTCGTAAAATAAGAGTTGTTTACCGTTTTTGTCTCCTGCGGGCCGGGGCATAGGACTGTGCTGCCGCGGCCGGGTCCCGGGCCTCGTAAATGGACCGGCCCACGATGATGCCGTCTACCAGCTCGGAGACCGCATCGGCGTCTCCGCCCTGTGTCCCGATGCCCGGGGAGAGGATCTTCTTGTCGCCCACAAATCCGCGGAGGACCGCCACCCGGTCCGGCCGGGTTGCCGGGGCGATGATCCCGTCTGCACCTGCGATCACGGCGTTCGCCGCGATCTGCTCCGGGGTTCCGTTGCTAAAGAACTCCTTTCCCCCGGGATGGCTCATCTCGGCAACCACATAGCACTCCCCATGGTGTGCCCGGGCGGAGGCAACGCAGGCCTTCACCGAGTCCATGCCGCAGAACCCGTGGCAAATGACCCCGGAGAAGCCCGCGTTAAAGACCTGGTCGCAGATGAGCTGGTTCGTGTTGGGGATATCCGCGACCTTGAAATCGGCGATGAGCGGGAGGCCCGTTGTCCCGAGCTCCCCGGCTATCCCGAGACCGGCCGAGAGGGCGAGCGGGTACCCGATCTTGATCGCATCGATATGCGGGGCACAGGCGCGGGCGATCGCGATCGCCTTTTCCCTTTCCGTTACGTCCAGCGCAAGGATCAGGTCAGGCACGGGACATCCGCTCCATGACTGCCGCCACAAGGACCGGCAGGGTGATCGTGGCATCGCCGTACACGGTTACTGCCTGCGCCTCCTCGGTGATCTTGCCCCACGACTTGGCCTCGTCAAGCGTTGCGCCCGAGAGCCCCCCGAGGTCCGGCCGGTCGCCGGTCAGCTGGACAGCGTAGGAAAAGCCGTTGGGGGTCATGAGCATGCTCTGGAGGATGAAGTTCTTGGGCACGCCTCCGCCAACGAGCAGGGCACCGGCCTTCTTTGCGGTAAAGCAGGTGTCAAGGAGCGCCGGCATATCCGCAAACGCGTCGACTGTCACCTTGTTGGTCTGCGAGAAGAGCCAGTACTGGAGACCGACCATTGAGTCCTGCACGGCCGGGCAGTATACCGGGATCCCTTTCTTTGCGGCCGTTGCGAGAATGCCTGTTTTCAGGTGCGAGCCGATATGGTGCAGGAGGCCTGAGATAGAGATGGTGCTCTTGGGTTCGAGCTCGCCGTACACTCCCTGCATGAACTCTTCGAAATGCTCGAAGGCCTCGTTGGGGAGATAGACATCATAGATCCGGTTGATCTCATCGTGCCGGAGTTCGACATCGCTGCAGAACGCGGTACCGTGGTAGTGGTGGCAGCCGATCGCCTCGATAATGTCGTGGGTGAGGTTTGCACCGGTCGAGACGAGAATGTCGATATGGCCGTCCCTGATGAGATCGGCGACGATTCCTCCCATACCGGCCGGGACCATGGCACCGGCAATCCCGAAGAATTTTGTTGTATCGCGGTCCCGCAGCATCTGCTCGCAGATATCAGCCGCATGACAGAGCGAGCCGCCGTTGTACGCCCCGGCCTTGCCCATGGCTGCGACCAGTTCCCCGACCGTCATGGACGGGGATATGTGCATCTGGGAGACCGGTTCATGGCACTGGTGTTTCATGACTGTATTTCCCTGCCTTGAATGCTGCACTGGTATTGGCGCTGCCGGCTCATAACACTGTGTGGCGGGACAAAATGCGGCCCGGGGGAAGATATTTACCCAAAGACGGTGGTCTTTTGTCTATGCAGGACGTGCGGTTAACGGTAAAGAAGCGTGCATTCCCGAGCCACGGCCGGGTACGCCTCAATGCGGCGGTACTCCCGGATCTTGGTATTTCTGAAGGGGAGCACGTGGACCTTATCCATGAAATCACAAAAAAGTCGGTCAGCGTCACCGTCATTGCCGATACCATGGTCTCTCCCGGCCAGATCCGGGTGAGCGAGGAGGACCTTAAGGCGATCGGTCTTGCCGAGGGAAGCGAGGTCCTGGTCCGGAGAACCATTCCACTCAAAGAGCAGATCTCGAAGGCGGCCGGGGATGCGCAGGTCTCCCTTGCAGTGGGCACAAAAAAACTCGATGCTGCGGCGAGGAAGACGGCCGGCGAAGTATCGGCAGGAGCGTCGTCCGCTGCAAAGGCCGTAACAAAGGAGACGAAAAAAGCCACAAAGAGCATCGGCAAAGCTGCCGGTAAGACCACAAAAGACGTTAAAAAAGCGGTGAAGAAGGCTACCGGGAAAGGAGACGATCTCTGACATGATCCCCGCGTGCCCACTCCTAAATACCTGCAATTCTTCCGGGGGGACCTGAGACTATGGCAGATGCAACGACCGTGGTCCCCGCAGGCGGGATCCCGGATATGGTCTACCTCGGCATCTTTATCATCCTGGGCCTTTTCGTGCTGTACCTTATTATCCGCGAGATCCGGCTCATGAAAACCACCAACCGCACCATTGAGCTGGATCTTGAGCGGGAGAAGCTGAAACTCCTCCAGCAGCACGAAGCGGAAAAGCTGCTCCCGTTCACCCGGTTCTCGCCCGAGCAGACCGCTGCGATAAAACAGGTCGAGGATGAGAACACAGCCCTTTCGACCGACAATGTTGCCAAGGAGAACCTCCTCGAAAAGCGGCTGACCCGGCTGGAGAGCATCGTGAAAGGAAAGAAACTTGATGTCCTCCTCACCAACGTGACCGAACAGGAGAAGAAGGTGAAATAAGCAATGTACCCGGCAATCAGCCAGAACCCGGAGAGGAACGCAACCGACGAATCGTTCTGGGACCGGGTTGCGGAGCTCCCCGCAACCATTGAATCGCACGTACCGACGTTCGACAAGTCACTTGATGTCTATTTCGACCAGCGCTTTGCGGCCATCATCGAGGAATGGGACCTGGTAACCGAGGGCGATCTCCAGGCGCTGGAAGCCCGGCTCTCCCGCGTTACTGACGAGATCAGCAGCCTGTACGCGGGAAGGGCGGCCCTCGAGGCCCGGGTGCAGCGGCTGGACGCGATCATCTCCTCCCTGGAGGGGTCACTATGATCGGCATGGACTCGTACCTCGACGCCTACGTGGACCGCAGGATGAAAAATATCGTTGAGGAGTGGGATCTCTCCACACAAGCGGATCTGGGAACATTTTCCTCCCGGCTCGCGGCGCTGGAGCAGGAGATCCCCCGGATCCAGGCATTTGAAAAGACCACCTCGGAGAAGCTCGCCGAACTCGAAAACAGGGCTGCCCGGCTGAAAGGGAGGGTATAACATGGATCTCTTCACGTTTATCCTCCTCGTCCTTATCCTCTGTGTCATCCTCTTCCTCGTGTATTACTACTTCCGGGGTGCAAAAGGAGAGATTGCGCTCTCCCGCCCGGTGGAGAGCAGGGTGGACGAGTACCTCGACCGCCGGTTCCAGAGCATGGTGGAGGAATGGCAGCTCGTGACCCGCACGCGCCTCGCCCAGTTCCAGGACCGGCACCTGCCGGAGATCGCACAGAACGAGGCCCGGGTTGCC
Organism: Methanoregula sp.; assembly: GCF_035543475.1. Classification (GTDB taxonomy): domain Archaea; phylum Halobacteriota; class Methanomicrobia; order Methanomicrobiales; family Methanospirillaceae; genus Methanoregula. The sequence continues at coordinate 102,501 of NZ_DATKKA010000011.1, forward strand.
GAGCTGAAGAACTACGAGACCGGGATGCAGTCAACACTTACATCCCTGGAGGCGCGCCTTGACGCTCTGGAAAAAGAACTGGCCGGCAAAGGAAACGCAAAAAAGTAAGGGTGGAGCGGAAAGGCTCCGTGATCTCAAAAAAGAGATCACGGTGATGCGTAAGCAGGGGGAGCCGCCGGCAAAAGATCCCCACAGCTTTGCGCAGTTCACCTGCGATCTCTGCAACACCGCACATCCAGTCTCCGAGCTCCGGCAGTGCGTGCTCTGCGGGCGCTGGGCCTGCGATGCGTGCTGGAAGGACGAGTACTATACCTGCAGGTCCTGCGCCGGGCTCATTAAGATCCACCAGCTCAAAGGGGAGTAACGGCCCCCACGTCCCTTTCTTCCGGCATGCCCCAACCCATTTATCGGATCCGGTGCAACTGATCCGGTATCATGCTTCTCCCGTTCAATCTTCTCGATATGGTACTCCATTTTGACCAGTACCTCCCGGTGATCCTCCAGCAGTACGGGCTGTGGACGTACGCGATCCTTTTTTTGATCCTCTTCTGCGAATGCGGCATTGTGCTTGCGGCCTTCCTGCCGGGCGATTCCATGCTCTTTGTTGCAGGAACGCTCGCGGGCGCCGGAATGCTGGATATCCGCATCCTCCTGGGGACCCTGATCATCGCGTGCGTGCTCGGCGACACCCTCAACTACTGGATCGGGTACACCTTCGAGATGAGGGTTCTGGAATGGAAGTACTCCCCGGTAAAGAAGGAACACCTCGATGAGACCCACCAGTATTTCGAGAAGTACGGCGGGTTCACCATCGTGATCGCACGGTTCATGCCCTTTATCCGGACCTTTGCCCCGTTCCTCGCCGGGGTCGGGAAAATGCGCTACACGTGGTTTATCGGGTACAATGTCCTGGGCGGCGTGCTCTGGGCGACCCTGTTCTTACTGGTCGGCTATTTCGTGGGCAACCTCCCCATCGTGCAGCAGCACTTTACCCTGATCGTGTACGCAATTATCGGGGTTTCGCTCCTGGCGCTGGTCTCGGTCTTTGTCAAAATCGTCCGCGGGACGAAGAACGGAAAAGAAATCGGGGGAGCGTAAGGTGCACCCCGGGCGGCCTTTTTTCAGGCAGTAACCGGCTTTTCCGGGATCTCGCAGACAGATTCGATGGCGCCCCAGATCTCACCCCGGTGGTTATAGAGCGGACCGGCCCTGACCATGAGCGTCACTGGCTTTCCCTTCAGCCGGGCTTTTGAGGTTCTTGCAACGAGGATCTCTCCTTCCCTGCTGACCTGGGCATACTTTTTTGCGAGGGCCTTGTCGGGCTCAGCGATCAGGTCGAGCAGGAGCGGCTGCCGCCTCCCGTAGAACGGGACCGCGTACTCAAACTCTCCCTTCCCGATCATTTCTGCTGCAGCAATCCCCGTCATCTCCTCCATGGCCCGGTTCCAGAGCGCGACATGGCCGGTGCCGTCGATAACAAACGTAGGATCCGGCAGGAAGTCGAGGATGGCGATCTCCCGGCGTTCGAGGTCCCGGATGTCCGTTTCAGCCCGCCGCTGCTGGACCGCGTGCCGGATCTGGTGGGCGAGCTCGGTGAACTGCGGCACCAGTTTCCCGCCCTTCTGGAGATAATAGGTGGCCCCTTCGTTCAGGGCCTGGATGACCACTTCCTCGCAACCACGCCCGGTCAGGATGATAAACGGGATGGTATCTCCTGCTTTCCGCACTTTTTTCAAAAACTCGATCCCGTCCATCTCCGGCATCATGTAATCCGAGATGATGGCATCGAAGTTCCTGGTTCTGAGGAGATCCAGTGCTTCCGGGGCAGAAGCAACCGTTTCCACCGTAAACTGTCCGCTGGGTTCGAGGAAGATCCTGCCAATCTCCAGCAGGCCGGGGTCGTCGTCGACGTAAAGAAGGGATATGGTAGCCGCCAAGCGGTGTTCACTTCCTTGATGAAAAGAAGTTTTCTTCAGGTGTTATAAACATAGGGGCCAGTTTTATAAAAACGGCGGGCCGGAGGGTGCAGAGGTGGAGGGTTGACCCTCACTCTGCCGTGATGACGCTGATGGGCATCTGCGCAATCTTCCGGTAGACAGCGGCAGTCTCTTTGAGGGTCCAGCGGTCGAAGACAAGTGACTGGAACGGTTGCCAGATCACCACCCAGCACATGATGATGAGCACATTCTCGGCCACCTCAACAAACGGGTTGCCCCTGAACTGCGAGCAGATCCCGATCCCGATAAAGGCCGGGATACAGACCGCGGCCGTGAGCCAGCACTCACGGAGGCCGACCCGGACCATGACCTTCGTGGCGCTATTTTTCTCATCGGCCCGGCGCAGGAAATGTTCTCTCACGGCAGAGACGATCGTATCCCCTTGTCCCGGCGCGGTATCCGGCACCCGGATGGCAAGCCGGTCACAGATCCCGGTCCGCAGTCCCCGGTGGACGGAAAGGATGGCATGGAAGATCCGGTCTTCGGCATTTTCGGAGAGGTCGCGGTGTGCTTCCGGCGACGGGTCGTCGCTGTCATACATCTGGGCAACGGATTTGAACGAGGCCGTGCCGGTCCGGGGTGTTGTGGTATCGTGTGCCATACGAGTGATCCCGTTATTTCCGGATTCCCTGTTGGCGCACGGTCAGAATAAAGTATGCCGGCCACCAGAGATCTTTTTCCGGTCGTCCGGAAACATTCTTGCGCCGGGTGCACCGAATATTACCATCATGAGACGTCCCGGCACCGGCGAGTATGGCGAGACAGCAATCCCGGCCGGCCCGGAGGAAGCGCTGTACTCTGACCTCTGCACATGGCGGGAGCAGCTCGCCCGGAGCATTGCCCGCGCCAATATCGGGATACGGAGCAGCAGGATCGGTCAGGCAGCGGACCGGGTGATCTTTGCACTCCTCGCCCTTGCCATCGCGGAGGACCGGCACCTTGTCGATCCCGGAACACTCCGGGCATATGCCGGTGGAGTGGGGGAGCTCAGTTCTGCCCCTGGAGACTTCTGGGCTGGCACGGACGTAAATGCCCGGGCCGGAAAGACCCCCCCGGAGAATCCTGTTATCGACCGTGGACTGGTTGAAGAGATCGCCCGCCGGCTCACGGATGCAGACCGGCCCTACAACCTTTCGCAGGTCCCCCTGGAATCCGTTGCCGCAGTCCTCGACCGGTACCTCGCCCGGACGGTCCGGCGGTCTGCCGCCCACCAGGCTGTTGTGGTTGACCGGCCGGATGCCGGTGCGGGCAGGGGGGAAATTATGCCGGCACTCCTCCACTATGCTGCCGGCCGCACGCTCGATGCAGCCTGTACGGGCCGGTCACCTGATGATCCCCTCCCGCTCCGGATGATCGACCCTGCCTGCGGGGCCGGCGTGATGCTCCTGTACTCGTTTCATTACCTGCGATCCCTTCCCGGTCAGGATGAACCGGGGGATCTCCTGCGGCACACGATCCATGGCCTCGATCCCAATCCTCATGCGGTTGCAGCCGCACGGATGCTGCTCGCCCTTGAGGCCTGCGGTGACAGCGATGGATCCGCAAGCTCTGCAGGTTTTTTTGCCACATTCCGGGAATACCTTGCCATCCTGTCGGCAACGGTCCGGTGCGGGAATGCGCTTGTCGGCCCGGAGATTGCAAACGACGAGCTGTGGGCATTCTGCCCGGTCCGGGAGCGCCACGAGCTCCGGCCCTTTGCGTGGCAGGAGCAATTCCCGGAGATCCTGCTGCCCGGGGGGTTCGATGCGGTGCTCTGCTGTTCTCCCGATCACCCGGTGCCAGCGCGGGAATGGCTCCGGCAGTACTTCCAGCGCCATTATTCCGTTTACGATCCAGAAGCCGGACTCTCCGCGTACGTGATCGAAAAAAGCCTCGCTGTCCTGCAGCCCCGGGGTGTTGCCGGTATTATCTGCAGCGATCGATGGCTTCGCGCCCGGTCCGGTGCCCCGCTCCGCTCGCTCCTTCTCGGTAGGCAGCCGGAAGAGATCGTAACCGCCGGCGGGGGGACCTGTTATCTCCTGGTGACCAATGCCCGTGCTTCCCGGCCGTTTGTTGTCCGGAAGGCGGGACCGGCCGCGGCAGGTGCGGACGCGATCCGAAAGATCCGGGGATTCCCCGTTGATCTGCAGGATCTTACGGCCCGGGGCTGGGCCCTCCGCGATACCCGCAGGGAACGGCTTGTGGAAAAGATCTCCCGGAATACAACACCGCTCGGAGAGTATGTCCCCGGGGGGATCCGGTACGGTGCCGGGACCGGACCGGCGCCAGGTCGGGGGAATGGCCGGGACCGGATTATGTTCTCTCCATCCTCATTTCCCCCGCACTTTGAGATTGCCGGGAACCGGGTCGCCCCCGGCCCGGGTACCGGGATCATCCCTTCAGGGAGCAGGTACCTGCTCGGGCTCCTCAACAGCCGGCTTGCACAATTTCTGTTCTGCAGTCTTGAAGCGGAGACCGGGGAACCCGGCGGGGTCGTTGCCCGTTTCCCGGTCGTGGCCCCGGATTTCGACAACCCGAACGATGTGGCCCGTCACGGGCGCCTGGAGGCACTTGTAACGGAAAAGCTGGCGCTCTCCCGCCATCTTGCACAGGCCCGGTCGGCCCGGGAACGCCAGGCCATCGGTGCGGAGATCGCGTCAACGGGAAAACAGATCGAGTCGCTTGTGTACGGGATCTACGGCCTTTCTGTCGATGATATTGCCGTCGTGGAAGAGACGCTTACGACGATAAAATCACCGTCGTAAAAAAAACGCTCATAATGGCCCTCCGGACGGCTGTTTTCCCGGAAAATGACCTGAAACATATCCCAAAAAACGGGGGCGCCAAAACGCTTCTGTAGTGCAGGTTCAAAAACCCCAAATATTCCCTTGTTTTTAAAAATCGTTCTTTTCCACGGACTTTTTCACAGGCGTGGACATCATTTCCACTCCAGCCGGAAGTGAGGATCGTCCGTTTGGCAAACGGAGCCCATATAGGGCTTTTATGAGTGTCGATCTTATCAGGGCTCCCCTCCCCACCGGGATCTCCTCCCTATCCGCCGTCCGGCACGCCCCGGCACAGCGGTTTTGCAAGATGCCTCCGGGCAGTTGGCGGCACCTCGTACCACCCGGCACTGAGCGTTCGGGGGACCTCCTGGACTTCCGGATCTTTTTCATGCGCCCCGCATTTACGGCACTTGTAGCCTTTGTCTTTGCCGGCGCTTGTCATGCGTTTATTGCATGCAGTACAGAACGGGGCCTGAATCCGGATGTCCCGGGCCGGAACGACAAGGCAGATCTTCTCTAAGTTGATGCTCTCTTTCTTGTAACTCCCGACAGCGATGATCTCATCGCCCGGCACGAGTGCCCGGATTATTTCCCGGAAATTTTTCGTAGGTTCGTACGCCATACACCGGACCTCGCGCTCCTTGTCACTGATCGTAAACGAGACATGGCCGCCGGCCCCGGTTGCCGGGCGGCCGGTCACGGTGCCCCGCACCCGGTACGAGAGGCCCTCGCTCAGGTGCCCGCATGCCCCGGGAAGAAGGTGGGCATCGGTCCCCTGGTTGGTCACCCAGATCTGCTCGAGCGCCGGCTTCTCGGATTCGATAAAGGCCCGGGCCGTCATCACCCAGGCCGGGCTCTCGCCCCGGATCCCAAAGAGGACCGGGTCGGGTGTGTGGGGTACGCAGACCACTACCTGATTGGCAAGATCTACTGTGTCCCACGTGTGCGGGAAGGTCGCCTCCTCCGCAGCAAAGAGGCTCTCTTTGTCCACCTCACGCGGAGTACCCCAGCGGTCAGGCTCGCGGTATGCAAGGACCTCGAATGTCTTATCGGGAAGGAAACTTGCAACGGCCGCTGTGGCTCCCACCAGGCCGCGCCGGTTCTTCCAGCCCCGGTACCGGGCCCCCGACCGCTCCAGCAACTCTGTGGCCTCCCCGATCTCGCAGAAGTCCGTCACTGCCTTTTGGTAAAATGCCGGGTCCAGCCGGCTCTCAACGACAACCACCCCGGGGTTAGTCTTCTCGCAGGAGAAATCGGCCAGTTCCTCTACGATCCTGCACGCGAGCGCAAAACCCTTCTCCGGGTCGCCGTCCACATCGAGTGCGACCGCCGCATTTCCCCGGGTCTTGAAGGTCACGTTCGGGTTGAGCCGGACCAGGCGGGCCTCCCGGACCCGCATGTGCTCCCGGATCAGCCTCCGGGCGAGCACCGCGCCGAGATAGGTGGTGCACATGCCCGCCGGGGAGTCTGTATCATCAATGCCGATCAGCATGTCTATATTAATATATGGGCACGCTCCATCCATTTGTAACTGCATGTCTCAGGAACGCCAGCTCCAACTGGTCACGAGCGTAATGATATCGGCCGGGTTCGAGGTCTCGGAGAAGTTTACTCTCCGCCCGCGAAGCTTCGACCTTATTGCACGCAACAACGGGACCCTGCTGGTCATCAAAGTCGTTACGCATATCGACTCGGTGAGCGAGGAAGCGGCGTTCGACCTGGACGTGATTGCACAGCACCTGGGCGGTGTGCCCCTGATCGTGGGGGAACGCGCCCGTGAGGCTGAACTGGAGCGGGGGGCGGTGTACGTCCGGTACGGCATCTACGCGATCAGCGTTGCCACGCTGTACGATTATTTCGTGGAGAAGATCCCGCCGCTCGTGTATGCTTCTCCCGGCGGGCTGTATGTGAACATCAACGGCGATGCCCTGCGGGAGCTCCGGGAGCGGCGCAGCATGTCGCTGGGCGATCTCGGCCAGGTGCTCGGTGTCTCCCGGCGGACGATCAGCAAGTACGAGAGCGGGATGGGAACAACGCTCGATGTGGCGATCCGGATCGAGGAATATTTCAACACGGGCGTTGTCGAATCGATCGATATCGTGAAGCGCGAGCCTGCCGGGCCCGCAAACGAGGAACCGAAACGTGAGCCCGGACCGGGGGGCATCCCGATCGGTTTTCTCGAGGAGCTCGGGATGCAGCTCCATACGCTTCGCGGCGCACCGTTCCAGGCTCTTCTCACGTTCGACCGGCACACGATCCTGACCGGCTACGGCCCGGCGCAGAAGGTGGTAAAAAGGGCCGCCCTGATCAGCAACCTCTCGAAGATTGCAAAGAAACACGCGATGTGCGTTATCACCGATTACCACCACGAGAAGAAGATCGGGAGGACGCTCGTGATCGGCGAAGACCGGCTGCACGATCTCCGCGACGGCTCGGAGCTGCTCGACCTGATCGGTGACAGCGGTACCGATCCCTCATCTGCAGACTGGTGAGTAGCCCTTTCTCTTATATCGGGATCTCGTTTTCCCGCCGTTGTCGCCCGCCCTGCATCAGTACACAAGCAGGTAATAGGCCATTGCAGTGGTCAGGAATGCCCCGAGAATGACAATGATCGCGATCGGGAGCAGGAAGCCCATCATCCCGTTCACCGTGGACGCAAGCTGTGAAATTCTCTGGGACCCGAAGACCACGATCCCGTGGCAGTAGTGGGTCACCCCTGCCGATCGGGCCGGCGCCGCATCGGTGAGGGCCGCGAGGGCTGCCTCTTCGATGACCGGGTAAAATGAGTCGACCGGCACCCGGAGCCCGACCTGGTTCCTCCCCGAGACCGTGTTGACCACGTGGGTATCGGTGGTCATCACCTCGCATTCGTCCACGAGGGAGAGCAGCCGTTTCCGGATCTCATCGCGTGCCCCGGTCTGCATGTTGTTCCCGTCAACGAGGACGTATGCCGTGGTACGGCCACCCGAGCTGATGACCAGCACCTGGACGCCGAGATCACCAAAGCCGTCCTGCCGGGAGAACGGGAAGGGGCGGCCTGCGTAGCCTGCGGAGAATGCGGCCTGAGGCTCCTGAGCGGCTGCGGCAAATGCGGCTTCCGCAGCACCGAGGTACTCCATGGCAAGCTCCGTTGCCGGGTACACGCCGTCTGAAAGAGTGTCCATGCAGTTGTGCGCATCGACAAAACCGATATTGCGGAAGTACTTCTCCCCGGATTTTATGATGGCAAAGCCGACTGCAAACTCGAGGTCCTCGGTGACCTGGGGGGACCGGGTCGCCGCGGCGATCACGGTGTCACCGAATGCCTGCACGATCACGTCCACCGAACCGCACCGGTGCCGTGCCGGGACCGTGCAGCCGGTCCCGGTGCAGGACCGGGGCAGGGAGGCAAGCACACCTGCTCCCAGTTTTTTCACCTCGTCCTCGTCCACCGGGTTAAAATCGTGCGAAGCTGCCCCGTGGAAGACCATCGAAGCGTTACCGAGGATGCCGTGAAGGATCTTGGGAAGGTTACTCCCGCCGATCTCCCCGAGTGGTCCGGGGTGGACATTGGGGATCGTGACCCGGATCTCCTCTTTTCCCTCCCGCTGCAGGACAAGCGAGACCTGCGGCACCACCACGCTCTCACCAATGCTCCGGAAGAATTCGTCAAGCTTGTGACTCCCTTCCGAGAGATGGGCGAGGAAGGCATTCGCCAGTTCGAGAGGACCGACTTTGAAGTTGGCCTTCATCGGCCGCTCGATCACGATGATGAATACGAGCACTCCCACGGCAAAGCTGATGTGGAGGAGGATGGAGAGCTGGAGATACGAGAGGCCAAGGAACGGGGCTGCCCCGATGACCGCGATACCGGAATGGATGAGGGCCGGGACCACCACCTTCCGGAGGTGGAAATCAACTACAGCGGCCAGAAGGAGCATCCGGAACGCAAAAACGAACGCAAGCGAGGCAGCAAAGAAGACCGGGAACGATGAGGCAAAGAAGAGGACGGGGGAAAGCGAGATAAAAAGCGAGATGACCAGACCGATGGCCGCCGTGAGTCCCGACCAGTCATAGGTCAGCTTCCCGCCAAACAGCCCGGCCAGCCCCGGCGTCAGGGTGAGAGCAGCGAGCGCCGGGATAAGATAGGCAAAGACCGGGAAGAGGCTGGGGTGCAGAAGGGAACGGTGGCTCCCCAGCATCGCCATCAGTTCCAGACACCCGCAGAGGAGCAGGATCAGGGCAGCGGATTTTACCCACGACGGGCTTGTGACGATGTACTTCGAGAGGGCTTCCAGCTTGAGATCGTTTTCCCCTGACACCGGTGCACCCTCGTCCCTGTCTCCCGCCCGGCCCTGTTAGTCCTGTCCTTTGGTTTCGCCCTTGAACCGGCCCACGATGCTCAGGATATAGCCGGTGGCGATCATCACCAGCGCAATCCCGAACCCGAGAGCGGCGATATCAACGCCTCCTGACCAGGTGGCTGCAAAGCCCAGGAAGATCACCGGGAGGAGCACCACGATCACCACAAGGAGACGCTCCTTGAGCGCATCGAGCGACGGGGTATCCAGCCACTTCGGGAGGCTGAGGTCAGGCTTGATGAAAAGCTGGAAGAGACCGATGGCGATGATCACGAGCACGATGCCAATCAGGTTGAGGTCGATCATCTCGGTCATGTTCACCGCGAGATACTTTCCCGCCCCTTCGGATAATAGACCGGATCCCCCCACGTGCATCACGATCCGGTAAAGCTCCGCAAACCCGTAGGTGATCACGATGACGGCGGCAATAAACAGGCCGGTAATGGCGAGGATCACCAGGGCCCGGGTGACCGTGAACATGTTCGCAATCCAGCGCCTCTTCTTTCCCGGGCCGTTACCTGTGATGGCCGGTGGTGCAGCAGTCATGTGTCGTCAAGGAAACCTTTTCGTATGTCAGTATTTAGCCGTTGCGAGATGGGGGCGAATCAGGCAGCGTGATACAACGCAGAACCGCGGCCCCTAGAGGGTTGTTTCGAGAACGACCTGATCGGTGACCACGCCATTATTGGTGAAATGTCCTGTCCCGACAACGTGATCCTGCCCGGGATCATGGGCTGCGAAAAGTTCGGATGTCCCCATGGGCAAAGACAAAGCACCGCTGACAGGCCCGATACTTCCCTCGCTGATTCCATTGACCGTTATGGAAATGTACTGGAGGTACGCTGCATCCTGTCCCCCCTGGTACGTTATTTCGAGGGTTCTCGGGGTGGATCGTGACACGGTTGCAGCGACAATATAGGTTTGCCCGACGGTCGCTTCCGCTGGCACGAAGTTGGTCTGTGCCGGGGCCACCGCAGGAGATGCAGATGAAGAAGTGCTCCCGGTGGGAATCTGGACGCAACCGGTGACAAAGAGCACCATGACAAGAGCGGAGAGGATTCCCAGGCCCGCTGACTTCATGGCTTTCATATGTGTTCAATGGTTTTTGGTCTCTTTATATTTTTGAACGTCCTGACAATGCACCGGAACTGAATGTGGATTAAACTCAAACTGGAATCAAAAATGCAGTGTCATTATATAGAGTTAATATATAATCAAGTTGCTAATGCTTTCGGACGAATACGACGATCCAATAGAATATGAAGATGCCTGTTGCTATCCAGAAGACTGTGAAGGTAATGATATCGAAAGTGAAGACAAGGATTGGGAAGTCGAGGAGTATTATGAGACCGAAGAAGATGAATACGAGGATGAGTGCCTAAAGAAAGAACAGAAATTGTTGAAATGTGATGATGATACCAATAAACGGTATATCAGAATTCACAATTGCAGTATACTTTCCGAAACTCCCCATGAAATTGCAGAACTAATTATCAAAGCAGAAGAAAGGAAGGCCAAATCTGGTTTAATAATCGGTTTTATTTGTATCCTATTGGGGGCTGGTCTTACCGTCAGTGGGGCAACCGGGGCAATAAATTGGAATTTTAATATCGGTGGTTTCAATAGTTCTTTATCAAACGCTGCTCCCGGGGTTGTATTAATGATAATTGGTTTTTTGGTGATAATCGTGACAAATTACAAAGTTGTTGTAAAAAAATAAGTCGTGTTATTATCCCCCGCGACTTATCGCCACCCGCAAATAAACTCGAACATCCGTTAAGTTATCAGAACCCTCTCCAATAAATTTTATATAGAACCACAAACCAATTTTAGTGCTAAATCTGAGCTAAAAGTGGTGATAATTTCATGTCACAGCAACTTGGAGGACAACCCATTCTCATTCTCAAAGAAGGTACCAACCGTACCCGCGGCCGCGACGCCCAGGGTATGAACATCACCGCTGCCATGGCAGTTGCCAGCGCAGTCAGGACCACACTCGGCCCCAAGGGTATGGACAAGATGCTTGTCGATACCATCGGCGATGTCGTGATCACCAACGATGGTGTCACCATCTTAAAGGAAATGGACATCGAGCACCCGGCCGCAAAGATGATGGTCGAGGTTGCAAAGACCCAGGACGACGAAGTCGGCGACGGGACCACCACCGCAGTCATCATCGGCGGGGAGCTCCTGAAGAAAGCTGAGGGACTTCTCGAACAGGACGTCCACCCGACCATTATCGCCGCAGGATACCGGCAGGCCGCAGAGAAGGCCCAGGAGTTCTTAAAAGACATCGCCATCGATGTCAAGGCAAGTGACAAGGCGATGCTCAAGAAGATCGCCGAGACCGCAATGACCGGCAAGAGCGCAGAAGCATCCAAGGACAAGCTCTGTGACCTCGTCGTCAAGGCAGTCACCATGGTCGCCGATGAAGACGGCACCGTTGACACCGACAATATCAAGGTCGAGAAGAAGACCGGTGGCAGCATCGAGGACTCCGAGATCGTCGAGGGCGTCCTTGTCGACAAGGAGCGTGTCCACCCGGCCATGCCCAAGAAGGTTACCAATGCAAAGATCCTGCTCCTGAACGCAGCAGTCGAGTTCAAGAAGACCGAAGTCGACGCCGAGATCAATATTACCCACCCCGAGCAGCTCCAGGCATTCCTCGACGAAGAGGAGCGCATGGTCAGGAACATCGTCGACAAGGTAGCAGCAAGCGGCGCCAACGTCCTCTTCTGCCAGAAAGGTATCGACGACATCGCCCAGCACTACCTGGCAAAGGCCGGCATCTTCGCCGTCCGCCGTGTCAAGAAGAGCGACATGGAGAAGCTCGCCCGGGCAACCGGTGGCAGCCTCGTTTCCTCTATCGACGCGATCAGCAAGGAAGAGCTCGGCAAGGCCGGCCTTGTGGAAGAGCGCAAGGTCTCCGGCGAAGAGATGACGTTTGTCGAACAGTGCAAGAATCCCAAGGCGGTCTCGATCATCGTCCGCGGTGGCACTGAGCACGTGGTCGACGAACTCGACCGCGCCATCAACGACGCCCTCCGCGTTGTCGGTGTTGTTGTTGAGGACAAGAAGGTCGTCGCCGGCGGCGGCGCACCCGAGACCGAGCTCTCCCTCCGGCTCCGCGAGTACGCAGCCAGCGTTGGTGGCAGGGCCCAGCTCGCTATCGAAGCGTTCGCAGCAGCCCTCGAGATTATCCCGCGCACCCTTGCAGAGAACGCAGGTCTTGACCCCATCGACATGCTTGTCGAGATCCGTGCAGCCCACGAGAAGGGCAAGAAGACCTTCGGCCTTGATGTCTACGAAGGCAAGGCAACCGACATGAAGGCAGCCGGCGTTGTCGAGCCGCTCCGTGTCAAGACCCAGGCCATCTCATCGGCCGCAGAAGCCGCGATCATGATCCTCCGTATCGACGATGTGATCGCATCCTCCAAGTCCCCCGGCCCGGCACCCGGTGCAGGCGGCCCCGGCGGCATGGGTGGCATGCCCCCCGGCATGGGCGGTATGGATTTCTAAATCCCCCCAGAAAGATCCATTTTTTTATTTTTGCATCCCGTTGAATCATCCTTCATCCGGGAGTGGGAACTACTGTGTATTCTCCTCTGACGGGTCTACACAGCCGTCTGTTAAAAGCAGAATAATTTTTAAATCCGGAAAGCGGCCGGCTCTGCGATCCTATCCCGGATGTTCATGAATTCTCAGAAAAATGCTTCCTTGGCGAGAATTTCCGAACGCCAACTGAAAGTATGATTGATACTTCGGGGAAAAACCAAAAAAAAGAGGTAAGGATCTCTCCTTACGCATGATTGTAACTGGTTACACCGGAAGGCTCTTGGACAATAATGGTTCCCGTTATCGACTGGTTATCTGCCAATGCAACGACAAATGAACCTGAGCTCTGGCTGAAGGTGTAAGGGAACGCACCGCCCGGAATGAGGGCTCCGGAGTTGAACATACCGGTGTTGTTCCCGATGGTCATGATCGAGTGGGTGACGTTGTCAGCGTTCACAAAAGAGACACTGGTGCCCGTGAGGACGATATCCGACTGGGGCACGAAACCCGCGCTGGTGAAGCGGATGGTCGTGATCCCGGTGGCCGGGGTCATCGTGGCCGTAACATTTACGGGTGCTGCAGTTGTTGTGACTGCTGCCGTGGTCATATTTGCTGCTGGTGCAGTCACGTTTGCCATAACCGTCTCGTTGGTGGCCGGGGCAGTGGTCTCCGCCATGGTTGCGACCGGGGTTGCTGCCGTGGTAACTTCCGTTGTGGGAACCGTTGTTGCAACGGTCGTCTGCGCGGAAGGCGATGCGGTCTGTGTACACCCGGTGACTGCCACCAGTGCGACAAGAAGGATAATAAATCCCATGAGCAGTTTCATATGGGTATACATGAATTTTCCATAATTAAATAAATTTACCTTTTTTACGGCTAAATCCCGTGCAGATTGGGAAAAAAAACCTGAATTGTTGTGTTCACGGTGCACCCGCCATGTAACGGAGCGATCTTTGTTCCTCCAGCGGCGTAAGGTTAATGATACCCCGGGTGCACACCACTCCTCCATGAGCGACCGGTTTATCAGCACGAAATACCGCACGGACTGTTACCACTGCCGGGAGCTGGCAGACCAGCACATCCAGGTCATGCCCAACCGCACCGATGTCACCTGCGGGCATTGCGGCGCCACTCGTGTTTTCGTTCCCGTTATCGAGGATGTGGACGAAGCCGGGCAGTTTGTAAAACCCGGCCGCTGGCCGGTCTGGTCACTTGCGGAACAGGCGGTGTGCCGGAACTGCGGCGTTGACGGCCTCCACGATCTTACGGTCGGTTGTCGCAATATCACGGTGCGGTGCCGGAACTGCCACTTTACCCACCTGTACCGGTTCAATCTCGAATACATGGCAGAAGAGCATTCTGATGAGAAACCGGCCGGCGTGGTCTCCGGACACGCGTTCTGCCCGTAACAGAACTCAATAAAAAAGTGTGGTTATATACAGCTCATGCACTGCAGGGCCGGGTAGGTGTCTGCATAGCATTCAAGGCTGTCCTGTAAGCGGGCAGCGAGCTTCTGGTTTTTTGCGAGGATGAAAAAGACCAGCTCGTTGTCAGTGATGACGGCAGGTTTTAAACCGGTGCATTCTTCCAGCCGGGCAACAATTGCCGGGATAGCCTCCCGATGTTTTCCGCGGGACAGGTGCTGGTAAAGCATCAGGACCGAGCCGGCGTCCATCCGGTCAGACACGGTTTTTATCTCGGTGAAGAGGAGATGCCTGCAATCCGTATTCTCCTCTGCAAGACCTGTTTCCGGGTCAATAAAGATCAGGGATTTTTTGGGGAGCTTCCCGAAGACAGACCGGAAATAGGCCCCTCGGGCATCGTTCGTGAACTGCTGCCTGCCCGGGATATCGATGAAGATCAGCTCCCTGCCAAAATACGTACAAACCCCTTCAATATAGGCAAGGTCTGTGTCGATCTCCTGCAGCCGCTCCATGTGCTCCCGGAGTCTCTGGTTCTGGCTGCCGGCTTTTCCGGAACGGTACGCTTTTTTTAAGTCCTTTCCCGCACCGTTTTTCCGGGACCCTTCAGACTCTGTTCCTGTCAACATCGGGACGAAGGTGAATCCCTCCAGTTCGGGGAGAGATTTCATCATATGCCGTACCAAATCAAATTTGAAGAGATCCCGGGTATCTCCAAAACACCTGCCGCCCACAGTGCCGCACCTGAATCGGTATATTAAGGCAGAGCATCAAAAAGGTTCCGAATTGCACCACCGTCGGAAGATCATTTCTTTCCTGCGTAAACGATCCCCCCAACCGGTGCCGGAAAAAGTGAATATGGCGGGAAAAAAAAGAAACGCTCTCTTTTGGTGCTACTTCTCTTCCCGTACCATCGCGATCGCTTTTTTCGGACACTCGTTTGCGCAGATCCCACAGCCTTTGCAGAACGCCAGGTCAACGTTGAGGTCGTCGTCGATTACGCCGTCCGGGCAGTACATTGAGCACAGCCCGCACGCGTTGCACTTCTCCTTATCCACGACCGGCTTAAAGACCCGCCACGAGCCGGTCTGGCCGGCAGCGCCCTCCGTTGGCCGGCTCACGGCAAGCCGTTCCCGTTTTGTGGTTGAGCTCATGTGTTCATCTCCTTATAGGCTGCCTCTGCCGCTTTCACGTTGCGCTCATCAGTAAACATCCCCCGGATTGCATCCTTTGCGGAGCCTGCCGAGATGATTCCCATTTTTGCAAGCGCCCCGAGCACCGGGGTGTTGAGGATCGGGCTGCCCGCAACAACGAGGTTCTCTTTGAGGGCGATGCCGGTCAGGTCGACATTGTATGTCGTGTATCCGGCAAATTCCGGCTTATGGGCGCTGTTGATAAGCACGCGGCCGCCTTTTTTCAGGCCGTGGAGCACATCGACCGTCTCCATCACGCTCGCGTCGAGCACCACGACAAGGTCCGGCTGCCGGATCTGGCTGTATACCTTGATCGGGTGGTCATCGATCCGGACAAACGAGACAACCGGCGCCCCGCGGCGCTCGGCGCCGTAGAAGGGGCAGGCGGTCGCGTACTTCCCGTCATGGAGCGCGGCCGTGGCAAGGAGCCGGGCTGCGGTTACGCCACCCTGCCCGCCCCGGGAGTGGATCCGGATCTCAAACATGGGTGTTCACCCCGAACCAGAACTCCGTACCTGTGCGGCGTTTCCGGACAAACTCAGCGATGTCATCGTACGTGACCTCCTGGCCCCCAAGGCCGGCGATCACACTGAAAACATCGCAGTGGCACTTAGCCATGATCTCGTGGGCAACGATCCCGCCGTACCCGAACGAGTAGTCGCGGTCGATAACCACGACCTCCTTTCCCTTAAGGTCAAGCTTCGGGAAGGGGCGGAACCAGCGCAGGCGCATCGAGCCGGCCTTTATCCCCTCTTTTCGCAGGATATCGATCGCAACCTCGGCCTCCTTCCCGAGCGTGCCCATAGCGATAAGGATCACGTCCGCATCCTCGCACCGGTACTCCTCGGTCGGGCCGTACTTCCGGCCGAACCGCTTTGCGAAGTCCCTCTCGGTCTCCGCAATCACCTTCTCCGAATCGCGGATCGAGCGCTCGATATCCCACCTGAACCGGAAATGCTGGTCAGGCCCGGTCAGCCCACCATAGCCGGCCGGGTTTTTCACATCAATTGCATGGGGCAGGTGAATCGGAGGGATAAAGTCCCCGGGCTCTACGGTGTCGAGGGGCTGCATGATATGGGAGAGGACAAAGCCGTCGAGATTGACCATCACCGGCAGGAGCACATCGTTATGCTCCGCGATCCGGAACGCCATGAGGGTCGTGTCGTAGGCCTCCTGCACGGTCGAGACATAGACCTGGAGCCAGCCGGTGTCACGCTCCTGCATCGCATCGGTGTGCTCGGCCCAGATGTTCCAGCCGGGCCCAAGCGACCGGTTCACGTTCGCCATCACGATGGGCAGGCGTGCGCCCGCCGCCCAGTTTGTCATCTCGTGCATGTAGAGCAGACCGTGGGCGCTTGTCGCGGTAAACGTCCGCACGCCCGTGATGCTCGCGCCGATGCAGGCTGCCATCGCGGAGTGCTCGCTCTCGACCGGGATGTACCGGCTCTGCATCTGGCCGCTCGTGACGTAATCCGCGATCGTCTCAACGATCTCTGTCTGGGGGGTGATCGGGTATGCCGCAACCACTTCGGGCAGCGCCTGTTTGACCGCTTTTGCGACCGCCTTGTTACCTGTTGAGATCTCTCTCATGCTGACACCTCCTCTGCGGCAAGTTTTTTGAGGTTCTCTGCCAGGCGCTGCTTGAGGATCTCCAGCGACTTTGCATCGATGCCCTTGAACCGGCCCTGCGGGCCAAGGTAATCTTCGAGCGGCAGCGGTTTCTTCATTGCGGCCTTCGACGGAGCGCTGATGGAAAGTTTCCCGTGCTCGCGCTCGTAGAGCACCCACATGCCGGACTTTACCGCGAGTTTTCCCATCTCAATGGTCTTCTCAGTCGGGTACCGCCAGCCGGGCGGGCAGGGTGCGAGGATGTGAATGAAGGTCGGGCCCCGGAACGTGAGCGCCTTTGCCACCTTCTTATAGATGTCCTGCGGGTAGGCGCTGCAGGCCGTTGCCATATACTCAAGATGATGAGCGGCCGCAATCGCATCGATATCTTTCTTCTCGACCGTCTTTCCCGTAGGGGTGGTGGTGGTTCGTGCACCCAGTGGTGTCGCACCCGAGCGCTGCATGCCGGTGTTCCCGTAGGCCTCGTTGTCGTAGCAGATGTACAGGAAATCGGTACCCCGCTCGAACGCGCCCGACATCGACTGGATGCCGATATCGAGCGTCCCACCGTCACCGGCGTAGACGATCACGTTCGTTTTCTTGCCGGTTGCCCGGAATGCTTCCGACATCCCCGAAGCACATGCCGCCGCCGCGGCGAATGCGACGTTATAGACCGGCACGTTCATCGCGGTGTTGGGGTAGATCCCCTGGATGACACTCGTACAACACGCGGGCACCACAAGCACGGTGTCGGGCCCGGCCGCTTTGAGCACGTAGCGCAGGGTCAGGGACGAACTACATCCGGCACATGCAGACGTGCACTTTTTCAGGTACTCTTCCTTTGGGATTTCTGCGATGATGACCAACTCCTCGAGACGGGATGAACAGATGGGCGCGGGAACACGCGTCCGATTTATCATTATTTGTCATCAGTACGCAAAAAAAGGTGCTGGTTCTGCCCCCAACCCCTGCTACCTGTACTCCCGGCATCACTTTCACCCTGCCCGGTCGGGGGTTTAAACACCGGCTCTTTCAACATCAGGTATGAGGAGGATACAACCTCAGGGCATCATGTGTACCGGAACGCGGTACAGTCTGTGAACTGCCATCCTCCCGGCCTCTCAGAACAAAAACCCTTGAATGAGACCCCAAAAACGCATGAGCGGGACCCTCTCACCTGCTTGTGCCCCGGGCTCTTTTTGTTATCCTGTCTTCGCTTACGATGTCCCCTGCCACCTGCACCCTTCTCCTTTGCCGCAGCGGCCCTTCCTTTGGAAAAAGCAATATATTTTAGGAACATTTCTCTAATGTCTCCTATGGCTCTTCGATCCCTCAACCTTCCCGGTGTTGGAACAAAATACGAATTCGAGACTGAGAAGGGCGACACCGTTGCGATCTTTTTTACCAAGACCGGCACCATCCAGATGTACACCCTCCAGAAGGGCTGCCATACCCCAAGTGCCGCTGAGATGACCCCGGTGGAGGCACGCAGGCTGGGTAACATCCTGACCGGAGCGATCATCGAGGCCGACCAGGAAAGCGTGGAGATCGCGTTCTCGGCGCTTGCCGATCTCCGGGTTACCATCCATTCCTATATCATCCCCAGGGCAATTGCCGGGAAGACGATCGAAGACCTCAGGATCCGGGCCAAGACCGGAACGACCGTGATTGCGGTCTCAAGAAATGAGCGAAACATCATTAATCCCCCACCCTCGTTCGTATTCGAGACCGGCGACGCAGTCCTGGTGATTGGCGAATCAGATCAGCTCAGATTGTTTGAACGTGAGATCATGGTGGATTGATGGAAGGCATCATCATCGCCCTTTTTGTCTGCCTGGTGCTCGCGCTGGTCAGCAAGTACCTGTCGATCCCGGCGATCCCGTTCTACATCATCGCGGGGGTAGTCCTGGGAAAGGCCGGCCTCGGGCTTGTGGCATCCGACCAGATCAGCAGTTTCTTCTCCGATATGGGGCTGATCTTTCTGCTCTTCTTTGTGGGCCTCGGCCTCAAGGTCGATAAAATCTCCGAGAACCAGCGGGAAGTGCTCACGAGCGGGATCATCGATCTCAACGTCAACATGCTGATCGGCTTTGCGGCCGCGTACCTGCTCGGGTTCTCGCTTATCGAGTCGCTTATCGTCGCAGCGGCGTTCTACAGCTCCAGCACTGCACTTGCCGTCACCTCCCTTATCGAGAACCGGAAACTGATGATGCGGGAGTCCGAGACGATCATCTGGCTGATGGTTTTTGAGGATCTCGTGTTGATCGTCATCCTCGCCCTCCTCTCGGCGGGCAACGAGAACCTACTCCTCTTTGCCGTGGAGGTTCTTGGCGGCCTTGCGATCATGTACGCCCTTGCCCATTACGGGAAGGAGTTCCTGGTCTCGATCCTCGAGCGTGATGACGAGCTGCCGGTCCTCTTTACGTTCGTCGCGGTGGTGGCAACGGCAGGCTTTGCCCTGTTCCTAGGCATCCCGGACACGCTGATGGTGATCGCGCTCGGGGCGGCCTTTGCCACTACCGATCCGGATGCATTCGAGCAGCATGCCCGCCCGTTCAAGGATGTCTTCCTGGTGATCTTCTTTGTCTTTTTCGGGATCACCATCAACCTGTCCGGTACCATCAACCTGAACATGATCGGGATCATCTGTATCCTTGCCGTTGCCAGCAAGCTGATCTCCGGTGTGCTGACAGGTCTCGCCCTCTATGGATCTGCCAAGTCGGGTCTCGAGATCTGGACCAACACCATTGCCCGGGGTGAGTTCTCCATTGCTCTTGCCGCCCTGTATGGGTCACCCCCGGTTGCTGCCACGATTGCCGTGATGGTGATCGTGACCTCTCTGGTCGGGTCGTTTGCGGCGAAGTACTCCGGCGTTTTCACCCATGGGTTCCGGGGCGGATCCCGCCATCGCGGCCCCCCTCATAAGATACGGGCAGGCCATTGATCGTTATTCGATCAGAACCAGCCCGATCGAGTGGAGATCGGAATGGACAATCTTCCCGTACTCCATGTCCTTGCACGGGATTGTGGCGAGGTCCCAGCCGGCGTTCTTTGCCGTTGCAAAGACATCTATTCCTGCTGCCTCCATGCTGGGCCGGACCATGTCCAGGTGCCGGCACTTCCGGCGCAGGCTCTCGTCTACTATCCCTTCCGCCTCTTCGGCAACGCAGTGGAGGTGCTCGCACCAGATGCACGGGTACCCGCCCATGCCAAATGCCTTGTACCACCCGTCGTAGAATGCGGTCTTCTCAAGGTAATGGATCGTCCCGTTTACCCAGAGGATCAGGTCGCGGAAGTACGGGTGGAAGTCGTCAGGGATATCGTCAGGCCCGAATGCCCCGTGGCCCGGGACCCCGTCAAAACGGACCAGTAGCGCCCTTGTGTATTCACCGGTCATTCTCCGGGTCTCCTCCGGTGACGGGGCATACGGGGGGCAGCCGAAATGCTTGCCGTACCCCTTGCACCCGTAGCGGCACTTGAACCTCACCCACTGCGCCACCACGATATCCTCCGGTGCGATCTCCTGCGCATGCGCTCCCCGCTCCTGTGCGAGCCGGATCA
This sequence comes from Methanoregula sp., assembly GCF_035543475.1. Classification (GTDB taxonomy): domain Archaea; phylum Halobacteriota; class Methanomicrobia; order Methanomicrobiales; family Methanospirillaceae; genus Methanoregula. The sequence goes on from NZ_DATKKA010000011.1 coordinate 122,941, forward strand.
GTTTCTCTACCTCGCGGGCAGTTCCCTCCATTCCGGACACCTCAGGCAGGGGATGCCCGCCCGAATCGATAAAGTTTTTCCTGCAGGAGATCCTCTCTTTTGACAATACGGGGGATCCATGGCCGATTACCGCACCGGGTGTATGGTCTGCGGAAAACCGCTCCGCTATCTCGAATCGCCGGAGGAGCACGAGTGTGCGTACTGCCACCGGGTCCTGAAAACCAATGCCCTCTGCGAGGATGGACACTTCGTCTGCGACCGCTGCCACAGCCTGGGCGCGGACGATGCGATCGAGGAGTACTGTGCCCGGACCGCTGAGACCGATCCGATACGGATGGCGATCACCCTGATGCAAAATCCGGTTGTGAACATGCACGGCCCCGAACACCACTTCCTTGTGCCAGCAGTTCTCCTTGCGGCATACTGGAATGTGGCAGGCCAGCCGGACCGGAAGGCAAAGATGATCGCGACTGCCCGCGATCGCGCCGGGATGATCCGGGGCGGTGCCTGTGGGTTTATGGGGGACTGCGGGGCCGCGGTGGGCACCGGGATCTTTATCTCGCTTGTGACCGGTGCAACCCCGCTCTCGCACCGCGAGTGGCAGCAGGCAAATCTTGTGGTGGCAAAGAGTCTCGAAACGATTGCCCTGCATGGCGGGCCCCGCTGCTGCAAGCGCAACACGTTCCTTGCCATCCAGGGGGCGGTAGCCTTTGTCCGGGAACACCTGGGGATGACTATCCCCCTTGATCCGGCAGTTACCTGCCGGTTTTATGGCATGAACAAGGAATGCCGGATGGCGGACTGCCCCTTCTACCCGGTCCGCTGATCCCCGTCGCCCCGCGCCTCTACGATCCGCTGGACGATCAGGCGCGAGCTTGCCAGGTCGCCGTCCGCGTATTTCCCGATCCGCACGACCTGTGGAGAAAGCCCCCGTTCCGCCAGCTGGCCCCGCAGTTTTTCCTCATCGAAATACTGGTTGAACCCGATCGTGATGATATCGGGGTGGATCTCCTGGATGGGGCGGAACATGTCGGTGTGGTCCCCGAGGATTGCATGATCGACGGGTCTGAGCGCGGCCACCATCGCAAGGCGCTGATCTTCCGGCACGATCGGGTGTGGCTTGTGCTTTACGTTGGCGTCCCGCGCAACGATCACCCAGAGTTCATCGCCCAGCTTTTTTGATTCGGCAAGGTAGTAGAGATGCCCCGGGTGGAGGATGTCGAACGTCCCGGTGGCAACCACGCGCCGGGAAGTCATGGGATCACCGCGAGCTCGCAGGACTCGCCATTTGCGGTAAAACATTTCCAGTCGTTCTCGCGGTAAGGTGCACCGATGATCAGGTTGTACTTCCCTGCCCGGGGAAAGAAATTCAGATCTGCGCCCGAGGGCCGGAGAACGCCATTGGGATGGGAATGGGCGCTCCCTGCGAGGTGGGTGCCCAGCGGCATCATGTCAAAAAAGACCGAGGCTGACGAGCTGCCGGTGATTGTGCCGGGAAGGAGGTTGAGCTCGGCAATCACCCCGTCATCCTCTGTGAGGAGCGCGGCAAATTCGTTGGGATGGCTGTTTTTTCCCAGCTCGAGCAGCAGCATCAGGAGTTCCTTCTTGATCCCGCGGATGGTCATGATGGCACACGAAAAGAGCGTTTCTGGCGCTTGTACCGATCCATTCGTTCTGGTATGAGAAAAAAGGCTCGTACTGCTCCAGGTGACCCGGTTCCGGGTGGTCCGATCGCGACGACAGGAGAATTCGCGATTGCGAAAAAGAAAACAAAAAATGGTCAGGATGAGGAGCTGCCCCCGCTCCTGAGCCATGAAAGGAAGGCCGCGATCAGGTCGCTGTCCTTCTGGTCCTGGCTCGCGCTGCCTGCCTGCTGTGTTGTCTGGGGGCCTCCTGCCGGGGCAGTATTGGTACCCATCTGGTTTCCTCCACTGTTTGCGTTTCCATTACCGGAGAGTGCCGGCGGGGACCGAGGCGTTACGTTTCCTCCTGCGGGATTTGGTCCGGTCTGGTTGCCTGCCGGCAGGGGCACATTCTGCCCGCCGGGCTGGGGTCCCGTTGTGTTGAATGGCATTGTCCAGTTATTGCTCTCGGTGGTGTTGACGTCGGGAGGCAGCTGGCCAAAGAGCGTGTTTCCCAGTGCGGTCAGGTTGAGATCGCCACCGGGACCCGGAGGGGTCGCGTTCCAGCTCGCGTTACCAAAGTTCCGGTCCTGCGGACCCTGATGTGCTGTAGCATTTCCTGCAAAAGAATCCGGACCGTTGCCCGGATTCTGCCCGTTCTCAGGAGCGCCACCGGGCGCCGCCCCATTACCGGATCCCTGGCCGTTACCGGAACCGGTGTTCTGTCCGTTGCCGCCATTGCCGGGCATCATCATATTTCCCTGTCCCTGATCTGACTGGCCTTGGGGTGAAAATCCCTGACCGCCGGGTCCGGCAGCAGAGACCAGTGGTACCATTACTACAGCAGCACACATCAGTGCCGCGCACACCAGTCCTATTTTCCGTATCATTTTCATGGTGCATTTCTCCATGGGGCACCTGCTGTTCGCAGCTGTCCGCATGCGGCCTTTTTTTGGGCCTGTTATAAATTCGCAGCACGCGGCCGGTCAAATACTCGCCGGTACCGGTCAAGGATGATACCGGGTGGTTAACACTATCCCTCTCCGGGTTTCCTGCATGGCTGCGGCCAAAAAAACCCGATCCTGTGCAGGGTCCCGGGACCTGAAAGAACGACCGGTTCCAGCCCGGGACAATCCCGGAACTTTCTTTTTATGGGGATCCGAACGATTACGGACGTTTCCTTTACGGGTAAACACAACTATGTGCTGCTCTTGTCAGGATCCGGAAGTGCACAGGAAAAAGGGCCCATCAGGTTCCCGGTTCCGGCCGCGCAGGAATTCCGGTCCAAACCGTGATCTTCTGTGTGAGTGCGCCGCAGGAACCGGCAGATACGGAAACGTTCGTTTGAGATGAGCGCCAGGATATTCGTTCCGTATTTCCGGTAACGACAGCCACGAAAGGTAGCAGATTATCCTGGTGAGGACCGATGCGGTTACATTGGCAATAAAAAAAATGTTTGAGTGGGAAGATCCGGGTTCGAAGGATCACTTCTTCCCGGTCACTTTGATGACATGGTACCCGAACTGGGACTTGACCGGCCCGATAACGGAGCCCGGCTCTGCAGCAAAGGCCGCCGCCTCAAACTCGGGGACCATCTGACCCTTGCCGAACCAGCCCAAATCTCCGCCGCTCTTCCTGGATGGGCAGGAGGAGAAGCGCTTTGCCACGGCAGCAAAGTCCTCGCCGTCCTTGATCCGCTTCAGGATCTTCTGTGCATCGTCTTCCTTTGTCACGAGGATGTGGGATGCCCGTACCTGCGTAGTCATGTATAGAGATGGAGAGGTTTTGGGATAAAAGGGTTGAGAGGTATCTCACCCTTCCGGTCAAAACTCCCCGTCCTGTTCGAAGCTCCTGCCGTACCGGATCGCGAGCTCCGCCTTGTACAGCTCCCGGCCGAGATAACCCGCATGGTCAAGAAGCGAGACTTGGCCCCCCTCGATCAGCGTATACAAGACATCCTGCCAGCGTGTCCCTGTAACTGCCGTCCCATGGATCTCTGCCACGATCCGGTCTCCCTCGATCCCGATACGGAAATTGCCCTTCGGGTCATACGTGATCTCGTCCGGCATCCGCTTTGCCGTTACTACCGTCTCATATTCAAGCGGCGGTTCGCGCCTCCGCCGTTTCTCCTTGAGTACAAGGAGATCGATGCCGAGATCCTTTGCATATGGCCGGTCCCGGGTGAGCACCATCATCTCGGTTGCCCTCCGCATCTCCCGGATCGAGCCGCGGGTCTTGTCGGAATGCTCACTGGTAAAGATGATCGAAGCACCGGCCTCCTGTGCCATGGCCGCAAGAAGGGCGTTTATCCCGATCGAGTCCGCATCGAGAAGCTCCGTGACATTTCCTGCACCAAAGAAGATCGGGCATCCATAGTCCCGGAACCGCCCGAGCGAGGCTACAATCCCTGACCCTGCCGGCTGGAGCAGGGGATCGGCGATGATGCAGGCGATCCCGGCCCGCCGGGCCCGGGCGATATTTGCCCGGAGTGTCTTCTCGCCTGGCACCACAACCGCTGCAGCCCCGGTACGGGCAATTTCCTTTCCCACGAGAGGGATATTCTTTTCATGGAGAGAGAGCACAAGATCGGCCAGTACGAGCGCCGCCCGGATCAGGGCCGGGTCCTGCGTGTCCACCGCGAGAGGCCGGTCAATACCGGCAAGCTCGCCAAAGACCCGCGTCACGTCTTCGGGCATTGCATCGAATCCAAAGCCAAGGTCGACGATGTCCGCCCCTGCCGCAAAGTACCGCTCCACGATCTCCCGGATATCATCAGCACGGTGAGCGTCCATGACCTCGGCGAGTACCTTCATCCGCGATCCCCCGCCGATCTTCATGCCCCGGATCACAAACTCCGGCTCAGCTGTGTCCTCCGCTTCCGCTACCCGGCCCATCGCCTCTTCTGCTTTTTTTGCCACGAGAAAATCGTCCGCGGGTACCTCGCCGGATAGGGAGATTTTTCCCACAAGGGGAAGGACCCATGCAAGATCAGCCGCGTGCCGGGGGCCGCGGTACACAGGCACCCCGGTCTCGCGCTCCACGTGCTCAAACGAGACCGTGCACATCCCCGAAACAACCACGGCGTCGTACGTCCCTTTCGCGATCAGGGCGCGGAGCGCATGAGGAGTAAGAAACGACGCAATCTTCCCCGTTATCACGACATCAGCGTTGAAACCGGCCGCCGCCCGGCGGACAGTATCCGCGGTCGCGGCACCGGTGGGAAGAAGGATGCGCATACGTTTTCTTAATACCAGAGAGATAAAAACACTAGTGATCAGATGCTGACCTGCGACCTGCACGTGCATACAAATTTTTCCAAGGACGGCGAGAGCAGTGTCGAAGAGATCCTTCATCAGGCAGAAGCGGTGGGCCTGGACGCGATCGCCATCACCGACCACGACTGCGTGGATGGGGCCAAAAAGGCCCTCGCATACAACAGCACGGTCCTTGTTATCCCGGGGATCGAAGTCTCAACCCGGCAGGGGCACCTGCTGGTACTGGGCGTAACTGAAGTCATCCCCTCCGGGCTTGATGTCCGCGAGACTGTCGGGATCGCCCGGCGGATGGGAGCGCTCGTTATCCTCCCTCACCCGTACCATATGTGGCGGCACGGTGTTGCCCGGAGGATCCGGGCCGCGATGAACATCGTTGACGCCGTTGAGGCTTTCAACAGCCGGTACATCGTGGGGTCGGCGAACCGGAAGGCCGGCCGGATCGCGACACGACTGAACAAGCCCTGTGTCGGGGGAAGCGATGCCCACAATGCACGATTCGTTGGCTTTGGCAGAACCTTTGTCGAGGCCGAGCCGGAGATGCAGGCGATCTTTGCCGCTATCCGGGCGGGGCATGTCTCCTGTGGCGGGAGAAAGACACCCCTGCGTACGTATACCCGCCAGTCACTGAACAATACATGGAGAAAGCTCAAGAGGCTGACCCGACGGTTCCGCGTCCGGTAAGGCTTGCGTGCCGGGTATCGTACCTGGGCACCCGGTTTTACGGCTCGCAGCAGCAGGAGTCAAGCCGTACGGTTGAAGGCGAGTTCATCGCGGCATGCCGGCGACTGGACCTTTTTTCAGACTGGCGGAGCGCGGGATTTACCTCTGCCGGCCGGACCGATCGCGGAGTGCACGCGTGCGGGCAGGTCGTTGCCTTCTCCACGCCAAGCCCGGATCGTGCGCGACAGGCTCTCAACTGCCAGCTCCCTCCGGATATCTGGTGCACGGCCACCGCTGGTGTCCCGGATACATTCCATCCCCGGTATGATGCCCGATCGCGCACATACCGGTATTATTATTCGGAAACGGCGGGGAACCTTCCGGCAATGGCGGATGCAGCCCGGCTCTTTCTTGGCGAGCACAATTTCTCGAACCTGGCGCGGGTGGGCGAGAAGAATCCGTATCGGAAGATCCTCGATATCAGGATTGGTGCCGAAGACCGGTTCACGTTCCTCGAAGTAAAGGCCGAGAGTTTCCTCTGGCACCAGGTACGGTGCATGGCATCAGCACTTCTCCTGGTCGGGAACGGCGAACAGGATGCGGATGGGATCCGGTTGCTGCTCAATGAAGCCGCGAACCGGCCGGTCCCGCCGGCCCCGGCAGAAGGGCTCATTCTCTGGGACACGGACTGCGGGCTTTCATGGGAGCCCATTCCCTCTGCCGACAGGAGCGTTATCTATTGCGCCGAACTTCTCCGACACCATGCGCTTATGGAGCAGGTCTGCCGGGTGGTAAGGCCGGAACCGGGCGAGAAATTCTAGTGGGATTTTTTTTAGTCAGACATTCTTGGTGGCTCCGGCAAGCCTCCGCCCCCCCGGCGTTGGAATCCCCCGCTTAGCGATGATTCCGTATTACCTGTGTCGGAAAACTCCAGAAAATACAGGAATACCGGTAATACAGAGGCAGCGCCCTGCACCCTGTTCCCTCCAGGAGACGCATTGGCGCAAGGGGGAATCTGCATGGTAGAGACAGATATTCAATAGAGCTGGATGCCAAACTTTTTTTTTTCAAGATTGCATTTATGGCACCTAGCCCGGGTATCCTTCAACCGGTATATCGTTTAATTTCCGGGCACAGCCGCTTGCGATCGCTGCTTCCCGTACGGCGCCGGCTACGGTTTTTACTACACCCCTGTTGAGGACCCGGGGCAGGATGCGTTCCCGCCGGGGCCTTTTCACGTACCCGGCAAGTGCGTGGGCCGCGGCGAGTTTCATCTCGGGAGAGATCCGGGTGGCGCAGACATCAAGGGCACCCCGGAAGATTCCCGGGAAGGCAAGGGCATAGTGGATCTGGTTGGGGTACTCACTCCGGGCTGTGCCGACCACACCGGCGCCGGCAAGGAGGGCATCTTTTGGCAGGATCTCGGGCAGGGGGTTTGCCATGGCAAAGATGATCGGATCGTCCGCCATGGTCCGGATCATCGCCGGCGTCACGATCCCGGGCACCGAGACGCCGATGCAGGCATCCGCCCCATCCATGGCATCGGCGAGTGTACCCGTTCGCCTGCGCCGGTTGGTCTCCTCGGCAATGATGAACTTGTACTTGTTCGTGTACAATCCTTCCCGGTCGCGGTGGATGATCCCCTGCGTGTCGCAGACGATAATATCGTTCACGCTGGGGAAGAGCCCGGGATCGTACCCGATATGCCGGAGCATGCGCGTGATAGCAAAGCCCGCTGCTCCTGCCCCGCAGATGACGACGTTAAGATCCTCAAATGCCTTCCCGGTCACGCGACAGGCATTGAGCAGTGCCCCGAGCACCACCACCGCGGTGCCATGCTGGTCGTCATGCATCACCGGGATACCGATTCCCTGCAGCGCCTCTTCGAGCTCGAAGCACTTGGGGGCGGCAATATCTTCGAGCGCGATCCCGCCAAAGACCGGTGCGATGTTCTTGATGTCGTCGGCAAATTCCGTGTGATAATTCTCGAAGCAGACTGGAAACGCATCAATACCGGCCAGTTTCTTAAAAAGGACGGCCTTTCCTTCCATTACGGGAATGGCCGCATATCCCCCGATGTTCCCGAGCGAGAGCACGCGGGAGCCGTCCGATACGATCGCGATCGTGTTGGCCTTGAGGGTGTACTTCCAGGCAAGGTCTGGGTTCTCTGCGATCGCCCGGGAGACCGCCCCGACTCCCGGGGTATATGCAAGGGAGAGATCGCGCCGGTTTTTGAGCCGAACCTTTGCGTGGACCTCGATCTTGCCACGATACTGCTCGTGGAGTGCGAGCGACTCCGCATACAGGTTCGTCCGCTTCTTTTTCGGTCCGGTCATGGATACCACGCGCCGATAGTTCAATGGTGGCGGTGGGGCATGATGAATTTTTTTATCTCACTGCGGTTTTCAGACAGGCAGACCGTGTGCAAAATGTGCATCGATCCACGTGCGGATAGCATCCCGTGCCCTGCGATAACCGTCGAGAATCTCTGCATCGGTTCCGGGAGTCAGGTGCGGATCAGGGACACTGTAGTGGATCGTCTTTTTTGCCGAAGGAACCACCGGGCAGACGGCACGGGCGTTGTCGCAGAGTGTGACCGCGAGATCGAGAGGTACACCGGCAAATGTTTCGAGCGGTTTTGGCCGCTGGCCCGAGATGTCGATCCCGATCTCCCTCATCACATCGATCGCCCGGCTGCTCACCCGGCCGGCGGGGCGGAATCCTGCCGAGAAGACCTCGTAACGATCACCATATTTTGCCCGGAGGTAGCCTTCAGCCATCTGGGAGCGCGCTGCGTTCGCGGTGCAGATAAAGAGGATGCGGGATCGTGCGGTCATAAGGACACCGTACGGAGAATACGCTGCCGATCATATACTTCTTTTTCCCCCCCGGGTCCCGGAGAGGGCACCGGCCGCACACGGAGAACGCCGGGTGATCCTGTCCATGCCGGATTCCTATCGCAAAGAGGCTGCAGCGGCATCCACGAAGCGCCGGGCAAACGCGTCAGTGAAATACGCATGGGTGTACGCCCCGATGGCCGCATGTTCTGTCAGACCATCGTGCCCGTCCCGGATGCCTTTTCCCTGGCCGAGCCGGAGTGCAAACCGGGCATCGTTGTCACATTCTACCCGGGAATAATGGAACTCGTGGCCATGGACTGCCAGTTTTCCTGCCCAGAGACCGGACCCGGTGGCAAATGATCCATGAACATACCCCAGTGCCTGAAGTTTCTGCGTCATCTCCGCCCGGGCCGGGAGAACATCTGCCATCGCGTAGCTCCTGTCCGTTTTCAGGGACCGGCACAGGTACATCAGGCCGCCGCATTCGGCATAGACCGGCATGCCCCGGGAAATTCGTTCGTGAAGGAAGGTCCTGCATCGCGAGCGTTCCAGTGCCGCGGCATGGAGCTCGGGATATCCTCCTCCCAGGTACGCTGCATCCATCTCCGGTGCCGCATCGGCAAGAGGGGAAAAATACAGAATTTCCGCTCCGGCGCGGGCAAGCCGGTCGATGTTGTCCTGGTAGTAGAAGCAGAACGCCTCGTCACGGGCAACCCCGATCACGGCACGCCGGTGCGAGGGCTGCGGTTTTGCAGCTGCACTCCCGGGAACCGGAAGCGGCCGGGCTGTTCCTGCAACTGCGAGGATCCGGTCGAGATCGCAGGACTCCCGGATTACGCGCCCGAAGGCTTTCATTGCCGGGGACTCATGCGCCATCACAAGACCGAGGTGCCGGCTTTTCACCTCGCACTCCTGCTGTCGGAGCACCCATCCGAGCGCCGGGACAATCTCCTCCTGTGCGATCATCGCCCGGTGCCGGTCACTCCCGATCCGGTTGTAGATGATGCCGGCAACCGTTACCCGGGGATCGAAGTCCCTGAAGCCCCGGATCGTGGCATGGATGCTGCGCGAGACCGCGTGGGCATCGACCACGAGTACGACCGGTGCACGGAGGATCCGCGCTACATGGGCCGCACTTGCGGTATCCGTGCCCCCGGTCCCGTCAAACATCCCCATCGCCCCTTCGATAACGGCGATATCGGCACCGGTCGTGGCCCCGGCAAATGTCCGGAGAACCCCGGCCTCTCCCATCATGCAGGAGTCCAGGTTCCGGGAGGTCCTGCCACAGATGAGCGTGTGGTGGGAAGGATCGATGAAGTCGGGACCGGTCTTGAACGGCTGGACCTCAAGGCCGCGGGCCACGAGGGCTGCCATCAGGCCGCTGGCGATTGTGGTCTTACCACATCCGCTATGCGTGCCGGCGATCACGATCCGGGGGATGTCTGCCTTCATGATGATGGTGTTTGCCGGCCTGACGGGTATAATTTATTGTGCGGGCAGGGATTTATCCCACGGTGTATTGCAGAAAAACAAAAAAAGGTGATTTAAATTTTTTATGCCGTCACATTTGCAGCTTTGCAACCCTCTCCACGGAAGAGTGCCCACTCCTCGCAGGAGGTCCCGTTGGGGAAGTTGCACATACCGTACTGGCCTGCCGGGCTGTTTTCGATCTGCAGAGTCCCGCCTACATTGACGCAGTTTACCGAAGCCGGGTTTGCCATGCCTGTCTGGCCTGCCGGTGCGGTAGCGTTTACGGTCTGGTTTGCTGCAACACCGGGCTGGCATCCCTCTCCGCGGAAGAGTGCCCATTCCTCACAGGAGGTCCCGTTGGGGAAGTTACACATACCGTACTGGCCCGCCGGGCTGTCCATGATCTGCAGGGTCCCGCCCACATTGACGCAGTTTACTGAGGCCGGGTTTGCCATGCCTGCGGTGCCGGTCTGTGGAGCCTGAGCAGCAGTTGTGGACGCGGGTGTGGTGGTCGTTACCTGTGCAGGGGTGGACGACTGGGTGCAACCGGCAATAACGATGCCGGCAGCAAGACAGAGGCCAAGGATGAGAATAACTGAAAATCTTGTTTTCATAATCCAGATCGAGTAGTATTTCCTTATGGGTAATAAAAAAAGATCGAATTGTTCTCCGGGCCCTGCATCCAATCTTTTGATCCGGAGTGAGTTACTTCTGAGATTCTACCGCTTTTTTCATACTGGCAACATACTGCCTGAGGGCAGTCTCCATTGCAGGAGTATCGCCAAGATGCCGCTCGATAATATCCACGATTGCACTTCCGACAATGACGCCGTCAGCGCCGGCCTGTTTCCAGATCCTCACCTGTTCCGGTGTCGAGATCCCAAAGCCGGGGGCAAGCGGGAGACCGGTGTGTTCCCGCACCCGTTGGAGGAGGCTGAGTGCTTCGGGTGATACCGTGGTTCGCGCACCGGTGACCCCGAGGACCGAGACAAGATACAGGTAACCGCGGGCATGGCGAACGATGGTGTCCATCCGTTCAGAGGACGTGGTCTGCGTAAGGAGAAATATGGGGACGATCCCGTACTTCTGCGCGGTTGCTACGACCTCTTCGGACTCTTCGACCGGCATATCGGCCACAAGAATGCCATCAACACCTGCTTCCTGTGCTTCGCGGTAGAACCGGTCAATTCCTCTTCGGAAGATCGTGTTGTAATACGTGAGAAAGACGATCGGGACTTCGGAATCCTTCCTGACTTCCCGGACGAGTTCAAAGATCACATCGGGCGTGGTGCCGGCCGCGAGTGCCCGGTCGTCCGCCCGCTGGATAGTGGGGCCGTCTGCTACCGGGTCGGAGAACGGTATACCGAGTTCTAGGATATCCGTCCCGCCATCGATCAGCGCTTTTGCGATCCGGACCGAAGTCTCTTTGTCCGGATCGCCGGCAACGGTAAACCCGATGAATGCGGTCTTTCCGTTTTTGGCAAACACGGATTCGATGCGCCCCATCATGCCGCCTCCGTGTCAGGTGCGATGCCGGCAACATCCTTGTCGCCCCTTCCTGAAAGATTGATGATAACAACATCGCCCTTGTCGAACCGCTCAGCGTTTTTGAGAACATACGCGACCGCGTGCGAGGATTCGAGCGCCGGGATGATCCCCTCCATCCGTGAGAGGTACCGGAACGCGTCGAGTACGTCCGGGTCTTTTACCGCGTGGTAGGTAACACGGCGGGAATCCTTGAGCATCGCATGTTCGGGACCTACGCCCGGGTAATCGAGGCCGGCTGCCACACTGTGAGTGGGAAGTACCTGGCCGTCGTTGTCCTGCAACAGGTACGAAAGTGTCCCGTGCAGCACGCCGGGATCTCCTGCACAGAGCGTTGCAGAGTGTTCCGGGGTATCGAGGCCTTTGCCGGCGGCTTCGATACCAATCAGCTCCAAGTCATCGGCAAGGAACGGGTGGAAGATGCCTATTGCGTTTGATCCGCCGCCCACGCAGGCAACAATGGCGTCCGGCATCTTTCCCTCTTTTCGCATGACCTGTTCACGGGCCTCCCGACCGATCACCGACTGGAAGTCCCGGACAATCGTGGGAAACGGGTGCGGCCCGACAACCGATCCGATCAGGTAGTGCGTGTCGGTCACGTGCGCCACCCAGTTGCGAAGCGCTTCATTGGTTGCATCCTTGAGTGTCTTTGTTCCCGAGGTTACCGGGTGGACGGTTGCGCCCATCAGTTCCATCCGGAAGACATTGAGGGCCTGGCGTCTGGTGTCCACTTCTCCCATGAAGACCTCGACCTTAAGGCCGAGGGCCGCACCGGCAATGGCAGTCGCAACACCGTGCTGACCAGCGCCGGTCTCTGCAATCAGCCTCTTCTTGCCCATACGTTTTGCAAGGAGCGCCTGTCCCAGCGTATTGTTGAGCTTGTGCGAGCCGCCGTGCACGAGATCCTCGCGCTTCAGGTATACCTTAAAACCGAGGTCCCGGGACATATTCTCACAGAACGTGAGCGGCGTCGGGCGTCCTGCATATTCTGACTGGTACGCTGCGAGTTCTTTCTGGAATGTCAGGTCGTGTGCCGCGTCCAGGTATGCGCCTTCGAGCTCGATGAGTGCGTTCATCAGGGTTTCCGGCACGTACTGCCCGCCGTACTTCCCGAACCTTCCTTTATCCCCCATGATCTACCTCCCGTGCGGCTGCAATAAATGCCGCGATCTTTTTATGGTCTTTTATTCCCGGCCTGACTTCGACACCGCTTGCGACATCGACCGCGTAGGGCCGGCAATCCCGGATCGCATCCCCCACGTTTTCCGGGGTGAGCCCGCCAGCCAAAATAACCGGTACCGTGGACGTTTTCACCACGGTCTTTGCAAATTCCCGGTCAAACACAATCCCTGCCCCCATGCTCTCGTCCACGATCACTGCGTCGCAGTCAGCGGGAATGGCATGCCCCCGCCCGATCACCCGGAGTACCCGTACGCCCGGGTCCTTTTCAAAGACAAACGGGTGCGAAATCTGGATCGCGTCCGGCCGGAGTGCGAGGATGCGCCCGAGTTCCTCTTTTGATCTCGTGTGCGTCACGATGACCCGAGTCACGAACGGCCTGAGTTTCCCGAAAATTTCCCGGGCCTGCGCCTCTGGTACAGAGCGGGGCGATGTCGGGGAGAACATCACAACACCAATTGCGTTGGCACCGGCATTTTCTGCAACCCGGGCATCTTCCACACGGGTGATCCCGCAGATTTTTATGCGCATACGAATTCCTCCAGCTTTTTTCCGGGCTCCCGGTGGGCCATGAGGGACGAACCGATCAAAAAAGCATCGCAGTACGGCCGCAGCTCCCGCACATCGTCCGCGGAGCGCATCCCGCTCTCCGAGACTACGAGCCGGCCTGCTTTCCGTACTTTCCCCGAAAGGTTCCGTGTGGTTGATCGATCGATGGTCATGGTAGAAAGATCCCGGTTGTTGATCCCGATCAGCTGCGCATCGGTGGCAAGGGCGAGATCGATCTCGTCCGCGTTGTGAACCTCCACGAGGGGCTCAAGACCGGCCCCGTATACAGCATCGACAAACGCCGGGAGCCGGTCTTTAAGCACTGCAGCAATCAGGAGCACGGCATCTGCCCCGAGCGCTGTTGTCTCAGGGATCTGACGCAGGTCGATGACAAAATCCTTGCGAAGTACCGGGACCCGGACCGCTTTCCTGACCCGGGCAATATCGGCACCCGATCCCCCGAAGAAATAGGGCTCGGTGAGGACCGAGATCCCGACACAACCTCCGTCAGAAAGTACACCTGCCATCATTGCCATATCCACGTTCCTGCGGATGATCCCGCCCGAAGGTGAGGCACACTTGATTTCGGCGATCACCGGGTTCTTTTTTTCTGCAGAGCGGATGGCGGCTTCGAGGCTGGCGTGGCCAACGCCCTCCGGTTCCGGGAAGGAGTCCGGCAGCCGCTCCACCCGCTGTTTTGTCCGGGCGACGATCTCGTCAAGGATCATGATGCCTCCCGGGTTGCACGGATAAGTGCATCCAGTTTTTTCCGGGCTTTTCCTGAATCTATGGATAACGCGGCAAGACGGATCCCTTCTGCAAGGGTTGCAGCCCGGCCTCCCACGTAAATAGCAGCGCCGGCATTCATGAGCACGATGTCGCGTGCCGGGCCCGGGGTACCGGCAAGGATGGCATGAATAATGCGTGCATTCTCCTCCGGGTCCCCCCCGGCAAGAGCAGCCGGTGCTGTCCGGGCAAGGCCGAACATTTCGGGATCCAGCGTATACTCCACGATCCGGCCTTCGTTGATCTCAGCGACATCCGTCTTCCCGGTGACCGTGATCTCGTCGAGGCCGCTGCCATGCACCACCATTGCCCGGGAGACCCCGAGAAGGCGCAGCACATCTGCCACGGGCCGGGTGAGATCCTTCCTGTATACCCCGAGCACCTGCGCATCCGCACCGGCCGGGTTTGCCAGCGGCCCGAGCAGGTTGAAGACTGTTCTGCAGCCGAGATCCTGCCGTGTGGTCATCACGTGCATCATAGCCGGATGGTGGCTGGGTGCAAAGAGGAAGATTATACCGGTCTCCTGCACGATCTCTTCCTGTCGGCTGACGTCAACACGGATATTCACTCCAAGGGCCGTAAGGACGTCTGCAGATCCACACCGGCTGCTTACGCCGCGGTTGCCGTGCTTGACCACGGTAATACCGGCTCCTGCTGCAACAAAGGCAGCAGTGGTGCTGATATTGAAGGTCTGCGATCCGTCTCCCCCGGTACCGCAGGTATCAACAAGCATCCCGGCAACATGCGGCTTGACATGGACCGCATGGTCCCGCATGACCCGGGCGAACGCCGCGATCTCTTCCGGTGTCTCACCTTTAGCGCGAAGTGCGGTCAGAAATCCCCCGATCTGTGCGGGCGTTGCCCGCCCCTCCATCATCACGTTCATGACTGCCGCGGCCTGGGCGGGCGCGAGGTCCCTCCCTTCCACTACCGTGGCAATTGCCTCTTTCATGGTCATGCGTCCTTCCCCCGGGGTCCGAACAGGAAATTTCTTATGAGTGCGTCTCCGTCATGCGAAAGAATACTCTCGGGGTGGAACTGCACTCCTTCGATCGGGTACTGCGTGTGCCTTACACCCATCACAAAGCCGTCATCGAGGCTTTCTGCCGTTACCATGAGTTCCGGGGGAAGGTTCTCCCGGGCTGCGACCAGCGAGTGATACCGCGTTGCGGTAAAAGGCGTCGGAAGGCCGGCATATACACCATGGCCATCGTTTTTGATCTCCGATGTCTTTCCGTGCATCAGGTGCCCAGACCGGATCACTTTCCCGCCAAAAGCGGTGCAGATGGCCTGGTGCCCGAGGCAGACGCCGAGAGTCGGGATCGATTTGCTCATCGTATCGATCACCTCCAGGCAGACCCCGGACTCTTCCGGCGTCCCGGGGCCGGGCGAGAGGAGGATCCGGTCGCAGGCAGTTTTTTCGAGCCGTGCAAGCGGCGTATCGCAGGTAAAGACCACGGGCTTTGCCCCGAGTTTTCCTACCTGCTGGTACAGGTTGAACGTGAAACTGTCGTAACAGTCTACGATGAGAACAGTCGGAACGCTCATGGTACAACCCCAGCCTGTTCGATTGCCTTCATCATCGCTGCGGCCTTGTTTTCCGTTTCTGTCCATTCGTTCTCCGGTACCGAATCGGCAACAATCCCTGCACCGGCCTGGATGAACGCTTTACCGTTTTTTACGCTCACGGTCCGGATCGCGATGGCAAATTCGAGGTTCCGGTCAAATCCGATATAGCCCACAGCACCCGCGTAGATTCCCCGTGCATCCGGTTCAGTCTCTCCAATGATCTGCATCGCCCGGATCTTCGGGGCACCTGAGACGGTCCCGGCCGGAAAACAGGATTTGAGTGCATCGCAGCTGTCAAGATGGTCCATGAGCGTGCCCTGGACGGTCGAGACCATGTGCTGGACATGCGAGAACTTTTCTATGCCCATGAACTCGCCGACCTCAACCGAACCAAATTTGCAGACCCTGCCGAGGTCGTTTCTTGCAAGATCGACCAGCATTGTGTGCTCGGCCCGCTCCTTTTTGTCGAGCAGCATTTCCTGCGCGAGCTTCTTGTCCTCGCTTTTGTCCGTCCCCCGGGGGCGGGTGCCCGCGATCGGCACCGTGGTTACGCGCCGTTTCTCCACCCTGACAAGCATCTCGGGGCTTGCGCCAATCACCTGCTCGTCGCCGAAATCAAGATAATACATGTACGGGCTCGGGTTGATGGTCCGAAGTGCTGCGTAGACGGGAAAGGGATCCGGGGCGACCGGGCATTCCATCCTCCGCGAGAGCACGGCCTGGAAGATATCCCCGGCAACGATGTGCTCTTTTATCTCCTCTACCGAATCCATGAACAGTTTGCGCCCGGTATTGTCTGTGACCGTTGGATTTTTTCCAGGTTTCCGCGCTCCGGCCGGTTTTGACACATCCGGCTTTTTGTGGGTTGCCGGAATTGAAGCGATCCGGCCGGCAAGATCCGCGATATGTGCGGCACACCGCCGGTATTCCGCCGCGGCGTCCGTGTCGTAGGTTAAAAACGGGCTGGAGAAGACAAACATCCTGCGGTCCCGGTGATCGAAGACCATGCAGTCCTTGGTGAGCATGAACCGGGCATCGGGACACTCCTGTGCCGGACGGGTCCGGTGCTCCGGTACATGGGTGAAAAGTGCATGGACAATGTCATATGAAAAATATCCGACCATTCCCCCGAAGAACCGTGGGGCTTTGAGGTTGACATAATGGAACCGCGAGAGAATCGAGCGGATCCGGTCAACCGGATTTTGTCCTTCCGGCTCGCGGGCAATGGCAACGAAAGCGTCGCTGCCGGTCACGGAGATCTCCCTGCCCAGAGTGATCACGCATGCGGGATCGATCCCGATATACGAGTACCGGGCGATCTTCTCGCTTCCCTCCATGGATTCCAGGAGAAATCCCGGCCCCCGACGGGTCTCCAAAAAGACATCCAGAGGTGAGCTCTCCGGCAGCGGAAGTTCGGTACAAAGCGGGATCACCAGCGGCTTTGGCTGGTCGGCTACTGCTGTCAGGTATTCGTCGGGTCCAAGGTTTAAGGTCAGGGCTGTCTGGTGTGTATCGATTGCCATCCCGGGGTAATCACCGCCAGCCGGGGATTGGGTATCCTGTTCAATCACCGGCTTAAATGCTTAGTTTTGATTGTTATTGTACATATTTATACATTATTGTTATTTTACGCACATTGTGGGACGGTTGCTGAAAACTAAAAAAAGGAACGCACCTTTCCGGGAGCACCGGCCCGGTGCAAAAAGCTCCCGGTTACCCGGTCTTCACTCCTTTATTCCTTAGTGCTTCCGCTTTCTTCTTCGAGCACTCTTCACACCGGAACTCGGGAGCAGGATCATTGCTCTTGTCATAATCCCCGGACCTGACCAGCCGGTAACCCCGTGCAACCCGGCCACAATCTACACAGGTGATGTTTTCCCTCACATCCCACTGTGTGGCAAGGGACTGGGAGGTAAAGATAAACTGATCGACCCAGAAAAAGATCAGGCCGCCGATGAGGTTTGCGATGATCGCAGCGACAATATACCCCATGCCTGCAAGGAGGATGCCGACCCCTGCAAGGATCGGTGTGCTCGCCTGCCAGCGGAGCAGATAGAGCGCGTACCGTTTGAAATTAATCCGCATACCGGAAATTTTGGGCCGGCACGATAAAGGGATTGTGCCCCTCCCACGCGGTACATGAGGACTATATACCCTGCCGTCAAATACTTAGAATTACGCGTACGGTGAGCATCCATGTGGCCGAATAAGCAGCATTCGCTTGGGTGGATTTTTGTCTCCCGGATGATCGGGATACTCTGTTTCCTGATTGTGGTCGTGCTCGCAAATATCCTGACATTTTACGTGGCTAATCCCCTGTATCACGCGGGTGTCGATTTCCTGAACCTTAATTTCTGGCTGCTGATGCTGATTGGTATCATCATCTTTATTGGAGATATCTTCGGTGCCTTCCCCTTCCCGATGAACCTGCCCGCCCCCATCATCAAGGCTATCGGTAGTGTTTTTATTATCGCGTTCGTTCTGCGGGTCTTCCAATGGGTCGACACAGCCACCGGCAACAACATTTATCATTACTTCTGGCTGCTTTCCTTTGTGATCGTCCCGGTGGTCTTCATTGTTGTACTTCTGGCCGGGTACTATGAGATCATCTGCGATCTCTGGGCCAAAGCGAAGATCCGCGATGAGTCAGATACCGTAGTCCATGCAGCGGCTAACGATCTTCCTCCCTCTTCATCCAGCGTAAAGTCCTGGGATGATGTCGGTGCTGAATTGCGGATGATGCTCTATGATCTGCTCCACCGGTTCCGCGAAGAGATCAGAAGACGATAAATTGTTGTTGCGGAAAAGAAAAGTTCAGAGATCTTTTGAATTTTTCGCTGGCTTTCTGCCTTACCAGTCGGGGTTCTCTGCACGGAATTTTCGCTCTTTCTCGAGGAGTTCTTCCGCTGAAAGGTGCGCCGGCATACAGATACAGCGGTGTTCGATAAAAACGCCGTTCTTGAAACTGCCCTGCTGCTCACCTGTGCGGCAGGCGCCATACATCCCGGTATCGCAGTCATGGTACACCTGTGGGAGATTCTGTTTCCGGGCGGATTCCTGTGCTTCCTGCCACGATGCAGCCATAGATGAACATTACACCGGGGGGTTAATATAACGGCGTATCAGAAGCAGATGCCAAACAGGCAACAAAAAAAGAATAAGATTTTGTGTAATTAGAACCGGGGTTTCCGGTGCTTGGGCAGGCAGTCCCTGCAGTAAACCGGCCTTCCCTCAGTGGGCTTGAAGGGGACTTCGCACTCTTTTCCACAGTCTGAGCAGACTGTCTTTGTCATTTCTCTGGGACCGAAGTTTCTCGGGCCGCCAAATCCTTTTCTTTCCATTGTATTACTCATGCAGTTTATATCTGCATATATTCATCTTACCATCGAGTATAAATACATCTGCATCGGATCAGGCGCGCCGGCTGACATGATTTGCAGCGTTCAGGGAATGATCTCACAGCCGTTGAACTTCTCATGCGCAAAGTCCTGAAGGGTGATCCGGCCCGCACGTATCAGGGATTGCACCCGTGGGAGTGCAGCCGTGAGGGCCTCGTACAGATTCTCCACTGTATTGCAGACCAATCGCCGGCCGGCCGGATTCCATGGCTGGACAATGGATGAGTAGAGGCATCGTCCCCCGCAGAATGTCCGGATCGGGCAGGTCTGGCACTCGCCTCCGACAGGGATGGTCTGAAGGTGCAGCGGATCGGCGTCCCGGATATGGCCTAAATAGTAGTGTTTCATACCGATCATGATTGGACAGGGAGCGATGTGCCCATCAGTCATAATCGTATAGTTCGTATGCCCGGCGCCGCAGCGCAGGAGACTCTGCCTCCCGTACAGCAGATCTTCCATGGGATCAATAAAGGGATACCAACGCATGACCCGGCCGTGCTGCTCCATCTCACCCACCCAGGCCGCCACAAGCGCCTGGATCCCGGGGTTGTAACTCTCTTCTGCCCACCGGGCAAACGTGCGGTGGCCGAAATCCCCGGTGAAGTTTGCATCCATCTGCCAGTGGATGGAGGAGAACGAATGGTACGGGTTGTCTGCAAGGTAGCGGACCGCGTCGAAGATGTCCGTACTCTCGGTCACGGTCATGCGGGCGATCAGTTCGCCCCGGTAGCCGTTTGCCCGGATCGTGTTGACATTTCCCATGACTTTTTCAAAAACGCCGTCTCCCCGGTTACCATCGGTCAGTTCTTTCCTGCCATCAAGAGAGACGAGGATCGTAGAGAACCGGTTGACTGTTCCCGGGGAAAGCCGGTCGAGCAGGATGCCATTTGTCTGGATCATGAACCGCTGCACCGGCGCTTCGCGGATAATCTGTTCAACGAGATCATGGCGAAGGAGTGGTTCGCCCCCATAAAAGGTGAGTGTAGGAGCGGGATCCTGGGCCAGGAACCGGTAGAGCAAGGGGAGATCGAAATCAAGGTCCGGTGAGAGATCCGCATCGATTTCGACCCCGCCATTTTCCGGATCTTCCTCCTCCTCAAATGCCTTTGCCCTGCAGTACCTGCAGCAGAGATTGCAGTCATCAGTGAGGATGAGGTGGAAGTACATAGGCAAAATCCTGTTGTAATGGGAACCGGGAAATCATAAAACTGCCCGAACCATCAGGTAGCAATAAAAGATAATGCCTTGAAGCCGCCATACTGCGTTGTCAGATCTCCCGGGGTTTGCGATCGTGCGGCGGCAACCTGATCCCATGAAGAAACGTTGTACAAATACAAAGGAAGAGGCACTGACCGGCTTTGGTATCGTTATCCTCCTCCTTGTGTTTATTGTGATACTTTCCATTGCATTTGTTGTTCGCAATCCGGTGACCGGGACCGGCGGAGGGCTTCTGCATTCCTTCATGGGAGATACCGGAAATATGCTTCGCAGTGTTGGGCCGGCAACCGTTTTTTCCGCAGTAAACGGCACACCTCAGGACGTTGATGCCCGTTACCCTGTTCCGGATCCGGGGCGCATGGGATCTGTTGAAGTGAATGTCGCCCTCTTTATCGGGAACATGGGTGGTGTGGATTTTGACAAGGTTCGTGTCGTCTGGATCAGTAACGGTCTTGTCGAGACGATCCCGCGGGTTGACACCCGCCCCCTTATCTGCCCGGGCTGGACCATTGTCACCAAATATAATGTAATCCCTCTGAAGACTGCGAACAGCAATGACATTCTTGATCCCAACGAGCAGTTCGAGATCTTTGCGTGTCCGGGAAATACCACAGCAGCATACCAGCAGTTCTCGCTGGTTATCTCCCCGCAGGGTAATATTGTCCCGCCGCTTGTGAGTACTTCAGCCCCTCCCATGGTCCAACCGGTTATCCGCCTTATGTAAATTACAGCCATGGTCAGGACGGGGTCAACGGAACGTACCAAACCCGTGTCACGATCTCTGTACCGGGTGGAGCTGTGACCGGGCCCGGGAGTCTGTATGCCGTGTGCTCCGTCGCGGCAGGGTTATGCGCTGAGAGATTTCTAATGTTCCTGAATCTCCGATGGAATAATACCGATTTGACTAAAATTCAAGGCTATTTTAGCAAACGGGACAATAAATGGGCAGAAAAAATCGGGGTTAATTGTGCGCCACAATGCCGAAAATACCAGTGAAAATATGGCCAAATTTGAAGTTTCGACGTGCTTTCGACGGAAACCTTTTATATTATCAGGCGGCAACTTTCATTATCAAAACCCGAATGGGGTTTTGAGGTGTTTAAATGGGACAGAAAATTGGAAAGGAAAAGATCCAGCGCGAAAAGGGATTCCTGTACTTCATTGGTAAGGACGGGTACGTCTGGGCAGCCCCGATGAAGCACAACAAGACCGGCAAGAAGAAGAAAGTCGGTACTGAGAAGATTGCCAAGGAAAAGGGCTTCATGTATTACATTGGCAAAGACGGATTCGTCGCAAAAGCCAAGATGAAGAACGCATAAGCAATCACCTTTTTGTTTGTTAGCAGCCTGACAGGACGGAAAAGCCGTCCTGTCAGGCTCCCATAGTTTCCCTGAGACGGAATCGTCTCCTTCTCACCGGTCAGCCCGATCAACATAGCACCGGAGCTGAGGATAGACATCTCATAAGAGCTGATTTTGTGCACTCCTGAAGACTTCGATTTTTACTCTGGCGGTCATTCTTTTATGGGAAGTCCGCCCTTTTCTTTTTGAGGAAGAGCGTGTGCAATGCTTGTGCAATCTATTGTGAAATCATAACTCCATATTTATACCCCTTTGTTTCCACTGGAAAGAGGTTGGATTTGGCATATTTTGGAGAAATTCCCCGAATTTTATTATATTTTCTAGGGGCAGCTACAACTGTCTCCCTTGTAACGTGTTCATATCGCGCCTCTGGTTTTCACAGGAAGATTCCAGACAAAAAAATTATATCAGGAAAAAAATGAACCGCTGCATTTTCCTTTCCCGCTGCATGATGAGCTGTTGCAGAGAAGATCAGGACCAGCCCCAGTTAATTCTGGTGCAGCCACAGGACCTCAGACAACGGATAAAATGGGACGAAGAGAAAAGTCCGGAGGACATTTCCGTTCAGTATGGGCCCGTCGTGATTCGAACACGAGATCTTCGCCGTGTGAAGGCGACGTCATAGCCAACTAGACCACGAGCCCGCATGCATCGACCGGGAATCGAACCCGGGCTATAGGCTTGGAAGGCCTAAGTCATACCTCTAGACCATCGATGCCCTGCGCTCTACAATTTTGGCGGGAGGGTGTATTAAGGCTTGCCTCTCCTGTGAAAGATGCTGCCATCATCCTCAACCGGTATCGGGGAGTCCCAAGAGATCAAAAAGGGTGGATGTTATTAAAATAATTAGTTTATGCGAAGCTCGACAGCGATCTTTTCGAGGGCTGCAATCCGTTTCTCGATTGGCGGGTGCGTTGAGAAAAGTTCCATCAGGGTATTTCCCGAGAGTGCGGGGATGATGAAGAACGCATTTGCTCCCTCTATCTTGGCCTTTGCATCGGGTGGAACAACCTCCATCCTGCCGCTGATCTTGTTCAGGGCCGAGATCAGGGCCTTCGGGTTCCGGGTGATGAGTGCACTTCCGCGGTCTGCGGCAAATTCGCGGTACCGGGAAAGGGCCAGCATCAGCAGCGTACTGAGCGCATAGACAATGATCGAGGCAATCCAGACAATGATCCAACCGGCGCCGTTGTCCCGGCTGTTGCCGCCAAACAGTGCCGAGAAGAAAACGCTCTGCATGATCATCGAAGCGATCATGGCAACGAAGCTCGCGAGTGTCATGGTCAGGATGTCCCGGTTCTTAACATGCGAGAGCTCGTGGGCGAGCACGGCTTCGAGTTCATCCCTGGAGAGAAGGCGAAGGATTGAATCGGTGCAGGCAACTACGGCATGCTTTGGGCTCCTTCCCGTGGCAAATGCATTCGGTACCGGACTTTGCATGATGGCGATCTTTGGCATGGGCAGATCAGCCTCATGACACAATTTCGCAACCGTCTGGTGCAGCTCAGGATATTCGTCATCAGAAACAATGCGCGCATGGGTGCTCCAGAGCACCAGCTTGTCCGACAGGAAGTACTGGATAAACCCCATTACCACTGCAAGACCGACAATCAGCCAGATGCTGACTCCCGGGAAAAAGACCACGAGCACAGTCATGAACACGAGGTAGAGGATAAACAGTAAAAATCCTGTCAGCAACACTCTGGTTGTCAGACCCCAGTCTCTTTTCCATTCCATAATTAGTACATCTCTGCTGCATCCGCTCTTAAACTATTCGAAGAGGACAGTGCCCGCCGGTATCTGCTTTTACTTTTATTCCGGGGCTGTTCCGGGTGATGGGGATGAGGGAGGGCCGGTCCAACCCGCTGTGCAAGAAACGTGCACCAAAGCAGAAACTATTTTTCGGCATAACGCCGGATGGGTACACCATGGATGAAGTCGATTCCGAGGCTCTGGCTGATGTTGCGTACGGTATCTTCGATCACCTTCTCACCCGGAGACTCCAGACACAGGGCCGGTATCTCTATGCCCTTGTTGAAGGAAGCGTTGACTTCACAAAAGATCTCACCGAAACAGTAGCCCAGTTTACCGATGAATATCCCCAGCTCGCCGCGGCACTTCTTTCGCGGTTTGGTACGGTAGAGACACTGTACCGGATGCTCTGCGAAGGGGAAGGTGTCCTCCCCTCAAAGACCACACAGATGTACTGGATTGTGCAGGACGCTCCTGGCAGTGCACCTGAGGCAATTGAAGACGAACATGCCGGGAAATGGCTGATCTTCCAGGAGCCGGAGGCTGCGGACGCTGCATGGAAAAAGATCCGGGATGCAACCGTAGCCCACGAACTGGGGATCTCGACCAAGGTCAGCACTGCAAAACCAAATCCCGATTCCCGGGACAGCCGCCGGGTTATTTACGTCTATACAAAGGACTGGGCAGATGAAGCAGATGTGATGCGGGTGCGCGAGAATCTCCGCAAGCTCGGTTTTACCGACCGGATCGGGTATAAACGCAATCTTGAGACGTTCGCGGGAGAGTATGCCCAGAAAGGCAAACGCGTCACGTATTACTCAGCATAACATGAGGACTTTTTATATCATTGAGTGAAAACGTGCAAAAAAGAACAATGGTATTGCAGAAAAAAGATGAGAGTTACGCTTTCCGCTCCTTGTTCTTCGGCCGCAGGTTCTTGTACCCGCACTTGCGGCACGTTGTGGCACGAATAGCATTGCGTGCATTGCAATGCATACAAATTTTCACGTTGAGTAACCGGGCTTCGGCTTCAGGGAATTTTGCCATGGATATACACACCTGTCTGCCTCTATAACAATGTTCTTTGATCTTTTAACGGTTTGTATCTATCAGGGCTTATGGTCCATGAACCAGTCCCGGAAGGATGCGAGTGCACGTGCCCGGTGGGAGATCAGGCTCTTCTCCTCAAGCGGCATCTCGGCAAGCGTTTTTCCATCCACTTCAAAGATCGGGTCGTACCCGAACCCTCCTCTTCCCCGGCCCTCCTGGATGATCCGGCCTTCAATCGTTCCGGAAAACACTTCAATGCCAGTGTCGTCAGCATATGCAATGGCTGTCGTGAACCGGGCATTGCGTTCCTGAATACCTTCCATGAGTTTTAAAATTCCCTTGTTCCCAATCGTTGAAAGGACATAGGCCGCATAGGGGCCAGGAAAGCCCTTGAGCGAATCGATGGAAAATGCAGTGTCGTCTACGATGAGCGGCCGGCGGAAATGATCGTATGCATACTGCGCTTTCGCCCGTGCAATTTTGCCAAGGTCCTCAGAGCGAAGCTCCGGAATATCAAGTGCTTCATGGCGAACCTCAAGAGATCCGTCAAAAAATGCTGCAACTTCCCGTGCCTTGTTTGCGTTACCTGTTACCATGGTCAGGTTTCGACTCATAAGTATCTCCCCCGCAGTTCGATCTCTTTCTCCCGTACGAGGATATCCTGTGCGCCTGCAAAGGTTGCAGCGTACCCCTTGGCAAATGCAGCCTGGAACCGGTCGGCTTCTTTTGGGTGGGTACTGGTGAGTGTCTGGAACATCACGTGGATGTCGACTCCCCGCTGTTCGATCTCTGAGGTCACCTGTGCGAGACCGAAATCAATGAGCACGCATCGGGCATCCGGTTGGCGAATGATCATATTGCTTGTGGTCAGGTCCCCGTGCATGATGCTGGCGGCATGCAGCCGGCCGACCATCTGTCCGGCTTCCTCGCAGTGCTCCTCGGAAAGGTCATGAGTAAGCAGTGTGCCGCAAATCTCCTCCATAATGATGGAGTCATGGGTAATATCGCTCATGATGGGCGTAGGAACGCCTCCTTTTCTGGCCATATTTATCAGGCGTGCCTCGGCCCTTGTCCGCTCGGCAATCAGTTTGCGATCCAGTGCGGATACACGGTAGGGTTTTGAGAGTCTTTTTTTGGTGACGATCCCGTTGCTGAAACTGACAATCGCTTCTGCCCCGCGTTTCTGGCCGGTGTTTCCCTGTGTTTCGTGATCCGGGGCGCAGACAACATCGTGTTTCCATGTCACCTCAACCTCATCGGATCGGAAGGATGGGTTGACCTGCGATTCTTCGATAGCAAGCCTCTGGCCGCTCTCGAGCATCAGCTTTCCCGTATACGCGATCATCGCGCCGTTATCCCCAAGGTACTTCCTTTCGGGAACAAAGAAGCGTGCTCCCCGTTCCTCGCACATGGTCTGAAGCATCTCCTGGAGGCGTCCGTTGGCACCGACACCGCCGACAAGCAGTACTTCCTCCTTGCCGGTCAACGAGAGCGCCCGTTCAGTCACCTCCACACACATGGCAAACGCGGTCTCCTGCAGGCTGCAACAAACGTCGGGAAGAGGCCGTGCCGAATCCTTTGCGGCTGAGACCAGTCCCGAAAATGCGAGATCCATGCCCTTGACCGTGTAGGGGAGTTCGAAATACGTCCCGGACTTGGCCTGCCTTTCGATCAGCGGCCCGCCGGGATGAGGGAGGTCTTTTGCCCGTGCGAACTTGTCAAGCGCGTTCCCGACGCCAATATCAAGCGTTTCGCCGAAGATCCGGTACCGGCCGTTAAGATAGCCAATAACCTGGGTATTTGCCCCGCTTGCATACAGCACGATCGGGTCCCTGCACCCCGTTGCCCAGCTCCCGATCTCGACATGGGCAACACAGTGGTTGACCCCGATAAGCGGGACATCAAGGGCAAGGGCAAGTGAACGGGCTGCGGTGGCCACGGTTCTCAGGCAGGGGCCAAGGCCCGGGCCCTGGGAAAACGCAATCCCCGTGACCTTTTCAGGCTCCTTAAGAACAGAGCCTATCACATCCCTCATGGCGGATGCGTGGTGCTGTGCCGCCTCCCGGGGGTGGATACCGCCGTGTTCCGGAGAATATGGGCGGGAGCTCAGGGCGAGAAGATCAAGATCAAAAAGAGCAGCACTGAGGTTCCATGCTGTTCCCTCAATGCCGAGTATCTGCCCAAAAGCAGGCATCAGTAGTTATTTTTTGAATTCGGTGTATCCGCACTTCCCGCAGGCGACCCGGTCCTTATGGTCGGCCATCATGACGCCGGGGCCACAGCGGGGACAGTATTTCTTGGTGGTGGTGACCTTGTCTCCCTCAACCTTGAAAAATGCGCTGCGCTTGACTCCCTTTGCCACAGCCTTCTTTGCAGCAGCCATGGTTATGCCGCTCCTTCCTCTTTGGGTTTAGGCAGGCCGCGGGCCGAAAGGTACGGGTGCTCGGTCTTCTTCTTTGCATCTTCAGAATCGTATACGCGCGCTTTACCGGAGATCACTGTCTTGCCGAAGTTGCTCTTGAGGCTGTCAAGGACAACCTGTGGCTCTTTTGCATTGAGCAGGGCGCACAGTTTACCAACAATCTGCATGCGGGAGGGCGTAGCACCATCATAAGTGAGAGTAAACTGAATCTCTCTTCGTGATAAAAGCTCATTCCTTTTATCGCTCTCGATCTTAAAGTCCATCGATATCCTGTAATTATTGGGAACCGTGTTATTTAAAACCTGACCCTGTCCTCAATGGCAGGAAAAAAATCTCTCTAAATTAAAACGGAGATGATGGGATTAGGGGTATCAGGCGCTCGTTCTGGTGAACTGGCCGAGAAGGCTGCGAGCGGTGGTTTTTGCCTGCTCATCGATCACGCGAAGCACAACCCCCTCTCCCGGCTGGCCATAGAGTACGACCGATTCTGGCGGGGCTGCGATAACAAGCGGAATGACGGCAAGATCCTCCTCTCCTTCCACGAGGATCGTCACCGGGGTATGATCAACAGCATACGAGAGTGCGTCGATAAGTTCGTCGGTGATCGTACCGGGTGGATTTTTCACACGGATACAGGATCCGGAAAGTTCAGGCATCCTGGTACAAGGCGAACGCATGGTCTGCCCGTCCACCACGGCAATTGCAGGTGTAAATCCTTTCTGTTGCAGGGTGTGTGTCACCACATCGCCCACGGAATACACGATACGGCCGGCAAGTGCCGGCAGCACGCTCTGAATATCCCGGTGAAGTGTCCCGAAGGGATCCTTGAAAAGCTGGCGTGACTCCTCTGGGAGGACAAACATTCAGCGGACCTTCAGCGCATAACGCCCGGGCAGCTTGATGTTCATTCGTTTTGCCACATCAGAATTTTCCGGGTCTATGATGACCAGGTACCCCGACCAGTCATCGCTTAAGTTTGTCGTCCCGCAGATTACGCAGCTCTCACCGTCAACCACGCGGTGGCAGTCCCGGCAGACCTTACCCTGTTTCTTCTTATTCATCGGCGGCATGTTCTTTCCTCTTACCCCTGACCTTCTCGGCCTTCTCCTTGGGGGCCGCCGCTCCACCTGCGACTCTCTCCTTCTCTTTCTCGATCTCCTCTTCGAGCCAGAGCGAGGTGCCAAGACCCGCCTGTCGCATGGTAAGACCGATCTTGCTGTCCCGGGGCTCGCGCTCGTTTAAGGAGAGCGTCACAACCCTGACCCGGACCGTATCGCCAACGCCGATATATCTTTTAGAGTCCTGACAGATGAGCCGGCCGTTTTTCTCGTCGAAATTGATGTATTCGTCGGAGATCTGGCTCACGTGCAGCATGGCATCGATAGGCCCGAGGCTGATAAAGGCCCCGAAGCTGGTGGTCTCCACAACAAGCCCCTCAATGACCTCCTGCAGGGCAAGCCGAAGGACAAGCCCCTCGAATTTTACGTCGTAATAGACGCCGCCGTCTCCGGGCACGATCTCGCCTTCGCCGACATGATCGACCTTTGTCACGGCTATGAAAACGCCCAGCTCCTTGTCAATACTTCCCTCAAGCTGCTCCTGAAGGACATCGAGTATGACCTTGTCCAGTTTTTCACCCAGCCGGTTGGGGGGTACCCTGACTTTGTCTTCCAGTGTCATCCTGTAATACATAATGTCGCCTCTTACTTCCGCAATATTTCGAGTTTTTTCTGTTTTCTCATAGATATGACCCCGATACCCTCTGTGAGCAGGGCATCCCTGACCCTGCGATCGTTGGTTACCACCATGCCACGGTTCACCTTAGCCCAGGCAATCACCTGTTCGTCAACCGGGAGGGTGGTGCTGTCGCCCTCTGCAACCGTGCACTGGCCGGCGAGCGCCAGCCCGAGACGTGCAGCGGCTCCTTCGCCGCCCTTTGCCCGGGACAATCCGGAGAGCTCATGGAGCACTCCGGGCAACACTACCGGCTCAAAGCTGCCGAGGAGCTCACGGATCTCACCGAAGAGATCGATCCTGAACTGCGCCGGCATCATGAGTGCGTTGGCGTCCAGGAGGACTTTTACTCGCTGAGGACACCCATCCCGATTAACCGCCAGCGTGCTCCCACCTGCCGGCTGATAGCGATCCGGGCTCCCTGCTCTGCGCAGACCGGACGTTTCAGCTGCACTTCAACAGCATCTTTCTTGGTGCTCGTCACAACCCCGACGGTGACCGCAGTGCCAACGGAAAGCATGAGCGGTTCGTTGTATTTCAGGGGTTCGATCACCAGTTCACTCGTCGCCCCGACAACTCTCTCCATCAGGGTCACCTGACACTTGATCTTGTCCCATACCGGTGGCAGTTTGCCTACATGCCCGACCACCTGCCCGGCAAGGGCGTCACTTTTGGTAAGTGCGGGGTCAAGTTTGGTCCCGACGCCCAGCAGACCTCCCGGTGTTGCCTCCTCGACCTTTTTTGTACCGGCGTTGATGGAGGTTACCTCAGTAATGATCGGGATCCATTTGATCCTGTTTTCTACCTGCGTCTGCCGGCCCGGCCGGATCTCTATGGGATCGCCGTCGTGGAGGATGCCCCGGATAAGAGATCCCCCAACGACACCTCCCTTTACTTCCTTCCAGTTGCAGCCGGGTTTGTTAATGTCGAAGGATCGCGCTACAAGCATTACCGGTTCTGCAGCAGGGTCGCGTACCGGTTCGGGAATGGTCTGGTCCAGTGCCTGTACCAGTGCACCCATGTTGATCCCTTTCTGGGCAGAGACCGGAATGATGGGAGCGTTCTCGGCAACTGTTCCTTTCACAAATGCCTTGATCTGCTGGTAATTTTCGAGGGCCTCTTTCTGGGAAACCACATCGATCTTGTTCTGGACAATTACAATCTTCTTGATACCGACCAGCCCCAGAGCCATGAGATGTTCTTTTGTCTGGGGCTGCGGGCATTTTTCCGTGGTTGAGATAACGAGCATTGCCCCGTCCATCAGCGCCGATCCGGACAACATTGTCGCCATCAGGGTTTCGTGCCCGGGAGCATCAACAAAGGAAATGGACCGGAATGGTTTTCCTTCTCCGCCACAGACCGGGCAGACCGGCGTGGTTGAGTATGCATCTGCACCTTCGCATTGCTCGCATTTATAGAATGTTGCATCCGCATAACCCAGCCGGATGGAAATGCCGCGCCGTACTTCTTCGCTGTGCCGGTCAGTCCATGTCCCGGTGAGCGCATTCACGAGCGTGGTTTTCCCGTGGTCCACATGGCCCACCACTCCGATATTAACACTGGGGACTGTCACATCATGCAAATGAAATCGAACCTCCTTATCCTATATCTAATAGGCATACTTATACATAACCCGAAAAACGGCTTCTCCGAATTGGTATGTTCCCTTGTATCGGCCGGAAAAAAGGAGTATTTGCCAAGAGCCCGGCGTTGAGACTATGGAATATCCGGGAAATTATCCCCCGCCTTCACAGCTCTGATCGATATTTTTCAGGGCTTCCTGAAGTTCGCTTCCGGCAGCAAACTCCCTCTCTCGCCGTATAATCTCTTTTGCGTCTTCTTTTACGGTGGTTGCAGAATGTCTGGCCTGTTCTGCAGGGATCAGGAGGTCAGTACGATAGAGGAGGTGCGTGCTGTCCAGCTCGGCAAACCGGTTTCCCGCCACCTGTTGGATACTGACCACGGCACCGGTAGTCCCGGTACGGGGATACCTCACTCTCATGCCTAGTGTGATCTCGTCTGCTGGCATACAAGAGAATGAGTAGTTCATGACACTATAGAAAGATTATGGCTTCGGGGATAAAAATGGCCAATGGTGGACTAAACGCCGAAATTGTAATTTTGCGCTCTTTCATTGATGGGTTTTCGGAAAAATTAATTGATGGTCAGTCCCTGCATGACTGCAGACTCAGGCACATCAAATGTTTGGCCGGTGCCTTCGATCTGGTAACTGCCGGTCGCTTTCACATCATAGGGATTGCCGGTCGTGGAATAGGGGACGATAAATTCGCCATCCACGCTCTGCTGGCGGTAGGTGAAGTTCCTGCCAGTATTAGTAACAACCGGGAGATCAATAATCCCCGATCCTTTAATGTGAGCGCCCTTGACATATTCGAAGATTTTAACATACTTCACGTCGGTTTTGTTCGTTGTAAGTTCACTTGTGGAAGACTCATGGACAAGCCGGTAATGTTGCAGGGCCGGGATATCGGTGAGGGGAAGGACTACCGAGGAGCTGAGCACGGTGGCGTGGTAACCTGCAGGAGCATTCTGGTTGTACTGTGCTGCCCGGGTTGTGGCTGCGGACACATCCATCGCTTCGGCATTGGTCAGGACCGGGTATGAGATATGCGTGACATTCGAGTCTGCATACTCTACATAGTATGCTGCAGTGGCCGAAGCCATAGATCCATCGAAGTTATGCAGCTTAGAGACCATCGTTTCGTAGTAGGGGGCCTCATTCAGGGATGCAGACTGGTATCCGCTCGATTCGGTCTGCCCGGGAATTAGTACGGTCATCTGGTAGGGTGCAGCCGCAATGGTGGGGTTAAACCAAGTTGCCATTGCCCAGAATTTGCCGGTGTCCATCTCAATATCGGTAATCACGTACCGAGTACCATCATGGTCGAGAATGGTATTTGCTGTTGATTCATTGGTTGCCATGAAATAGGCGGCAGATCCATCCGGGCCGCTTACTCCTGCTTGGAACGGGTTGGCGTTGGGGATCCGTTGTGCAATATAAGTGATCATGTGGCCGTAATCCCACCAGGACATTACACCGTAAGAGGTATTGGGGTACACAAAACTGCTCTTGTCATAGATGGTGTAATAATCGACACCGGTTGACGGAGTGTTGTTCGCCATCCAGATCAGGGAATCCTTCCAGTCCTGATTCATGACAAGCGGATTACCGGATGCATTAATGTAGCTGTATGATGCGGAGGTATACGCAAAGAGAATACCAAGTCCTGCAGTAATGATTACGAGGGCGAGCACGGTGTATCGTGCCGGGGTTAATCCCGGATCCTGTTTCTGCGCTTTTTTCTGTTTTTTCCTTCTGGTTTGTAAGTCATCAGATTTACCTGATGGCTCTTCCAGTCCTGCACTTTTCGTGAAGCCCGCCAGAAGACGGCTGAGATCTTCCCGGCCCCACTCGTAGACAAAACTCACGCAGATGGCTGAAAGCAATGCGACATTGACGGCGAGGTAATACTCGTACCTGATGTGCTGGCAGGTCGAGTAAAAGATGATTGCAGACCAGACCAGCGTAAAGACCTCGTGGGGGCGGTCTTCGCGCCAGATGCTGTACAGGATTACCAGCATGCCCCCGGCCATGAGGATGAGCCCGTAGTTGAACGTGGTCCATGCAGCCGCAAGAGACCAGCCGCGGGCCTCCTGGACCGTATTTGTTACCGGTGCCTGTCCGAAAAACTGCACAGCAGCATTAACAAGCTGGTCGAAGAATTGCGGGCCGGTTACATGCAAAACTACTGCACCGATAACTGCCAGACCGACAAGAGAAACGGGATAATAATATTTTGGTTTTCCCTTCAGATACCGGACGAGGAGGTATAATACTCCGGTTCCCGCGATAATCGCAAGGTATGCGTAGACATGGCCAACAGAATAGTTGGAAAGATCCAGTCCCGGGCTCTTGAACCCGAAGAGAAGAAGCCCGATGATAGCAACTGTGAAAATAACTGTATTGGTAATAAGAATATAGTCCCCCGGTTTCTCACGGTAGACTCCAATTATAAACTGGATGACGGTAAAGAGGACCACCATAAGGGCAAATACGATCATGGTCGGCATCAGGAACAGGCCAAGAAGGTAGGCAATGCCTGCGAGCACGGATAACAGCGCTGTCTTTTTCCATGTTGTAAAATTTTTCAGGTCGATAGGTGCGTCCTTTTCTGAAATGAGAATATACAGGTACACGAGACAGAAAAGGGTTGAAAAGAGCACTTCCCCGATATGGTGGTCAAAGTAGCCGTATAGGGACCGGTAAAAAAACTGTCCTGTAACGACTGCGGTGAATCCCGAAGCAAGGAGCCCGGTCTTCCAGTCCCCGCAGATCTTTCCGACATAATACATCAGGACAACCGTTATTGCCGCCATTGCAACCGGCACGAGCAGGCAGACACTGATAATTTCCGGACGCGTTGTAGCGCCCGCAATCCAGCATGCAAAGCCGGAAATGTAGATGAACAACGGGCCCCAGTATACGTTGCTGCCCACAGGATACTGGGTCATCGGGTCAAACCAGGTATAGGTAAAATGATTGGTGAGCAGTTGTTCGACCTGGCGCAGATTATAGAGCGGGTCATCACTCCCCACCAATGAAAGAACATCGGTATGACCCATGGAAAGCATGGGTAACACGCGGAGCCATATGGAAAAGATGACAAAAATGCCGACGAGTCCGGCGATCATCCAGTTCCGGCGGTTTTTATAATCGAAATATTGCATTAGATCTCCTTACAGGGTATAAGTTCTTTTTTTTGGGCATTAATGATTTGGATTTTTCTAAATAACCAAATCTGAAAAGAGGGATTCAAACTGGCTGGCTTTTTCTTTCCAGCTGTAGTCTTTCATGTTGATCTTAAATCCTGCGGGGTTATCCATCAGGTCTTTAACCTGAGAAAGGTATTCATCCCGAGTCCGGTACACATAGAGGTTCTGACCCCCGATGCGGGTAACATCCGGGATTGGCCGCATAAGAATGGGTTTTCCGCAGGCGGAGTACTCAAAGAACTTATTGGGCAGGGCGATGTCCCCCCACTGTGGGGGGGAGAGGGGAATCGTGCAGATATCCATACAGGCAATATACCGGGGGAGTTCAGCATAAGGTCTTGTTCCGGTAAATATCACATGCTTGGATACACCAAGCGAATCAGCAAGCAGCCGGAGCTCCCCCTCATAATCCGTAAAGAGGGATCCTCCGATGATAAGGAGCCGGGTGTTTTTGCGGTACCGGATCAACTCAGGAAGTGCCCGGATCATTTCATCGATCGCATACCAGCGTTCAATGCTCCCGGAAAAACCGATAATGAAATCATCAGGATCGATCCCCAGCATCCTTCGCATCTCTGTCCCGTCATGAGGAACAAAGAGATCTGTGTCAACCCCGTTCGTGACAAGTTCTGCTGAAAACCCCAAGCCTTTAAGTTTGTCCACCAGCGATGGAGAAACGGTGGTGATCCGGTCGCTTCGGGAAAGATTCCTTCTGGTGATCTCCCAGACCCCTTTCCTGACTAATTCTGCCAGATACCGGTTTTTGAAATAAGCGGCGGCTGAGTCCGGGAACCAGTCCTTGAGATCGAAGAGCACCGGGACATGGTGCCGCTTCGCCGCGGAGATAACCGCAGATCCGGCAAGAACATGGGCCGCAACCACGATCTCAATATGGTTTTCCCTGATAATTTTGTTGAAGATGTGGTAATGGTAGGGCGCGTTGATCGTATAGTGAAGGAGCGGACTTTTCACCGGGAATTGCGTGGCCTCCTCAACGATGAGCCGGGTAGGCCGGAGAGCCCCGCGGCTGACATGGAAATGCGCCACATGGACCTCATGGCGCCGGGCGAGTTCCTCGAAGATGTTGTGGTGCCGCGAAGGGACGGGATGGTGGATGTAGTCTTGGCTGGAGACAAGGAGGATCTTCATGGACACCTCGTTACTATGGGGTACATCAGGGTAACCGGCTTTGATCTGTTTTTTAGGTTTTCCGGGTAAGCGCTGATGGCAGTCCCCGTATCTTTGCCGGCGCCCCCACGGCAAGCATGTGCGCCGGTACATCGCGGGTCACCACCGCGGCCGCGGCTACGAGCGCCCCCTCCCCGATACGGACACCCGGAAGAATGGTTACATTGGCCCCGATAGCTGCACCATTCTCTATCACCGGCCCGACGAGCCCCCCTGTTCCCGAGGGCGGGTACCGGTCATTGGTCAGCACCGCATTGGGCCCGATAAACACCCGGTCCCCGATTGAGGTATTGGTGGGGATGTACACCATGCTCTGGAGGTTTGCATTGTCTCCTATCTGTGTGTTTCCTTCGATAACAACTCCGGTCCCTACGGAGACATGGTTTCCGATCCGTGTTTTTTCGCGGATTATGACATTGTGTCCGGTCTGGAACCGATCCCCGATCGTTACATCGCAGTAGATGATGGTGCCGGACCTGAGAACTGCATCCATTCCTATCGTAGTTCCGGAAAATCCGGTCTTCCCGATATTTTCCCGCGAGGGAAAGCCAAGTGTTACCGGTTCGAAGACCTGGAGACCGGTACCGGTTTTATTGATCCCGTATTCGATCATTCTACTGTCACGCTCTTTGCAAGGTTTCTTGGTTTATCGATATCCCTCCCCAGTTTCACGGCAGTCCGATATGCGATGATCTGGAGTGCCACCAGAGTCGTGAGCACCTCAACAAAGAGGTGTGTTCTGGGCAGGGGAATAAAAACATCGACTACGCTGGGTAGTTCCGCATCGCCGTCGCTACCGAGCGCTATGACCGGCGCTCCCCGGGCCTTGCACTCTTTGATATTGGAGACCATGACTCCGTATGTCTCTCCCGGCATGCAGATGGCAATGACCGGAGTTTCAGGTGAGAGGAGAGCAAAGGGCCCGTGCTTGAGCTCACCGGCGGCATACCCCTCCGCATGGATATAGGAGATCTCCTTCATCTTGAGGGCGCCTTCCAGCGCAACCGGGTAGAATGGACCGCGGCCGATATAAAAAATGCTCGAGGCATCCGTGCACAGATCGACTGCCGATGAGAAATCCATGAGAAGGACATCCTCAATAGCCTGGTGTGCACGCTGGAGCACATCATCGTATCTGCCGTCACAGCGCGCATCAATGATCTGCATCAGGACCGCGAGCTGGGCGATAAATGATTTGGTGGCAGCAACGCTGATCTCAGGACCGGCACGCATGAAGAGCGTTGCATCGGCGACCCGGCATGCGGAGCTGCCTAAGACATTGGTAATAGCAAGGGTACGGCAGTTGTGGATCCGTGCCTGTTTGAGGGCGGCGAGCGTATCCGCGGTCTCGCCGGACTGGGTGATACCGATCACCAGACCATTCATCGGCGGGGAGAAATACTTGAACTCTGAGGCGAAGTCCACCCGTGTGGCGATACCGCAGGACGCTTCGAGCAGGTATTTGAAGATCAGACCGGCATGGTACGATGAACCGCAGGCGACAAGGGATATGGAGGGGACGTTGCAGACAAAGGGAGGGAGGGCATACCTGTCAACTGCCCGCAGTGTAGTAAAGAAGGCCTGTGGCTGCTCGTAGATCTCCTTTTGCATGTAATGATCGAATCCCCCTTTCCGAATCTCTTCGGGGGCCCAGTCGATCAGTTCCACCGGGCGATCCACCGGGCAATCGTCATGATAAACCGTACAGCCTTTCCGGGTCAGATGGGCGATATCGCCATCTTCAAGAAAAATGGCACGTTCCGTATACTCCAGGACTGGTGTCATGTCCGATGCAGCGAAGTATTCATTATCGCCAATTCCCAGCACAAGCGGACTGCCGTTCCGGGCTGCGACAATTCCCTCATATCCCTCCGCAATGACCAGGATCGCGTATGATCCTTTCAGATGCGGGAGAACATCCTTTACTGCCCGAAGGAGATCCGGGTTTTTCGCATACTGCTCCTCAACGAGATGGGCAATCACCTCGGTGTCCGTCTCTGACCGGAACATATGCCCCAGGGCATCGAGTTCTTTTTTTATTTCGGCATAATTTTCGATGATGCCGTTGTGGACAAGAGCGATCCGTCCGGTGCAGTCCGTGTGTGGGTGCGCGTTGATGTCATTGGGAACGCCATGAGTCGCCCAGCGGGTATGGCCGATACCAGCCGTACCATGCAGCCGGATCGCGCCGGCATGCTCCGAGATCCGGCCTTTGTGTTTCTCGACTTCAATGTGGTTTCCGAGGGTTGCGATCCCGAAAGAGTCGTACCCACGGTATTCAAGTTTTTTTAAACCTTCGAGGATCAGGGGAGCAGCCTGTCGTCTCCCGATATACCCGACAATCCCGCACACGTTATATCACCACGGCGCCATCCGGAATAACCCGTGAGCGCACATCCCGGCTCCCTTCAAGAGTGGCATTGTTACCGATGATGCTGTTTCCGAGCCGGTTGAACGGACCGCAGGTGACATTGTCTCCAAGAATGGCTCCGAACTGGGAATGGATCGGGATATCTTCAATCTCAATAATGCCGCTGGCGGTACCCGCGGAAGTATGATCGGCAAGTCTGCACCGTTCGCTGATGACCGAATCCACGATACGGGAATGGGATCCCACCATCGTATCGTCCATGATAATAGCGTTCCCGATCACAGAGAGCGACTCTACCATAACCCGCGATCCAATGCTGGTGTTGGGGAGGATACAGCAGTTTGGCCCGATCGTGCAGTTATCTCCAATTACGACAGGCCCCGAGATCACGGTATTTGGCCCGACAATTGTACCACTGCCAATCTTAACCGGCCCATGGATTGTTGCGTGGCGGCTTACCGTACCTTCCCGTGCTGCAGGAATATGTTTAAGGAGGCGCTGGTTGAGCCGGAGCAGGTCCCATGGGTATATAGCATCCTGCCAGTCATCGGCAGTAATGGCATTTATGGGTAATCCCTCATCGATCATACCGGCAATTGCTTCTGTGATATCATTACCCCGTATATATCGGAAAAAGTCTTTCCGGAGCGAGTAAATCCCGGTACTGACCAGGAAACTCTGGGCATGCTCAGGTTTTTCCACGATGCTTTCAAGACAGCCGTCGCGGAGCGTGATCACCCCGAAATTTGATGGGCTTGGATGATCTTTTACGAGGACTGCATTGGTACTTTCCCTGATTTTGGCAATCGATTGGGTGTCGATATAGTTGTCCCCGGGCAGGAGCAGGAAATTTTCCGAAATCCTGGATTCTGCCTGCTGAAGCGCATGGGCGGTTCCGAGCTGTTTTTCCTGAACAACCACCTCGATGGGCAGATCGAGCTGGTTCAGAAACCTCGTCACCTGCTCCCTGCGATAGCCGACAACGACGATAATATCCCGTATACCGTTTGCCACCAGTGCATCGATCGTATACGCGATGATGGGGCGGTTTGCCACCGGGATCATCGCCTTTGGCCGGCTCCAGGTCAGCGGACGAACCCGCCTGCCTTCACCAGCCGCAAGAATAACAGCCTGCATAACCATACCTACCGGATCGTTGAGTTTTCACCGAAACTGCCCTCAATAACTGAATTCGGTGCAAAATGAGCATTGCTGCCGACTACCGAACCGACATTTACCGAGCAGTTAATCCCAAAGCTCACATTATCCCCGATAACAGCACCAAATTTGGTGCGCCGGGTATCCTTTCCGCCGGATTTCACGGGTGCATGATCATGGCGCAGGTTGGCTATCTTTGTACCCGCGCCGAAATTGCACCCGCTGCCGATGACAGAATCCCCGACATAGTTGAAGTGGGGGATCTTGGTTCTTGCCATGATCACTGAGTTTTTGATCTCTGTACAGTGCCCGATATGGCACTCGTCGCCAATGCTTGTGGCCCCCCTGATGAACACATGGGGCCCGATCCGGCAATTGTTTCCGATGATGCATGGCCCTTCAATGTAGGTGCCCGATTTCACCACTGTACCTTGTCCGATAAGGACCGGGCCGGATACGTGGACCCCCTCTTCGATCGTCCCCTTGTTTTCTGAAGAAACCCCGCTGAGCAGGGCTGCATTTGCGTCCAGAAGATCCCAGGGATAACCGATATCCAGCCACGTCGAAAGCGGGACCGCTCCCAATCTCTTGCTCCCGATTATGATGCCGAGGGCGTCGGTGAGTTCGAGTTCACCCCGCGACGAGAGGCTGACACCTGCGAGCAGATCAAAAATATCCGGGGTGAAATGGTAGGCACCAGCGTTAATTGTATTTGATTTTGGGCGTTTTGATTTCTCTTCCAGAGATGTAACCCGGTCATTCTCCACGAGAACCACTCCGAAATCCCACGGATGATCTGTCGTGCTGGTACCCATGCAGGGTGCCGGTGTCTTCATCATATGGATAATATCGGCGGAAGAGAGGATCATATCACCATTTAGTGCCAGAAAAGGGCAACTGACGAGATCCTGTGCGGAGCGGAGGGCATCAGCAGTTCCTGCCTGCTGCCGCTGCGGTGCATATCTCACGTGAATGCCGAACCGGCTCCCGTCGCCAAAGTGACTACGGACTTCACGCTCCCCGTACCCAACGACAAAAACAAAATCTCTAATCCCGGCATCGCGGGCTGCAAGGACAAGATGTTCCATCATCGGGCGGTTTGCTACCGGAAGCATTACCTTCGGGCGCCGGGCAGTGAGGGGGCGCATACGCTTTCCCTCACCTGCGGCAAGCACTATGCACTCCATACGTACAGCTCATCCTGCAATATTTAAGCAGTTTTCCCCTGCCGGAGGCGAGTCTTTGCCCGATCCAGCATAATTTTTGCTGCAGCGGGTGTTGTGCCTTCAGCGGTGATCCGGATCTTGGGCTCGGTGCCGCTGGCCCGGATAAGATACCATCCGGCCTCATCCGCTACCCGGATCCCGTCAGTTGGATTTGTGGCGCCAAGGGAAGTGACGATCTCCCGTGCCCGCTCATGGGGGATCGATTCCCTGAGAATCGGATAGATTGGCAGTTCATCCAGCCTTTCGGCGATATTGCAGTCTGAAGCAATCTCGCAGAAGACTGCAGCGGCACACGGGCCGTCCGGGCAGAGCACATGTTTGGGGAAGATCCAGGCGCCGCTTGGCTCGCCGCCAAAATCCCCCCAGGAAAGGAGCTCCTCGGAGACAAATGCATCCCCTACGGGTGTGCGGTGCACCTCTGCCACCTCTTCAATCATCATGGACGCATCGCTTGTGGTGACTACCTTTTTTGCGCCGAGATGTTCAGTTAACAGCAGAAGCATGCGATCGCCGTCGATATATCTTCCGAGGTTGTCAAATGCCATCATCCGGTCGGCATCGCCGTCATGGACAACCGCACATGCCGCCCCTGTCTTTCTGACCATTTCCCCCACGTATCCCAAATGCTCCTTCAGAGGTTCTGATGGCCGGCCAAACTGTCCGGAAGGATTGCAGTTAAGGCAGGTTGTGTGAACCCCGGCCTCTGCCAGGATGCCAGGTGTCAGTACGGATCCGGCTCCGTTGCCGCAATCCAGAACAACCGGGATTCCGTCTTTGATGGACACCGTGTCGAGAATTGCCTTTTTATGGGGTTTGAGAGCGTCGAAAGCAGACTCTGGACCCTGGTTTTGCCAACCCGTCCAGCGTAGATCTCCGAGTGATTCTTCTACAGCCTTCTGCTGCGCCAGAGTGAACGATGAACCGTCAGGATTGAAGAGTTTGATCCCATTATATTCCTCAGGGTTGTGGGAAGCGGTGATCATGCACCCCGCCTTCGCCCTTCTGGCGCAATATGCAACCGAGGGTGTGGGGGCGATCCCGGCAGAGCGTGCAGATCCCCCGGCACCGGTTACACCAGCAATGAGGGCACAGGCAAGCAGCGGGCTGGTGGTCCTGGTATCGGTCCCCACCACGCAGTCGGGAAATTTTTCCCCAAGGATCGCACCGATCGCGAGCGTGGTCTGAATCAGACGCTGATCAAACCGCTGGCGTATCCCTGACGATCCGAAAAGCATACATGAAATGGGCCTTTTGGATAAAAAAGGGTTTAGCCGTTCTGCCGCGACGGATCCGGGACAACCTCCAGCATAGGCTGACCGTACGGGCACCAGTGCTCTCCCTGCTGGAGCCTACAGACTCCTGATGTCGAGGGCCCGAGCCAGATGATCCGTTTTCCTGAACTGTAGGCGGCAAACATGTCCCCGAAATCCGGGGCAATTATACCCTCGTTATTGACAAGTATGGTATCCGCTTCGTGGATGTTATCTGTAATTTGGATCCTCCGCGAACGTTGCAGGGCAGGTAGTGCTCCTGCACAGAAAACACGGCGCCCAGTAAGTTCTCCTGTCAGTTCCTTCAGGCATGCAGCATGTGAAGCCACAGGGCAGGATCGGCGCACGCGGGAGAGGCAGAAGAATGCCGTAGCTACATTGATGATAGCACATGCCGCGCTCCGGACCGCCGGGGTATCGAGTGACGCCCCGAACATGAAGGAGATCCTGGTCATCGCACGGATCGGGTCATCCGTGACAAATTCTGCAGTCCTCCCTCCGAACGATGCGGTCAGGCAGGCGCCGCGTTCGTACTGGCATATTTTTGCGTCAGGGTCGACATCGAGACGGACCCCGGTCTCTTCACATCCGCTGCACGAAAGGATCTCTTCGAGACGGTTTACCGAATCAGCAATAATGTCCATTATTTCTCATCCTTTGAGATAAGTACCACACGAGCCGGTGCTCCATCAAGACCGGTGAGCCGCAGCGGGAGCGCTGCCATTTCATAGTCCCCCTCTTCGACTGCCGCAAGGTTCAGGAGTTCGATGATAATACAGCCCCCTTCTAGAAGCCGGCGATGCACGGATCCGTCGCAGACAAATGTCTCGATGGAAAAGGAATCAATCCCCACGCAGAGAGCTCCCTGATCCCTCAGCAGGAGTGCCGCATCCAGAGCGAGATGAGGAAAATCCTCCCTGAACTGTGTCTCAGTCGAAAAACTCGTTTTTAAGAGGATCCGTTTTGCCGAACCAAGCCGGTTTGTAAGATCTGCTGCGGTAATCGTGTTTCCGGCAGCAGTTACATTCAGTATCCGGCACGGGCCGATGAGGTGATCGAGCGGAATTTTGTCTATTGTGTCGCCGGTCTTGAGATAATGGACCGGCGCATCGATATGGGTACCCGAATGGCTGTTCATGTGGAGGTCGCTGATCAGGTATAACCCTGCGTCCATTTGGGTAAACCGGGGGGGTGGATCCCCGGGAAACGAAACTGTTGTGCTGGAAAGTGGCCGTGTGATGTCGATAATTCTCATCGATTATTCCTCCCTCCACCCGTATTCTCCGATGAGTGGCACGAACCGGACATCACCATGCCGCTCTTCGCGGTAATGGCTGCCGTGCCGTTCTACTACCACGAGCTCCTGTACCGACCGGCTTCCCACCGGGGCAACCAGCCTTCCCTCATCCATAAGCTGGGCGAGGAGCGGATCGGGGATTTCGGGTGTTGCTGCCGTGACCAGAATTCCGCTGTACGGGGCTGAATGCGGGTATCCCAGTGTCCCGTCGCCTTCAACAATCTCTACGTTCTCTGCATGAACCGCTGCCAGGTTGGAACGTGCCTGTGCTGCCACGGTTCCAATTCGTTCAACGGTAACAACGCTCCGGACAAGCTGCGAAAGGATCGCGGCCTGGTACCCGCTCCCTGCACCGATCTCAAGGACCTTATCAGATGATTTGGGATGGAGCAGCTCAGTCATGAGTGCCACGATATAGGGCTGGGAGATGGTCTGCCCGCTGCCAATAGGGAGCGGTGCGTCCGCATACGCATCACGGTCATATGGTGGCGGGACGAACAGGTGGCGGGGCACCTCCCGCATCGCCGCAAGGACCCGGGGATCATAGATACCCCGTGCCGCGATTTGGAGGTCTACCATCCTGAGGCGTTCATCCAATCGCGGGTATGGGGCCGTCATGTACTGTAAAAATCCTAAAATCCGGCTTTCTCTGCCACATCAATCGTGGCGTCGATCTGCTTCTGGAGCGCCTCGGGGAGGCCTGCAATCTTGACATCAAGGAATCCCCGGATGATCGTTGCTGTTGCCTCGTCCTCAGAGAGTCCCCGGGACATCAGGTACTCGATCTCTTCCTGTGCCAGCTTCCCGACCGCAGCTTCGTGCGAGAGCTCGGTGCCGACCACGCGCCCATCGATCTCGGGGATTGCGTAAATCGTTCCGTCCTTGAGAATCAGCCCCTTGCATTCCAAGTGTCCCTTCGTGCCTGCGGTCTTTCCGATGATCTGGCCACGGGATATGATGGTTCCGCCCTTGGTGATGGCGCGGGTGACCAGCTCTGCGCTTGCACCTTTCCCCTCAAGAATAGCCCTCGACCCGATATCAAGATACGACGAGGGGGAAGCGATAATGATACTTGAGAACCGGGCAACCGAGTTCTCCCCTTTCAGGGTCGCGGTCGGGTACATCTGGATCTTCTTGACCGGCTGCATGCAGACATAGTTGGATAAAAATACCCCGTTTTCTTCCACGATGGAAGCGCTGCGCGGGAATACTTCGATATTCTCGGTCCACGTGTGGATCATGGTGAAGCTGATCTTCGCGTTCTTTTTGATGTAGAACTCCGATACGCCGTAATGTGCGGCACCCTGGCCGACGTGGCCGCCACTCGTGCATCCTGATATGATGTGGAGCTCTGCGCCCTCCTCGGCGATGATAATATTGTGGACGTGCTGGATCGTCTCCCGCCCCAGGTAAAGGCAGGCCTGGATCGGGAGGATATTTTTTGTGCCTTTATGGGCAATGATCACGTAACCTTTTGGATCGGTCTGGGATGCAACGTACTGCGTGATCTCGTCCTTATCCTTGGGTACCGCCTTCCATTCGTACTCCTTGAGCCAGTCGTACTTTTCCATCGCTTTCCTGTACGAGAGGACTTCAATTCCTTCCTCCTGACATTCAGCATGGAGAACGTCCTGATTCATCTGCAGGTAGCTGCCGCAACGGTTCTGCATGGACAGTTCGATCCCCGATTGGGTGAGCCGTGCCTTGTCCTCTTCGGATATTCCTGGTGCGTTCAGCTCTGGCGACATTCCAGACACTCCTTATAGCCACGCTGTTTGATGTCCTTTAAGATCTCCCGTGGGTTTCCGTGGCATTTGATCATCCCGTCGCACATCACGTGCCCTTTATCCGCGTCGATGTAATCGAGGATAAACCCCGTATGGGTGATCACCAGACCGCTCTTTGCCCTTTTTACGATCCTTTTTTCCTTTTCGAGCAGTGATCCGATGGCGTTCCCGATGAGTGAGATGTTTTCGAGATCGACGCCGCTCTCAGGTTCGTCAAGCATCACAAAGTTCGGGTTCTGGATCATCAGCTGGAGCACTTCGCTCCTTTTGATCTCCCCGCCCGAGAACCCCTTATTGATGTCCCTCTCCAAAAACCCGCCCATGTGCACAGATTTGGCTAGTTCGGGGATGTCCACGGTCTTATCATGCGAAATAGCGATAAGGAGCTTGCCCAGCTTGAGCCCCGAAATGGTGGGTGGTCGCTGGAAGAGCATGCCCATCCCGCGCCTAGA
This sequence comes from Methanoregula sp., assembly GCF_035543475.1. Taxonomy (GTDB): domain Archaea; phylum Halobacteriota; class Methanomicrobia; order Methanomicrobiales; family Methanospirillaceae; genus Methanoregula. Next base: position 166,915 of record NZ_DATKKA010000011.1, read on the forward strand.
CCGTTCATCGGCGTGCATCGCGGTCACGTCTTCTCCATTGAAGGTGATCTTTCCCTGCGTGATTTTATATCCGGAGAATCCCATCAGCGTCATCAGAAGGGTGGTCTTCCCGGAGCCATTAGGGCCCATGAGCACGTGGGTCTCCCCGGGTTCGATGTGGAGGTTGATGTCGTGCAACACCTCCTTATCACCGATATTCACATGAAGGTCTTCGATGTCCAGCATACGATTAACCGCATCAGTGTATGTCGATGGCTGCATTAAACGCTTTTCACCGTACTAGTTGAAAGGGCCACCTCTTTCTTACTGAGATAAACGATAAAGATGTTCCCATCTCCATCGGTTCCGAATCCATCTTCGTTTTTTTACCCGTTGCCAGCCAATGCAATTGTATTTTTATAAAAAATACAATTCACAATATTTATTAGTTCTCTACCTCCATTTTGTGATACAGACTTCCAGAGATCCAAAGTCCGGTGAATCGGGCAAGTCCGGAATCCAACTGGATATGCAAATTCTTATTGAGGTTGTTCCATGAATGGTCCCGTCCTCCTGTCAGCACGTACCCTGTTCGCTCTGATGCTTTTACCCCTTCTGATGGGGATAGCCGGATCTGTCACGACCCCTTTGGTTTTTGATATCACTCCTGATTCCGATGTCAACACCACCCGCATATTCATCGCAAATATATCTGGTTCGGGTTTCAATTCCGGCGCACATGTTCTCCTTGTACCCGTCGATACCCGTCCGGCCCACAAGGGTAACATCATCGACGGAGGAATCACAGGACCATTTCTGAATGGTCCGCAGGCCGCATACCTGTCTGGCGATGAAGCCTTTATCGTAAGTCAAGGGAGCAACGCACTTGAAATTATTGATGTGTCGGATCCGGCTCATCCCCTCCACAAAGGTAGCTTGCTTAACGGTGCCGGAGGGGCTCTCCTGAATGCCCCGAAATCGGTATACGTTTCTGGTAATTACGCGTATGTTGCCAGTTCCGGAAACAATGCACTCGAAATCGTTGATGTTTCCGATCCTGCTCATCCGACCCACAAAGGCAGTTTAACAAACGGCACCGGTGGAGCCCTCCTGAATGCCCCAAAATCCGTGTTTGTTTCCGGAAATTATGCCTACATGGCCAGTTCCGGGAGTAATGCACTGGAAATTGTGGACATATCGGACCCGGCCAACCCCGTTCATACCGGAAGCATTAAAAATGACGCTCTTCTGAAAACTCCCACGGGCATAGCAGTATCCGGCAGGTATGCGTTTGTGGCGAGTTCCGGAAGCAATGCACTTGAGATCGTGGATGTATCCAACCCGGCCGGTCCGGTTCACAAGGGCACGATTAAAGATGGCGGTTCGAACCCCCCGTTTCTGAAATCCCCTTCGGGGGTCTTTGTATATGGGAAATATGCGTACGTAGCGGGTTCCGGGAGTAACGCACTTGAGATTGTGGATATTTCCAATCCTTCAATCCCGGTACATAAAGGTGGCCTGATAAACGGTATTGGGGGAGCCTGGCTGGGCAGTCCTGCCAGCGTTTACGTATCGGACCACTATGCGTATGTGGCAAGCGCCGGGAGTAATGCGCTTGAAATTGTGGACATATCGAACCCTGCAGTTCCGATACACCTTGGCACTATACTAAACGGTGCGGGTGGTGCGCTGCTGAACGTCCCTTCCAGTGTGTCCGTATCAAACCCGTATGCGTATGTGGTAAGTAAAAGCAGCAATGCTCTCGAGATTGTGGAGGTCGGAAGTGTGATCTCTATCCCGGCCACGAATGTTGTGGTATCCTCCAGTTCGATGCTTACCTGCACATTCAACCTGACCAATACGACGGCGGGGGAGTATACGGTTCTGGTCGCAAATCCGGGTGGTGCACCAGGTGCGCTGGTAAACGGGTTTTCTCTCACCGCACCGATCCCACCACCCATCGTCATAGGGATAGCTCCCATGAGCGGGGTTAATTCAACTATTGTCCGTAATATCAACCTCACCGGGGCCGGTTTCAATACAACTGTTATACCCTTGGTGAAACTGAACCGGACCGGCTTTGCAGAAATCGTGGGCACCAATGTTACCGTAGTCAGCTCAACGCAGCTGACGTGTTCATTCGATCTGACCGGGCAGGAAACCGGGAGCTGGAACATTGTTGTAATAAATCCTGACGGACAGGAAAGTGTTCTCGTTAACGGGTTTTCGGTCATGTCTATTCTCCTGCCATCGCCACCGCCCACGACCGTCACTATACCGGTAACTCCAGGAGCAGAAAGCGGTGCTTCAGAGAGCCTAAGATCAGGCAGGGGCCGCTCATCTGTTGCCACCTCGTCTGGCGCTCCTGCTGAGGGAAATATGACCTTTTTCATTGTTCCGGATAAAACCCGGGATATTGAATATCCCTACACGATAATCTCTGTCTCATTCGTCCCTACAAGGACATTGGGCTCCACTGATCTTATTGTGGTCGAATCCGCCGAGGTCACGCGCCCTCCCGGGAATGGCCGGATTACTGCCGGGGTCGTTTCTATCGAACCGGTCGCCCTGCATCCCTCTGCCATCCGTGCAGGCACGATCACCTTTGCTGTTTCGGATTCATGGCTTCGGGCTAACGATCTGACACCGGAGTCCATCTGTCTCATGCACCTGCAGGATACTATCTGGTCAGAATTAACGACAACCTATCAGAACCGTTCCGGGGATGATCATTACTTCACCGCATCGACCGACGGATTCTCATTTTTTGCCATTTCCACCCGGGTTCCAACGCATCCTGCGAATGCAATGGAGACCACGACTATTGCCGAACCATCCCGTGCCACCAATACACCGGCGAGAGTTACGACAACTCTCCACCCGTCTGCTATTCAGCAAGCTAACATATCGGGAACAGGAACGTTTGTAGAACGCCCCACTCGGGGTGTGTCTGTACCGGATGCTTCTCCATATGACTCTGATATCTGGAGTGTTGTACCTGCAGTTGTCACGGTTTCCGGTATCACTGTCACCGGGGGTTTGCTCATCCGACACTGGTGGATACGGAGACAAAACCCGGCGCTGTTTCGGAGATATGATTGAATGGTAGGTGCGCTGGTGTTACCGGGCAAAAGCTGCGTTTTATCTCCTCCGCTTTACCAGTACTCTGCAGGCAGCGTGATCCTTGAAGCAGGAAAAAGTAAAGGACAAGGCCGGAAAAGCAAAGGTCCGGAAGGGTTCAAAGGATGCGAAAGGGGCTCTCCACACCCATGAAAACCCGGCGATAGAACCATTCGTGAACCGGATCTTCTGCGGCGACGCACAATCCGTTCTTTCCGGCCTGCCCTCGGAAAGCATAGACCTTGTCATCACCTCGCCCCCCTATAACTTTGGCCATGCGTACGCGCAGGACCCCCACGACGACACTCATGAGTGGAATGACTACTTCGCCACACTCAATGCTGTCTGGACGGAATGTGTCCGGGTTCTCCGGCCCGGGGGCAGGATGGCCATCAATGTCCAACCGTTCTTCTCGGATTACATCCCCACCCACCATATCGTCTCCAGCCAGCTCATGGCCCTCGGGATGCTCTGGAAAGCGGAATTTCTCTGGGAGAAGAATAATTATAACGCCAAGTACACTGCCTGGGGGAGCTGGAAATCGCCTTCTATGCCCTACATCAAGTACACGTGGGAATTTATCGAGGTCTTTGATAAGGGCACACACAAAAAGACCGGCCAGCGCGATGATATCGATATCACCGCTGACGAGTTCAAGGAATGGGTGATCGGCCGCTGGAAGATCACCCCAGAGCACCGGATGAAGGAGTTCGATCACCCGGCGATGTTTCCCGAGGAACTACCCCGCCGGGTCATGAAACTCTTCTCGTACAAAAATGACATTATCCTGGATCCCTTTAACGGTGCAGGGACCACCACGCTTGTTGCCGCAAAATGCGGCCGCCGTTTTATTGGGATCGATCTCTCGCGCCAGTACTGCGATACTGCGGAACAGCGCCTCAAAGCGGCGATCGGTGATCTCTTGCCGCTGTCCGAGAGGTAAGCTTCTGGTTGGAAAAGCCGAACATCTGACCGGTTACTGCGGCATGTTCGCCTTTACCCAGATGTAGGTGCCTTTCCGGTCGTACGCGTGGGTGAGGATATCGTTGTAGACCTCGGCATAAGCATTTCCCTGCGCCACCTCTCCCCGGTACGTGGAGAGTTCGGCGTTGTAGACCGATACCTGCGCGTTGTGGGATGAGACAAGCGCATTGTATCCTCCGATATTTCCTGAGCTCCGCAATGCCTCCATGCGGGATTCGATCTCTGAGATCTGGTCCTGTTTTGCCGTAAGATCAGAAGCAATCGGGACCAGTTGAGCGTTTAAAGCTGCCACTTTCTGCCCGGAAATAGAGAACATGTCGTGGATATATGTTGTCTGTGCCCCGCTGGTGTACAGCGTTGTCCCGTTCCCGACCGGGATAACCAGCGGCTCTGAGGTGAGGACTACCCCTCCCTCCAGATCATCAGGAGGGACTCCCACATAGGAAAAGTTGGTGGTTTCCAGATAGGCATATCCGGTGTCCTTGTAGAGCGAATCCGGTGATCCTATCCCAAGGGCCATGTGTGATTCCGGTGAAAACAGGAGAAGGGATACATTGTATCCCTCGCGGGAGAGGAGGCCGGCCAGGAGCACGCTCTTGTCATCGCAGTCCCCGGCACCCTCTACGACAGTCTCGACCGGGTACTTCGTCGGGTTATCCGGTGTGGTCTCATAGGTGAGAGACTGGGTGTACGCTGCCATCAGTTCAAGGTACTCATCACTTGAAAGCCCTTCGTCGTTGCGGATCTTCTGGAACTGGATGAGAAGATCCGTGTACATCGGGTCCTGCGCCGGATCGTTAACCATCTCCCGATAACTGTCGGTTACCCAGACACTTTCGGTCACATTGCCATAGATCGAAATAGACTTATCCGTGGTCTTTGCTGCGTGATAGACCGCAGCATCGACCGGTACCGAGATGGTGATCGTGTTCTTTTCAAACGGGAAGGTATGGGTGGCCATGATCGATGTTCCGTCGTCCGATCCTACAGCAATATGGGGAACGACAACCGACTGGCGGGTGGCATAGAGATAGCCGGCTACGATAGCAATGGCCAGCATCACGATGATGATGCCAGTGAGGAATTGTTCAGTGCGGGTCATGAGCGTGTTATAGGAAGGAGTGTGCCGATATCGCGGACGGAGTCTATGATTGCCGCCGGATGTATCGCACTTTTTTCACAGACGTCAGGCCTGAATTTACCGGTCCTGACGAGCACACCCCGGATGCCGGCAGCCTGTGCCCCGTCAACATCGGTATAGATGTCATCACCGATCATCACAACCTCTTCTTTTTGCATACCAAGATCCTGCAGCGCAAGGCCGAAGAACTCCTTTGAGGGTTTCCCGACCACGGTCGCGGTTGTGTCTGCGGCCATTTCAAGCGCTGCAACCACCGGCCCGGCCGAGAGTGCGAGACCGTCCCGGTCCATCCAATACCGGTCTTTTTCGAGTGCGATCAGGTGAGCTCCTTCCATCAGGCAGCGGAAGGCGTGGTTTAAGGTCGCGTACGTTACCCGGTCTCCCGCATCGCCGACAATCACGTAATCCATGGTTACCGAGCCGTCATCAGCGCACGCTCCGGCAAAATCTCTGCCAACATCGCCGGTCACGAGCAGGAATGCCCGGCTTTTTCCCGAGTCTTTTATGAACCGGACCGCGGCAAGGGGCGGGGTGAAGATTGAGCGTTCGGGAATCTCAAAGCCCATTTTATCCAGCCGGGCTGCGATTGTTGCCCGGCATTTGCGGGTGGAGTTAGAGAGGCACCGGAAAGGATAGCCATTGTCTGTAAGGAACGCGAGAGTTTCTCTGGCTCCTTGGACCGGGGTATCTCCGGTATAGAGCACCCCGTCGAGGTCAATCAGAAACCCGTTGATCTTACCGTCCTCCATAAAATCCCCTTCACCATCTCCAGCCGGCAAGGAATACGCGGACAATCGCATCACACAGGATTCGGTTTTCGGCCAGTTTTTCTTCGGAATCATTCAGGATCACGGCCCTCTCGTCAGCGCAGAGATCTTTTGCCCAGGATGCGATGATCTCCTCGGTCACCTCGGGGTGGAACTGGACGCCGAGTGCGTTGTTGAGCATGAATGCCTGGTTTTTTACCGCGTCCGCGGTCGCAAGGAGTCGGGCCCCCTCCGGCAGATCGAACGTTTCGCTGTGCCAGTGAAACACCTCGAAATTTCCCGGGAAGAAGCGCTGCCCCGGGGAGTTGCACCCGGTTATCATCCGCCAGCCGAGCTCCTTCTTACTAGTATACACGGTCTTTCCACAGGCAGCCGCAATCATTTGGGCACCGAGGCAGATCCCGAGCACAACAGAACCGTGGGCCACGGCCTTTCTCACGAGCAGTTTTTCCTGGACAAGGAACGGGTATTCCCGCTCATCGTTCGCGCTCATCTGGCCACCGAGGATAATAAGCCGTTCCGGTGGATCGTTCGGGACCGGGTCGCCTTCGTACAGCCTGAGGATCCTAAATGGCTCGTCTCCTCCCTGTAAGGTATTTTCAATCGTACCCGCGGGTTCGTGTTCCCCGTGCTGGAGGATCGTGATCATTTTAAGGAAATGGTTGGCCGGAAGGATGATGAGGTTTCTTGTCACTTTCACTCCCCGCGGCGGATGTTTAAGCAGGGGATTTTTGGATAAGGTACATAAGTATGGCCGCCATGCAGGCTGAAAGCAGGATCGGGGCGCTCTGGCAGCAGCGGATGGCTGCACTACGGGAGTACAGCGTGGTCCGCGATGGGAACGTCTTTGGCGCAGGACTCGCCGGCTCCTGCCTGTTCTCATCAGAATACGACCGGGCCCGTGCCCTTTTGGAAAATCTGGTGTTGCAGTACGACGGCACTCCTTTTACATCCCTGTTTCCCGGTAGTGAGATCGAGACAGAAAACGGAACCTGCCTCACCCTTGAACACCGCGAGGTGTTCGCCTCTCCTCCGCTTGACGGGAAACGCCTGGATGCGGAGATGCTTGCCGATCTTACGCTCGTGCGGGGGATTGGGGAGCGTTCAGCAGTCCGACTGAAGGCACGGGGCTGGAAAACGATCGCAGACCTCGTAAACCACCCGCGGTTCCGGCATGCAGCGCGGGAGGTTCTCGACCGGCTTGCCTGCTCTGATCCCCGCGAGATCATGGATCTTGCCGGGAGCCGGCATGCCCGGTCTCACCCGTTCGTGCTCGGGGCTGCCTGTGCGTTTGCACCGAAAGATTTCGTCTTTCTCGATATCGAGACGCTTGGTCTCTTCTCCCGTCCTATCATCCTCTTCGGGGTCGGGACCATCGAGCAGGAGAACTTTGTCGTCCGCCAGTACCTGCTCCGCGATATCAGCGAAGAACCCGCAGCCCTCACTGCACTGGCAGGCCATTTTGCCGGGCAAAAGAAAGCGCTGGTCACCTTCAACGGGAAGGCGTTTGACCTCCCCTACGTGCAGGACCGGCTCGCGTACTATGGCATACCCCCCGTCACCCGGGTCCCGCACTTTGATGTCCTGCACTTTGCCCGGCGCCGGTGGAAAGGGCAGTATCCCTCCTGCCGGCTTGGCGAGCTCGAGTCTGTGATCCTCGGAGTTGGGCGGAAAGATGATGTACCGGGCCAGATGGTCCCTGAGTTCTACGAGACGTATATCCGGACAAAAAACTGCGGGCCACTGGTTCCGATTGTCAGCCACAACCGGCAGGATGTGATCTCAACGGCACATCTCTTCTTTTACCTGCTGGGGGAAACCTGTGGCCGTTGCTGATGTGGTACGTCTCATCGGTACCAACCCTGTGTACCGCAGCCGGGTTGCCTGCCATAACATTGCGGACCCGGAACCGGCGGCGTACGGCACGCTTGACCTTCCTCTTCCCGATGCGCTTGCCGCGTACCTGGCCCATGCCGGCATCCGGCTCTACACCCACCAGTGCGAGGCGATCAACCTCCTTCGTGAAGAAAAGAACGTGATCATCACTACCCCGACCGCGAGCGGGAAGACGCTTGCATTCAACCTTCCCGTCTTTGAGCGCATGGCCGCAGACCCGGATGCCCGGGCACTCTACCTCTACCCCACAAAGGCACTAGCAAACGACCAGCTCGCGACACTCATAGCGATGGAGAAGTTCACCGACATTTCCGTAAAACCCGCGATCTACGATGGCGACACACCACAGTCGAAGAGGTCCGCGATCCGGGAATACACCCGGATCGTGATCTCGAACCCCTACGAACTCCACCAGGTCCTCTCCTGGCACGGGAAGTGGAGCCCGTTCTTTGCAAACCTCCAGTATATCGTTTTGGACGAGGCGCACCGGTACCGGGGGATCTTCGGCTCGCAGATCGCGCTTCTTATCCGCCGGCTCCGCCGTGTCGCGCGGTATTATGGCGCCAATCCGCAGTTTGTCCTTTCGAGCGCAACGCTTGCAAACCCGGAGGAGTTTGCCGGAAAACTTACCGGCCTTTCCTTCGTGCGGGTGAACAGCGATGGCTCGCCACGGGGCAAACGGCACTTTGTCCTCTACAACCCGTTCTACGATGGCGTCGGGGAGCGTTCCGCTCACCAGGAATCAAAAGACCTTCTTGTTTCCTGTGTCAAAGGTGACCTCCAGGCGCTCTGCTTTGCCGGCTCCCGCAAGATTGCGGAGCTCATCGCGCTCTGGGCAAAAGAGGACCTCCGGCGCACCACCTCCCACATCGCAGAGAGCGTCCTTGCCTACCGGGCCGGATACCTCCCCGAGGAGCGCCGCCGGATCGAGAGCCGGCTCAAAAACCGGGAGATCAGGGGCGTTGTCTCGACAAATGCACTCGAGCTCGGGATCGATATCGGATCGCTCGATGCGGTGATCATCGATGGTTACCCGGGTACGATGATGTCAACCTGGCAGCAGGCCGGCCGTGCGGGACGAAAGGCCGGGGAGTCACTTGCCGTGCTTGTTGCGCAGGCAAATCCGCTCGACCAGTACCTCATGCACCACCCGGACGAGTTCTTCTCACGACCCCACGAGCACGCGATCATTGACACCGGCAATCCCTATATCGTTTCAGGGCACCTCCTGTGTGCCGCGGCGGAACTTCCCCTTCACGAGAAAAAGGACTGGGAATTCTTCGGGGATCAGTTTCCCCCGGCCCTTGTGGAGCTTGCAGAGAGCGGTCTTCTGTTCCCCACACCCCGGGGCTTCGTGTATTCAGGCCGGAGTCGGGCCACAGAGGCGGTGACGATCGACGGGATGGCAGCTGAGAGCTTCCGGATTCTCTGCGAGGGCCGGGTGCTTGAGACCATGGATCGTGCCCAAGCGTACCGCGAGGCGCACAAGGGGGCGATCATGCTTCACCAGGGCATCACCTGCGTGGTAAACGAGATGGACCTTGAGACCCACACGGTACGGGTGAGCGAGACTGATGTTGATTATTATACGCAGCCGCTCAAGGACACGAGCCTCAAAATTATTGAAACGCTTGAAACACGCGACATCAATGGCGTTACCTGTGCGTTCGGCGATGTGGAAGTGACCGAGCGATACACCGCATACAAGATCAAGAAGGGCGATACGGTCCTCGGGGTCGAGCCGCTTGATCTCCCGCCGATCACGTTCCGGACCAAGGCCTTCTGGCTGGTCATTCCTGACTCCCTTGCCGGACCGGTCTGTGTATCCAGTCTCGACCTCGCGGGCGGGCTGCACGGTGCCGAGCATGCGCTTATCGCGCTTATGCCGCTTTTTGTTCTCTGTGACCGCTGGGATATTGGGGGGCTGTCGTGTCCTGCGTTTGGCGAGAACGGAGAACCGATGATCTTTGTCTATGACGGGTACGAGGGTGGTATCGGTCTTGCCGAAAAAGCGTTTACGCTGCTTCCGGAACTGTTCTTTCGGACGCACGAAATGGTGCGGGACTGCACGTGCAACAAGGGCTGCCCCTCCTGCATCTACTCCCCCAAGTGCGGGAACGAAAATGTCCCGCTTGACAAGGAGGCGACGGTCATGATTCTTGCCGGTTTTGCAGCGGCCGGCGCCGGAAATATTGCTGTACCCGAAAAGGCCGGGAGTGTTTCCCGCCCCGGGCCCACGGCACCATAGTGGTGGGGGCCGATTAAAAAATTAGTCCACAAGCACGACCCGCCTCTCCGGCTCTGGCAGAGCATTCTCAAAGATGAACAGGTCTTCAATGGTCGTATGCAGGGCTTTTGCAACATCATGGGCGAGCCTCAGCGAAGGATTGTACTTTCCCTGTTCGAGAAAGACAATTGTCTCGCGACGAACACCGGCTTTTTTTGCAAGATCTTCCTGCGTGAGAGCATACCGGGCCCGGAATTCACGTATTCGTGTCTGCAAAGACCTTCCTCTTCATTAGTGTTATTTAATTCTAACATATTTTTTTCTATTTGTTATTTATTTCTAACAATACCTAAAGATCTGATAATTTTTTTCAGACATTCCTATCCATGTAGTTAAAACCGATCGCATCGCAGGTAATGGTGAACATGTCCCGTGTACCCCCGTTTAAAGAGATCATCGCCCGTTCGCCACGGGTCTTTGTCATCGGTGTAGCAGGGGACAGCGGTTCGGGAAAAACGACGTTTACCAGCGCCATCCGCCAGATCTTCGGCCCGGACCTTGTGGCCACGATTACCCTCGATGACTACCACAAGTTTGATCGGGAAGAACGCCGCCGCCTCGATATCACACCGCTCCACCCGGATGCCAACAATCTCTCCCGGCTGGAGGTAGATGTTGCGCGTCTCAAAGAGGGCCGCGCGATTGAGAAACCGGTGTACAACCACACCACCGGTACATTCGATCCCCCGGTGCCATTTGCATCAAAAAAGATCATTATCCTCGAGGGACTTCATCCCCTCTTTACCCCGGCGCTGCGGGAACTCGTGGATTTCTCTGTCTTTGTCGATCCGGACCGGGAGGTCAAGTACGCCTGGAAGCGGCAGCGTGATACCGGGCAGCGGGGTTATTCGCCCGGTGAGGTAGACGGGGAGATTGCCCGGCGCGAAGCGGATTACACAGATTATGTTGAGCCCCAGCGTTGCTTGGCTGATACGATCATACGGATCGGGTATTCGAAGTACGGGCCGGATCTTGGGCCGGCGAAGAATGTCTACGCGATCTCGCTTCTCCAGAACCCGATGAACCAGACCGTCCGCGATATCGTATTATCCATCGATCTCACATCGCTGCTGGCGTTCCATGAGAGCGATTTTTTCATCGAATTTTCGACCCGGAGGATCGAATGTGCATTCCTGCGGGCCCTCACTTTTGATGGCGAGATGAATTATGATACGGTCCGGAAACTTGAACTCTCGATCGAGCAACAGACCGGCGTCCATCCAATCGAGATGTTTACCGGGCGCAGGACTGTGACCGCGACCGATATTGTCCGGTTGATCCTCTCGTGGCGGATCATTAACCGAAGGATTTTCCTTCAGGATTCCCACTCCTGATGGAAGATAAAAAAGATTATTCGATTACCTGTGACCTGACCGCAAGGAAGACCGGCCCCCGGACATCGATCTTCTTCTTGGTATCCGTGATTGCCCGCATCGCATATTCCTCAATCCTGAGGTTGATATCGCTGGGGTGTTTTGCCATCTTGACCTGCACGAGCGTGCCTTTTTTGCACCGTGCGGCCTGCTCGATCTCTGCTGCCGCGAATGCAGCGGCGGCATCAAGGTACGAAATCCCGGAAAAAACCCCTTTTATCCGCACGTCCTTCCATTTCTCGGCGTCGGGCACACCCAGGATGTTCCCGTCATAGGCAAAGATCTCGTTTGCACACGCCGGTCCCAGGAGCTTTGCGTTTGCCTCGGTCTCTTCCACTGCCACCTTTACCCGGGTGCCGTACAGCGTGCCATCCCATACCTCAAAGGAACAGGGCCCCTGGACGGTGGCGTTAGCCGCGGCAACCAGTGCGATTGCACGGGCGAGCACTTTCCCCTCCACTGTTGCGGGTTCGGCTCTCAGGTGAATGGCGCGTGCGATCTCCCGGTCTCCGGGAAGACGCGGGAAGAACTGGGGGTAGGAGAGCTGCCGGACATCGTTAGCCTGGTAGGCGATCATGGCGAGGCGTTCAACACCGAGGCCAAGGTTCATAACCGGAACGCCGATCCCGTACTCGCCGAGGGCAGAGGGAGAGTACATGCCAAAGGTTGCCACTTCGACCCAGCCGTGCACCGGGTGTTTTGCGTACACCTCAGTCTGCGTGTCAGGCATATAGTATTTCGAGCGTTTGTCATCAGGCTGGAACCGGAAGTCCTCGTACCCGAAAGCAGAGAGAAGCGCCTCGCTTACCGCCTTCCCGTCTTCAAGGGTGACGTCCTCCCCCGCGACCACGCAGGACGCGGAATGGTAGGTCATGAGCCGGGTCGGGCCTTCCGCCTGCTCGCGCCGGAAGCAGCGGTCGACCGAGAAGAGCTGGATGGGCAGGGGCGTACGCTCCCAGATAGATCCAAGGGTCATGAACCAGCCGCTGGTCATATGGCTGCGGAGAGTGCTGCGCGATGACTCAGGCACGAGCGACCTGAATTCGGGGAAGACTGAATCGAGGATATGCACGACAATCCCATCATCTACCCCAAGGACTTTTGCCAGTTCATGGGTGAGTTCGTCCCCGTCGATCTCTGATTTTTTATACGCGTGGAGGGTTTCGCGGAGCTGCTCTTCGGTTTCCTTGCTCATCGGCCGGAACGGTTCCTTATGCCCGCTCTCGCCTGCCGGGATCTCATGACCATGGACGAGCGGGCTCCGGTGACTCTGGAGGATATCGTTGATCTCGTCCAGCTGCTTTCTGGCGATCCCGACGTTCGGGCGCGGGAGGCCGCCGAGATAAAAAACCCGGTCGAGTACCGCCATCGCTTCGGGTCCGAACTGCCGGTAGATATCGCTCTCCTCCACGATCACCGGGTTCTCGCACTCATCAAATCCCATCGAGAGGTAGATCTCGCGCAGCCGGTTGATTGTCGCAAAGATCGGGTGCGGCTGGGCCCGTGTATACCGGAGGCGGGGGTACTTTTTGTCCTCCCCCGGTGGTGTAATCACGGACGGGCCCTCGTGCCATGCGCCTTCAAAGTTCGTATGGGATTTTTCTTTCCAGTCCTGCGGGTTGAATCTCATTTACACACGCTCCATGCAGACGACCCTGCTTAAGGGGTTTTCATCCCGGATCGTATAATCACACGCTGCGGCAATCCTCTTTGCAAAGTCCCGCACCTGTGCATGCTCCGGCATGTTATTCCGTTGCAAACGGTTTCTACTGTATCCCAGATACATGTATCCTTTTACCTCGACAAATGTTGCCCCTGCATCCTGCAGGAGCCGGGCATATCCTTCCGGATCTGCATCATTGACACCGGCTACAAGGGTGATCCGGACCGCCGATCTTTTTGCCCGGAGCTTTCCGAGGCTTTCCTGTATACGGTCCCAGAACACCTCGGCATCGCCCATGGGACGGCAGGTCTTTTCATAGATCTCCACATCCGGCGCATCGAGCGAAACATACTGCTGGAAGGGCCGGCACCGGGAAATCATATCCGGGTTTGTGCCATTGCTGACGACAAATGTAGTATACCTGTTTGTATTGAAGAGATCAACGAGCTCCGGAAGCCGGCTATAGAGCGTGGGTTCGCCCGAGAGGGAGATCGCCACATGTCGTGGATTCAGTGCTTCTTTCCATCGCTCATCCGTGACCGTGTTGTCCAGTACCGCGTTATATCCCGCGAGCGCTTTTTTCTGGAGTTTTTTTACCCCTGCAAGGATGGTTTCTGGCGGGCACTCTGCCTCCACCTCAACTTCGTGCTCGAATGAGCGCCAGCAGAAGAGGCAGCGCTGGTTGCACCGGAGGGTCGGCGTCATCTGGACACAGCGATGGCTGTCGATCCCGTAGAACTGGTGCTTGTAGCACATCTCACCTCCTGCAAGAGCCCGCTTGCACCAGAGGCAGGGCTTGAGGGCGGCCGAAGAGTCCGGTGAAAAAAAGAGGTAGCCCTGTTTTATCCGGGCGTCACATGGTGTGGATGGCATCGATCCCGAGCGTCTCAAGGGACTCTTGTAAAGTGTTCTGTACGGCTTTTACGAGCGTGAGCCGGCGGTCCCTGACTTTTCCCTCGCTCTTTAATACAGGCTCAAAATGGTAGAACGTGTTGAAGGTGTCTGCCAGTTCGTGGGCGTAAGTGGCCAGCAGGTGCGGGCGGAGCTCGGCCACCACTTTCTCGATCACGGCCGGGAACTTTGCGATCTTCTTTGCAAGGATGATCTCCTGCTCGGTCTCCAGGTCATAACATTCGCCGAATGCACCGGCTTTTTCCAGGATACTGCATGCCCGTGCATGGGCATACTGGATGTAGGGGCCGCTCTGGCGCTCGAAATCGAGGGCATCCTTCCAGTCAAAGACCGTGCTTTTCTCGGGGGAGATCTTCACGATATCGTACCGTATGCCGGCTAGGGCGACTGCCTCTGCAATGCTTCTGCGGGTCGCCTCGTCCAGCTCCGGCCGGCGTGCAGTTACCTCATCGAATGCCCGTTTGGTGACCTCGGTGATCAGGTCATCGGCAGAGACAAACTTGCCCGCCCGGGTGCTCATCGAGCCTTCGGGAAGTGAGACGAACTCGAAGTGCACGATCTCCGGGGCTTTCTCTCCCAGCAGCTTCATGGTGCACTGGAGCTGCGCACCGATCAGCTTGTGGTCAGCGCCGAGCACATCGATGACCCGGTCAAAGTTTGCGCTCTTCCATGCGTGAAACGCGAGGTCGCGGGCCGCATAGACGGAGGTACCATCGCTCCTCCGGATCACGTACTTGTTGGTAAAGCCGAACTCTGCGAGATCGAGCGCGAGGAGTGTGTCCTCGTGCGTTGCCTGGGGGAGTTTCTCAATTTTCTGGATCACCTGTTGTGTATCACCGTTACGGACAAAATCGCTCTCCCAGACAAACCGGTCGTGCTTCACGTTAAGGTTCTTCATCGTGACCGCAAAACCATCCAGGCAGCGGGAGACTTCCCTGCGGAATTTTTTTGCGGTCTCTGCATCCCCGCGCTCCACGAGCTGCATGAGGGTGTCGACCTGTTTGGTGATGCCGGGATCTTTTTCGATCTCCCGGTTGGCAGCGATATAGATCCGGGCGATATGGGCGTCTTCCTTCTCCCCTTCAGCCTGCGCATTTTCCAGGTGATCGAAACCCCACACCACGATGGCGATCTGCCGGCCCATGTCGTTTACGTAATATTGGACCTCAAGCGGGTAGCCTGCCTTCCGGAAGGCCCGGGCGAGTGTATCGCCGATGATAGAATTCCTTATGTGGCCTACGTGGAGGGGGCCGTTAGGGTTGGCACTCGTGTGTTCGAGCACGACCCGGGTCTCCTTTTTCGGGAGTGCCCCGTAGCCAGGCTGCGTTGCAGCCCTGAGGGTCGCACTGACATATGCCTTTCCCAGGATGAAGTTGACGTACGGTCCTTTTGCCTCGACCGTGATTCCACGCTCTGCAAGTTCCCTGTTCCCTGCAAGCGATGCCGAGATCTCCTGCGCAATTATTGCGGGTGCCTGCTTTCTTGTCTTTGCAAGGGAGAATGCAACAGTTGAAGCGAGGTCAGCGTGCTCTCCCCCGTCAATGAGCTGGACGTCTGTCACACCTGTGTTTTCGGCAAGTATCCTGGCAATTATTGATGTTGTGTCAAAAACCATCATAATCCCGTCCTGTACCGGAGAATTGCTGCGATCCCGCCAAATGCCGAGTAGAGGATCGAACCCTCCTCAAAATCATCCGAGATCAGCTCCACTTTTGCGCTGGAGAGATCGGCGAGTTTGGCAAGTTCGTCAATAATGTCGATCTCTTCTTCAAGCACGAGGGGTGCTGTGCATTTCGGGCACGAGCCGAGCTCAATATCCCGGACAGTCTTTCCTACCGGCATGCTGACTGTCCGCTCTTCGGTATGGTCACAGTTCTGGCATTTTATCTTAAGCCGTGACTTCCGCAGGTTGGAGGAGAGGAGGAGCGTATCCACTGCACCGACCTCGAGGTTCTTCCTGATGCTCTCCTC
This sequence comes from Methanoregula sp., assembly GCF_035543475.1. Classification (GTDB taxonomy): domain Archaea; phylum Halobacteriota; class Methanomicrobia; order Methanomicrobiales; family Methanospirillaceae; genus Methanoregula. The sequence goes on from NZ_DATKKA010000011.1 coordinate 183,008, forward strand.
ACCGTAAGCAGCAAGGCCGTTGTCCTTGACCAGCTCTTTGAGGAACCGGTCCATGAATGCCTTCTCCTTGACAACTGCCATTCCCGAGAGGACGTCCTTTGCCGCATCGACCAGCTCGGGCAGTCCGTCCTCGTTTGTATAGGCAACGTCAAAGAGGCCGAGGACCCGTTTCTGGACCTCATGGTGCAGGAAATTGCCAGCCTCGAACTCCTCCTTCGTCGGGCTCGGACCGCCGATCAACAGCCCCTTGAACCGGTTAAAGAAGTCCTTTTCAGCCAGAAAGATCGCACTCGAGCGCTCGCCGACTTTGGTGTAGAACTCATTAATCGCGATCTCACGGAGCCGGCCGAACCGGGCTGCAGACTGACCTCCTTTGCGCATCTTGCCGGGAACCGTGGAGGTCGACCCCCCCATGGGTTCGATCCGGTTGCCACGCAGGAATCCCCAGTACGCTTCACGCCGGTCGAGCACGAGGAGGCCGTACACGTACTTCTCCTCCAGCATCTGCTTGAGGGGCTCGAGCTCGAAGTTGGAACTGCACCGGTACATGTAGAGGTTGAGCGGCTCTGGCGGTTCGATGACCGTGCACTGGAGATCGGTTCGGTCCCCGTACAGTTTGACCGTTCCGCAGAAGACCGCCATGCCCTTTTCGGGCGGGCGCTTGTAGTACTTGAGCCGGGAGAGGATCGAGGAGATGGCGCTCTGGACGTTTGTTCTTGTTTGCTTGCTCTTGATGTTGGCACACTGGCCGTACTCGTCCTTTAACTGGCCGGTCACATCGTAGATCTGCTTATCGGGAGGGATGTAGAGCGTGATGAGCTCCGTCCCGTCCCCTTCCTGCGCCTCCAGTTTTTCCAGCGTCTTTTTAAACTCGTAGCGCTTGCGCGCCTCGTCCATCTCCTCGGTCTCTGTCATGGGCGGATTTCATCCTCTAAATGTAAAGCTAATACCTATTCACACTCGCGTGCCATAAATTTGCGCCAAGAGGGCCATAAGCCGGTTATCAACATCCGGGTTGATCCCGTGGTCACCGTTAAATTCAGTGAAATTTTTGGGCTCGTTTGCGGTCGCGTAGAGTTCCTGCCCCTGCGTAAAGGGGATGATCGGGTCAGTGGCGTTGTGATACATCCATACAGGCCGGGGTGAGATCGTGGGCAGGTACGTGCTGGGCTCAAGCGATTCGGCAAACTGGAGAATATCTCCCGATCCACCCTGCGCGAGCACTGCAGCCTTGACTCCCCAGTCGGCAGTGGAGATCCCGATATACCCGGCAAAGTTTTTGTCAACTCCAGCTGCCACCGCAGCGTACCGGCCACCATTACTCCCTCCGACTGCATAGACCGGGACCCCGAACCGCGAGGAGAGCATGGCCTGTGCCGAAGAGATATCACAGATCGTCTGGTAATACTCTGGCCACTCCTTGTTCTCGAACAGCGCATAATCCGTATTGGGATTGAACGGGTAGCCGGCTGTTTCCCCGCCACGCCCGCGGTAGTCAAGGAACATAAAGGCATACCCGTCTGCCGCGTACTGGACCATCCGCCCTGCGTGACCGGTGATCTTTTCCCCGGCTCCCGGCAGGTACAGTAAAACGGCCTTCGGATTCTTCGGGTAACTCAGGTAGGTGGTCACATCCCCGGTCTGGGTGTGGAGGATCACCAGTGATTCGGTATAGGTTTCGTTGGCAAAGAGCACGGTCTCGTTCGTAGTGACCGGGGCACAGGTGACCGAGAGGATACCGTTGCTGTCTACCGAGTATGACGGGGTTGTGGAACTGCTCATGCATCCGGCACAGGCTGCGAGCACGAGCAGGAAGGCAAGGCCGGCTGCGATGAAAAATGCCCGCATGGTTATCCCTCCCTGCACCGGTGGAGCAGGCAGATCGTCTTTGCATCGCAGATGGTGCCATCGGCTACCATCGCGTCTGTTCTCTCTCGGGTGACATCCATCACTTCGATCACTTCATCAGCATCTTTTTCGAACGCGTGGGAAGGCGTGAGGTCCCGGGCCTCAAAGAGCCAGATCTTCTCGTCAGTATATCCGGGCGTGGTATAGATGAAACCCCGGGGGATCATCGTTCCCGCCGAGACCCCGGCCTCTTCGATGAGTTCGCGCTGCGCGGTCTCCAGGGGTTCCTCCCCGGTCTCCATCGTCCCGGCCGGCGCCTCACAGATGTATTGCCCGATCGCGTACCGGTACTGCCGCAGGAGCTTGAAGCCGGTGGGTGTGACCGGCAGGATGGCGACCGCGCTCCCGGGGTGGACCGTCACCTTCTCCGATTCAACACCGTTGGGGAACTTCACGTTCGACTTTTCGATCCAGAGACGCCTGCCGCGGAAGATCTCCATATTAGTCCACCTCGTACGGGATCGGGTCTTTCTCGCCGATCGCAGCGAACGCCTCGCGCCGGAAGTGGCACGAGCCACACGTACCACAGGCTTTCTCCTCGTTCTGGTAGCATGACCACGTGTGTTCGTACGGGACGCGGAGATCCTTTCCGAGCCACAGGATATCCGTTTTGGTCATGGTGATAAAGGGCGTGAAGAGTTCGATCTGCGTGGTCTCTTTGGTACCAAGTGCGATCACCTTCCGGAAGGCATCAATAAAGGCCGGCCGGCAGTCGGGGTATCCGGAATAATCGAGCGCCTGTACCCCAATGAAGATCGCGTCTGCGCCTTTTGCCTCCGCGTAACTGGTCGCGATGGCAAGGAGGTTTGCATTCCGGAACGGCACGTAAGTGTTGGGGAGATGCGCCCGGGCCGGATCGAACCGGTCGACCGGCATGTTCCGGTTGGTCAGGCTGCTTGCCCCGAAATTTTCAAAGTACCTGAGATCGATCTCCGTGAAGTCAGTAGCCTCAAGGAGGGATGCGATCTTCTGTGCGCAGGACCGCTCCTTTGCCTCCGTACGCTGGCCATAGTTTGCATGAAGGGCGAGGATCTCGTAGCCCTCTCTTCGTGCATAGTACGCAAGTGTCGATGAGTCCATGCCACCCGAGATAAGGCAGACCGCCTTCATCATTTCACCCCGATGACCTTATGCAGCTGGAGCTGGAACCGGACCGGCAGGTCGTTGTCAAGGATATAGCGTATGATGGGCTGGTAATCAGTACCCTCCACCGGGGAAAAGAAGATCTCGCCCCCGATCGGGTGCTCTCTCATCACCGCATGGGCATAGTGGCAGTCCTCTTGGTCTGCAACGACAAACTTCACGCTGTCTCCCGGTCGGATGGCAGGTAAAAGTGACAGATCGCTCTCTTCAACGGAGGAGGGACACTTGACGTCCATGCAGATGGAAGCGTACGGCTGCAGATCCGCAAAGGCAATCGTACCGTTGGTCTCGATGTCGATCGCGGCTCCCCGCTTTTGGAGGGAGGGGAGAAGATCGAGGAGAGCGTCTTTCTGGAGGAGCGGCTCGCCGCCCGTGATACAAACCAGATGGGGATTTTTCCGCCAGCAGGTTTCGAGCACCTCCCTGCAGCTCATCTCCGTCCCGCCATCTCTCGCGTACGCGGTATCGCACCAGCGGCAGGAGAGGTTGCAGCCTGCAAGCCGGATGAACAGGCAGGGCCGGCCCTGGTTTTTCCCCTCGCCCTGGAGGCTCTCAAAAATCTCGACGACCTTCATTTATGAAATCTCAGCGCAGGATGTCGGGGATTCCCACACCCGGATCTTCGATACCGCAGCCCGGAGCCCCTGTTCGCGGCAGGCGCACGTAAGGTCGTCCCGGATCAGGGACGCAATGAGCTCGCTGGTCGGATCGCCGGGAGTCGTAATCACCGGGTGGAACTCTGCGATGCGGGGGACCATCGGGTCATCCTTATTGAGGATGATCTGGTGGTCGTACTTTTCCACGATTTTCTTTATGACACTATAATCGATCACGATCTGCGTTGCCGGATCTGGCTCTCCTTCCATCCAGACTTCAATCTTCCACCGGTGCCCGTGGAGGTTCGCGCACTTCCCGTGGTAATGGAGGAGGCGATGGCTGGTGTCTATCTGCACCTCTTTATAGATCCCGACTTTCATTGCACAAGATTTGGGCCCGGGAGGATATAATGTTATTATGGCTGAGGATCAATAGTGTAAGACAGGCAGGTGGATGCCACAATTTATAAATCGGTTCCCCGCCCTAGTATATATCTCAGCGTGGGTTATCGACAACCACAAAAACAACTGAAATGAGGCTCTTTAATGGGACAGGGTAAATTTGCAGCCAGAAAACTGGTTCGGGACTCCAAAAAATTCCGGTGGAGCGATAAGAACTACGCCCGCCGCGAACTCAACCTCGACGTTAAGTCGGATCCGCTGGAAGGCGCTCCGCAGGCGAGGGGTATCGTGCTCGAGAAAGTCGGTGTTGAGGCCAAGCAGCCCAACTCGGCGATCCGGAAATGCGTGCGCGTGCAGCTGATCAAGAACGGCCGTCAGGTCACCGCGTTTGCGGTAGGCGACGGTGCTATCAACTTCATCGATGAGCACGACGAGGTCGAGATCGAGGGCATCGGCGGTCGTCTGGGCCGGTCCATGGGAGACATTCCCGGGGTCCGGTACGTGGTTACCAGCGTGAACAACGTCTGCCTCCATGAGATGGTTATTGGCAGGAAGGAGAAACCGCGCAGGTGATCGTGATGACAGAAGCAGAAGTAAAGACCCCGGAGAAGCCCGAAGCAAAGAAGCTCCTCTTCAACAAGTGGGATGTATCTGAGGTCAAGGTAACCGACCCGAGCCTCGTCCGGTACGTAAATCTTACCCCCCAGATTATCCCCCACTCCTGCGGCAAGTTCTCGCGCCAGGAGTTCAATAAGGCCAATATGATGATTGTCGAACGGCTAATCAACCGCCTGATGCAGACCGAGAATAATACCGGCAAGAAGCAGCTGGCAATAGGGATCGTGCGGGATGCATTCGAGATCATCAACCGGAAGACCAAGAGGAACCCCATCGAAGTGCTTGTCGAGGCAATCGGCAACACCGGTCCCCGGGAAGAGACCGTCCGTCTGAAGTACGGTGGTATCAATGTCCCGAAATCCGTCGACACCGCTCCCCTGCGCCGTGTCGACTCCGCCATCGGCTTCATCGCGGAGGCAGTCTGGAAGTCTTCGCGTAAGAGCAAGAAGCCAGCGAGTGCTATCCTTGCCGACGAGCTCATTGCCGCCTCAAAGGGCGACGCAAAGTGCTACTCGGTCGGGAAAAAGGAAGAAAAGGAGCGGATCGCAAAATCCGCCCGGTAAAACATCTTTTTTGAGGTTATTTTCATGTCACGTGGCAAAAAAACGGTAGAGCGCGTAGTCGAGCTCATGAAGGACCCCAAGCACATCAGAAATATCGGGATCGTGGCGCACATTGACCACGGCAAAACCACCCTGTCCGATAACCTGCTTGCGGGTGCGGGTATTATCTCTGAGGAACTTGCGGGCAAACAGCTCTTCATGGATTCGGATGCAGAAGAGCAGGCCCGTGGTATTACTATCGATGCAAGCAACGTATCGATGGTCCACGAGGTCGAG